>JADQBJ010000048.1:0-27277 GCA_016278675.1 Desulfobulbaceae bacterium | reverse complement strand
CTTTATAAACATCATGATTTTGAACTACATGTTTCTGGACTTACTATAAGGTTGGTGCTGAGTGAAAGAAAGCCCAACGTTTTTGAAAGGCTTGGTTTTGTTGGGGTTCGCTGCGCTCACCGCCAACCTACAGGTAATGGTAGATGGGTGGTTTTTGTGATGTTCAGGAGGCACTATGTGTGGCGCCGCTATATCATTCTCGCAAATATATGGCCGAGCTCTTCGAGGCAGGAGGTTTTTGATTGTATTATCTGGTAAATTCTTGATCGGTCCAGGTTCATATAATCATGGATAAGAATATTTCGAAATGCAGCCATGCATTCTAATTTCTCATAGAGTTGATCCGGAATAATCTGGTTCTTATGAAAAATTCGAAAAATATCCGTATCGTTTTCGGGTTTTTGATATCCTTTATCGGAAATAATATGATTACCGATATCGAGCAAACATTCGATAGCCAGGTGTAAATTTCGCTCGGCGGTACCATGGATAAAAGGATCTTCTATAAAACGACTGCAATCGTATGTCTGTACTGTCTCAAGGATTTCGAGGTAGCCTCGTAACCTTTCAAGCCGGGCGGTCAGTATATTTTTATTGACCAAGTTCATACTCCTTAGAAAAGCTGTCTTTCAACTTCTGCCTATGTACTTCTCTGAGTGGTTCTGTATCCAGGTATTCACGTATAACCCTGGTTTCGAAGGGAATCCGTCTGTTTTTGTTTTCTTTGAGTATACTATTCAGCCGAATGACCTCGTATTGCAGAACCAGGAGGGTCTCATTCAGAATTACAAGATCAAAAGGATGTCCCTTGAGTAGCCGGTCCAAATCTCCCATAAATCGCAATCGTGCCAAGAAATAATCAAATCGCTTATCAAGATAGACCGCGAGATCGATATCGCTTAATGGTCCGGTGGCGTTTCTGGCACAGGAGCCGAACAGGTAGGCAAACTTGATTGCTCCGTTATTTTCGAGATAGTCAATGATATTTTTAATGTGTGAATTTTGCACTAAAAGCCTTATTGCTTTGAATTGCCGCTGTTTGACCGCTCGATGGATCATTTTACCATGCAGGTATAAGAAAGTATAAACATTAAAAAAGAGATGTTTCTTCAGGGGAGATTTTTTGAGAAAGAGGAGGTGGTGATGCTGCCAGGAATTATATGCGTGAGGATACAGTTTGTGTTGAGCGGAGGGGAGCAAACTTATTTGAAAGGCTGGGTTTTGTTGGGGTTCGCTGCGCTCACCGCCAACCTACAGGTTATGGCAGTTGGGTGGCTTTTGTGATGTTCGGGTTTAGTCTGGTGTGAGGCTGCCAGGAATGATAGGCGTGACGATACAGTAGGTTGGCGCTGAGCGAAGGGAAGCCCAACGTTTTTATTTCCTTTCTCCGAAATTCTTTTCGTCGGCCGGATCGATGCCGATGCCCCAGTTTTTCTCTACAACACCATTCTCGATATAGCGGTGGATGCTGGAATACTGCCAGGCTGAGGGGCATTGTACATATCCGTGCTTTACCGGATTGTAATGGATGTATTCTACGTGATTGTTGTAATCCTGTTGATCCTGGATAAGGTGCTCCCAATAACGACGTTGCCAGATTCCGCGTTCTTTTTTGCTTTTTCTGCTCAGAGTACGGGGCTCCCCTTTGTTGATATGCCGTGAAAATCCTGTTTTTATCAGCATCCAGCGGGTAGCGTAATCAACATCATTCTCAGGCAGCGTCCATAAGGCATGGAGGTGTTCAGGCAAGATTACCATGGCATCGATTGTGAAAGGGTGGCGATCGATTACGTGTGAAATGACATTGCGTAAAGTGTCAATTTCATCAACCAACAATCGGTTTTGGCGGTCGGCGAGATTAACCGTAAAGAAATATGTGCCGCCTTGCACGCGGGCTCTACGGTATTGCATGTTATTTCCTGTCTTGGTCGAGTGGCGGTTAAGGTGAGTAAGTCTATGTATACCAAAAGAGGGGTAATTTTGAAAGGTTGTTTGTTGGGGTTCGCTGCGCTCACCGCCAACCTACAGGTTATGGTTGTTGGGTGGTTTTTTATGATGTTTGGTATAGTCTGGTGCTTCGGCAGGCTCATTGCCAGAAGACACCTGCAGCTGCATCGGTCGTTTCGGAGATAATACCGCTATCCAGGCAGGCCTGCTGGTAGAGCTGAATGACTTTTTGTGCCTCGATCCGGTTGTTGCTCTCGACGTGCAGATTATAGAGCTGTCGGGCCAGCTCCCGGTCATGACTTCTCTGCCGAAAGGCGCTGTCCATCAGCTCCAATGCTTTCTCCTGCTTCCCCTTTAGCCGCAGCAGGCCTGCCCAGATTTTGGCGCACTTGATGTATTCGTTCTCCACCTTATCGGCCAGGTAGGAACTTTCGGCCAGCCGCATTCCTTCACAACCCATATCGCCCCAGAGCCTGAAGGCCAGATGAAAATTATTCGAGGCCTGCCAGATTTTCCCCTGTTCATGATGCTGCTGCGCCACCCGGGCAAAGTCGAGGAACCTGAAGGCATCGATCAGGCAATGCTGCAATTTGATGATGCCCTGCTCAACCTGGAGATATTCCTTGCTGCTGAAAGGTTCTGCCAGTGCGGTCAGCTTTCGGCGAAGGTGGGAAATCAAGACGTCGAGACTGGAGCGTTGCTTCTTTTCCGTCTTCTCAGGCCAGAGGCGCTCCGAGATAGCATTTCTGTCGAGGCAGTTCCCCGGCGACTCAATGAGGGCGAGGAGCAGTATCTTCTCGTGCCGGCTGAGATCGTGAAGGCGCATCAGCGCTCCATTAACCGAGCCGATGGACCAGTCATCGAGCAGCCGGATTTCCAGGAAAGGGAGTATTTGGCCCTCTTTGCCGATGCCGCTATGCAGGGTCTCGGCCAGGACCCAGGTGGCGTGCTGGGTTTCGATGTTGTGGTGTATGGCCAGCTGGAGGAGCGGGCGCATTACCTCGGGCATGAAGGAAAAAAAGTGTTTGTATTTATTTTTTCTCATCAGCTCCAGGCAACTGCGGATATCGTCAAGTGCCTGCTCCTCCCCATATTCGCGGAACAGCAGCATGGCGCGGTGGGCATAGATGGCGGCTTTGCTGAATTCTTCGTCGAGATCACAGGAAAGCTCCAGTGCCTTGCTGAATTGCTGCAGGGCTTTGTCGGCTATGCCCAGCCGGGAATAAACGGCGCCGGCAAAAAGATGGGAAAGGATGACGAAGGAGACGGCGCCTGTCTGCTCGCGAAGCTGCAGAGATTCCGAGATTGCCGCCAGGGCTTCGGCCCGCCGGCCCTTGACGGCATCAGCCATTGCCTGATAGTAGAGGAACTGGCTGCGCATGTGCGGCTTGGCACCGGCGTAACTGTTTTGCAGGCCCTGCTCGATGTATCTTTCCACCCCGGCCATGTCGCCTTCGGCGAGCGCCATGTCCGCATTGAGGACAGCGAGCAGCGGCGCGATGATACTCTGCACCAGGGCATCCTGCTCTCCGGCATAGACAAGCTCTTTTATCTGTTCCCTGTAGTTTATAAAATCACCTGTCATTTCAAGGAGATTCACCTGCAGAAGATAGAGGAACAGCCTTGTCAAGCCGTTCACCCGCGGATTGGCAACAAAAGGAAGCGATGCCTCCAGCTCTTCCACGCAGCCCTTCCAGTTGCCGACAAAACCATAGCGATAGGCCCGGATCAGGCGTGCCATGGCGGTCATGTTTTCGAGACCGTGCTTTTCGCTGGTCTGCAAAACCCAGGTGTCGTAATTGCGTACCTTCTCCATGTCCATCTGCAGAAAACAGAAGCCCACGGCCAGTGAGTATGAAATGCGCAGTTGCAGGCTGATGGGGAGGTCATGCCGTCTGAGCGTAAAGACGGCCTCAAGCTCATCGATATATTGTTCCATGGCATTGAACTGCCCGTCGATGATGGCGTGGTATTCGATGAGCTGGCTGTTGGCGACCAGCAGCCCGATATCATCCTCTTCCTCTGCGAAGAGCTTCTTGGCGTTACGGAGAAAAGAGAGCGCCCGTGCGGGTTCGGAGTCTTGTTTACAGGTGCCGTAATAAAAGCTCAGCCAGGGGTGATCGTCGATATATTGCGAAGGAATGCTGTCGAGGATCAGCTGTAGTGTCTTTACCTGGTTGCGATGCAGCAGTTGCAGACCGAAGTCGCGCAGTATGGATTCGCAAAAGGAGAAATCGCTGATCCTGGCGCTATAGCGCAATGCCCGTAGCGGATCTCCTGTTTCCAGGTGATAACGGGAGGCCTGGTGCAGTATCTCCCGGCGCTGCTGGTTGGTCATCCGGCTTTCGCACAGGGGGAGAAGGCTTTCACGGAAAAGATGATGAAAGCTGAATATGGCAGCTTCACCATCGAGATAACGGAAAAAGCGGTTCTTCTGGGTCATTGCCGTAATCAGGCCTGTAGCACCCTCGGGGGTGAAAAGACGCTCAAGCAGGGCTCCGGGAAGATCTTCGAGCAGGGTCATCAGCAGTATCTTCTCGGCCTGATCCTGAGAGAAAGAGGAGAGAACGGCCTCCTGAAAATATTCACTGAGATGATGCCGCATTCTGGAAAGCTGAAAGGAGCTGTTTCTCTTAACTCCCTGCACATGGGTGTTATCCGACTGCATCGCCCAGAGAGTCAGGCCGGTAATCCATCCTTCTGTTTGTTGCCGGATCTGCTCGATCTCTTCATAAGGCAGCATTATCTCGAATGTATTCTGAAACAGGCGGGCGGTTTCTTCCAGGGAGAAATCAAGATTGTCATTGTCGATGATCAGGGTCGGGATATGCAAGCGGTTGACGTTAAGAATATCTTTTACGGAGTGACGGGAGACGAGAATCCATTGCATCCAGTCGGGAGAGCCGCGCATGACGGCGAGCAGCAGGGCGGCACTGTCGCCGGCACCGTCCAGGAGGTGCAGATCGTCGATTACCAATTGGAAAGCTGGGGTATCGCTCTGATGAATCTCCTGTGCCAGCAAGGCACCGAAATTAACGGCCTCCCGGTAATGGATGCTGCCTTCCGCAAGAGCCCTGGCCACCACGCCTGAATGGAAACCGGGCAGATTCTTCTGCAGGAGCAAAACCAGCACCTGCAGAAAAGCGACGGGGTCATGATCTTCCAGACCGATTTGACACCAGCCGGAGGGGATATCACCAGCGGCGACATATTGCTGAGCAAATACCGATTTACCGGATCCGGCGGGAGCCTCGATGAGGATTGCCTGTTTCCTCTGGGCCTGCAGATGCTTGAGTTCCCGCATCAACGTCGTCCTCTCGATGAGTCTTCCAGGTTGATAAGCCGGGGCGGTGAGTTTGTGGTCCTGACGCTGTGCCGATTGTGCAGATAATGTGTTCATGTTTTCATTTCGTGAGAAGAGTTGCAGCTGCCAAACCTTTTCTTGTATTCAAAAGTTGCAATGTAGCAGACCTTGCCGCAACAGTTAAGATTTTTTTAAGATAGATGCTGTAGTTTGTTCCGCTGTGTATGCTTTTCCAGTTGCTACGGCACTGAAATTGGGGATTAGAGAGAAAGGGGTTGAAAATGAAATTGGGAAAAGACAAGGAAAGTAGAGTGGAGGTCAGATGCGTCTACTGTCAAAAGTTTCTTCGTGAGTACTTTTATCAGCATGTCGCGGAGGTGTCAGGTAAAGGGGGATGCATCAGTCATGGCATTTGCCACAGCTGTCTGATTGAACATTATCCCAACGAATCCAAGGCAATCAGGAAGGCCTTTGTTGATAAGACCCTTGGCGATCAGGGTCCGGCAGACCGTAATCCTATAAATTTGGAAATAATAAGCGCTAATCATATCCATCAAAGAAAATTGAAAAAATAGGTATTTCTACCTATATCATTCGTTAGCGAAATGTGGTATTGCTATGTCCCGCTATGGGGATAGAACAGTGATATAGATTTTGCTTCGGGGGGGGAAGTGTAATGATTAGCGACGAACTACGGATAATTACGGTTTTTCTATGCTCGTTGTTCGGGTCTTTGTTTGTTTTGCCGAAACTTGCTCATATCGCCAGGCGGATCGGGCTGCTCGATCAGCCCAACAGGAGAAAGGTGCATGCCACACCCCGGCCATTGGTGGGCGGTATAGGCATGATGATAGCGGCAACCTTCAGCAGCCTTGCCTTTATACCCATAGCCGGATTGCGGGGATATTTTCTCGGATTGTCGGTTTTGCTTCTTATTGGATTCCTTGATGACTTCCTCGATGTTGGGCATAAACAGAAATTCCTCGCACAAATAGGAGCGACTGTTTTACTCATCTATTTCAGCAAGGTGAGCCTGAGCAGTTTCGGCGATATCCTGGGGATTGGTGAAATATATGTTCCAGGCGGTGAAATTGCTATCTGGATCGTTACCGCTTTTTGTATCGTCGGCGTGATCAATTCCATAAATCTTATCGACGGCCTGGATGGACTGGCTGGCGGAATTTCCTTTAACGGCTTTCTCTTTTTTGCGCTTCATGCCTCGATCGGCGGCAATATTCCGCTGATGCTGCTCAATTTTGCCCTTGCCGGCGCCGTTTTGGGATTTCTCAAGTTCAACTGGCATCCATCCATACTTTTTATGGGGGATGCCGGCAGTCTTTGTCTGGGGTTCTCCCTTGGTTTCATGGCGCTTGCCCTGACTCAGGGGGCGAGTAGTGTTATGCCTCCGGTGGCGGCATTATTGATACTTGCGGTACCGATCACCGATACTCTGGTGATAATGTGTAAAAGGGCTATTAACGGCTCGAGTCCATTTATGCCGGACAAATATCACCTGCATCATATATTCATGCGCTATGGTATGGGTCGGGTCCGGGCAGTCAGGACCATCCTTGGTTTAAGTTTTCTTCTGGGCGCAACAAGCTTGCTTTTACCTTTCCGTAATATTCCTGAGTATTGTCTATTTGCCATATTCGGGACTTATTTCGTCATCTATACCATCGCATCTTTCTATATTCCTGTTTTGCTTCGCTACAGTAGAAAATTTAAGAAAAGGAAACCTAAAAACGGTGAAGCGTATAATTTTTTAAAAATTCTCCTGGGCGGCTTCGATAACTTTAAGATTTTCAGGAAGGCAAAGAGGTATAATGTTTACCTGAGAGTCGGGTGCAAGGAGCCTCATGATGAAATATATTTGGAAGGCAAGGTTCTGGATTTTTCAGTCAGTGGCTGCATGGCCCATGTGAAAGGCTTGGAAACTCTCCATAAAGATATGAATCTCAAGGTATATCTTCCTTTTGAGGACGAAGTGGAAGAGCTTGCTCTAACTGCAGAGCATATATGGGTTTCGGAGAAGGATGGCGTCTATTACCATGGCTTCAGGTTTGATGGCCTTC
The DNA here is from genome assembly GCA_016278675.1 of Desulfobulbaceae bacterium. Taxonomy (GTDB): domain Bacteria; phylum Desulfobacterota; class Desulfobulbia; order Desulfobulbales; family Desulfocapsaceae; genus Desulfopila_A. Next base: position 19,951 of record JADQBJ010000048.1, on the reverse strand, counting down.
ACCTGAATCAGGAACAGGCTATTGCCAACTTCCTGACCAGCCTGGATGGTGGAAAACAGCCTTTTATTCCCGCAGTTATTTCCGGCAAGTAGAAGAGAATCTACAGGTAAACCTTTATTCTCTGCTGCTGATTCGGTTTAGATTTTGAACAGGAGGTATGTGCGAAAAAAATCAATAGCCCTGTTGAATCCCTTGATATCGGCAGGAAGTTTTTTAGTCAGACCATAACAAGCCATTTCCACGGAGCTGCCCCATAACTTCACCAATTCATTGTAATATGTTTTCAATTTCCTGGTGCGATTGTGGTTCTTGTTGGGATTGACCGGATAATACTGAACTTTGACCCTCATGCCCGAAGTTTTAAGAAAGGTTTCCAGAAGAAACATGGAGCGGGGAATATGATAAGAGGAGGTTACCAGGATAAGAGATTTAAACTGGTTTTGCCGGATGATACCACTGGTTTTGACGATATCTTCAAAGGTTGAGCGGCTTTCGTCGCCGGTAATCAGCTGAACTTCGGCAGTGATTTTTTGTTTGTCGACTGATTTCTGAAGACTAGCGGCAGTTTTGTTAATTACCGAGAGATTTGCGCCATAGCCGCTTTCAGCGAGGGCAAGACCGGCTGTGACACGTTCTTTGCCTCCCGGGAAAACAACGATAAGGTCTGCTTTTTCCAGATCCGGATCTTTGCTTTCCACAACCAGAATGGCGCTGATCTGGAGTAGAGCCACGAGCATTAGTATGCCGGCAAGGATTGCCGTAAAAAGAAAGAGATTTTTAAGAAAGATCATATGGAGATGCCCGACTATCTTGAGAATTTAAAAAGAATGGATGATCCGAGAGTGCTTCGTGGTCGAGAAGATGAAGTTAATGTATCTACTGGATAGAGTTATGGCAATGACTATTTGAAGTCTGCGCTTTTCGCAAAGTCCATCTCAGCACCTTTGATGACTTTTACGAGATAAGATGATCCGAGTTACAAAAAGGAAAACCGAAGGAATGGGGGCCGGAAGACCTTATGATTTCAGAATAAAAAAATTTCTATAACAAAAAAATACATTGCATTAAAACAGACCATACGTTAATTGTTGTGTTAGGTATCAATAAGGTTTCCGTCTTCCGCAATTGCGGAAAATGAGAAGGTCAGTTCCTGTCGCTTCAGAAGAAGACCACGGAACTGGATTTGTGGTTCCTATCCTGATAATACACCGGGTATTCCCGGAGATGAAAGAAAGATCTATGGAGGAGAGATAATGAGGAAGATAGCTATAGCTCTGGCATTTTTGCTGGTAACTTCTTCGGCGGCATTCGCCGAATGGCTGGTCGATTTTAAAAATACATATTTAAATGAAGGTATCGATAAGGCTGTTGAGGTTGCCATGGGAGAAGGTGCCGCCCCGAATGTGATTGTGGAAAACGGGCTACAGTTTGAAGGTCTCAATCCTTCAAACCTGATCAAGGCGCTCTATTGTGCCGGAGCTCAGGGGCAGGATATAGTGGAAGCAGCAGCTGAATACAACATCTCTGAATTAATGGTTGCTGCCGGATACAGAAAGAGTGTCGCCGAGTGCAGTGATCGAGTAGCTGATGCTCAGCCTTTTACACCGGTCGGCACCGGGACAAGCTTTGTCAGCATTAATCCCGGCGGTGATGGCGATAACGTCAGCCCATCTGCATTTTAATGCCTTACGGATTGCTTCTTGTTTATTTTGCAAAGAGACAATCGGTTTAAAGGTTTAATGCAGTCAGCCTGGTTAAAATTAGATCTAAAAATTATTTAATTACCAATAAAGCCGAGTCTGGGATGGAGGTGAAAATCGGCTTTTGTAAAATCTCCGAGGCCAGGCAGCATGAAACTGGCTGAGTTTCATTGGTAATCAGAAAATTAAATATAGTACTGCTATAAAGCAAGCATGTTTAAAGGGGAGCAGTGGAGACAGGTCAATCTGTTTCATGCAGATTGACCTGTTTTTTTGTATGCTTAGCAAACATTTGAAAAAACATGCGAAAAAGAATGGTTACGTCTCTAATAGCCGTTTTTTCAAGAATTTGTTGCTCTTGGGCAAGTTATAGCACTGGGAAATTTTGTGAGAAGGGGGGGGTATGGATTGTAAATGGTGGTGTTGCGTTCTTTTTGGAGGCTTTGTGGCGACCCAGCCGGTTTCCGGCTACGCTAACGGGGTGAATATTGATAATTTAATTGTGGTTGCTGCGACGGCTGATGTAGTTAATGAAGAAGGTATCGATATGCCGATGGGGCAGCGGCAGGATCAGCCCTCCTTGTTGCCTGAAGAAAGCGAAATAGGGGATGAGAGGAGTATTTTTGGTATCCAGGGAGGATATTTCCACCCCTATATCAACATTTATGAAGAATACTCCGACAATATCTACAATACCAATACGGATGAAGAGGACAGTTTCCTGACCAGGGTTTCTCCGGGCATATGGTTTGCACTGCCGCGAAAGAAGATAATTCCCATTACCATAACGCCCCATAACACCTCGCCGGGCGGTTTATCGAACCAGTTAAACGATAGACTCTCACCTGACAGATTCATTTCGTATGCCCTGGTTGGTGCCGATTTCAAATATTACACCGCGGATTCCGATCTGAATGATACTGACTTGGTAGCTGAAGGCTTGTTTCGTTATAATATGCGGGGTGGGCTTTCACTTCAAGCTATAGAACGATTTACCAGGGCGGAGGATAGCTTTGGTGTTGAGACGCTGGGTCGGGAAGAGGACAGACCGAGATTCGACTCAAACCTTTTTATGGCTACCGCCGATTGGGAAATGACCGAAAAGCTAAGGTTCGAGGTGGACTATTCCAATTTTTATCTGGAGTATGATGAGGCTATCGATGCTTTCCAGAACAGGGTTGATAACGGCATCGATGTATATAGTTATTATAACTACAGTATAAAAACATCCTTCTTCCTGCAGTATAAATATATTGATGTCGAGTATGACATAGCTTCAATTAATGATAGTGTTCAGGATTTTTATTATGGAGGTGTGCGCTGGAATACCACCGAGAAACTTGCTTTGCTTTTTAAGGCCGGTTATCAGGATAGAGAATTTGATGAAGCAGGCAGGGAAGGTTATGACGGCCTTGCTCTGGATGTGCAGGCGACATATCGCTATTCTGAAAAAACATCTCTGAATCTGGCGCTCTATCGCATGAACGAGGAAACCGACAGCCTTGTCGCCTCCGACAGGACAGTCTGGGGAGCAAGCCTGGGGTATGATCAGAAATTTACCGAGAAAATCAGCGGCAGCGTTGACCTGCGTTATGAGGACGCCGACTACAGCCAGTTGATTGCGGAAGATCGGGATGAGCAGACCATACGTATACGGCCGGCACTGCAGTATCTCTTTAAAGAATGGCTGAGAGCTGAAGTAGCTTACGAATACGAAGAGGTGGATTCAAATCAGGAGATTTTTGAGTATAACACAAACACCTTTATGGTTGGTTTGAATCTGGCTTTATAGTATCTTAGCTGGAAATTAAATTAGATCACTCCCCTGATGAAAATCTTCATCTCCTCACAGGGGAGTTTGTGTCTGTAATAAGGGTGGAAGAGGTGTTGAATTGCGGTTGCCAGTTTTTTTCTCAGTTTTGATAGTATTTACCCTGCTGCTCAACAGCAGCTTTTCTGCAGCAAAAGAGTATCAGGTCGGTCCCGGTGATGTTCTTCAGATCACCGTCTATGATAACGATGATCTCACCACTAAGGTCATGGTCAACAGCGATGGAAAGATCGTTATTCCGCTGCTTGGTCTTGTTGAAGTAACTGATCTTACGATTCCGGAGATTTCACAGAAAATTACCCGGCTGTTTGCCGACGGTTATCTCGTTAATCCACAGGTAAACGTTTTTATTGAGGACTATAGAAGCAAAAAGGTGGTTGTGCTGGGTAAGGTGCGCAATCCCGGTCTGATCGAGTTGAGCGGAGCTATCAGTTTTCTTGAAATTATTTCCAAGGCAGGCGGGCTTGATATAGACGCCGGCGACACGGCAACGATAAAGCGCAACAGCATAAACGGTAATGACATTATTGTAGTCGATCTGGAGGCGCTTATTGAAAAAGGCGATATCAGCCAGAATGTCCAGATTTTTGACGGCGACACTGTCAACATCTCCAAAGGCGGTATGTGCTTCGTCACCGGTGAGGTGAGTAAACCGGGAACATATTCCTGCGGAGACGACACCACCGTTCTTAAAATTATTGCATTGTCGGGTGGCTTTACCGGCAAGGCCTCCAAAGGCGGTGTACGAATAATTCGGATCGTCGATAACGAAAAGAAACTGTTCAAGGATGTACCGCTTGATACCAGGCTGCTGCAGGATGATGTGATTGTGGTGCCGGAAAGCTTTTTTTAGTGCCTCACCCTGCTCTTTTCGGGCTGCCATAAACCCTCCATGGGGCTTCGCTGCAGCCGTCCGGGCTACAGAGACCCGTGAAAGATCAGTCCCGACCTTGAGCTGAGGCTTAGGGACTAATCAGGTAATTTTTTAAAAATATACTGAAGTTGGCTATGAGAGACGATCGTTCGTTGGATATATATCAGGAAGAACCGGCCGAGCAGGAAATAAATATCCGTGACTATTTGAGTATTGTCAGAAAACGACTGCCGATAATCGTCACGGTTGCTTTCATTGTTTTTTTCTGGCAGGTACTGAAGGTCTACACCACCACCCCTATTTATACCGCATCCTCAGATGTGCTTGTTGAGAAGAATCTGGGCTCGGGCAAACTTGATTATCAATATTCGGGGTATGATCCTTATTTCCTCTCGACTCAGACCGAGATTATCAGAAGTGAAAATGTAGCCAGAAGAGTTGTGGAAAATCTGCAGCTTGATAAAAAATACAGGCCGTATTTTTTCCCTGAAGAACCTGAGAAGAAATCGTTTCTTGCCGAGATGAAATCGAGCTTCAAGGAGACCATCAAATCCATTCTTCCTATAGGGGAAAAAGAGGCAGCAGGTGAAGACGGTAATGCTGCTGTCTTTGACAGGGAAGTATATAGCGATGCGGATATAATCGCCAAAATGATCCGGGGAGGGCTGGAGGTTTCGCCCATGCCGGAATCAAAAATCGTCAACATCACCTACAGCCATGAAAACCCGTCAATCGCCAAACTTGTCGCCAATGCGGTGGTACAGGCTTACAAGGACGTCACTCTCGATATCAAGGTCAGCTCCACAAGTTACGAACTGCAGTGGATGACGGAAAAGGCTGAGGAAGAACGTAAAAAGCTGGAGGATGCCGAGAATGCTTTGCAGAAATATAAGCGTGAGAATGATCTGGTAACCGTGGAGAACAGGCTAGCCGTTATTCCTGAGAAGCTTTCGCAGATCAACTCGGAATTTACCAATGCGCAAACGGAGCGCAGAGATCTTGAAAATATCTATTCGCAGATAACTAATGCCAGAAATGATATGGCAGCCCTCGAGCGTATCCCGATCTTTTCCACGAATACTGTTATCCAGGCAATTCGGGAGAAAATATTCCGAGCCAGACAGAACATCGAGGAACTTTCCAAAAAATACGGGCCCAAGCACCCGGTGATGATTAACGCCAATGACGAGTTGGACATTCTCAATAATGAGATGAAATTTGAGGTTGACCGTATAATCGCTTCCACCAGAAACTCTTATGAACTTGCCGAGTCCCGGGAGAAAAACCTGAGGCAACTGCTGGGCTCGACTAAATCGGAATTGCTCACCGTCAATGAAAAGTTTGTTCAACTCTCCATTATGCAGCGGGAGGTGGATACCAACCGGGTTCTCTATGATACGCTTACCTCGAGTATCAAAAGAACGGGTGTAACCGAACAGGCACAGAGCGTCAACATCTGGGTGGCCAGAAACGCCGAGCTGCCCCAGGCTCCGTCCTTTCCCAATAAAAAGAGAGCGCTTGCTCTGGGGCTGATACTTGGCTTGGCTCTTGGGGGCGGTCTGGCATTTTTCCTGGAATATCTGGATAATACCATTAAGTCCGAAAAAGATCTTCTTGCAAAATTTGATTCGACAGTGCTTGGCACGGTCACTCAGCTCAAAGGCAAAGGGGAGAGCATTGAATCTTACATTCTTCGGCAGCCCTTATCCCCTCTGGCGGAAAGTTATCGGCTGGTGCGCTCCAATCTGTTGCTCTCTTCCGCGGAAAGACCTCCTAAGACCATTCTAATCACCAGTATGGGGCCGAAGGAAGGGAAGACATCCACGGCAATTAACACTGCCCGCGTTTTGAGCCAGGATGATAAAAAGGTGCTGATCATCGATTGTGATTTGCGCAGACCGCGAATGCATGAAATTTTTGGTGTGGATAATACAGCAGGGCTGAGCAATTATCTTTCCGGTAATAAGACCGGCAGCATTCTGCATGATGTTCCCGGAGAAGACATAAAACTCATTCCCTCCGGTCCTATTCCCCCTAATCCCGCCGAGCTGCTTAATTCCAGAAAAATGATGCTGCTCGTCAAGAAAATGGAAGAAACCTTTGATTTTATCATCATCGATTCTCCGCCGATCCAGTTGGTGACCGACAGTCTGGCGATAAGCAGGATAGTCGACGGTACCATTGTCATTGTCAGGGCGAGGAAAACCACCAATGATATGCTCTATAGCGGCATGCGGAAGTTGTCCGATGTCAATGCGAATTTCCTGGGCTTTATCTTAAACGGGATGAGTAAGTCGGATGCCGGGAGTGGATATTATTCCGGATATAATACCTACTATGCCAAAAACTGATAGTCGCTCCTCTGTCTTTCTTTGGTCCTGCCGGATCCTTGAATGCACAGGTTGACCGGGATCCCTCTCTGTACTGTCCTTCCGGTGCCGGATCGGTGTCCGGGATGACGGACTCGGCCTTGAAGCAATTCCATTTTATTAAACGGATTCCATTTTATCAGCAGGTATAGCGTTGAGTATTCAAGAACAGAAGACCCCGCCGGCTCTCTTTTTCCTTTTTCTTTTTATTCTTTTTTTTGCCCCTCTGGCCTTTGCAACGGTTGAATTGTGGTCATTAACCATCGTTGAATGTGCAATCGGCGTTCTGGCCCTGCTTACTCTCTGGTATCAGTACAGGGGGAGAATAGAGTCCGTCAGGGTGCCTGGCATCCTGCCGCTGTTTCTGCTGGTCTTCTGGATGTTTTTTCAACTCGTTCCCTTGCCCCTCTGGCTGGTTGGTTTTCTTTCTCCGGGTTCAGTTGATGTTTATCAGCCTGTTTATCAGGTAGCTGGAGGACCCGATTGGCTGCCTCTATCCGTCAACCGGAAGGCTACTCTTTTTGAGATGTTGCGCATCGGCAGTTATGGTCTGTTGTTCATTCTCACCGTGCAGTTGCTGGCCGACGGTAAAACTTTGCAGAAGACGGCAAAGGCGGTTGCCGGTCTGGCAATTTTTATTGCTTTTCTGGCAATTATTCAGCGGTATACCTCACCTGATCTTATTTACTGGTTCAGATCCGGTCCCGATGCCCGTTTTATGGGGCCATGGATCAATCGCAGCCAATTCGCCGGCTTTATGGCCATGCTGCTGCCCTTGCTCCTTGGGCTGTTTTTGTATTACAGGCCTGTTGTGAATGAAAAAGAACCATTGCGGGCGCGGATTGTTGACTTTTTTGCTTCTCCCGGCAGTAATTGGCAGCTAATCCTTGGCTTCGGAATCGTTGTTGTTCTTTTTTCGATCATGTTGAGTTTGAGCCGTGGCGGTATTATTGCCACCATTCTCTCCTTCCTGCTATTTTACACCTTTCTTTCCCGGAAAAAGGGAGTCCGTTCGTGGCCGGCATTGGTGATTTTTATCGTGGGAATCCTCCTCTTCTTTCTGAATTTCGGGGTGAATGAATTTGCCGATCGAATCAATGACTCATTTACTCCTGAAGGTCAGCCGATATTCGACCGCCTCCCGACCTGGCGGGATACGCTGGAAATTATCAAGGTCTTCTGGTTGACCGGTGCGGGTTTCGGTACATTTGTTGACATTTTTCCCCTCTTCAGAACGATACCGGGATCTTCTGTATTTGATCATGCTCATAATGATTATCTTGAGTTGATTACCGACGGCGGTATTATCTCTTTTGTTTTGGCAGGCTGGTTTGTTGTGGCTGTTATGCGGCACGGCTGGGGAATGATCAGGAAGAGGCGGGATAAATTCTCCATTCTAATCGGTATTGGATCCCTGGTTGGTATTTGCTCGATGCTGTTGCATGCCATTACCGATTTCAATATGCACAATGGTGCGGATGGGCTGTATTTTTTCTTTCTCTGCGGTTTACTGGTTTCCAGCGCTAATACAACGTTTCAATATCAGCGTTCTGCCACTCTTCTGGGTACGATGGGGCGTAAGGCAAGTGGTGCGGTTTTGGTCTGTTCGGTCCTGCTGCTTTCGTCAACTTTGGTCTTTCCTTTGCGCAGCTTTTTGGCCGGGCGAATGTATGCCGAAGTTGAAGGTGTTTACCTCAGCAGGCAGCTTTCGCAGGGTATATTGAATGATTTAGCCGACAAGGTTGAGAATATGAGCAGCCTGGATCCTCTTGAAGGCACCTATTCTATGGTGCTTGGCGATATCCAGAAATTCCTGGGGGAAAGGGAGAAAGCGCTGGAGTATTATCTGCTTGCCGGCCTGAAGAATCCCCTTCGGGGTGAGTTCCTGCAGAAAATAGCCTTGGCTTTGCCGGAAAATAGTGCTGTTCCCGCTGATATGCTGATGGAACTGAGTTACAAACGAAACCTGAAGAAAGATGAGATGATGCTCGTTTTTGCCGAGTGGCTTCTCTGGCGTGGGGACAAGGAGCGAGCCGCGGGCGTGCTGCGGGAAGGACTGGCAAATGATCAAAGTATCTTCGATAATGCCATATTGCTCCTGGACAGTCATTTCAGCCGGGAAGAGATTGCAGGAATTTTGCCGACGCGGGTAAATCCATGGATTAAGTATGCCGGGTTCGCTGAAAATATGGGTGATTTCGAGCAGAGTGAATTTTTTCGCAGGAGGGCCCTCGATTTTATCGAAAATGAGGAAGTGATACAAAGCGGGTGGTATTCACAATTGTATTATTTTTACAGAAAGCAGAAGAGAGAAGATGAAGCAGTGGAGGTGCTGCGCCAGGCAGTTGCTCAATTTCCTGAAAATACCGGCTTTCATATTTACCTGGGGGATTATTACAAAAAAGAGGGAATTATTTATCGGGCCAGAGAGGAGTATGAACAGGCGCTGATTTTTGATCCGGGGAATGAAGGAGTTTTGAGAAGGCTTGAAAATATAGATAAATAGGTTCTGCCGGATTTAACGAACGTTTGCTCTACTAACTGAATATAATGTCCTGAAAAAGCAATTTGCCCATGACGCCGCAAAGAGGCAAAGACGCTTGAGATTGTTGGGGTTCGCTGCGCTCACCGCCAACCTACGGGTTGTGGAGATTTGGTTGGTTTTTAAGATACTTAGGTGCAGTCTGGTACTGGTCTTGCCAGGAATGATATGCGTGACGTTACTGTAGGTTGGTGCTGAGTGCAAGGAAGCCCAACGTTTTTGCTAATTGAATATGATGTCCTGAAAAAGCAATTTGCCCATGACGCTGCAAAGAGGCAAAGACGCTTTAGATTATTGGGCTTCGCTGCGCTCACCGCCAACCTACGGCTTGTGGAGATTTGGTTGGTTTTTAAGATACTTAGGTTCAGTCTGGTACTGGTCCTGCCAGGAATGATATGCGTGACGTTACTGTAGGTTGGTGCTGAGTGCAAGGAAGCCCAACGTTTTTGCTGACGATTGTGCGCCCGAGCCAAAGTAGGCTTCAGTTTGATGAACCCTCATCTCCTCCACCTTCCTATTAAGGAAAGCCTCGCCGTCGCCTATTTACCGGCAACGGATGAAAACTTGAATCACCCTTACCTTTATGTCAGACCCAAGCCTGAAATGAAACCAATCAATCCTCGATATGCTTAGCGGTAAACTGAGCCATAAGCTCATGAATGTTGTAAGGAGGGCGAACTTGAAAAAAGTGGTCAACCACGGCGTGGCCGACCTCGTGTGAAAAGACTTCCAGGCTGGTGTCCCTGATGGACATATAAATAGTTTTCTCAGAAAGAGAGTAGTAGGCAATATGATTTGCTTTCCTGCCGTAGTGCTGCTCATACACCTTGGCCACATCGCGCGCATTGGGCAGGATGACAACGGTTATATGCATATTATCCGGAAACATATCCAGGACAACCTGCGCCTTTTCTATAATAATATCCACCTTCGCCATAACTTCATCTTCGATGGTGACGGTGTTTCGCTTGCGCAGCATTCTCCCCAACGAGCGCCCAAGATAGAGTTCGTCATTAAAATCCCGCAGCTCCTCCTTGTTGACATAGCGCAGGGTGGCAAAGCGGCTTTTTCTCTCCAGGCTGTACGCATCCGTCGCTGATACTGCGGCAAAAAGAAAAGAAAAAACCAGTATACTGAAGAACTTACCGGTCATCAGCGAGCTGATATGCAGCGACAATCTGTTTTATTTTGTCGTTGTTGCTTTTGATGGCATTGCAGATGGAATTCATCTCATCGATTGACAGTTTTGAGCTGCTCAATGAATTATACTGGTTGATAAGATCGTTTACCGCACTGCAGCGGCGATTGAGCATCTTGATATCCTCGGAAAGAGCTTTGTTGAAGAGGTTGATCTTCTCCGCCAGATCCTTGCCTTCGTCTTTGCCCCGCAGGTGGATGGTATCACCGAGATCCTTGGCCATCATACTGTCCAGCGTTTTTTCAAAACGGTAGAGTGGACCGGCGATGCGATGGCTGCCGATTATAGCGACAATCACTAAAAGAGTGCCGCAGATAATCAGAAAAATCCAGTTGGCAGCAATGGCGTTTTGCAGGAGCATCATCGGGGTCTGGCCGAATTTCAGATCGCTGTTCTCGTAGGAAATAGTCATCGTATCAGCTGAAAAAAAGCCGAATATGGTGATGAAGAACAGGCAGCCTATGGTCACCGCCAGGAAAAACGCCAGAATGATTTTGCCCTGGAAGCTCTCTTTGATAAAAAAGTTTTTAATCCGCCTCTTGTATTTCCGAGCCATAGTTATTCCTGAGTGGTGTGATAGGTTATTGACGCCTGGCTCCGAAGCTCCTCTATCCAGGTATTAAGGTGTTTCTCAATCTTGGTCTGGAGAAGCTGCTGCCGTATATGCTCTCTGTCGATATTTTGACTCGATTTGCCGCCTCCTTTCACATCTTCCAGATATACTGCCATTTCATCGTTGCCGGTAATAAATGTGGTGGCTGTTTCGCCGGGCTGCATAACGGCAAGTATCTGCTGAAGCTCTCCGCTGAGGTCTTCGAAGGGGGAAATATATTCATTTCCCTGGGCTTTGATGATTTGAGGCGATACCTTACCGGTGGTCTTCAGGGTATAAAATGTGAAGGTTTTACCAAAGGAATGAATAAAACTATCTATTTCCTGCTCGGTGATTTCGACACTGATACCCTGACTGGTGCGCTCCGTCAGGATTTTGATGAGGGAATGTTCGTAAAAGGTCTTCAGAGCACTACGAAAGCCGGCCTCTTTGTCAATGTTGAGACGTTGTGCCTCTTCGATGAGGAGTTTTTTGGTGATGATTTCATTGATTACGTCCTCATCCTCCCCATGCCGCATATCCTTATCCTTATAGTCCAGAATATCCTGCCTGGTGAGAGGTCGACCATTAATGGTGACAACCGTATCGCCGGTGTCTTCCTGCTGTTCCGGCCAGATAGCGACAAAAGTGGCAAGTGTGGCAAAGCCGATAATGGCAAGAATGATGAGTAGGTATTTCATGGTTGGCGTTTGGTTGTCAGAGTTTTATAGATGATCGAGATGCATCTGTATCAGTGCCCGCTGATTATCCAATGAAATCTATGGATTTGCAAGTTGTTTATACCAAAAAAAAAACTGCCGCACCCTGAAAAAAATCAGGGACCGGCGACAAAGAAGGAGGGGATAATGTAATTCGGATTACAGAAACGGCATTGTAAAGATATCGGGATTACCATGCGGCAAAACACAATATCAGGAGCTGTCCCGCATTGATTCTTAAACACTAAACGTAAATATCAATTCGACGGAGTTTATCTGCGCCAGGCTGTTCGACGGGTCTGGGCTCAAGAGGCCTTCGTGTCTGCCGGATGGCGTCGTCTTTCTCCTGGGCTCTTTGCGTTAGTTCCTGATCCACGTTTCCCCGGTGGGGAGCAAGTTCTTTTGCGGAAAATCCGGATGCATTAATTTCCATGGGGCACCTCGTAGCTTAAAGATTTACGATTTATGTTAATGCTGCAATATAAGTGCCAGAAAAAATGCGAAAAAGGGGAGAGAGGGGCAGGGTATCAGAACAAGCATGGGCAATCGTTTATCGGCTGAAAAGAAAAAAGATTATACCGCCACCGGCAAGCCAGATATTGGTTATATTTGAAACGGTAATGTTGAGAATTGCCGCAGACGGCTTGTCGCGCCTGAGCAGGGAAAGCGAGGATTTAAACTCCGGCCAGCTCGTCAGCGTTGCCAGAACCACAAAGCCGATTACCCCTTTTGGGGTATGGGAGTGTTCAGCCGCAAACGAAACCACCGGATCCAGGAAATATCCGGCGATGGTGAGGGTGGCAATTGAGGGAATCAGCCAAAAATTTGACTCGATAATGACCTGCTCTGCTTCACCCGGCAGCGGTTCTGCCGGCCTGAGGAAGAAAAGCACAGTCGAAATAATGAGGGTGGCAACAACCCAGAAAATATAGTGCTGCTGCTGAAGGGTGAAGAAAATAACGGCCATGGAGGCGGTCAGCAGCACCGTGATGATTGTGTAGACACGGTGCGTTCGCATTATTATGGCAAGGCTCCCGCTGGCGATTGCCGCGAAAAGGAGAAGAACGGGATTCATGAAGTTGGAGCCCAGCGGCGTGGAAGAGGCAAAAATGATGTCTCCGACCAGAAGGCCGACAATGAGACAAACGGCTTCTGGTCCGTTGGTTATAAATCCGGTAAGGGTGCCGATGCCTTTGGTGGATTTGAGCATCTCGATAATAATTTCAATCGAGACGCCGATAAGCAGCATCTCGAAGATTATTCCGCCGGAGCCGATGAAAGCCATCTGGACATTTCCCTCGAACATCAGGGCGGACCCGCAGAAAAAGAAGACGACCAGCAGCCATACGGCGAGGTCCAGCTTGCCGACCGATTCGAGAATGAAGTCTTTCATGAGAGCAAATTGTTTTTTAGTTTACTTGAGTTTTTTGGATAAAACGTCTGATCTGTTCTTTGTTAAGATAGATACCCGATAGGGTCATATCCTCGATGCGCAAAGCCGGAATACAGCGGATGCCTTCCTTCCAGGTTCTTTGAGGATGCTGCATGACATCAACTTCTTCAATAACAATCGAGGCATCCTCCGCTGCAATTTCTCTTAGATATCTGCGGGCCATGTAGCACCGGGGGCAGAGGATTGAACGGTACAGGACGATGTGCATTTTTGAATCTCTTTGGAGACTTTTTGTTGGCAGAATTTGATGGTGGAATATGGCGTGAGAGGATACCATAACCTGCATACTTCGCCAAATTAATATTTGTTCGATCATTTACTTTTAAGATTTGATAGACTCTTTTCAAGAGTCCATTTTACCAATAATCTGCTATTCTGGGAATTTGTTTTGTTGGGGTTCGCTGCGCTCACCGCCAACCTACAGGTTATGGCAATTCGGTATTTTTTTATGATGTTTCGGTTTAGCTTGGTACTGCGGCTGCCAGGAGCACTATGCGTGACGTTACAGGTTGGCGCTGAGTGAAAGGAAGCCCAACATTTTTGAAAGGTGAGTTTTGTTGGGGTTCGCTGCGCTCACCGCCAACCTACAGGTTATGGCAATTCGGTGTTTTTTTATGATGTTTCGGTTTAGCTTGGTACTGCCGCTGCCAGGGGCATTATGCGTTACGTTACAGTAGGTTGGCGCTGAGTGAAAGGAAGCCCAACATTTTTGAAAGGCTGGGTTTGTTGGGGTTCGCTGCGCTCACCGCCAACCTACAGGTTGTGGTAATTCGGCGTTTTTTACGATGTTTCGGTTTAGCTTGGTACTGCGGCTGCCAGGAGCACTATGCGTGACGTTACAGGTTGGCGCTGAGTGAAAGGAAGCCCAACATTTTCGAAAGGCTGGGTTTTGTTGGGGTTCGCTGTGCTCACCGCCAACCTACAGGTTGTGGTAATTCGGTGTTTTTTTATGATGTTTCGGTTTAGCTTGGTACTGCGGCTGCCGGGAGAATTATGCTTGACGTTACAGTAGGTTGGCGCTGAGTGAAAGGAAGCCCAACATTTTTGAAAGGCTGGGTTTGTTGGGGTTCGCTGCGCTCACCGCCAACCTGCAGGTTATGGCAATTCGGTATTTTTTTATGATGTTTCGGTTTAGCTTGGTAATGCCGCTGCCGGGGGCATTATGCGTGACGATACAGCCCAACATTTTTGAAAAGCTATTGATCATAGAGGAGAAGTGAAAGTGAAGAGAAAACTGCTTTCCGCCATATTCTGTTTCTGTCTGTTATCCGGTTGGGTGTCGATACCACAGGCCGAGGAGATAGGTTCGGTACGAACAAAGTTCAAGGTACTTGGCGCCAATGATAAAATTGTTATCGAAGCCTTTGACGATCCCGATATTCCGGGGGCAACCTGTTATCTCAGCAGGGCAAAAACCGGTGGGATATCCGGCTCACTGGGAGTTGCCGAAGACACCTCGGATGCCTCGATCTCCTGCAGGCAGATTGGTCCGATTCAGCTGCCTGAGGACGTGAAAGAAGGCAGAGAAGAGGGTGAACAGGTTTTCCAAAAATCAACCTCGATCCTGTTCAAGACTTTGCAGGTTGTGCGTTTTTATGATAAGAAGCGAAATACTTTGATCTATTTGAGCTACTCGAACAGGATAATCGAGGGCTCACCAAAAAATTCGATTTCCACCATACCGATAATGGCCTGGCCAAGGCCTTGATATTATTTCCTGTATTAGCACCATGAGAAGCAAAAAAACAGAATTGAGCAGTGAACAGACGGAATGCAGGAGATGCGGAACCTGCTGCAACAATGGCGGACCCGCCCTCCATTTTGAAGATGCTGAACTTGTCGGCAACGGTATTCTGCCGAGAAAACGGCTGATTACCATCCGCAAAGGTGAACTGGTCGTCAAACCGCATGACAGTACCCCGCAAACCGCCCATTGTGAGCTGGTGAAAATCAGCGGAACCGGTAAAACCTGGCAGTGCTATTATTATGACGGAAAGACAGGCTGTATGATCTATGGGGACAGGCCGCTGGGCTGCAGTAAGCTGCAGTGCTGGAATACCACGGCAATAGAAGAGCTGGTCGAGAAAAATACCCTGAGCAGATTCGATATTATCGGAGAGGATGAGCCCATTTATGCCTTGGTCAAAAAACATGAGGCCGACTGCCCATGCCCCAATATGGAGGAGTTGCAAAGGGCGATAGCAGGGAAAGAGTATCCCGATATTGAATCATTGGAATCACTGATCAACGAAGATATCCGCGTTCGCACGACGGCCGTACAGCAGTACGACATCACCCTGGCCGAAGAGCTTTTTTATTTCGGAAGACCTCTTTTTCAACTGCTGCAGCAGATCGGAGTGCGAGTGTTTGAGAAAGAGGGGGTGCTGAGGCTGCGCTGGCCGGTCTGAATGTTTTACGTTTACAGCGATAAAAACTTCACTTACTTAATCTCCCGTTTGTAGAGTATAATACACCAGATGATGCCTGACTTGAAATAGTGTGTATTTGAAGTGGCATTTACGCGCTCAGGGCGAGTGGAGGTTCTGTGAAATCATTCGATAACTGCCAATCCCCTATAAACTTAATATTCTTCAAGTGTCTGAGAAAAATAATTTTTCACACACCTTTTGATCGAATTCCTCCTGCCTCAGCAAATCAATCCTGAATACTCCATAAAGAAAATTGTCCCTGGAAATAGCTGAATAAATAAGATAGGCTTTAGGGTGTCGACGAAGATGGCTGAATCAAAATTCTTATCTCGGGGGATGATAATGAAAGTGATTTACCTGATGAGTAATTGCCTGATTACTATTCTATTGATCTTGAGTTGTGCAACGCTCTCCGTAGCGGAAATCAACAATAAAGCCGGCGGCATGAAATTGGTGGAAAAAGCACAGGTAATGGAAAAACTTCCGGTGATAATAAGGCTGAATATTCCCTACTACCCCGAAGGACAATTATCTTTGCGCCAAGAGAGAGAAGATCAGCATGCTAGAATTTCTCAAGCTCAGGGAGATCTGCTCGAACGATATTCAGGTCGCAGCATATCCAAAGTCAAAAAATTCATGTCGGTCCCTTATATTGCTATGACGGTTGATGCTTCGGGGTTGGCGGATTTGCTCAATGATCCTGAAATCGTAAGTATTCAGGAAGACATACCTGTACCTCCAACTCTTGAACAGAGTATTCCCTTCATTAATGCTGATACAGTTCATTCGGAAGGTTCTGACGGCACAGGATATGCTGTAGCTGTTTTAGACACCGGGGTTCGTAATACACATACATTTTTGGATGCCGGAAAAATCGTTTCGGAGGCTTGCTACAGTACAACATACGATCCTTACGCATCGACAACTGTATGCCCGAATGGTTTAGGGTCTCAGGAAGGACCCGGAGCAGGAGTAAACTGTCTTATCGGTAGCAGCTGCTCCCATGGCACCCATGTTGCCGGAATAGCGGCAGGAACAGGAGGAATTCCGGGAACAGGAGTCGCGCCGGGGGCTGATATCATCGCCATTCAGGTATTTTCCAGATTCGACAATGAGGCCCTGTGCGGCGTTGGCTTAACTCCTTGTATACTTTCATATTCTTCTGACCAGATGCTGGGGTTGGAAAGAGTTTACCTGTTGCGGAATACTTTAAATATTGCTGCCGTAAATATGAGCATCGGCGGTGGAGTATATTCCGGCTACTGTGATACAGATCCAAGAAAGCTTCTAATTGATAACCTGCGTTCGGCTGGGATTTCAACCGTCATCTCTTCCGGAAACGATGCTTTTGACGGGTCTGTTGGAGCACCGGGTTGTATCTCCTCCGCGGTTACTGTAGGAGCTACACTTAATGATTCGGATTCGGCCGCCTACTTTTCAAATCATGCCTATATGGTTGATTTAATGGCACCGGGATATTCCATCAACTCGTCTACCGCAACTTCGGACACATCATACGCATCCTGGAGTGGAACTTCAATGGCTGCTCCACATGTAGCCGGTGCCTTTGCCGTCATGAAAGACAGGAACAGTTTCTGGACCGTTGATGAGATGGAAAACCTGCTGAAAAGCACCGGTGCGAATGTGACTCGTGCCGGTATTACCATACCGAGGATTGATCTCCATGCAGCAGCGGCTGATAGGTACGAAGAAAACGATACCCGGGAGACGGCGTATGATCTGTCATTCAGAAGGCAAAGCTGGTTGAACACCATTGATGGTTATGGATTTCAGGAGGATGATGACTGGTATGAAATAGGTGTTGAGCCGGGATTTGAAAGAATACAAATCGATCTGAGATTTAGCCATGCAGACGGAGACGTAAACCTTCAACTTGTTGATTCTTTAGGATATATTCTGATCAGTTCGGCGACTGTGTCAGATAATGAATTTATAGATTATACAGTATCAGCCGGTGCTGGAATATATTACTTGAGGGTACATGGTGATGGTGCGGGTAATCCTTACACCCTCTGGTGGGATGCTCTTGTTGCTGATATAGGACCGGCAGTCTCAAACCCTTTCCCGGCGAATGGATCCAGTGTTCCTCCTGGAGCAACGGGACAATTACTCCGGGTTGTCGCTCCGGGTTCTACGGGGGGGACAATACATTACGGCACTAATGCCGATGTTCCTTTTACCATCTCAGCCTCTGTAAACGGTGACAATCTCGAGGCCGTCATTCCTTATGCTGCCGGAGAGATGGAAAGTTCCGGAACCAACTACTGGTATATCGTTGCTGAAGGAACGGGAGGTTCGACCCGTTATCCGCAAAACGGAAACCTCTCGTTTTCAGTTGCAGATAAATCATTCCCCTGGACTTTGTTTTTGCCGGCAATAGGAAGATCAAATATTTCTGAGTGGGGCGTTGGTAATTTTGTCTGCTGCTCAGGAGGTTGGTCTTCCTTTAATCTGACTGCGGATGGAACGACAAATCACTCTATATTGTCAAGCTGTTCCTCCAGCAGTTCCTCTTGGGAAGGGTGGCAAGAGACTACAGCAAAGACAACAAATTTTAACTGGACTATGACCAGCAAAAATTGTGGATCTGTCGGTGGTTCTTTCAGCTATGAGCTTGAGCCGGATAAACAATATTTCTTCTATGCAGTCCTGAAGGGATCCACCGTAGAGATAAGGGTTAGCGTGTACAACAATATCACAGGAGTAGATAACTGGGAACTATCAGCGGCCAACAGCCAAGATCGCCTTTCCGATGAGCTTGTCACTACAATTTCCTCTTCTAAATTCTTTACACTATCTCAAGGATTTTCTTTCCAGTCATTGGAAGCAGGATCAGAGTGATTTCTTTGCTGGATAACGTGTCCGGATACCGAAAAATGTTCGGTATCCGGATACTTGTCGAGGCAGGGAGGGTGATTACCAGGTTTTGCGTTCCAGTTCCTCGCCCCGGGTGGAGACGGTGATCTGTTCGACCGGGACGCTTTTTCCCGCTTTTTCCATCGCCTTTTTGACGATGACATTCATACTGGAGCAGCATGGCACCTCAACGATCAGGATGGTGATGGAGTTGAGGCCGGCAGTGGCGATGATATCGGCGAATTTATCGATATAGCCCTGTGCATCGTCAAATTTCGGACACCCCATCATCACGACTTTGTTCTGCAGATACTTCTCCTGAAAACCGGGAACTGCCACCGCGGTACAGTCAGCTGCTATAAGGACATCGGCATTTTTCAAAAATGGCGCGGTGGGCGGAATCAGGCGAATCTGAATGGGCCAGTGGGTCAAGGCCGATGCGGTATTGACATTTGCTACCGGAATATTCGCTGCCTGACAGGGCGTCTGCGGTGCGAAGTTCTGCAGTCTGGCGGAAGGGCAGCCACCACCCACTGCAGGAGCCTGTACGTTGACAGCCGGCTTCTCTTCCTTCCCTTTTGCGGCAAGATATTCTTCAACGGCCTCTTCGTCGAATTGTTCCGCTTCACGTTCGATAATTTTCAAGGCACCCTGAGGGCAGGCTCCGAGACAAGCGCCTAAGCCGTCGCAGAGCTTATCTTCCACGAGCTTTGCCTTACCGTCAACTATTACAAGAGAACCTTCAGCGCAATCGGGAACACACTGTCCGCAACCATCACAAAGTTCTTCGTCAATCTGGATTATTTTTCTTACATTTTTCATTTTTTTGCCTCATATGCTTTATGATTTTACATCTGAAAATCTCTATTTATTATGGTTCCATTATAGCCCTTTACAAGGGAGAGTAATTGACATGGGTCAAGAGGGTGGAGATTTTATACGAATTTTTATTGAGTGTCTCCATAACCGTTATTCTCTGATGGATGCTGACGGAATGACGGCAGAATGGATAGGGGTTTTATATTTTGATTGTGTTGGGGTTCGCTGCGCTCACCGCCAACCTACTCATGCAAAATCCGTCCACGGCCATCCTGTAGGTTGGCGCTGACGAAGGAAGCCCAACGCTTTTGCTTATCGGCATCTGATGATGAGCTGCTGTAGAATGGATCTGCCATTTCTTTTTGCTGTTAAAAAAAGAAAAATCCAAAAATAGGTTATGTATCCATGATGTTGCAGAGAAGTTTTTTGTTTTGTTGGGGTTCGCTGCGCTCACCGCCAACCTACTCATTCAAAATCCGTCTGAGGCTTTCCTGTAGACTTCTGAGTATGTCCGTCAAGTTTTTTTTATATTCATACCTTGGTTTTTC
>JADQBJ010000021.1:0-28060 GCA_016278675.1 Desulfobulbaceae bacterium | reverse complement strand
GTGTGGCTGGTTTCCTGTCTTCTCTCACCATTTTATAACTCTCACCATAATGGCGGATATCATGCGGGCGGAAATACGGCACCTCGACATCTTCTCTCCTGGTCAAACGCTTCCACAAGCCAATCCAACAATGATGGAAAACAGAACCGGGCCGCAACATGATATGCCGGGAGGCGCGGTGACCTGGTCGGAGAAAATAATAGCCGCCCTCCTGCAGGGAGATCTCCTTGAGTGCGGCCGTAGCCTGTAAGGTTAGCGGCACATTTCGTGGCCGGCCGCTCTTCGTCCTGGTGATCCGCACGCTGCGCGCCTCGAGGTCGACCGCATCCTCCTGCAGCCTGGCCGCTTCGCCGGTGCGCATGCCGGTGTGCATCAGCAGTAAAACAAAAGGATAAAAAGCCGGATTCCTCGAACGCCTGGATTCCTCGATCACCAGCTCGGCCTCCGCGGTCGATAAAAACCGATCCCGGCCTTCCCCTGGGGGCACTCTCTCTATATCGTTCACCGGATTGACCACAGGTATGCTCCAGGCCCGCCGGGCAAGATCGAACATTTTCGAGAGCATAGCGAGCTCTTGACGGACCGAGGAGTTGGATGCACCCTCCTCTACCCTCTGCTGCTGGTAGGTATTGACTGCGGCACTATCAATATACGCCAGGGCGGTATCGGCTCCAAGCAGCCTTTCCAGATGCCGGCGCGAATAAATCTCCCGGTCCATGGTCGAGGCCGCTTTTTTATGCAAAAAGCCATGCTCCCTATATTTACCCAACGCCTCCTCGAGGGAGATCATCTCCGCCAGTCGAGGATCCCGGTACCGCTTCATTAAGATAAGCGCTTCCTGCCTCTCAGCCCAGGCCCGGGCATCAGCTTTTAGATCAAACGTTTTCCGGATACCTCGATGCCCGGCTTTGCGCACATATGCCGTCCACCCATAATACCCCCCGTCTTTTTTTTTCCTGCGCGTATATGTTGCCATGGTTTTGAGGCCTGCAATATTCAGGAGATCATGTGCACACTTTTGCGCACACCCAATTTGTACTCAAACGTCCACAGATGTACTCAAATGTCCACAAAGACGCAAGAGGGAAAGCAGAAATGAGCGCTAAATACTACTCGCAAAGTCACGATAACAGGCGGGAAACTCAATGGCGGAAGTGCATGGGAATCGAACCCACCTGAGAGGCTATTAACCCCTCACACCGGATTTGAAGTCCGGGAGAGCCACCAGTGCCCTATCCACTTCCGAGTGACATTCGGAGGAGACTATACTATTCGCTATTGACCTTGAAAACAACTTTTTACTATAATATCGAATTCGTTATTCACAAAGAATAATTTAGCGGGTATTATCTGCTGTTATGTTTATTTTTTACAGCATTACGACAAACCTTTAAGTATTCGAAAAATAGTTGCTATGAAGTGTGAAAGGCTCGTTGGTTTAACAAAAAAATGGTACATCCACGTAAGGGATGAGACCATGGCTCCCGCCAGGATGGTCCAATTCCTTAAAAATCATGTCTCTACCTGCGAAATCTGTCAGACAGATCCGGATATTGAGAGTGAGATAGAAAAAATCACCGAAATTATACTTCCTGAAAGCAAGATTCCCAAGGCTGTCCGCCTGCAGCAGGAACAGGATGATATCGCGGAGAATGCTGCCAGAGAGGAAGCTGAGGAAGGCGAAAAAAGTGACGATGAAGACGAAGACACCGTAGAAGAAGAGGAAGAAACAGAAGAATACATGGACGACGACGATGATATCGAGGATGACGATTTGGACGATCTCGACTGATCTTCTTTGGTTCCAACAGAAATACTGAGAAACTAAAAAAGCGGAACCCATGTTTCGCTTTTTTAGTTCCACTCCTGCAGCTTGCCCTGGATGAAATCCGCCACCTGCTGATGCTGCTCAGCACCTTTACCACTGACCCGTAATGGTTCGCCAAAAGCTATTTTTACCGGGATTTCCGGACACAGCTTACCCAGATCCTTGGAAAATTTGCCGTTGCGCCAGGCGTCGGTCTTCAGGGCCATCGGGATGATGGGGACATCCGCCCTTCCTGCCAGTTTGGTGCCAATGCTGCCGAATTGAAATGGATCAAAAGTGGTGGAACGCGTGGTCTGGGGAAAGACAACCACTGAGATACCATTTTGCAGCCGGTCAACCCCCTCGGACATTACCTTCTTGAGGTCCTGACGCGGATTCGTCCTGGTTACCGCCACTGGATTTCGTGATCGCATCACATACTTGAACACGGGATAGTCCAGCAGGCTCTCCTTCACCACAAAGGTGACGTTGGTATACGGAACGATAATCACCGGCAGGATCAGCGTCTCCATGATCGACATATGGTTGCCGATAAAAACACACGGTCCGTCCAGCTTCTCCAGATTTTGCAGACCGGAGATACTAAACTGCAATCCCGCTTTCTCCAAAAGCCTCAGCACCCGCAGGCTGTCAAGGGCCCAGTCGTTTTCTGAATAGCTGCCGCCTTTTGCTTTTACGGCCGCCTGGTAGACCACGCCGATTAATTGGGGATAAAAAATAAGAGATGGAGCAACCTTACTGAGAAAAGAGGTTTCTTCCCGTACAGAGAGGTAGCGGGAGTCGCGAACATCGAGAAAATGCATAACAGGCTCGTAAGTGAAAAGAAGATCTTCCTTTATTGGCAGTTTCCTGAAAACTCTCCTCTGCATTCGTTCTCAACAGAACGAATGCAGTCGCAGAAGCCGGAATTAATTCAGACCCGAAACGTCCCGAGTCGAACTTTTGCGACGCCATCATTTTCTACCCTAAATGAGAACGAAACTAAACCTTTTTTACTCTTCTTTCACTCTTTTGCAAACCCGGGTCAACACCCCTGCGGCGGTTTGCCGAAACCACCTCCGCCCGGGGTCTCGATACGAAAAATATCACCCGGCTGCATCTCCACCTGATCATTGCCCTTGACCCTGACGATGCTGCCGTCTTTTCTGATCACGCTGTTCTCGCCGCATTTACCGGCGCAACCTCCGCGAAGCCCGTAGGGCTCAGTTTCCCGGTGAGATGAAAGGACCGTTGCCGTCATCGGTTCGAGAAAACGTATTTGCCGCACTACGCCGTCACCGCCGTGAAATTTCCCATTGCCGCCTGAACCATGACGGATGCTGAAGGATTCGAGCCGCACCGGAAAACGCCATTCCACCACCTCCGGATCGGTCATTCTGGTGTTGGTCATGTGTGAATGGACAGCACTGGTGCCGTGATGATCCGGCCCGGCTCCGGTCCCGCCGCAGATCGTTTCATAGTTCTGGTAGACATCATTGCCGTAGACAAAATTATTCATGGTTCCCTGAGACGAAGCCAATACTCCCAGTGCCCCGAAAAGACAGTCGGTTATCATCTGGGATACTTCGGTATTCCCGGAGATCACTGCAGCCGGATACTCAGGACTGATCATGGTCCGTGCGGGAATGGTGATGGTGAGCGGCTTGAGACAACCTTCGTTCAAAGGTATCTGATCGTTGACCAGGGTCCTGAAGACATACAGTACGGCAGCCTTGCAGACGGCCGTCGGGGCATTGTAATTGCCGCTGTTCTGCGGAGATGTGCCGCTGAAATCAATGCTCGCCTGGCGCGCCTTTTTGTCAACGGTGATTTTAACCTTGATGACATTGCCGCCATCCATGTGATAGACAAATTCGCCATCCTTGAGCACATCGAGCACGCTGCGCACGGATTCCTCGGCGTTATCCTGCACATGCCCCATATATGCCTGAACAACATCGAGCCCGAAATGATCTATCATCTTGAGCAGTTCGTGCAGACCGGTCTCATTGGCGGCGATCTGGGCTGCCAGATCGGCAACATTCTGATCTATATTACGGCATGGATATTTCCCCGAGGCCAGCAGGGCACGGGTCTCTTTCTCCCGAAACTCGCCCTCCTCCACCAGCAGAAAATTATCGATCAGCACACCTTCATCGTCAATATGGTTTGAATCAGGAGGGGACGATCCTGGCGTCTTGCCGCCGATATCGGCGTGATGGCCGCGGGCACCTACATAGAAAAGCACTGATTTGCCCTGCTCGTCAAATACAGGGGTGATCACGGTAACGTCAGGCAGGTGTGTGCCTCCGTTGTAGGGAGCATTGAGCATGTAGACATTGCCGGGCTTCATGGTGCCCTGGTTCTCACGGATGATGGTTTTCACCGACTCGCCCATCGAGCCAAGATGCACCGGCACATGGGGGGCATTGGCCACCAACTGCCCTTCAGCGTCAAAAACGGCGCAGGAGAAATCCAGGCGTTCCTTGATATTGACGGAATACGAGGTCTTGGCAAGGGTCGCGCCCATCTGCTCGGCGATGGACATGAAAAGATTATTAAAAACTTCAAGCATCACCGGATCGACCTCGGTGCCGAGGGCCATGGCCTTGGGGCGTTCCTTATAGCGCGTCAGAATCAGGTGGCTTCGCGAATTGAGCTGCGCCTGCCAGCCCTCCTCGACAATAACGGTGCCTGTGCTTTCGCTGATGATGGCCGGCCCCTTGAGCAACTGCCCGACCAGGAGTTTCTCCCGTTTATAGAGCGGTACATCTTCCATCTTTGCACCGCTATACATCAGGACGTGGTCTGCGGCAACAGGTTCGGAGTAGTCAGACACATCGCTTTCCGGATCGATCAAGGGTTCATTGACTCCGATTCCTTCAACCGACACCGCCTCAATCACCAGCCCCCGCTCGCGGGCGACAAAGCCGAACTGCTGCTTATGCGCGGCCTCGAAGCTTGCCTGCATCTCCTCCGCTGAGGCCTCGTCAACCAGAAGGGAGGTGTCGGTGGCTTCATAGCGCAGGTGAACCTTGACTTCAACCTTGATTACACCCTCGCTGACGCCCTGCCTGGCAACCTCATCCCGCACCTCCTTTTCCAGTGGTTCGGCCATGCGACGGACAACCGCGGCCGCATCTGCCTCAAAATTCTTTTCCACCTGAACCTCCCGCATGGCGCGGACATCGGCAAGACCCATGCCGTAGGCGGAAAGTACTCCGGCAAAGGGATGAAGGAACACCCTCTTCATACCCAGGGCATCGGCCACCGGGCAGGCATGCTGGCCACCTGCGCCGCCAAAGCAGTTGAGCGTATACTCGGTGACGTCATAGCCCCGCTGCACAGAAATCTGTTTGATGGCGTTTGCCATATTCTCCACCGCGATTGTGAGGAACCCTTCCGCAACTTTCTGCGGAGACTGCAGCGGCTTGCCGGTGGCCTTGCTGATATTCTCAGCCAGTTCGGCAAAGCGTTTATGCACCACCTCGACGTCAAGCGGCTGGTCCGCCTTCGGCCCGAAGACACTGGGAAAATGATGCGGCTGGATTTTGCCGAGCATCACGTTGCAGTCCGTAACCGTCAGTGGGCCTCCCCGCAGATAGCAGGCAGGCCCCGGATTGGCCCCAGCCGAATCAGGTCCCACCCGATAGCGGGAGCCATCAAAATGGAGAATAGAGCCCCCGCCGGCGGCAACGGTATGGATATGCATCATCGGCGCCCGCATGCGCACACCGGCAACCATAGTCTCAAAGCTCCGTTCGAATTCACCATTGTAGTGCGCGACATCGGTGGAGGTGCCGCCCATATCAAAGCCGATTATTTTGTCATAACCGCTCATCGAGGCAGTCCTCACCATGCCCACTACTCCACCTGCCGGTCCTGAAAGGATGGCGTCCTTGCCCTGGAACATCTTGGCGTCGGTGAGCCCTCCGTTTGACTGCATGAACATGAGCCGCGGCCCCTCACCAAGCTGAGACGCCACCTGTTCGACATAGCGCCTGAGAATAGGCGAGAGATAGGCATCGACAACGGTGGTGTCTCCCCGCGAGATCAACTTCATCAAGGGACTGACTTCGCTGCTGATGGATATCCGGGTGAAGCCTGTTTCTTTGGCGATGGCGGCCACCTGCTGCTCATGGAGCGGATTGCGGTATCCATGCATGAAGGCGATAGCCACCGAGCGGATGCCGCTTTCATAAGCAACTTTCATATCTTTTCGTGCAGCATCGAGATCTACAGGGATAAGTTCCTTTCCGGCTGCATCCAGACGTTCCTGAACCTCGACAACCTCCTCATACAGCAACTCCGGCAGAACTATATGACGCTCAAACAGTTTCGGCCGAGTTTGATAGCCGATCCTCAGGGCATCGCCGAACCCCTTGGTGGTCACGAAGAGGGTACGGTCGCCCTTCCTCTCCAGCAGAGCGTTTGTGGCCACAGTGGTACCCATTTTCACACTCTCTATCAGATCCTCGGGGATGGCTTCATCCCTGCGCAGCCCCATCAGTTCGCGAATCCCCTGGACTGCGGCGTCGCTATAATGTTCCGGATTTTCCGAAAGCAGCTTATGTGTTACCAGACTGCCGTCCGGTCGTTTGGCCACTACATCGGTAAAGGTACCGCCACGGTCTATCCAGACCTGCCATTTGCTCATCTGCCTGACTCCTGGTTAAAGTCGAGTTATTACTCTTGGTGATCCCGAAAAAAGCAATCGGAGTTACGCTCACTTCACAAATCGAAAACTCTATCAAAGCATTCATGTTAATTTTTTATCGACATATTGTCAATAATATGACAATATGTCGGGGAATAATAAATATGTCAACTCTCATCGGTTGTTCAGAGCGATTTAATCGCACGGGTGGAAGTAAAAATTTGTAAATTTGTTTGTAATTCATTACGATAATATCACTATATCATTATCCGTCGAGGAATATAACAAACAATGATAGCGAACATCTCAATACGGAAATTTCTATAGATTTTTAAGGGGAGGAATACTATTCGAAGGGTTTCAAGATAGGCGGCTTTCCGCCTGGGCAACAATTGAATTCAGAAAAGGAGAACAAAATGAAATCTATGGGACGCAAATTTTTTCTTACATTCACCAGCATGGTGGGAATCTGCAGTCTGGCGACATTGAGCTCCGCAGCAACCTGGGATATGCCTACTCCCTATCCCGACAAAACCTTTCATACCCAGAACATTATTGAATTTACCGAAGAGGTTGATGAGCTAACCTCGGGCAACCTCAAGATCAAGGTACATTCCGCGGGATCTCTTTTTAAGCATCCTGAAATTAAAAATGCGGTTCGTGGCGGTCAAGTTCCTATCGGAGAAGTTTTCGTCTCACTGCTCTCCAATGAACATGCTGTTTTCGGGGCCGATTCCCAGCCCTTTCTTGCCACCAATTACGACCAGGCCCAGAAGCTGTGGGATGCTCAGAAAGGCGTAGTTGAGACACTGCTCGACAAACAGGGACTGATGCCGCTTTTCTCCGTGGCCTGGCCACCTCAGGGACTCTATACAAAGAAAAAGATTGACAGCGTCGATGATCTCAAAGGCATCAAATTCAGGGCCTATAACGCTACTCTGGAAAAATTTGCAAATCTGGTCGGTGCAGCGCCAACGCAAGTAGAGGTACCGGATATCCCTCAGGCTTTTGCCACCGGCAGAGTCGAGGCGATGATCACCTCACCCTCAACCGGCGCCAATTCCAACGCCTGGGACTTCGTCACCTATTATACCGATATCCAGGCCTGGCTTCCGAAAAATATCGTTTTCGTCAACAAAAAAGCCTTCCGCAAACTGAGCGATGAGGATCAGAAGGCAGTTCTGACAGCCGCGGCCAATGCCGAGAAACGTGGCTGGGAAATGAGCAAGGAGGAAACCGCGGCCAAAACGGCTATTCTCGAGGAAAACGGAGTTATCATCGTCACCCCCAGCGATGAGCTGATGCAGGGACTTCATGAAGTCGGTGATAAGATGCTGGAGGATTGGAAGAAAGAGGCGGGTCCCGAAGGCGAGATTCTTCTCGAGGCTTTCCAAAAATAGATAAGATAAATCCTGGAGGTTGTCCGAGAATAGGCATTTTCGGACGGCCTCCTATGGGGCTTCCCTGCGAAGCCCCTTAGTTCAGCGGAGAAAGTATGTCGGAAGTTAAGGAAAGCCTGCTGCGCAGAAACCTCAACAGACTGTATTTATGGAGTGGATGGCTTGCCGGGGCGTTTATTGCCGCCATTTTTCTTCTTGTTCTGTGTCAGGTGGGTCTGAACCTCATTGACCGCCTGAGCGGTTTGCTGACAGGAAAGGCTGTCGGCTTAACTATCGCTTCCTATGCTGATTTCACCGGATTTTTTCTTGCTGCGGCATCCTTTCTGGCCCTTGCCCATACCCTGCGCCAGGGCGGCCATATCCGGGTCAGTCTTGTGATCGCTCAGCTCAACAAAAAGATGCGCCATATTTTTGAAATCTGGTGCCTGCTCCTGACGACACCGGTCGCCGCCTATTTCACCTGGTATACCATTTCGCTTACCCGTGAATCATATACCTACAACGATCTCTCTCCCGGCATGGTTGCCGTACCCCTGTGGATTCCGCAATCAGCCATGTCTCTGGGGCTGGCAATATTAACAATCGCCCTCATCGATGAACTTCTTGCTACCCTGAGAGGCGGCAAGCCCAGCTATGTGGGAGCCGGCGAAAGACTTCTTGACGACGATGATCCCACCTCATAACTTTTCCGGAGATATGCATGCCTGAAGTAGCTCTGACCCTTTTTCTGCTGCTCATCCTTTTTGCTCTGTTGGGCAGCGGGATCTGGGTTGCTTTTTCACTGTTGAGTGTCGGCATGATCGGCATGTTGGTTTTTACCGAAGCACCCTTGGGGGATGTTCTTGCCACAACAGTCTGGGGTGCGAGCAATTCCTGGTCGCTGGCGGCATTGCCCCTCTTTATCTGGATGGGCGAAATCCTCTTCCGCTCGCGGCTCTCCGAGGACATGTTTTCCGGGCTCTCGCCCTGGCTTACCCATCTTCCCGGCAGGCTGCTTCATGTCAATATTCTGGGCTGCGCCATATTTGCCGCGGTGTCGGGATCATCGGCGGCAACCGCCGCCACCATCGGCAAAATGTCGATCCCGGAACTTTCCAAACGCAAGTATCCGGAACACATGCTGATAGGTACCCTGGCCGGATCGGCTACCCTCGGCCTGTTAATTCCGCCATCCATTATCCTGATCGTCTACGGGGTGGCCACCGAACAATCCATCGCCAGACTTTTTATCGGCGGCCTGCTCCCGGGGCTCCTGCTTGTCGGCTTGTTTGTCGGTTATGTTGTGATCTGGTCGCTTATCAATCCGGAAAAGATCCCTCCCGGCGAGACATCGCTTTCATTTGCCGAAAAAATCAAACGTTCACGACGCCTCATTCCTGTAGTACTGCTGATTACCGGAGTTATAGGTTCGATTTACTCCGGTATTGCGTCACCTACCGACGCAGCCGCCGTCGGTGTGGCTCTGTCGCTCCTTCTTTCCAAATATACAGGAACGCTGAACATGCGAACCTTTTTCGATGGATTGATGGGCGCCACCAAAACCTCGTGCATGATCGCCTTCATCCTAGCGGGTGCAGCTTTTCTTACGGTTGCCATGGGATTTACCGGCATCCCCAAAATGCTTGCCGTCTGGATTGCCACACTCGGTCTTTCGCCCTATGCTCTTCTTGGTGCGCTGACCGTCTTTTTCGTCATACTCGGCTGTTTTCTCGATGGTATATCGGTTGTGGTTCTTACCACGTCGGTGATCATGCCTATGGTGGAGCAGGCCGGAATCGACCCGCTGTGGTTCGGTATTTTTATTGTCATCGTGGTGGAGATGTCTCAGATAACCCCGCCCGTCGGCTTCAACCTCTTCGTCATTCAGGGTTTGACCGGGCTGAATATTCTCAAGGTGGCCTATGCGGCCATTCCCTTCTTTCTCCTGCTGATGGTCGCCTTGTTCCTCATCGTGGTGTTCCCCTCCATCGTCACCGTGCTTCCCAATATGATGGGAGGCTGATTGCTGAGAGTTGATTTAATTTCTCAGATCTCTCCACAGGTTCTTGCCTGAGTGGATATTGGGGCAGGAGGAACTGAAGGCTCTCTACAGCGAGGCAGCAGCCCTGGAGGCCTGGTCATAGAGGCCGGAGAGAAGACGTAGCAGGGATGCTGTTTCGCTTACCTCGCCGCCGTCCTGCTCCAGATTTCTGTATACCGAAGTAAGACAGCGTTCGCGGATCTCCCGGTATATTCTGCAGGCTTCAGAGCCTTCCGTGGTGGTGGAATAAAATATTTCCTTACCCCGCTTCTCTTTGTGAACCAGATCAAGCTTCACCAATTTTTTCAATGAATAGTTGACCGTATGGTGGTCTTCAATATGCAGGACAAAGCAGATATCGACAAGCCTCTTTTCTCTGCTGCGATGATTGACATTATGGAGAACAAGAACATCGAGGGGGCTGAAATCTCTATAGCCTGCGGCGTTCATGCAGCGTATCATCCAACGGGAAAAGGCATTGTAGGCAATGATCATGCCGTATTCAAATTCACTGAGGTGCCAGCTATCCGGCGAAGTGAGGTGCTCGGACGAGACTATGGGGACAACAGGCTTGGGAATTTCCGGTATTTCGCTCATTTTAATATTTTCTTTGCTGATTATAAATGAAACTCAACCATTTTCATGGTGCCGGCCTTCGGCTGATTTTCATCGATTATTTGATATATAAATTACTTTTCCTGAACCAAGGATACCACTCTTCTCCAGGAAAACCAAAATAAATCAGCTGAAATCGAGCCAGAATACCTTGAATTTAACGGCAAATTGTCGTCTTTTTGCTGTCGTTTTCTTGCCTCTCAGATAGTTGCTCTTGCAAGGGTGGTGTAACCATACCTCGACAAAAACCAAGAACCTTTCAGTGAAGCGGTAGTCCATGAAATTATTCGTGAGGAACTACAGCAGGTTTGCACCACATGAGCCATTTTTCTGCGCTACATCGCATCTACTGCATTCGAATTGAATGTTCCTGGGTCCCCTTACTGGTCATGGATAACTCCACCCTGAATGGCAGGTAGGAAGAGCGGCCAAGGAAACACACCGTCGTGAGTAAGTCGAAGCACGAAAAAATCACCAACCCCTGATCCGCTCGTATTCGTATAAGGATAGAGAGGTTGCTCACCCACCGGCCCCAGCCATGGAGCATCGCTTTTGCCGGTAATGAAGATTTCTCCGCTCCGATCGGTCGTCACACTTACTCCAAGATCAAACGTAGATCCGAAGAAGCCGTGTGAGATGTAACCGCCGTTCCCGTTTAGTATCAGCAGATAAATATCATTCGATACCTGTCCGTCATGAGTCAGTTCCGGTTGGATACCGCCAGGCCCGAGCCACCCCGACGTGCTTTGTCCGGTAAGATAGAGCGTTTCCATTTCGTCGATGGCAATGCCAAGACTTTGCTCAAAGTCGGCTGAACCGTAAAAAGTGTGCCAACGATAGGTTCCTTCGCTGGTCAGCTTGACGGCTACGGTATCATAATTGCCGGTGTAGGTGTGGAGCGGCGGAGTTGCTCCGGGTCCGTTCCAGCTGTTATTGCTCCGCCCGGTGAAGTAAATATCGTCATCCTTGCCCAGCACCAGGCCACCATAGGCGGGATCGATGGACTCAGAACCATAAAAGGTATGCCACTGATAAGTACCGTTACTGTTCAACTTGAGTACCAACATGTCATAAAATGTGCTCAAGGCATGCAAGGGGCTCTGATCGTCGGGACCCTTCCAGGTACAATAGCTGTCGCCAAGAACAATAGGATCACCATTGCTATTCAACTGGATCTCAAAACCCTTATCGTGGGCATTAGAGCAACCAGAAGATTCGCCCGCCCCGTAGAAGGTGTGCCAGACATAATAGCCATTGCCGTCAAGTTTGAGCACAAAGATGTCTTGATCATCGGTATAGCTGTTGATGGGGTGCTCTATTCCGCCCCAATCCGCACCACTGACCCCTGTTATATAGAAGGAATCCTCGCCCAGTGCCAGACCGTAGCCATTATCATTATCGGGTCCGCCGAAGAAGGTATGCCACTTGTAGTTGCCGTCACTGTCCAACTTGAGCATGAAACCATCCCAATTGTCTCTGAACAAATTAATAGGGCCGAGAATCGACGGTCCGTGCCAGGAGGCTTCACTGGTACCTAAAACATAGATGCCACCGTCGGCACCTACTTTGATTTTAGTGCCGGAATCATTACCTAAGGAGCCATAAAAAGTATGCCATATGTACTTGCCGGCACTGTTAAACTTGACAACCATGATGTCAGACCCACCACTATGGATATGGAGAGGCTTTTTCCCAAATCCACCCCAGGGCGCAAAAATCCAGGAATCATTACTGTATCCAGTGATATAAATATTGCCGTCGCTGTCGACCGCCACATCTTGGCCGCTATCTGTATCGCTCGATCCCAGAAACAGGTGCCACTCATACACCGGATCTATCCGCAATGGTCGGGTAAAATCATATTCGCCGACCTCGAAACCCAGACTGCCGTCTTTGTTCATTGCAAACCGGACGTCTACCGGTCGCTTTTCTTCCCCATGCTCCTGCCACGCTATTGGTGGACTGAGGGTAAACATTCCCTTTTCGCCAAAATCCGAGAGTTGGAGCACACCTTTTTCAGTAACGCTAGCGACTCTATCATACCTGAAACGAATAGCACGTGGATCCGCTCCCGCTTGGATATGGTACAGGCTTTCCATGATTTCAGAATCTTTTGTTTCAAACCGAAGGTCGACACCAGGCCAGAGATTTCGATACGCCACCACTTCGCGACTTTCTCGTCGGGGATCCGCTCCAGTCGTTCCCTGGTAAATTTCCGTCAATACCTCCCCATCTCCTGCTATATACATTCGATCTTTTGCAAAACCGATCACATGGCGTTTCGACACCATTTGAATCGTCTTGTCGGATTCACGGAATTTTTGTCCGTGTCCAGGGAAACCAGATGAAAGGGAATTACCTGTGTCCATGGAAGTTAAGGGATGTCCTGCTTTCGCCGTGAAGGCATTACCACAAGCCAGGAACAGGGCACATGCGAAACACAAAACTATCTTTGCTTTTCCCATCGCGGTCTCCTTTATCACGAATAAGAATGATCTACCTCTCGTTGGAGAGACAAAGCAAAACTATAAACGAATCCTGTGAATTCCGAGAAAAGACTGTTACTAGGCCGATCTGTGCATCTATCTGCAGACCAAATACGTTCCATTGTTAGATAATTAGTTCAACATGCCAATTCATGACGTAAAACGCAAGCATTATGTTATTGTAAATTCATTGTAATTGCAGAAAAAGAGTGTTTATCTGGTCTTGAAATATTTTTTTTTGCATGATAATCCTCAGAGTCGCAACAATCCTATATCTCAATACCTCACACTTATGTCGTGCCGGTCTCATCGGCAGCGATGTCTCAGCCCTGATCGAATCATCGGAACCGTAAGAGATATACCGCTGGTACTGCCCGGCGCTGATCATCTGGGCGCCGAAAGGAGGAATAACGGATCAGCATTTTTAATGAGTTGATGGGTAAGCTTAGCATCTGTGTTCTGGTGCCGAAGGGATAAAAAAAGAAAACCCGAACCATCAAGTCACTCTCTACAAGGTGCTTAATGTGTTCGGGTTTAAAAAAAGAGGGCCCTGCAACAATGTTCCGTTAACAGGGCCAATATGTAAAAGCCCAGATCGGGCTGTTGGAAACTTGGTGGCGATGCAGGGAATTGAACCCCGGACAACACGGATATGAGCCGTGTGCTCTAACCATCTGAGCTACATCGCCATACAATAAGGGGGAAATAATTACTCTATTCAAGAAAGAGTGTCAACATCTTTTTCCACTCTCTTTCACCTGATTTGCCGGCCGGAATCATTGGCTCAAAGACCGGATGGCGGTTAAAAATAAATCGATAATATCTCTACCGATATTAGAAAAGGAGGACCACTGCAAGAGCGGTCCTCCTTCTTTATATAATACACTCACTATGTGAGTTCAGGCTGATTGGAACTGGCTTACATCATTCCGCCCATTCCACCCATTCCGCCCATGCCGCCCATTCCTGGAGGCATTCCACCGCCGCCGCCTGCATTCTCATCAGGAATCTCAGCGATGACACATTCCGTGGTCAGCAGCATGCCGGCAACTGAAGCAGCATTCTGCAGAGCGGTTCTGGTAACCTTAGCCGGATCGATAACACCAGCCTTGATAAGGTCTTCATATTCTTCGGAGGTCGCATTGAAGCCTTCCGCCCCTTTGAGGGTTTTAACATGCTCAACGATGACAGAACCTTCACGTCCGGCATTGGAGGCGATCTGACGAACCGGCTCCTCGAGTGCACGCAGCAGAATGTTCCTGCCAAGCTTCTGCTCTCCCTTGAGCTCAAGAGCGGCAAGGGCATCGAGACAACGAATATAGGCAACGCCGCCACCGGGGACAACGCCCTCTTCGACAGCTGCACGGGTAGCATTGAGAGCATCCTCAACACGAGCTTTCTTTTCTTTCATTTCAATCTCGGTTGCAGCTCCGACATTGATAACGGCAACACCGCCGATCAGTTTTGCCAGACGCTCCTGGAGCTTCTCGCGGTCATAATCGGAAGTGGTGTCTTCGATCATGGTACGGATCTGCTTGACGCGGCCGGCCAGTGCCTCTTTGTCGCCGGCGCCGTCAACGATTGTGGTATTGTCCTTATCAACCACGATGCGCTTACAGGTCCCGAGGTCATTGACGGTAACATTCTCGAGCTTGATGCCGAGATCTTCGGTGATGACCTGTCCACCGGTAAGAATGGCGATATCTTCGAGCATTGCTTTTCGGCGATCACCGAAACCGGGAGCTTTAACCGCGGCAACATTGAGGGTTCCGCGCAGTTTGTTGACAACCAGAGTTGCCAGCGCTTCGCCGTCTACATCTTCAGCGATGATGAAAAGGCCTTTGCCCATTTTAGCTACGGACTCAAGTACCGGCAGGAGATCTTTCATGCTGGATACCTTCTTCTCCACCAGGAGAATATAGGGATCTTCCATGGAAACTTCCATACGGTCGGGATCGGTGACAAAATAGGGAGAGAGGTAGCCGCGATCGAACTGCATACCTTCAACGACATCCAGAGTGGTATCCATGGATTTAGCTTCTTCCACGGTGATAACGCCCTCTTTACCAACCTTATCCATGGCCTCGGCGATGATGTTACCAATGGTCTCGTCGCTGTTGGCGGAAATCGTACCGACCTGGGCAATTTCTTTCTGCTCTTTGGTCGGGGTGGCGAGTTTAGCAAGCTCACTGACAACAAGTTCAACACTTTTGTCAATACCGCGTTTGATTTCCATGGGGTTTCCGCCTGCAGCAACCAGCTTGACGCCTTCTCTGTAGATAGCCTGAGCGAGAATGGTTGCCGTGGTCGTACCGTCACCAGCCACGTCGGAAGTTTTTGAGGCAACCTCACGCACCATCTGGGCGCCCATGTTCTCAAATTTGTCTTCGAGTTCGATTTCCTTGGCAACGGTCACACCATCTTTAGTAATAGTGGGCGCTCCAAAGGATTTCTCCATGAGAACGTTACGTCCTTTCGGACCGAGGGTTACTTTGACAGCGTTGGCAAGAGTGTTGACGCCTGTGAGGATGCGTTCACGGGCCTTGACTCCATAAATGATATCTTTTCCAGCCATTATCTTATTCTCCTTTTGTTATCTTCCCCTGCGGTGCAAGGGCGGATATGAGGGGTATAATTACTTATTCTATAATTCCAAGAACGTCATCTTCACGCATGATGAGATAGTCTTCACCATCAAGCTTTACGTCTGTACCGCCGTATTTAGAAAAGAGTACACGATCACCCTCTTTTACCTGGAGGGCAACACGTTCACCTTTATCGTTGTTTTTTCCTGGACCAACCGCTACAACCTCGCCCTCTGCCGGCTTCTCTTTTGCACTGTCAGGAATAATAATTCCACCTGCAGTTTTTGCCTCTTCCTCCAATCTTTTGACCAGAAGACGATCGTTTAATGGACGAATTTTCATTACTTCCTCCTATCTACATGAATTTCTACTATGATGAGTGGCCGCACATCGACCTCCCAGTTAAAAAAATAACCCGGACTCGGGTCGCAAATTTGAGACTGGCCAAAATATATGGTTGGAAATTTAAAAATCAAGGGGCGACTGCAAAAAAATGCTGGCGCCCCTTGCCACGTCGCAAGCAATTGTAATTCTGTAAAATTAATGAGGAGAAATACGCTGGAAACCCTTAACAGACACGCACTGACCAGTTAAAACTATCTTCTTTTTCACCAAACTGGATTTTTTGCAGCTCATCATAGAATTTCCGGGCAAGTTCACCGGTTTTGCCCTCATTGACGAGATAGGTCTCATTCTTATAGGAGAGTTCTCCCACTGGAGATATTACCGCAGCGGTTCCGGTAGCAAAGGCTTCCTGTAAACAGTTGTCCCGGGAAGCAGCGATTACCTCATCGATTGTCAGCCGCCTTTCCACCACAGGGATATCCCACTGACCCGCCAGTTTGATGACCGAATCCCTGCTTAGCCCGGGAAGGATCGATCCTCCAAGGGGAGGAGTGATCAACTCGCCATTGATGCGGAAAAAGATATTGCTGGTGCCGACTTCCTCAATATATTTGTGTTCACAGGCATCCAGCCAAAGCACCTGGGTATAGCCGGCTTTTTTGGCTTCTTCCGAAGCCATCAGGGATGCGGCATAATTACCGGCTGTTTTGGCTTCGCCGACCCCGCCTTTAACTGCTCTGGCATATTTGTCGGAAACGTAGATTTTTGTCGGATTGAATCCCTCGGCATAATAGGCGCCGACGGGGGACATGATAATGAAGAAATAGTAACTGCCTGAAGGCTTGAGGCCGAGCATCGGCTCCATGGCAACCATGGTCGGTCTGATGTAGAGCGTCGCTCCGGGTGCCGACGGTATCCATTCCCGTTCCAGGTAAAGCAGAGCCTTGAGGCCTTTAAATACCTTCTCCACGGGAAGGCGGGGCATGCACATGCGCACCGCCGAGGAATTCATACGCTCGAAATTATCCTTGGGACGGAACAGGAAGATCTGGTCATCTTTTCCGCGATAAGCCTTCATTCCCTCGAAAATGGCCTGGCCATAATGGAATACCATGGCCGCCGGGCTGATGTTGAAATCCTGAAAGGGGCAGATTTCCGCGTCATGCCAGCCCTGTTCCCTGTTCCATTTCATCAGAAACATGTGATCTGTAAAATGAACGCCAAAGCCGAGATTGCCCTGATCAGGTTTTTTCTTCAGCTGCTTCTCGTCTAATTTTTTCAGAGTAACCTCAAGATCTTGCCACATCGATCCAATCTCCTTAAGATGCCGTTATTTTCCTTTTCTAAATGGACCATACATTATATACTACTGCACGTCCGGTGTCTTCCGCCGGATGGTACTTCACAAAACGCTAAGGATACTCCAGCTGTCTTTATTTTGGCAATGGTAATTGCATTTTCCCTTAGCATTACTGATCTCAACACCTTTTAATGGATAACCAACTTACACCGTATGACCAACAGCCCCGGGGACTCAGTCCCATGGGGGTCAAATTCTTTCTGCTGGTCTTTTTTATCTCCATTTTTTTTCTCGGCAAGATACTCTGGCCATTCTGGTCCATTCTGGTGCTGTCCTTCCTGCTCTCCAGCCTGTTTCGTCCGATATATGCTTTATTCAACAGGAAACTGCCGCCGAAGTCGGCCTCGGTACTCACCTGCCTTCTGGTGGTCACCATTGTCTTTATTCCTCTGTTGTTCTTCACTCTTGCCATAACCGAAGAGGCCCTGGGGCTTTATCAATGGGGCAGGGACAGCCGGGTTGGCCTGAAACTGCAGGAGTTTATTCAGGAAAGCCCTATTATCGTCAACTTGAGGAACTACCTGGGTGAAGTCGGCTTTGACTTCAGGCCCTCTCAGGTGACCGACACCTTGTCCTATCTTGCCAAAACAGGAGGATTATTTCTCTACAATCAGGCCAGCAGCTGGGCCGCCAATATTCTCCAGTTCGTGGTCCTCTTTTTTATGATGATCCTGGTGATTTTCTTCCTCCTCATCGATCAGCCCAGGCTCATTGAGTTCATCATCAGATTGTCCCCTCTTCCGGATGATGAAGATAGACTTCTACTCGGAAAATTTGAAGAAATCGCCAATGCCATTCTCAAGGGAAACGGTATCTGCGGGCTGATCCAGGGTATTCTCGGCGGCGCTATGTTTTCGATTCTCGGTCTTAATTCACCCATTCTCTGGGGTGGAGTCATGGTCGTCCTCGCCTTCCTGCCCATCTTTGGAATTGGGCTGGTGATGATCCCTGCCGCCATTATTCTGGCGGTAAACGGCAATGTCGGACAAGGAATTTTTCTCTTTTTCTTCTACCTGATACTTTCACTTGCCATGGAGTATCTCTTCAAACCGAAGCTTGTCGGCGACCAGGTGAAAATGCACACATTGCTGGTATTCCTTTCTATCATTGGCGGCCTCAGTGTTTACGGGGTCCTGGGTATCATCTACGGTCCTCTGATTGTCACCGCCTTCCTGACGCTCTCAGAGATTTATTTAAAAAAATACGACGACTATATCCAAAAACACTAAGGCAGTGCCTGATGAATTGCCATAGAAAAGAAAGGTACGGCAGGTTTCTACTCCTAGCCTGAAAAACCTTCTCCCACCCAATATTCCCTCCCAATCCGATATCGGAGTTTCCTGTAATTAGAGCACTTCTGATAGGTTATAAGTATTGGACACATTGAACCATCCAGGATACTACTTTCTGAAAACAGCGGTATCTCCGACAATGCAACCGCTCATCACCTTAACCCCCAGGAAGCACAAAAGATTTTATCCATGTATTAAAAATCACTCACCCATGAACAAAACAGTAAGAGCCATACCACCTTTTTTCGCCGTTATTCTGGTATATGTTTTTGTAGAGCCTGTGCGTTCAACCATCGAACAGCTTTTCTTCCTCTTCAGTCTTTGTGATGTCGACACCATTAAAGGCTACATTCTGAGCTTTGGCATATGGGCACCTCTGATATCTTTTGCGTTAATGTTGTTTCAGTCACTCATCGCCCCGTTGCCTGCGTTCCTGATAACCTTTGCCAACGCCGCTATTTTTGGCTGGATTTTCGGCGCACTGCTTTCATGGGCAAGCGCCATGGCCGGAGCTGCCCTCTGTTTTGGTATTGCCCGATATTTCGGCAGGGAAGTCACGGAAAAACTGACATCCAAAATGGCTTTGGGCGAAGTCGACCGTTTCTTCAAACAGCATGGGAAATATACCATTCTGATCGCCCGCCTCCTCCCCTTTGTCTCTTTTGACATTGTCAGTTACGCCGCCGGTCTAACTTCCATGAGCTTCCGTTCGTTTTTCTGGGCCACGGGCATCGGTCAGCTTCCGGCAACTCTTATCTATTCCTACGCCGGCGGAATGCTTAGCGGCAACAGTCGAACCTTCGTACTTGGCCTGCTCAGCCTTTTTGCCTTCTCGGTCCTGATCGTTCTTCTCAAAAAAGTTTGGTCGAAAAAACTACCGGCACAAATCCCATAAACAGGAGTATTTTTGAAAAATGAAACATCTGATTATTGCTGGGGCGGCTATCGCAATTGCCGCCGCTGTCGGCCTTGTTTCATGGTTCGCCATGAACAACCCTCCGGCAACGAACCCAGCCGCAATTAACGAGATCGATCTGTCTCTTTACAAAAATGGAGAGAATATTTTTATCACCCCTGAAGATCTCCTCGAAAAGCTGTTGGATAAAAACCTGGTCATTCTTGATGGAAATCACCCAAAGATTTACGCCAAAGGTCATATCCCGGGGGCTATAAATATCGGCTTCAAAGGTCTTTCGGGATCTCAGGGAAAGCCCGGCGATGCAGGATGGGGAACGATTCTGCCACCCGAAGATTTGAAGGCAAAACTTGAATCCTTCGGAATAACTAAGGAATCATTGATTGTCTGCTACTCTGATACTTTCAAGGGTCCGGGAGCCGGCGGCAGGGCCGTATGGCAGCAGCGTATGGCCGGGCTCGACAATGTCAGGCTGCTCTATGGCGGCATGTCCCTGTGGCGCCAAGCGGGCTACGAGCTGACCCGGGAGATTCCGCAAATCACTCCCTCAGCAGGACTGGTGCTACAGCCATACAATGAAAATTATCGCGCCGACCTTCACTTTGTCTCGACTCACCTGGATAAACTCAAGATTATCGATGTGCGCAGCAAAAGGGAATACAGCGGAGATGACACCTCACGCGGTGAAGCACGAGGGGGTCATATTAAAAATGCCGAATGGCTTGAATGGACAACCCTGCTTAATCCCGACTCCACTCCCAAATCATCCAAGGAGATTATCGCTCTTCTGGCTGCCATGGGAGTGAATCCGGATGATGATTTCGTTCTCTACTGAACCATGGGTATTCGATCGGGGTACACAGCCATGATCCTCAAAGCAGTTGGCTTTGAAAAAGTACGAAACTACGAAGCATCTATCTATGAATGGTCTGCTCGTCACGAATTGCCGATGGAGACCGGCCTGTAAAAAAGCGAAGGAAGAAGAAACGTGCAGGCAATACAAAAGATAGCGGAAGAATGTGTCTCCTGCGAACTCTGCCGAAAAGAGTGCGCCTTCCTCCGGAAAAATGGCAGCCCCGGGGAAATCAGCACAAATTTTCTTGCCGGCCCGGCGACAGAGTTTGCCATGGTCTTTCATTGTAATCTCTGCGGCCTGTGCCAGGCGGTCTGTCCGAAAAAACTCGATTGTTCCGCAGCATTTCTGCTGATGCGTGAAACGGTGCAGAGTACCTCCGGGAGCCGCCATAACGGCGACTCTGCCCTTCAGGGGCATAGGACGATCTGTCGTTATGAGGCATTGGGCACATCTTCTTTGCTCTCCCTGCACCTTCTTCCGGATTGTTGCGATACGATCTTTTTTCCGGGATGCACACTGACGGCAACACGCTCATCCGTTACCCGCGCCACCTACGAACATCTGAGAACCATCACGCCGACTATGGGAATCGTCCTTGACTGCTGCACCAAGCCGTCTCACGACCTTGGTTTAAATGAAAAATTCCATACATCTTTTACCCATCTGATCAACAAGCTGCAGGACAGGGGCATTAAGAAAATTGTCACCGCCTGCCCCAGCTGCTACATCACCTTCAAAGAACATGCCCCGCAATTTGACACCTTGACCGTCTATCAGGTGCTCGCCGAAAACCCGCCGCCGCTGCACAGGGCTTGTGCCCTGAAAATCTCCATTCATGATACCTGTACAGCCCGTTTTTCCCCGGAGATCCAGGATTCCGTCCGCACCCTTGCCTCTTACGCCGGCGCCGACATTGCCGAGATGCCGCACAGCCGCTCAAGAGCTATCTGCTGTGGCGAGGGTGCGGGGGCTGCAGGTATTGCGCCTGAGATCACTGCAGGGTGGTGCGGCATTCGGGAACAGGAAGCCCGGGGACGCAGAATAGTGACCTATTGCGCCGGCTGCTCAACCTCCCTGGCCGGCAAGGTTGCCGGCAGCCATATCCTCGACCTTCTCTTTGCTCCGGAACAGACACTGCACCATAAAGAGAAAACAGCAAAACCGCCGTTTACCTATATCAACCGCTTCCTCCTGAAAAAACAGCTGCAGAGATCCATTAATCTCGCAAGAAACCAACTACCTAATCCACAGAGTTAAAAATTCTGTAGATTTCGTGCATGCAGATAGAGAAGGATTTCTTATTCTTGCTGAAACAATCTCCGATTGTTTTTCTGAGATTCGATGTTTATATATTCGTCCTAGGCCCCTAGGCAGAACAATATTCTCTCATTCAGGTAGCAAATTTTGGCCGATCAATTTGAACACAAACTCACTACCCGAAATCTTCGTCTCGAAGATTTTGAAGTCTTGCGTGACATCTCCCACCGCGCCTATAAGCGAATCGACGCCTCCTGGGAAAAAGATGAGATCGCCACACTGATCAGGCGCTTTCCCGAAGGTCAGATCTGCATAGAAGACAATGGTAAGGCTGTGGCCATTGCTCTTTCCCTTATCATTGATTTCAGCCTTTTCGGCGAACAGCATTCCTATGACCGGATAATCGGGGGAGGGACCTTCAGGACCCATGATCCCGAAGGCGATTACCTCTACGGCATCGAAGTGTTTGTCGACCCCGATTACCAGGGGATGCGTCTGGGAAGAAGGCTCTACGATGTCCGCAAGGAGCTTGCCGAAAATCTCAACCTCAAAGGAATCCTGCTGGGCGGCCGCATTCCCGGGTATTACAAGCACTCACATGAAATGTCGCCGCAGCAATATATCCTCAAGGTAAAAAACCGCGAGTTGACCGATCCTGTGCTCACCTTTCAGCTTTCCAATGACTTTCATGTCAGAAACCTGCTCGACAACTATTGGCCTGAGGACGATCGCTCCCGCGGCCATGCGGTGCTGCTGGAATGGGTGAATATCTATTATCAGAAGAAAACCAAGCTGATCGGCGGAGCCAAGTCCATCACCAGGCTGGGGGTAGTGCAGTGGAAGATGAGGAGGTTCATCTCCTTTGAAGATTTTCTCCAGCAGGTCGAGTTTTTCGTTGATACCGTCAGCGATTACAAGGCCGATATAATTCTTTTTCCGGAATTGCTCAACGCTCCGCTGATCCACACCTATCATGGCAACAATCCGGCTGACGCCATGCGGCAGCTAGCCGGCTTTACCGAGCAATTGCAGCAGTCCATGGTTGATCTTGCCCTTGCCTACAATATCAATATAGTGGCGGGCAGTGTGCCGACCCTGCATGAAAACGGCAAACTTTACAATGTCTGTTTCCTCTGCCGGCGGGACGGCACCTGGGACAGCCAGGCGAAGATTCATATTACCCCGGAGGAAGATACCTACTGGAACTTTTCGGGCGGCAGCGAGCTCAAGGTTTTCGACACCGACGTCGGCAAGGTCGGGGTTCTTATCTGCTATGACATAGAATTTCCGGAACTGGCACGACTGCAGACCATCAAAGGCATGAAGCTTCTACTGGTTCCCTTCTGGACGGACACCAAAACCGGCTACCTGCGGGTAAGAAGATGCGCCCAGGCACGGGCCATAGAAAACGAATGCTTCGTGGCAATCTCGGGCAGCGTCGGCAACATTCCCAAAGTGGAAACTATGGGAATCCAGTATTCTCAGTCGGCGATTTTCACCCCGTCCGACTTTTCCTTTCCCCATGACGCCATCGCGGCCGAAGCCACCCCTGGCATTGAAACAACCCTCATTGCCGACCTGGACCTGGACCTTCTCAAAGAGCTGCGCGCCAAGGGAAGTGTACGCAACGCGGAGAGCAGGCGTACAGACCTCTACGATCTGCGCTGGATCAGCTCACCGGAGGGAGGAAAGGAACCAATTTAGTGCCTTACTGGCTAAGAGCTGTCACAAAAAACAAGAAAAAGAGATGAATTAGTTTTTGTGAATCAGCCTCTATAGCCAAGGCACTTATACCCCTCAAGGGGGTACTGAACCGAGTCCCGGCCGGTTTACCGGCTTCCCGAGGTTAGATCAAGATAACGCGAGGGGGTATTGCCTTATTGCCCATGCTTTACCCCTTGGCGTTTTTTCGGAGATACTCGATAATGTCGTCACTCTCATACATATAGGTGGCTCCATCGACCAGAAAAGGGACCATGGCCTTGCCGCCTTTTTGGGCTACCACATCTCTTCCTGGAGCACCCGGTGCGGCATCTATCACTCTATAATGCTCACCTTCCTGTAATCCCATTCTATCCGCGGCCTGCAATACCTTCCGGCAAAAGGGGCAACTTCCCCACATATACAA
The DNA here is from genome assembly GCA_016278675.1 of Desulfobulbaceae bacterium. Classification (GTDB taxonomy): domain Bacteria; phylum Desulfobacterota; class Desulfobulbia; order Desulfobulbales; family Desulfocapsaceae; genus Desulfopila_A. The sequence goes on along the minus strand of JADQBJ010000021.1, from coordinate 4,336 downwards.
ATCAATCATTACATCACCACTATTTTCTATTGAATTTTTTTTATTTCAGGTCCTTATTCCCGTCCCCTTTTCCAGCAGATAAATGTTGACCGAAAAAAGCAGTACTGCAAACAGCACCAGCATTCCCAGACCTCCCCAGATATTGATATCTGCAATACCCAGAAAACCGTAACGAAAACCATCTATCATGTAGATAATAGGATTGGCCTTTGATATTGTCTGCCAGAAATCAGGCAGCAATGATATTGAGTAAAAGACCCCGCCAAGATAGGTAAGCGGAGTTATGACAAAGGTGGGAATAATGGAAACATCGTCGAATTTTCGGGCAAAAATACCATTTATCATGCCGGCCAGGGAGAAGACAAAACTGGTAAGAACCGCGAAAAGGAGGCTAAAGAAGACACTGTACAATGGCAGCCTTACAAAAAGAAGGCTTACTATGGAAACCAATATCCCGACGCTCAGTCCACGGGTCATTCCGCCTGCAACGTATCCCATGACGATAACCCAACTCGGGGTCGGGCTGACCAGCAGTTCCTCTATGTTACGTTGAAACTTGGTGCTGAAAAAACTGGATACGGTATTGGTATAGGAGTTGGTGATAATCGACATCATAATGAGGCCGGGGGCGATAAAGGCCATGTAATCGTAACCGCCGATATCGCGCAGCTGAGATCCTATGAAATTACCGAAAATGATAAAATAGAGGGTCATGGTAATTACCGGAGGCACCAGGGTCTGTATCCAGATGCGAAATATCCGGATCATCTCCTTTCTGGCAATACTCCCCAGGGAAATCAGATCTTTTTTCATTGCTCTACCATCCCCATGAATAATTCTTCCAGCCTGTTTGATTTATTGCGCATGCTCTCGATGACTATGTTCTGGCGGATAAGGTGTTCGAATATGCTATTGACCGACTGCGCTCTGCTCTTGGTGACCTCGATCGTTGTTTCATCAACCATCCTGAAAATCATGTCGTCAAGCGGGGCTATATCTCTCACAGGTTCTCTGGTGTCGAAAATAAAGGTTTCAAAATCAAGTTTCTGCAGCAATTCCCGCTTGCTTGTATTGGATATGAGTTTGCCGTGATTGATAATCCCGATTCTGTTGCAGAGCTGTTCCGCTTCCTCAAGATAATGTGTTGTCAGGATAATGGTGATACCTTCTTTATTTATCTCTTCAAGAAACCGCCACATGCCGCGGCGAAGTTCGACATCGACACCGGCTGTGGGTTCATCGAGAATGAGCAGCCTCGGCTCATGAACCAGGCCCCGGGCGATCATCAGCCGTCGTTTCATTCCCCCCGAAAGCTCCTGGGCAACGGCATTGCGCTTACCCCAGAGACCGAGTTTCTTCAGGTATTTTTCGGCCTTGACCATCGCCTCGCCGCGGGGCATGCCGTAATAGCCGGCCTGCTGGGTGACAATGTCCAGCACCTTCTCAAAAATGGAGAAGTTATATTCCTGCGGCACAACTCCGATAAGGCGCTTGGCCGCCGGGAAATCCTGATCAATATCCACGCCGAAGACTTTGACGGTGCCGCTGCTTTTTATAACAAGAGAGGTGACAATGCCGATAACCGTCGTCTTCCCGGCCCCATTGGGCCCAAGAAGACCAAAGAACTCGCCTTCGCCGACATCCAGGCTTACTCCCTCGAGTGCCGTGACTCCGCTGTTGTATGTTTTGTGAAGATCGGTAATCGATAAGGCATTCATTTGCTTATTTAACCAGTTTGATAAAGTACTCGATAGTTTCCTGGGCCAGATTTCTCCCTTCAAGCTCGGAAATCTGCACGATTCCCGTAGGACAGGTAATATTTATTTCAGTGAGGTGCTCTCCGATTAAATCAAGGCCGACGAAGTGTATTCCCCGTTCAACCAGCCAAGGCCCTAGTTCCCTGATGATCTCGCGCTCACGTACCGTCAGATCGGCTTTGAGTGCTTCACTGTTGGCAAAATTGGCGTGATATCCTTTTTTCGGTCGGCGCATGGCCGCGCCGAGGTAGCTCTCGCCCAGCATGAAGACCCGCTTATCGCCTTCATAAACCCGATCGAGAAACTTCTGTACCATGACCGGGCTTTTGCCGCCACCCGTGAGGGCAGGCAGACTGGCGGTATCTGCGGCATTAATTTTCATTACCGATTTACCCTGAAAACTGTCGAGGGCCTTTACCACGCAGCTCTCGTGTCTTTGCAGAAAATCTTCGATAACACCGATATCCGAACTTACCAGTGTCGGTGTCATGAATTTATGAAACGAAAGAGCGATCAGCTTCTCGTTAAAGTTGCGCAGCGCTGCGGGATCATTGACCACCAGCGTACCGGACAAGGAGAGAATCTGGGTTGCATAATGAAAAGCCATATCATATGGAGGTTCTTTACGCATCAGAATCAAATTGTAGCTTTGCAGGGGTTTTACTTCCTCAAATCCTGCGGCATCTGTTGCCAGTACAGCGGCATGGGTCTCAAAAAAGAGCTTCTCGATAGTCGCTGTATCAACGGAAATGCCGTTTTTTCGAGCTTGATTGATAAGGGCAATGGAGGTGTCTGTCTTAGGAGCAAGTCCTTCGATGGGATCGAGAACAACAAGCCATTTCATTGCATTTCTCCAGTAAAGTAGTTCGGATTTAAATGTCGGATAGGATGAAGTCAGCAAAGGACTTCACTGTCGCGCGAATTTCTCTCCTGCCCTCGCAACAGAAAAACAGAATCATAAGCCGCAAAATCCCCATATATCGCCAAAGATTTCAAGGGCATCTCCGGCAATCTCAAAAATGCGACTCATTGCGACAATATACATGGATTTCCAATTGGTCAAGATTGATGGCCTCGCGATAAGCACCCGTACGGGCATAAACTCCGACTTCGAGAAAGCCCGATCTCCCGCGTTGCAGGGTTTTTGGCAGGCCTTCGACATACTAGTCGAACACCTGCCAAAAACTTTGCACCTTGTATATCGAAAATTTTTATCTAGCCACCTGGCATCGTGGCAATTTTTTAAGATTATTGAGATTGCAAAATATCAAAGCCCGCCGGTTTTGGCTCACCCTTCCCTCTGCTAAGCGAATGGCGTTGTTCCGGCAAGAAGACGTTTGTCGTTTTTTAGGGCAAGGTATGGTAAAATTCCTTGTCAGTACTTAAAAATCAGGTAGAATGCCCATTCTTCAAAATAAGCTGAAACAGAACAACTGTTAAATGATCCAGAGGCATTAAAAACATTCGGGTTCCCTCACCCCGACAACCAAAAAGGAATTCCATGCTTTCTCTTACCGCAGCGCAGACGCGGCGCGCTCTTTTCTTTCTCATCGGCTTTCATATTCTCATCATTGCCCTGAGCAACTATCTGGTGCAACTGCCCTTACAAATCTTCGGCATGCATAGTACCTGGGGAACCTTTAGTTTTCCTTTCATCTTTCTGGCAACCGATCTGACCGTTCGTATTTTCGGTGCGGTTGAAGCGAGAAGGATTATTTTCGGAGCCATGCTTCCGGCCCTGGCCGTCTCTTATCTCTTTTCGGTACTCTTTTTTGAGGGAATTTTTCAGGGAACGCAAGGCCTGGCTGAAGTCAATTTTTTCGTTTTTCGCATCGCCCTGGCAAGTTTTACCGCCTATGTCTTTGGACAGCTTCTCGACATAAAGGTATTTGCCGGACTGCGTCGCAACAGCAGGTGGTGGGTTGCCCCATCCGCGTCAACCCTGCTCGGCAATCTGCTCGACACCATCATCTTCTTTGGCGTAGCCTTCTGGGCATCCTCGGATAGTTTTATGGCAGCGCACTGGCCGGAAATCGCTGCACTTGATTATGGTTTCAAAGTCATGGTGAGCATGCTGCTTTTTCTTCCTCTGTACGGTGTGCTTCTTCGCTATCTTACCGAGAAAATATTGATCGGCAATGCAGAAGGAGCGATAGCAGGATAGCACAGGTTATTCATAGATCCTGCTTGAACCTGCAGGAATTCCTCGAGCCGCGCAATATCAAGTAATATTTTAAGTATTATGCGATTTGAAAATTACAAAGAGTGACGAATCATCCTCATGGAGATCTTGTTTTAATCATTTATTACTTGGATGGATGCTCTAATCCGACTACGATGGAGTTCATAACCGCGTTATACATAAGATTTTAATTACCATAAAATCAAGCCAAAGATACTTGTCTTTCGGGAATGTATAGTTTCGTCATTCCGGATCAAGCAAGTCCTGAATGACGGTGAAAATGGGCTTTTGTAAAATCTCCAAGGCAAGCAGAATGAAACTGGCTGAGATTGATTGGTAGTCACCTAAAAGTCGGCTAAAGCGTACACTATTTGCTGTCTACTCCTAGATACTTCAA
>JADQBJ010000037.1:0-28980 GCA_016278675.1 Desulfobulbaceae bacterium | reverse complement strand
CGTGAAAAGAGCAGTCCCGACCTTGAGCTGAGGATTAGGGGTAATCAGGTAATATATAGATCCGCTAGTCTTTCTCTGGCTACGGCAATGTATAATTATGAACGCAAACCATTTTAACAATATTCACTACTCCGCAATATGGGGAGTGGCTGTTTCGCAATGAGGCGGTTGAGAATATGACCATGCCGCTGGTTGAAGGGAGGATATAAAGATGTCACGACAGGGGCTGCAACCACTCAATACCGAAGCGCTCTATAACCGGCTCATGCAGGATGAAGATCTGACGAAAATAGTGCTGGCGGAATTCTGCAAGGATCTTCCCCTCCAAATAGAGGCGCTGCACCGGGCTTTTAATGACAAAGACGTTGAGTCTATTAAGCGTCAGGCGCATAAGCTAAAAGGCGCGGCAGGCAATGTCGGTGCCGAAATTTTGCATCAGCTCATGCTGGAGACAGAGGATGCAGCCCGGCAAGATGATTATTCCGCCTTGGAAGCTCTCCTCAATGAGATCGACAGCCAACTTGCCATGATTAAGTCGGCTTCCGTCAATCCAGGGTAATGCTTCATTTCAGGGCGATGCCGTCAACATAGGTTGCTGGTCATCTGGGGGGTTCGTCGCTGCTTTTAGGTCATCTTCGGTGATAATATGTCGTTGTAGTTGCCTGGAGGGACCTGAAAATAAAAACGCCCTCAGCATGTCCGATGAATTGTATATCATTGGAAATGGTAAGGGCGGAATGAACTGATTATGCTCGACTCAGTTATTATTAAGGAAAACGACTACTTTTTCCGTGGCATTTCTATTAAGTGTCTGGGCACAATAGGTCCCGCCTTTACTGGAGCCGACGCTATCCTTCCAGGCCAGTAAGTTTTTACCGTCCTCACCGAGCAGAGAGTAATTAAGATCGAGCGAGGACGCTCCAGCGCCAAATCCGACGAAAGCCCGTGCAGCCCGGCTGCCTGGATTAAAGGCATCAACATCGACAATGAGCAGCTTCCCCATGTTTCTTGAATAGTTATTCTTGTCCTTAATCAGGGCGGCGTTGAAGCCCGATCGCTTCAGACTGCTAATGATATCGCGATCCATCCACCGCATAACAATATCGAGCTCCCTTTTCTGGTCCACAGTTTGCCCGGCGAGATTACCGTCGAGAGTGAGTACCGCGATATTCTGAGGAACACCCGGATTGAGGTTCACTCGTTTTTTTCCGCCACAGCCGCCAATGGTTCCGATCAGCAACAACAGTGATAATAACAGTGTAATTTTTCGCATATTTTTCTCCAGGTTTAAAGGGGTGGTTATGATTATGCTCATTACTCTAATAGAGCTGAAATTTCAATTATTATGTTGCAGCCGGTGTCCTGGTTGGCTGCATGTGTCCAAAACTACGCGGCAATTCTGCCTGATAGGCACAACTGAAGGAGCTGAGTTATATGATCGAAGAAGTAATACTGCCGGTAAGCCAAAGGGCAAACGGGATTGGACAGGCATGATTTGAGGTGTTGGAGGGTCTTTTTATAAAGTGTGGCGAGACAGTCGAAATATCGATCACTCCCGTTCAACCTGTGGTGATTTTCGAGCTGACTGTAACGCTTTCCAGGAAACAGTTTTGTTCCTGCCGGTCTGTTTGGCATGGTAAAGTGCCTGGTCAGCCCGCTCGGATAAGGTTTCCAAGGTATCATTCTGTTGATATTGTGCCAGGCCGATGGATATGGTTACCGGTATGGCAATGGTTAAACCGAGACCGGATTCGACCCCCCGGCGAATTCGTTCCGCAAAAATGACTGCCGCAGCTTCATCGGTAGCCCGCAGAAGAATCAGAAATTCCTCTCCTCCCCAGCGCACCGGGGTATCATAGGGCCGGCATTCTTTCAGGAGATAGGCTCCTAATTCTTTAAGGACAATGTCTCCGAAATGATGGCCGTGGACATCGTTTATCTGCTTGAAAAAATCGATGTCGAGAAAGAGGAGAGCCAGCGGTTCTCTGCGTCTCATGCTGCGGGCACATTCATCGTGGAAAATATGGGCAAAATATCGTCGATTCTTCAGTCCGGTCAAGGCATCGTGAATTGTCAGGTCATTGAGTTGGCTGATAGTACTTTTCAGTTCGCTGTCCTTGGCGTACCGTACGGTCCCGAGGATCCCGAAAAGAATTCCGAAGAGCAGGGGATGGGCGAGAAAAAACCATTGCTCCGGTGAACTCAGGGTGGTCAGTATCCCTTGATCAATTCCAGCTTCCTCAAGCACATGCATCTCGAAGAAAATTGTTACCAGTGGAATCGGCAAACCCCATAAAAATCCGAACCAGATATAGACATTTTCAAGCACATTGTAGCTATATGCTTTGCTCGCGGCTGCAATAAACTCGTGTATTGGATTCGAAATTGTATTGCGCATGGGTGATGACCTGTTTTTTGAGCACGCATCTTTTTTCGACGGAAAATTATTCTTGTTGGGAGATTGAAGTCTTACGAAGCCGTTAATCCTGTCCTGCCAGCATCGTTCTCTCATCTTCAATATACAGGGGAAACCGGCAATTTGCACTGAAGAGTATGAAGTGCTTTACTCTTGAGAAACTTTTATTCAGGACAGTACCCCCCTGGGAGCTGCAAAAAAAACATGAACCTGATGTCGAAATCCGTGAATTGGCCTCTATGGCCACAAGGTCAACGGGTATAGATTAAAGCCGATGCATACTGCCGATATCAAGGATCAGAAATCGTTCAGGGTTGAGCTGCATCTCCTCGATATTTCTGCGCAGATCGAGAGGAGGAAGTCCGGGCGGATTATCGCCGAGCTTAAAAGTACCCCATTGCGTGGGGATAAAGTATTCCGCACCGAGATCCTCAAAGGCGCGGATTGCCTCTCTGGTATCAATATGGGGATAATGCATGAACCAGCGGGGTTCATATGCGGTGATGGGCAGCAGGGCATAATCAATATTATCGAATAGATTTCCTATTTCACGATACCCTTTAAAATATCCGCTGTCTCCGCCAAAATAGATGTTTTTGCCTGCATAACTCACCATATAGCTAGCCCACAGGGTGGTGTTATAACCCTGGAAAAGCCGTCTTGACCAATGCTGAGCCGGGAGACAGGTGATTCTGGCGCCGCTGTCCAGTTGCTTCTCATCCCACCAGTTCATCTCGCTGACGGGACCTTTTACCAGGGAGGCAACATATTCTCCAAGTCCCTTGGGAACATAAAAGGAAGTGTTTACGGGAAGATCCCGTAGCGACGCCTTGTCGAGATGGTCATAATGATTGTGGGAAAGCAGGACATGGAGTGGCCTGAGATGAGAGATATCATCAGCACGAATTGCCGGTGGGATGATGCGTTTTGGTATAAGGGCGCGTTCGGTGAAGATAGGATCGGTAAGCCAGTATTCTCCCTGAATCCGAAAGAGAAAGGTGGCGTGGCCGATCCAGACAAGGAAATTTTCAGCGGGGTCCAGAGCCTCAATGCGCTCCATCAGGTCCGGTATGATATTCGGTTTGTTGTCTTCAGCTTTTTCGCTGTAGGATGGCGACTTGGTAAAACGCCAACGAAGAAAATCAGCGAATGACCGCTCCTTCTGAACAAGCCAGGGATTAATAAAGGCGTCGTCACGGAAATTTTGAGCATAGAGATCCTTTATGTCTGTATTTTCTACAGTTTCCAGCCATTTCTGTTCATTAAAGGAAGGCGGTTTTAAAAAACAGGATGATATCAGGAATGCCGAGGTCAGAGCGGCAATCATGACAGGGATTCTGATCATATCATTCTCCTGACCAGCTTTTGGGCATATTTACAGGGTGTTTCAATTATTTTGTCTTTCTACCATGTTCTTTCTATTATAGGCAGAGCTGTAAAAATTATCCATGAAACTGTTTATCCCTATCACAAAAGTGTGGCATGGTTTTTGCTGTCTGTTATATCACAGTAGATGTTCTAAGGAACAATAATCATAGGGATTCCACGTATTGAACGTTAACCGCTAAGTGCTGGGAGGAACAGTTATGGCTAAAATGATGCAGACATTCGTTATGCACTCCATTGGGAAAGTTGGAATTATGGAGAAACCTGTCCCCGAAGATCCCGGACCGACCGGGGCGATCATTAAAACCACCAAGGCACTGATCTGCACCTCGGACACCCACACGGTTGGTGGTGGTATCGGTGAACGGCAGGATCTGACGCTGGGGCATGAGGCTGTCGGCATTGTTGAGAAGCTCGGCAGTGAAGTGAAGTGTGTCAAGGAAGGAGACCGGGTTGCCGTGAACGCCATCACCCCATGCTACAGCTGCCGCAATTGTCTGAGGGGCTATACCTCTCAGTGTACGGAGATGCTCGGCGGTTGGAAGTTTGCCAATGTAAAAGATGGTGTGTTTGCAGAATATTTTCTTGTTAACAATGCCGAAGCCAACATTGCTCTGATACCTCCTGCTGTACCTGACGAGTCAGCTGTTTATACTACGGATATGATGTCCACGGGATTTGTCGGTGCCGAGCATGCGAATATCCCTATCGGCGGCAGTGTCGCCGTTTTCGCCCAGGGCCCCGTGGGGCTGATGGCAACGGTGGGCTCGCGTCTTTTGGGAGCGGGACTGGTTATTGCAGTTGAAGGCATTCCTAAACGTAAGGAATTGGCCAAGCATTTTGGTGCGGATCTGGTGATTGATTTCAATGAAAAGGATCCGGTCGAAGTTATTTTAGAGATTACCGACGGTGAAGGAGTCGACTCAAGTATAGAATCGTTCGGTTCACAGAAAACATTTGAAAACTGTATCAAGGTTACCCGTCCGGGCGGCACCATCTCCAACATCGGCTATCACGGCAAGGGCGATACCGTGAACATCCCGAGGATTGCCTGGGGTGTGGGAATGAGTGATAAAACCATCAGGACAGCCCTTTGCCCGGGTGGGAAAGAGCGCATGTCGCGGCTGCTCCGACTGATTGAAACCGGCAGGGTAGATCCCACGCCCATGACTTCGCATACCTTTGATTTCAAGGACATCGAAAAGGCCTTTCACATGATGGAGTCAAAGGAAGATGGAGTGATAAAGCCCCTGATTCTCTTTTGATGATCAAGTCCTCTTTGGTAAGAAAGTCGTCCTGACCAGTTGGAATAATCTGAGAAATCTTCGGCGGCAGACAAAAAGGCAAATCCCTGGAGGAAGAAGAGATTTGCCCTTGGAAATGCAGGGTCTCTCCCCTGAAAGGTGCTGAGGAAGAAATCGGTTGAATTACACCCACCTTCCATGGAGGTTTGAGAGAGGCCGCTGCAAATGAATGTGTCAGTTTGTAGTGTGCTTTGCTGCCTGTTTCTGCATGTAGAGGTTGATTGCCTCCTTGACTGTAGTTATGGCGAGATGAGCACAATGCTCTTCCTCTTTGGGAAACCTCCCTAATTCGTTGAGCAGTGTCGTTGCCGACATATCAAGGATTTCATCGGGACTTTTACCAATCGCCATTTCTACGGCAAACGATCCGCAAATCGAACTGGAGGCACATCCCGTGGTTTGATATGAACCATCGCTGACAATATTTTTAATCTTGTCTATTTGTAGATAAATATCGATCCTGTCACCGCAGTCACCGGTCAATGATGCCCAGCTGTCGGGGGTGTCCAAAATATAACAAAATCGAGGGTTGAGCCAGCGGTCATAGCCTTTGGGTCCATAGGCCCTGTAGGTGTCCTCGAGGATGTCCTCCTGGAGTTTGTCGAGGAATATATCCAGTTTGCTGTTCATCTGTCTTTTCTATTGGTTGAGTTAATAGAGCTGTTATTCGCCATTACCAGTGACCATCCGCATTGGGGGTGTTGCTGTAGGTAAGCGACCCCGCAAGGAATTGTTTGACCGCCTCTTCTCCCGTGCCGCTGACATCGCTGACCACCTTTATGCCTGCCGCTTGGGCGGTGCGGAAGGCGTTTGGCCCGCAATACCCGGTCAGAAGCACCTCCGCACCACGGTCGCTGATCATGCCGGCGCTCTGAATCCCTGCTCCTTTGAAGGCATTGATATTGGGAGTATTGTCGATACATTCAAATTCCATGGTATCTGTATCGATGATGAGAATAAAGGCCGCCCTGCCGAAACGGGGATCCATGGGATCCTGCAGGGTCCTTCCCGTTGATGTGACTGCAATTTTCATTTGGAATCCTCCTGCATCATTTTCACTGGCCGCCACCGCCGCCGCAGACCTGATCACTTTGGATTTCAGGAATTCTTCCTGCTATCAGATCATCGATAACAGCTCGTATTTCAGCGCGCTCAGCTTCATGGTAAACCTTGATTCCCGCCTCTTTGAAGCCCATCAGGGGGCGCATGCCGATACCGCCGACCAAAAGGGCATCGACCTTGTGTCCGGCGAGCAGATTAACCGGAACCATACAGCCGCCCTGAACATGCTCCTCGTTTTTTATGGTGGTTACATCGACGATTTCGCCATTTTGACAATCTATGACGGTAAAAACATCACAATGACCGAAGTGACCTGCCCTGGTGCCGTCCAGACCTCCCAATCCATTTGAAGGAATAGCTACTCGCATTGTTTTCATACTATGGTGCTCCTTTTTTAAACGATTTTTGTAATTAATGGTTTGTTGATTTTCTGCACCGTGGTGGTGCATATGGTTTGCCATACATTCTTAATTATGGTGGAAGTTTCCGAATCAGGGGCGTATTCGACAAGAGTTTTTGCCTCAACCATGGCCATGGTGAACGAGGGATCAAAGGGGATTCGCGGCAGGACCGTTATCCCTTCGTGTTTGGCAAACAGCTCTATCTCTTCTGTCACCTCAAGATTGATATCGAAGCGGTTGACGCAGAGCATGGCCGCGATGCCGAAATGATGTGCAAGCGAGGCGACCCGCTGTACGTCGTGCATTCCCGAAACCGTTGGTTCGACGACGATGACCACGGCATGAGCCCCGGTCATTGCGGCGATCACCGGACAGCCTATACCTGGAGGTCCGTCGGTGATTATCAGTTCATGGTTGTTCTTCTCGGCCAGCTGCTGGGCCTGGCGCCGAATCAGGCTGACCAGTTTGCCGGAATTTTCCTCGGCAATCCCAAGCCTGGCATGCACCATAGGGCCTGCTGGTGTTTCCGAGATGAACCATTCGCCGCATTTTTGCTGTGGAAAGTTGATTGCCTTTTCCGGGCAGAGATCAACGCAGACACCGCAGCCTTCGCAGCTGATCGGGTCAACCCTGAATTCCGGGGAAATAGCATCAAACCTGCAGAGCTCCCTGCAGTAGCCGCACTCGCTGCAGGCGTTCTGATTGATTACAGCGGTGTTGCCGCCCATAAAGTCATGGCGTTCCCTGATCTCAGGGGACAGAAGGAGATGCAAATCCGCTGCATCAACGTCTGCGTCGCAAAGAACCGGAGAGTCTGCTAAATGAGCAAAGGCTGCGGTAAGGCTGGTCTTTCCCGTGCCGCCTTTGCCGCTGATAATGACAAATTCTTTCATGACGGGCTCCTTGCCGTGATGACCTGCCGTTCAATATCTACATAGAGATTTCTGAATACCTCTCTCCATTCAGGTAGTTCATCGACCATCATGATCCCGCGCGAATAGAGTTCGGCAATCTGTTTGCTGTAAGGAATCTCAAGCAGGATCGGCAGATTGTTGTCTTTCGCGTACTCTTGCACTTTGCTGTCGCCCAGATCGGCGCGATTGATCACCAGTCCACAGGGGATACCGAGTTCTTTGACGGTCTCGTGAGCGAGCTGGAGATCATGCAGACCAAAGGGGGTGGGTTCGGTGACCAGCACGATATAATCGACGCCATGCATGGCCGCGATTACCGGACAGGATGTTCCCGGAGGTGCATCGATAATCACCGGATCGGCAGTGCTGCATTCTTTGCGTAATTGCTTAATCAGCGGAGGTGACATCGCTTCACCTATACGGAGAACGCCATGGTGAAAACTGATGGTCCCCGATTTCCCCGATTCTATGTAACCAAGCTCTCTTTTCCCTTCCGAGAGGCATTTCTGCGGGCACACCACGATGCAGCCGCCGCAGCTATGGCACAGTTCGGGAAAGAGCAGGAAGGATTTACCCACTACCGTTATCGCCCCGAATCGGCAAATATCAACGCATTTACGGCATTGATCGCAACGGTCTTCGTCAATTTCAGGAATGAGGGTATATACCTTGTCGTTTTTCTCTATCTCAGGCCGGAGAAAGAGATGTGCATTTGGTTCTTCAACATCACAATCCAGAAAAGTAACCTTCTCATGTAGTGCTGCCGCCAGATTTGTGGATATCGTGGTTTTGCCGGTACCTCCCTTGCCGCTGGCCACGCTGATAATCATTTTCTCCCTCCTTCAGCAACTATTTTGGTAAAGCCACGCAAATATTGGAGCCTGGCCAGCATTTCATCAGCGTCTTTTGGCCCTGGGGGAGAGGGAAGCTGCATGAAAATTCCATAGCCTTCCGTTAGTTCATGAAAAACATCAGTTGATTCTGAGCTTATCACCCCATAATTGAGCATCGGGAAAAGCTTGATAATTTCCTTTACCAGGAGAAGGTCGCGTTCATGTGCCAGGACCGTTTCAATGTTCTCTGAAGTAAGCAGCAATTGCACTTCATCCTTAGATGAGACAGTGGTGATCTCATGGCCATTGATGCGAAGATGATCAATGAAACTCTGCAGCTCTCCAGCCTCTTGTCCGATAATTACAATGGTCATCTGTTTCCCTTTCCTCTCTTTCTAAGACAAACTCCCGAACATTTCGTTTTCTTTGAAAACAGTAGAGACCAGACAGTGTTTGCCTATTGCAATCCTCTTACTGCTGAAGTTGCTTGAGCAATAGCTGTGCCAGAAGAGTGAGAAACGGAACCACTGGAGGAAAGCGCCTGTATACGGGCAAATGCACAAAATGACCTTTCATGTCTTTTTGATAATGCGAGGAGATCGTTGCAAAAGCGCTACTATTCGACCATGCAGAGCGACGCATAGTGTTCCATTAACGCGACAGTCTGGGCCGGGAGCCCGGTTCTGCAACACCAATGCACGAGAGGTTTTTTTCAATTGCGTTTAGGTGGAAGCGATGCGACCCCTGAATTTAGCCATCTCCTGGTCTGGAGTTGAGGATTAAAGGTAATGAGGGTTTTTTTATAAAGAATTGTAGGAAGACGAGGTGAGCCGGGTGGAGCGTCCGTCAACTTCAGGTAGACGTATATGCAGTTTTTGCATTTTCCGATATAGCGTTGAGGTATGCATGCCGAGCTGCTTCGAGGCGGCACGACGGTTATAATTATTAGCTTTGAGCGCAGCATCGATGATTTCCCGCTCGGTCGCCTGTACTGCTGAAAGAATAGAATTATCCGCAAAGGAAGATTGGCTGTTTTGGCGGCTGGGTGATGCTCTCCGGGTCAGAGAAGGTGGAAGATGGTGAGGCTGTATCATGTCTTTACGGCAAAGAACAAAGGCATGCTCCACAATATTTTCGAGTTCCCGGATATTGCCGGGATAGTTGTGGGACATCAGGATTTCCAGGGCTTCGGGAGACATCGCTGTAACGTTGTACCCTTTTACGCTATTCATCCTTTCAATAAAACGTTCAACGAGAAGAGGTACATCCTCGGCTCTGTCGCGCAGTGGCGGGAGCTTGAGATGGATAACATTGATACGATAGTAGAGATCCCGGCGAAAGGTCTCCTGTTCAACCATTTCGGCAAGATTTTTATTTGTCGCTGCAATAATTCGTGCTTCGGTCTTCCTGGTTCTGACGCTGCCCAGCGGCTGGAATTCTTTCTCTTCGAGGAGGCGAAGAAGTTTAACCTGAAAGGCGGGGCTGGTGTCGCCTATTTCATCAAGAAGCACAGTGCCTCCGCCGGCGCTGCCGAAGAGGCCCTCTTTGTCATGAGTGGCACCGGTAAAGGCCCCGGCCTTGTAGCCGAAAAGTTCCGATTCGAGCAGGGTATCCGGAAGGGCGCCGCAGTTTATTGCCACAAAGCGTTTATCCTGTTTTATTGAATAGGAATGAATGGCACGGGAAAGCAGTTCTTTGCCTGTTCCTGTTTCCCCTTCTATGAGTACAGTCGCTTCACTTTCTCCGACCTGTCGGATAATAGAGAAGATCTGCTTCATTTCCCGGTTTCGCGAAAACATACGGCCCACTTTGACTATTCCCTCCAGTTCACGCCTGAGACCTTCGACGATACTCAGGTCGCGAAAAGTTTCCACTCCTCCCAGCACCCTGCCTTTATGATCTTTGAGAAGAGACGTTGATACTGAAATCGGAATAGATTTCCCTTGACGATTGGTGATTGTGGTGGAACTGTTGATAAAGCCCCGCTGCTCCTCCATGGTCTTTTTGAGGGCGCATGCTCCTGTGCACATATTTGACCGGAATATCTCCCGACAATTCCTGCCTATGGCATCTTTTTTAGTAAAACCGGTAATTTTTTCAGCTGCACTGTTGAAAGAGGTAATGAAAAAATGGTGATCGACGGTGAATACACCATCGGAGATGGAATCGAGAATGATTCGTGTGGCGGCGTCGGTGAGATCTTTTGAGGTGTCCATGGGATGCTTCGATTTGCTATTTTGCGTCTTGCTCCAAAGATTCTGTCAAAAAAACCAGAACGAAAAGTATGTGAAAAGGCAACAGCTTCATCCAGCTTCCCTGAGTCGGATAAATGAACCTTCTGCCGGCTCTGATGTGTGCATTTGTTTATAATGATGTTGTACCATGATACAGGGTATCTTGCAAATTATCTTATCAGCTGCAGGATTGCTCTGTTGAAGACAATTGATAATGGAACATAAAGGCGATACGAGGAATTATGAAAACACTGAGCGAATTGATCAAAGAAGTAAAAAGCCATCCCGATTATGCCCAGGCAGGAATGATCCTTTGTCATAACGGGGTTGTGCGGCAAACATCCCGCGATGGCAGGAAGGTGAGCGGACTTTCGGTGAAGGTTGACTGGTCAAAATTACAGGAGATTGTCAAAATCCGGAAGAAGAGCCAAGGAATTATCGAGATTCTGGTCGAGATAAATGAAGGAGAAAACCTGGCGGTAGGGGATGATGTCATGTTTATTGTGGTGGCGGGAGACATCAGGGAAAATGTTATCGCAGCGCTCACCGATACACTCAATGAAATCAAGGCAGGGGTCACCAGCAAAACAGAATATTTCGTATGAGATCCTTCTCTTTTTCCGCCTGCAGGTAACGGCGCGGGCGTTTTTTGTTGATAGTTGGCACGTACTGTGGCATATGATTGCGACAGTAACAAGTGTTGTCGGTCCTGGTATTCTCTATTCCTGCTCTTCTTCGGCAAGTCAGTCAGTTACTGAACACGCTGATCCGGTTTTCGGGAACTTATAAACAGCCTCCTCTAAAGTAAGTACCTTGCTTCCCAGGGCCGTACTGCATACATTTTCAACAGAATCGGTTTTATAAATTTTAAACCCGCTGTACCGGACGGGGAAAGCGGCAGGACAGTGTGCCGTGCCGCAAGCTTCACCGTGATTTTCAGAGGGTTTATCAAAAATAGGTATTTATAATTATGGGTTTAAGTTTGACCAGAATAAATCGCTATCCCAAGAACTTCTCCTTTACTTCAACGGATGGTAAATCCGTCACCATTGCTGATTATCAAGGCAAATGGCTGTATCTTGTTTTTCATCGCCATTTATCCTGACTGCCCTGTCGGGCTCATCTGTCGCAGTTGCGGCAGCAGAAGGAAAAAGTTTCACGTCTGGGTATAGAAGTTGTGGTAGTCAGCTTTGAAGATGAAGAGCATGCCCTCAATTATCAGAGGGAAGAGAACCTGGAGTGGCCGGTGATTGTCGACAAATCGCGGGAGTTCTATAACTATTTTGGGTTGACCAGGGCGGGCTTCTGGGATATCTGGGGTTTTGCCACCTGGAGAGCCTATCTCAGGGAGATGTTGAAGGGTAATATGCCCAAGATGACCAAGGGCGACGTTCATCAGCGCGGTGGTGATGTTTTGATAGATCCGCAGGGCATGGTGAGGCTCCACCATATCAGCAAAGGACCTGCCGACCGGCCCGATATCAATGCAATACTGGAGATAGTGGAAAAGGAAAAGGTAACGGAAATGTCCCCGGAGGAATTGCGGAAACTCCGGAATTAAGCGATCATTTAATTGAGATTATCTAGATTTATCAGACTTTTTATTATCCAAGGTCCCACCCACCCCCCAACGTCCCTCAGCGATACTATTTTTTCTTGACTCCATGTACCACGTCGTGGTACATGGAGAAAAACCAAGGAAAACCTGAGGCCATGAAACGAACACCTGTATACCCCTTCATTATCCTGCTGCTGGCGCTGCTGACCGCCTTCTCTCAGGCTGTTTCCGTTGCCAAGGCGGATTGCAGTCACTGCACTCTCGAGTATTCTGTTCTTCCTGAATGCTGTACTGCAGGCAACCCTGAGTCTGAAAGCGAAGAACCCGACGGCTCCTGCCAACATGCCGGCCTCTGCAGCGGTGACGATTCTCTGCCGGCTGTGGCGGCAGCTGCCGTTTTTATGGAAGCAGCTGCGATCGTTAGACAACATTCATTTTTCAGGAGTGAGATCCGCAAACCGAGGCAGATCTCTTTTGCCGGGAGTGCTCCGCTTCCGGACCTGTTGCCCCCGCTGTTCCTCCTCAACTGTTCCTTCCTTATTTGATTCCATCGCGACCATTCCTGGTCAATTTCACAAATCTTTTCTTATCCAGCAGAGTTGGATAAGAACCTTGCAACCAAGCCGTGCGCTGTCAAGCAGGGAACTCCTGGAGATCATTTTGCTCCGGAAATGTCCTGTAGATGTTAAAAAAACTGTCTCAGCAGACTGTCAGGCCTATAGTGAGACATCAGCTTCCAGTGATCGAGGTTTATTATGACAAAAAGAATATTTTTACTGTGTACAACTGTTGTATTTTTGTTCCTGGTGGTGGCGGTAAGTCATTCCTTCACCGGTTTTTTTAGTAAACACAAAACGGTAAGGGATGCCAATGGCGAGATCCTCATTCCTTTGGAGGACATCAACGATGGTTCAGCTCATCATTATCAATATAAAAATGGAGGACAGACGGTAAAGTTTTTTATCGTCCAAAGTGATGATGGCGTAATCCGGGCCGCCTTTGATGCCTGTGATGTCTGTTTTCATTCGAAAAAGGGATACACTCAGGAAGGAGACTACATGATCTGCAACAACTGCGGCCAAAAGTTCCACTCCAGCCGGATCAATGTCATTAAAGGCGGCTGCAATCCTGCTCCGCTCGACCGGGCCGAGCATGGTGAAGACCTGGTGATAAGGACAGGAGATATCCTCAAGGGTGCAAAATATTTTTAATACTCTGTGAAAGAGGTGAACTATATGAATATATTTACTATTCCCTTGAGCAATATCAAGAGAAAGCCGACCAAGACCATCCTGCTGGTGCTCGTCTTTTGTCTTGGGGTAATGTCCATTGTCGCGCTGCATCAGGTCTCACTGGTGGTGGGAGAAAGCCTTGAAAAAAAATTGAGCTCATATGGAGCCAATATCATTGTATCCCCTCGTACCGAATCACTCAGTGTAAGCTATGGCGGGTTTCAGATGGGGGATATGCTCTATGATGTCGATAAGTTGATGGAGGGGGACACGGTCAGTTCGATAAGGGAAATAGCATTGGGAGACAGGATCAGCGTGGTTGCTCCCAAGCTCGTCGGTACTGTCAGCGTGGCTGGAATGCAGCTTATCGTGGTGGGTGTTCGCTGGCCTGAGGAATTAGGCATAAAAAGCTACTGGGCGATAGACGGCAAGATCCCGGAGAACGGAAACCAGCTTCTATTAGGAGCCGAAGCGGCCGCACATCAGGGGCTGGAACCGGGAGAAAAAATATCCATCGCGGACATGCAGTATGAAATTTCCGGGGTGCTCGAACAAACCGGCGGAGATGACGATCGAGTTATTTTCATGGATCTGACAGCACTGCAGCACCTTCTGGGAAAGCCGGATGAGGTGAGTTTTGTTGAGGTGGCGGCTCTCTGTGCCGGCTGCCCCATTGAAGATATCGTCGGCCAGATCCGGGCGAATCTTCCCGGGGCAGATATAAAAGCGCTGCAGAATATCGTCGATCAGCGCATGGAGTCGGTTCATTTCGTGCAGAATCTGGCTTTGTTCGTCAGCATTGTCATTCTTGTTACCGCAGCCGCCATGGTCGCACTTTCCATGCTTTCAGCGGTGAATGAGAGAAAAAAGGACATCGGTATCCTTCGATCCCTTGGCTATGCCAAGCTTCAGGTGTTCCTGATTTTCTGTGTCGAGGCTGGAATGATCGGATTGTTATCAGGAGGGGCGGGATATCTGGCAGGCTATGGCGCAAGTTTCAAGGCGCTTGAGCTGCTGGCCCTGACAGAAGGGTTTCGGCCGGTGTTCAGTGTCGGGCAGATGCTCCTGACTTCAGCCGTTTTTGGAGGCGTTGCGGTTGCGGCTGCACTCTATCCTGCCTGGAAGGGATCTGTTATAGAGCCCTCTGAGGCGCTGGTTTCCCTTTAGCAGTACCTTACTCCCCAAAAACGGACCTAAAAAACAAGAAAATGGAAACTATCTTAAAAGCCATCAACTTACACATACTGCCAAGGTACTTATACCCCTCAAGGGGGTACTAAACAGAGTCCCGGCCGCTTGCGGCTTACCGGGGCTAGGAGGTTATCCGTGATATCAGCACGAAATATTAATAAATATTTCTCACTCAACGGTGAGAATATCCAGGTATTGCGCAATGTCAGTCTCGATATCGAGGAAGGCGAATTCATCTCTATTGTCGGCAGGTCCGGCTCAGGAAAGACGACCTTGCTCAATGTTCTCTCGACATTGGTGAGACCGGATGGAGGTGAGCTTTTCTATCGGCAGGGCAACCTCACCACTTCGGGGGCTGTTCAACTCAATGATTTGAGGAAAACCGATTTCGCCGTTATTTTTCAATTCCACCACCTGCTGCCTTATCTCTCGGTATTGCAGAATACCCTGCTTCCTTTCATGCGTTCGGTCAAACCCGTTCCGCGGGAGATCGTAAAAAAGGCGGAAAAATGTCTTGAGCGTATTGGTCTGGGAGGAAAAAAGAACAGGCTGCCGGGCAGCCTCTCCGGAGGAGAACAACAGCGGGTGGCAATTGCCCGGGCGATGGTGAAATCCGCCAGGGTGCTTTTTGCCGATGAACCCACCGGCAGCCTTGATAAAAACACAGGCGAGGAGATTATGGACCTGCTTGAGGAGCTTCACAGAGACGGCATGACCGTGATCATGGTGACCCATGAGCCGCTTTATGCCGGACGGGCCAACAGGCTGGTGGAGTTATCCGACGGCAGGGTGGTGTGAAAAAAAGTCTGAAGATATTTTTCACAGAAGACCGCGACCTTTTCAAACCTGCAGAGGCATAGCAACCTGTGCCTCTGCAGGTTATTGATTTTTGAGCGGATGCAGTAAGGTCGGTTTAATCCTTGCCTGAGTCGGTATTTTTATTCTGCAGGGCATGGTACAGTTTCAAGCGCTCCAGCAACCTGTTGATCTGCTCGGCAGTCTGGAACCTGCCCTTTGCGAAAACACCGTAATCGCCGCCTCCGGCCATGGCAGAGGCGAATCGTGTCGAGTTTGCATAAAAAAGCCATATGGAGGTCCACAACCGCTCGGCTTCCTCGTCAAAAATATTGCCGCCCTGTGGTAAGCCGTGTTCAAAATCGCCGGCCCATATATCAAGAAGAATTTTAGTTGCTTCGTAGGTGTTGTTATTGGTCGTTTTGATAGTATTATCCAGGCGCTCGAAGTGGTTGTCGACCCATGGCGTACTGTGGCATGAACGGCAGATGGATTTCATCCGGTCATTATTTTCCTGCATCTGCTCTTTGGTGAGAACATAATCAGCCACCGGCTCGCCATCGAGCTCAACCGCCAGCGGCAACCCTTTAGCGTTGACGATATCACTGAGATCGGCCTTTCGTGGATGCGGATGAGCATAAGGTACACCGAACAGCCGCCAGGAAAGCCTGTCGTTAAACTGATGAGTTCGTTCGGCAATAACCGACTCATCCTCGCTGACAATCAGGCTGGTGTGGCATGTCGCGCAGGTGGGAGCAGAAAAGTCACGGCCGATAGTCCAGGGCACGGCGCTGAAATCGAATGCAGACCCGTTGGAATTGAAAATATTTCCATGTTTACTGACCTGATACACCTTGTAGGCCGGAACGTCCGGGCCCTTGTGGCATTCCGAGCAGGTGTAGGGCTGGCGTGCTGTTTCGATTGCAAATTCATGACGCGGATGACAGGAGGTGCAGGCACCCTTGCTGCCGTCGGGATTGATCCGGCCTACACCCTGGTTGGGCCAGCCTTCAAGATCCGGGAATTCCATCTCGCCAAAGTCGGTATCCCTGGATACCAGCCCCTTCATCTCTACCCTTGTTCCGTGACAATAAAGACATGATTCATAGTCGGTGAGTCGGTTGCCCTCTCCGATTGTGAGCTGATTATCCTCGTAGGTATAGTGATTATTGACGACTGAGATGAGGTCGCGATAGAGCGGGTTGTCTACCAGATTGCCATGGGCGTGAGACATAAGGTTGAGGGAATATTGGTCGGCCTCAACCGCATGGCAGGTGGCGCAGTCATCGGGGCTGACGACAACATTAATCCGATAGCCGTTATGTTCGAAGGAATCCTTGTGCTTATCGGGACGCAGGGAATGGCATTCATAACAACCCACGGCTACATTGAGGAGGCTTTCAGCTATCGTTTCCGACGATACGCGTCGTTGCAGTTCGGGTTTTTCCATGGCCTGCACCGGAGCGCTTCGGCTATGAAGGCTGTTTTGCCAGGAAGCGACCAGCCCGGGATGCAGCTCGGTATGGCACATCAGACAATCCTCTGTTTCGGCACTGAGATTCGACTCTGCAGAGGAAGTCGTGTTGATCAGAATGCCTGCCATAAGTGCCGATATAAATGCCAAAAGTTTCATCGTATCCTCCGAAAACATGGGAGAGTATGGTGCTCATAAAGGCTCTGTACTGCAATGTCTCTTCATAAAAAATTCAGTTAGTTTCGATATCCCCGCGATAGACGCTCCAACCCTGAGTGGCTGGATTGTACTGATAGAATATTCTCAGTCGGACCACACTTCCCAATCCTATTTCCAGGCAGCTGAGATCGAAGACCAGGTTATCAGCATCATATTTTATGAAAACCGCCTGGGGTGTACGCAATGCGGACTCCGCTATCGTCGGATAATGTATCTGGAAAATTTCCCTGTAATTTTTGAGCAGCCATTCCCTTCTTTGCTCGATATTGATTTTCTCGGTGAGATAGGTGACCTTCTGTTTTGAATCGGACAGTGTGTTTTTCAGGGTGATGTTGTTGGTGGCATCCGCTTTTCTGATAAGATCTATGAGCATTTTGTGATACTTCAACGACGACACAAATTCATTATTATTTTCCGCCTCAAGTGCTTCTCTGCTATACAAGGCTATCTGGTCGATAAGGAGCATATATCCTGTTTGTACAGACTGTTTATCCGCGTCTTTAAGGTATTTCCTGTATTTTTCTATGAAATTCAGCACATTGGTATGCTTTTCTATTGCCCATTCCCGGTTTTTACTGAGACGGGCCTTTTCTGATTCGGCAACAAGCAGTTCTAATTGTAATTTGACATGATCCGGCAGAAAATTTTCTTTTTCGGATTGGAAACCGTGCTTGTCGGCATACTCAATAGCCGAGTTGTAGGTATCCACGGCTGCCTGTAATTCCTGCTTTTCGGTGTATCTTTCAGCCTCGGCAATAAGTTCAGTGAGAAACTCGAGTTGCTGAGCCTTTTCCATGCTGATATATTCGTCGCGATATTTAATGTTGCCTTTGAGTCCTTCCAGCAACGATTTCGATTGCAGGAACGAACTGATTTTCTCTTGTAGTAATTTTCCGGAAGCGTTCAACAGATAAAAATCGGTGAGCTTTTCCAAGGCCACTTCCGCAGTTTCCCGTGCCTTAATAAACTCTCTTTCCCCATGATAGACCAGAGCATTTTCGAATACCTCGGCAGATTGATTGAGACGCCATTTTTCGTAAAGAAAAAGACCGCCGCCACCAATAAGTATGAGTACAATGAACACCGAAGTTATGTAGAACAGGGAAGCCGGGATCCTGAACTGCCTGGACTCCTTTTGTATCGGAGATTTATTTTCCTCAACAAGTTTGAGTGAATCCAAGGGCAGGCTGCTTTTATTTTTCTCATAAAAATCAGCAGCTTCCTTGTTAATTGGTTTTTCGCTGCTGTGAAACCTGCCACAGATCATATTGCCGATATGAAGTATAAGGTCGGGCAATGATTTATTTTCTTCCCAGTAATTGGCGATAGGCACGACATGATCGTCGATTGCCGGGTGGAAAACCGGGCTCAAGGGATTTATTGTAGGAGGAAAATGAGGATAACCAAAGGGGATTCTGATCTTTATGCGGTGACGCTTGCTGGTCGTGATTTTTCCGTCAGGGTCGATGATAAACCCTTTTACTTTATATTCAATATCATACTCATCAACCGGTTCCCCGGAGGTGTTGATGAGGTTGATATTTTTATAGAGCCGTAAGGTTTTGACGACTTCTTTATGATCTGCTATAAGTCTGTGATCGTTGGTTGACATGCGATCCTCTGAAAACCCAAAATATATCCAGCTCTTCCGATAAGCGGATCTTTTCAGGTCCCTTTAAACCCTGAGGTAGGCCGCCCCTGGGTCACCACCTATACGGAGAAATACACCTACGCCGAAATATAGTAGCGTATTCAGGGAAATGAAACAAGGCTGAAAACCCTATGGTTAATCGACAAGGAAAATGGTTCAATTAGAGGGGTGAGCGGAAGCGGTGAACAAGAGGAATACGTGATGATCAATCCGGGGGTTCGATTTCAAGGCCTGCTGGAATGTTATCAAAGGGTCCTGCTGAGAACAGGCAGGACCCCCGGTGATTTATTTCTCATAGGTGAAAGTGAGCTTGTCACCCTGTAGGTCGACGGTAGCTTCTCCTCCACGGTTGAGCTCTCCAAACAGAATTTCTTCGGTCAATACATCTCCGATTTCCTTCATAATCAATCTTCTTAAAGGACGGGCGCCATAAGAGGGGTCATATCCTTTTGTGGCCAGCCAGGTTCTGGCACTGTCGCTGAGGACGATGCTGACCTTCCTTTCGGCCAACTGATTCCTAAGTTCGAGCATCAGTTTGTCGACCACCTTCTCCATGGTATCGGTGTCAAGAGAATCAAACGAGATGATGCCGTCGAGACGATTCCTGAATTCCGGTGAAAACAATTTATTCACAGCAGCCTTGTCTTCACTCTTCTTATGAGTGGTGACAAACCCTATTGAGCTATTGCTCATCTCCCGGGCCCCGGCATTGGTGGTCATGATAATGATAACATTTCTGAAATCAGCTTTTCTACCGGTATTATCCGTAAGGGTCGAGTGATCCATGACTTGAAGGAGAATCGAAAAGATATCGCTGTGGGCCTTTTCTATCTCGTCGAGGAGAAGGACGGAATAGGGATGTTTCCGGATAGCCTCGGTCAGTAATCCACCCTGATCAAATCCGACATATCCCGGAGGCGCCCCAATCAGCCGTGCTACAGCATGCTTCTCCATGTATTCACTCATATCAAACCGTTCAAAGTGAACAGAGAGTTTATCGGCAAGCTGCCGCGCCACTTCGGTTTTACCCACTCCCGTTGGGCCGGCAAAGAGAAAGCTGCCCGTCGGAGATTCAGGGTTCCCGAGACCGGCCCGGGAGCGCTTAACCGCCTGAACCACGGCGTCAATAGCCTTATCCTGACCGAAAATTACGGACTTAAGCCGGCCATCGAGCTCCTTGAGCGAAAGAGTTTCACTGCGGGAACTGCTTTTCGCCGGTACCCTGGCCATGCGCGAAACAACCTGCTCGACATCACCAACCTTCACGGTCTTGTCGAGTTTTCCGTTCATTCTGAAAAGCGAGCCGACTTCATCCATGACATCAATTGCTTTATCCGGCAGAAACCGTTCGGTGATATAGCGGTCTGCAAGTTCAGCAATGGAAGCAATGGCGTTCTTGGAATAATGGACGCGGTGATGTTTTTCATACCGTTTCTTCAGGCCTTCGAGAATAAGCTTGGTGTCATCGAGACTCGGCTCCTCTATATCAATCTTCTGGAATCTCCGTGAAAGCGCGCGATCCTTTTCGATATGGTTTTTATACTCTTCATACGTCGTGGAACCAATGCAGCGCAATATTCCCGCCTGCAGTGCAGGTTTAAGGAGATTGGAGGCGTCCATGGAGCCACCGCTGGTGGCTCCTGCACCGACCACGGTATGCATTTCATCGATAAAAAGGATGGCATTATCCTTCTTTTCGATGGCTGAGACAACGTTTTTGAGCCGCTTCTCAAAATCCCCTCTGTATTTCGTTCCGGCAACAAGCGCACCCATGTCAAGCAGATGTATGTCGACGTCGCGCAGGAGGTCCGGTACGGCAGATTCTTTATCGTTTAAACGGTCTACGGTGTCTTTATGTATGGAGATGGCCAACCCTTCCGCCATCGCGGTTTTACCGACGCCCGGTTCGCCAACCAGCAGGGGATTGTTCTTTTTCCTGCGGCACAACACCTGCATGATCCTGGTTATTTCAACTTCACGGCCGATGAGTGGATCAAGTTTACCTTCAGCAGCCTGCTGGGTCAGATTAATGGTAAACTCTTCAAGGGCTTTGTCCTCCACGCTTCCTTCCTTCTTCTTCGGGCTTTCCGGAGGCTTGGGCATAGGTTCCTTCTGCAGATTCTCAGGCATTTCATGGGAGACGAAATTGACCACGGCCATTCGTCCAACCCCTTCGCTGCCGAGAAAATGAACGGCATGAGATTCCGACTCCGAAAATATCGAAACCAGTACATCGCCGCTGTCGACCTCCATTTTCCCGCAGCTTTGGACATGCGCCACGGCTCTTTGCAAGACACGGTTGAATGCCAATGTCTGTGCAGGCTCGTTTTCAGCCTGGGGAGAGAGCTGCGGAATTCCACCGAGGAAAAACTCTTCGAGTTTCATTTTAAGATTATCGATTGAACCGCCACATTCTGAGATAATGTAGTTTGTCAGATCGTCATGAAGCAGTCCATAGAGCATGTGCTCGACGGTCACATATTCATGATTGTGGCTTTTGGCTTCCCGTATCGCCCTGATCAGGGCCATTTCTAATGTTTTACTGAGCATGTGTATATCTATTGGCAATGTTTTTACTCAGATGATCTCCATGGAACATCTGAGCGGAAAATTATTCTTCTGAGCTAATTCATGGACTATTGATATTTTTGTTTCACTGATTTCCTTGGTGAAAATCCCGGCGACTCCAACTCCTTCGTGGTGTACGTTCAGCATAATTCGCGTGGCGTCTGCATTCGATTTGTGAAAAACATTTTCCAGTATCGCTATAACAAATTCCATAGTTGTGTAGTCATCATTGTGAAGGAGCACTTTGTACAGCGGTGGTTCCCGGGTCTCGATTTTCTCTTTTGTTGAAACCGATTCTTCCTTTTTGGTGTTGCTCATAGTCCATATTTACGTGATGTGAATAGCCTCAATTCTGCTTCCTTTAGTGGTAAAGTAGTTACGAACCGGAGTTTTTCAATATCGAATCCCTGCAGAATACTCACAGTTTTTAAGAAAAGAATAAAATTAGTTTATTTGCTCTATTTTATCATGACCTGCGAAGAAGAAACCAGATTTAATTTTGGAATTCAGCCTTAGAACAATTTTACTGCCAATTCTGAGCAACGCCAGTTTTTTTTAAGAGAGCCACCATGAGCTGTTCCAGTACCAGCCGCTCGGGAAGCCCCGACCCCTTGAGACGAAATTCAGCAAGGAGGATCTGTTCGAGCCATGACTTCAAGGTGGAGCAATGGAATTCCTGGGCCTTACTGAAACTCATGAACAATGCATAGGGATGTCCCTTGAGCAGATCCGGCCACTGTCCCGTCTCTTTCAGCTGGGGGAGATAGCTTTCCTGGAAATATTTGGCGTTCATCCCTCTTTTGAAGGGCGGTTCAGGCTGCAGCTGCATGATTCTGAAGATAAGCAGCTTGCGCACGTAATTGCGCATTG
Organism: Desulfobulbaceae bacterium; assembly: GCA_016278675.1. Lineage (GTDB taxonomy): Bacteria > Desulfobacterota > Desulfobulbia > Desulfobulbales > Desulfocapsaceae > Desulfopila_A. The sequence continues at coordinate 6,872 of JADQBJ010000037.1, read as the reverse complement.
TAGCCAGGATGGCCAGGCCATGGACGCCGTTTTCCAACAGGTGAGCGAGAGTGATCAGCGTCTTGTCGAGCTGTCGTTTACCGAAATGATCGGTCAGTTCGAAAAGGGCATCTTCCCTGCTTCTGCCCACCATCTGATTAATATCCTGAAGGGTTATTTTAGGTCTGTCACCACAGTAAAGTGCCAGCTTTTCGGTTTCAGTGACCACGGCCACAGGATGAAAACCTATGCGCTCGAAGAAGATTTCCAGGGCGCCGGGTTCGATGGTTTTGTTGAACTGGGCCAGCGTCTTTTCCATCATCTCCTGCAGGATGAACTTCTGAGCTCTCTGGGCGGCGGCGCCACCTTCGGCGACGGAACAATCGACTATGATGCCGTGTTCCTTGATATACGTAAAAAGCCTTTTGCGTTTGTCGACATTTTCCGCAGTCAGGATAAGTATATTGTCAGGGGGAAGTCCTTTTTGAAAATTCTGTATGAATTTTTCAGGAAGATCCGTGGCCGTCGGACCAGCCATATTCTTTTCCCGGATGACCTCAAAAAGTGCATCCGTCCAGCCGAGATCCGCCGGCTTCGCCAGGCCAAAGAGGTCCTGCCACTGGCCGTCGCTCATTTCAGAGAGGGGTTGACGCTGCTCGGGGGCAAGAGAGGCGAGGTGGTACATGTCCCCGATATATTTGGCGGCCTGCTGGAGGCGATTGGCCTGATAAGCATCCTGGGCTTGGCGCCACACAGTTTCACTGATGTTTTTGGAGTGAAAGAGCCGGGTATCGTTAACCCGATATATCTGTAGTCCTGGAAGGAGGCTGAAACTCATCAGTTTTGAGAGAGTCTGCGAAATATCCTCCCGGTCTCCGTCAATTGAGCATATTATGCCATTTTCCCAGTTGAGAAGGGCGTGTTGCAGCTCATCCACAGCCTTGCGGCAAAGAAAACGCTCACCGAAAAAAAGAAATATCCGCGGTCCTTCCCGGACCAAAATGGAGGGCAGTGCGTTGTCGAGTTCTGATCTTTTTATGAGTGGCATTCCGGTCTTTGAAAAATCATATACTGACGGTGACGTTTAAGGCTGATCTCTCGTTTGTGCCCCAAGGGCCGCCGGAATTTGTACTTATCCGGAGTCTGCATTTCATGGGGCTTCGCTGCAGCCGTCCAGGCTGCATAGACCCGTGAAAAGAGCAGTCCCAACCTTGAGCTGAAAGGTTCATACCCAGCTCAGCAGGGTATGAATATGGTGAGCAGTATAGCATAGATTGGCAGTAAAGCACTGTACAAATTAAAACGGGCCGGCCGTCGCTGCGGCTGACCCGGAATTTTATGGAAGGCAGGAGGATTCCGGCTGGCCTATGCCGCCGTAATCTTAGAATATGAGATGCCTCAGATAATGCGCTTACGAATGGCTGTAACCAGAAATTCAGCCAGAATGACAACCACAAAGATACTGAGAAGGATCACGGAAACACGGTCCCAGAAAAACAGGTTGAGCGCGGTATCCAGCACCATGCCGATACCGCCGGCGCCAACCAGGCCGATGACGGCCGACTCGCGCACGTTGATATCCCAGCGGAACAGGAATATTCCCCAGAAGGCCGGAGCAACCTGGGGCCAGTATCCTTTCATGAACACGCTGGCCCACGGAGCCCCGGCGGCAGTCAGGGCCTCGACTGGACCGGGATCAGCCTCTTCAAGAGCTTCGGCAAAAAGTTTGCCGACAAAACCAACTGATCTGAAGCCGATACAGATGGTTCCAGCCAGAGGGCCGGGGCCGAAAATTGCCACGAAAAGCAGAGCCCAGACCAGCGAATTGACGGATCGTGAGGAAACCAGTATCAGTTTGGAGAGCCAATTCAGCAGAGGGAAGTGAACGATATTATTTGCTCCCATAATACCGACTGGAATAGCCAGAACTATAGAAAGCAGCGTTCCCAGAGTAGCGATATGCAGGGTTTCCATCATTGCCTGATGAATCCCCTGCGGGTAATAGCCCAGATCCAGGGGCCACATACGGGAGAGGAGGTCGGCCACCTGTGTGGGGGCATCGTAGAGAAACTCGGGGATGACCTCAACGGTTCGCAGGGAGGCCGACAGGGCAATGGCAAATCCGAGAAAGACAGCAAATCGGGCCAGTCGCTCGGCAAAGGTAAATCTCTCCCATTTCTGGTGCTGCACGACGCTCATTGAAAAACCTTTTTTATCTGGGTTGAAATAAATTCACTTATCATAACCAGTGCGATAATGGATATGAGAATGGCGGCAAGAAAACCGTAATCGAAGCGCTGGAAGGCGGCGAAAAGGGTGCCCCCGATTCCTCCGGCCCCGACTATTCCCACCATGGTTGAATTGCGCAGATTGGCATCGAGTTGGTAGGAGGAAAAACCAATGAAGCGGTTGAGCACCTGTGGCAGTACCGCATAGATGATAACGCTGATAAAAGGAGCACCGGCTGCCCGCAAGGCTTCAAGGGGCTTAAGGGATATTTCTTCAATAGCTTCGGTGAAGAGTTTGCCGATAAAGCCGATTGAAGCGAAAATCAGAGTAAGGATACCTGCAAGTGGCCCGAAACCCACGGCCTTGACAAAAAGTATGGCAAAGATAACCGGATGAAAGGATCTGCACAGGGCAATGAAGATCCGGAAAGGCCAGGTAATCCAGGTAGGCATGAGATTTCTGGCGGCAAGAAGTCCCACAGGAAGTGAAAGCAGAATGCCGAATGCCGAGGCAATGATGGCAATCTGTATGGTTTCCACAAGCCTGTCAATCAGGAGTCTCCAGCGGGAAAAATCCACGGGGATCATTTCTGAGAGGAAAACTGCGCCGTTGCCGATTCCCTCAACAAAGCGGGTCCAGGAAACATCAAGATAATTGGCGGCATAAATGGAATACAGCAGAGCAATCAACCATCCGGCCCTGCTCCACCAGTTAGTTTTGAATGGCGCGCCGTAATTCGTGCTTATCGTCCTCTCCGTCATTGCAGCCAGTCCTCTCCGCCATAGATTTCTTTGAGGTGACTGTTGCTTAATTCGGCAGGTGGTCCGTCGAAGATAATTCCTCCGCCAGACAGGCCGATGACCCTCTCGGTGTAGCGCTTGGCCAGTTCAACATCATGAATATTGATCAGCAGCGGTATGGAGTGAACCTCCGAGAGGGTAACCAGAAGCTCCATGATTTCGACGCTGGTCTTCGGGTCAAGCGAGGAAGTAGGTTCATCCGCCAGCAGAACATGGGGCTCCTGCATGATTGCCCGGGCAATGCCGACACGCTGCCGCTGTCCTCCGGAGAGACTGTCCGCCCGTTGCTGGGCAAATTCAAGCAGGCCAATGGACTCAAGCAGCTTAAAGGCATTATCAATATCCTGTTCGGGATATTTTCGCAGCCAGGCCCGCCAGGGGGGGACATAACCGAGACGTCCGCAAAGGACATTCTCCATCACCGACAATCTTTCAACCAGATTGAATTCCTGAAAGACCATACCGATCTTTCTTCGAGCCCGGCGCAGGTCACCTCCGCTTAACCGCGTGATGTTTTCCCCGCTGACATAGACATTGCCGGCAGTCGGTGGAATAAGTTTGTTGACACAACGAATAAGGGTGCTTTTACCGGTGCCGGAAGGTCCTATGATGGCGACACTGCTCTCGCCATGGACCTCAAAACTGATATCATTTAATACAGGCTTACCTTTGGTATATTCCTTTCTGAGATTTTCAATACGCAGTGATCGAGGAGGATAGGAGGCGGTGCTGTTTACGTCTGTTGTCATATTGCCGCGCTGCTTGTGTAATGTGTTGAGAATAATACAGGCGCCATACCTACACTGCGGTAATGGCGCCTGCGATGCCTGCTTACTGCTTGGCTTTTTTAGCCGCTGCTTTGGCAGCTTCTTTTTCCGCCATTTTTTTCAGGCCGTCCTGGTTATAGGAGGTGCCGGTAGAGGCGGCGATATCACGGATAACCTTCCAGTCTTCCTTATACGTCACAGGAAAGAAGCGGTCGGCGCCGCCAAAGGTTTCCTGCATCTCCGGAGTAAAGCGATAGGAGTAAAAAGCGTCTACAATCTTTTTGACCAGATCAGGATGGAGATTGTGTGCATAACCGAATGATGATGTAGGGAATTTCGGGCTGGTGAAGACAATGCGAAAATCGTCAGCGTCAATCCTGCCTGCCTCAGCCATGCGGTAGTAAACGTCGGATGCTACCGGCGCGGCATCATAGTCGCCGTGAGCTACACCGAGAATGGACTGGTCGTGTTTACCGGAATAGGCAACGGTGTAGTCCTCATCAGGGACGATACCATGTTGCGGAAAAATTGCCCGCGGTGCCAGATTACCGGAGTTCGATGAGGCCGACGTATGGGCAATGCGTTTGCCTTTAAGGTCTGCGAGTTCTTTTATGTCGCTTTCTTTTTTGGTCACCACAATCAGATTGTATCCCTGGAAACTCTCTTCGGTACCTTTAACCGCCATGGGGACATACCCTGCAAGATTAACAGCAAAGCCGGTGGGCCCGGTGGAGAAGCCGGCTATATGCAGGCGGCCAGAACGCATTGCTTCAACTTCGGCGGCATTGGACTGTACAGTGTAATAAATAACACGTTTGCCGGTGGCCTCTTCCAGATATTTTTGGAAATCGGCGAAGGCATCTTTATAGACTGCAGGATCTTCAACGGGAGTATAGGTAAATACCAGGGTGTTGGGGTCTTTCCATTCTTCCGGATCCTTGGGAGAATCGGCAACGAGATCCATATTCTCATCGCAATACATTTCATCCAGGGTTCCTCTGTTTGTACAGTCATCAGCAGCGTAGGCAAAGCCTGCCAAAAATGAAAATGTCGCCAGGAAAGCTACAATTTTTTTCACCATTTCTTTAATCCTCTCTATTGTAGAATTTTGTGACAAAAAACAAGGGAACAGAAAAACCAATTAATCTACAAACCGATAAGGCATTGCAACCGGGCGCCTTCCGGCTCTGTGGATTTGTCAGTTTCTCATTCCCTCCTGATTCCCTTAATGTCGGGATATTTTAAATAAATACCCCTCACTTTCTCCTATTTCCAGTAAACCAGCGGAGCTGGATAGGTGTTGTGGATATAATCTTTTTGGCCTCTAACGTGTTTCCGGTTTCTTATTTTTCTCTGATAACATCAGAGGTTTTAGCGGTTTTTGTCCTCTACTTCAAGATCTAACTGTTTCAGGGACAAGATAGTTTCAACTTGCAGCTACACTAGATATCGCTGACCCATTTTTCGATAAGTTGATCAATTTCATCCGGGATAATTCCCAACATCACGGCAACATCAAGGATGGTAAATCTCTCTCGCATCTGATGGGCGTTCACTACGACTGCTCTGAATTTTTCCCTCTGCAATGGCTGGCCGTCATCACGTATTCCCGAGAAGCTGTGAGCCGCTTTCGCCTGGGCAAGACAGCTTTTCAATCTTGTTGCCGCTACCAGGCCGGGTTTGATATGCTCCTGTAGCTTTTTCCAGTTGGTTTCATTTGCCAGGAAGTTTGCTGCCTTGGCGAGCTTGTCCTGCTTTTTCTGATATTCACCGGCTACGACGGGAGCCAGCGTGCCCCAGAATGCGGTGTCGATGGTTGCCGGCGGTTCTCTGAATTGCGGTTTTTCTATGTTCATGATTCGCTCATAAAGCGCCGCCATGAGAATAGAGGCGACCCCGACCTGGCGGCCATGCAGGTCGTGCTTTCGCCCATCCCTGTCCGCCACCATGTCTAAAGTATGTGATATGAGGTGTTCAGCCCCGGATGCCGGTGACGATGTTCCGGTGATGGTCATCGCTATGCTGGAATAGAAAAGGGCCTCGAAAAGTGCCTTGACCGCATTCGGTTCCAATTTCCTGATCTGTTGCGGATTATCAAGATAGACGGGTTCGAGGTCCTTGAGCAGGTCAACGGAGAATTGGCAGAAATAATCATCGAAAAGGAAGTGATTGAGCTTCCAGTCCGCTGAACTGACGGATTTTGCAAGCACATCGCCCAGGCCGGAGGCAGTCATCTCGTAGGGAGCCTCGTGGAGGATGCGGGAGTCGACATAGACCGCTCGGCAGGCCTCGGCATGGAACAGTACCTTAAGGCCGTCCACGGTTGCGGCGACATTCGCGGAGGCGTAGCCGTTCATGGACGCAGCGGTGGGCACCGTAATAAACGGTTTCTTATTCAGGTAGGCCGTCCATTTGACCAGATCATTAATGACACCGCTGCCTACAGCGATATATATGTCGGCTGGTAAGATACTCTCGAGGAGAAGATCTTTGGTGGCATCGTCGGCAACCGGGGACTCGCCGTCTCGATCGGGCACTATGAAATGCGAGACGGCAATACCTCCCTTGAGCAAAAGATTTTCCACAAGGCGGCCGGCGGCGGCATATGTCCGAATATCGGCTATTATCAGGGCGTTTTGGATCGTACCCGACAGGAGCCTTTGCAGCAGCGCGTTATAAGCATTTTTGCCATAGACCAGTTCCTCTGTGGGAACAGTGTGCTTTTTCCCACAGCTACAATTAAAAGTAGTACCTAAAAGTTGACTATGTTCCATGACAATCCGCTGTAATTTTGACGCAAAGGAATTAGAGGATCCAATGCCGAAGTTTCATTATATTGATCAGGATTTCAGGTATATGTGTTCGATAGTATCGATTTGATGATAAAAACGAAAGCCATTAGCTTTACATAACGAAATTATCGCTGTCTTTCAACCTTTAATGCTTACTCCTTAAAAACTACCGAAAAATACAAGAAACGAAAAACACTTTATTTTGTGAATTGGAGAGCCAATTAACTTAAATAAATCTGATTACCCTAATCTCAGCTCAAGGTCGGGACTGCTCTTTTCACGGGTCTCTGCAGCCCGGACGGCTG
>JADQBJ010000036.1:0-171319 GCA_016278675.1 Desulfobulbaceae bacterium | reverse complement strand
AAAAGAGCAGTCCCGGCCTGGGCCAGGAGATGCTGAGTTTCAAGGGTAATCAGAATATATTATATTGCAGAACGAAAAACGACATCTCTTCAGATACAGTAAACCTGAAACCGTTTGATACCAGTTTTAAAAGTACACCACACAGCCGGCCGATATGAGCTATCATATTTCGGTTCCGCAAAACTAAAACCTGAAAACTGCCCCTGGGTAACGCTGGAGATCGAAACTTTTTACGACACCATCGACTATCCGGGTGTTAAGTATCTCTATTGCCGGTTGTCTGCGAGGTTTTGTGTGGTTCCATACACTGCAGCCATTGTTGCACAAGTAGCAGGCTAATGTCCATTAGTTTAAATCTTTTTTTAAAAAACACATGTATATGGAGTTCAACTTAACTATCCTTTTGTTACCCAATCAAACTCACCAAAAACATTTGTGTTTTCAGGCTACAGAAATATCGGGAATAACTACTTTTCCTTCTGACGTTTGACATTTTCGCAGAATTAGGCCATACTGTGATAGTATTACATTCCAGGAGTGAACAACGGGGGGATCATCTCCCCCATGTTTCCGGCGAAGTCCGATCATAACAGTGGAAAAATAAGGTAGCGGGTATTTCTATTTCAATTCTCGCTCGAGTGCACACTTATCTTCACTGCTTCATACGCTGTGGGTGATTCAACTTGTATTGCCTGCTTCGTCTCGGCACTGCTTTTCCATAAGGCACAGTAGCCGCCCTAATTTCATGTATCGGTCGGCAGACACCGCACTCCTTCATCGGCTGTTGTTTTTTGATTATCAGCAGTAAAAAATATAGTGGAGTAATTATGAAAGGAAAAATCACAAAAGACATTCTTCTTCGTGTAGGTAAAGGCGTCATGCGCATTCCCCGCAGTAAAGATGAAATAGTCCAGGAACCCCAGCGTTTTTCCCCCGACCAGTCCTCCTCGCTTGAGAATGATAAAGATTTGTCCTCCCGCAAAACCAAACGTTCCTGAATACTATCCGCCAGGCCGTTCCGCTGACGATATATATAACCCGGTTGAGCTGAATAAGACATTGGTGGTCTAATTTAAGCTGTCCCCGGTTCAGGGAGAGGCCTGACTTACCTTTGCATTCAGAGATTTATTAGAGAAGAAGACTAAGCCGATTTTTTTTCGACATTAGATTTTCTTTGCAGGAAGGGGCGCTACAGAGTTAGTTAAAGTGAATAGAAAAACTCCGCAAAAATGAGGAAGCCTTTATGCAATCGATCGGCATTATCAGATCACCCTTTACCGAACTGGCCAATATGCCAATTCAGCCCAAAGGCGCCGCCGGGGCTGAAGGTACTATTATCGTTGATCCTAAATTTGAACGCGGTCTTGACGATCTGGAGGGTTTCAGCCACATCTATCTTCTCTACCTGTTTCATAAGGCAGACAGAACAGAACTGACTGTCGTACCCTTTATGGACGATTCCCCCCGGGGAGTTTTTTCGACGCGATCACCTTTGCGTCCAGGACATATAGGTCTTTCCATCGTTGAACTGCTCGGGCGGCAGGGCAATGAGCTCAAGGTCAGAGGGATTGATATTCTTGACCAGACGCCGCTTCTTGACATCAAGCCGTATATTGCGGAATTCGATGAAGTAAAGGAGAGCCGATCGGGATGGTTGTGTGCCAGTGAAGAGGAAGTGCGTAAAAAAAGATCGGATACACGTTTTACGTAACACCAGCTGATGAACTGGAAACCGTATTTCTATGTTCTTCCGATAGTCCTCAACTCTACTCGCTTAAAGCCGACAAGCGGTCCCTGTAATTCAGGGCCGCCCATTGGTCCAACCCGGGGATTTTTCAGTTATGGAGTAATCTTGGTACCCAGAACCTTGAGAAATTCACGGATCCACTGCGGATGGGCAGGCCAGGCCGGCGCCGTCACGAGATTGCCGTCTACATGAGCATCGGAGAATGTTTCATTGTTGGCAATCCAGGTACCTCCTGCTACTTCGACATCGGGGCCACAGGCGGGATAGGCTGAACATGACCTGCCTTTCAGCACTCCTGCCGCCACCAGGATCTGCGGACCATGACACACTGCGGCGATCGGCTTGCTGTTTTTGTCGAAATGGCGCACGATCTCCAGTACCCTGGCATTGAGGCGCAGATATTCGGGGGCTCTGCCGCCCGGGATAACCAGGGCGTCGAACTGCTCCGGGTCAATAGTGGCAAAATCGGCGGTGATCATGAAATTATGCCCCGGTTTTTCAGAATATGTCTGATCTCCCTCGAAATCGTGAATAGCCGTTTTCACCGTATCGCCCGCATTCTTCTCGGGACACACCGTTTCCACCTCATGCCCTACCATCAACAACATCTGATAAGGTACCATTGCCTCATAATCTTCTACAAAATCACCAACAAGCATCAGTATTTTTTTCTTTGCCATTGCTGTTTCTCCTTATTTATCCCGAAATTCACTTTCCCCTTTATACAGAGCAGGTGTTTGCCAGTTGGTATTAAAACCCAATTCTTCCAGCTCGAGCATGGCCCTGTCTATATACAAACCAATCGAGTCTGCCCCATGTGAGTCATCACCCGGTACCACGGCAATTTCCCGTTGACGCGCCAGAGAAAGGATTTCTCTGCTTACATATGGCTCATCAGCTCCTTTCAGCAGGGCACGTAGATTATAATCGAGAATTAATCCCTCCTGCTGAATGAAATCAAGATTTCGCTCAATACGCTCCATAATAGGGGGCTTTTTCAACCTGTTTCTATATTTCGGATCATAGATGCGAATGAGATCAAAGTGCCCAACCACCGCCGGTTTAAAATGCTTCAGCATCTCAAACTGCTGGTCGAAATATCGACAATAGAGATTATCCATCCCACCCGCACTGCGTGCAGCCTCGGCATACATATCCGGCGTGTAGTCAATTGGCATATCATCGACATGATGAACTGAACCGACAATATAATCAGGTTGAAACTCCTCCAGGAATCTCCCGACCATCTCCCGATACCCCTTATACGTCTCGATCTCCATTCCGACAAAAAGGGTTATCTGGTGCCGATACTTGTGCTGCAGTCTGCGGCCCTCCCGTATATATTGCCCAAAACGATGGTTGAGGAGTTCTACGGTGAATCCCGCCTCTTTTTCTTCCGGGTACAAAAACACATCCGCCAGTGCAGGCATATGTTCGGTTATGCCGACCCACGAAAAGCCGGTGGCAATATATGCTTCTATGATTTCTTCCAAGGAATCCGCGGCATGACTGCAGAACTGGCCGCTATGACCGCCATGCACCGATACTCTTGCAGGATTTTTTTTCATGCGATACTCACGGAATTGGATATATTCAGGTGACAGCCATCTGTTTTTGAAGCGGCAATTAAAGGTGATATCGCCTTTCGCTCAAACCCGGGATGTTTTTTTTGGTATGAAATGCTCATCACTCCTTTAACTTCCTAAAAATATACATATATTCTTTTTAAGCTCAGATGTGTCATCTCATGATGCAAGAAAAGAACCCCGCCAAAGGTTCTTGCCCGGTTCTCGACTGGGTCACTGTAAACAGGGAGGAGAAGCATGAAAGCTATCACAAATATCGTTGTACCCGTCGACTTGGAAGAACATACCGAAAAGCTGGTCGAATATGCTGCATACATGGCGGAGAAACTCTCCGCCGACCTGACTCTTGTTCATGTTATCGAGCCTTTCCGGGCCATCGGCGACATGGAGCTCGGCACAGCAACTGTAGAGAAATATAACCAGAATCGTGTTGATCATGCCAAAGAATTTCTGGAAAAGCTGGTTTCCACCTATCCCAGCTGTAAAAGCGCCAAAGTTATCTCAGGAGACATCGTCGATGAAATTGTCGCATTTGCTCAAGGACAGGAGACTGCTCTCATCATTATCGGCACCCACGGTTCCAAAGGGATAGAAAAGCTTCTTCTGGGAAGTGTCGCCGAACGTGTCGTTAAACGCGCTCACTGCCCAACCCTGGTAATGAATCCTTTCAAACAGTAATCCGGCATCAAGGCCTCCCCCGGTAATCAGGGGGAGTTGGCGGGATGGTGCAGATGTCTTCCCTTCCTGTTCAACTATCTCAGTCCACTCTGTTTCCATTCCTTTGCATACCTGTTACAATAGCGCAGAAAAGAATGCTTACTTGAGGATATCAGCCCATTAGATGAAGATCAATAGATAATCAGGAACGCCATGCCGACCCGCTTTGATAATTATTTGCAGACAACCTATTTTTTAGATTTCGAAAACCCTGTTGTTGGTAATTTTGCAGAGAAACACTGCGATACCTCTGCTGAACCACGGACCAAAGCTGTTCAGTTGTATTATGCTGTCAGAGACAAAATCACCTATGATCCCTATGACCTGCAACCAGATCGCAGCACCCTGCGGGCAAGTTCGGTCATCCGCAAAGGCGTGGGCTACTGCGTTGCCAAGGCCGTCCTTCTCGCTGCCCTGGCCAGACAGCAGGGGATTCCTGCTCGTCTGGGCTTTGCCGATGTGACAAATCATCTCAGCACCACAAAGCTGCGCCGGGTGATGGAGAGTGATGTGTTTGTCTACCATGGCTACACCGAGCTTTACCTTCAGGAAAAATGGGTGAAAGCCACTCCCGCTTTCAATCTTTCCCTGTGCACACGATTCAATGTCCGCCCGCTGGAGTTTGACGGCGTCAATGATTCACTTTTTCATGAGTTCGACCTGCATGGCCAGAAACATATGGAATACATGGCAGACCACGGCCACTTTGAAGATTTGCCATTCAACCGAATGTTCAAAGCCTATGAACAGCAGTACCCCGGTATGTTTGAACGTTTCAGGAATCTCAAGGAAACCGACTTCTCCAGGGAGGCCGAGGAAGAAAATACAGCTCTAGGTAATTCATGAACAGTGATCTTGAAAAACTGCTCAAAGAACGAGCCCGGCAGCAGAGGCGTCCGGACGGCACAGCATATCTCAGTCTCCTTCACAGAGATGAGATTTCCATCGCCAGCCTCACCGGGGCATCACCCAGGGAAGTACAGATCTCAGCCTTGCTCAACGATGTCATCCCCGAACGTTACTGCCGTAACCAGAGAAGTCTGACCAGCGCTGAACAAATACTCCTTCTCCATTCTCATGTTGCCGTTATCGGGCAGGGCGGTCTCGGCGGCACGGTCACGGAAATACTGGCGCGCCTCGGAATCGGCAGCCTTACGCTGGTAGACGGCGATGTCTTCGAGGAAAGTAATCTTAACAGGCAACTGCTTGCCACGGTCGATACTCTGGGGATGAAAAAAGCCGAAACCGGCGGACAACGGGTGCGCGCCATCAACCCTGCGGTGGAGGTTGAGGTGATCAATGAATTTCTGACGGAAAAGAATGGCTCCGCCATCCTTGCCGGAGCACAGCTGGCTGTAGACTGTCTCGACTCTATTCCCTCCAGATTCATCCTCGAAGAGGCCTGCCGCGAAAGCGACATTGCCCTGGTTTCTGCGGCAATCGCCGGTGCCGCCGGGCAAGCCATGGTAATTTTCCCCGGAGATACCGGTCTACGACAAATTTACGGAGACTCCGATTCCACACCTCAAAAAGGGATAGAGACGCGGCTGGGCACCTTGCCTTATGCCGCAACCTTCATGGCCGCTGTTGAATGCGCCGAGGTGGTTTCCCTGCTCTGCAGGCAGAACTCCTCTTTACGCAGTTCCCTGCTTATTGCCAACATAGACGACAAGACCATGGAAACGATTTCTCTGGCTTAGGACTCGCCCTGACTCCACCCCGATTTTCAGGTTTTCTTCTTTTTCGGCGGCAAAGCGTCTGTTATCGAACCATCCACCATTTCACAGGCAAAGGCGAAGGTTTCCGACAAAGTCGGGTGAGCATGAATAGTCTTGCTGATATCCTCGGCGTCGGCTCCAAGTTCCAGGGCCACAACAGCTTCATGAATGAGTTCGCCGCCGTTGAGCCCACAGATGGCGGCACCGATTATTCTCCCCGTCTCCTTTGAGAAAAGCACCTTGCTCGCACCTATCGCGGCGCCCGATGACAGGGCACGGCCGCTCGCTCCCCAGGAAAATTTTCCTTTATCATACTCAATGCCCTTCTCTTTTGCCTCTTTCTCAGTGAATCCCATCCAGGCCACTTCCGGATTGGTATATGCCACCGCCGGAATGGCGAGTGCGGAAAAGGCAGAATTATGGCCGGCACACACCTCGGCCGCAACCTTACCCTGATGGGTTGCCTTATGGGCAAGCATAGGATCGCCCACAACATCGCCGATTGCAAAAACGGTGGCGGCAGAAGTTCTCTGTTGCTCATCCACCTCGATATAGCCACGCGAAGATATCGTGATTCCGAGCTTATCCAGACCTATATCTTCGCTGTTGGGCTTGCGGCCGACCGCAATAAGAACGGCATCATATTCACTGGTCTCTTCCGTCTCTTTATGTTCGATAACAACCTTTACCGCGTTCTCCTCGGCCGTGATTTTTGTAACCTTGCCATTAGTCATGATGGTATAGATTTTTTTCAGCTTCTGGAAAAGCGGCTGCACCATGTCCTTATCCGCCGGCGGGATCAACTGGTCGAGCATCTCCACTATGGTTATTTCCGACCCCAGAGCGCTATATACCTGGGCCATCTCCAGGCCGATGACGCCGCCGCCTATAATAAGGAGCCGTCCCGGAATAAAGTCCAGGCGCAGAGCATCGCTTGAGTCCCAGATGCGGGAATCCTCCGGCTGTCCGGGCAAGGCGAAGGGCCGTGAACCGGTTGCGATTATAGCATTTTTAAAACCAATTACCGAATCCCCTTCTGCAGTCGTGACCTTGAGTGATTCCTGGTCCTGAAAAACTCCGTTGCCGGTGATGTGGGTGATTTTTCTGGCCTTGACCAGACCGTCAAGACCGTCGGTGAGTTTTTTTATCACGGATTCTTTTTTGGCACGCATCGCCTCAAGATCAATTTCGGGCTTGTTAAAGGTGATACCAAAATCGGCAGCCTCCTGCGCCTCTTCGATTACCAGTGCCCCATGAAGCAATGTTTTTGAGGGTATACAGCCGACATTGAGGCAGACGCCGCCAAGACGATTGCCCTTCTCAATCAGACAAACGTTCAAGCCGAGGTCGGCACCGCGGAATGCAGCAGTGTAACCGCCCGGGCCTCCGCCGAGGACAACCAGATCAAATTTTTTGCTCTCGCTCACTTCTCCTCCTCCATCGCTAACTATTCAGGTTGATCCCATATTGTTGGGCAAAAAAACGTCCGTCCAACCATCTGTCCGTAACTGTTCAGAGGTAAGCCTAGACTCCGGGTGCGCCATATGTCCATAAGCAGGGCGGTCAGCTATACATTGGGTATGCTGGATGGCCTGATCATGGACAGGTAAGCACCCTGACGGGCATAAACTCCGACTCCGGATGGTGTGCTGCTGAAAGTTACTATAATAATGCTCGCCTGAGATCTTCGATACTGCGGCTCAAAGCCCTGCAGAACCTGGCGGCCTCCGCTCCATCGATGACCCGATGGTCATAAGACAGGGAAAACGGCAGGGTAAGCCGCGGCCTGAACACCTGCTGCTCTTCATGCCATACCGGTTTCCTGTAATTCCTGGAAAGTCCCAGGATGGCAACCTGCGGGGCATTCACAATCGGGGCAAAACCGGTTCCTCCGATGCCCCCCAGGCTGGAAATGGTAAAGGAAGCGCCCTGCATATCGGGAATGCCGAGTTTGCCCGCTCTGGCGGCTCCACTCAATTTTTTCAACTCTGCGGCGATCTCCCTGATCCCTTTTTTCTCGGCATTCCTGATCACCGGAACCATGAGGCCATCGGGAGTGTCGACAGCTATGCCGATATTATAAAAATATTTATATATCAGTGTGTCACCGCCGGGAACCAATGAGCTGTTGACGGCGGGAAATGCTTTCAGCGTTGCCACCACTGCCTTGATAATGAAGACCAGGGCACTGTAGCGCATACCTTCCTCTTCGGACTCGGCATTCATCCTTTGACGAAAGGCCTCCAGGTCTGTGACGTCGGCCTCGTCGAAATGGGTGACATGCGGGATAGTGACCCAACTCCTGAGAAGCTGCGGACCGGAAATCTTCTTGATCCTTCCCAGGGCAACCTCTTCGGTCTCGCCATATTTACTGAAATCCTCAAGCGGTTTGGGCTGGAGGTCGGAAGGTACCCCCCTTGCCGCCTCCTTCCTACCACCTTTTTGAAATTTATCAACATCTTCTTTTAGAATCCGGCCCTTGGGACCCGTTCCCGTCAAATCGGCAAGATCAACATCCTGCTCCCGGGCATAGGACCGCACCGACGGCGTCGCATGATATTCTCCAGGTTCAGCCTCCTCCGGCTGTTGTCCCTGTTCGTCGGGCTTTTGGGGTTTTTCAGTTTTTTCCCCGGCCGTTTCTTTTTTTTCCGCCTTTTGCGGCTGAGCCTCTTTTTCAGTCCCTTCCTTCTGCTGCCGCGGTTTCTCCTCTTCCCTCGCAGATTCTTCCCCGGCGGATTCTTCCCCGGAGGTTTCTTCCTCGGAGGTTTCTTCCTCGGAGGTTTCAAGCAAGACGATGGCATCACCGCTGCCGACCTCGTCTTCCTCTTTCAGATAAACCTCTTTGACAATTCCGGCAGCCGTCGAAGGGATGTCCATGACCGCCTTTTCACTCTCCAGAGCGATTAACGGGTCTTCCACCTCGACCTTGTCTCCCGGCGAAACATAGACATCGACGACGGTAATATCCTGCACATCTCCAAAATCGGGAATAGTGACCTTTTCTGTGGCCATCCTTTTTTCTCCTTGATTGAATTCCTAATCTGTCTTCTTTTTTGCTGGAAAACAATGTTTCTATCCAGCTCAGCTGGGTAAATTTATCTGCTGATCGAATGAGCGGTTTCAGGATTGAGCCCATATTTTTCCATAGCCTTCCCTACGGTGGAGGAGGGAATCTTTTCCTGATCGGCAAGGGCCTGTAGCGCCGCAACCACTACATGGTATTTATCGACGCCGAAAAAGTCGCGTAGCTTCGGAATGGTATCACTACGCCCGAACCCATCGGTCCCCAGGACAGTGAGCGGGGCGGGAATGCACCTGCGAATCTGCTCCACGTAGGCACGGACATAATCGGTGCAGGCAATTGCCGGACCCTGAAAACCATCCATCATCTCTTCGATATAGCACTCTTTTTTTTCCTCCTGTGGATGTTTCCTGTTCCAGTCTTCGACAAGCATGGCCTGGCGATGGAGCTGATTGACGCCGAGTATCGACCAGATATCGGATTCCACCTCAAAATCCTCGGCCAGCAGATCCGCTGCCGCGATTACTTCACGAAAGATCGCGCCGCTGCCCATCAACTGGACCCGCAGATCGCCTTCTCCTCCCCGGCGAAAGAGATACATCCCTTTGTGGATGTTTTCCTCAACCCCTTCAGGCATGTCCGGATGATGGTAGTTTTCGTTGAGCAGGGTGATATAATAAAAAACATCTTCACAATCGACGAACATGCGCGCCATCCCTTTGCGGACAATTACCGCAAGCTCGTAGGCAAAGGTCGGATCATAGGCCTGACAGGTGGGCACGGCCGAGGCGTAGAGCAGTCCATGACCGTCCTGATGCTGCAGCCCTTCGCCGTTGAGGGTTGTCCGCCCGGAGGTGGCTCCCATCAGAAATCCCCTCGTGCCGGCATCGGCTGCTGCCCATATCTGGTCACCCACCCGCTGAAATCCAAACATCGAGTAGAAGGTATAAAAGGGGATCATCGGTATTCCGTAATTGGCATGCGATGTTCCCGCAGCCGTCCAGGTCGAGATGGAACCGGCTTCGGTAATACCTTCCTCGAATATCTGTCCTTTAGGGTCTTCCCGGTACCAGGCCACGGTCTCCGAATCCTGAGGTTCATAGAGCTGTCCGCTGGGCGCGTAAATACCAAGCTGACGGAAAAGCCCTTCCATGCCGAAGGTGCGCGCCTCATCCGGAATAATGGGTACGACATTGGGGCCGACATTCTTGTCCTTGACCAGCTTGGTCAACAGACGGACAAACGCCATGGTGGTCGAGAGTTCCCGGTCTTTTGAGGATTTCAAAAGCGGGGCGAACACCTTCTCGTCAGGAGCTTCAAGTGGAATTTTCCGGGTTTCACGATAGGGAACATCTCCCCCGAGAGCCTCGCGGCGTTCCTGGAGAAAGCGCTGCTCTTCACTGCCTTTTTCAGGCCGGATAAACGGCAATTCTCCCAGCTTGTCGTCTTCAAGAGGAACATGGAAGCGGTCGCGAAATGATTTCAGTGCCTCCAGATCCATCTTCTTGACATTATGGGCGACCATTACCGATTCGCCGGATTGTCCCATGCCATACCCTTTAATGGTCTTGACCAGAATAACCGTAGGCTTGCCTTTAAATTTTGCCGCGGCGCTGAAGGCGGAATATACTTTCCTGGGATCGTGGCCGCCCCTGTTCAGCTGCCACAGCTCCGCATCGCTGATATCCTCGACCATGGCCAGCAGTCTGGGATCGTCACCGAAGACTTTTTGGCGCAGGTACTCAGGCCCTTTGGCTCGAATTGTCTGGTACTCCCCGTCAACCATCGACCCCAGTTTTTTAAGCAGCAGCCCCTCCTTATCCCGCTCCAGAATTTTATCCCATTCCGATCCCCAGATAAGTTTGATGACATTCCAGTCGGCGCCGCGAAATCTTCCCTCCAGTTCCTGAATTATACTGCTGTTGCCGCGAACCGGACCGTCAAGACGCTGCAGATTGCAATTGATCACAAAGATAAGATTGTCGAGCTTATCCCGGGAAGCCACGGTCAGAGCGCCGAGGGATTCGGGCTCGTCAGCCTCGCCGTCACCCATGAACAGCCAGACTTTTCTATCTCCGGCCTCCTTCAGACCGCGGTTGTCCATGTAGCGCATGAATCTGGCCTGGTATATTGCAGCCATGGGCCCCAGTCCCATCGAAACCGTGGGATACTGCCAGAAGTTTGGCATAAGGTAAGGGTGAGGGTATGAAGACAGACCGTGTCCGTCAACCTCCCGGCGAAAATGCTCCAGCTGTTCGTCATCCAGCCGTCCCTCTACATAGGCGCGTGCATACACTCCGGGGGAGCTGTGGCCCTGGAAATAAATGAGGTCGGCACCGTATTTGGAATCCGGCCCCCTGAAAAACCAATTGAAACCGACTTCATACATTGCCGAAACAGAGGTATATGTTGCAATATGGCCACCCAGGCTTTTGCCGTCCTTATTAGCCTTGGCCACCATGGCCATGGCATTCCAGCGGACATAGGCTGCCACATCCCGGGCTACGGTAGAATCATCGGGGAACTTCTCTCCTTCCTCCGGCGGAATGGTATTGCAGTAAGGAGAAAGGATACCCGGCGAGGTGACTACTCCCCGAGACCGTGCCCTGTCGGTGAGCTCCTGCAGGAGGAAATCAGCTTTCTCTTTGCCTTCGTGTCTGATCACACCCTCCAGTGAATCCAGCCAGTCCTGGGTTTCCTGGGGGTCAGGATCGTTATAATATGGACTCATATTGTCCCTCGTATCGTTATAGAGTTAAAGGAAGCGAAAATTGTGATGCTCTTTTAAGTGATATCATTTTTTCATCCTGTCAATCAAGACGATCTCGTAAAAAGTCATCGAAGTTGCCGGGATGGATACTCTGAATCTCCGATCAGATGTCAGCCCGATGAAAATAAAAGGAAAAAGGTTTCCTTTTGGATGAAAGGCAGGAGGATCTACTCCCTGAAGGCGGCAGACATGCCGGGAAATGTGTAGACAACTTAAATATGATGCTTTACAGAGAGGGGAGACGCGCAATAATGGTACAGCAGAAAAAGGTTTCCAGGTAAAACGGATACGGAGAGCGATGATCGAGAAGAGAAATCAACAACAGGGAGAAAAAGGACAGGGCAGAATAGGTTATCGCCCTTACTGGATACTGCAGCTCTCCATCCTTATTCGTGCTCTCCATCAAATCGGAGCCGCCGTCTTTTTGGCGTCCTATCTTCTCGAAGCGATCCCTTATCCTCCGGCTTCCTATGCCTTTCTCACCTTCTGCAGCGGCATTGTCCTGCTGCTTACGGAATGGATGCGCCACAGGCAGATTTACCGGGAACTTTCCGGAATAAGCACCTTTATCAAGCTTGTTCTGCTGGGACTGGCCTACCATGCCGTATTTCCGGCGACACCTACCGTGACAGCGGCATTCCTGATCGCCTCCATCGCTTCCCACTCGCCCAAACAATTTCGCCACCGCTTGCTTTATTAGTGCCTTACCCCCCAAAACTGCCACCAAGAGCAGGAAACGAAAACTATATTTATGTCCGTGAATCCTCCTCTACCGCCAAGGCACTTACACCCCTCAAGGGGGTACTGAAAAGAGTCCAGCTCCGCTGGGTTAGTGCGTCACCCTTGAAAAAGCCCCCGATAAAAATAAAAAACAAGAAAACAAAAACACTTTCAAATCCGTAAATCAGCCTTCACCCGCCAAGGCACCTACACCCCTCAAAAAGGCACCGTAAAGAGTCCAGCTCAGCTGGATAATCCCAGAATCAGAAGCTCTAATTAAAATAACGATCCAACTTAGCCCTGAAACCCTCCGGCACCGCAGCAACTTTTCTCGTCGTATAATCAAACGCCAAAAAAACGGTGAATCCACCTATAACCAACTCTTCGTCCGCGCCTCGGTGTACTGAATACTCAAAGGTGAATTTTTTTCCCTTCAGTTCGCTCACTCCGATCAACACCAGCAATTCATCGTGAAGAAAAACCTCACGGTGATATTTCAACCCGCTTTCCACCATGATAATTCCTCGCTGATCGCCGATATCGCTCTCTGAGTGTCCCAGAGATTGCAGGAAATCGATCCGGGCATCATGAAAAATTACCAGAGCTTTGTCATTCCCCAGGTGGCCGCCGTAATTTATATCACCGATGGTTACCTTATATTTCGCACTATATCTTTCAGTCATTTGTATTCATTTATGTAAATTTGTACCTCACATATTATTTTCTTGTTTTTTTGCAAGAAATAATATGTCTAAAGGCTGTTATACCCTTCAAGGGGGTACTGTAAAGAGTCCTGCTCAGCTGGGTTAGCTTAATCGAACCGTGATCGTACATTCTCAACATTGTACAAAAACATAAACAGATACCATAAATCAATTGAAATGGTCGATATGGCTTCGCCTTTTTGAAACTTTTAATTTCCGACATATAGTATATTAATAGAGGAGAGCGACCTAAAGAGCAATACTCAGCAAAGGGTAGGACATCCTTAAAGGAAGAGACATGGTACAAGAAAAATCATTTCCGGATCAAGTAGAGGAACTCAAAGAAATAATTAAGCAATTACGAGATGATTTCCCCCCGGAGGTTATAGAGCAAACCGCTGCTCGTCTTGAAAATCTCAACTACGCGCCTTCCGTTATTACCCCGAACGAAAAGTTCCTGCGACTGGACAAGCAAGGAATGCTGGACGAAGTGGACAGAATTCTCAAAATGCCGGAAGAAGAGGCCTGCGCTCTTGCGCCTGGGGATACCGCCAAGTGTGAAGATCTTCGTTTGCAGTTCATCAAAGTTCTTCTCTTTTATTATGAAAAGCTGATCCTTCTGCGCAAAGATGATGCCGATGCCTGGGATGAAGTCGATGAACTCTACGTCCATGATTAAATAATCTCTCAAATAACAAAATCATAACGCATTGTATTTGTGTAATTTTGTTAGTGCTTAAATTTGACACGGCATCGTCCGGGTGGGACGTTGATTACCCCAAACCTCAGCTCAAGGTTGGGGCTGCTCTTTTCATGGGTCTCTGCAGCCCGGACGGCTGCAGCGAAGCCCCCATGGACGGGTTTATGGCGTCCCGATGAAAAGAGCAGCCCCGGCCTGGGCCAGAAAATGCTGAGTTTCATGGGTAATCAGATTAAATAATTATCGCTGGCACTCAGTAATTTTTACGGAATTATCTTCCTGATACAGCTGAGCTGAACTCTTTGCAGTACTCCCTTGTAGAGGCGGATTCACAAATTTGAAGATGTTTTTCTTTTTTCTTGTTTTTTTAATGGCCGCGTGTTGAGGGTGATGCACTAACCCAGCGGAGCTGGACTCTTTTCAGTACCCCCTTGAGGGGTGTAAGTGCTTTGGCGGTAGAGGCGGATTCACGAATTTTAATGTATCTTTCGTTTTTCTGCTCTTAGTGGTGGTTTTTGGGGAGTAAAGCACTAAATAATAACCTCTTCACCAAATTCCAGCACAACCGCTTTCTTCCCACAAGATTCCACATGTCTTTTAAATTCCTGCGGGTCCGCCTCAATGACGGGGAAGGTGTTGTAATGCATGGGAATGGCAATTTTTGGATCTGCCAGCTCCACCGCCTTGACCGCATCCTTTATCCCCATGGTAAAATTATCGCCGATGGGAAGCAGCATATAGTCAAGCGGCGTCATCTCTCCTATCAGCTTCATATCGTAGAACAGGCCGGTATCCCCGGTATGATAGATGTATTTGCCTTCAATGCCGAGGATAACTCCTGCCGGTTCTCCGCCATAAGTGTTGTCGGGCGTCATTGAGCCATGATGGGCAATGGTGAACTTCAAAGTGCCGAAATCAAATTTGTGGGATCCGCCGATATGCATGTTATGGGCCTGGAAGCCTTTATCGATGCAATAATTTGCCAGCTCATTGACGCAGATAAATAGCGGATTGGTTCTTTTGGCAACTTTGAAGGCATCGCCGATATGATCACCATGAGCATGGGTCAGCACTATAAAATCAGCTGAAACTTCATCTGATTTGACCGGAGATGTCGGATTGTCATCGAGAAAAGGATCGATGAGAATAACCTGACCGGCATCCGTAGTGATCTGAAATGAGGAGTGGGAAAAATATCTGAGCTTCATCTCTGTCTCCTGTTTTTTAATTGCCTGTGAAATGGCGGCGCTCCACCTCCGCTGTCGCTAATACGTTTTTTTCATGCTATCGTATTTCCAGGGCTTTTGCCAGATCTTATCCGTCATGTCCGTCCATATCGAAACCGATTTTTCGCTGCGGAATATTTGGATGGTGATTCCTCTGGGAATTTTGCCTTATTTTTTTCTCCTGATCGTTGACGGCAACCGCCGCAGATCTGAGACGATCCCTATCAGGATCGGCAGAAGAAACAGCAGCACGAAACTCGCGAAAAGCAGGCCAAAGGCCAGGCTGACGGCCATCGGGATAAGAAAGCGCGCCTGGAGGCTGTTTTCGAGGAGCATGGGCAAAAGTGCCAGGCTGGTCGTCATGGTGGTCAGCAGAATGGGACGGAAGCGGCGGCGGACCGCCAGGATTACCGCTTCTACATAGTTCAGTTCCTCTTCCCGCCGCTGTCTGTTATAGTAATCGATCAGGACCACGGAATCGTTGACGACCACACCCATTAAGGCCACCATGCCGAAAACCGAGATAAAGGAAAGATCAAAGCCGAGCAGCAGATGTCCGAGCACCGCTCCCACCAGACCAAAGGGAATGACGGCCATAATGATCAGCGGCTGTATGTAGCTTCTCAGCTGGGCACCCAGCATAACGAAGATGATCAACAGGGCAATGAGCATATTTTTGCCGAGAGAGGCCATATCATCCCGCCGGTCTTCACTCGCACCGGCTATCCGCGCCGAAAGCCCTGGAAATTCCCGCAGGAGATCGGGGATATTCTCCCCCATAATGACATTCAGCACTTCATTAGGGGTGGTAAGCTGTTCATTAACATCGGCACTGACATTGGCCACCCTCTGACCATCCACCCGCATGATTTGCGCGTAGGTTCGCTGCTCGCTGATTTTCGCTATATTGGTGATTGGGGCCCGCACCCCTTCCGGAAGCATGACCCTGAAGTCATAAATAGCAGACAGCTGTTCACGCTCCCATTTGGGATAGCGCACCATCACCTTCAACTCTTCACGCTCTCGCTGTATGCGCTGAACTTCATAACCGTAGAAGGCATTCCGCAGCTGCCTGCCGATGTCGCCCGGCTGCAGACCGGCTGCCAGTCCTTCTGGTGTAAGTTCAAATACATATTCGAGTTTACCTGCCTTGAGGGTATCGGCAATTTCATTAACACCCTCCATGCTGCGCATTATCTCCTGCAAGCTCTCGACTGCCTGATCGAGTACTTCACCATTCTCATGAGCAAGCTCGATCATGATGTCCTCTCCGGCACTGACCAGGCTGCTGTTATAGGAAAGCTCATCTGCATTGGGAATTGTACCAACAGCCTTCTCCAGACGCAGCTCAATCTCTTGGGCAGAGATCGAACGCTGGGGGGAGTCGATCAGCTGTATGCGCAGCTCCGCACGATTGCTGGTTGTTGCCCCGACTTGCTGCGACGCTCCCGGCCCCTGTTCCTCGAAAAGAGAGCCGATAATTATCGAGGTGCTTTGAAAAAGGTCCTTCCCAGCCTCATCCTGCAGCTCCTTCCGTATCGCCTCGGCAGCTTCCAATATTCGTTCAGCATGAAATTCGGTCACCTCAAAGGGTGTACCCACGGGCATGATCAAGCTAGCAGTAATCTGATCTCCTTCAATCTGCGGAAAGAAAATAAAACGGATGAAATCACCCCGAATCAAGCCGAAAATGACAAAAAATATGACGAAAGAGAGGGCAAGCACTATATAGCGCAACTTGATGGCCCTGCGCAACAGAGGCAGGAAGAACTTGTCCATGAACAGATACAGGGCTGCATTAAAATTGCGGCTGATCCGGGAAACTATGCCGCGGCTCCAGCGGCTGGACGAGGAAAGGTGTACCGGCAGAATGGTAAAGGCCTCCGCCAGCGAGACCAGAAGAATGCTGATCACAAAAACAGGAATGGGCCGCATTATCTGTCCCAGCGTTCCGGTCGTGAAAGCCAGCGGTGCAAAGGCGGCAACCGTGGTCAACACCCCGATGGTGACGGGAGCGCGCACCGATCTGACCCCGCTGATCGCCGCATCGGCATCTTCTCTGCCCGCTTCCTGCTCGGAAAAGATGGATTCTCCGGTGACGATGGCATCATCGACCACTATGCCCAGAACGATGATCAGTGCGAAGAGCGTGATCATATTAAAACTCATCCCGAACAGGTAGACAATCAGCAGTCCTCCGAGAAAGGAAATGGGAATGCCGAGACTGGTCCAGAATGCCAGCTTCAGGTCGAGAAAAAGAAGAAGCACCAGAAAGACCAGGGCATAGCCCAGCAGACCGTTGCGCAACAGAAGATTCATCCGCTGTTTGAGGATCACCGTCTGATCCTCGAGAATATCGAGCCGGATACCTTCCGGCAGCCGCACCTCTTTGATAAAATCGAGCACGGCTCCTTCCACTGCCAGGGAATCCTGCGATTCGCTGCGCGAAACTTCAATAAAGATAGCTGATTCACCGTTATAACGTGTGATCAGGTTATCGTCCTTGAAGCCGTCGATAATCTCGCCGATATTCTTCAGGCGAAGTAGAGAGCCATCCGGAAGGCCTCTGATGACAATGTCCTCAAACTCTTCTCCGCTGTACCCTTTTTCCTGGACGCGCAGCAAAATGTCACCCGCTTCCGACTCCACCGTTCCGGCAGGAATGTCCAGGGACCAGTTGGCGACTATTGCTCCGACCTCCTCCAGCGTCAGATTATAGCGGCGCAGATTTTCCTCTGCTATCTCGATGGAAATTTCATAATCGCGATCGCCATTGAGACTTATCAGGGAGATGCCTCCGGTCCTCAGCATGTCGTCCTTGATCCGCTCTGCCCAGCGTTTCAAGGTCAACTCCGGCACGGTGCCATGAAGGACCAGAGTGATCACGGCAGGCTGGGGCTTAACCATGGTTATTATTGTCTGCTCGGCGTTTTGCGGAGGAAAATCGATAAGCTGATCCACCGCATTCTCGACATCATCGAGCACATCGGTGGTATCAACGAATTCTTCCACTTCCACGGTGACCACTCCGACATTTTCCTGGGCCACGGTTGTCACCTGCTTGACGCCTTCCACTCCGATAACCACTTCTTCAAGACGTCTGGTAATACCGTCTTCCACTTCGTTTGGCGTGGCTCCAGGATAGGGAACACTTATGGTAATGGTGCGCGGATCAATGGAAGGAAACAACTCCACGCGCATATTGAATATCGCCAGGATGCCGCCGCCGACAAGAAAGATCATCAGTAAATTGGCAGCCACATGATTGCCGATGAACCAGGCGATGAAACCGGTATCGGAAGATGACCTATTCTTGCCGGTCATCGCTCAATCCACTGTTCTTTATCTCATTTCTCTTGCGTACCGGCATCCCATCCGTTGCCTCGGGCAGATTGCCACGCACCACCTCGATGGTCGCGCCATTGCTTTGCGCCACCACCGCTTCCCTGCTTATCTGAATGATGTTCAGCTTCAGCAGTCGAAGCCTGTTCTCCGGGGTCACCGTCCAGACACCGCCATCCTGCTGCAATGCATCAAGCGGCAGAAGCCAGACATTCTCTCTGGCGGGGCCGGTGAACTCCACGCTGACGAACACACCGGGCACCAGACCGGCATCCTCCTCCCTAAGCCCGAGGAAAACACGGTTCATACGGGTCTGCGGATCGAGATTGCTTCCCACCCGTTTAACAAAGGCGGGATGGGAGGCGCCATCGAGATATTCACTGGTAACGGTGATGACGGGGTCTTCGCTTTGCAGCAGCCATTCCAATTGCTGTTCTTCAAGGGGCACGACGATCTCAAGGGATTGGAGAGCATACGCCTTGCCATAGCCCTGCCCGGCGACGACATACTGCCCCACCTCCAGGTCGAATTCGGTGATTCGTCCTGTGAAGGGCAGTCGATATTTGGTACGCGAGAGGTCGAGCCGGGCTCTCTCGAGCTGCGACTTTGCCGCATCCAGAGCGGATCGTGCAGCTTCCAGTTGGGGCTCTTCGCCCACCAGCGGAGGAACCGGTTGTTCCGGGTTGAGTTCCAACCATTCAGCCGCTGCCGTTGCCGATTCGGCTTCCTGCAACTGAAATTCAGCCTGGGCCTGGACCACCTCGGCTTGCGCTTGCTCAAGCGCCAGGTCGTAATCCTCTTTTTCAATTCGAAAAAGGACGGTATCGGCCGTAAACATGCCGCCGGAAAAGGCGCTGTCGTCAATTGCAACAATGCGGCCGCTGACCCGGGGCACGATATCCACACTTGCCCGCACCTGCGCGGTGCCCGTGGTACTGAAGCGGAGACGATACGACTGTGGCTCCACTTCAACCGTCTGCACCGCCGGTTTCAGCTCTTCCGCCATCGTCTCGACCTCCGGCTCCATTTGCAAAGAAGAGAGAAAACGCGAGAGCAGAAAGGCACCGCTTATTAAAATGACGACAACCGCCAACTGGAGCCACCCCCTTGATTTCTTGCGCTTATGTGCACTCTTTTCTTCACTCATATATCTGACAATATTATGAATTTCAGAATAAAGGAAATTGGTTTAACAAGCTCTCAATCGTTACTCTTCCGGGGAAGATCAACGGGTTTCAGCTCCGGCTGGCTGCCGAGCCAGTCTCCTCCAAGCGCCAGATAGAGGGCAATGCGGTTATTCCAGGCCGCCTGGGCAATCAACAAATATTCCTGCTCAGCCTCGAAGCGACGACGCTCGGCGACAAGCACATCCAGCAGAGGCACCAGCCCGCTGCGGTATTGTTCTGTTAATTGCCGGGCGGCCTTGCGCGTATTCTGCAAACGATCTTCCAGGTAATCGAGCTGCTCCGCTAAGTACCGTCCATTGCTCAAGACTGTCTCCACTTCCTCAAGTGCCGTCAACACATCTCCTGCGTAGGCAGCGGCCAGTTCCCGCGCCTCCGCTTCCTGCAAAGCGATATTGGCACGAAGCCTGCCGCCCTGGAATAAACGTACCATGATATCCCCGACAATGGCGCCGAAAAGATTAGCGCTGTCAAAAAATGTACTGAGTTCATCGTCGCGCAGACCGAGCGACCCGGTCAGGGTCAGATCCGGATAAAGATCAGCCACAGCCACTCCGACCTGCTCGACCGAGGCGGCAAGGCGAAGCTCATTGGCCCGCAGATCCGGTCGGCGGTCAATGAGCTGTGCAGGCAGACCGAGCGGTACACTTCCCGGCGGCTGCAGTGGCGGAATATGAATGTCATCGACTGTCGCCCTTCCGGGTGGACGTCCCAACAGAACATCGAGCATGTGCAGCTCTTCCCTAAGCCGGCGCTGCAAATCCGGTATCTGCGAGGTCACCGCTGCCAGATTCTCGCGGGCCAGATAGACATCGGTCGCGCTGGTATCGGCAACTCCCCGACGGTAACGGCGTTCGACGATATTCAACGTCAATTTTCGGTTTTCCTCAGTCTCCCGGGTCAGATCGATACGCTGCTGCAAGGTGGCCAGGGATATGCGGCGCCGCGCCAGTTCCGAAATCAGAGAATGGATCAGGGCTTCGGCATTGGCCAGGGAGGCCAGATATGTCAGATGGGCGGCGGCCCTGCTGCGTTCCAGCCCGCCGAACAGATCGACCTGCCAGCTGGTACTCAACCCGGCTTCAAGCTGAGTGAAATAAAAACGCTCATTTTCGCTTCGCTGAAAAGATGTAGCGCCTCCGTCGAGTGGCTGTCCGTTCCCTGTTCCCGTCGTTCCGAAGGTTGAAATACCCGAGTCAATGCCCTGGAATCCCCTCAGCGCGGAACCGGATGCGGAAAGACTGGGCAACATGCTGCCTCTGGCGATCCCCAACTGTGCCCAGGCCTGCCGGATGCGTGCCGCAGCTTCCTTGAGCTGAAGATTGCCGCCAAGAAGAAGTTCGACGGAATCGTCCAGCCAGGGATCATCCATCTGACGCCACCAACGGTTGAATTCATCCCTGGAGATGATTTGGTTTACGTCAGCGGGTGCATTGTAAAACGCTTCCAACCCGCTTGCAGGAGTCTCCATTCTCTGATAATCCGGTCCAACCGTACAGGCCGTGATCACCGTCAAAAAAAAAATACTACTCCTATAGACTTCAGCATTTTATCCATAACGACCCTCCTGAAAAGTATAGTGTGCCCGGAATAGTTGTCAATATGAGGGCAAGACAAAGCGAAAGGAGAAAGCTTTCAGCGTATTGTCTCTTTCCGTTTTTCATTTTTCTTGCATAATTAAATGCACAGCGATATGTTACACTATGTATAACATTTAAAGTTAACGGAGGGTACTGTATGAACAATGGAATCCAGTCAATTTTGGTCCTTGGCCTTGGCAAGGTCGGTCATCTTGTTGCCGAACTTCTCCTGGAAACCGATTTCCAGGTTAGCGGCGGCGACCTGCACATCCCGTCCGACATATCCTATCCGACGATAACCATAGACGTGAAAGACAGCGAAGCGCTGGCCCGGCACCTTGAAGGATTCGACGCCGTGCTCTCCTGCCTGCCGTACAGCTATAACCTGGAAATCGCGACTATCGCCTGTTCAAAGGGCATTCATTACTTTGATTTGACTGAAGATGTGCCCACCACCAGGGCCATCATCGAGATGAGCAAAGGGTCCGCCACTGTCCTGGCGCCGCAATGCGGTTTAGCTCCGGGATTTATCGGTATTGTCGGGTCATCGCTGGCGGCCCGATTCGATAAGATCAGGGCTATCAAGCTGCGCGTCGGCGCCCTGCCGCAACATCCCACCGGCTTGCTGGGTTACGCCTTCAACTGGTCGCCCGAAGGGGTGGTCAATGAGTATCTCAATGACTGTGAAGTTATTGAAAACGGCGAGCATAAATGGGTCTCACCCATGGAATGGATCGAGACCCTGGTAATAAACGGCATCCAGCTCGAATCATTCACCACCTCAGGCGGCCTTGGGACCATGTGTGAAACCTTTCTGAACAAGGTCGAGAATCTGGACTATAAAAGCATTCGCTACCCCGGTCATGTACGGCAGATGAATTTTTTCTTTCATGAACTGCTGATGCGGGAAAACAGGGAATTGGCCGGCAAGATCCTCACCAATGCCAAACCGGCTGTCAGCGATGATGTCGTTTTCGTCCATGCCTCCTGCGAAGGCTGGAAAGACGGGCAGCTGCTGCGTGATGAATTCGTCAACGCCTATTATCCCATGATCATCGGCGGCAAAATGCGGCGCGCCATTTCCTGGACAACGGCCGCCTCGGTCTGCGCGGTGGTGGAGATGGTCAACAGCGGCGCTCTGCCTGACCGGGGCTTTCTCAAACAGGAGGAAATTCCACTGGAAAAATTCCTGCAGACCAGGAACGGCAGACTGTACGGCCGGGAAAAGGCGGAAGAGACCTGGTAGGCCAGCCCTGAAATATCTCAGTCTCATCATTTCGGACTTGATGATCAGGAATCCGAGTCAACGCACGGCTCCGGCGACTATTTTTGACCAGCGTATGAACCTTGCCGGTGTGGAGGTCGATGCCGCCCTCTTAACAAAGGTCTTCAACTGATCGGGCGTAATTTCTGGAAAGTGAATTTGTCCTTACCTTGACAGGTCCGATTCCCGAATCCTTCGAGAATGGACCTGCCGACCTGCAAACAAATCTATAAAGTCAGGATTGTAGTACCGCTGTTACCCATCAAACCGTAAGTCTGCGCCATAGCAACTTTTGCGCCCTCAACCTGACGGGCACCGCCTCTTCCTCTTAGTTGGTTAGCGCATTCGATGACCTGCCAGAGAGCTTGAGCAGAAAGCGCCTCCCCGTGTGAAGAAAAGCCACCGCTTGGGTTTACGGCCAGTTTTGCACCGATTTTAGTCATACCGTCTCGCAGCATCTTATCCGCTTCGCCTTCTTTACAGAACCCGCATGTCTCCAGGTACACCAGGTAATGCCAGGAGCTGTTATCGGGAAGTTCCAGCACATCGATATCATCGGGGCCAATACCGGATTTTTCATACGCCTGCCGGGAAGCCGAGTAGCTTTCACTGAGCATTGGGGCTTCAGCAACTGCCGGGCAGGAGAGCGCTGATATTCTGATGGTCGGGTCACCGTAGATGGAACTTCCCATGGTGGTGGCGTTAATCTTCACGGCTTTGTCCGCTTTACTGATCAATTCCTTGTCGGCTGTAACAATAATCGCAGCGGCACCGGTACTCACCGGGCAAATCTCATATAGCCTTAGAGGATCACAAACATAGACGGAGTTCAGTACCTCTTCCATGGTGTAAGCTTTTTTAAACCGAGCGTCTGGATTCTTTGCACCATACTCGCTCATCAGGACCTTCACCAGTGCCAGATCTTCTTCGGTGGTGCCGTATTTCTCCATCCTTTTTCTACACTCCAGCGCCCAATAAATCGGGTTAGGCAGGCCACCCATTTTCCATCTGATCACGTCTCTGTCCTGAACAGCGTTGTCTGATTTGGCGGTCAGAAAACCTTTAGGTGATACGTCTGCACCAAAGGCCAGGGCAGTATCAGTCTCGCCGGCAGCTACACTGTTGTACGCCATCCTGATAGCGGCGGATCCGGTAGCGCAAGCGTTGTACACGTTTACCACCGGGACACCGGTTTCGCCAAAAATGGACTCCAGGTATTGACCGGAAAGGTGACCGGCGTTGCCGCCATAAATAAAAATCCCAGCCATAATTGCCTGAATTTTTTTCCATTCGATGTTCGCATCTTTCAAAGCGCCTTCAACAGCGACTGCCGCGAAATCAGAGAATACTTTTTCAGAGAAACCCATCCAGGGGTGTATTCCGGTACCTATTATATATACATCTCTCATTGTCATTATCCCTTATTATAGTTTTCGCAAATTCGATTATTTAACTGCCCGAAACGCCCAGGTCACCACTTGCTGTTTTTCCTCATTGGTGAACATTTCTAGAATGGTTGTTTCCATCTCCATCCCCAGCTTCAGAGATTTCAGATCGGTTTCTGTTATGATGCCGGTAACCTGAATTTTTTCCTCTTCAAACTCAATCAGACCGATACCGTATGGTGTAATCTTTTTTTCAGTTTTAAACGGCGCAGGGCAGGGATAATATTGAATGGTATAACTCGCCAGTTTGCCTTTTTGGGGAAGCAAGACATCTTCCACACCCTCTCTTGAGCAGCCGGGGCGATGCTGGTAATGTTCTTTGGGAAAAAAATACGTTCCGCAAGAGTTACATTTTGCACTCATTAATCTGACTTCGCCAGTCGACCAGTCTACTAAATTCGGTATACGAGCTACTTTATTTGCCATATTTTCCATTGTCTCATTCCTAACTATTTGATATCATGATTAATAAAAATGCCGCTATCGTCCGACAAACTTCGGCGCCCTTTTTTCAAGGAAAGCATTGACACCTTCCGCTTTATCTTCCAGGCTTAAAGAAAGACTGTAGAGTTCATACTCATACTTCAAACCGCTTTCCAGATTGGTCTGCATGCCACGGTTGATCGCGGTTTTGGCCAGTTTGAGGGCCGCGGCGCTCTTGGTGGCGATCTTTTTCGCCATCTCTTTGGCGGCGGGCATCAGTTCATCCACCGGTACCACCCGGTTGACCAGGCCGATGCGATCCGCCTCTTCGGCGCGGATGATATCACCGGTATAGATCAGCTCCTTGGCCCGGCAGGGGCCGATGAGCCTCTGCAGCCGCTGGGTGCCTCCGCCGCCCGGAATAATACCGATGTTGATTTCGGTCTGGCCGAACTTGGCTTTTTCCGAAGCGAGGATGATGTCGCAGCCCATGGCGATCTCACAGCCGCCGCCCAGGCAGAAGCCATTGACAGCCGCTATGACCGGTTTCTCCAGCTTTTCCACCATTTCTCCGAGCCGTAGGATGTTGTGGGCCGCATAGGGTGTGGTTTTATTGAACTCTTTGATATCGCTGCCGGCCACAAAGGCCTTGCCGCTCCCGGTGAGAATAAGAACCTTGATATTGTCGTCGGTGGCCACGTCGGCAATGGCTTCGCGGAATTCAGCCCTGGTCTGGTTGTTCAGGGCGTTCATCGCCTCGGGACGGTTAAAGGTAATGACAGCAATATTCTCATCTTTTTCGTAAATAATATTCTCGTAAACCATACACTTCCCCCTTAGGCTGATAATTTTTGTCGGCGGATACCGTACTCACACAATTTGCTTAAGGCTTTTACCCCGGAGATTAGAGAAGGGAACACCGGCAGATCTTTGCCCATTTCGTCCATTATGACGTTTTTATATTTGTTGTATCCAACGATCATGCAGATAACCACCGGCTTGCCAACCTCTTTGACGATTTTCTGGATGATTTTTTTCTGAACGGCCTCCTGGGTATATTCGAAACCGGCCAGAATGAGTACAGCAGCATCTATGTTTGCATCTCTGAACGCTTCAGGAAAAGTGGTTTCCAGGGTTTTGGTAAAGCCGATTTTGGTTACGCTGAAATACAGGTCGACAGGATTTGATACAGGCGTATCGAACATATCCTTTAATTTCTCCGTTGTTTCCGGAGTCAGCTTGGGGAGTTCCAGGCCATGGCTTGCACACAGATCCGAGACATTAACACCGACACTTCCAGCCAGGGTGATCACCGCGATGCGATTACCTTTGGGAAGCGGCTGGGTGGAAAAAACCTTGGCGAAATCTTTGAGTTCGGTAAAATCATCAGCCATGATCATACCCGTCTGTTTAACTGCCGCCTCGACAATTTTAGCGTTGCTGGCGATACTGCCGGTATGGCTCATGGCGGCTTTGGCGCCGGCTTCAGTGCGCCCACCGCTAAGAAAAATAACCGGCTTTTTAGCGGCAGCTTTCTTGGCGATCCTGGTGAGATTGCGACCATCGGAAATTGTTTCCAAATACATTGAAATCACATCGACGCTATCGTCATTACCAAAGTACTCCAGCAAATCGTTTTCGCTGACATCGCATTTGTTACCGAAGGAAACAACTTTGCTGATATTCAAGCTTTCATTTTCTACGATATCAGCTGCCATTCCAGCCGCCAAAAGACCGGATTGGCCGATGAGCACTACGTTACCTTTGGGTACTTTTTTATTAATGGGATAGATAGATGTTACGATATCTCGTGAAACAATGCCGGAGCAGTTTGGCCCCATCACCCTGATATTATTTTTCCTGGCAATTTCTACTATTTGCTTCTGATACTCCACACCGTCGCCACCCATTTCAGCAAACCCGGCAGATTCGATTATCACCGCCTTAACTCCCTTTTGGGCACACTCCTCTAAGGTAGCAACAGTCAGTTTGGGAGTTGGAAGAGCAGTGATAACCAGATCAACGTCACCGGATATTTCCGTGAGTGAGCGGTATACCTTGTATCCCAGGATCTCATCTGATTTTGGATTGACCGGATAAACACTTCCGCTAAAATCGCTCCCCTTGATATTGTTGACAATTACATAGCCCAGCTTCCCGGGAGTGCCGCTGGCTCCAATGACAGCAACCGATTTGGGTTTAAAAAAAAGATCCATCATAATTGCACCGTCCTTATGTCTGTTCGCATGTTTTTTTGAATTCACCGATTCAAAAAAAACACGACTGTTTTTCGTAAACGTCCCAGCATTGCCTCCAGATGTACGCAAGCAGAGCGATGGGCTATAGTAAAGCTATGCACATGGACCTGATGGCGTGCAGATGGGGTGCTGATGCCGTTTATCTTGTTAATTAAGCGGATAAAATTATTCTGGCATCAACGACAACGGCGCCATCTTTATACGCAAACACCGGGTTCATATCGATCTCTTCGATTCCCGGAGTATCATTGACAAAGTCGGAAAGTTTAACCAGCATATCATGGAGACATGGTACATCCGCTGGATCTTGTCCCCGATATCCTTCAAGAAGCTTTTTGCCCTGGATCTCACTGGTCATCTCTTGTGCATCGGCCTTCTCGATCGGGACGATTCGAAAGGACACATCCTTTAACACTTCAACCAGCACGCCGCCGAGTCCAAACATTACCACCGGCCCAAAACTGGCGTCCTTGATCATGCCCATGATGATCTCAGTTCCCATTTTTGCCATGCCCTGAACCGCAACACCCTCTATGTTTGCATCAGGTGCATAGGCCCTGCATGATGTCATGATCTCATCATATGCCTGCTCGACAGCTTCTTTGCTGTTCAGATTGACCTTGACGCCACCGGAATCGCTTTTGTGGGTAATATCTACCGAAGAGATTTTCAGTACCACCGGGTAGCCTATTTCTTCACTGATGGACACCGCTTGTTCCTTGGTGGTGGCAAGCACAGTCGGAGTACAGTTTATTCCAGCTTCACCCAGGATCTGTTTAGCCTCTATCTCAGTAAGCACCGCCCTCTTCTCATCCCTGGCCCTACTCAAAATTTGAGCTGTTGTCATTGATGTATCCTCATTTTAATTTGTCGTTTGATCTTTTATCGGGGATAGGCTATTCGGTTAGGCGGCAGTGAGTCCACCGTCCACATAAATGGTCTGACCAGATACAAAACTTGCCGCATTTGAAACCAGATAGACTACCGCTCCCACCATATCTTCAGGCAAACCAATGCGGCCCATCGGAACGGCGGCGGCGTATTTGGCAGCCAGCTTGGGATCTTCAGCAATATGTTTTGTGCCGGGTGTAATGACCAGGGCCGGCCCTAAAGCATTTACCCTGATTCCGCTCGCTGCCCATTCAAGTGCCAAGGCTTTAGTGATAAGTTCGACCGCTCCTTTTGTCGCACAATAGCCGGTATTGCCACCTGTATAGCCCCTAATTCCACGTACCGAAGACAAATTGACGATAGCACCGCTCTTTTGCGCCTGCATAACTTTCCCGGCAGTCTTACAGGCAATCATGGTTCCTTTAACATTGACGTTAAAGAGCTTATCCCAATCTTCCATCGGGTAATCAAAGGCATTGTGCTTGATATTCATGCCCATGGCATTAACCAGGATATCGACTCGTCCGTATTTTTCGACAACCTTGTCGATGAGGTTCTGGACGCTTTTTTCGTCGGTGACATCCGCTGCAATGGCGATAGCCTCATTGCCGGATTCAGCAATTATTTTCTTTGCGACCTTGTCAATCGCTTCCTGGTTCCTGCTCGAAACTACTACTGTGGCACCATGAATTCCAAGACCAAGGGCCAGAGCTTCCCCTATACCGCCGGCTCCACCTGTGACTATGGCTATTTTACCATCCAGTTTGAATATGTTTTTCATTGCTTCTCTCCTCGATAATCTCTTTTCAATACGTTTCTGTTTGCATTTCTTTTTACATGTCAAAAAACGCAAAATTAGGGGGTAACAATAGTCACAAGTACTTCAGCGGGTTTGCCGCCGTTGATCACCATGTCACGCTCTTCGCCCGGCGCGATATAGATTAAATCCCCTTCGTTCAGGACATGTTTTTCGTCAGGGCCACATACGGTGATGGATCCTTTGACGACGAAATAGATTCTCTCTTTTGGAGAAGAGCTCATTTCTGCGCCACCGTTGGGCTGAAAATATGAATAACAGACCGTTGTACGTTTGGACTGGGCCTCGGTAATCTTCTGTAAGCCATAGACCTCGGAATGCTTGGCAGCATCGTAGGGTGTCCCCTCGGCATCTTTTACACTGATCATTTCTAGACCTCGTTGATCCGGATGGAAAAATAAAAACAAGGGAGCAGGCCGATCCGCTGCGGCCTGCTCCCATATCAAGCAACCTGTTATTTAGCTTCCAGAATTATTTCCCCCAGGTTCACGTCTTTATAAGTAGAAAATTCCACCTTATTTTCCGCATACCCGTCAGCAGAAACGATAACCTGATATTGTTCATTTTTATCCAGCCCTTCAAATTCAAAATCGCCGAAGATATCAGTAACTGTTTCGAGTTCCCGTCCACCCCCGGACAAGATAACCTTCACCCCAGGTGCACACTCGCCCTCGTTGCCCTTATAGACAACTTCTCCAGCGACAAAACATTTCGGAAGGCCAACGTATTGCACCAGAGAATCGGTGCCGAATTCAGGATGCAGGCTCTCGGTAGCAAGACTGGCAGAAAGCTTGGCTATCTGGCTGTTCGGATCATCCAGATCACCAAAAACAAGGGCCTCAACGGGGCAGGACTCAACGCAGCGGGGCATTTTTTCCCCCTCATCAAGGCGATGCGCGCACATAGTACACTTCTGCGGCAGCTGCTTTTCAGCATCCCAGAAGATCACCCGGTATGGACAGGCATTGACGAGAGCTTCCTGGCCTTTTGCCTTCTCCGGATCGATGATGACGATACCGTCATCTCTGCGATACACTGCGCCATCTTTTGCTGCGTCTATGCAGGGTGCTGATTCGCAGTGCATACACGGTCTAGGGATATAGGAAATCTTTGGTTTCGGATATTCACCACGCTCAATCTCCTGCACCTGCATCCAGAACTGACCGTTCAGTGGCTGCGCTGCAGAGTAGCCAGGGTATTCATTACCAAAATATTCATCACGGCAGGCAAGAAAGCAGTTAAAGCAGCCGTTACATTTGTTGACATCTATCAATATGGAGTATCGAGACATTTTATCAGCCCTCCCATTTTTCAATTTCGATGAGGCAGGAATTCGGTGTCATTCCCGGTACATTTTTAGACACCATCCGCGACGAAGTGAGGATGGCGACACAACCGCCTCTATCTGGAGAATCAAATTTTCCGGGAGTAAGTGGATCGTACTTGGCCGAAGAACAGTAGCTGTGGACAACGCCATGACGTACACGTCCTGTAACCACGGCTATACAGAGAACCGAGCCCCGGTCATTATGGAGTCGTAAGATATCACCCGACTGAATACCCCGCAGTTTAGCGTCTTCAGGGTTAAGCCGTGCTGGCCACCAGGCGTATCCGTCTTTTTTGATACGGTGGACCGGAATATCATCGAGCCAATCGGTATGTTTATCATAGTGACAATGGAAGCTGAAACGCGGATGCGGTGACATCAGTTGCAGTGGATATTTCTTAAAGATCTCACTATGGTGTCCTTCCCAACTCTTGATATACCTGGGCGTCACCGGACGCTCCTCATCATCTGGGAACTTGCTTTTCAAGCTATCGGAGGCAAACTCAATCTTGCCGCTGAAGGTACCGAGATGTCCTGCTTTTTCCGTACCGCGTTTGGGATTGTTGGTATCAGGGGTGTCACAATCTCGACCTTCTGCAAACCAGCGAAGAGATGGCGTCGACTTATAATCATCATCAATGTTGATAATGTGATAGCCCTTCTTATCAAACTCTTCCCAGCTTATGTGCTGCGGCAGGTCTGAGGATTCGAAAAATGCCCTCACCCAGTCCAACTCTGTTTTACCATCGGTGAATTCTTCTTTTCTGCCGAGTTTCTCGGCGAGAAGGGTGAAAATCTCATAATCAGATTTGGACTCCCACATCGGCTCCAGACATTTCTGCTGACGGACCACGACCCTGTAGTTGCAGCCGCTGCTCGCATGGCAGGTATAGCCGCCGCAGGCACCCCATTCTCCGACATCATCCCGTTCAAAGTTGGTACAGGCAGGCAGAATAATGTCCGCCATCTGGGTCTCACCGTTGTACCAACAATCCTGGTTGACAACAAATTCAAGTTTAGGACTCTGGTACATTCTCACCCATTTGGAGGTATCACTCATAGTTCCCATGAACGAACCACCATAGCGGTAGAACAGCTTGATTTCCGAACACCCTTCCATCGGATACTCGAAATGGGTGAACTGCTGTTGCAGTGACTGGCCGCAAAAACCTTCGCCGTACCAGCTGATTGGCGGATCAAGAATCGCATCGGGCAGGGTAAGGCGCCACACCCGCTGTTTATTTGGATTAACCGGCAGGAGATTGGCCACCTTGGCGGTCGCAACGCGTCCCTGCAGGTCAGCATAGGCAGGAAACCAGTTCTTGGTATCGGAGGGTGCTCCCATCGTGGTACCCCAGATAGAACGACCTGGTTTTCCAAGACCCTGCATTCCCTGGAGCAGAACCATCATACGGGCCCACTCGGTGCCATATGCCACACGGCAGGCGCCACCTTCACCACCACGGGAACCGCCAGACAAGATTGTCCGCTTGGCAGCCCACTCACGGGCCAGCGCGCGAATAACCCGAGCTTTTACACCCGATTCCTCTTCCGCCCATTCTGGGGTTTTAGGTTGACCATCGGTTTCACCAAGGACGTATGGCTTGAACTCGTCAAAACCAATGGTCCGATCCTTTACATATTCTTTGTCGTAGATGTCTTCAGTAATCCAGACATAGGCGATGGCCATGGCAAGGGCAGTATCGGTGCCCATTCGTGGAGCTATCCACTTGCCTTCCATCACGCCCGCGGTGAAATTATGGAAGGGATCAATAAAAACCATCTTGACGCCTTTTTCTTTCAACCATTGACGCCACTGTGCGGATTCCTGACCGGTGTAGGTGCCCCGGGTAGAGTCGGGATCGTTGGACCACAAGACGATCATCTCCGCATTTTGCAGCGAATCTTCGAGGAGGTCGTACTGTTCGGGCATGCCAAGACGCCAGTAGAAACCATAGGTATGGGTCGCTCCCCAGTGCCAGCCCTCCCAGCTATCGGGATTATCAAGCACCGGTGTAAACTCGAGCATATTCATAAACCGGGCAAAGGGACCCATTTTATAGCCGACAATGCCCCAGTTGTGATGGGAAGAGGTCATACCGCTGATCGCTGAACCACCATAGGTCTTAGTCACCCGCTTGATCTCACTGGAAACTATATCAAGAGCCTCATCCCAGGAGATCCGTACGTAGGGAGATTTTCCGCGATTTTGTGGATTCCTCTCGCCGTTTGGATCAAAATCCACACGTTTCATAGGATACTTAATACGATCATCGGAATAGAGTCTTCGCCTATCGGCATGAACGTACGGAGCTACATTAAATTTTTTCGGTGGAGAATATTTTTTACCATCGGCTTCAATTACCCATGGCTTGAAATCCTTCTCATCAGCAACCAGAGGTCGCATACGGGTCACTTTACCATCTTTCACGTAGACGCTGACAGGTCCGGCGTTGGTACAGTTGGTAAAAACTTGTTCACTCATCATTCAACCTCCCGGAATTTAACATGTTGCCCTTATCCTCTTGTAATACAGAGGATACAGGTTTAAAAACAAGAAAATCCATGTTTTGTTGCATGCAATATCTTCCCTCCGGTAACAGCAAAGGAAGCCTCGATCATTCTTACCCAGTCAAACAACCGACCAACAACAACCGAACCCTACACGCATAACTTTGTTTTTTTTGGTGTTTCACACAAGCTCCCAGGCGAACTCAATATTGTCCGACACCTCGGCTTGTACCGCATATCGAAATAGTTATCTCGACATATGAAACTAATAATACACTGTCAAGCGTACATGTCAAGATCATTTTACATGTAATTTAAAACAGGTTATTGTTTTTAAAATATATTTATATCGATAAGTTGTGATAGACATGGTCAGAAGAAAAATAAATTATATCGAGAAAATACCTTGACAGAAGGATGATAAAGCTCTAAAAAGTTTCAACATGCGGAACCAAAGAACCAAATAGTGGACCATCGTTCGAAAGAGCACAAAATAAGCAAGCCCGGTATACGGGAAATACGCTGGGGATCTTTTCCGTGCCCCTGTTTTGCAGGTTATAGTACTTGAAACAGATTGTTTCTTGCAAAAAACAAGAAAACAATCTGTGTAAGGGACTAATGGTCTTTTTTCCAGTTGGCACAACCCGTCAACATAAACAGTACAAATATCAAAAGTCACAAACATATGAACATTACCAAGACAAAAAACGGCAACAGCTCTTCAGCTGAAAAAGCTCTCAATATTTTACTGGCCTTTACCCCGGACAACAACGAGATGGGTACAACTGAACTGAGCGAAAAGCTGGGCTTGCACAAATCAACCACCAGCAGGTTGATCAAACTGCTGGTAAGCACCAATTTCCTGCAGCAAAACCCCCTCAATAAAAAATATCTGCTCGGAGGTTCGGCATTAAGAATCGGCCATGCCACGACGAGATCGCTTGACAGCAAACTCCTCGCTGTGGCTCACCCTTGCCTTGCGGAACTCTCTCAATTATTAGGGGAAAGTGTTGCAATGGAAATGCTCTCCGGAACCAACGTGGTGCTGGCACTTCACGTGGAAGGACCCAGCCATATTCGGTTCAATTTTGAGCAGGGCGAGCAGGTCCCGATAAACGTTGCAGCCGGGGCAAAGGTCATTTTGTCACAAAGTGATCCGAAGCTGGTGGAGATATTCCTCGAACAGGAATTTCAAAAATTCAACGAGAATACCATTGTCTCCAAAGCCGAATACCGAAAACTTCTCAAGGAAATCAAAAAAACCGGTATCGCCTATGATAAAGGGGAACGTTACCTGAATACCCATGCCATGGCGACTCCCATCTATAATCTGGAGGGCCAGACCAAAGCCGCTGTGGTCATAGCCGGACCGGCGTACCGGTTGACGGACAGTTTTCTGGAATCAGCAATTAAACCCTTGCGGGAAACCGCTGACAAAATAGCGAAACTGCTTTTCCATTAAACTGCACGGTAACATCTATGTAACCTAATCCCCAACCTTCTGTCAGCGGCAAAAGGCGGGGATTTTGTATTTTAGACTTCCTTTAACATCCTCCCCTCATGAGGTGTTCATGAACTACCAGCAAGCATATGATCTGGCGCAAATCAACGGCGAAGAAATCGTCCCCACGGTATGCGGGATGTGTGGTCCGGGAGGACCGGGGGGTGGCTGTGGCATTTATGCCTTTGTTAAAAATGGTCGCTTTACCAAGGTTGCCGGGATGGATGAATCCCCTGTCAACAAAGGGGCAATTTGTGCCAAAGGCCATGCTGCACCCCAATGGGTGTATTCAGCCGATCGCCTCACCCATCCGCTACGCCGTATAGGTAAAAAAGGCGAAGGCAAATTTGAAAAAATCAGTTGGGATGAAGCTATCGACCAAATTGCCGAGAAGCTGAGTCAGCAAAAGACGCTCTACGGCCCGGAGTCCCTCGCTATTTTAGCACCGGCCAAAAGGTCATACAGCGATTACCTCAAACGATTTTTGACCGCACACGGCAGCCCCAATTACGGCCATAGTGGAATTTGCGCCATGCAGCGCGCTTTTGCCTTTACCTATACCCTGGGTGATTATCCACGACCGGATTATGATCGAAGTGATGTGATCATCTACTGGGGTCGTCAGCCCATCTACTCCGGTCCGGTGGCTCGACCGGCAAGAGCGTTCCTCGCAGCCAGACAGCGAGGCGCAAAAATAATCTCCATCAAGCCTTCAGTCGAGCCGGATGTGGGGATGGCCGATACCTGGATACCGGTGCGACCGGGAACGGATGCCGCTCTGGCCCTGGCCATGCTGCATGTTGTGATTGAGAAGGACCTGGTTGATCATGCTTTTATCGAAAAGTGGTGTTATGGGTTTAACCGCCTGAAAGTTCATGTCCGGCAATTTACCCCGCAGTGGGCGGAAAAAATCTGCGGTGTCAGTTCCGAGCAGATCAAAGAAATTGCCTGCCTGTACGCGACGACGCCACGCGCCACCATCGATTTAGGCAATGGGGTGGAGCACTCTCCATCATCAAGCGACGCTATCCGGGCAGTTGCTCTCTTGATGGCGGTAACCGGACACCTTGATCGTCCCGGAGCCAATCTGTTTATCGCCCATCCCAGGAAAGCACCGCGCGATATCTCTCTGAAAAAAAGGTACTCTGAGGAACTTTTAGCTAAGCTGGTCGCACCGGAATTCCCTATCGCCTTTCAGCCTTTTTTAGAAGGTTTGTCTTCAGCCTATTACCGCATTTTCGAGAGTGTACTGAGTGAGAAACCTTATCCTGTTCGGACAGTCATTGCCCCCGGTACTCAACCATCGGTCAGTACCCGTGGAACAAAAAAGGTAATTGCCGCTTTACAGAAACTTGACTTTTTTGTGGTGGTTGATGTGGCCCGTACAGCCG
This sequence comes from Desulfobulbaceae bacterium, assembly GCA_016278675.1. Lineage (GTDB taxonomy): Bacteria > Desulfobacterota > Desulfobulbia > Desulfobulbales > Desulfocapsaceae > Desulfopila_A. Next base: position 136,475 of record JADQBJ010000036.1, on the reverse strand, counting down.
ATATGGCGTATGCGGATATTGTTATCCCAGTGGCCACCGGCTATGAGGTCAATCATCCTTTTCAAATGGTGCCGGGCTGGCTGATGGCGACCCGTAAAGTGATCGAACCGGTTGGTGAGAGCAAATCAATTTTTGAATTTTTCCTGGATTTAGGCGTGGCTATGGGCTATGGCGATGATTTCTGGAATGGCGATATCGAAACCGCCATGGACGATCAGCTGGCGCCATTGGGACTGGACATGCAGGGGCTTCGCCGACGGCCAACGGGAGTAAATTTTGAGCCTGCAGATCACGTTTTTGAAAAATACGACACGGTATTCAAACAGTCCAGTCCACGTCTTGGCTTTCCAGCCTATTTAGCCCAGGGAAAAGTTGCCCTCTACAATACAACCTTTGAAGCAGCCGGATTTTCGCCGCTTCCCAGTTGGCATGAGCCCCCGGAAAGCGTAAGCGGAACGCCGGAACTTGCCAAACAGTACCCTCTGATTCTTGCCGACTACCATACATCGAAAAATTTCAGTGCCTCATGGCAGCGAAACGTTCCTCATTTAAGGGAAATTCAACCAGAGCCGGTGCTGCATATTCATCCGAACGTTGCGTCGACCAGGCGGATTAAGGACGGCGACTGGGTAAAGGTACAGTCGCCCCATGGATGGATGAAGGTCAAAGCCGAGTTATACCCAGGCATTCGTCCCGATACGGTTATGATTTTACACGGTTGGTGGCAGGGGTGTAAGGAGCTGGGAATCGACGATTATCCTCTTCTGGACGGTGGGGCAAATGTCAATAATATGTACAGTGTCGATCCTGCCAAGGCCTATGATCCCCTGGTCACCGCTATGACAAGCCAAACCCTGGTGCAGGTAGAAAAATGGGAGGAGTATGATGGCCACATCCGGTAATGAATTGCTCATCGCCTTTGATCCTGAAAAATGCACCCAATGTGCAGGTTGTATGATTGCCTGTAAATCCTGGCGGGAGTTACCCTTCGGTGTTGATTTCCGCCGGGTTCTCAATCTCTGGAGAGGCAGCTACCCCAAGGTCGAAAGCACGTCTCTGTCTCTTGGCTGCCTGCATTGTGTCACTCCCGCATGTGCTGAAGCATGTCCGGAAGAGGCTATTGTTAAACGGGCGGATAACGGCCTGGTCATGGTCGACAGCGCACTTTGTATCGGCTGTCGCTTATGTGCCGAGGCCTGCCGCTACGGTGTGCCGCAATTTGGGACGAATGACACAATGGTAAAGTGCGACCTTTGCCCAGGGCTGCTGAAAAATGGTGCAACACCACCTTGTGTGGAGACCTGCCCCGGTGATGCCTTGACACTCATCTCTACCAGTTCGTCTGAAAAGTTGTTGCATGAAGAGCAGACTATTCGATTGTTTTCGATGCAAGTCTCTTTCTAATCCCGTGCGAAATCTGCTGTTGCTCTTGATTCTCTGGGGATTATGGTACCTGGCATTTGCCACCCGTACGATTGTCGCCCCGCTGCTGCCGCTCATTGCAAATGAGCTTGCCATAAATCATACCATGGCCGGAGGACTGTATCTGTTTGCCGGCGTGGGGGCGACCATCGCCAGCCTGCTTGCCGGGTTCCTGGCCATTAGAATTGGCATCAAGAGGCTGATCATCTTGAGCTTTCTGATGATTGCCTGCGCTGCGGTTGGAATTTTCTTTGTAAGAAGCTATTTCATGCTCGCCGGCTTACTGTTTATTCTGGGCCTGAGCGGCGGTTTTTATCTTCCGTGCGCCATTCCCATGCTGACCTCAATCTTCCAGCCCGGCAATTGGGGGAAGGCTATTTCGGTGCATGAAACTGCTGCCGGATTCAGTTTTCTTTCAGTACCCTTTATCGTCGCATATACTTTGGATTTTCTTGAATGGCGTGTGCTGTTCATCATTTTTGCCGGCACTGTGACCATGGCCATCCTGGCATTCTGGTCTCTTGCCCCCAATCCACAACCGAACAGAGGCAAAAGAGCCAATCTGCAGGCCATTTTAAAGCGAACCGACTTTTGGATCATTCTGGCCTTGTGGGTTAACTGTGGTATGACCAGCATGGGTGTCTATAGTATAATCCCCTTATATCTGGTGGACGAAAAGGCAATCGAAATCGACTTCGCCAATAAGATCTTAGGATTTTCCAGGATAGGGGGATTTGTCGGCCAGGTCGTCATCGGGTTCTTTCTGGACCGCTTCAGCACTAGAAAAATCATGTTTTTCCTGGTGCTGGCTTCCGGGATCTCCACCTTGGGGTTGGCCCTGATCGACAGCCAATGGCTGTTCTTAAGCCTTCTGCTGTTACAAGGCACCTTTAGTGTGGTGTTTTTTCCTGTTGGGATAATGGCCATTTCACAACTGGCCGATTTTAACGAAAGAGGCGTTTACGCCGGAACAATCATGGCCGTATCGCAAATGATGGGGATTGGACTCACCCCTTTTATGCTGGGAGCCATCGCCGATGTCTGGAGCTTCCAGACGGGTCTGATCCTTTTGGGCATTTTAACACTGTGCCGTTGCCCGATTCTAAAATTCCTCAAAAGAATATGATTAATCCCGCAACCGCGAAAAGGTGGAAATGATGGATACTTATCCAGGTCTGGAAATTAATTTCGAAGCTATTACAGAGTTGTTCCGCACCGCGCAGGGAGAAGGACGCAGCTTTCTATTTGAATATGAAGTCTATAATTTACTCGCCCGTTCCGGGTCTGAGACACCGCCTAAATCGATCCTCATCCCCCCAGGAGCACGCTCGTCTGAAGACGAACTTATGGCCTTGCCGGGAGAGAAGGCTGTATTAAAAATCGTGTCCCCGATGATCATTCATAAAACCGAAGTCGGCGGAGTACGTATCGTTGCCAAAACTCCCAACAGTATTCGTTCCGCCGTCCGTCGCATGTTGTATGAGGTTCCGGAAAATTATGCCCAGTGGTTTACCAAAAACCCGGATGCTGTTCATGAGGCCTACCGGGGACTCAGCGGGGAAGCGCTGATAACGGCCATCCGCCGCGATGTAAAAGGCGTACTCATGGTGCAATATATGCCGCCGGATTCCGGCGCATTCGGCAATGAGCTTATTGTCGGACTACGAAATACCCGGGAGTTTGGGATGGTCATCAGCGCTGGACTGGGGGGCACCGATACCGAGTTATATGCCAAACGGTTCAGAAAAGGCCAGGCTATAGTTGCAGCCTCCTGCGAGTTGATTGACGGGGAGAGTTTTTTCGAGCTTTTCAGAAAAACAATTTCCTATCGTAAACTGGCAGGGCTCACCCGTGGTCAGCGCCGTATTGTTACCGACGAACAGCTGGTTGAATGTTTCAGTTCCTTTATAGAGATGGGCCGGCGATATTCACATGCCAATGCGGAGGCAGAGTTTGTTATTGAGGAAATGGAAATCAACCCCTATGCCTTTACCGATTTCCTGATGGTGCCCCTGGATGGTATGTGTCGCTTTTCTTTGCCTCAGGCAATTGAAAATCACCGGCCAGTGGCTAAAATCGACAACCTGATTCATCCAAAAAACATTGGTATCATCGGTGTTTCGACTACACGGAAAAATTTTGGCCGGATAATTCTCGATAACATTCTTGCCGAAGGGTATCCAGGACAAAATGTGATTCTCATTCGGGATGGCGTCAATGAAATTGATGGCGTGGTATGTGTGCCCGATCTGAAATCCCTACCGGCCAAGCTTGATCTTCTGGTCGTCGCAATAGGGGCGCAACAGGTCCCTCAACTTGTCGATGAAATCATCAGCCTGGATGCCGCGAACAGTGTGATGCTTATTCCCGGGGGAATGGGTGAAAATGAGGAGAGCAAAGAGCGTGCGGCACAGGTGATTGCCAAGATCGACGCGGTGCATGGGACCCAAAACGGTGGGCCGGTCTTTCTCGGGGCCAATTGCATGGGGGTCGTCTCTCATCCCGGCAATTATGATACCTGGTTTATTCCAGAAGAGAAACTGCCCAAAGACCGTACCGCACCCTACCATCGCTCTGCTCTTATCAGCCAGAGTGGCGCTTTTATGCTTCACCGCAGCAGTCAATGTCCTGAACTCGCCCCCGCCTATATGGTTTCCATGGGCAACCAGACCGATTTAACCCTGGGGGATATGATCAAGTATTTTAAAGATTCCGATCAGGTGGATGTTATTGCCGTTTATGCCGAAGGTTTTAATGATCTGGATGGCCTCGAATTCTGCAGAGCGGTACGTCAGGCCGTGCTGATGGGTAAAGAGGTTGTGTTTTATAAAGCAGGCCGTACCCCGGAAGGGAAAAATGCCACCAGCGGTCATACAGCGTCCCTGGCTGGTGATTATATGGTCTGCGAGAGTTGTGTCCGTCAGGCCGGTGCGATCGTGGCCCGATCTTTTACAGAATTCCAAGACCTCTTTTTGCTTGCCGAGAACATGAGCCACAAAAAGATCCAGGGCAATCGTCTTGCAGCAATCAGTGGCGCTGGATTTGAAGCAGTCGGTATGGCCGACTCTATCCAGTCGGATGATTATCATATACAGCTTGCCACGTACTCTCAAAGCACCGCTGCAAAAATCAGGGAAATCTTGGTTTCAAAACGCCTTGATGCCTTGGTAACTGTCGGCAACCCCTTGGACATCAATCCTTCTGCCGACGACGAGACCCATGCACTGATCGTTGATGCCCTCGTACAGGACGGTGCGGTTGATGCCATTGTCGTCGGTCTGGACCCCTTGTCGCCATCCATGCATACTCTTTTGGATACGGCGGTGCCAGCCTTTGCAATGGAGGCGGAGAATGGTATTGTCTCCCTGTTATCCGAGGTGACTGCGCGAAGTGAGGTACCAATTATTGGCGTCATCGACGGCGGCCGGCTCTACGACCCTCTACGCGACGCACTCCTGAAAACCGGCATACCGGTATTTCCCGTATGCGACCGTGCCGTTGCCGCAGTTGCTCTTTATATCGAAAGCCGTCTCTATATGGATACAATCAGGGCCGGGGCGGCAATTTAGGAGACGTTATTAAATAACCGGGCATTTTCACCCATTTCGTTACGGCTTATGCCCTTCCGGGTTTACCTCTGGCATATTGTTTCCACATTGATCCTTTATAAATGTTTCTTTTCGACTCAAGCTGAGAACCGCTTTCTCAGCCATGGGAGTGCCATGTCGCCGCCACAACCGTGCCCTTCCTGCATGAAAATTTTCTATCTTTGCAAAAACAAAAAACCTTTCTACGAAGATAAATGCGAAGATAACAATTGCCCCTCCTTGACGACCAATGATATAATTTCAATCGTCCCAAGCTTCATTTCCTCTAGTGGAGAAAATATTAAATGCGCCTGCAAAAAACTGGATTAACGCCCGAACTGGTGGAAAGAATTCTCATAAAACTGGGCTTTTCAGAGCCGCCTTCGGTCGATCGTACCGGTTTAACCCGCCTCTACGGAGCCTGGTGCGGCAGGGTTCCTTTCGATAACATCCGAAAACGTATCCATCTGGCACAAAACAATCCCCTTCCACTGCCCGGTCATGATGATGCGGAGTTTTTCCACGGCTGGTTGCGTTATGGTATAGGCGGTACCTGCTGGGCTGGAAATGCAGCGCTGCATGCCCTCCTTGACGCTCTTGGCTTTTTGTGCAGACGGGGCACAGCGACGATGATGACAACTTCCGACCAGCCGCCAAACCACGGCACCGTCGCGGTGTGGTGCGCAGGAAAACAGTTTCTCGTCGATGCCTCGATGCTTCACAACACCCCCTTGTTACTGACGCCGGACCAACCTTCTGCCGTTGATCATCCAGCCTGGGGTCTCACCTGCTCCCCCCACCTGCAACAGTGGGCTATCCGCTGGCGTCCTCTGCACATGCCGGACGGCTGTACCTGCAGAATTGAGGGATTCTCAGTCACCAGGGATACGTTCCGGCAGCTAAATGAAGTAAGCCGAGGCCGAGGCCCTTTCAATAATGCCCTGTATATTCGGCTCAATACAGTAGACAGTGTTCTGGGGATATCAAATGGAATGGCGGTCAATTTCCTGTCTTCCGGTAAGCTTACCAGAACACCTCTGTCTCATGAAAACAGGCTTAAACTGTTGGTAGAGAAAATGGGCATCTCTGAAGAGATCCTGGAGCAAATACCTGCCGACCAGCAGGCCCGGCAACACTCTTTACGGCGACCAACTACGGCCGGATACTGAGATTTGACCAACTAAAAATCACAAATAATGCGCATTCGTCAATAATCATCTTAGCATGATAATGTCTGAAAAATGTAATACACGCTCTTTACGGCATTGAAAAGGGTATCTTTGCAGTCTCCTTGTTTCCTGTACCCTTTTGGCATCACTTTCCTTTTTAGCAGTACTGCGGACACCATCGGGCAGTACGAAATGTTCACCTTAAAGGGAGAAGAAACCATGTCTGAAGAACTTAGTCTCAAAGTCCAAAATTTTTATAAAGAGGTCTATAACGAAGGCAACCTGGATGCCCTGGACGAGATTATTGATGTCAATTATCTTCGCCACCAGTCGCCGATGAAAGATGTACAGGGACTTGCCGCCTATAAGGCTTTCATATCCGAGGTCCGTGGCGCCTATACAAATTTTAACATGATACTTGATGAAATCATAACTGCCGGAAACAAAACAGTGGTACGGCTTACTCTCACAGGAAAAAACACCGGGAAAATTCCGACCATTCGAACACCTCCAACCGGCAGAGAGATTGCCATGCCCGCATGTGTTGTTTCTACATGGGATAACGGTAAAATCGTCGAGGAGTGGGTTTATAACGACTACCTGGGGTTGACCTACCAGTTTGGTGTCATGCCTATTATTACCGGTAGTTTCGAGTAGCAAACGTTTGCCACCAAAGCCGGCATCATTGTCTCACCTGTTGCCGGCGGGCTGACAACGGACAGTGCTAAGGACGCGGGCATTTCGCGCTGCGTCCTTAGTCTTCAGCTTTCAGGTATTTGCACCATAATTACCGTACCTGTGGCGCAAAGTATCTGCTCTGCCAGAAGATACAGATCGACAATCACCTTCCGGCCCTTGATTGCAACAATTTTGCCGCGTACCTCCAGTTCCACGCCGAGGGGAGTTGGCTTGAGATAATCCACTTTAAGTGATGCCGTCACGAAACGGCACATGGGTTCGCCGCTTTCCCGTGCTTTGGCTGCTGCAGCGGTTCCAGCACCATGACAGTCCAGCAGCGAAGCGATCATGCCGCCATAGACGTATCCTGGGAAGCCCCCGGAGTATTGGGGCTTTGGCGTATGATGACAGACACTTTCCTCACCATCCCAGTAGCTCTTCAGGTGCAATCCATGGGGATTGTTTCGACCGCAACCATAGCAATGTGCATAATCTTCAGAGTACAGATCTTGAAATGCCTGTTCAGACATGTTCACCTCTTTAAGAGATTGTGTATGAGCATTCGGCTGGACAGAAGAAGCCGAACTGCCGTTTAAAAATCAGATAATTAATACTGGTAAAATCCCTGCCTGACTTACGACCCAGCCAAGCTGATTCGACATACTGACGGAGAAGCGGGGGCAGGGGCGGTATTTCGAATCGCCAGGACTCGGTGCAGGGTGTTCAAAATAGCCAGATAAGTATCTCAGATCTGCCAGCGCCAGCCGGCCCAATCCATTCACCTGTCCTCAAGCTTTAATTTTTAGAATCCATACAAAGACTCGGCAAAGTTCTTATCACCCGGCGATCGTCCGGCAAAACGAGCCAGATCCGAAGTAAGTCTGACAAGTGCGGCATTATCAGGAGCCACCGTACCGTCCGGCAGGTGCTGGTTATTTTCAAAGCCGACCCGGGCATGGCCGCCAAGTTCTGAAGCCTGAGCCATTATCTCATGCTCAACCTGCCCAAAACCACATGCCATCCAGGAACTCTTTCGCTGAAGGGCGGCGACATAGCTGTGCAGATCGTAATTTTGTCTGCCTTCTTGGCTATATCGCCCGAGTACAAAGAGCAACAGATGTTTTTCTCCCGGAAGAACACCCTCGGTGCAGAGGGCCTCATACCACTGGACATCGGCAGGACTATAGAGAATATACTGCACCAGAACCCCAGCCTGCCGCAGTTCGGAAAAAAATGCATGTCCCGCGGCATAGTCGTTTTGATCTTTAACCAGCTCACGGAGGCTACAGGAAAGGCAGTGGGGTGCCAACCGTTTCATCTGTTCAATCTGTTCATCCGGCTGGTATATTCCTGCTGATTCAGAGGAGACCTGCAGCAACATGTTCTGCCCCACAACCGCCTCCAGTTCCCTCAGCATCGGACCATATATCTTGTGGTCCAGAGTATGTTTGCCGGAACGATCACGCACATGAAAATGCATCATCGCGCTTCCCGCTTCCATACAGCATATGGCGGTATTGGTTAATTCAGATAAGGTGAGAGGCAACTTCGCATGATCCAGTTTAGTCTTTCGGGCGCCATTGGGCGCAACAGCTATGAGCATTGGTCCCCCAGCCATCATTCTCCTCTACCCTGAATTCTAGTCCGCATACACCACACCGGCGGCAATACCGATCTCCGGCATTACCCCATAAAAGCTAATTTGCGGTGAATTTCCTCCAGCCTGCCTGTGTGCTGCAGCAGCGGCAATCCAGGTATGCAGTTCCATTGACCCGATACCGGCCTGGGCAATTAATGTATTTTGATCCCAGTTGTCATATTCATTTAACTTGTTTTCTTGCATAATATTGAGAAAACGCCGGTCAGCCTGCTCATTGAGATGCATTTGCGCTGCCGTACGTTCTCCTCGAGCAATCATCTCCGCCCCTTCATGGTGCATGCGATGTAATCGTTCGAGCCATTGCTGTTTGGTGAGTGATTTCGGATCATCTCCCCCCGAGATCTGCCAAGCCTCAACCGACTCCTCCCCGTCACCTAGAGCTGGATAATACCTCGTCGGGTGGTGCGACATTCCCCCCGAGGCGAGAAACAATACTCTCTTATTGAATTTTGTACTGAAGCGGGCAACAGCTTCACCGAGCAGGCGGGATCGGACGAATGGAACAAACGGCGGAGTAATGCAGTTGATAAAAACGGGTATGACCGGTCGAGCCGAGAGCCCACCAAGCATAAGATGGATGGTCTGAGAAAAGGCATGATCGACAGTCATCCGATAAGAGACTGACGTGTCGATTTTTTGCTTGCGAAGATCAGCGGCAAGGGCTTTCGCAAGATCTTCCGGAACATCAAGAGAACCCGGAAAACCGCCAATATCCTCCACCGCTGCGGCCTCAAATCCAACACAAAAGGACGGCATCATCTTCAGAAAAAAGCCATTGAAATGGTCTGACCCGAAAGCTATAACAAGCTCGGGATCAAAAGCACGTATTGCTTCCGCCTGAGCCTGAAAGGAATGCTGCAGCTCTTTCCATCTCTGAGGCTCTTTTTTATAGCAGAACAGTAAGGGGCTGTGTGAGGCGCATATCAATCTGGTTTTCATGATAATATCTTCCTGTCGTGAACAGTTCTTTTTCTAACTCCAATAATTCGTCAAAAAAAATCTGCATACTTGACAATATCTTCAAGTGCTCTTGTGCGGACCCTTGCAGGACATAAGATGTTGAGTCAGTCACGAAGGTGCTAAACCAACCGGCCCTTGATTATCGGAGGCTGTAAAAATCCGCTCAATATGTCTTTTTCGAATCCGCCACCTGCCGTCCATACCGCACTGGTACTCATCTATGAAATCAGCGACAAGAAAGGGTGTTGCCGGAGAAACAGGCGGAGGACCATCACAGGCAAAAGTCAAACATACACTTTTACCCTGGGCTTTCCGGGGATTGAGCAGTGCTATCCTCAGACCGGTCTGCATATGCCTGGAGGTGCGTACGCCGGCCATAGCCCTGTTGGCAAAGAGTTGACGGATTTCATTCCGGCCGGAACTGCTCCGAAGACCATGGCTGTAATGGGCATCTTCAGTAAAAAGTTCGATCAGCTCTTCGATCATATTACCATCAAGAAAATGACAGAAATCGGCATTCAAAGCCTCAATGGCTTGCCGGATTACAAGATACTCCATCTTCTCTAGATGAGTCTCCATTTGCCGATTTCCCTCCGTTCAACAATGATAGAGTTGTATTGGGTGCCGAGTTTTTCTATGCTGATTTCCACGGGACCACCAGTTACCAGGAAGTTCGCCTGGTGAATGGACTTCCTGTTGCCGGAAGGTTTGAAGGCAGTCCCACAGGAAATAACATCCCCTGGATGAAGAGTATGGAACTGACTTATAAAACTTACAATTTCTGCAACCTTATAATTATAATACCGGGTATTGTCGTCGGCTACTGTCTCCCCATTAACTTTGCAGGTAACTGCCAGATTGTCCGGGTCTCCAACTTCATCTTTCGTCACCAGCCAGGGGCCAAGCACACCAAAGTTGTCCGTCCCTTTATAGCGCCCGGCATAAGAGAGGTGTTGTTCACGCCGCTCAATCTTGTCCGGATCTTCCTTCGAGGCATAGAGGGCTTGATAATGAAAGAGATCTTCCGCCCTCATTTCATTTCCTGTGATGTCATTAAAGATTGCATAGCCATATATATAATTGGGTGCATCCACAGCATCCACATCACGGGTAATCTTACCAATGATCACAGCCAGCTCCGGTTCCGGATGCATACTGCCATAATAGCTTCGCATGACCAGCGGTTGTCCATGTCCCACCAGACAGGACGCGGGTTTGAGGAAAAATGCCGGATGCTCAGGTGCCGATATTTTCCGGCTATTACTGGCTGAATTGTTGAGAGCCACGCCACAGATTTTTCCCGGGTGTGGAACGGGAGGCAGCCACACAACCTCGTCTGCCGGAATTATGGCAGAACTGCCGCCTGCAGCCAAGGCCTGTGCCGCAAGCGCCAAGCCCTCGTCACCCAACTTTATGAAGTCAATCATATTATGCGGGTGATCCTTCAGCCGAGGCAGGGCAAGACCAAGATCGACAATCCGTAGTTCCGCGTCTATTACCCCTATCCGCTCCTGGTCCCGGTAATTGAAACTGACCAATTTCATCTTTCAATTTCCTCCTCTTTGTGCACTATCCGCAATGAACTCCTGCTCCCCAAGACACCGGCCAGTCTCTAAAAAACACCCAAAATGCATATTTTTTACATTAAGCATTTCTCCACAAAAATTTGAATTGCACCCAAAATGATCTCCCGTCACATTCCCGACCCGCTCCGGTTATTGTTCGGAAGGAAATATGATCGGAAAGAGATTTTTTTGCGAAGACTTATGGTGCAATTTCAATAGTTCTTTGGCATGCTCAACGTCTTTTAGACAGATAGCCTCAAAGATTTCGTGATGTTCTCGCTCAATCTCTTTGATCCGATTAAGACGCAAGTCTTCAGTGCGAAATCGCAAGAAGATCTTCTGGCAAATATCTCGATATTGGGCTGATAAAATATCATTGTCGACCATCTCAAGTATTCCTGCGTGAAACTCCGTATCCAGAATAAATAGTTTCCTGGTAACATGGCCGGTAATGGCTTTTTCGTAATCGGTTTTCCTTTTTTTAAAGATTTGCAGCTTCTTGTCAGTCATATTGCGAATCGCCTGTCCAACAAAGCCTACCTCCAGGATTTCGCGAATTGCATAGTGGTTTTCCGCTTCCTTCCGCGTCAGCTTATGTACAGAGTAGCCCTGGTTTGGGACAAAATCCAAGTATCCCTGCTGCGCTAAAATGCTTAAGGCATTATTGACCGGTGTTCTGCTGACATTAAGCTGTTTTGCAAGATCGATGAAAACCAGTCTCTGACCTGGAACAATTTCATAATTGAGCATCAACTCAATTATCTGCTGATGCACTTTCAATGTGAGGTTACTTTGCTTCTTCAAGAACGTTCACTCCCTCTAACCCGGCTAACGGGAAATAAACCGGCTCTCTTTTCAGTACCCCCCTGGAAGGGTGTACAGTGCCTGCGTGGTATATTCAAGTTTCTAATATTAAAAGTACTCTCGGTTTCCTTGTTTTTCCATCACTCAAGGGGGCGTCATAATTAACCCCCATGCGTTGAGTGGACTAAACTGAAAAGACGGAATTCCAGGAGTAAGGTGCCAATACGGAAAAATCCGATCCCCCACCTCGACCAAAACAAGGTCAAAGTCAGTGGTCTAATAGTTTTTATTCTGCAAACGACTACGGAAAAATCGATTCCAAGTATTTATTACATTACGAATAGTATGTCCATGCACTGCAACTTAATCTATTTTTTATATAAAATCAACTCACTACAGCTGCTCCTAATTACCTCAGAAGGAGATACTCTATTGAGTGACAGAAATTAGGAGCAAGGCCAAGAATAAAGGAGCTACGTCTAGAACTCTTCTCAAGTCATCTTTAAACATCATCACCATGTTTATAGTATAAATACAAATACCTGCAAAACAACAAAGCTTAAAGAGTTGACATCCGCGTTATTGTATGTAACATAACATGTAAATATTTTCAGTCAAGCATCACCTTGGCTGTGCTCATGTAATAAACGGTCCTTAAAGCTCGAGACACAGGGTGCCCCAGATGAACACCTACACAACCTCAATAGTTGGACATCCGGCGCAATTTTGGGAAACGGAGCAAAGATATGGAAACCTTTCGGAGACTATTAAGAGAATCAGTCAGCAAACACGGCCATTTGTGCGCAGGCCAGGTAATCGGTGTGCGCATGGCTATGCTTGGCTGCCGCCTGATTGGCATAGAAGACCCCCAAGATGCGCGTTTTCGCAAAAAACTTATCGTCTTTGTTGAAATAGACCGATGCGCAACTGATGCAATTGCCAGCGTAACAGGCTGCCAACTCGGAAAACGCACTATGAAGTTCAAAGATTTCGGTATCAATGCAGCAACCTTCGTCAACCTCGACACCCATCTCGCCTATCGAATCGTTTCCACAGAGAGTTCCCGAGAGTACGCTCATAAATATGCCCCAAAAGAAACCTCCCTCCAACGGCAGCAAATAGTCGGTTACGAAAATATGCCGGACAGTTTGCTGTTTGAAGTCCAACAGGTAAAAGTATCACTATTTGAAGGTGATATCCCCGGTCCGCCTCGTCTTCATGCCGCCTGCGACCACTGCGGTCAGATAGTACGGGACGGAAAGGAGATACATGTTGGACATGAAATTCTGTGCGGCCCCTGCAGTGATATAAGTTATTTCAAGGTCATTGACCACTACCCGCTTGCAGAAACAGAAGGTTATTTTTAACAGAGGAAAAAATTCATGAGACAGATTGTAACTCTTTCGAATATTCCTATTTTTACTTTAGACACAACAGCCTGCCGTGTGGTCCAGCGCATGGCAAGCGCAGATATCAAACTTCCCGTGGCCTCCAGACAGCATGTAGATTATCGCCAGTAAGAAAGCGGAAAAAAACAACCCTGCAAACCGAGCCGGGGAGTGTTAATTATGATCGAAGTCACACCAAAAGCCACCCTGGCAATTGCTGATTACTGCAAAGACAAAGAAAAAATGCCTATTCGGATTTTCCTTAAAATCGGCGGCTGCGGCATGCATTCCTTCGGACTGGCTCTCGAAGCAGCTCAACCGTCAGACGAACTCTATGAAATTGGCGGCCATACATATATAATTGAACACCAGCTCATGCAACAATACGGCCCCATCAAGATTGACAGTGACGGTTTTAGCTTTCGCATAAGCGGCATTGGAATTTATCCTCCAATGGGTTGCGGTACCTGTGGTTACGGCTGCGGCTCAAGAGGAGGGACGCGCTGCTCCGGTGTCTGCTCCCGTTGCAAAACACCCTGCCCCACCGGACAGCGAATGAAATCGAGACGAGAGAATCGCAGCTGATTCGACCGTCGCCACTTCAGCTCTTTCATTACATACAATAATTGTTCAATTTCTTTTCTTTTGGCCACACCAGTCGGTCAATTCACTCCATCACCCGGGGTATCCTGCCTAAAAAAATTGTTGACAAGCCCCTCCTTTCAAGTAAAATAGCATCAATAGCTACGACAGGAATTCGAAGTGCGATTTTGTTTGTGCTGTTTCTCATTACATGTAATTTTTCATGCATAAACCAGCCAACCGAGACAACTAATTGGACTGTCAGTAAAACCTGGAAAACGATGCTCTTTCTTTAAAATTAGAATTATCAACAAGCGCACTGGCTGTTCCGAGGCAGTGAACTTTCAACTAGAGGAGACATATATCGATGAAACCAATTAAAACAAAAGACAAGACGGTCTTAAGGTCGCTCGGCCTCGGCGGATACTTTGGCGGTGGTGCCGAAGGTATGGTTGACGTCAAAGACGGCAAGATTGTCCGTGTTCGCCCAATGCGGTATGGGTGGAAGTACGACAAGAAAGATGTCCGTCAATGGAAGATGACGCGAGACGGCAAAACCATCGAGCCGACATGGAAATCTTTGCCCGGCCCATTCTCTCTCGCCTATAAAAAAAGGGTCTACTCCCCAAACCGGGTGCCGTTTCCAATGAAACGCGTCGACTGGGATCCGAATGGCGAGAGAAACACTCAGAATCGTGGAAAAAGTAAATTTGTACGCATTTCATGGGATGAGGCCAGTAAACTGATTGCCGATGAAATCCGAAGATGCCACAAAGAATATGGAGTTAATAGTATCTTAATGCAAGGCGATGGCCATGGAGAGTGTAAAACCATCAACACCCCGCACGGTCATCCCGGCGTGCTGCTTGAATATCTGGGCGGCTTCACCCTCCAGGTGCGTAATCCCGACAGCTGGGAAGGCTGGTACTGGGGAGCCAAACACGTCTGGGGCCAGGGTGCTCAGGGCATTATGTACCCTGCTGCAAACATCGTCAAAGATACTATCGAACACTCTGAAATGGTACTTTTCTGGGGCTGCGATCCAGAGACGACCCCCTGGGGCTTCGTCGGCCAGTTTGCCAGTAGACTCTGCTACTTTTTTACTGAAGTAGGCATCAAACAGGTTTATATATGTCCTGACTGCAACTACGGTACCGCCATCCATGCCGACAAATGGATTCCTGTATTACCCAACACAGATGCGGCCCTGCAGCTTGCTATAATCTACATGTGGCTCACCGAGGGTACCTATGACAAGGAGTATGTCAAAACGCACACGGTAGGTATGGACAAGGTTGCAGACTACGTGCTGGGAAAAGAAGACGACGTGCCCAAGACTCCTGAGTGGGCATCACCAAAATGCGGCGTGCCTGTCTGGACCATCAAGGCTCTCGCCCGCGAATTCGCTGCCAAAACCACTTCCATTGCCCACTATTTCGGCGGTGGTTTTATCCGCGGACCATTCGCGCACGAACCAGCCCGTCTCGAGTGTATCCTCCTCGGCATGCAGGGACTCGGTGGGCCAGGTGTCCATCAACATCAATTCACCTATTTCGGTCTCCCCCGAGCCGAAGGACTGGGCGGAACATTCTTCTGGAATCCGGAAATTGAAGAACGTATCGCCTTGCCGGTCCTCAGTGCGGTGAGCGCATGGCAGCAACAGGTTATTCCCAAGACCTTGATCCAAAATGCAATCCTTTCCGACGAGCCGATCACGTTCAGAGGCACCGGAGCCCAGAATGCCTTGACCCACGATCAATTTGAACATTATGTCTTCCCAATTTCCAAAGAGGAACATGGTTCTAGAATCCATATGATCTGGACCGACAGTCCCTGCAGGATCACCTGCTGGAACTACGGGCACGAGACCGAACTGGCCATGCAGAATTCACAGGTCGAGTGCATCGTGGCGCAACACCCGTGGTTTGAAAACGACTGCGTCTATGCCGATATCGTACTCCCGGCCAATACCTATATGGAGGTGGACGACATCGTCACCAACATCCGTCAAGGGACGATGCAGCCCAATATCATGATAACGGAAAAAGCCATTGAGCCGATCGGCGAGTCGAAGAGTGATGCCCAATGCGTCCTGGAGGTTGCCAAACAGTTTGAAGGCATGGAAGAAAAAATGACCGAGGGCAAGACCACCGAGGATCTGCAAAAGCTTATCTGGGGCTACATGGGCGGCGAGAAACTTGTCAGCTGGGAACAGCTGCAAGAAAAGCAATACTGGATTTACAGTACTCATCCGGACTGGGAAGACGATCCTCCAGGATTCCGTGAATTCTACGAGGACCCTGAAAAACACAAACTCAATACCCCGACCGGAAAACTTGAGTTTTACTCCGAAGCCCTCGCCAAGGCCTATCCTGACGATAAAGAAAGAGGACCGATTCCCAGGTGGATCGAAAAAAGCCATAATCATGACGAAAGGATGTCCAGCCATCGGTCGAAGATGTTTCCACTGCTGCAGATGTCCAATCATGGTCGCTGGCGTGTACATGCCCAATGTGACGACATAACCTGGACACGTGAGACCCCCACCATGAAGGTAACAGGTCCCGACGGGTATAAATACGAACCCTGCTGGCTGAACCCGAAAGAAGCGGAAAAGCGAGGCATTAAAAACGGTGATATCGTCAAGGTATTCAACGAGCGAGGAATCGTTCTTGCCGGTGCCTATGTTACTGAACGGTTACGCGATGGTGTCGCCTATATGGACCACGGCGCGAGACATGATCCCATTAAAACAGGCGAGATCGAACGGGGCGGTGCCATCAACACCATCACTCCGGGTGCCGTTACTTCGGAAAACTGTGTCGGTCAGATCGGCGGTGGTTACCTGGTAGAGGTGCAAAAAGTGAGTGGCGCTGAGATGGATATTTGGCGACGCGATTATCCCGAAGCCTTTGACAGAAAGTATGACCCAGCATCAGGCCTTCGCGTTGAAGCCTGGATTGTTGACGGAGGTAAAAAATAATGAAAGTATTCACTGTAGATCTATCAGTTTGCAACGGTTGCTACTGTTGTCAAATCGCCTGTAAAGATGAGCACGTGGTTAACGACTGGACGCCCTATGCAAAACCACAGCCAGACACAGGCCAATTCTGGATTGGTCTGACCGAAAAAGTCCGTGGCCATGTGCCCCACGTCAGAGTCTCCTACGTGCCTTTTCTCTGTAATCATTGCGACGATGCTCCATGCATAGAAGAATGTAAGGTTGATGCCATCTACAAGCGCGACGACGGCATCGTGATCATAGATCCGGAAATTTGCACCGGCTGTAAACTTTGTGCTGATACCTGTCCCCACAACTCTATTTATTTTAATGAGCAGCTGAATATTGCGCAAAAGTGTACCGGTTGCAGCCACCTGCTCGATAATGATGAAGAGTGGACAGTTCCCCGTTGTGTAGATCAGTGTCCAACCGAGGCTCTGAAGTTCGGGGAAGAAGAGGATTTTGCGGATTTTATCAAAGATGCTGAACTGCTTAATCCTGAAGCCGGAACCAAATCGAGGGTGTATTATAAGGGTTTGCCGAAAAAATTTATTGCCGGCACTCTCTATGACCCGACAGAAAAAGAAGTTATCATTGGTGCAACCTGCACCCTGACAGATGAGGAATCCGGATTAAAGTTCACCGAGACAACAACGAATTTCGGCGATTTTTGGTTCAAGGAGCTACAAGATGACAGAAGTTATTCTCTCACCTTTGAAAAAGATGGTGTTAAGCAGACCATAGCCGGCATTAAAACCGATATTGATCGCGGACTTGGTGATATTGCCATGGACATGGCGGCAAAATAGCCTCAGCCCAATCTGTACGTTAGCAACAACAAAGGCGACAACAAAAGAACCCGACTGAATTTGTTCTCCCCGGTCGGGTTCTTTGTTGTCGCCTTTTTATATTGCTTATTGCTCTGCCCTTCTCTCGAAATCAATCGTCTTTTCAGGGCACTTCGAGGAGTTCAACATTATAGGTCAGATTCAGTCCGGCCAGGGGATGATTTCCATCTATGGTCACGGTTTTCTGGTCCACGGCATTGACCACGAAATTGACCCTTTCTCCATCTCTGTTCTGATATTGCACTGTTCGACCGACAGTCAGATTGATGTCATGCGGAAAATTTTTTCGCTCGACCTTGAGCACCAGCTCTTTGTTGTATTGACCATACGCATCCTCTGGAGAAATCGTTATTTTCTTGATCTCTTTTTCTTTCATTCCAACTATCTGAGATTCGAGCGCCGGCAATATTTTACCATCACCGATTTTAAAATTCAGTTGGGTCTTCTCTTTAGGTATTCCAACAATCCTGCCATCATCAAGTGTAATGGAAAATTGAATTTTTACGTAACTTCCCCATTCTGCAGTTTTCATAATTATCTCACAGGAGTCAGAGTCTTTGTTCATAAAGGCGCTACAGCCTGTTCTCTGACATTTAATTTATATTCTAGCCTTCTCAGATGACCGATAGCAAACAACAGGTTACTCAGAAAACTGTTTTCCCCGGCGGGCGGCGCTCAGGAACATACACCGGGTCTATGACCCCTTCATTCCATTCTCTGGATACATAGAGACCGCAGTAACAACTTCCAAATTCTTCGATATCCGGCTGACAATACAAACATGGACAGATTATATCCCTGTCGTATTGCAACTTACCCGACGCAAGCCTGCATGGGCAGGACAAATAACCGTAACGTTCTTTGTTCACCAGGAGTCCATCAAGGAGCTCTAGAGTTCTCAACCTGTCTTTATTGAAAATGAGACCTCTCTTTTCCTGAATGACCTTCAGTTTGTTATAGAGTTCCTCCGCAGTCATCCAATCCCCAATGCCTCCTTTATCTCATTTTCCCTAAAGCCGACGATAACCTTTTCTCCAATGACAATCGTCGGAAAAGAACAACGTTTGTTGACCTGTTTCACTTCCGCCAATGTCTCCCGGCGCTGCGCGCCCTCCAGGAGGTCTACATCAACAGATTCAAAAACAAACCTTTCCGATTCAAGCATTTTCTTTAAGGTCTTGCAATGACCGCATGTGCTCACGGCATAGAGTTTTATCTTTTTTTCATGCATGGAAGCTTCCACCGCAGTGTCTCGTCTCCGAGAAACGGCAAGAACCAAGTCTATTCCCATTCAACCGCATCAGGTTGCTTCTGAAGGAACTACTGTTACCGGAATCGTACTTTTTTTCAGTACACCCTTGGCTGTGCTGCCAAGAGAAGTTTTGGCGAAAACACTCCTGTGGCCACCAAGAACAATCAAATCACAGTCATTTTTTTCGGCACTTTCCAGGATATCATCGATAGGTATACCATCCGTGATTATGATTTCACTGGATTTGAAATCACAGGCATTCCCCTCAAGACCTTCCTGATTACAAAAATTGCGTAAAGACTCTCTGATGCCACTGCTGGTAGATTGCTTACCAAGCAGGGATCGATGAGCACTCTCCTGATGGGAGCCGATCATATCCTCCCACTGATGGGTACCAAGCAAACCTTTTAACCTTCCGCTGACATTCTCTGGTAATTTCTCAATTACATGTAACATGTAGATCGTAGCCTGAAAACGGGTAGCGACGGCTATTGTGAAATCCAGAGCCGGCTGGCAATTAGGAGTTAAGTCTGTAGCAAACAGAATTGATCGAATTGGTTTTAACATGATTTTTTTCCTTTCCTGTTTTCATAAATAAACAACATTCTGTAGAATCGTTGTCGTTTTCCAAAATAACGTAACCACTCATTACTCCGCTTACAACACATACTTATCAACACATCTTGACAAAAATCAGCATAACATGCAATACGCCGGGCAATTAAACATATCAATCGATGCTGCTGTCAAACAAAATGAGTCCGAAACCCTCAAGTTACCTAGAGACAGTTTACACCATAGCTTCATCTGCCATTATCGATCAACATCCCGATTGATCATCATACCTTCCCAGCTTTAGGAAAAGGACTAAAACCGGACCCAGAAGAAAAAAACATCCGGCAATGAAAATACCTGCGGCAAACGTATATATTTGAGCAAAATGCCCTAAAAACAGAGGCGTCATCCCTCCGCCAATAAGGAAAGCCAGTGGCGGCCCGGTAGCGCTTGTGACGCTCCTTAAGGAAGGCGGCGCAATTCGGGACAATGCCGCAAATCCTGCGGGAAAAAAAGCTGTCAGCATAGCGGGTTGCAGGAACAAGACCATAATAAGCAGCCACCCCTTGGTACAGGATAAAAGCACAGTTAAGATGCCAGTCAACAGTAAAGAAAGAGCAATTATCCTCTTCTGACCCACCCTGTCGGTAAGCCAACCTACGAAAAACACCATGACAAGACCGGATAGCTGGGACAATCCGATCAGGTAATTGGCCGTGCCAAGGTCAAACCCTCTCTCCGTCACGAAATAGAGGGGAAGCATGGCAAATATTCCGGCATTGCCACTCATGGCCATTGCAAAAAGGGCAACCATGATCCAGAACGAAGCTGTGGAACCAACAACTTTTACATTTCGTATGTTCACGGGTCGACCGGGAAATCCACCACCCTTCCCTAAAAAACTATACAGAAAGGCAGATAAAAGTGCAATCCCGGCCCATAGAAGTATGATTTCCCGCCAGGTTAACCAGCGCAGCAAAAAAGCTGCTATAAGAGGAGCTGAGACGAAACTGAGCGGGGGAGCACACTGGTGCACACTCAGCCCTTTCCCCCAGTCGGACTTCTGAATCTCTGCTGTAATTGTGCTGATAGCCGAGGGTAAATGAATGGAACCTGCAAAACCTACAACCATGAGCCAGAACCCCAAGGCCCATACACTCTTGATGAAGCTACAGGGAATCAGAGCAACACCCACGAGCAGGGCCGATAACTTCAAGGTCCCCAGATGATTAATCCTGGAAGAAATATATCCAGAACATAGCGGCGCCAGCAAATACCCTAAAGACATCATGAGAAACAGCCCTCCCGCCTCCCCATGACCAATTCCCAGCTCTTTTTCAATTTCCGGCATAAGAGGAGCAAACAGAACCCGGCTGACAAAGCCGAGATAAAAAAGCCAGGCCAAAAATACGGTGAGTCCCATCTTGTCATGAAAGGACTCGGGCATGGGGCAATCATACAAACCTGTATCGTCCATTGTTATCCTTTTCCTGCTTTATAAAAGCATGGCCGATGACAATTAAATTTCGGTAAGAAGCCCTTTCAGGCAGTACCCATTTCATAAATATTCCTTGGACGCCATACTTCATGATCGAGAGTTATCTTTATATATATCAATTACCACTAGATTTTGCCATATCATATTGTATGTAAAATATTCTTGACATGTTTGCTTGCCAATGTACAATGTGTTTTACATTGTGAGTTTTTTGTTTTGATATATGAAACTCTTTGAACATGTGTCATTCAGTACAGGTTATTATTTAATAATAACAAGGAAGTCCATTTTCAAGGGTACTTACACCGCACGAGGGCATTAAAATTTTGCACTGCTGCTCCTCCCATGGCTAAAAAATAGCCTGCGGAAACAGCGCGAATCTAAGACAAGAGGCAGATTATGATAGCAGTTACAACAGATCCTTACAGTGGGCTGCAGACGATTGAACTGAGCCACCCCTGGGGCCACGGGGTACCATCCTATCCAGGTCAAGACGATGTAAAAATGTACCGTTCTGTTAAATTTGCTCAACATGGCGTCATGGCTCACCGGATCAATACGGTACTGCATACCGGAACACATATGAATGCCCCTTTGCACATGATCCAGAAAGCGGCAGATCTGGCAAGCATCCCCGTTGATCGTTTCTTCGGCAATGGCATTGTCCTGCATCTCCCGAAAAAAAGTTATCAGGTCATCACGGCAAAAGATCTGGAAGAGGCGGGATCCGGTGTGCAGCAGGGTGATATCGTCGTTATCAACTCCGGTTGGCACCACAAGTATTCCGATGCCATAGAATACTTCGGCGAGTCTCCAGGCCTATCCAAAGATGCTGCCGAATGGCTGGTGAAAAAAGACTGCAAACTCGTTGCCGTTGATATGCCCCAGGTGGATCATCCCCTGGCGACCTCGCTGGGTCCGCATCGTGGAGGCCCCACCATGAACCGCCTGGCCCATGCCTACGAACAAGCCACAGGCCTGGACCCTAAAAAAGAGCATCCGGAATGGAATGTTGCTCACAAAGTCCTGCTGGCCGCGGGGATCCCAACGATTGAACAGGTAGGTGGTGATGTTGACTTACTGTCCGGCAAACGCGCTACATTTGCTGCAACACCTTGGAAATTTCAATACGGTGACGCCTGTCCGGTCCGCTTTATGGCGATGATAGATCCTAGCGGTAACTGTAGGATTGATTCCGGCAAATAATTAACCTCAAAGGTAAGGGAGATAAACAATGAGCCTTGAAATATATAACTTAAGTCATGTCTTTCACCATCATATGCCGGAATGGCCGTCTACGCCCAGCGTCAATGTCATTGTCGATAAATTTCATGCCAAAGACGGGATTTATCAGATGAGATGGGATGGCATAATGCATCGTTGTACCCATATGGATGCGCCGATCCATGTCACCGAAAACACCCCATGCATCAACAGCTACCCTACCTGGCGTCTATGCGGTACTGGCGTTGCCGTATCGATCCCCAAAGGCAAATGGGGTGTAATTACTCCAGAGGATCTTGAAAATGCCCGCCCAGTGATCAAGGAAGGGGATATTGTCATGATTAATACAGGTTTTCATCATAAGTGGGCCGACAGTGATGAATACTTCGCCTATGGTTGCGGCATCTCCGGCGCAGGTGCCCAATGGCTGGTAGACAAAAAGGTAAAATGTGTTGGCTACGGCCACCAGGCAAATGATCATCCAATAGCAACCAAGCTAGTGGATCATGGCCTCGGTCCCTCTCAACCCCATTTGATTGAGGAATATAAACAAGAGACCGGCCGTGATCCCAAAGAGGATTTCCCCGACTGGGAACCGGCTCACAAAACTCTCATGGTCAAAGGTGGTATCCCCGGCATTGAAAACGTCGGAGGAGACCTAGACAAAGTAACAGGAAAACGCTGCTTTTTTACAGCCTTCCCATGGCGTTGGACTGGTGGTGATGGCTGTATAGTACGCATCCTCGCAATCGTTGACCCCGACCAGACATTTAGATTTGAAACCGGGCAATAATCTACTCAGCCTGAATTCAGAATGTTGCCTACAAGACATGCATTGGTATAAAATTCAAAAGAGCTGGAGGAAACGAATGAAAAAACGAGTCATTATCTTTCTGATCACGCTAATGATGGCAGTACCTTTTGCAGCACAGTCCAAGGAAAAACCAATTATTTTGCGTTTCGCCCACCAGAATCCGGAAAGCGGGCTAAGCTCCGTAAAGGCCTCAGAACCCTGGTTGAGGCAAATTGAAGAAGCAACCGGAGGCAAGGTCAAGATTCAATCGTTTTACGGCCAGACTCTTGCTAAAGGCAAGGATATGTGGGAAGCCACTAAACTGGGTATTACCGATATCGGCTGGTGTTTTCACGGTTACTGGCCGGGTATGACTCCCGTAACTGATGTAATCAGCCTGCCGGCCATGCCTTTCACAACCGCGGAAAAGGGCAGTGAAATCCTCTGGAAATTATATGAGAAATTTCCAGAAATTCAGAACGAATTTGAAGACGTAAAGGTCCTTCTTTTCTATACGAGCCCTCCATATACCCTGATAACCGTCAATAAGCCGGTAAAAAGCATGGCAGATCTTAATGGGATGAAGATTCGAATGACCGGTGGTCCCCCAACCGAAATGGTAAAAGCGCTTGGTGGAGTTCCCATGCTCATACCGATGCCTGACAATTATATCTCTCTACAGAAGGGCGTTATTGATGGCATGGGGGCACCTTGGGAAGCGATTCACGTCTGGCGATTTTATGAGGTTGCCAAATATTACACTGAGGTACCGTTTCCCGCAGTCTACTTTTCTTTGGTGATGAACAAAGCTAAGTGGAACAGCCTGCCTAAAGACGTTCAGGATGCAATTATGAGTGTCAGTGGAGAAGCTGGATCAAAATTTTGGGGCCGTAACTTCTTTGATGAAATGCGAGGGGTGGGCTTAGAAAAAGTTAAGGAAGCAGGTAATGGTGAAAACGTCTTCTCGTTGAGCGCGGAAGAGCGACAAAAATGGATTGAAGTTGGTGGTAAGCCTATATGGCAAAAATGGGTGAAGGATATGGAGACAAAAGGTGTTAAAAACGCCCAGGAGATTCTGGATACAACGCTCCAACTTGGTCAGGAATAGGCTATCTACTCAGCTCCTGCATTTCGTGCGGTGACGAGACGAGTGTCTTGTCACCGTGCGCAAACCTTACAGATTAGCCTGTCACTCAGTTCAGTCCATCAATGCATGAGGATTGACAGGAATACCCCTTGTTGGGTTTTAGTTCTTTACTGATTATTTCGAAGTCTAGGTTTATTCCCAGATGTTCTGAACGAAAATAATCCATGAAAACGGCGAGCACTAAAGAGCCCTCTCAAGGGGCATTAATAATGTACCATTTGTCGGTTAGAAAGTTGTTCGATTAGCTTATTCAGGAGATATGATCTATGCAACCCAATTGGCCGGAAAAAGTGATTACCTTTATCACCGGAATATTAGCAGTTCTTGCAGCAACTGCACTGATTCTCATGATGTTTTTGACAGCAGCGGACGTTTTTTGTCGATATTTTTTTAACAGCCCGATCTCGGGTTCAATGGAGTTGGTCGAATATTTGATGGCTATTATCGTGCCATTCAGTATCGCCTACTGCGCTCTTCAAAAATCACACGTGGCGGTTGACTTGATTGTAGATCACTTCACAAAAAATTTGCGGAAAATTTGCCATTTTTTCATTACCATCCCTTCCATAGCCTTTATCCTGCTCATTTCCTGGCAGAATTATATATCTGTTTTCGACGTCTATGATTCAAAAATGACTTCTGCGGTCTTAATGATTCCTGCATACCCGTTTGTAATACCGATTGCCATAGGCACCTTGGTCTTTGCTGTCATTATGCTCGTTCAACTCTTTGGTTCAAAAACAAAGGAGACATCCGATGGGACCATCTGAGGCCGGTTTCCTTGGCATATTTGTTATGCTCATTCTGTTATTGTTGCGAATGCAGATTGGCATCGCCATGGGATTAGTTGGATTTTTGGGATTCGCCTATATTACCGGATGGGGACCGGCTTTTGGAATTCTTAAGACGGTGCCGTATACCACTTTTGCCAGCAATGATTTGAGTGTCATCCCCCTCTTTATCCTCATGGGCTCTTTTGCTTTTGTTGCCGGCATGAGTGAAGATCTTTACCGATCAGTCCGCACGCTCTTTGGCAATCTTCGGGGTGGGTTGGCAATAGCTACAGTAGCGGCCTGTGCATGTTTTGCCGCCATCAGTGGGTCAAGTTTGGCTACTGCCGCAACCCTGGCAAAAGTAGCTATGCCGGAGATGAAAAAATTTAATTATGATACAGCTCTGGCGACAGGCTCTATCGCCTCTGGCGGCTGTATCGGCATTCTCATTCCGCCCAGTGTGATTCTGATCATCTACGGTATCATAACCGAACAGTCCATTGGCAAATTGTTTATGGCTGGATTCATTCCAGGAATTCTTCAAGCTGTCTTTTATATCATCGTCATCATGATTTTGTGCCGACGTAACCCAGCCATGGGTCCTCCAGGACCCAGCACAACAATAAATGAAAAGTTATCTGCGTTTCTGAAGACTTGGCAAGTACTTGTTCTCTTTATTATTGTTATAGGAGGGATCTATTCAGGTATTTTCACCCCTACCGAAGCAGCTGGAATAGGCGCTTTCATAGCCTTTGTATTTACAATTTTCCGGGGTAAGTTGACCTGGGAGAATTTAAGAACGAGTTTGACCAGCACTGCATCAACGACGGGGATGCTGTTCATGATTGTTCTCGGCGCTATGATTCTCGGCTATTTTTTCTCGGTAACCAGATTACCTTTTGAACTTGCCACAATGGTCTCTCAACTGCCTGTCAATCGTTATGTCATTTTGGTTTTAATCCTTTTAACATTGATGGTGCTCGGCTGTTTGATGGATTCTATGGCAATCGTGTTATTAACCGTTCCAGTATTTTATCCACTCATCCTTCAACTCAATTTCGAGCCTATCTGGTTTGGGATTCTCGTTGTCAGGGTAACGGAAATGGGGTTGATTACACCCCCTGTTGGATTGAATGTCTTTGTCATCCAAGGAATAACAAAGGTTCCAATGCATACAATTTTCCGTGGGGTGACCCCTTTTCTTATAGCCGATATTGCCGGGATCATTCTGCTCCTCGCAATTCCGCAAATCACCATGTTTCTGCCGAATTTAATGAATTGAAGGTCGGCATCCAGCTTTAGGCGGCAATATACGACTAGGGGCCTGGCAACAAATAAGATAGTCAAAATTTGCGCTCAGTTTAGTTGCAGCGATTGAGCTGCGTCCAAGGACGGCCCGAAAATGAGCTGCAGGATGGTCATGTTATTTTTTTCCAGGCCCTGACGTTAGCAATTTATAACAGGCGAAGAGTACATTCCTCGGTAAATGAGAAATAAACCGGCATATGTGTCTTGATGGTATATGTTTGATTATCTTTTGTTTTTCCTCAGAAAAAGCTGGAAAAGAATGGTATGCGGATGCTGCTTGTCAAACAATTCCTGAATTCCGTCGGTAGGGGCCAGCATGGGGTTTCTGACTTTGGTACAATGGACCTGCCACCGCGCAAATATTTTCTCTATAACACTGCAATCCACAGGATCTGAGCTCTTTTTCGTCACGACAGGAACCCCAGTAAGTATTATACAATTAATATGACATATCAAAGGTTATTCTTGACAGGAGAAGCATTGCATGTAATATTGCATTGAGCATTATGTGGAAATTACCCGCTACAAATTTCGCTTTATCAGGATGATCCGGTTTTTTTATATGTCTAGAGTGTCGGGAATGTGACAGCTGGAAAAAAACTAGAATTACAGGATAAGTACCTTTAGACAGAATATTTCGAAGTCTGTGCTTAGCTCTTTCAAATAAAAAATAAAATATTCTGTAATACATTAAGAGTCCACGATAAATGAAGAATCTCAGGATCAACCGAAAAAAACAAAATCAGTTAGGGGTTAGATGATCGGTTGCTTATTAAACACTTTCAATTAAATATCATTAATAGTAAAAGCTTATTAGAGGGAGGTCTAATTAGTTAGTATAAACACTTTATGATGCCCAGAAGAAATTCATGTTTTCGATGACTCTTTAAAGCTTGTTGGAAGCAGGCCAACGGGCGAAAAGCCGCACTGTACCGCTGGTTAAACACTTATTCACTACCTAAATCTCAATGGAGGGTTTCGATGAAAGGAATATTTTTTACACCACGAGCTGCTTTTATTTGTTTCGCATTGTTTTTCGCTGCATCTTCAGCCCATGCGGTAACCCTAACTTATTCCACTTTTTTCCCTCCCACCCACATTCAGGCGGTAACCTCAGAAAATTGGTGTAAAGAAGTAGAAAAACGCACCGATGGTCGTGTAAAAATTCAGTTCTTTCCAGGACAGACGCTGACGCGCGCACCACAAACCTACGAAGCAGTAACCGACGGTATTGCCGATATCGGTGTTGCAGCTCTTGCCTATACTCAGGGCCGTTTTCCTGTCATGTCTTCTCTTGATATGCCACTGGGCTATCCATCAGGTGTTGTTGCAACCAAGGCTGCCAATGCACTGTTTGAGAAAATGGAGCCCGTCGAATTTGACAGTACCAAAGTCATGTACTTCCATGGTCATGGTCCAGGATACATTCATACCCGCAAAGTTCCTGTTAAAAAACTGGAAGATCTGAAAGGACAACGTATCCGTTCTACAGGCATGAGCGCCAACATCGCAACTGCCCTTGGCGGTACACCGGTAAGTATGGCAATGCCTGACACCTATCAGTCTCTGCAGAGAGGTGTTGTTGATGGGAGCTTCCATCCAACAGAAACTAACAAAGGCTGGAACATGGGAGAAGTGGTGAGCTATATGACCATCGCAAAGCCCGCAGCCTATACCACCACTTTCTATGTCGTCATGAACAAATCCAAGTGGAACAAGATCTCTCCTGAGGACCAGAAAGTCATAGAAGAGATCAATAAGGAGTGGGCTCTTAAGCATGGTGAGGCGTGGGACAGCAGTGATGAGGAAGGTATGGTTTTCTTTAAAGATAAGGGCGGTACTGTGATCACACTCGATGACGCTGAAAGTGAGCGCTGGGCCACTGCCGTTCGACCTGTAATAGACAATTATATCAAAACGCTGGATGACATGAAGATTGATGGCGCGAATGTCTTTGATTTTATCAACAAAATCATAGCAACCGACGACACTCAATAGCTGACTGAGGTTTTCTCCGCAGGATGTATCGTCTGCGGAGAGAGCACCTCCATCGTCACAACTAACTGCCGCAACTGCCATATGATTAACGAAACGGCGTGTTGTGGCGGTTTATACACGACAAGGATAACGGAACATGTTTGGCAAATTATTCGATAAGCTCTCAGATAAGCTCATGTTTCTAGGGAGTTTACTTCTGTTAGCCATGGTTGCCCTGACCTGCCTTGATGTTTTTGGCCGTTTGTTCGGCTATCCGGTCTTTGGCGCGTATGAACTCATGAGCTTCATGGCTGCCTTGGTCGCTGCAGCAGCACTCTCTGACACCCATGCAAATAGACGTCATATTGGTGTGGAAATTATCACCGAAAAGCTCTCTAAAAAAACCAGACTGTACCTCGATCTGGTCATAGATGTTGTTTCTTTTGTTATCTTCTGCATTGTAACCTGGCGTATGTTTATTCTCGCAACGAATGTCCGGGCATCCGGTGAACTGTCAATGAACCTCATGGCACCAGAGTATCTTATTATGGGAGCTGTTGGCGTTGGTTTTCTTCTTTTTGCCTTTGCAATTGTCAAAACCTTTTTCTCAACCATCAGCAAGCTAAGGGGGCTTTAATCAGCAATGAGTCCTACAATGATTGGCATTATTGGAATTTTGGTGATGGTTACCCTGTTCATGACCGGTATGCCTGTAGCATATGTCATGACACTGGTCGGTTTTGTCGGCTTCGGGGCATTGGTTTCTTTTCAGGGCAGTTTGAATCTGGTCGCAAAGGAATTTTATTCCGTCTTTTCAAATTATGACCTGACCACCATCCCCCTGTTTATCCTCATGGGCCAGCTGGTGTTCAGTAGCGGTATCAGTACACGGCTTTATGATACTGCATACAAATGGCTAGGCGGGATTAAGGGCGGTATGGCCATGGCCACTGTCACTTCGTGTACTGCATTCGGGGCGGTCTGCGGATCAAGCCCGGCTACGGCGGCCACCATGGCCACAGTAGGTATGCCAGAGATGCGGCGCTTTGGTTACAAGGATCAACTTTCTGCCGGGGCTGTGGCTTCAGGCGGAGGCCTCGGAATGATTATGCCGCCGAGTGTCGTTATGATTGTTTACGGCATACTAACCGAACAATCCATCGGTAAACTCTTTATTGCGGGCATTATACCCGCAATTCTCATCACCGTTCTCTTTGTCATTACAATCTTCATCTGGTGTGCGATTGCCCCATCTCAGGGGCCGGCTGGGAAAACATTTACCTGGAAGGAACGCTTTGTCTCTCTGCTCGGTATGGGGGAGGTCATCATCATTTTTGTTACCGTCATGGGCGGTATGTTCATGGGATGGTTTACAGCTACCGAAGCGGCAGGCGTGGGAGTGTTTTGTGTGTTACTGGCAACTCTGGTTCGCAGGCAGCTAACTTGGGCAAAACTAATGGACGCCCTTTACGAAACAATACGTTCATCGCTCATGGTAATGCTGCTGGTTGCCGCGGCGACGGTTTTTGGCAAATTTCTTGCAATCAGTCGAATACCATTTGAGATAGCCACCTGGATCGGTGGTTTTGACCTGCCACCTATCATCATTCTAGCTATAATCGTGTTTGTTTATTTTCTCGGCGGCTGCGTTATGGACGCTCTAGCTCTGGTGATGCTAACCATTCCAATTTTCTATCCGGTGATTCTGTTTCTTGGTTATGATCCAGTCTGGTTCTGTATCATCATCGTGTTAATTTCTCAGATGGGGGTTATCACACCGCCCGTTGGTATCAACGTCTACGTCGTTTTTGGTGTAACGCGAGGGTTACCCGGAGGTGAGGTTAAGCTGGAGTCTATTTTTGCTGGGGTTTTGCCGTTTCTTGCGGCAATTGTTGTGGGGATCATCCTCATGACGATTTTCCCGGGAATAGTCACCTATCTGCCGAATCTATTATACTGAGCAGAGTTCCCCCCAGACAGCTTAACGCCGAACGTAGGCCCACTACATTCACTTAAATTCGAAAAATTAATAACTACAATGGCAGATATGAAGGCAACCACAGAATAACCAGTGCCATTTTTGGCGGGCGCGACTCACGCCCCAAACTGAAATAAACTTGGTCACCCCGAAAAGCATTCCAATAAAACGAGCACCTAGGAGTGTGTCGGAGAATTGCAATTTTTCTTCAGATTAAGGCGTTTTTAGGAAATCAAGCACAGCCATATACTTAATATTGCGAGCATTGATTTTCTGAAAACAACGCCAAGATGTGGGAAAAGTGCTTTCTCCGACAGGCTCCTAGGCGATGTCTCTAGGGGAATCCCTAATCGGTCATGTCTCGATCTATAATAATGTGACTGGCATGCTCTTTGTCGCAGCGAAGGAATAGTCGCCTATGGTACATACCTAATAAGTAATTCGGCTGATCTGCATATCTCCCCGACATTTGCAGGGGAGGTTGCTCGTTTCCGCTACCGAGACCAAGGCTCTTTTGTTCGCTGGCCCTAAAATTACTTGTAACCTACCAACATTTTGAGAATATTTGTAGAAATATCTGCCATGATCGAGCTTTCTGCTTTTCTGTATATCATCCAAAATAGAGTGATCAACAGTTATGGTGATTTTCAGATAATACAAATCCCAAGTGTGGTGCTGGTACATTTCGAAAGATGCACGCACAGTGTGAAAGTATCACAATAAAGAAGGCTAAATATCCTTTAGATTTTCACTTTATTTCATCGATTCTATACATCCTAAATCGGATTTAACATCCCATTTATATTTCCCCAGGGTCCTTTCCGATTGGTTCAGCAGCGGCAATAACAAAGCTGCCGCGAGCATTGCAGCAGCAAAACCGATGTTAAAGGCCCAGGTGTAGGAGCCGGAAAAATCTATACTCCAGCCACAGACAATCGGAGAGGTGACGGAGCCGAGTCCCAGGAAAAAAGTCCACATCCCTATGACACTTCCAGCGGCGGTTTTTGGGAAATAATCCACAGCAGCAGCTGCATAAACGGGCCACACGGCGCCAAAACCGATGCCGATCAGGATAATGAAAAAAATCTTGAAACGTAAATCCGAGACGTTAGCTATTCCCCAACAGCCTAGGCCAAGCAGGCAGCAGGACATCATCATGACTCGAATTCGGCCACAGCGATCAGACAAAACTCCCAAACTTAATTTTCCGGCCATCCCAGCCACCGCAATGATGGTGAAAAAACGGGTGGCAGTCGCATAGGACAAGTGCAATTCTTCAGAGGCATACACTCCCAAAAAGGTAAAAGGTACAAGTACGGTGAAACCAACCAGGAGATAAGAGCCGCCAATTAGCCACAAATGCAGGCTTCCGAGAAATTGACGACAGGACAATCTTGGTAATGTCTTTGTTACATCAACTCGGGAAATAGGGGATAAACCGCCTTCATTTTCCTCGGGGTTCCTGATGAACAGCAAATTTAACCCGGCAACAAAAAAGCCAAATATTCCAAGCTGTATCCAACCGGCCTGCCAACCGGAACGTTCAACTATGATCGGGAGAAGCAAACTCCAGGCAGCAATACCAACACCGCTGCCCATTGTTACAACGGCAAGTGTGGTTCCGCGATGCCTATCATCCGCCCACTGCTGAACCAGCGAAACGACCGGAGCCCAGCAGGCTGCATGCCCGATTCCTGCCAGCGCAAAAACAATCGCTGCTTCCGGCACCGTTGTGACGAATGCCATAAGCAACGCACCCACCGCCAATAAGGCCGAAAAACAAGTGAGTAATATGCGGGAATCAAAACGATCCGAGAGGGTCCCGAGTATCGGTGAAAAAACCGTATACGCCACAAAATAAGAGGAATAAATAACCCCGGCCTGCGTCTTTGTGATCTCAAGTGTTGCCAGCATTCCCGGTAACAGCATGCCGTAACCATATCGAACAGCATAGGCTATGGAAACGGTAAAAAAAGCAGCGGTAAACACTCCGCAACCACGCAAACTCATTAATCCGCACCCTCAATAAACATGAATATACCACCATGGCAACTTACACCCCTCAAGGGGGTACTGAAAAGAGTGCCGGCTTATTTCCCATTTACCGGGGTTACCCCTCAGATAAACGTCCCGAGTGATTTTTTATATGCTCGTCGGGGTTGACACAGATATTTAGATTATTCTGCGATGAGTTCCAGCTGCGTCTCGCCATTCTGCAGCGGTCTGCAATCGTGCCACTAGGATGCAATATTACATGTAACCTTTTTTCTGTCAATATTTCGCTTACAAAATATATCAACGATATAGATATTCAATATAGCGAACAAAGACATTTTTTACCTGTGCGGTGAACTAAACAGAAATAATAATTACATGTAATTAGCCGGCCATTTCTTTTCGGCATGTCCAAGCAGTCTTCATTTCAATAATGTGCTATATCCACAGCGTACCGACAAAACGACTCTTCTGCAATTTTCCGATTTCCATTCTTGTAGATTTTTCTGCAAAGCTCACCTCTAGTTCATAACTGCCGCTCTTTTCGATGAGTCCGTCAAACTTAAAGTCCCCAAAATCATCCGACTCTTGTTGAGAAAGGGTATTGCCGTCTTTCAGCAGTCTAACCGTTGCACCAACGACACATTCTGTTGCTCCATCATCTCCCGTGGCAACGCTGCCGACGATAATACACTTGTCGAAACGGTGGAGATTTTTATAATAGACCCTGGGACGTGTAGGTATTTTCTCGGATGCTAATGTTTCCATGTCCTCCGACGTTACTAACCCGGCTAACTCCTTATCTTCGATATGCAGGATCGACAAGGCCCCTGTCGGGCAAACCTGAACACACCTCGGAACCTTCCACCCTTTATCCAGCAAGTGGGCGCAAAAGGTACACTTCTGGGGCACCTCGGCCTCTTCATTCCACCAGATTGCGCCATAAGGACAGGCACCGGCAATCGCTTTTTGCCCTTTGGCTTTTTCCGGATCGATGAGCACAATTCCATCCGGCCGTTTATATACCGCCTGGTTTTTTGCGGCCGCAATACATGGCGCCTCGTCACAGTGCATGCAAGGCTTCGGCAGATAAGCCACATCAATGAGAGGAAACTGCCCCCGTTCTTTTCTCGATATATTCATCCAGCGCTGGCCATGCAGCGGCTGGGAGAGGGCGTAGCCCGGCCAGTCATTGCCGCAATGCTCATCCTTGCAGGACAAAAAGCAATTATTACAATTTTCACATTTGGCCACATCGATGACAAAGCTGTATTTTTTCATTGTACCGCTCCTTCTTCCCATAACTCAACCTGTACCAGACAGGAATTGGAGGCTGTTGAGTGAGATTTTTTGATGATGTTTCTGCTGGGGGTGAGCACATTGATGCACCCGCCCCGGTCAGGAGATTCTCCCGGTTCACCGATCGGATCGTAAATAGCCGATCCTTCCGGCGACTGCATGGTTCCCGGAGGAAGTCGATCGGTGATATGCGCGGCGCAAATCACCTCCCCCCGGTCATTAAAGAGTCTGACCAGACTGTTGCTGCCAATATTACGTTTACGAGCATCGTCGACGTTAATCCTGACAATCCAATAATAGTAGCCGTCAATCAAAACCCGATGATCCTTAACGTCGTTGATGACGCAATCTTTCCCATCAAACATGGTATGAAAACTATAGCGGGGATGGGGCGAAATCAAATTCAAAGGGTATTTGGCATAGAGTTCGGTGTTGTGATGTCCTTCCCACGAAGGAATATACGTTGAGATCGGCGGGCGCTCCGGATCGTCCGGTGCAAATCTCTTCAGGCTGGAGGATTCGAACTCGAGCTTGCCCGATTGGGTCTGCAACCCTTTCCGCCACTCATCTGTATAATCCGCTGGTAAGGGAGTTAACTCCGGCACATTCTTTTTTGCTCCTTCTGCATACCAGCGATAGGAGACGGGAGCACGGTTTTCTTCCTTGGGGGCCGGGACAACATAGTACCCCTTCTTTAAAAAATCTTCCCATGACACCACCGTGGGCAGATCACTCGCTTCAAAAAGCCTGTGGCACCATTGAAGCTCGGTATTCCCTTCCGAAAACAGGGCACCCATCCCGAGCCGCTCGGCCAGCTCGTGGAATATCTGATAATCGGACTTCGATTCACCGAGCGGCTCAATGCATTTATGCTGCATGGTGATGACCCTGTGGTTCCACTGAATAAACTGATGGTGACTGTAGCCTCCGGAGTTGGCAGTCTCACCAATGTCCCACCGTTCAAAATTGGTACATGCCGGTAAAATAACATCTGCAAATTTGGCCTCCCCCTCAAACCAGATTGACTGATTGACGACGAATTCAAGGTTATCACTCCTATAGGCCCGGGCAAAACGGTTAGAGTCGGCCATGGTGCCGAAATGCGATCCACCATACTTGTAGTACATCCTTGATGGTGAGTGGCCGGGGGCAGGATAGGTTATTTTTTTAAATTGCCCTTCAATGCTTTTGGGGTCAGTTGGATAGCCCTCGCAGGACTGATTGAGAATTGCCTCGGGGATACGCAATCGCGGAATCATCTGGGAAACCGAATTCATCGAGGGAAGCTGGGGCATACGCTGGTACATGCTGACCCGAAGTCCGGTATAATCAAGATCTCCGGAAAGACCTCCCTCCGCATAACCCGGAAAATAAAAATTGGTGTCCACCGGTGCACCCTGTTGCAGACAACCCATATTCACACCTGGTTTGCCCAGGCCCTGCATGGCCATAAGGCAGACCATCGAGCGTGCCCATTCAATACCCGTGGCACATCTGCAGGCTCCGCCGAATCCGGCTAGCCCACCCGGGGACAGATAGGTCTTTCTGCTGCCCCACTGGCGCGCAAGGGCACGCACCACGCGAGCCGGAACATTGGTTTCCGCCTCTTGCCACTCGGGAGTCTTCGGTATGTTGTCGGCCTTGCCGAGTATATAATCGCGCCATTTATCAAAACCGACGGTCAGGGTGTCAACATAGTTCTTGTCGTACAGGTCTTCTTCTATCCAGACATAGGCGATGGCAAGGGACATGCTGTTTCCGGTATCCGGTCTTGGGGCAATCCACTTTCCGCCGAGGAGCGCCGCGGTATGGTTGTAATATGGGTCAATGTGGACCATTTTAATTCCCAGCGACTTTGCCCACTGCCGGCGCACGGTGCCTTCGAAGGCTCCATAAACGCCACTGGTGGATTCAGGGTCGCTTGACCAGAAAACGATCATTTCCGCTTCCTTGAGACAGTCCTCTACGGTGCCATAGGTATCTGTCGCCCCATTACGAATGGAATTGCCCCAGTGGTGCATGGCACCCCAGTACCAACCTTCCCAACTGTCGGGATTATGAACCACATGACTCGACCCTATGGTATTCATAAACCTGGTTTTGGCGCTCAGCCAATATCCAATATTTCCCCAGGTATGATGAGAACCGCTGCCATTCATTATCGCACCGGGCCCATACTCTTTTTTTACTCTTTTAATCTCGCTTGCTACAATATCAAGAGCTTTGTCCCAACTTATCCTCTCGTATCCTGATATTCCCCTATTTTGACAATTGCGCTCTCCTTCAGGGTCGAAATCAACACGCTTCATTGGATACAAAAGTCTATCCTTGGAGTAAATAAGCGATTTGAGGCCTAAAACATAGGGACTTACCGTTCCTTTCCGCGGCGGTGTAAAAGATTTACCTCGAGCATGTATGGTCCACGACTTGCCGTCGGTATCGTCAAATTCAACAGGAGTGATCCTAATGATCTTGCCATTTTTGACATAGACAAAGACAGGTCCTCCATTGGTGTTATTGACATACCTGATCATTTCATCGCCAACCGGCGTGCCGTATTGGAGTGTATCAGAGACAGGGAGCAGCTTATCCATGGTCTGCATGAACCAGAAAACAGATTCATCGTTCCCCTCAACATCCACCTGAAAATTTTTCATTGCGTTAATCTGCTGGAGATAGTTCCGGGGCGAAAGCATCAGTCGTACTGCTATAGCCGAACTGGTGAAAATCATACACACATCCGGCTTTGTCACCACTCCTGCAAAAGAGGAGACATTACCTTTTTTAAAGACATAGGCACGCCCATACTTGTCGCCACGTATTTTAATCTGTGCAGTCAGGTCTTTTTCCATCAAGCGATGCTTAAACGACGGTGTCAGTATCCTTTTGGCTTTCATCAGCAAAAACGCGGCATACAGCATGAATTGAAACAGCAGGTTCGATGTATGTTCTGATCTGGCCAGGAAACTGTCAACAGAGAGTTTCATCTTTTATTCCTCCATAAATACGTCATTGGTTTTTACATTCGTTACATGCAATCACCGGGCCAGTATTTTATAGATTGTTTACAGATAGTTATAATCCGCATTGCAATTTATTACCATATTTGGTAAGATAGACTTCGAAATATGGGAAAAAATATTGTTTTTACCACATACGGAAATTCACTGGGCGGTGATTTATGGATGAAAATCTCTTTTTTAAACAGGCTACGCTCCTTCTTTGCAGCAGCCTGGATGTGGAAATCGCTCTTTGGCGGTGCTTCCAGTTCATCCGCAAACACCTCCCGGTTGATGCCATGTATCTCAATATTTATGAACCAAGCATCAGCGGTATCCGCTATATAGCCTTGGCCGACGCTCATGGCGGACGCAAAATTGAAAAATCAATCAAGCTTCCCGCGGGTCTCATCCAGGCTATAGAAAGCGGACAAAGGTTAAAAGATTATCTGATCATCAATACTCCCGAAGATGACCCGTTAGGGCGGATAATCACTGCGGAGTTTGATCTGGCCGATCACTCATTTATTGCCTTGCGTCTCTATATCGAGGGGCACCGACTCGGCGTTATCGACCTGTTTGCAAAAGGCACTGATCGTTTCAGTCAAGAGAACGCCCTACTCATCTCGCAACTCCGGGAGCCGTTTGCCATTGCCATGGCAAACGCCCTTAAACATCAAGAGTTAGTCGATATCAAAGAAAAGTTGTTATCTGATAATCGCTATCTGCACAGTGAACTCATAGCTCAATCAGGGAATGAAGTAGTGGGGGCCGAAACAGGATTAAAGGAAGTGATGGACAAGGTGGCTCAAATAGCCCATTTGAAAAACACCATTCTACTCCTCGGCGAAACCGGCACGGGCAAGGAGGTGATTGCCAACGCAATTCATCGCCAATCTCCGCGCAGTAAAGAGCCCTTCATAAAGGTCAATTGCGGCGCTATTCCGGAAAACCTGATCGACAGCGAGCTCTTCGGTCATGAAAAAGGAGCTTTTACCGGCGCGGTCACCCAGAAACGTGGGCGCTTTGAAAGGGCTCACAAGGGAACTATCTTTCTTGATGAAATAGGTGAACTACCCCCTTGGGCACAGATCCGCTTGTTGCGGGTATTGCAAACTGAGGAAATCGAGCGGGTTGGCGGGTCGCCTCCCATTAAATTAGATATCCGGGTAATCGCAGCCACTCACAGAGATATGCAAAAGATGGTGAATGACGGGTTATTCAGGGAAGACCTCTGGTTTCGAATTAACATGTTTCCCATCTTTATTCCGCCGCTTCATGCCCGGATTTCCGATATACCGCTCCTAACAAGCTATTTTCTTGAAAAAAAATCCAAAGAACTGGGAATTCACCCAGTACCGGAAATTGCTGAGGAAGAGCTTAAAAATATCATGCTGCAAACCTGGCCCGGCAATGTCCGTGAGCTTGAAAACGTCGTCGAACGCTCCCTGATTCTGCACCGCCAGGGACCGTTCTATTTTCAAAGACCTCAGAATCCATCGCCTGTTGCAAAAAATGACTTTTCTCTTAAAATCGATTCTCATATCATCCCTCTTGACGAGGTTGTTCGTAATCATATTGTTCAAGCACTTAAGGCAGCCCGGGGAAAAATAAACGGTACCACTGGAGCGGCAGCTCTTTTGAACATTCATCCCAATACCCTTCGCAATCGCATGAGGAAGCTCGGGATCGAATTTGGCCGTAATTGCAATATAAGATGAAGAGCGTATGCCACTCCAAGTCTGGTGTTGTAGGATTCTTTTTCTTATGCTTCCACTGTTCCAAATAATCTCATAATTTTTGCCTGTTCATATGTTCGGGTTTGCGAATTTTATACACACGGGCCGCATATTCTTTGCTCTCTGACAGTTTGCCCATCTTATGATAGAGTCCCGAAAGTGTTTCGAAGACAGTTGCCATGTGCATACTGTTGCCCTCATGGTTCTTTTCCAGAATCTTTCTAGCGGTCAAGAGAGCCTGTTCAGCCTCCTGGTATTTCCCTGAATCGACATATAAGGTAGCAAGGTTGTGGTAACTCTGGGCGGTAGCCGGGTGGTCTTTACCATGAGCCTTCTCCCAAATCGCCAAGGACTGTTTGAGCATCTTTTCAGCCTCGGTATTTTTTCCCTGCTCCCGATAAAGCGCAGCCATATTCTCCAGAGATTGCGTAATAGCCGGATGGTCTTTACCAAAGGCCGCCTCCCGAATATCAAGAGCACGCCGATGTTGCTTCAGCGCCAGAGCCAGATCTCCTCTTTTATTATATATCACGGCAAGGTTATTAAGAGACTGCGCAACTGCCGGATGTTTTGCCCCCAGAGCTTTCTCGCGCGCGGCAAGAGATTTTTCCAGTAGAGGCAGAGCCTCTTTATGACGTCCGCTGTTAATAAAAATCTCGGCCAGACTGTTTTGCGCTTCGGCAAGAACCGGATGTTCCTCGCCCAGAGAAGCCGTATATATTTTTATAGCTTCCAGCATGAGCGTCTCGGACTTTTCCGTTTGACCCGTAGCTGCGTACAATGCCGCCAACCTGTCAATTGCAGAACCAATTTCCGGATGATCATCCGGGAGAGTATCTTTGAAAATGCCAATAGCCTGGTTCAACAGCGGTTCAGCTGCTGTGATTAATCCTTTTGCCAGGTAGACTTCAGAAAGGTGAGTCAATATACCTGCAAATTCGGGGTGTCCGGGACCAATACTGTTTTCATAAATGACCAGGGCCCGGCGAAGCTTTTTCTCTGCGGCCTCCATATCGCCGGCTTGTCGGTCAATGACGGAGAGACTTTTAAGAATCGGCCCAAGCTCTGGGTCATCCTGGCCCTGCTTTTTTTCTATGAGTTGTAAGGCTCTTTCAAGTTGCACTTTGGCCGAATCCGGTTTTCCCTGTCCGAGATAAATTGTTGCGAGAGTACCGAAAACAGGGGGTAGCAATGAAGGATCATCTGCATGGAACTTCTCATATATGGCGGCAACCTTCTCCATTTTCGGCTCCGCCTCCTGGTATCTTTGCTGGGTAATATACATCTCCACGAGATTGACCAGGGTATCCGCCACTTCCAGAGACGACTCCCCATGCACTGTTTCACTCACCTGAATAGACTGAAGAAGAATCTTTTCTGCTTCCTGATAATCTCCCATCATATGATACAGTTCACCTAAATTATTCAGCGTCACGGCAACAGTCTCATGGTTTTCGCCGTTTTTCTTTACAGCATAATCCAAGGCCTCGCGGCCAGCCGCCATGGCTTCCTGGAATTGACCTTTTTGTATAAATTCTATCACCTTCTGGTTCAGCGCATCCCAACTTTGAGCCATTATCTCTCTCCTTACCCTTATCCTTATCTTTTATGCACAATGCCAAATAATCCAGGAACTGCAGCAGATCAGCACTGTTTGCTTATACTCAATACCATCATTGTCTCACATAATGAATCCTTTGCACCAATATACGGAACTAAACAATACACCGCCCAGCACCCTTGTCAAGACCGTTTTACATGTAATCACCGGCGGCAGACCCAATTCTGAAAACCCTATCATTCCGAGGAAATGCGCCATAAAACAAAAAGAGGAATCCGGAAGCCTGCGGAATCCGTTATAAAAAACCAGGCCATTATTTTACCCGTTTCGTTGCGGTGCTTTTGTGCCGTTTTGGGGTTTGTCGCCGGCCAGGTGATTTTTGACGCGTCCGCCATCCACTACCCCGAATACCGACTTGCCAAATTATGTAATAAATCGTAATTACTACATAAGTTGTTTTCTGATGATTCATCTTTTGTGCGTGGTGCTGATAAGAGCACCCCGTACAAGAAGCCGGTTGATCAATGGTGCCAGGAGTGACGGAAGGAAGTACATCGGAATCTGCCCAATGGCAAAAAAAATCAGTAGGTCCAGGGTCGCCTGATCCACTAAAACTAAATACATCAAACCCATATTGCAATTGCCGCTGACAAGCCCTATTGCCATTGCCGTACGTGCCCCAAGCCGCCAGAACAGTACACTAGCAAAAATATATAAAACAAGTACCAAAAGGGTCGAAACGACCAAAATCTGCAGGACGTACCAGGGTTGTTGAATAAATTTGTCGGTCACTCCATGCATAATCCCAATAATAAAAATGCCGATAAAGATAACCGAGGCGCCATCGAGGATTGCTGAATTCTGGTGAATTCGAGACTGCCCCATGCACGTTTTTATAAGTGCCGCGACAAAAAATGCCGCGAAGATAAATAGCGCCAGATGCAGACTCAATTGCCATAATCCTGTTTTTATCTGCAAATCGACAAGATAATATACCATTGGCGGCAGTGACAGCGGCACCAGAAGCATTGTTGCAACGGTGAGCACCACAACAATGGCAGCGTCGACACCCAAAAAGATTGCAATGGCCGCACAAGCGGTCACCGGTGGAGCAGCAGCGGTGATAAGCACCGCTTTGACAATAGACTCAGGGAGGGTAAAGAATTGTAATATTACCCACACTGCCGCAGGACGCAGTATCAGGATCCAGAAACTCAACAAAGCAACCCAATGCCAGCGCAGTAAGGATCTGCGTAATTGATAGGTTTCGATACGGACCAGCGACAGTGTCAAAGGAACGAACAGTGCCGGAATCAGCAGAGGCTGGAAACTACTCGCCAGATACGGGACAAAAAGGCCGACCAGAACCCCTATAGGTAAGACCCTTGAGGCATGTCTGCCTAAAAAGCCCAGGGCAAATTGCATATTATTTTTCATGTATTAATTGAGCCGGAAATTCTATTCCAACCTGAACCTGATGGGCACCAGGTCAGGCTGCTTTTGTCGGCAGTATGCTGTAACATACCAGATCAGAAAATTTCCGTTAAGGTATTAACCTCGTTTTCATTAAGGCGGCAAGCAAATGCCATCACATCGTTAAATATCGAACTTGATGCCTTGAGCCAGAGGCATGGTCTTGCCATAGTTTATGGTATTGGTCTGCCGGCGCATATATCCTTTCCAGGCATCCGAGCCTGATTCCCGACCGCCTCCGGTTTCCTTTTCACCGCCGAAAGCCCCTCCTATCTCGGCGCCCGATGTTCCAATATTGACATTGGCGATACCGCAGTCGGAACCTTGCGCCGAGAGAAACAGCTCGGCCTCCCGCAGATTGCCGGTGAATATGGAAGAAGACAGCCCCTGAACCACCTCGTTCTGCAGGGCAATACCGTTCTCCACTCCGCCACTATACCTGATCAGATAGAGAATAGGGGCGAAAGTCTCGTCCTGTACAATAGGATAACTGTTTTCAGCCTCGGCCAGCACCGGCTCGACATAACAACCGGAAGCATACTCATCACCACTGAGGACATTGCCGCCAAAGAGGATGGAACCCCCCTGATCGACCAGATCCCGCAGGGCTTTTTGGTGTCCTTCTACGGCATCGGTATCTATCAGCGGTCCCATATGGACATCTTCCTGCAGAGGCGAGCCGATCTTCAGAGTGGAATAGGCTTTGATAAGAGCCTCTTTGATCCTGTCGTAGACGGAGTCATGGATGATTACCCTCCTCGTGGTGGTACAGCGCTGACCGGCCGTTCCCACCGCCGAAAAGACCAGTGCCGGTACAGCTAGATTCAGATCGGCATTCTCGGTGACGATGATGGCGTTATTGCCACCCAGTTCAAGGATGCATTTTCCCAGCCGTGAGGCAACAACCTGAGCGGCATGGCGGCCAACTCCCGTCGACCCGGTGACGGAGAGAAGGGCTATGCGCTTTTCCTGCAGCATCCGCTCGCCGATATCGGAGCCTCTGCCCACAATAATGTTGAAGATGCCCTCGGGCAGTCTGTTGGCTAAGGTCACTCGGGTCACTATTCTGTGTATGGCAATGGCCGTCAGGGGGGTTTTCGATGACGGTTTCCAGATAACGGTATTACCGCATACTGCGGAGATCATCGCATTCCATGACCAGACCGCAGCCGGAAAATTAAAAGCGCTGATAACACCTACCACCCCCAGCGGATGATACTGATCATAGAGCCTGTGCTCGTCGCGTTCCGAATGCATGGTAAAACCGTAAAGCTGCCTGGACTGACCCACAGCGAAATCGCAGATGTCAATCATCTCCTGTACTTCTCCCAGGCCTTCCTGGAGCGATTTTCCCATTTCGTAGGAGACCAGGGTTCCCAGCGATGTCTTGTGCCGGCGAAATTCGTCGCCGATCTGCCGCACAATATCACCGCGTTTCGGGGCAGGGGTGATTCTCCATTGGTGAAAGGCGGCCGCGGCTCTTTCCATAGTCCTGTTAAAATCCTGCGGCGAAGCCTGATAGACCGAGGCAATTACCTTGCCGTCGACCGGAGACGTAACCTCTATCTCTCCATTATCAACGGTCTTGCCCCATTCCCCTCCTGAAGATACACCGGAGTTCTTTCCGCCTATTGCCAGATCCTCTAGAAATTTCATTGTGCACCTCTTGTCTCTTTGTTGTCATGGAATAATTCCTAACTAAGCAGGCTAAAATCCCTTGCTTAAAAGATTCACAAAATATATGTTACATTAACCGTAACATATGGAGATATAAAAGTACATGTCAGCATCCACCAAATTATCAAATTCAGTCAAAGCCCTCTGCTTTCTTGCCGTGAACCTGCCGGAACCGCAGAGCAGCAAAATTATTTCCGACAATACCGGGGTCAACGCCTCGAAGCTGCGCAAACTGCTGGCCGATCTGGCAAAAATAAATATTGTGACCACCACCAAAGGTGCCTCAGGCGGCTATCTGCTCGCCCGGTCACCCGCACAAATACACCTTCAGGAAATCTATTGCGCCATAGAGGACCGCAAGGCCTTCCACCTCGATGTCACAGCCTTGCCCCAGGCGAAGCTGGATGACGCCCTCGCCGTGAACAGCTACTTTCTTGATCTTTTCAGCGAGATACAAGTTGAGATTGAAGAGAAAATGAGCAATATCACACTCGAATCCGTCCTTGAAGCAGTTTCAAAAAACTGATTCGAGTGCGCGTGTATGCCTCCAGGCCGCATATTGCACTGGCAGGTATTAGACAATGATTATTTCATGAAAATGTCGGACTGGCCGCTAAGGCCGCACCGCCGTAAAAAGTGCCCCGACAGTGTACGCAGAGGTTTTTCTTCCAGTGGTTCCAACGCAGTTCACTTCCGAAAAACCCGCATCCCTGATAAGCTCTATCTGGTC
Source organism: Desulfobulbaceae bacterium (assembly GCA_016278675.1). Lineage (GTDB taxonomy): Bacteria > Desulfobacterota > Desulfobulbia > Desulfobulbales > Desulfocapsaceae > Desulfopila_A. The sequence goes on along the minus strand of JADQBJ010000036.1, from coordinate 92,833 downwards.
TCCGACGGAGACCGCGCCGCCTATTCATTGGGACCAGGCTTCAAGACTGCCGGTTATATGGGAAGGCGGTTCACAGTCCAGGACAATATCCGCCATCTGCAACCTGCCGCCCGGTCTAAGGACACGAAAAATCTCCGCAAACAGCTGATCCTTAGCCGGAGAAAGATTAATCACACCATTGGATATCACCAGATCGAAACTGCTGTCCTGAAAAGGGAGATTCTCCGATAAGACGACAAACGTTTCAATATCGTTCATGCCCAGTTTTTCCAGATTGGAACGGGCGCGACCAACCATCTCCGGACTTAAATCAACGCCGCAGACCCTGCCGTCCGGGCCTGTCTTTTTGCGGGCGACAATCAGATCAAAACCCGCACCGCAGCCGATATCGAGTATGTCGCTGCCTTCGACCACCTCTCCCAGAGTGAAAGGATTGCCGACCCCGCAGAAAGAGGACAGCAAATCGTCGGGAATCTCTGCAATGATATCGGCGGCATAGCCGAGAGCTTGCGCTCCGGCTTTGCCGGTCTGATATTTGAACAATCCATCGGCAGAAGAGGACACCTTGACGTATTTTTTATGTATGGCCGTACGAATCTTTTCTTTCTCCTCCTCGGAATAACTAGATTTTCCGGTTTTACCTGCAAGAACTGGATCTATATTTATCTGACCACTGTCAGAATCTCTTTTCGGTCCTCACTTTCCTGTTTTGAGATCACAACTAAGCTTGTCGTTCAACATTCGACTCCTTGATTTATACGTTAATGATGGTGAAAACTTTCATCTATTTTACTCATCATTTTTCCCTTCGACAACTTTTTCCGTGAGTTTGCCGCTCTGTTTGACTCTGCCTTCATCAAGAACTGAAGAACCAGAGTGAAACCCACCGACATAAGAACATAACGATCCTGCAGCGATTGCCCAGGCTCCAACGGCATCGCCGCCGAAGTTGGCGCCCCCGCCACTGAACCGCAAACCATCAGCAGCCGAAGATGGCCGGCGAGACCGGCCGGGAAGGGTACCGCCAAACCTTCTGCTCCAGGAATCTACAGAGGAACCCAACCCAAGTCCAATAAGATATGGGAACCAGCTGTCGTCAAGGGCAGGTTGTTCTTTGTGCAGCTCCTTTTGAAAATATTTTCGTGCTGCCAGCAATTTTTTGCGCACAGCGATTCTTTCCGGACTATCCACTGTCTTGGCAAAATAGAACGAGGAATAGATTGCTGTGCCGAAGAGAAAAGTCAAGCCGCTGAGCAGCAGGATGGAGATTCCGGAATAGCCGAGAAGTATAAAAAACAGGAGCAGAAACAGGGGTACCAGATGAACCATTAAATATTTCCAACGCAGCCCGTCTATCTGTCTCCTGTAGACACCGCCGATGAGAAAACCGGCAATCAACCCGATGATTCCGGTAATTCCACTGATAATAGTCACTCTCAGCTCATCTAGATGAACAAAACCATTGACCAGAAAAATGAACAATGGTGGCAGCAATCCTACTACCATCCACAACCATCGATATTCCACCTTGTCTAAACGCTTTACCGCCAGCTTTTTCTGCAGGGATTTTCTGATAAGGCGCATTTGCTGAAGTGTCTGGTTTTTCCGTCGGTAATATGCCTTAAGACGCCTGGTATCGGTGGTATTGCCATTGATAAAAAGACGCTCCACCATAGCTTTCTCATCGCCGTTGAAGGTATCCAAAGGCTGCAGCAAACTGAGATAAAGCGTGTACCAGCCTGGAATATGACGATTGATAAAGGGAAACATAACGGGCTTAAGCCAACTGCTCATTTTTTTCTCTACCACCATTCGTGCCAGTAGCGCAGCCATTTCATGTCCGCTGTTTTTTTTGTCCCAGAGCGCTCCGACCTTCTCCGGCGCCATGCTGAAAAGATACTCCCGCAGCCAAGGTTCATCAATCTCCGCAGGAGAAAGCACAGGAGCAAATCTCTGTTTTTTACGCTCATGCAGGAAAAAACTGCCGGAGCGCCAGAGAAGGACGAGCAACAGAAGCACGGCGCAACTGAGCATAAACCAGTGCGGTGTCGCTGGTATTGACAGATCCGGTGCATTTCCGGATTGGTTTTGCGCAATTACTGCAGAACCGGTTAGCAGTAAAGCAAAAGCGAAGAAAATCGCTAAGAGTCGCTTAGAAATCATGGGCCATCTCCAAATCGCAGATTGTCTGCCGAAAGCCATAAAAGCTGCCTTAATTCTCTACTCTTATCCTAACAGTATTTCCCTTCAGTCTCAAATAGTCCCGGGAAAATGCTCCCCTGAGGCTTCACCATCGACAACCATTCTCACTGGACGCCCTCTCCGACATGTTTATAGTGAAATAAGAACTTATTGAGCCATTCGCCCTACTCATATACTCCAAACTCATCCAACAACAAGGAGATTCCCATGAAGATCCTGATGGTTTTAACATCCCACGACAGGCTAGGTGAAACTAACGAGAAAACGGGATTCTGGCTGGAAGAATTTGCGGCGCCATATTATGTTTTCAAAGACAGCGATATTGAAGTTTCGCTGGCATCTCCCGAAGGAGGACAACCGCCGATTGACCCAAAAAGCGATGCACCCGAGGCTCAGACAGAAGCGACAAGACGGTTCTATAACGATGAAGAAGCACAGAATCTATTAGCCAATACGGAGCCTCTGGAATCCCCCAATCCCCTCGATTTCGATGCGATTTTCTACCCAGGCGGGCATGGACCACTTTGGGATCTGACCGATGATATAAATTCGATATCCCTGATCGAATCTTTTCATCGACGGGGAAAGCCCATCGGCTTTGTCTGTCACGGCCTGGCAGCCCTGACCCATGCCAAAAATGAGGAAGGTTTTCCTCTAGTCAAGGGCAAGAAGGTCACCGGCTTCACCAATTATGAGGAATCTCTCGTCCAATTAACCGAAATAGTTCCCTTTCCCATTGAAAATATGTTGCATGATCTGGGCGGGGATTTCAGCAAGTCCGACGCCTGGAAGAGTCACGTTGTAATTGACGGCAATCTCGTCACTGGCCAGAATCCGGCTTCATCGAAAGAGGCGGCCGAGGCAATAGTTGAACTTCTGAAAAAGTAGTCGAAGATCATCTACCGATCCGAATAAGCTCAATCTACCAGGCGATATATCTGAAAAAACGATTTGGCAATACATTCGGTACCTTTAATCGCCGTGTCAGATCTACATAACGATTGAGCTTCTTACGGGGTCCATCATCAATTGATAGCCTTAACCTTCTCAAGCAGGCTGCGTGATTTTGAGATGTAATCCTTTGCTTTCAGGTGGCCGGGATCATAGCGCAGCGTTTTTTCCCATTCCTGAATTGCCAGGGCGAGGTTGTCCTCGACAAAATATTTCACTCCCCTTTTGTAATGGACATCCGCCTGCATCCTCATGACGACCTCGACATTGGCAATGGCTTCTTCCACCCCTTCAAATCCAGGATCGACCTCCCGGAATACCTTCAGGGCTGCCAGGTACTTCCTCTGGGAATAGAGGAGTTCTCCCTTTCTGAACAAATCCCTGTTCAGTCGTTCTGTGTCCCGGGCCAGCTTTTCCTTCTGTAGCTCCCGGATCTCCAGAATCCAGGTTTTTACATTTTTAAAAGCCGGGTCTACCCCGGACAGTGCGCCGACTGCTTCCTCGTACCTTTGCTGATCCCGGAGTTTTTTGCCAAGCCCCACCAGAGAACTGTTGCGCAGGTATGAGGATTCCTGATCCCCGGGATGATTTTTGAGAATCTTTTCGGCCAGAGGCAGCAATTCTTCAAATTTCTCCTGTTTAAAGAGCTTGCGGGCCCTGAGAATATCCCGTTTGTAATCCAGCAGGGGTTGTGAATAAAATGAATCCAATACCGGAAGATGGATGATCTCTCCCGCGACAAGATCCTTCTCGTCCACTCCTGAAAAATGGATAACCGCAAAGATATCATTATACGAGCGATATACATTTTCGGAAATTTTCTCGAAGGTATCGTTTTCGCTCACCGTATAGGGCAGGACCTCTCGGGGTTTGTATCTGTTTTTCAGGTATTCCAGGGCAATCTTGTTGGAAGGGTTATATCTAAGCGCTTCGATAAACTCCTGCAGAGCTTTATCACCCTCCCGTTTATCGTAAAAGATCACGCCTTCCTGGGAATGCCGTGATGATATTTTCTGCAGGTGGGTGGAAATATCGGCTACTTTCCCTTCAATAACCCTTCTCGCTCCGTTCCAGTAATTCAGCGCGGCAAGATACTCTTTGTCCGCTTCGCTCTTGAGCGCGACGGCCTGACCGGAAGAGGGCAGAGGCACCCCGGAGATAGTATTACCCGGTATGGCACAGGCGGTGAGAGTCGCCAGCACTGCAAATGTGCAGATAAATATGATGACGCTTTTCAAACGCTCTTTGGTGGAGATCATAACGATATTTTCAATCCTTGCCCTGCTCCTGAACCCAGCCCCGCTGGGTTAACATCCTTCTTCAGGGATAGCGGCTGTCTGCACATCAAGCACTCGATAAATTTCCACGAGTTCTTCCTTGCCTTTCACCTTTCGCGGCTCAAGGGCTTCCACTTCGACCAGGCCTCCAAAATGCCGACTCATGCCATTGCCCACGATAATCTCCCGTGGTCCCGCGAGGCTGTTGAGATAGGAGGCCACATTGACACAGTCGCCGATCACGGTATATTCGGTTTTGACCTGTGAGCCGATATTACCGGCGACAACAACGCCGGACGCTATTCCTATTCCTATGGAACGGAGAAGGATATTGTCCTGCCGGTCGGTTTTGGCAAATTCCTGCTGCATGTCGAGTGCTGCCAGTAAGCATCTTCGGGCATGTTCTTTATGATAGACCGGCACCCCGAACACCGCCAGAACCGAATCTCCCATGAATTTATCGACATATCCGCCATGCTTGAGGATGATTTCGGTGGCTATTTCAAAAAACTCATTGAGCTTTTCAACAACTTCCTCCGGCTCCCGTGTTTCTGCATAAGCGGTAAACCCTCTGATATCGGCAAAAAGCACCGAGGCCTCGTTCTTACGGCCCTTGAGCCAGCCCTTTCCGGGGTTGGACATTATCATATCGAGGACTTCCGAGCCGACATATTTACCGAAAGTCTCTTTCATTATCGCCTGGCGATACAGTTCATCACCCATTCTGTTGAAGGCTTCCCCCAAGGTTCCCAGTTCATCGTTCCGGTGCAGGTCGACTTTATGATCATAGTTGCCCCTGGCAATCTCTGAAGTCGCCTCGACAAGTGAGGAAATCGGTTTTGAAAATCGCCTGCCGCAAATCACCGCCACTATCATTCCAAAGACGATGATCATGAGTATGCTCGCCGCCAGAAAAGCCCGCTCGTTAATAAATAGCTCCCTGACAAAATCGATGGAAAGCCCTACATGAACCTCACCGAGCTTCTTCTCCTTAAACATTATGGGCGTACTGAGGTTCAGCACCTCAGCCTTTCCGGGAAGCGAATAATGAAAATAGGAAACCGCTCCCTTCTTCGAGGTGTTATTGACACCCTCGAACGGCTCAAAGGTTTTATCGATTCTCTCATGGTTGGTATGGGCTTTGATGACATTATCATTATCGACGATGAATGCATAAAAATGACCGTCGACGGAGGCTGCATTGTTGATCAGGGTATTGAGTTCGAGAACATCATCATTCAACAGGGGTATTTTGGCATTGTTGCTGAAATAATTGAGGCTGACCATGCCCATTTTGACGGTATTGTCATAGAGCTTTTCCTTCTGCCTCTCCATTATGACATATCCGAATATCACCATGGAGACCGCCAAAACAAACATTGTCGTAATGGAGAGCTGAAGCCAGATGGGGATACGCGGTGAGGCAAGACCCTCACCATAGGACCCTCTGATTTTCCTTACCAATCCTCTGATACGATTAAGGGCCTCAACTCGGCCTGCGCTGTTTCTCCCGGCGCACCCCTCCTTCGCTACCGCCCGTTTCAAGGGAAGTATCTTTGTCGGATCCGGAATATTTTTCTTTTGCGCCTGCATGGCCTCCTGAAGTCCATTTTTTGTGATAATCGTTTCGTCCACTGGAACCACCTGACCTCATCATTTTATCAAGATATTGACTTTCCTGCAAACAGAAAATAATGTTCTTTCATACACTTACTGACACTTACACCTATTACGCGCAAGGAATCGCCCACAACATCCCTACATCTCTATATCGGCAAGCAACCCACATTAGATTACCCTCACCGTCTTCGACAATGAGCCAGCCCCTCTTAAGAACGAGGAATCAAGGGAATATTTTTTTCTGATAAAAGTTGCCTGCCTCTCCCCCTGACTCCTTCTTGACTTAACAATTCAGAACAGGTAGTGTCTGAAGCCATAGCCTGGGGGAGTCTTCGGACTGAGAGTTTTGCATCGGCAAACGACCCTTTGAACCTGATCCGGTTGATACCGGCGTAGGGAACGGTTCCAGCAGCACTCTGAAATAGTGGCCTTGAAACCGTATCCTGCGTATTTCTTACTATTTTGGAGCATCCCATGAACACACCACAGATGGAACTGGCCCGCGCAAACACTATCTCGGAAAAAATGAAAATAGCGGCAGCCGAAGCCGGTATCTCACCAGAGTTGCTGCGCCGCAATATTGCCGAAGGCACGGCGATTATCTGCCACAACAACCTGCATCATGGAGGACGCCCGCTTGCTGTCGGCAAAGGCATCCGCACTCGCGTCAATGCCAATATCGGAACAAGCAGAGATGATACCAGCCATAGAGAACGAACTGAAAAAAGCTGAAACGGCGGTTGCCGCAGGAGCCGATGCCCTGATGGATCTTTCCACCGGCGGGCCGATCGATGAAATTCGCAAAGCCATCATTTCAAAAACCGATGTCTGTATTGGCTCGGTCCCCCTGTATCAGGCAGCCTGCGATACGGTTTCCGTGCAGGGGAAGGCGATTGTCGAAATGAGCGTCGATGATATCTTTAACGGCATCGAAAAGCATCTTGAGGATGGAATAGACTTCATCACGGTTCACTGCGGAGTGACTCGCGCCACTGTTGAAAAAATGGATAGAGAAGGCCGTGTGATGGAAGTAGTTTCCCGGGGCGGTTCATTCACCTGCGCCTGGATGGAGCACAATCAGCAGGAAAATCCACTCTATCAGCATTTTGACAGACTGCTGGAACTGGTACGCACCTACGATGCCGTCCTTTCTCTAGGGGACGGCTTTCGCCCCGGCTGTCTGGCCGACGCCAGCGATCAGGCTCAGATCCATGAACTGCTGATCCTGGGGGAATTAACCCAGAGAGCCTGAGATGCGGGAATTCAGGTGATGATTGAAGGTCCCGGACATATGCCGCTTCAACAGATAGCAGCCAATATCCAGCTGCAAAAAAGCCTCTGCCACGGAGCGCCATTTTATGTGCTCGGCCCGCTGGTTACAGACATCGGCCCCGGCTACGATCATATCACCAGTGCCATTGGCGGAGCTACAGCAGCAGGCGCCGGTGCCGATTTTCTCTGCTATGTAACCCCGAGCGAACATCTCTGCCTGCCCACTGCAGAAGATGTTCACCAAGGGGTTGTGGCGACCAGATTAGCGGCACATGCAGGCGATATCGTCAAAAACATTCCCGGGGCGATGGAAAAGGACCTTGCCATGTCGCAGGCCAGAAAAAACCTCGACTGGGAAAGGCAATTCGAGTTGGCCATCGATCCGCCACTGGCGAGAAAACGACGGGAAGAAACCACATCAGCGGATCAACATGGCGCATGCACCATGTGCGGAGAGTTCTGTGCCTATAAAATTATGAACTCTCGCAAAACACAGTAACCAAATGAGCCCGCAAAGTCCCTGAAGGTAAATATTTTCCTGCAGGAAACCATCTGCCGAACCACCCCGCACTGCTTGACATCGTTCATTCCAGGCACAATACTTTCCTATATTGTATGAGGTGCTGCTTTAGATTGTAAATCATTACAATCATTTATTTTATTTCTTTTGCTACCTTTCCACGGGAGGTACATGAAATGAGAATTGCCCAGGTTGCACCATTAACAGAGAGTGTTCCACCCCGTCTGTACGGCGGTACCGAGCGGGTTGTGTCATATATAACGGAAGAGTTGATCAATCAGGGACATGAGGTAACTCTCTTTGCCAGCGGAGATTCTGTTACGCGCGCCCAGCTGAGACCCGTCTGCGACTGCTCACTGCGTCTCCACAAATCGCCCTGTGACCATCTTGCCTACCATATTCTGCTGATACAGAAAATATTTAACGAGGCGCATCTCTATGACATCATTCATTTTCATATAGATTATATTCATTATCCCCTGGCCCGCCTCACCAGAACTCCACAGATCACTACGCTGCACGGCCGACAGGATTTACCAGATCTGCAACATATCTATCGGGAATTTTTTGAAATGCCAGTGATCTCCATCTCCAATTCTCAACGAACACCGTTGCCCAATGCCAACTGGCAGGCAACCGTATACCACGGGATCCCGGGACATTTCTTCACCCTTCATGAGGACCATCACGGTTATCTCGCCTTTCTAGGCCGTACTTCACCCGAAAAAGGCCTTGAAGAGGCGATCCATATTGCCGTTCTCGCTGGAATAGAGCTGCATATAGCTGCAAAAGTTGATGCCACGGACGAGGCCTACTTCGATGAAGTAATCCAACCTCTGTTAAAGAACCCGCAGATACATTTTCTCGGGGAAATCAACGAACAGGAAAAAAATGACTTCCTGGGCAACGCCCGTGCCCTGCTCTTTCCCATTCAGTGGCCGGAGCCGTTCGGCATGGTCATGATCGAAGCGATGGCCTGCGGCACACCTGTAGTGGCATTTCGCAGAGGCTCCGTGCCTGAAGTTATTGAGAATGGGGTTACAGGATTCATAGTAGATGATATCCGGGAGGCGGTGCAAGCGGTACAAAATATCGATGCAATCAGCCGCCCTAAATGCCACAGTGTTTTTAAAAAGCGATTCAGTTCGACAAGGATGGTAGAGGAGTATGTCAAAATATACCAAATGCTCCTCGGCACGACGGACCGGATCAATGAGACGCAGTGGAATGGAGAGGTGAATTATGGAAGACGTTATTCAGATCGACGACAAATGGTATATTCTGGCAACATCCTCAAGGGCTGATGATCGCACCCGGGTGCTCAAAGCCGAAGAAACTTTCGGCCTCTTCGATCCGTTCGGCGATATCCGCCAGATCGGTCTGGGCGATTTGGGACTTTACCACAGCGGTACCCGGTATCTGAGCTTTTTCGAATTCACCGTTAACCAGAGACAGCCGCTGCTTCTGAATTCCTCTGTCGCCAACGACAACCTGCTTCTGGCCGTCGACCAGACAACTCCTGATCTGTACGAAAACAACAAGCTGGTCATCAAAAAGGGAACGATACACGTCTTTCGTTCAAAACTGCTGACAGACGGGGTATGTCACGAACATATCCGGATCGCCAATTATGGACGTCAAGATGTCGCTCTGACTCTGGAGTTTGGCTTCTCTGCCGACTATGTGGATATTTTCGAGGTGCGTGGAGTCATCCGCGAAAAAAGAGGTCTGCAGCATAAACCTGAATGTACCGAATCCTCCGTCAGCTTTCAATATACCGGACTTGACGAAATACAGCGTTCAACCATTATCAATTTCAGCCCCGCCCCTGAGGCTATAAAGCCGCACAGCGCGAGCTATTCTTTCGTCCTTCCTGTTCAGCAGGAAAAAGAATTTTATATTGATATAGCCTGTCAATACGATAATTCCCCGATAACGCGGATAAATTACCTTGATGCCCTGAATCGGAACAAACGGGAATCAAACCGGGTTCTGGAAACGACCACGGAAATCCACACCTCGAATGAACAGCTCAACGATTGGCTGAACCGCTCAATGACCGACCTGCAGATGCTGACAACCAAGACCGCATTCGGCAGATATCCCTATGCCGGCGTCCCCTGGTTCAGTACTCCTTTCGGCCGGGACGGCATCATCACAGCCCTTCAGTCCCTCTGGGTAGACCCTGGCCTGGCTCGCGGCGTTCTTGGTTTTCTCTCCGACAGGCAGTCCCAGACAACCAGTATTGCCAACGATGCCGAGCCGGGGAAGATTTTGCACGAAAGCAGAACAGGTGAAATGGCCGCACTCGGAGAAATTCCTTACAAAAACTACTACGGCAGCGCAGATTCGACCCCGCTTTTTGTTATTCTTGCCGAAGCCTATTTCCGGCGAACCGGAGATTTTAAATTTATAGAACAGATCTGGCCCAATATTCTTCAGGCCCTTGAATGGATCGACAAATATGGCGATATAGACGGTGACGGTTTTGTCGAATATTCCCGCAAAAGCAGCGACGGTATTCTCCAGCAGGGCTGGAAGGATTCCAACGATTCCGTCTTTCATGCGGACGGTACCCTGGCCGAAGGTCCGATAGCACTTTGCGAGATCCAGGGATATGTCTACCGGGCAAAGACAGCCGGCGCCAAATTAGCCGCGATGGCAGGAGAGAACGATCTGGCCGCGGAACTCTTCCGCCAGGCCGATGCTCTGCACCACAACTTTAACGAGACCTTCTGGTGTGAGGAACTCGAAACCTATGCACTCGCGCTTGACGGCCGCAAAAATCTTTGCCGGGTGCGCTCATCAAATGTCGGCCATGTACTCTACAGCGGTATCGCCACCAAGAAATATGCCCTCAGAGCCGCACGCACCCTGATGAACAAGGATTCTTTTTCGGGATGGGGAATCAGAACGATACCCAGCAACGAAAACCGCTATAATCCGATGTCATATCATAACGGTACAATATGGCCTCACGACAACAGCATCGCGGCTATGGGTTTTGCCCGCTATTTCTTCAAAAACGAGACCCTGAGGGTTTTTTCCGCCCTGTTCAATGCCTCGGTATTTTTCGACTTTCACCGACTGCCTGAACTCTTCTGCGGTTTCCGCAAACTCCCAGGCCAGGGGCCCACCGCCTATCCGGTAGCCTGCTCTCCACAGGCCTGGTCAAGCGCTTCGGTTTTTTTCCTGCTGCAGGCCTGCCTCGGACTAACTTTCACTTCGGAAAAGCCCCAGGTACAGTTCCATCATCCCCAACTCCCGGATTGCGTGGACTTTGTCAGGATTACCAATATGCGGGTCGGCAACGGTTTCCTCGATCTCTCTTTGCGCAGGCATACTCATGATGTGGGAATCAATGTCATTCGAAAAGAGGGAGATATCGATATCGCGGTCATCGTCTAGCTCAAAGTCCGTCTCGGCACTTTGATGACTTTTTACGAGGAGAGAGCAATATGATCAAAGAAGCCATGCTTTACGAAAGAATGGAAGGCAAGGAAGATAATCGTGTTCATTGCTTCCTCTGCAATCACCACTGCAAAATATCGGATTCAAAATTTGGGATCTGCAGGGTGCGCCAGAACAGAAACGGCACGCTCTACACTCATGTCTACGGCGAAACCATCGCCGCCAATGTGGATCCGATCGAGAAAAAGCCGCTTTATCATTTCCTTCCGGGATCGAGCTCATTCTCAATAGCCACCAAAGGATGCAATTTTCAGTGCGGATTTTGCCAGAACTGGCAGATATCCCAGACTTCGAAAGACGGCAGCAATCTTGGAGGATCCCCACTGGCTCCGTCTGAAATCGTCGACCTGGCCCGAAAAGAGCGCTGCCTGAGCATCGCCTATACATACACCGAACCGACAATCTACTTCGAATACGCTTATGAAACCGCGATTCAGGCACATGGAGCAGGCATCTACAACATTTTCGTCACCAACGGATTCATGACAAAAGAAGCCATCAAGATCATCCAGCCTTACCTGGATGGTGCCAATGTGGACCTCAAATCCTTCCGTGATGAATTCTATCGCAAAACCTGCAACGGCAGGCTGCAACCGGTGCTCGACACCATTCTCCTGATGCGGGAGTTGAATATCTGGGTAGAGGTTACCACCCTGGTTGTACCGGGCCAGAACGACGATCCCGCCGAGTTGCAGGGCATCGCCGAATTTATTGCCGCTGTGGACACCGATATTCCCTGGCACATCAGCCGATTTCACCCAGACTACAAAACCACCGAGAGCATCCCCACACCCGTACAGACCCTGGAGAAAGCACGATCGCTCGGCCGTGAGGCAGGATTGAAATATATCTATGTCGGCAATGTTCCCGGCGAAGAAAACAACACCGCCTGCCCCAAATGCGGCGAAATCCTGATCATGCGCGAATACTATAGTGCAAATCAGGTCCGGGTGACCGATAATTCCGGATGCCCGAGCTGCGGAGAGCATATCGCCGGTGTTTTCAAGTAAGGCCGAACCATACTATATTCCCGATGACGTCCTGGGATAGTCTATTTTGCAGGCAGCGTCCTACTTATTTATAGGCAGGTAAACGATTAGAGAGAGGAGCATATTCCTGGTGACACTGTTGCGGGAAAATACAAGTGAAGGAATACAGACTAGATTTTGACGCTACGCCAGGCGCAGTCCCAGCAGTCTTCGAAATACATTGGCAATGGTTTTTCCAGAACACCATCGATTCTCAGATACATCATCCGAATAGGGCCGCCGAATAGAGCGACCATGGCAACATCGGGTTCCATATTTCTGATGACTCCGGCTTGCTGGCCTTTCACCACCATGTCTTTCATCTTGAGAAAAGGAAGCGAGGTAAACACCGACTTTTCAACAGGCATTACCTCCCGGTGCTTTGTATAGAACAGGTACTGCATGGATTCAGGGGCTCTCTCCGTCGTCTCGAACAAATGACGAACGATTGCCTTGCAGCGATCATTAACGTTGTCATATTTTCTTTCTATCTCACAGAGGTGCTCATACAGGCAATTCTCAATATTACTGAACAGGGAAATGGCTATCGCCTCTTTATTGGTGAAATAGTTATAGAGAGTACCGACACTCATTTTCGAAGCAGACTGAATATCACTGACCGAGGTGTTAAAATAACCTCTCTCGGTGAACAGTTTCAAAGCTTGCAGGAGAATTCTTTCCTGGCGCTTCTGTTTTTTTTCATCTCTCATTGTTCAGGATTCTTCTAAAATTTTGGGGCTCTCGGCGGGGTTGCCCGGCCATTATCTCTCTTAGATCCTTTAAAAATGCTGCTACAGAAAAGCAGCATTCCTCATATATTTTTAGGCAAAACTAAAACACAGGATAAAATCTGTCAACAACATAACCACATTGTGGCAGAATCCGTACTATGCCATCCTATGGCATACCCCATATGCTCACCGGATTTCCGTATATTAATTTATTGATATAAATCGTAGAAAGTCATCGAAGTTGCCATCTTTATTTATTATATGTATCAAGTTCCTTAAGAAGGTCTGCGAGATGATTCTCAGTGCTCATTAATAGAAGCTTTGCGCTGTATTGGTCCGGATTCTTCTCGTAATTATTACGGGAATCTGCCAAAATCTCCTCTGTCTTTGCTATCTGCTCTTTAATGACGTCTATTTCTCTCATTCCTCTTTTCCTTTAAGATTAATCCCTTACTTTGTTTTTGGTTTTCTTCTCCAACTCGGTTGGGCTGGGAGTATTCTAAATTGCCCTCAGCTGAACGTCCACTAGAAAAAAACACCAGAGACCGCAAAGGACAAATAAGCCGGATTCAGACGGTCACCTGCATACCTAAAAGATAAGAAGGCAAAGTGAGCATAGCCGTTCAGTCCTTGTGAAAGGCGATTTGCATTTCAAAAATCGTCGTTATATTGTAAAATTATCAAGATTCAGAAACTGTCCCTCCTCAAGCGGGGCGTAAGTAATCTGCATGCACCTAAAGAAGCTATATTAAGATTGACTTCCAACCCAGCTGAGCTGGATAAGAACCTTTAGACAGATTATTTTCTTGCAAAAAAACAAGAAAACAATCTGTAAGATACTAATAACAGGAAAAAGACAATGGCTGATATGAATAAACTTTTAGGCCAGCTGCTGGGCAGCGGTGCGGCCAGCGGATTTGCCGGGGGTCTGGCCGGCGGGCTCGCCAGTAGTCTGCTGAGCGGTAAAAAAGGACGGAAGATGGGATTCAAAGCGCTTAAGCTCGGCGGTGTCGCCGCAGTGGGAGCAATGGCCTACACCGCTTACCAGCGCTACTCTGAAAAGAGCGGTGGTGCTCCGGCGCAACAGGCTGCGCCGACTGAGCTCGCTCCTGCGCCTCCCGGCTCTGCCTTTATGCCCAGAGAAAATGATCATGCTGCCAACGAAGCCCTTGGACTCATCCTGGTACGGGCCATGATCGCCGTAGCTCGCGCCGACGGCCGGCTCGATGCCGAGGAGAGTCAGGCTATTTTCCAGAAGATCCAGTCACTTGGCCTGGACAGCGAAAGTCAGGCTCTTCTGGTGGAAGAGATGGGCCATCCGGTCGATATGGATGCCATCGTCAACAGCGCCACCACACCCGAGATAGCCGCGGAAATCTATACTGCCTCCTTGTTGGCCGTGGAAGTCGATTCGGCCGCGGAAAAAGCTTATCTCGCCATGCTGGCGGCACGACTGCGACTGCCGGCCGAGCTGATTGCAGAGATTGAGCAGCAGGTCGCCTCTCAGAAAGAGCTTGCTCAAGAAAACTCCGAATGAGCGAAGACTCTCAAATTGACAGGAACAGCGGCATTTAATCCACCGGATTTGAGGCCGCTGAACTGGATGTCAAGTCTGAGCCGGTATATTTCCTGCTGATATGCTGAAAACGGCCTGGCTCATTAGAGATAATTTCTAATTTGTTGTTTTCTCTGGAGCAGGCCCTAACCCACGGAGCACTAAAAGTCCCAGAAGCTATCGATTTCTTCGCCTTGATAATCCCAGACAACATTATGCGGCGGCAATTTTTCAATACTAAAAAACTCCGGCAGACGATCATCTTCCTTGCCGAACCCCGCTTTCTCGTTAAACGATTTTTCTGTTTTGAGAATATGTTTGCCCAGATTGATTACGTCATCACCATTCAGGCTGATGCCGAAACGGGCATTGATAAGATCAATGAGCGCAGGAAGGCAGGTTTCGTCATCTAGAGCGGCAAAGGCTATAAACAGGCACATGCCGGTGGAGTCGATGGCGGCTGTGGCGATCTGCAGGTTTCGGGAGAGTTCCACAATTATCTTCAGAAGATGCGTTAAAAGACCAGCGGGTCAAGATGACTGAAAACGTGGGTCAAAAGGAACAACACCTTTTACGTTCCGACCGACCAAGGCACCACCAATCCACGATGATCTTCCTTTTCCTCAACTTGCCGATAAATATGCATGATGCTATTCTGAAAGAAAAAGGAACTAAAATGTTACTTGTAAAGATATCTTTTGGCCATTTTTGGAAAAACGTATAAGTTGTAAGATGAGGAAAATGAGGTAAACAGCAATAATGAAGAGAGACGGAACAGCACGCGTTTTTGATGTGTCTATTTCAGAAACATAACCAGAGGATCTAATTCTACTCTCCAACAACTACTTCAGGAGTATATGATGAAACAGACAGAAAATGACAAAAAAAGAGTCCCTTTCGAATTCATTATTGACATACTTAAGTGGCTACTGGAACTTAATCTATTGAAATTAGGAATAAAAAAACCAGCTTCCTGACTCGGATATTTCAGGAGACGACTGGTTCTCGGATGTCTCTTTGGATCTTAATGATTCAGCTGCGCCAAGGTTCAAATCGGCATAACATCTTGAACCCTTGTATAATACCGCAAGCGTCCCAATTTATCCTACTCCCTGTCAGTATTTACCGCCACATTGTTACACTATTCGCTCGTGAAATCTTTTCTTGATTCTCATAATCTATCCAAGAAGCAGTCAGTTGGCACCAGATGGCTGCCGTCAGCTTTAATCTGCATCGGAATCAAAATGATAGTTCCTTGTCCAGCGGCAGCCGTATTGTATATTATGCCATGACCGCAGGAAGCATCCTAACCGCAACTCTTATCTTGGGAACCAACGCTGTTCATTGTTCCGCAGGCTGCGGATCCGAACCGTTTTGAAGCCCTGGAATGCTGTGTTGATGTTTTTTTGCATCCCTTGACAGCGATAAATCTTTGCGGCATAGTTGGCGACAGCGCCGACTTTCCCGGATCTCCGATGCCACTGAGGTTTTTTATGTCAGTCTTGATCGACTCGCAGCCGGATATTCATCACATTTTGTCATTTTCGGATGCTCATAGGAGAAGACATGAGGTCAGGATTTTTCATTTCATTGATTGTGGGGACATTTTTTTTCTTCATGCAGCCCTGCTCTGCCAATGCTCAGCAGGATCCAGCCGTCGTAGAGAACGAGATTTCACAGGACAGCATAGAAAGACTGCTGAAAGATCTTGAGGATCCCCAAGAACTGGAAAACCTCAAGGAGAATCTGCGGATTCTTCTGAAAGCTGAAGAAAAAGAGCAAGTCAAAGAGCCTGGAGTTGATTCCGGAGGAGTATTGGGAGAGATGCTTTCCATCATCTCCGACAATCTTCAGAAGGTCAACCGGGTACTGGCTGAAGCCGGTAGATACGTCCTGCACATACCTTCCCTGCTTCGGGAACTCATGGCTGAGGCCAAAGATCCCAAAACCCTTGCAACATGGGGAGAGATGGCAGGAAAGGTCGTGCTGGCCCTGATGGCCGGCCTTCTTGCCCAGGTACTGGCCTCGCGCCTCCTTGCCGGCAGACGCAAGGCCCTTGAAGACCGGAAAGCGTATAACATATGGTACAGGATTCTCCTGCTGATCGGCACCTCTCTTCTGGAACTGATTCCTATCATAGCCTTTGCCGCGGCATCCTACGGCATGCTGCCGCTGCTTGATCCCCGTCCCGGCACTCAACTGGTCGCTCTGACCCTGATCAACTCAAGCATCCTGTTCAGGCTGATCATGGCCCTTGCCCGCCTGGTACTTGTCCCTGAGACACCTTCACTGAGCTTTCTGCCTATGCGGCAGGAAACCGTGTATTATCTGTATATCTGGACACAACGGATAGTCAGGATAAGCGTTTACGGCTACTTTTTCCTGGAAGCCGGACTGATCCTCGGATTACCCGGTAGCCTTTACCTGTTCCTGCTCAAACTCCTCGGTCTGGTTGTCACAATTCTGGCCATCATACTCATTATGCAAAACCGGAAAGGGGTATCATCGTGGCTCCGCGGAGACCTGGCTCCACCTGAAGCAAATCGCCCCTCTGAACCGGAAGCGATCGATTCAGAGGACCGGAACACCCCGATGGCCGGTACATTACGGCGTCGTTTCGCCGACTTCTGGCACATCGGCGCGATCCTGGTTGTTGCAGGGATGTTTATAACCTGGGCTCTGGGAATCGAGGGCGGTTTGTATTATACCGTCAGGGCCATCGTCCTGACGGTTATGGTTCTCGCGCTGACCACCTTCTTTGTGCGCATGAGCAGACGCGGCATTGATCGTCTTTTCAAGATCAGCGAAGAACTCAAGAATACCTATCCCGAACTGGAAGAGAGAGCCAATCGATACCTGCCGCTGCTCCGGTATACCGTAAGAGGCATACTCTATTTTATCGCCTTCTTTTCCATCATGCAGGCCTGGGGGCTGGGCACCCTGAGCTGGCTGTTGACACCACAGGGTGCCGCCATCGTCTCGAATGCTGTATTTATTTTCCTGATCGTTGTTGCCGCTTTTCTGTTCTGGGAAATCGCCAGCGTTAAAATCGAGAACTACCTGCTCAAAGAGCGGGAAGGCACAGCCGGTAAAAAAGGCAACACCCGCCTGCTGACGCTGCTGCCTCTTCTCAAGAACGTCATCCGCATCACCTTGATTCTTGTGGCCGGCATGAGCGTGCTCGCTCACATAGGGATCAATATCGCTCCTCTGCTGGCCGGCGCCGGAGTCATCGGAATTGCTGTCGGCTTTGGCTCCCAGGCTCTGGTGCGCGACGTCATTTCCGGCGCCTTTATCCTGCTCGAGGATTCCGTTGCCGTAGGGGACTGGGTTGACATGGGAGGGCATTCCGGCACCGTGGAGAATCTAACCATCCGCACCCTGACCCTGCGTGATCTGTCCGGCACCGTTCATGTCATTCCTTTTGGCGAGGTCACCACGATTCAGAATTACAATCGAGGCTACGCCTATGCTCTTATAGATGCAGGAGTCGCCTACCGGGAAAATTATGGCGAGGTGGTCCGGGCGCTGCAGGATGTTGCCGCCGAATTGAGGCAGGATGAAACCTGGGGGCCCGATATCACCGGAGATCTCGAGGTGTTCGGCATGAACAATCTGGGTGATTCGGCAGTAGAAATCCGGGTCAGGATGAAGACCCTGCCCAGCCGCCAGTTCTCGGTTCGCCGGGCCTTCCTGGAAAGAATGAAGCGTGTTTTTGACGAACGCGGCATTGAAATCCCCTTCCCCCATCAGACTATCTGGTTCGGCGTCGACAAGGACGGAACAGCCCCGCCGATGCGGGTCACCCGGCAACCAAAGGATTCCGGGCCGGAGCCTGAAAACATCGAAGCGAAGACAGAGCAGGACCAGCAGCGGCCTGATATTGAGTACACCTCTGAAAAGCAAGCTTCCGAAGAGGTGGTTGAGGAACTTGATCTGCCTGAAAAAGAGGGAAAAAAAGAAGAAAAAAATGACTAATACGCCATCAGAATCATTCTACCACCCGTCGAGATGGCCAGATTGATAAACACACAGAACAGGACAGTTTCCG
Organism: Desulfobulbaceae bacterium; assembly: GCA_016278675.1. Lineage (GTDB taxonomy): Bacteria > Desulfobacterota > Desulfobulbia > Desulfobulbales > Desulfocapsaceae > Desulfopila_A. The sequence goes on along the minus strand of JADQBJ010000036.1, from coordinate 74,155 downwards.
TCCACTCTTGAATTAGCCCCTAACTATCATTGAGCCTGTACAGGTTAGGACAATTGTACACCAAAAAACTTAAAAAGCCGCAGGAAGCTAGAGAAGGATGCAAAGGCAAATTGAGGAACAGCGCCATGAGCATTTTTCCATCCAGGCTACCGGTTACAGTCTGGGGCAGCTTCTTCAACCCGGACCAGCTCAGTGGAGTGTCCAGTTCCTTTTCTCTTCCGGAGAATAGCTGCAAAACAGGCCGGTGCGAAGAGAGTTTGAAAGATGTTTTGCCAGCGCTGGGTGATGTGAGGCAATTTTTTTGACGGCACTGCGAATTCGCAAGGTAACAGCCGCTCTGGCGCGCTCGGCAGCCGAATTCATTTTCCGCGGGTGCTTGCCTAATCCAAGGTTCTTGGACAGGTGATCAAACAGGTATTCCATTTCTTCCTGCAGTTTTTCTCTTCTGCCGATGTCATTATGCTCCTCAGCTGCAGAAATTTCATGCCGCAGTTCCCTGATATGATCTTCATATTCACGACGTGCTCTTTCATCCATGCCATAATATTTCTCATCCATGCTCGATTCAGAACCCATGAGAACGGTACAATGAGTCTCCGTTTCAGGCGAGGCAAGCAGCCTGGCTATATCATGAAAACCCTTTAAATCGGGCATGGTGATTTCAATACCGTCAAATGCCATATGCCAAATGGCATGTTCCTGCCTGAAAATGGATACGGATCCAGCTAGATTGACAAGCTTTATCTCATTTTTCCCCTGCCCTCCTGCCCTCAGGACATCCTCTAATCCTGCCAGCTGGATACCCTCGACAACCCTGTCTGTATCCTCCTTGTACTTGTAAGGGTTGGCATCTCTGACCCAGTCGATTATTTCTTCTGCATCCGGTTTTCTGCCCCTGGTTATAAAAGAGGCAAAGGAGTCAACAAAGAGAGAGGTGTAATTTTTCGCCGGCTCTTGCTGGCCGAGATGAGCATAGGCCGCAGCAATATAACCGGGCAGATCCACCCGGACATTTACCAGCTGCCTTTTCAGTGCCATATTGACTGTGGTCCTGAATTTTCCCAAAACGAAATAGACCATGGAGCCATATTGATAATACCAGAGATTTCGGTACGGATTGAGGCGCAACGCCTTCTTGAAGAGTTTCTCGCCTTCTGCGCCTCTTCCGAGAAAAGCCATGCAGCTTGCCAGCTCGACCAGGTTGTCCGCGTCGTTGCTGTTCAGTTCAAGCGACCTGTTGATGTGATACTCAGCCTCTGCGAATTGCCTGCGGTAGAGATAAATACGCCCAAGTATCATCTGGACGAGATAATTGCCTTCATCGAGTTGAAGCGCCTTTGCCGCATAGGTGTAGGCGCATTTTTCCGACTCCTCCCACAGCTCCCATAGCTGACAGCTCCACTCATTGAAATGAGAAAGTGAGAGTCCCGCTAAGGCTTTTGAATAATCGGGATCAATGGCCAGAGCCTGATTGAAAAATTCCCTGGCCTCATTGTCGGTCTCGAGCGTACCGAGCCTCAATCTGTCCATACCGCGCAGCCAGCAGTCATATGCTGCCAGGCTGGAAACCGATTTCTCCCTGGCGGCGGACAGAAGATTTTTGTTTACTTCCGATGAGATCGTAAATACGACCCGTTCAACGATATTATCCTGAATCTCAAAAACGGAATCAAGAGGAGCATCGAAACGCTCGGCCCAAATTATTCGACGGGTGCAGGTATCGAGAAGCTGCGCATTGAGCCTCATGGAATTGGACCTTAAAAGCAGGCTTCCTTTGAGCAGATAATCAATATCGATATTTCTGGCAGCCTCTATTTCGTCCAGTTCAGGATCGGCTAATCTGCTTGATGTATAGGATGATATAATTTGTAAAGCAGAAAAATGCGACAGATCAACAATCAGTTCATCTATCAGCCCCTTGGAAAAATATTCATACTGAGCGTTTCCCGATAGATTATCAAAGGGAAGTACTGCAAGAGAGGGGGCCCTGTTCAGGTAACCATTTTCCATTTCCTGTCTTCCGGTAGGCTGTCAAGATTCATAACATTCATCGCCTATGACATGGAAAACATAATCACTCAGACAAGCTTGTCACTCGCGTACCCTGGCGTAGTTCCGCGCTAATCCCAGAAAGACCTAAACAGACTGCACCTCTTCACAGCCACCTGTTGAGCAGTAAATTGATCAGTACCTCTTCCATGAACAATCCCAGCGGTCCTCCCCCCTCAATTTGTCCAAAGAGCAGCAGAATGCCGCTCCAGGCAGCGACAGTCAAAATCATGGTCAGCATGAGAAGCAAAATAACAAACATCGCTTTTTCATAGCTGTTAAGAGGGCTGTCAAACGCTTCTTCTCTTTCGCTTTTAAAAATATCCGCTTTAATCTTTCTTGACGGCCGCATGTTCTTCTCCTATGAGTGAGTTTCAAATCTGTTGTCTTCATTCAGTAGGCGTAATTTCGCTCATTACCGCGTAAGCCACTACAAACTCCCTCCCCTGACAGATATATTTTTCTCTAAAGACCTTCGACCATGCTTGTCTCTATGAAAAACCCGGTGGTGATCAACGGGGACTGAACCGGGGGGGGCAATGTACTGCCGATTGTCCTGGCTTACATTGTAAGCTTGGGAATTACGCCTATTGATTGAGAAGATACCAAACATCAATCAAAAGGAGGTTCGATCATGCGTTTACTCAAGATCATTATCGTCCTATCGGCTTTGATTTTATATGGGACGCAAGCAGCCGCAAAAATCCATGACAGCCGGGCGATCGAAGCAGATCCGTTTCAAGCTGAACACCCGATAGCGCCCAGACTGGCAGGACTGGGAAATTATCATTTCCCGGTCACAACCGACAACCCCGAATCACAGGAGTTCTTCAACCAGGGACTGAGACTGACCTACGCCTTCAATCATTCGGAAGCCCTGAGGGCCTTCAAGGAAGCGGTACGGCTGGATCATGACAATGCCATGGCATACTGGGGCTGGGCGTTGGTGCTCGGACCAAATCTTAATCTGCCGATGATGCCCGATGTTGCTCCTCAGGCGTATGAGGCCATTCAACATGCGCTGCAACGTAAGGAAGCCGTATCGGAAAAGGAGCAGGACTTTATCGAAGCCCTGGCGAAAAGATATTCTAGGATCGCACCGGAAGACCGAACGTCACTTGATCAGGCCTATGCCGATGCAATGGAAGCACTGGTGGAAAAATATCCCGAAGATCTGGATGCCGCGACACTTTACGCCGCCTCTCTGATGAACCTGAGCCCATGGAACTACTGGAATCTGGATGCAAGCCCCCGAGAGAACACCACAAAAATTCTCAATACCCTGCAGTCGGTAGTTGATCGTGAACCGAAGCATGCAGGGGCATTGCATTATTTCATCCATACGGTGGAGGCACGTCATCCTGAAAAAGGAGAAAAGCATGCAGACATGCTGGGCGGATTAATGCCTGGAGCCGGTCACCTTGTACATATGCCGTCACACATCTATATGAGGGTTGGCAGGTTTGTCGATTCTTATGAAGTAAACAAACGCGCTGTTGAAGCTGACGAAAACTATATCACCCAGTGTCGAGCCCAGGGAATCTATCCGCTGAATTATTATCCTCATAATATACACTTCATGGCATGGTCGGCAATGGTTATGGGGCGTCCCGCGGAAGCACTGGAATCAGCCCGAAAGATAGTCGCAAAAGTTCCCCATGAGCTGAGCGCTGATAAGAATATATGGACCCTCTACGAGACGTTTTTATCGCAGCCGGTCTTTGTCATGGTGCGTTTTGGAATGTGGGAGGAAATGCTCTCAGAACCCAGACCTGAAGTAGAATCAAGATACATGACAGGTGTCTGGCACTATGGCAGGGCGTTGGCTTTCCTGCATACCGGAAGAATTACTGAAGCCGAAAACGAACTTCACGCTTTGGAAAATCAACAAAAGTTCATGAGCACGCTTGAGCATTATATCGGCTTTGGCACTGCGGAGAACCTTTTAACAATTGCACATGAAATTGTTCTGGGAGAAATAGCATATGCCGAGGGCGATACCCTGGAAGGCCTGGCCCATCTGGAAAGAGCAGTTCGGCTTGAGGACAGCCTCCTTTATAACGAACCGCCCGACTGGTACTTCCCAGTGCGTCACTTTCTCGGCGCCATGCTTCTTGATGCCGGCCGGCCACGTGAAGCTGAGGTCGTATATGCAGCTGATTTGCGCAAAAACCCTGAAAACGGGTATTCATTGTTCGGATTAGCCAATGCCCTGAAACAACAAGGCAAGAAAGATGATGCTGAAGCGGTTGATATCCGTTTTAAAAGAACATGGGCTGACGCTACTCATGTTCTGGCAACCTCTAGATTTTAAAGAGTTGGCCTGGAGAATTTATCGATACTCATCTTTGCTGAGGAACTGGGCAAAATGTTCGGCCAGGCGCCTGTAGACCCCCGCCCTGAATTCGACGGTGAGCCCGATCATCCGCCTTGCCGTGGTCCAGCGCCAGTTTCTGAATTCTTTGCTGTGGGTGAGATCGAGCCTGTTTTCATCACCTATGAAGCGAAAAAGAAAAAAATAGATGACCTGCCCTCTGCCGGTCTTGTTTCTTCTTGCCTGCAGAGGCAATTCATAGACCAGGGGTTCCGGGTGCGGGGCGATAAGCTGAAGGTCGCCGGCGGTGATCCCGGTCTCTTCTTCAACCTCGCGAATAACCGCCTGATAAGGTTCCTCTTCTTCATCCAGGCCGCCCTGGGGCAGCTGCCAGGAACCGGGAATGTCGGAGCGTTCAAGAATGAGAACCTGCCCCCTGCGGTTTATGATGAGTGCTCCGGCGCCTGCCCTGAAGTATTGACTTGGTCTTTTCATTTCCTGCCTGATGTATGACTAACTGAAGGGCCCAATCGCCCTTGCGCTTCAATGTTGCGTTCACGAAAATAAAACCGGCCTTTTTCCGTATCCCGGCAATATAATTCCAGCACCTCCCTGACTACATGAAAGGCAAGCTCATCCCAGGGAATCTTGTCCAGTGGGAAAAGATCGACATCCAGGCTTTCTTCTCCTGGATGAAATCGCCCCTGGAACAGCCCGGCCCGATAGACGAAATAGATTTGATTGACAAAGCTTAGATTGAGGAGACAGTAAGGCTGTATATCCTCGAGACGTGCGCCGGCTTCTTCGAGCGTCTCGCGCCTGGCGCACTGCTCGACGGTTTCACCGTTTTCCAGATAGCCGGCCGGGATGGTCCACCACCCCCGCCGCGGTTCGATGGCCCTGCGGCAAAGCAGGATCCGGTGATCAATGGCCGGAATCGCCCCGGCGACTACCCGGGGATTATGGTAATGGATAATCCCGCATTTGTCGCAGACGTAACGGTTTCTGTTATCCCCGTCGGGAATTCTGAGTGCAACCTCCGCGCCGCAATTGCTGCAGTAATTCATCACCTCTCCCTTCTCACTCGGCACTTGTTTTGTAGACCGCATCCATGGCCCCGCGAAACAGCTGAAACGACTCGGCAACAACGCAAAAGACCACCGCCCGGCCATCTTCGGCAAACTCCCTGAGGTGCCCGTGGCAGTGTATGAATCGCTGACGCAGTCTGTTGCGCAGGTCTTCATCCTCCACTTTTTCATAGCGGCCGGTGATCGTCAGGGCGTAGATATCCCCGCGCGATGCCGCCGCATCATTTTGCCGGCGTGTGTCTATCAGCAGACTGACCGTGGGGTTTGCGCACATATTTGCATATTTTCTGGTGTTATTGTGGGTGATCATATAAATGGCCGGGCCTTCTTCATCCGTTATATAGGCCATCAGCGAGCAATGAGGTATCCCCTCGGATACTGTTGCCAGCACGCACATGTCCTCTTTCCTCAGTATTTCCAAGATCTCATCCACATCATCATCCTTTTAATTTTCACGATGGTTCTCCGAAATCTCGGTACCACCATTAAAATCGGGGAGAATCACATTTTCTCATCAACTCTTTTCAGACTATCTTTTTTTCAGTATTTTTTACAGGATTTCTTCTCAAAATCCTGATCTCTCTGCCACATTAGGCCTTTAACAATAGCACCTCTGAGACGGAATTCCTCTTTCAAACATCACGTTAGCTGTTAAAACAACAATGTCGACGATGCCAAAAAGATCTATGCTAAAACAATGAGTTATGATTGACTTTTGCCTATAATGTTGTATCCTACCAGGATTAAGGCTGACGCTCCGTTTACGCTTGGCCGTATAGATGTTTCATAGAAAGCTTGGCCCTTCTTCCTAATACATGCCGGGCAGGATGTAAGGTGTTTTTTTTCGGCAATAGAGAACCTTATGTCTTCCCCAGTAAAAAACAAAGAAAGCAAAAAAACGGCGTCTAAGCCCGATGCCGACACAATCAAAAACCGGAAATCAGCCGAGAAAAAGGCAGAGAAACTCTCTACAGGATTCCCGGTTGTCGGCATCGGTGCCTCAGCCGGTGGCCTGGCGGCTTTTGAGGCATTTTTTTCCGCTATGCCGGCCGATACCCCTACCGCGATAGCCTTTGTCCTCGTACAACACCTGGCACCGGATCATAAAAGCATGCTCACCGACCTGATCAAACGTTACACGCCCATGGAAGTCTTCGAGGTTACGGACGGGATGAAAATACAGGCCAACTGCGCCTATATAATACCGCCGAATCACGATATGGCCCTTCACGGCAACAAACTCCAGTTGCTTGAACCTTCGGCGCCCCGAGGACACCGCCTGCCCATTGATTTTTTCTTTTCCTCGCTGGCAGAGGAACAGCGCGAACAAGCCATCTGCATTATCCTCTCCGGCACCGGCAGTGACGGCACCCAGGGTGTGCGGGCCATCAAAGCCGCAGGCGGCATGGCCATGGCCCAAACCCCCGATTCCGCCGAGTTCGACGGTATGCCCCGCAGCGCCATCAACTCCGGCCTGGTGGATTACCAACTGGCGCCGGAAGAAATGCCCGCCCAGCTCCTGGCCTATGTTTCCCAGGCTTTTGACGAGTCACGGCAGTCAGCTCTCCCTGCACATCCCAAAAATGACGATGCTCTGAAAAAGATATTCGGCCTGTTGCGGACCCAGACAGGCCACGATTTCTCGCAGTACAAGCCGAACACCATCTTTCGCCGAATCGAACGGCGCCAGGCAATAAACCGGATTGAATCAATTGATAAATACGTCAGTTACCTGCAGCAGAAGCCGGCGGAAATTGAATCACTTTTTCGTGACCTGCTGATCGGCGTGACCGGGTTCTTCCGTGACCCGGAGGCCTTCAAGATGCTTGAAGAAAAGGTTATCCCGGTGCTTTTTGCCAACAAACCGGAAGGTAGCGCGATCCGTGTCTGGTCTGTAGGATGCGCTACCGGTGAGGAGGCCTATTCACTCGCCATCCTCCTTCATGAGTATCTGGAGAAACGGAGCCTGAAGTATACTATACAGGTCTTCGCCACAGATATCGACAGCCGGGCGATTGCCACGGCACGGGCCGGCCTCTACCCTGCGGGTATCGCCGCCGGCATCTCGCCCAAGCGATTGGCCAGATATTTTACAGCCGGGGCCGATGGCAGCGTCTACCGGATCGATAAACATATTCGGGAAATGCTGATCTTTTCCGAGCAGAACGTCATTAAAGATCCGCCTTTTTCCAGAATCGACCTGATCTGCTGCCGCAATTTGCTTATTTATTTGAGTGCCGACCTGCAGAAAAGACTTTTTCCGCTTTTTCATTACGCCTTGAATCCCGATGGCTTTCTCTTTCTCGGCAGTTCGGAGACCGTTGGTGAATTTGATGATCTGTTTGCATCACATGACCGGACAGTTAAGCTGTATACCCGAAAAGAGAATTTCCGTCAGGACTATCGATTCCTGACGCCCGTTAAAACGGCGGTCCATACGGCTCAGCCTGGTCCGGCAGGGAAGGCCGCCATACCCCGAAAGATATCGTTGCGTGAAATGACCGAGCAGGCTCTCCTGCGCGAAACCGCCTCGGTTGGCATCCTCGTCGACAGCCATGGTGACGTTCTCTACATCCATGGCCGGACAGGGAGGTATCTTGAGCCTGCCCCTGGTGAAGCAGGTGTCGGCAATGTCCTGAAGATGGCCAGAGAGGGATTGCGGGGCGAATTGACCTCGGCCCTACATCAGGCCGTCAAGTCCAGGGAACTGGTGCGACACAGCGGTTTGCTGGTTAAAACCAATGGCGACTTCACCCCTGCCAATCTGATCGTTCGTCCACTGGCGGCTCGTCCTGATCCGGAAACCGCTGCAGGGACAACTCCGGCCTCTTCCGATCTGCCGTCTCTTTTTCTGATCGTCATCGAAGATGCCGGCCTATGCTCTTCCGACCAGGCTCGTCAGAAAGTGCTGCAGGGTGTAGATGAAGACCCGGGCAGCCCGAAGACTTCCTCCCAGGGCAAGACAAACGCCCAGGTGGCCGCGCTCAGACAGGAACTCCTGGCCAAGGAAGAATATCTGCAAACCACCAACGAGGAACTACGATCCACCAATGAAGAGATGCAGTCGATCAACGAGGAACTGCAATCCTCCAATGAGGAACTGGAGACATCCAGGGAGGAGATGCAGTCGATCAACGAGGAACTCACGACAACCAATACCGAACTGCAGTCCAAGTTGACAGATTTGTCTCGGGTCAACAACGACATGAACAATCTCCTCGCCGGTACAGGAATCGCTACCGTCTTCGTCGATCAGGGCCTGCAAATTCTGCGCTTCACGCCCGCCGCCACGGAGATTATCAATCTCATGTCAAATGATATCGGGCGACCGGTCAGCCATATCGCTTCAAATCTTGTGGGTTATGATGATCTGATCACTGACATTAAGAGTGTCCTGGACACCCTGGTCAATAAAGAGGTGGAGGTAGAGACTGATAAAGGCAAATGGTTTACCCTGCGTATCCAGCCTTATCGCACTCTTGAAAACGTCATCGAAGGTGCAGTAATCTCCTTCATCGATATTACCGAAGCAAAAGAATACAAAGAGACACTGCAAATAACAATTTCTCAACTGGAAGCAGTCAATAAAGAGCTTGAAGGTTTTACCTATCTGATTTCTCACGATTTGAGGACTCCTGTTCGTCATATGAACAGCTATACACAATTGCTCAAGAAAGACGCCTGGTCCGCTCTCAACGAAAAAAGCCGCAGCTATCTTAACACGATACTCAAGGCCTCCCGGAATATCAGCGTACTGATCGATGATCTTTTAGAGTTTTCCCGGATCGGAAATTCCAGGCTGAAAGATGACGCAGTAGATCTCAATGAGATCATCAACGAGGTCAGGCAGACCCTGGTGGTGGAAATCGGCGACAGGGATATCCAATGGAGTGTGGGTGATTTGCCTGTGGTTCGGGGAGATTATTCAATGCTGCAGCTCGTCCTTTTGAACCTTGTCGGCAATGCCTTGAAATTTACCCGGAGTCGCTCTCCCGCCATCATAGATGATGGACACAAGGAAGAGGAGACTGAGTATGTATTTTTCATCAGGGACAACGGCGTTGGCTTTGATATGAAATATTACAACAAGCTCTTCAAAATCTTTCAGAGGCTGCACACCTCTGAGGAAGTCGAAGGCACAGGAATAGGCCTGGCAAACGTGGAACGTGTTATTAAACGCCATTCAGGACGGGTATGGATGGAAGGCAAGGTAGATCAGGGCGCAGCGGTTTACTTCTCCTTACCGAAGGGGCAAGTGAAACAGGATGACTAACGCAAAAAGCATACTCATTGCAGAAGACCAGGAAGACGATATAGTGTTGATGGAGATTGCCCTGGCCGAGTTAGCCTTAGAGAATGAGTACGCGGTTGCCCGAGACGGACAGGAAGCTTTGGATTATCTCTATTACCACGGGAGACATGCCGAGAGATCCCGTGGAAACCCCCAACTGATACTGCTCGATTGGAACCTGCCCAAAATAAACGGACAGGAAGTATTGCAGGAGATAAGGAAAGACAAGCAATTCGATACCGTTTCAGTTGTGGTGTTTTCCTCTTCCCTTGCCGAAAAAGACCAGGAAGAGGCTCTTTTTGAAGGGGCAAACGCCTTCATGAGCAAGCCCATGGATTTGGCCGATTTTCTCTTGTCAGTTAGAAAAACAGTAGCCGCTTATCTTAGCTATACGTAACAAGAAGGGCACAGGAATGGTCAAGTCTCTGCATGACTCATCTACTGTACCAACAGGGGCTAAACAAAGACTAGATTCCCATCCCTCATCCCCACCATCTCCATATTGATCCGGCGGGGGATATTGACTTACCGGGGCTAGGGATAAACCTTCGTGTAAAGGCCAGGCGAATATCACGCTTGACAAGCGCTCTTTTTCTTTGTAAATGGCTGTTGCTTTTTGGAGAAGATCACTGCAACGATGATTGTTCATCTCTGCTATGACCTTGCAATCACTCCAATTAGCGGCATCCTGACCCATATCCACGGTCGGATAAAATAAAAATACAGCCTAAAAAACGGAAATTCGCCGGTAACGGCAAATTTCCGTTTTGTCGGTTTTAGGGAAGTGACAGCAATATTTTTTGCAAACAGCCTGCAATTTAAGGGAAAAAACTCAGGCAGCTGTTTTCCCAGAAACGTTGAATATCCTGTACCGGTTTCCAGGACGAAACCGTCAACTTCCCTTTGGAGGAAAATGAACAATGTCAATTTTCAGTGAGAGTGCCGCTTTTGCCTACATCCTTCTACCGCTGTTGGTCTTTCTGGCCCGGATACTCGATGTTTCCATTGGCACGCTGCGTATTATTTTTGTCGCCAAGGGCGTGAAGTATTTTGCCGCCCTGCTCGGCTTTTTCGAATCCCTCATCTGGCTGGTTGCCGTGGCACAGGTTATGCAAAATCTAAACTCCTGGCAGACCTATATTGCCTTTGCTCTGGGTTTTGCCGTAGGGAACTATGTCGGCGTGGTCCTCGAGGAAAGAATCGCCCTCGGCAACATCCTGATCCGGATCATCACCCAGAGGGAAGCGCACGAGCTCCTCAGCGTGCTCCGCAAGGAGGGATACGGCGTAACCAGCGTTGAAGCGCAAGGCGAATTCGGGCCGGTGAGTCTTATCTTCAGCGTCATCAAAAGGAAGAATGTTCGCAAGATCGTCGCCCTAATCAAGCAATATAATCCCAATGCTTTCTACACCATCGAGGATATGCGCTATGTGACCCAAACCTATCCTCTGCCGTTGACTGAGCGGTCTTTGTTTTCCGCGCTGGGAATGAAACGCTCCATGAAGCATGATCATTCTGCCGCTGTTCATCCCGGCAATGCCGCGACATGACTATCCGGTTCAAATAAAACTGGAAAGTTTGTCCACGATCATCTACAAATATAGATAGTGAACATCATGGAACATGAAACGTGAACGACTCGTCATAGTCCCTGAAAGTGAAAGACGCAGGGCCTCAATCTATCTGAGAGAGGAGGTAGTGTACATGCATGGAACAATCTACAGAATCTTCATCGGTTTCCTGATGGCCGCGTTTCTCTGCACGTCGATCCTGGTACCGACGGCCCAGGCTACGGTAATCGACACCTCTGTGTATCTTGACCAGGCGCAGAATATCAGCACCGGTGAACTCACAGCCCTGCTCGAGCGCCAGGATGTGCAGGAACAACTGGTGACGCTGGGCGTTGATCCTGCCGATGCCCGTCAGCGCATCGCCTCGTTGAGCGAAGCCGAACTGAAGCGATTGCAACAGGGGATGGACGAACTGCCTGCCGGCTCGAGTGTTCTGGCTGTCCTCGGCGTAGTCCTTGTCGTTTTGATCGTGCTGGAAATACTTGGCGTAACCAATATATTCACCAGGCTCTAAGAGATTGTATTTAAGCACCATCGCCAGGGCCGGGTTGCTGTGCCTGCTTTTCTGGCAGCTGTCCGGCTGCAGCCTGAAGTATGAGCCCGTCGATCTCGGCGGCAGTGACTATCCCAATCTGGAGGCGACTCCCTTCTTCCCCCAGGAAAAGTATCAGTGCGGACCGGCATCGCTTGCCATGGTGCTTGCCGCCTCCGGAGTCATCATCCGGCCGGAACAACTCACCCCCCTCCTCTACGTCCCGGAAAGACGGGGCAGCTTCCAGCTAGAGCTTGTTGCCGCAACCCGCTCTTTCGGACGGATTCCCTATGTCATCGATCCCAATCTCGACGCTTTGGCCGCAGAGCTTGTCGCCGGAAGGCCGGTTCTCGTTCTGCAGAACTATGGCCTGGATTTTCTGCCGTTTTACCATTATGCGGTGGCCATAGGATTGCAGCCCGACGAAAAAATCATCCTCCGTTCAGGGACTACCAAACGGCTCATAATGGCCCTGCCGTCCTTTCTGGTGAGCTGGCAGAGACCGGGGTCATGGGCTCTGGTGATCCTGCGCCCCGGAGAGTTGCCAGCCAAAGTCGACCGGGACCGTTACCTTCAAGCGCTAGCCGCCTTCGAAAAGGTAGCCTCTGCGGTGGAAGCGTTGCCCGCCTACCGGGCAGCACTCCACAGATGGCCCTACGACGCTATGCTGCTCTTTGCCTCCGGCAACAATGCCTTGATGCGAAACAGCCAGGCTGAGGCCGAGAACTATTTCCGGCAGGCCCTGGAAAGTGACGACCAGCACTTAGGGGCCATGAACAATCTAGCAGACACCCTTGCCAGGAGAGGCTGCCTGCGCGAGGCGAAAGAAATAATAGACCGGGCGGCAACGCTGGCTGAACGTAAAGATTCCGTTTTTTCCGAGCTAATCGCCCTCACCAAAAAAGAGATCCGGCATCTTGCCGAAACGGCGGAGAATTCCGCAGCATCTGTATGCAGATGAGGTCTTATGCCCGTAAAGGGATCACTGGAGTGCACAGCCTGTAAATTCTGCGGTTCTAAAAATCCGGGTGCTGTAACCATAAAATAAGACTTCACTGTAATAGTGATCTGGGCCCTCGGAAGAATTCAAGCAATATTTCCCGAGTTAACATGGGGCAGCGAGGTTTTATCTTTGCCTTCATAGGCCGGTCGGTCTCTTTAGAATCCGGGTGAAGAGGAGAAAACAATGGTATTGAAAATTGACACGCCGACAATAATTGAAGCCGCGGGCAATAAACCGAAAATCATCAAAGAATATATAGGGCGGGTCAATTCGCAGACCTCAGAGCTGAGTGTCGCTCACATGGCCAGTCCTGCAGGCTGGGAGGAACCCGGCCAGAAACCGGAGTTCAGTGAATACACCGTTGTGCTCAAAGGTATGTTGCGGGTAAAAACGGCAACACAGGAACTGGATATTCATCCGGGTGAAGCAATAATTGTTGAGGCCGAGTGGGTACAATACAGCACTCCACATGAAGGAGGAGCCGAGTATATTGCGGTCTGCCTGCCGGCCTTCTCACCCGATACGGTTCATAGAGACGATGAAAAGTAATCCTGAATGAACGGAGAACTCTGTATTGCCCAATAACCCATGCGCGCAGGTGGTTTAATGGCTGCGGTGGTACGGCGTTGATAGGCGCGGGAATAATGACGGCAAGCATGCGGCAGTCTGCATAGTCGGTGGATAAGTAATCGTTTATATTGTTGAATTATAAAGATTTTAATTCAGCTGAAAAACCTCTCCTGTTGCAGCCATAAATTTCCCCTTCCATCGTTAAGAAAAAGCACCATTGTTATATGGTAAGAAAACCCTCTCCTCAAAAGAGAGCTTGTAAATGATGAGAGAAAAATGCAGAAGCGCTCACAAAGTAGAGCTGCTTCCCCAACTACCACAGAGTTAAGGAGAAAAAATGTATACGGTATATACCATTCCAGGTTCGTGTTCTTCGGGTATTGTTGTCTTACTTGAAAAGCTTCAGGTTGAATATACACCGGTAAAGCGTGAAGATGTTCCCGATTATTCAGCTATCGTGCCGACAAACCAGGTTCCCGCTTTGAGAACTGCAAACGGCCAGATCATTACGGAAGGTGCGGCAATCGTCCTCTATCTCTTAGAAAAACACAAATCAGAGATGCTGCCTGACGATCTCTCCCAAAAAGCAGAATTTCTCCGGTGGCTGATGTTTGACTATGCAACCCTGCACCCTGCATATGGCAAAATGATGACCATAAGATATAAAACAAAAATGGATGAGAATGAACGGACAGAGGTTTTAAGCCAACTGGCAGATACCGTTTCCTCACTGTGGGTAATTCTGGATAAGGAGCTGGAAAACAAAAGATTCATAACCGGCGATAGACCGACAATCGTCGATTACCTGGCAGCCGTTTATTCAAGCTGGGGAAAAAACTTTCCTGAGATAAAAATTACTTTGGGGAAAAACGTTACACGATTGATTAATGAGGTGGCGGAGCTTCCTGAATTCCAGGCGGGCTACAGAAAGGAAAATATAGAATTTCATAAATATGCTCAATAATCAAAACAAAATGCTTTCTAAGGGAATCTGGAAAAAGAAGCTGGATAGCTGATAAACGTCCGGCTTCTTTGTTGACCTGGCCCGATTCAGCTACAGGACAATCCGACTACCGTCATTTTGGACCCCGATCTGAAATCCAGCTGTTGCTGCCTTCCAGTTTCACACCTGAAATTTTCCCATAATATCCGCAGTGACTATCTCTTCTTTGCTTTTCTTATCCCAGCTGTTTTTACATAGATTGATGCGGTCTTGCTGCATGAACAGAGAATTGATTCGAGCCACCATCATGATCGCTGATCATTTCCAATCATCCGGGACATTTTCCTGTCAAAGAGGACTGATGTCCTTACCTCCTTTTAGTCCATTCAGCACCTGTCAAGAAGATCGCAGCTAAGCACCCGGACCAACACCAATTATTTTTGAGGTTCAGGGGGCATGCGATCTGCATGTATCAGGCAAATGAATAACCCGGTCCGTTTACCAGCTATAACAACTCATAGCTTCTCATAGCTTCGTATGCATGCGTCCTTTTAACTAGTTCGCTGATTCGACAACAGGAAAACCATCATGGCAAATAATGCATCTCAGCAGAAAAAACGCTGGCACAGCATGACGGCAGAGGAGGTATTCAGTTCTCTGAACACAGACAAACAAGGCCTGTCAACAGATGACGCTTCCAGGCGAATTCAGGAATACGGGCCGAATAAGTTGCCGGAAAAGGGAAAGCGGTCAGAGTTTTCGCGGTTTATCAAGCAGTTTGACAACATTTTAATATATGTTCTTCTTGTTGCTGCAGTGGTTACCGCGGTTCTCGGCCATTGGGTGGATACCTGGATCATCCTCGCAGTTGTCATCATTAACGCGATAATTGGTTTTATTCAGGAAGGTAAGGCCGAAAAGGCGCTGGAGGGCATCAAAAAGATGCTGTCCCTGAAAGCAAGCGTAATCAGGGATGGTCAAAAAAATGAGATCGAAGCCGAAGAACTGGTTCCTGGAGACATCGTTTCATTGACTGCGGGCGATAAGATACCCGCTGACCTTCGAATTTTTAAAGAAAAAAGTTTTCAGGTCGAAGAATCGCCGCTGACAGGAGAATCGGCGGCTGTGGAAAAAATGTCTCAACCTGTTGATGAAGATACCGAACTGGGCGACCGCACCAGCATGGCTTATTCCGGGACGACCGCAACATATGGTAACGCTCAGGGTGTAGTGATCGGAACAGGAGAAAACACCGAACTGGGCAAAATCAACACCATGATTTCCGAGGTGCAGGAGATCACCACGCCTTTACTCCGGCAGATCCACGATTTCGGCACAAAGCTGGCTTTTGTTATTCTGGGAGCCGCTGTGGCTTTGTTTTTATTTGGCTTTTTCATACGCGGGCACAATATAGACGACATGTTTATGGCGGTCATAAGCTTGGCGGTTGCCGCGATTCCGGAAGGACTTCCCGCCATCATGACCATCACTCTGGCTATTGGGGTCCAGCGCATGGCCAGACGCAATGCCATTATCAGAAAGCTGCCGTCGGTCGAGACTTTGGGAGCGGTCTCGGTCATCTGCTCGGATAAGACCGGAACGCTTACGCGCAATGAAATGACGGCACAACTCATAATCATCGATGGTAAATCCTACGAGATAGAGGGTGCAGGATACGATCCTGAAGGCAATATTCTTCTGGACGGTGCAAAGGTAGATCATTCAGAGTCGGAACCGCTGACAAAGCTTCTCCAAACCGCCTGGGTATGCAATGAGTCCGAGATCAGAAAAGATGACGGCACCTGGAGGCTGATCGGCGAGCCTACCGAAGGGGCATTGAAAACCCTTGGTTATAAAGCTGGGCTCCAGGATTTCCAGCCGGAGCGCCTCAACGACATACCTTTTGACTCCGAACATAAATACATGGCCACACTCAACGCAGTCGACAACGGCAGGGTCATCTATATCAAGGGAGCTCCTGAAAGGCTGCTTGAAATGTGCGATAAGCAATTAACGGCAGATGGTGAAAAGGAACTGGATAAATCCTCCTGGCTGGATAGCATCGATGAAGCGGCGGACAGGGGCATGAGAATGATTGGTACTGCCTACAAAATTTCCGACAAAAGCACCGATGAGCTGGAAAAGGAGGATGTTGGCGACGGAGCCGTATTTCTAGGATTGATAGGGATTATGGACCCACCGCGATCAGAAGCGATAGAGGCGGTCAGGCAATGCAAGGCTGCCGGCATCACGGTAAAAATGATCACCGGAGACCATAAGATCACGGCTAGGTCCATCGGCAGGAAAATGGGTATAGGTGATGGAGAAAAGGTAATAGAAGGCAGGGACATGGACAGGATGGATGAGAGGGAGTTGCAGAGGGTTGTTATGGAAAACGATGTCTTTGCCCGCACCAGTCCTGAACATAAAGTGAAATTGATAAAAGCGCTGCGGGCAAATAATGTGATCAGCGCCATGACCGGCGACGGGGTTAACGACGCCCCCGCCCTTAAGAACGCCGATGTCGGCATCGCCATGGGAATCAAAGGGACCGAAGTTGCCAAGGATACCGCTGAAATGGTATTGGCCGACGATAATTTCGCCTCGATTGCCAATGCCGTTGAGGAGGGGCGCACGGTCTATGACAATCTCCGCAAGGCCATTATCTTCATATTGCCGACAAACGGCTCCGAAGCCATGGTGGTTATCGGCGCCATTCTTCTGGGAATAACCATGCCCATAACCCCTGCCCAGATTTTGTGGATAAATATGGTAACGGCTGTGACCCTGGCTCTGGCCCTCTCCTTCGAGCCCATGGAAAAGGATGTGATGAAGAATCCGCCACGAGACCCGGATGATTCCATCATCGGCGGATATTTCATTTTTCGGATTGTTTATATATCCCTGCTGCTGGGCGGTGCGGTGATTGTCGTTTTTCTGATGCTTGAGGACCAACACGACATAATCTCCTCCCGAACAGTCGCCGTTAACACCCTGGTTTTCGGTCAGTTATTTTATTTGTTGAACTGCCGAAAAATACGGCATCAAGCCTTCGACAAGAGTTTTTTCAGCAATAAAGCCGTCTTTATCGCCTGTCTGGTCCTGATAATACTGCAGGGGATATTCACCTATGCTCCATTCATGAATGAAATCTTTGAAACATCTCCCATATCGATACACCTCTTGCTTTACCCTTTGCTTGTGGGACTGGGAATTTTCATAATTGTTGAACTGGAAAAATGGGCGGCAACCAAGAAAAAACTGCTGACGTGAAAATGCCTATGGAAGCTCGCCGGGGCTGTAAAATCCGGACCTTACGTTTGTTTTCAAGATGACGTTATCATAGTCTTTGAGGGTTAGGTCGATTACGGCATAACCCTCTTAATTGTGTTTGCAGGCAGGAATTGTCAGGCTTGGTGTAAATTCCTTCTGCTTGGCAGACTTCCGACAGCTTTTTCAGAGACCATCTAAGACGGAATCCAGAAAGGGCCACCCTTGCCCATTGCCTGCAATGTCTTTACAAATTCACCTGCATAATCTTGAGTCCTGCTAAGATAGTCCGGCGTCAGACGCTTTTTAAATAGAGGGCCGCTGAAGGCCTGGGCATAGACGTCTACAGGAATGATCGACTCGGCAGAGACAGGGTCGTATGATGCCCAATTTTTAACATGTTCTTCCGACCGGAAGAGGTTCATGCGGCTTCAAGCCATCCCCCAGGGAGTTTCCCCGCTTAAGGCCTTAGCCAGAGGAATGTTGATGTGTCCAACGGCTGTCTTGGGAGTTACTTCGAGGATATCCTCATTTTGCATGCGTATTAAAACAGGCTCTCCGCAATCCAAGCAGCGAGAGCTAATGCGAACCTCCTTATCCGGAAAGAGCCAGCGCACGGCCAGCGCTTCAAGTCCTCACTGTCCGTACCATTTTTGTTCTCCCTCAACGCTTATCAGGTAAGGGGTCGGCACATTGGAAAACGGTGCCCAGGATTCTACATAATCTGTGTCTTTGACGAACCAGCAGGCCAGAGATGATTCGGCTGCCTGGCGTTGTGCTGATCGCGCCTCCTCGGGTGAAACGCCCAGAGTTGCAGCAAGTTCTGTATAATGCGGCGCCCTCCCTGTCTTTATGAAATGCTCGATGACCTTGGTATACGATAGCTGCGTCAATACAGTCTCATCCATATCATATCCTCCTTTAAGGTGATGTTGATAAGTTTCAGGTAAGCCACTCCGCTGGAGGTGGCAAATCCCTATCGAATCCGTTTCTGTGTTGTCATCAGAGGCCGTCTCCGCCGGTGCGACGACTTGGTCGGTTATTCTATTGTATCATTCCATTCTCGAAGTTGGAACGAATGACACCCCTTTTCAACAACAGAGGCAATTTATTGAAGCTATCTCTCCCCTTAACTAATGATAGCTGCCTTTGACCTCAAGTTCATTGTCCTCGCTTGCCGTGGAGTCAACCAGTGACTACATTTTCAGCAATCATCCGGAGGATAGGGCAACGCAGAGGAGCGACCCGAGCGCCGAGATGAGCACCGAAAGGATGAGGCCGGGTCGCCTGGATGACAATCAAAAATCTTTCTATTAAAAAAAACGATGGGCGAGAACAGTTCTTCCGACTACAAAAAAGATAGCCTAAGGCTTTGGGGAGCGGTCTCCATGGGCACGGGCGTGATGATTGGCGCTGGCATTTTCGCGCTAACCGGCCAAATCGCCGAGTTGGCGGGTACATGGTTTCCGCTGGTTTTTTTCATCGCCGCGATCATCGCGGGTTTCAGCGCCTATTCCTACGTAAAGATGGCGCAGGCCTATCCCTCGGCAGGCGGCATCGCCATGTTTCTCAAAAAGGCCTACGGCAAGAGCCTGATGACGGGCGCCTGCGCGCTGCTCATGTATTTTTCCATGATCATCAACGAGAGCTTGGTGGCGCGCACCTTCGGCACTTACACCTTGCAGTTGTTTGACGCCAAGCAAGCCGACTGGCTTGTGCCCGCGCTCGGGGTCGGCCTGCTCATTTTCGCCTTCGGCATCAATCTGCTGAAGAATAAATACATCCAGTCCATCTCCTTTTTCACAGCTTTCTTCAAGATCGCCGGGCTCGCCGGGCTCGCCATCGGCGGTCTATGGGCGTCGGGCTTGGAATTCGAGAGCGTGAGCGCTGCACCCCAGCAGACCGGTGTCGCCGGTTTTCTCGGGGCGGTCGCCCTGGGCATCCTGGGATATAAAGGTTTCACTACCATTACCAACAGCGGCGACGAGTTGAAGGAACCGAAGAAGAACGTCGGTCGTGCCATCATCGTTTCGATATGCATTTGCACCGTCCTCTATGTACTGATCGCTCTAGCCGTGGGTGCAAACCTGTCAATCGAGGAGATCGTCAAGGCAAAAGACTACTCGCTGGCAGAGGCCTCGCGCCCGGCCTTTGGACAATACGGGCTCTGGTTCACGGTCGGCTTCGCTATCGTCGCCACGGTCTCGGGTGTAATCGCCAGTGTCTTCGCGGTTTCTCGGATGCTGGACATGCTTACCTCCATGCAGCTCGTGCCGCACCGTCACTTCAAGTTGCCCGGCGGGCTGCAAATGCACACGCTGATCTATACGGTCGCCATGGCCATCGTGCTGACCATTTTCTTCGACCTCAGCCGCATCGCTTCGCTTGGCGCGATTTTTTACATCATCATGGACATCGGAATCCACTGGGGCGTGTTAAAGCATTTACATAAAGAGGTCGGTGCCAGAGCCTCCGTTCTGATCACCGCTATCGTGCTCGACGTGGTGGTCCTCGGCGCCTTCATATGGGTCAAGGTTCAGTCCGATATGTTCGTCATCTGGGCCTCGCTCATCGGCTTGATTCTGGTTTTCGCAGGCGAAAAGCTTTTTCTGAAGATGCATGAAGCCGACGAGGGCGACCCCCACTATAACGATCCTAAAGAGCCATCGTCATGATCTAGTGAGGCGATAGGCAACCGCTTTTTAAGCCCACCCCTGACTTCGCAATTCTCCTTAAATAATTCGTCAATCCGCAACAATCTATTTATGAAAGAAAAGGTCCTCCAGCGCATTGTTCCACAGGCAATGCCAGTTTTTGGAACATTGACAATGATAATCACAAATCTATTTTGCTATTTTTAACAAAAATATTTTAAATAAGACAATGCTGTCCAACAAAGCATTATTTGCTCTAAAATGGTATTTGGCTAAATCAGGTTGATTCTACGTGGCATATTTAAAGGTCAAAGATCGGCCCACGCCGCTTTAAAGAAAGGAGATACATGACGGACAGTGAAAAACGATTTCGCGCATTGGTGGAAGTAAGTTCCGAGGTGTTGTATACGATGAGCCCCGACTGGACTGAGATGCGCCAACTTCACAGCGAAGGTTTTCTGGCCGAGACCAAGGAGCCGACTAACCAATGGCTCGAGAAGTACATTCATCCAGATGACCAGTCATATGTGTTGGCAGCTATTGGAGAAGCCATTCAGAATAAAAGCATTTTTGAGCTTGAACATAGGGTGAAACGAGAGGATGGAACTTGGGGATATACATTTTCACGTGCGATCCCGCTCCTGAATGAACAGGGAGAAATCGAGGAATGGTTTGGGGCTGCCTCTGATGTGACTGAGCGCAAGCGGGCCGAGGAGGAGCTGAAAAGGAGCAAGGAGCGGCTGCAGCGAGCGTTCGAGATAGAGACCGTCGGGGTCCTCTTCTTTGACATGGAGAGCAATTTTATCGATGCCAACGACACCTTCCTGCGTATGATCGGCTACGATCGACAGGTGCTGGAACGCGGTGAGCTGAGATCAGATCGCGTGTCCTTGCCGGAGTGGATGCCCCGGACCTGGCAAGCGTTCGAGGAGTTGAAAGC
The DNA here is from genome assembly GCA_016278675.1 of Desulfobulbaceae bacterium. GTDB lineage: Bacteria > Desulfobacterota > Desulfobulbia > Desulfobulbales > Desulfocapsaceae > Desulfopila_A. The sequence continues at coordinate 52,930 of JADQBJ010000036.1, read as the reverse complement.
CACCGGGCGATTCAGCCCTTACGAGAAGGAACTCATCCGCCCCGACGGGACGCGCTGGTGGGGGTTGTTCGCAGGAGCGCGGCTCGGTGAGAACGAGGCTGTGGAATTTATCATCAACGTCACAGAGCGCAAGCGGGCCGAAGAGGAACTGAAGCGTTCCAATAAAGAACTTGAGCAGTTCGCCTATTCGGTCTCTCATGACCTGCAAGAACCGCTAAGATCGATTGTCGGCTTCGTCCAGCTCCTGCAGCTCCGCTACAGCGACCGTTTGGATGAGAAGGGCCGGCAATTTATCGATCGTACGGTGGCGGCCGGTCAGCGTATGCAGACCTTGATTAATGATCTTCTGTCTCTGTCGCGGGTGACCATCAACAAAGAAGCATTTACCTCCACTGATTTAAAACAACTTATAAAAACAGTGCTGGAGAACACTGAGTCAACGATACAGGATCACAATGCTACAATCGTTTGTGCAGATCTTCCTACCCTCTCTGTTGATCCCTCTCAAATCCAGAGCCTTTTTCAGAATCTGATCGCAAACGGCATCAAATACAATAAAAGCTCCGCTCCCAGAATCGAAATAGATTGCCAGCCGTATGACCATGGTTATGAATTTATAGTCAAAGATAATGGTATAGGTATATCACCAGAATTTTATGGACAAATCTTTCAGGTGTTCCAACGGCTCCATACTACTGAAGAATATGAAGGCACTGGTATAGGCTTAGCTAAATGCAAGAAGATTGTTGAAAACCATGGTGGTAGGATATGGGTGGAATCCCATTCCGGAGAAGGATCAACTTTTCACTTTACCTTGACGCTGTAGCACCAATAATTAAACAGACCATTGAGCTAAATAACCACCGAATACTTCAATACCCTGGCTTTCTACTGTTGCCATTAATTGGCGAGGAATTGGCCTCGCCCGTAGAGCTGCACCTGTCCCATAAAGTTTCTCAATCCACCGGATCGCTCTATCATTTGCAATCATGACCTCCAAGGCTTGCAGATAATGTGAAAAAAATGGTTGAGCCTTGACCGGGTTGTGATTCCATCCAGATCTTTCCATGATGGCGCTCCACGATTCTTTTGCACAGGGTCAGGCCCATGCCCACTCCTTCATATTCCTGGCTAGTGTGCAGTCGCTGGAAGGGTCTAAAAATCCGCTCCTGAAATTTTTGCTCAATACCTATGCCGTTGTCCTTTACAAAAAACTCATAACTGTCATCGGAGGGGCGGCATCCAATTTCAACCACGGGCGCACGACTGGTATTGTATTTTATGGCGTTCGCCATAAGGTTCTGAAAAAGACGCTGGATCAAGTCCGCATCGACAGCCATTACCGGCAAATCCTGACAGATTACTTCCACATTCCTCTCTGTGAGAGTTGAATGGAGATTTTCAAGTACGATGCCAACTACCTGGTTCAGTTCTGTTGGCTTGACCTTAAAGCCATTGGTTGAAACCTTGGAGAGGGACAGCAAGTTGTCGATAAGGCTCTTCATGCGCCGGCTGGCGGCAATCGCCCTGTCGAGGTACATCAGGGCCCGGTCCTCGACTCTTTCACTAGGAGTCTTTGAAATAAAAAGCTGGAGAAAACCGATGATCGAGCGGATTGGCTCCTGAAGGTCATGAGAGATGGCATAGGCAAATTCTTCGAGTTCTTTATTTGAACGCTTCAACTCCTCTGCAGCCCGTCTTTTTTCCGTCATGTTGCGCAGGATTACATGAATATCCCGAGAATCGCCAAACATGTAACCATTTGATGTTATTTCCACCTCCACCGAAGTTCCATCAAGCCGGACAATTTTGGTTTCATAAGGGGGCAGCGATTCATTGAGGTTGCGTATTCTGTATATCCTTTCTCGCAGCTTTTTATGATAGTCGGGATGATAGAGGTCGTAAGGGGATCTGCCGAGCAGGTCTTCGGCTTTCTGTGCCCCGAACAGGCGGATGCACGCATTATTCACCAAGGTGATTTTGTCATGACGGTTCAGGAATATAGCATCTGGAGAGTTCATGAAAAGGTTGCGGTAGCGGATTTCCTGATCTATGAGCGCCTTCTGCGCACGTCGCCGGGACAGGGCATCGCTGATAACGCGGGCAAGGGTTTTAAGGGCTGCCAGATCTTCATCCGTGTAACCTCCTTCACGATTGGCCACCGAAATCATCCCGGTCCTTTTATCGTTAATTTTCAAAGGAGCGGCCATAAAGCACTTCAGCTCCGGATGCCCGGGCGGAACACCCTTGCTGTCCGGATGTGAGGCCGGATTATTGGTAAGAAGCCCAAGGCCTTTTTTAAAAACAGTGGCATAAAGACCTTCACGATGCGGGAGCCGCAGTTTGTTTGTAGAGTCCTGCTGGTTGACCAGGGAGCATTTTTCCCAGGTGGGGTTGGAAGCGGCGATATCCCGTAGATATCCATCAGAGCCGGTTTCACCGAACAGAGAGAGAGGGCTTTCGGTTACCCTTTCGACAATCGAGAGACAGGTTGTTCCGAACTCCCTGTCGTCGGCATTCTTGACCACTGCTGCGAAAATACTGTTGATTCCGCTAATCAGTATATTTTGCCGCTGGATTGCTTTTTCAGACTGTCTTTGCTCGGTGATATTATGGAAGATACAATGGGTTTCATGGAATACCTGCTGTGGCCCCCTACTGATTTTCCCGTTTAATCCCACGAGAATTGTGGAGCCATCTTTTTTGACCATCTCAAATTCCACGCCGATGACCTCACCAACCGCTTTGAATTTTTGAAAGCTTTCTTTAAAATGAGTGACATAGTCTGGATGAAGAAATTCTCCGAAATTACGTCCTATTACTTCACCCTTAGAATAGCCGAGAGTTTCGAGCCAGCTTTGATTGATTTCTATAATTGTGCCGTTTTCATCTAAAGACTGGTAAGGCAGTGGGGCTTCTTCGAACAGCAGTCGGAATTTTGTTTCCTGCTCGGCAAGGGCTTTGAGATTTTCGTTGTTTTTCCTGACATTATCCAGCCAGATTTCAAGTTCCTGAGATTCCTGAAAATGAATTTCCGGTGGAATGTAATGGATATTTTGGAGGAACAATTCATTGTTGTAAAAGAGAATCGGATGGGCACGGATAGCCGCTTTTATAACTTCCGCGGGATAGAGACTCTTGTCATAGGCACACAAGGATTTAAAAGGAAAATGAGGAAAGAGCTCTTCATTGACGATATTTTCATATCGGATCAATTTGTCAGAAAGATTTTGACTTCCAAGGCCAAAGGTGGCTTCGCCTACTACTCTTAGTGCCTTATATCCTTCTGAGACAGCCTGCTTGGTTTGCTCAATCCAGATTGCCTCAATCTTTTCAGGATTGGACCCGCCTTTCTCGAAGTAAGACTCTTTTACATCGACAATCGATAGACTTCCGATGGATATAAAATCCTCAACGTCGTACCCGAGAGATGAAAAATCTTCGACAATATCTGACTTTTGATAAATATCGACAGCCATAAAACATTTTTCACGATCAAGCAAACCATCGAGTATATATTGGGCGGCAACTTGGCGAAAATGTGCAATATTATCATAAATAATACAGGCATGTGAATGGCCCTTATCCAGAAGAGGGAAAGCTTTTTTGTGTGGTTGTGCCATGGCCTGTGAAAATACATTTGTATTTTGGGAGTGGTTTGCAATGAAGGCAGTGGTTCCACCTTTGAAGTTTCCAGGATTACCAACCTAAAAATAAAGTATGACAAAAATATCGTATTGCAAGGTAAGCAAATGGCAGAAGGACTAGACGAAAGAGGAAAAAGGGACACCTTTTAAAGGCTCCTGGAAGAGATAGTTCTGGGTGTCGTTCAATTGACATGGCCAGGTAAAATCTCTCGATAACGAAATATGTTTCCATCCTGGCCTAACTACTACCAGGTGGAAATAGCAGGAAACATCTCATATGTGCACCATTGGCAACTGCTTTACTCTTCCAACGAATCTTTCATTTTTTTACGGTAACCGATGTTGCTGTGGTATCGTTCCTCTATCTTAACATTTCTTTGTGATGCTTCTTTCCTCTGCTGGGTCACTGTCAATTACCATGTTTAATTGCCGCCAACATCGGATTTTTGTGTACACGGCTCATTTCTGTAGCTCTAAATTGGCCAACCTGAGCAAGGTATGAGTCATATTCTGCCAGCGCCGAGGGTTGCATCAGGAACTTACCATCTGGTGTTTCAGTCAAAATCTCCTTTTTTATTAGACTTTCAATCGTCGGGTTCGAAGGATCAAGCTTTATACCGGCAATAACATAGTCGATAATAACATCGGCGATGGCATCTTTTTCAACCATTGACAACTGTTTAAATGCCTGATGGAACTCAACTGTCCCACTCGGCGCCCGCCCAACAAGCGACCTTGCCACAAAGACTTCTTGTGGCGTTCCCTCATGGATTAACTGAGGGTGGTTCCAAAAACCAAACCTATTGAAGTATGTAGGTAATCCCACTAGCACACAGCCTTTGCTGCCCATAGATTCCAGCAAGGCTAATCCACTATTGATCAGCGTCGTGCCTATCCGGCGTCCTTGATATTCCGGTCGCACAGATACCGGACCAAGGCCATGCCAGTTCGTTGTTCCATCGGAAATCGTAACGGATGAAAAGGCTATGTGCCCAACAATCCGCCCATCAACTTCAGACACCAGCGATATGGTCAGTGCGTCATCGGCACGGAGATCATTAATGATAAAATGCTCTGTGTTTTGGCTGAAAGAATGATCTTCAAAAGCTGCCTGTGTAACTTCGGCGATCGCCTTAATGTCTGATGATTTTTCGCTTCTGATAATCAAGTTACTATCTTTCATACAAAAATACCTGTATGCTGGCATGTTTTCAATCACTTGCAGGTTTTTCATTCATTTTCACCACTCTGGAGCTGCAGAGGCTTGCAAACATAAACCCCAAGACTCGCAAACAAAGGCGGAAATCAAATTAAGTGCCAATGAGAATTGGTTTTAGCAGTTCGCGGTACAAATGTTCTTCAAACAGAAATTCACCATTGAAGAACAATTTCGGTTTATACGCATCTATTTTGATCAAAACGTCTAAAAATCGTCTAATGATTTTGCGCTCAAGATGACTGTTTTTGCGGATTAAACTTAGCAGCAAAATTCAGAGTAAAACCATCATTGCAAAACCAACCATAACAGGATAATATATACCGTACTTAATAATATCTATAGGCATATTTATCCAAGCAATGAGCCTCAAATATACTCAAGCACAAGAAAAAGCACTACAAATCATCAAAGAGCTAGGTGGAGTAGTCCGAACGTCAGAAGCTCTGAGGGCTGGTATTCATCCTAGGACGTTCTATTCTCTTCGAGATAGAGGGGCTCTTGAAGCATTGTCGCGAGGAGTTTATCGACTTACTGATCTTCCTGCCATTTCCAATCCGGATTTTGTCCGGGCTGCATCAAGAGTACCACATTCAGTCATTTGCCTCATCTCAGCACTATCCTTTCATGAAATAACTACACAGGTACCTCATGAAGTCTTTATTGCACTGAAACAAGGAGTAAAAGCTCCCAAAATTGATTTCCCTCCTCTTTCAGTCCATCTATTTTCGAAAACCTCTTTTGAAGCTGGAATCAACACCTATGAAATAGATGGTGTTGCTGTTCGCATTTATAGCCTGGAAAAGACTCTCGCTGATTGCTTTAAATTCCGTAACAAACTAGGTATGGACGTAGTGCTGGAAGCACTGAAAATGTACAGGAACAGAGAATCAAAAATGAACATAGCTGACCTTAATAAATATGCTCGCATCTGTCGGGTTGAGAAAGTTATGCAACCGTACCTTGAATCATTAACATGAGCAAGAAACGACCAGCAAATATTGGGGCGGAAGTTCGTATTTATGATTATCTTGATGAGTCAGTACCGATGCTAGCAAGGATGTATAAAAGAAGACTCAGAGGATATAAATCCATAGGGTATGAGATTACTGATTCGGAAAACACTAATTGAAAGTTAGCTCCTCTGCTCAATAGCCACAGGGGCAGGAGGTCTCAAATTACAAGGCTCGCAAGCAACATTGTCCCTTAGATAAGGGTATTACAGGAAAATAATAATCAACAAGAAAATCTGCAACAAGCGACACCCTGCCTCCTATTTCCACAAAAAAGAAAAAGCCGAACAGCATGTAACTGTCCGGCTTCAATCTCTAATACCCTTCGGGTATTAGCTCTATCACGAAATCAAAGATTTCTGTTTCGCTAAATGGTCGGGGCGGTAGGATTCGAACCTACGACCTCCTGCTCCCAAGGCAGGCGCGCTAACCAGGCTGCGCTACGCCCCGATTCATGTGAAGGTATTAATCTGAACCAAGGATATGTACACCATCAAATTTCATTATGCAAGGGATTTATGGGTATTGCCATTACTTTTCTCAGGGTTGCTGTTTTCCTGGACAATATGCTGAAACCGAACCTTACCCCGACATGAATCACCTGACCAACTTGAGAAGCTAAAACATATCAATTTCCCTGAGCACTTTATCCTTTTTTCGGTTGACATCGCTGCGTAATTTCTCTATTCCTTAAGACGTTTTTCAGGTACTCCATCGTGAGCTTAAGAGGGAATCCGGTGAAAATCCGGAACGGGCCCGCCGCTGTAACCGGGGATGAACGCTGCAACGAAGTCACTTTCTGCCTGGCAGATGGGAAGGCGCAGCAAGTAGAATGAACCGGGAGTCAGAAGACCTGTCTGAAGAAATGGTTGATATCTTCGTGGCTGAAAGGTATCGGTTATTCGTGGAAAAATCAGGGTATCCCCGAATCAATGAATACATTGTATTGTAATTGGTTCGGGGATTTTTTTATTTTCTACAAAGGATCACTTATGAAAAGATACCTTCTCCTCATTTTTGCGGGCCTGCTCCTTTTCCAAAGCGGTTTTCCAATTTCGATTAAAGCATCTGAAAAGGAGGCGGTTGAGTCTGCGCTGTACTGGCTGAATCTTGTCGACCAGGGACAATATGAGGAAAGCTGGGAAGCGGCAAGCTCGCTCTTCAGGAGGAATGTTACCCGGGAGCAGTGGAGGGAGGCGGTTCAGGGAGCCAGGGAATCGCTGGGTGATATGGTGACACGTGAATTGGCATCGACAGAGGCCCACGATACATTGCCCGGTGCCCCCGACGGCCGCTACCTGATCATCTTTTTCAACTCCTCTTTTGTGGATAAAAAAGAGGGTCGTGAAACACTAACCCTGATGCTGGACAAGGATGAGACCTGGAGAGTGTCGGGGTACTTTATCAGATAATGGTCGTACACCTATACCAGGGACTGGAATGACATTTGATCACCATCACCACCAGGAGAAAATTATTATGCCCCGAAGAATTCAGGTTGTTGTCATTTCCGCCGTTCTGTCGCTGATCCTGTTGATCCCGGCGTTGCCGAGCCAGGCCCGGGAGGCGGAAAAGCAGGACAAGACAGCTATCGTGGTGGCCAGCTTCGGTACCACGGTTCCACGTGCAGTCGAAGCCATCACCAACATTGTAGACCGGGTCGAGAAGGCCTACCCGCAAACAGAGGTAAGGATTACCTTCACCTCCAACATAATCCGCTCAATCTGGCGCAAACGCCAGATTGAGGCGCAGCAGTGGCTGGATCAGGGGATCCCGGAAGATATCCTCTATGTAAAGAACATTATCTCCACCATCGGTGATCTGCGCGAGGAGGGGTATCGCAACATCATTGTGCAGCCTACCCACATGTTTTACATGGAGCAGTCTCATGACCTGAACAGTTATGTCCGCGCCCTGGGCTCTATCGAGACCATGAAGGAGCGCTGGCGCCCCTTTGACTCTGTGGTAATGGGGCGACCTGCCCTGGGAATGCCGGGAGCCCGCTACAACTATCAAGACGATGTGGCCGCCGCTGTCCAGACATTGGCCGCCGATGCCCAACTGGCAGCCAGCGAAGATGCAATCCTCATCTATATGGGCCATGGCAATCAGCACTGGTCGACGGGAATCTACACCGATACGCAGAGGGAGATGCGCCGCGCATACCCGGATGTGGAGACTTTCATCGGTGTTGTCGAAGGACATCCGTCCCTGCAGGATGTCCTTAATCAGCTCGACGCCACCACCAGGAAGAAAATCATCCTCAAACCGTTCATGATTGTGGCGGGAGATCACGCCGTCAACGATATGGCCGGAGAAGATGGGGAGTCCTGGAAATCTGTGCTGGAAAAGAGCGGCTACGAGGTGCAGCCTGTCTTGCAGGGCCTTGGATCTAATGATGCATTTGCCGATATTTTCGTCGATCACATCAGGGATACAGCCAGAGACCATAATCTGGTTGTCCAGTAGGATTTTTAACTGAATAGATAGCCGGCACTGAAGACGATGAGGCCGCTTGACGATGGCGGCGTTTTCTGGTAACACGTTCAGTAACTACAAATTGATAGGTTGTGCCGGCTGGTTCTGTCCAGAGCCTCTCTGAAACCAGCTTTAACAGCTCATTCTGTGCGAATCTGGAACGGCCCCGCCGCTGTAAAAAACCCAAAAGCAGATTCAAGCTGCCTATAGGACATTTATGTGAGCAAACGGGCATACGCCATCATCGCAGCATGTTTTTTCACCGTCTCTATTGCCTATTCTATTCGATACGGCTATGGCATGCTTTTGCCGGAAATGCTGCCGGCCCTGGGAATTTCCAAGACCCAGGCCGGCACGATTTTCGCCGTCTATTTTATTGTCTATACCATTTTCACACCAATTATGGGCACTCTGTCGGATCTGTTCAACTTCCGTCTTTTGCTCACGGTCTTTCCGGCTGTTCTGGGCCTGGGCGCCCTGATGATGGCTCAGGTCACAGGATTTGCTCAGGCATGTCTGTTTTTTTCAATTGCCGGTCTGGGCCATGCCGCCTGCTGGGCGCCGGTAGCTTCCCTGGTGCAGAAATGGGTGCCGGACAACAAGCGGGGAACCGCGCTGTCTGTTGTTTCGATCGGAATCGGCCTGGGTATTCCGTTGTGGAGCGCGCTGCTGCCGCTTCTGGTCTCTGGGTTCGGCTGGCGGACGGGGTGGATAAGCATGGGGGTTTTCGGTATTGCGGTAGCCGTGCTTAACCTGATTCTGGTGCGCAATCCCGAAGCAGTGGAAGAGCGCCTGGTTTCCGCGCACGAACGTATCATCTATGTGGGGATCATGTACAAAACCCTGCTCCGCAGCAGAGGATTCTGGATGGTCGGCATGTCATACCTCCTGATCGGCTTCAATGTGCTTGTTCCTTTTACCTTTCTGCCGGTGTATGCCACCGAATCGCTGCATTTGGATTATGCCGTCTCCACCCGCTTTGTCGGAATCATCGCCCTTATGGGCGTCATCGGCCAGTTGACCCTGGGGCCGCTTTCGGACATTATAGGCAGAGGCAAAGTCATGATATTGTGCAGCAGTATAATGGGAACGGCCTGCCTGGGAATGGCGCTGGCCGGAACTGCAGGGACGCTTTACGCAGCAGCCGGCTTTTACGGGCTGGCCTATGGCGCTGTCTGGCCTATGTATGCGGCCGCAGCATCGGATTCCTTTCCCCGGAACCAGACGGGGAGCGTCGTCGGTCTGTGGACCGTCTTTTTAGGCCTCGGTTCCATCATATCTCCTGTAATTTGCGGATGGACCATCGATATAACCGGCGTTTACACCTGGGCTTTTCTGCTGGGACTGCTTGCCGGATTCTTTTCCATCGGTTTCCTGATCGCCTATAGCAAAATCAGAGAATCGACCTCAGCATGACCTGATGCCCTTTGTTCATGAGCGACCGGAAAAATTCTCCCGATCTTCCGGGACAAATAAAAGCCTCTTTTGTTCAGCGGGAATTTCCCGATGTGCAGGAGCTGTTTCAGCAACGATATCAGTGATGTCGCCGAAACCCCCAGCTCCATTGCCCCAGGTGAGTTCAGGCGGAAAAGATATTGCGCACAAAGCAGGAGATGAGGCTGCTTGACGGTTGTGGAGTTTTCTGGTAACAAGTTCAATAACGATAGATATCAGATGCGCAAGCTTAATAGGGAATCCTGTGCAAATCAGGAACGGACCCGCCGCTGTAATCGGAGACGAATCTCGCAAACAATGTCACTGCACCAGGTGTGGGAAGACGCGAGAGGAGGAAGAACCGAGAGTCAGAAGACCTGTCTGGTACAACAAGTCATTCACCCTGGAACGGTGAAGGGCTAACCATTTCGTGGATAAATCAGGGTAATCCCGGAACGTGTCAAAGCGCTCCGGGATTTTTTTTATTTATGGACACTCTACTGCCCGCTGAAATATGGTCGCAGCTTCTCTGGCCGCTGACGCGCATCCTCATCTTCGTTGCGCTCGGTCTGGTGGCTGCCAGCCTGATCGAATCGCTCAAATGGACCAACCATCTGGCCGCGCTGGCCCGTCCTCTGATCCGCCTGGGCAACCTTTCGGCAATTACCGGAGCAAGTTTTACCATGGCCTTTGTCTCCGGGGTCTCGGCTAATACCATGCTGGCGGAAGCACTGGACAAGGGCAAGCTGGAGAAAAAGGAAATGATTCTCGCCAATCTTTTCAACTCGCTGCCCCGCTATTTTCTCCACCTGCCCACTGTTTTCTTTCTTACCGTCCCGCTTATCAAAGGAGCTGCCGTAATTTATGTCGGCATCACCTTTCTGGCTGCGCTCCTGCAGACCCTGACGGTGGTGGCGATAAGCAGGCTGCTGCTGACTAAACCCGAGACTCCGGCCGACCCGCCCCAAAAGGCTGCGAAAAAGCCGACCATGCGGGAGGCGCTGAAGAAGAGCATGAAGAGACTGAAAAAGCGAATGAAGAGGATCGCGCTGTTTCTGGTGCCGGCGTATGTCCTTTTTTATATCCTCGGCCGCTTCAATGTCTTTGACCGACTCGAGGAGATCTTCGCCGCCGCCTGGTTCCTCAGCTGGCTCCCTCCGCAGAGCCTGGGCATCGTCATTCTTCATGTAACCGCGGAGTTCTCAGCGGGACTGGCTGCGGCAAGCGCTCTGCTGGCCAACAACAGTCTGGACATTCGGGAGGTGGTACTGGCCCTGCTGGCCGGCAATATCCTGGCCGCACCCATCCGGGCGATTCGGCATCAGCTTCCCTACTATGTGGGGATCTTTCCTCCTCGGCTGGCCATGGAACTGGTGGCGGTGAGCCAGCTGGTCAGAGCGGCATGCGTGATCATTATCGGCTTCTGTTATTATCAAATCACTCTAGGGGTATGAAAAAATATATGAATCAGGCAATCTCAATCCGTTTGCTGTGCACCCTCTCTATCCTCCGGTGGGGGTCAAGGAAAACCGCTCTTCTTGCCATTCTCTGCTCTTTGGTGTTCTGCACCGCTCCGGTGGCAGCCTCCGCTCAAGTCAATAACGGTAAAATCTACAAACGCATCATATCGCTGTACTCCGCTCATACCGAAAATCTGGTCAGCATGGGCGCCGCGGATCAACTGATCGGCATCTCTCCCTCGGATAATTTCCCTGCCAATATCCTGGACAAGCCGCGTTTTTCCTATCGCGAGGATCCGGAGAGGTTTATTGCCGCCAACCCGGATCTCATCCTGGTGCGGCCCATGATAGAACGTTCCTATCCCCAGCTCGTTGCCAAATTGCGTGAGGCCGGTATTGCCGTGGTTTCACTGCAGCCCACCACGGTCGATGAAATTTTTGATTACTGGCGGGAGTTGGGCAGACTGAGCGGCAGGCAGAAAAACGCGGAGGATATGATAGAGCATTTCAGGGCCGGGATAGAGGCCATCGGCGCTTATGTCTCCCGCATTCCTCAGGAAGAGCGGCCATGGGTCTATTTTGAATCGATGCACCGCAAGATGAAAACCTTTGCGCCCTCCTCCATCGCTCTCTTCGCCTTGGAGCAGGCCGGAGGACGAAATGTGGCAGCAGACGCCGGACAGATCCGCAATACCAACATTGCCGCATATTCCAAAGAGCGGATTCTCTCTCATGCCGCCAAAATCGATATCTTTATCGCCCAGAAAGGAAGGATGAATCCTGTGGATATCGATACCATCCGCAACGAAACTGGCTTTCGGGCCATCAAGGCGGTAAAGGAAAACCGGATCGTGCTGATTGATGAGCATCTCGTCTCCAGACCGACCCTGCGCCTGCTTGAGGGAATTATGCAGCTCTACGGCCATCTTTATCCCCTGGAAGTGGCGCTTTCCGGAGACAAACCATGAGCAGCCGGGCTTTTGTTATCGCCGGAACGCAGAGCGGCTCGGGTAAAACAACCGTCGCCCTGGGACTGATGGCCGCCCTGGACAGACTCGGGCACTCGGTGATGCCGTTTAAATGCGGACCGGACTTTATCGATCCCAGCCTGCATAAGCTGGTCACCGGCAAGATCTCCCGCAATCTTGATCTGTGGATGGCTGGTGAATCATTCTGCCGCGACTGCTTCGCCCGCCATATGGTGAAAGCCGATATCGGCGTGGTGGAAGGAGTCATGGGCATGTTCGACGGCGGCCCGGCCTCCAGCGCAGCCCTGGCAAAAGCACTCGATATTCCAGTGATTCTGGTTCTCGATGTACGCTCCACGGCTGAAAGCGCCGCGGCTGTTTTAAAGGGCTTTGAAACCCTTGATCCCGCCGTTGGAGTGAAGGGCGTCATCCTGAACATGGTTGGCAGCAGCCGGCATCTCCACTTGGTCAGAGATGCCATAGAACAGCATTGCCGGGCCGAGATTCTGGGATATCTGCCACGTACTTTGGACTTCACGCTTCCCAGCCGACATCTGGGCTTGCACATGGGCGAGGAAATCCCGCTGACCAGGGAGAAGATAGAAGCACTTGCCGAAACTGTGATCGAGCATATCGATATGGACAGGTTGCTGGAGATCGTCGCGATGTCGGTGGTGCATGCTCCCGCGGAGCGGCAGAAATCAGCTGAGAGTATCATGCGCCTGGGGGTTGCCCGGGATAAGGCCTTCTGCTTTTACTATGAAGACAACTTCGATATTTTTCGCCGTGCCGGTGCCGAGATCTGCTATTTCAGTCCACTGCGGGACGGGCAGCTGCCTGAAGGACTCGATGGTATCTACCTGGGCGGCGGCTATCCGGAACTCTATGGCGCAGAGCTCAGCGGCAACCATGCCATGCTCAGGGAAATACGGCAGTGGGCCGAGGACGGCAGGCCGCTTTACGCCGAATGCGGCGGCTTTATGTATCTCTCCAAAGGCATCACCGATTTGGAGGGGGACTTTTATCCACTGGCCGCTGTCTTCCCCACCACCACAGTGATGCAGACCCGGCGGGCAAGCCTGGGCTACCGCGAGATCAGCACTGCGGCGGCAACCTTTTTCGGCCCTGCCGGAACCGTGCTGCGCGGTCATGAATTTCACTACTCCCGCATCGAACCAAACAATTCCATCGAACGTGTCTACCGGGTCGATAACGCCACCGAGGAAGGATACCGCCGCAACAATGTGATCGGCGGCTACATGCATCTCCATTTCGGTTCCAACGAGCAGGCTGTCCACAACTTTATTCAATTCTGCAAGGATTAATTATGCCAGTTACCATCCGCAAAATCGGCCCACTGGAAATTGAGGCGGAAAGCTTCCGCATGATCGCGGAAGAACTTGGTCCGCACAACTTCGACGCCACGACCTTCAAGGTGGTGCAGCGGGTCATTCATGCCACCGGCGATTTCTCCTTTGCCGAAAACCTGCGCTTTTCCAATGAGGCAATAGAGCGCGGCATCAGTGCCTTGCAGCAGGGTAAAAACATTCTCACCGATGTCAATATGGTGGCCACGGGCATCAGCAAGCCGCTGCTCGGCCAATGGGGCAGCACCGTGGTCTGCAACATTGCCGATGAACAGGTAAAGAGCGCCGCCATAGCCGCAAATACCACCCGTGCGGAGATGGCCATCGAGCAGGGTATGCAGGACAATATCGGTATTGTCGCCATCGGCAACGCCCCCACCGCCCTGTTGAAGATTCTGAAAATGCTGGAAGGAACTGCACAGGAAAATATGCCCCTGATTGTCGGAGTGCCGGTGGGTTTTGTCAATGCCGCGGAATCCAAGGCGCTGCTCAATCAGTCGAATTTGCATTTCATCACCAGCCTGGGACGCAAAGGCGGCAGCCCGGTGGCGGCGGCCATCATCAATGCCCTCATCCGTCTGGCGGCAGAATAATGGCAAAAAGGCTCAGAAACGGTTATACCACCGGTGCCTGTGCGGCTGCAGCGGCAAAGGCTGCACTGATCACGGCCCGCCAGGAGATACCGCCCGACTCGGTGGAACTCACCTTTCCCGACGGCAGCGTTCATCGTTTTGAAGTGTGCCGGACGAAAGCCCTGCCCCGTGGAGCCATGGCCTCCATCGTCAAGGACGCCGGCGATGACCCCGATGTCACCAACAAAGCCGAGATCTGTGCAACTGTGTCTTTTCCCGAGACGGCCATGACTGAAAAGAGTGACATCGTCATGGAGAATATGCATCTAAGCGCCGGAGAAGGCGTGGGCAGAATCACCAAAGCCGGACTGGCCGTGCCGGTGGGTGAACCGGCTATCAATCCGGTACCCAGACAGATGATCCTTAAGGCCGTGCAGGAAGTGGAAAAAGAGCGTATCGTTCATGTATCGATTTCCATCCCCGCCGGAGAAATGCTGGCCGAAAAGACCTTGAATAAAAGATTGGGCATCATCGGCGGCTTGTCGATTCTGGGCACCACGGGGATCGTCAGGCCGGTTTCCGCAGATGCCTGGAAAGCCACAATCGTGGCCTCCATGAACGTTGCCCGGGAGGCCGGCCTTGAGGATATCGTGCTCTCCACCGGCCGCACCTCGGAGAAAGGAGCTCAGTCACTTTTGCCGCTGGCCATCGAAGCCTATGCGATGATGGGAGATTATCTGGAGTTTTCTCTGCGTAAAGCCGGCGAGAAAGGTTTCGAGACAGTTCATCTGGCAGGAATGTGGGCTAAGATCATGAAGGCGGCCATGCAGATCCCGCAGACCCATGTCCGCAACGGCGCCCTGGAAATGCAGGATGCGGCGCTGATGCTGCAGGGTTGCGGCGTTGAACCTCCCCTGTTGACCAAACTGCAGAATTCCAATACCGCCCGGGAGATGTATAGCCACCTTGAGGCTGCCGGATGCCGTGACGTTGTCCGGGAAATTTGCAGAAAAGCCCGGCGCTACGGAGAGAAGATCTCCGGCAAAAAGGTGAAGGTCTATCTTGTCGATGCCCGGGCACAGGTGGTGGAGCATGTCTGAGATCTATGTCATAGGAATCGATGGTTCTGAGCTGCCCGCCCGGCACAAGGAATTGCTGCGACGCTGCAGCCTTATCCTCGCCTCCTCTCGGCTTGCCGCTTTTGTTGGGGACAGCCCGGCGGAGGTGCAGCCAATAACCCCTCTTGATCAGGCTTTTACAAAAATTGCAGAGGTGATCCCATCGGGGAATATCGCCGTTCTGGCCAGCGGTGATCCGCTTTTTTACGGAATCGGCAGCAGGATCATCGAGCGGTTCGGCAGAGAGCGGGTCCGGGTTTTTCCCGCCCTCTCTTCGCTGCAACAGGCTTTTGCACGATTCGGCATGGGTTGGCATGATGCCGCCATGGTCAGTCTCCACGGCCGCACGGCCCAACATGTTCCGGGTCTGCTGCTGGCCCGAAGAAAAACCTTTGTCTTTACCGACCGCAGGTACAGCCCCGATCGCATCGCCGCCTCGATACTGGAATATCTGCACCTCATCGGTGAAGAGAATATCAGGAAAAGCTGCCGCCTGTATATTGCCGAGAATCTGGGCAGTGCGCAGGAAAAGATCAGCAGCGGCTCACTCGATGATATCGCCGGGATGCGCTGCGGGGATCTCAATGTGCTCTGTGTCCTGCTCCCTGAAATCCCGGAGAGGCCTGTTTTCGGTTTGTGTGAGGACGAAATCGCTCACAGCCGGGGTCTGATCACCAAGGATGAAGTACGCGCCGCCACCCTGCACCGCCTGCGGCTGCCGCGCCGCGGTGTATTCTGGGATATCGGCGGCGGCAGCGGCTCGATCTCCATGGAGGCCGCCGCCATGCATCGGGAGCTTGAGGTCTACACCGTGGAGCGCAATGGTGCAGAGCTGGAAAACATTAAGGAGAATATCCGCAGGTTCAGCCTGTTCAACATCATTCCGGTTGCCGGCAGCGCAGCAGATGTGATTGGTGTTCTGCCTGATCCCGATGCTGTATTTGTCGGCGGCAGCGGCGGTGAGCTGGAGAGCATTATCAGAGAGTCCGTCTCCAGACTCCACAAAGGCGGCAGGCTGGTAGTCAATGGCGTGACGGCAAGAACCACCGGAGAGGCTCCGATACTGATGGAGGCGCAGGGAATGACGGTAACAGCAAGCACGATTGAGGTAACGAGAACAGGGCCGGACGGCCCTCTGGGTTTTAATCCTATAACCATAATGGTGGGACGAAAATGAAGGGAAGGTTTTATGTTGTAGGGGTTGGCCCGGGCGATCCGGAACTGATGACCCTCAAGGCAGTACGTATATTGAAGAAGAGTCCGGTGTGGCTTGCTCCGGCTGCCCATAAAAACGGCAACAGTACAGCGCTGAGCATCGCCTCCGGGTTGATCAACGGGGAACAGAAAGAAATTCTGACCCACCATTTTCCCATGAGAAAAGTGCATGCCGGTCAACCGGCCCATCCCGAGGTGGAGCGGGCCTGGCTGGAGGCGGCGGCAATTATCGCCGATCATCTTGAAAATGGCCGGGATGTCGCCTTCCCGACCCTGGGGGATCCCGCCATCTACAGTACCG
The DNA here is from genome assembly GCA_016278675.1 of Desulfobulbaceae bacterium. Classification (GTDB taxonomy): domain Bacteria; phylum Desulfobacterota; class Desulfobulbia; order Desulfobulbales; family Desulfocapsaceae; genus Desulfopila_A. Next base: position 36,141 of record JADQBJ010000036.1, on the reverse strand, counting down.
GATTCTATATCTTCGAGACCCTGATGGAAACGGTAAAGGATATGGAGGTGGAAATCATCCCCGGCGTCTCGGCAATCGGCGCAACCTCTGCAGCGGCAGCGATCCCGCTCTGTCTTGGCAATGAGCGCATGGTGGTGATTCCTGCAACCTTCGAGGACGACAAGCTCAAGGAGATCCTTGAAGATTTCGATTGCGTCGTGTTAATGAAGGTGCATCGGGTAATGCCCCGGCTGGTGGGCCTCCTTGAACAACTCAATCTCCTTGACAAGGCGGTGCTGGTGGAAAGAACCAGCCTGCAGGAGCAGCGCATCCGGCGTGACCTGCAGCAGGCTGCTCGCGAGGAAATCCACTATTTTTCAACCATGATCGTGAGGAAAGCATGACCAATCCAATCCACTTTGTCGGCGCAGGCCCCGGCGATCCCGAACTGATCACCGTCAAGGGACAACGTCTGCTCAGGGAGGCCGACGTGATCGTCTACACCGGCAGCCTGGTGCCCCCGGCGCTGCTTCAAGGTTTGTCTGCGGAAATACACAATTCCGCTGGCCTGAACCTGGACGAGGTACTGGCTCTTCTTATCGACAGCTGGCGTAAAAGTAAAAAGGTGGTGCGTCTTCATACCGGCGATCCCGCCATATACGGAGCCATTAACGAACAGCTGGCCGCACTTGAGCAGGAGGATATTCCCTTCAAGGTCATTCCCGGGGTCAGCTCGGCTACTGCCACTGCCGCTGCACTTTCCACCGAACTCACCCTGCCGGATATCTCCCAGACGGTGATCATCACCCGAAGGGCCGGGCGGACACCTGTACCGGAGCAGGAAGCCCTGCCCTTGCTGGCCTCCCATCAGGCCACCATGTTGATCCTTTTGAGCATTTCCATGATTGATGAAGTAGTGGAGGACCTTCTCGCCGGGGGCTACAGCAGAAGCACTCCCGTTGCCGTGGTCGAAAAGGTCAGCTGGCCGGAAGAGCGTCAGATTCGCGGTACCCTGGCGGACATCGGCGCCAAGGTCAAGGGGGCCGGAATTCGCAAGACCGCGATCATTGCCGTGGGCGAGGTCCTGGCCCAGGCGCCGCCGCCGAGTCTGTCGAAACTCTATGACAAGACCTTCACGCACGAATACCGCAGGGGCAGCGAGTAATGAAGATCGCGGTGCTGGCACTTACCAAGGGCGGCAAAAAACTCGCCGGCGCGATTGCCGATGATTTGCCGGACTGCCGGGTGCTTTATAGCGATCATGGTGTAGGGGCAGCCCTAAGGACAAACTGGCAGGTCTATGATGCCTTTGTCTGTATTATGGCAACAGGTATTGCCGTACGTTCCATTGCCGGACTGCTGCAGGATAAGCATAGCGATCCGGCAGTCATTGTGCTTGATGAAAAGGGAGACCATGTGATCAGCCTTCTCTCCGGGCATTTGGGCGGCGGCAACACCCTGGCCCGCAGAATTGCCGGAATAACGGGCGGTGCCGCGGTGATCACCACCGCCTCGGATACTCTGGGACTTGTGCCTCTTGATCTTTGGGCGGCCGAACAAAACCTTCATGCCACAGATAGCGGTGTTTTTACCGCGGCCTGCAGCCTTCTGGTCAATACCGGTTCATTGAGAGTTTTCTGCGATGTCGATGTTGCTCAGCTGCCGCCGGGGCTTTGCCGGGTAAATGCCATCAGCGAAGCGGATCTGCTGATCAGCCATCGGTTGCCTCCGCACGGCACTCTCAGCCTCCATCCTCACAATCTCGTTGTCGGAGTCGGCTGCAATCGCAATACACCGGTCCAGGAATTCGAAGAGGCCATGGCCGAGCTTTTCGAAGATCTTGGCTTCTCCACCCTTTCGGTGCGTAATCTGGCGACCATCGATGTTAAAAATGACGAAGAGGGTATGCTTCTTTTTGCCCGCAATAACGGCTGGTCCATCGATTTTTTCGATCGGGACACCATCAACACCATAACCAACGTAACCAGATCAGATGCCGCACTCAAGGCAGTCGGCGCCATCGGCGTTGCCGAGCCCGCCTCGCTTTTGAGCGCAGATACCACTACTCTACTCAGCAGGAAACGAAAATGGCGGAACATCACAATGGCAGTGGCCAGGGCAGACTTTATGTTGTCGGCACAGGCCCTGGATCACTTGAACACCTGACTCCCGCAGCCTCCGCTGCTCTTCATGAATCGGAGATCATCGTCGGCTACCGCACCTATCTGGAGTTGATTAAGGAATATCTCGTGGGTAAGGAAGTTGTGGCCTCGGAGATGATGAAGGAAGTGGACCGCTGCAGAAAATCGCTGGAGCTGGCCTCCTCCGGTAAAAAAGTGGCTCTGGTTTCCGGCGGTGATCCGGGAATCTATGCCATGGCTGGACTGGTTTTCGAAATGGCAAAAGATGCCGGCAGCAGCTGTATAATCGAGGTGATCCCCGGAATCGCCGCGGTAAACGGCTGTGCGGCCAGGCTCGGTGCTCCGCTGATGCATGACTTTGCCGCCATCAGTCTTTCCGACCTGCTCACGCCCTGGCCGGTTATTGAAAAACGGCTGATAGCAGCGGCGGCGGCTGATTTTGTCGTGGCGATATACAACCCCAAATCAAAGAAGAGAACGGAGCAGATCGTCAGGGCCGCCCGGATTTTCCTGGACCACCGCGATCCTGCAACTCCCGTGGGCATTGTCACTGCAGCCACCAGAGAAAATGAAGAAATCACCATTACCACTCTTGAGAAGCTGCAGGATGCCGATATCGGCATGCAGTCCACTGTCATTATCGGCAACTCACAGACCTATATCTGGGAAGGAAAGATGGTTACGCCCCGTGGCTATGCCGACAAATATGAGTTGACATAAAAATCCACCATTCCCATTACAGAAAAACCCTCCGATGAGCGGAGGGTCGGACTTTTTTTTCAAATCAAATTTGTAAATCGCTGTCTCTTCGCATACAATTTTTTGTACAAGAATTGTGATCTGGTAATTTTCCCAAAAATCGCCCATCCCCGGCAATTATCCTGTGGTCACAACCGGCCGATCAGCGATCCGGCATGTTGTGGTTGAGTTTCGTGCTACCCGCGCTCTCAGAAATTTTTAATCTAACAATCCTGAAGCGTCACATGATTCCTCCAGAATTGTTAAAAAAGAATGGAGATGAACTATGAAATTCATATTTTCCCTTATCTTCACCGTAATTCTTTTAGCGGCGGCGGCGCTTGTGTTCGCCTGGACGGGTGTTTACAATATTGCCGCCACAAAACCCCACACCGGAGTAATATCATCTTATATCGAAATGCTGCGTGACCGCTCCATTGCCAAACGCAGTGAAGACATCCGGGTACCGGACCTCGGCGACGCCAGGATCAGGTCAGCCGCCTTTTCGCATTACCACGGAATGTGTCGGCTCTGCCACGGAGCCCCGGGCTACCAGGCTGAGGAATTTGCCGAGGACCTCTATCCGGCGCCCCCCGACATGATTTCCGGGCACATTCAGGAGGAGCGCAGCCCCTCCGAGATCTACTGGATCGTCAATCATGGCATCAAGATGACCGGAATGCCGGCATTCAGCCGGACTCATAGCGATTCCGAGTTATATGGAGTCGTGGCTCTGGCCCTGGAAATTCCCCAGATCTCTCCTGAAGAATATAGGCAACAGGTTGAGAAAATAGATGCGAAAAACGGGGAAGGATACGGTAGCGAAAATCATTCCACTCAGGAAGCGACAGAGCATAATCACTGATAAGATGCTCCGGCATTTGCCTCGCAGCCTTGAGGAAGGAGCATCCGGAAGAAACATCCGAAAACGACAAAACCTCGTGGGAATGCCCCACGAGGTTTTGTATCTATATTTGGCTCCCCGGGACGGATTCGAACCGCCGACAAGGTGGTTAACAGCCACCTGCTCTACCGACTGAGCTACCGAGGATTATGTTTACTCAAAATGTGCCTGCTGTTTCTTCCGGTTGAGTACCGATGTGCTGTAGAAATCAGTGCACCGGGGCAGCGTAGCAAGCGGGGAATATAGCCAACCCTCCCGATACTGTCAACAGTTTTTTGACTCTTTTCTTTCCTGATTGTTTCACCTGTCATCACGGTTGTCAAAGGATAATTGGAAGGCCGGCATAATTACTAAAGTCCAGCTCGGCTGGATTGTTTTCAGATGCGGATTGGTAATTCTCTGCCGGTCAATTTCCAAAGATATTTTTCATTGCTTCCATAGCCTGTTCCATTTCCTGCTGCTCTTCAGGAGTCAACTGCGGCTGCTGAGGGTTAGACGGCATCGGCTGGCCCTGCATTTTCTCGGCCGCTTCCGGATCTTTCAGCATGGCAATGGTCTCCCTGGCCATAGTCCTGGACATGGCATCGGCTTCGGGGTCAAGAACTGCAGTGATGCCTTCAGGATGTTCGAAATATTTCCCGGGTGCCGAACCTTCATCCACTTTTGTGGCTTCGGCCAGCATTTTCATGCCCATCATATTCGATTCCGTCTTCAGGGGCAGCCCGGTTTCATGGATGGAATATACCGTTGCTCCCATAACGCTGACCCTGTCACAGGGATAGCCAAGGATTGTTTCAGCATTTTTCTCGACATCTACGGAAATCCCACCGAGCATTGGTCCGGCACTCATCTTCTCGCTGTTTTTGAGAACCTGCTCCTTTTCTTTCTTGCTGAGCTTGTTGTATTCCTCGATCATATACTTCTGTGGATTCGCCGCCTTCACTCCGGTGCCCTCCACAAGATCATAGGTATAAATCCACTCCGGATCGACAAATTCAGCGGTTTTTGTCTCTTGCTTCATACCCATCATACTCATCACTGAGCTGTGATATTTTGCAGTTTCCTTACCTGAGTTTTTAATGTAGAGACTCTCCGTTCCTTCCTGCATTCCACTCAGAGAATACTCAATGGTTGCCTCTTTGAAAGGCAGCTTTACATCCCACGGATTCTTTTCCCCGGCGGAAACAAGTGCCGGAAGAATCAATAGAACAAGCAGCATCACTCCTTTTTTTACCATTTCTTCCCCCATGGTTACTTCATGTTTAAAATAATCGTGATAAATGTCTCATGTCAGAATACACAGCTGCTAACACACTGCTTAGGTGGATCCTCACTTTGTACAACCTTTCCCAGCGAATTTCAACATCGAAGCCACGGGATGGAAAAACCTAGCCGCTATCGCCTTAGAATTTCATTAACTTTTTGAGCGGCAGCAATGATCTGCGCATCATCATTATAGAAATGAGGGGCAAAGCGCAGATAACCGACAGGTGCAGAGATTATAACTCCGACCTCCGCCAGTGCCTTCACCGTTTCCGCAGGGTTAGCGGCCGATTCCGCAGCAAGTATTCCCGAGCGGTTTTCTTTATTAAACCGGAGAAAGCGCAGGCTGTCCGGATCCAGATGATCCAGAAGCACATCCTGCAGACGAAAGACCTCTTCACGTATCTCTTTTATGTCATATTTGAGAAAGATCTCCCTGAAAAGAACATTCATTGCCGCTATATGATCCCAGGGAAGCGTTGAATATTCAAACATCCTGCCATCTCCGTGGGGAGCCCAGCTATGATCAAGATAATCAAGCCCCTGGCGCATCAATCCCGGTCCGGCCATGGTTTCCTGAAGTTTTCCTCTCAATTCAGGCGTTGTATAGAGCATTGCCGATCCTTTCGGCCCCATCAGCCATTTCCAGCCTGAGGCGATTACAGCGGATGCCTGGAACTCCTCGGGAAAGACCGGTAAGACCCCTAAACTTTGAGCACAATCGACAATCAGGTCTATATTTTTCTCCCTGCACAAGGCGCCAAGGGAGCTAAGATCGGCGGCAAAGCCGCTGGTAAACTGGACGTGACTCAGGGCTATAATCCGAGTCCTCGGGGTAATCCGCTCTTCCAGCTCTTCCATTGACCATCCCCTCGGCCTCGCGATATCGTCATAGCCTCCGACGGGATCGGTGTCGCCGAGGAGTATCAGCTTTACTCCGCGTTTTTTCTGCAAGGCCCAGGGGTAATGATTGCTGGGATACTCATGAACATAGCTGATTACCTCGTCTCCCGGCGAAAACGGATAGCCGTTTGCAATCATGCATAATCCTTCTGCGGTGTTGTGGACATAGGAGATGTTATCCGCGGAAGTGCGCAGGAATTTACCAACATTTCCATGGAACTCGGGGATGACCCCGAAGTATTGAGGCAAAGCCTTGATGCCGCCATTCGCCATAGTATCCACAAATTCCTTCATGGCTGCAGCTGCTCCCGCATAGATCGGGGAAATGGCGCAATGGGCCAGAAAGATATCATTTCTCTTCGCCGGCAATTTTTCCTCTGATTTATCAATCATTTTATATCGCTGCTCCCGTATAGTCTGTAACGTCTAACCCAGCTGAGCTGGACATCCCCCGGAGATTGGTTTTAATCGACAAGATTACGGATAAAATCGCCGATAATTGCATGTACTCTCCCGGAATCTTCGCCACGGATGATGATGTGATTCTTGTAATTCAGTAGAATATATTCCTTCTCTTCGGTGCCGAGCTCATCATATATCTGTCGTGACCCCTCGCTGCCCACAATCGGATTCCTGTCTGCATGAAGAATCAGACTCGGATGATGTACCTTTGCAGGCACCGTTTTCAGCTTTTCGAGAAAAGCCCCGACATTTTTCACGCCTAATATCGGATTCTTATCATAGTTGACATGTATATTTTCCGAATTAAACTGGAAATAATCGATATCCAGATCATCCTTTTTTATTTTTGCAAGTATCCGCGTCCAGACATCATTGCCCGGCATGAAGCTGGACGAGTAGTCTTTGAGGTGCAGCGGCGGACAGACGGCAACAACCCCCGCCAGTTTCTTCAGCCTCGAGGCCAGTTCCAGAACAAGGCAGCCACCCACCGAAACGCCGCCCAGAACCACATGCTCACAGATGCTGCTGATAACAGCATAGCCTTTTTCCACGGAAAGCTGCCAGTCGGAATAGGTTTTCTGCGCCAGATCCTCGGGTGTTGTCCCGTGTCCGGCAAGGCGGGGTGCGTACACCCATAATCCCTGCCGATTTAGATAGCGGGCGAGTTCCATCACTTCCTCCGGTACCGACAGATAGCTGTGTACCAGTACCACTCCTATTTTACCGGTGGAACCGCGCAGCAAAAAAGGGCTTCCGGATTTCGAGGTTGGAACGCCGCATCGCTTGCAATCCTGCAGATAGCTTTGGTTTCCCTCCTGCACCAGTATGTCAAGCACTTTCCTTCTCACCAGAAATCCAGGTTGCCAGGCCACCAATCGCACCAGGCGCTGCAATTCCCTCAAGGGCTCAACCTCATTAGCCATGACCTCAATGGGATTATCAATTCTGCCCCGGTGAAACAGCAGGAGCTCCGGCAGCTTTCTCTTCAACTTGACAAGATAGTCGTTCTTTTTTTCGACAACGTTTTTTTCCAGGGCCAGTTCGATAAAATTCTCTACCTTTTTAAACCTGTCATCGGTGAGAAGATGTACCTGCTCCTCCTGCAGCGACCTGTGGAGATTGTACCCGATGGCGTTTTTATCGCTTATTTTCCTGGCCGCCAGGTAAACTCTTCTGCGCAGATCCATTTCCTTCATCGTGGAGAAGGGATAGCGCTGCAGAAATGAAGCAAACAGATGCTCATGGTTGACGGAGGTCATGTCATAGATAGCCTTCATATACCTCTGCATCATGTCCTCCGACAGGCTGCGCATATAGCGGGACAGTCTTTCCGAAAAATGAGGATATTGGCCGAAGGGATGCTGTAATTCCCTGCCTACAATCCGTGAAGTGAGAAAATCTTCCAGCCCGATCGGTTTGCCGAAGTGAATATCGAGATCCACTCCCGAGAGCAGCATGGTGCCTTCGGTCATGAGTTCTTCGAGCATTCTCTCCGGCACTTCCTTCATCACCCTGGCGGCAAACTGAGAAGCGATGTTTTCTCTTGCTCTGATTGGATAATAGGTAAGATTAACCGGAACAATGGTGGTGGCTTTGCCGCGGATATCATCAAGCGATGCGATTGCGAAAGCATCGAGGAAGGCCTGAACATTGGCCGGCTCCTCCTTTTCCCTGGCAAGAAGATGATGGCGCAGAAATTCCGCACGCAGCGCCAGAGATGCTGCACCCGTATGCGGTTTATGGCTGCCTCCGTCATGGCGGATCAGGAATTTTCCTCCACCAATAATCTTCTTGGTCTTCACCATCCTGCCTTCGGGAAAGATAATCCAGTTTTCGGAGCCAGTGAGCAGGCCCTTTAAGATGATCTTGTCGCGATTCGGATCCCGGGTGGAAATCACGCCGATCATATCCAGCAGCTTCTTCAAACTTCCCCTGAACAAAGATTCATCGGCCAGCGAAAAAACCGGGGTGGCGGTAAGATTGTAAATATAATAGGGAATCAGCAGCGTTTCGATTCTGGTAAAGTGATTGATCACAAAAATGGTGGGTCCGCCGGGGATATTTTCCTCACCGTGAATATCAACATCAGCCTTGGACAGGCTGGTAAGGGTTTTAATGGCAAAGCCGGTGGTAAAATATGCGGATGGATTCATTCAACAACTCAATATAGAGGAAGGTGAGCGCAGATAGTACTATATTTGAGCAGGTAAAACAGGTCAAGACTATTTCAACCTGGTCATTTCCGGTCTCTGCCCATACTTATGTATGCAATTATTGAAAACAATTGAGTTTTGCCAAGATTGATCTATAATAAAGATATTCCTGGTAATGACAAGCCTCTATAGCCAAACCATTTATACCCCTCAAGGGATACTCCAGCTCAGCTGGGTTAGCGGTGGGTGGTGCAATGATTGCCGCTCCGCCACAATCAAACAGTACATATCAAATTGGAGAAACCGATGGCCCTCAGTCTGACCTTCACTCCCCCCGACTTTGACACGCCGGAGCTAAAAAACGGCCCATTTGCCGCCCTGGAAGCAGTGACGGCCGACGGCATTGCTCCCAGAAATTACCATGCCACTTCCAATTATCCGGAATACGCCAAACTGCAGGGATATGGCTGGGTTCTGGCACCGGAGAGCAGAATGGATGCCGTTCTGGTTGCAGACCAGGGCAAGCTCCAGGTGATCGAGGCCAGGAACCTGAAGAAAGGCGATATGGTTGTGGTCGGCAGAACGGAAAACGGAGAAGAGGGGATATTCGTGCATTCCCATTGCTTTGAGAGAATTGCGGCGAGTACGGACAAATTCACCTTTCGCTCCCGCGGCACCCGGGAGACCCCCTTTTCCCGCTCCTATGACGAACTCTACAAGATTCTCAAGCATGACCGCGATCATGGTCATATCGTCTGGGTTTTAGGCCCGGCCGTCGCCTTTGACAAGGACAGCCGGGAGGCTATGCAGGGACTGATCGCCAGCGGATTCTGCCATGCGCTGATGGCAGGCAATGCCCTGGCTACCCATGATATCGAAGCCGCCCATTTCGGCACCGGACTGGGCCAGAATATCTATAGTCAGGAACTCCAGTCCATGGGACACTACAACCACCTGGACATTCTCAATGAGGTGAGAAGGGCCGGCTCGATACGGGAGAGCATAAAAGTGCTGGGCATCAAGGATGGCATCATCAAGGCCTGCGAAGACCACGATGTACCTTACATCCTTGCCGGATCGATCCGCGATGACGGCCCTCTTCCCGAAACCATCGGCAATGTTTATGAGTCACAGGATAAGATGCGGCAACATGCCAGAAAGGCGACCACGGTGATCACCATGGCCACGCAACTGCACTCCATCGCCTTCGGCAACATGACGCCGAGCTACCGGGTCATGCCCGACGGTGAAATTCGTCCGGTCTATTTTTATGTGGTGGACATGTCCGAATTCTCCGCCGACAAACTGGCCAACCGCGGCTCGGCTCAGGCCCAGGCCATTCTGACAAACGTTCAGGACTTCATTGTCAATCTCTGGAATTATATGCGGAAAAAAGACTGATTATGAAACAGATCGTCAGCATAATCGGCATCCCCATGGATTTGGGACAGCAGCAAAGAGGAGTCGACATGGGGCCGGTGGCCATACGATACGCCGGTCTGGCCCCGAAGCTCCGCAACCTGGGTTATCATACCATCGATCACGGCAATATCGACGTTCCCGGTCATTATACCCTCTCCAGCACACGCTACGAGGAGAGGCTCATCCCCATTTGCCGAGCCTGTGAACAGGCCTATAAACTTGGCGCCGACGCCATTGCCAACGGAGAAATCCCGATCTTTTTAGGCGGCGATCATTCCGCCTCCATCGGAACCATCGGCGGCGTCACCGATCAGAGTCCCTGCGGCCTTATCTGGGTCGATGCCCATGGTGATTTCAATACCCCGGAAACATCGGCCAGTGAAAACATCCACGGCATGTCCCTGGCCATTCTTCTGGGCCGGGGATCAAAGGAACTTGTCGATGTGGGCAGACCGGGTACGAAACTCGCCCCGGAAAACGTGGTCATGATCGGGGTTCGGGATCTCGATCACGAAGAGAAAAAACTGCTGGCACAGTCCGGCTGCACTGTCTATACCATGCGTGATGTCGACGAGTTGGGCATGCATGCGGTCCTGCGCAAAGCGCTAGCCGGACTCGCCGGACTCCCGGGGATCCATCTCAGCCTGGACATGGACGCCATTGATCCTCTGGAAGCCCCCGGGGTTGGCACCCCTTCCCATGGAGGCCTGACCTACCGCGAGGCCCAGCTCATCATGGAAACCCTCTGTGATTCCGGAAAGCTGCGTTCAGTCGATGTCATGGAAGTAAACCCCATCCTCGATGTCAAGAACAGGACGGCGCAGGTCGCCGTCTCGCTGCTGACATCCCTTTTCGGTAAGTCCATCATTTGATGGCGTCGTAAAAACTCTCCATCTGCGTCGTTGCTACAAAATTTCTATCATTACGACGTACCCTAGTACGCCGAAATAATAGAAATTTTGCGCGCCTAGCAGATGAAGTTTTTTACTTAGCCATCCGAAAATTCAAGTTTTTACGAGTTTATCATCATTTGTGGACTCGTAAAAAGCACTCTTACGGGCACAAACTTCGATTTCGGAAAAACCCTATCTTCGGCTTTGCAGCGGAAGGGGCAGGATCAACTGTCTTCAGGAATATTCGGCCACTTCGTTGTAATTCCACGGTAATTTTTAAGGGTATATTCTTTCTCGTCCTTGCCCTCGATGTAGTAATCGGGCATCAGTGGAATTTTGCCGATGTTAGTGGCAATGACATACATCGGCTGCGCCATGCCGGTAGTATGGCCGCGAATGGCATCACGAATGAGCTCCGCTCCCTTTTCCACAGGAGTCCTGAAATGATCGATTCCAGGAGCGGGTTCGCAGTAGAAGAGATAATAGGGACGGATCCGAACCGACAACAGTTTCTGATGCAGTTTCCTGAATGTCTCGACATCGTCGTTTATCCCTTTGAGCAGGACCGCCTGATTGCCGACGCTGATGCCGCATGTCTGCAGCTTATAGACAGCCTCTGCAGTCATTTCGGTTATCTCTTTGGGATGATTGCACTGGGTATTGAGCCAGATCGGCACCTTATGATAACCGGAAAGCACTTTCATCAGTCCGTCGGTGATACGATGCGGCAGAACAATCGGGACTCTCGAACCAAAACGAATCATCTCGAGGTGCGGAATTTCCCGAAGTTTACGAACCAGATATTCAATCCGGTCATCCGATAAAATCAGGGGATCGCCTCCGGTGATCAGGACATCGCGAACTTCGGTGTGTTCCGAGATCCAGGCAAGTCCTTCGTCGACATCCATACGCAGCTTGAGATCACGATCAACTACCAGCTCTTTGCGAAAACAGTGGCGACAGTAATTGACACAGACATCGGTGACCGTGAAAGCGACGCGGTCCTGATACTGCCGGGCGATACTGTCAGGGCGCACTTCTTCGGTTTCCCGATTTTCCTTCCAGAGCAGATAGTCCTCGATGCCGTATTCGTTGACAGTTTCCTGCAGACTTGGCAGCACCTGACGACGGATTGGACATTGCGGATCATCCTTATCCATGAGGGAGGCAAAATAGGGCGATGTCCCCCATTTGGTGTCGAGCGTTGTAATCGCCTGCTCCTCCTCCGCAGTGACGTTTATAAATTCCTTGAGCCGATCAAGTGTATTTACAGACTGCTGTAACTGTTCCTGCCACTTTTCCATAACTATCTACCCTGTTTTAATCTTTTTACATTGATGGACTGGTTAAAAGCTCGATCTCCATCGTTGCAGCACATCGAGCTCCTCGAAGTCGGAGTTTATGGCCGTGCGGGTGCTTATCGCAGAATCCATCTCGGCAACTTCGATGACTTTTTACGAGATTATTTACCTTGACTGAACTTGCTTTACACTATGTGGATACTGCACTTGGAATCAAGTTTCAATATCCAATTTTTCTAAAATTCTCTCGGCATGATTGAGCCGGGTTATGGCTTCATCGCCCAGCTGAGCCACAAGCTGGGAAAGCAGCGCTTCAATGCAGATTATCACGGCAGCTATGGGACTGAAAAAATAGGTTCCGTGAATGGCCGAAACCAGTAGGTTTTCCGTTTCTGTCGCCAGCGGTGATGAAAAACTGTCGGTGACGGCAACCAGATTGATTCCCTGCTGTGCACAAAACCGGCAGGCGTTGACGGTTTCTCTGGTGTAGGGGGAAATGCCTATGGCAATCACTAGTCCACCCGGCTTAAGCTGAGCCAGATCCTCTCCGATCGTATGCCCCGGTTTGCCTGCAAGTGTGACTCCGTCACGAATCATCTGCATATAAAAGCTTAGAAAATAAGCTGCAGGGTAGCTGCCTCGCAGACCGAGAACAAGGATATGGTCCGCCCTTGTGATGAGACCGATGATTTTCGTAAATTTTTCTTCATCAAAAGCATCATGGGTTACCATCACGTTGCTCCACTCATCCTGGATAACCTGTTCGAAAATCGTTATATCATCTCCGGAATTGTCCCGCTCCCGTTGCAGGAAGCGTTTGACCTGTTCACTATAAAAACCGCGCTGTTTCTTGAGATTTGTGCGAAAAAGGGTTTTCAGTCCCTGGAATCCCTGAAACCCCAACTTTTGAGAAAGACGGGTTATGGAAGAAATATGGACACCACTCTCCCGGGCAATCTCGGAAATCGATTTGGCTGCAGTTTCGCTGGGGGCATCCAGCATGCTTTTCAAGACGGTAAGATTACGTTTGGTCAAGCGAATGGAATGCTTGCCATTGTAGATTTTGACATACAGATCAGATAATTCTTCCAGGCTGTCTGGTGGAATAGCAGTATTATTCAATTGATATCAACCATGATGGAAAAGTGAAAAAATCCTGCCGGCTCTACCGGGAAGGAGGCAGACTTCACGGATTAAATACATTTTCGTTTCTTCTATATTATGGCAGCTTTTCAGGAGTAAGGCACTATCCCAGCTGAGCTGGATAAGTGCCTTGGCTATAGAGTCAGATTCACGGATTTAAATATACCTTTCGTTTCTTCTTTATTACACCCCTCAAGGGGGTACTGAACAGAGTGGCAGCTTTTCAGGAGTAAGGTATATCCCAGCTGAGCTGGATAAGTGCCTTGGCTATAGAGTCAGATTCACGGATTTAAATACATTTTTCGTTTCTTCTTTATTATGGCAGTTTTTCAGGAGTAAGGCACTATCCCAGCTGAGCTGGATAAGTGCCTTGGCTATAGAGTCAGATTCACGGATTTAAATACATTTTTCGTTTCTTCTTTATTATGGCAGTTTTTCAGGAGTAAGGCACTATCCCAGCTGAGCTGGATAAGTGCCTTGGCTGTAGAGTCAGATTCACGGATTAAATACATTTTCGTTTCTTCTATATTATGACAGTTTTTCAGGAGTAAGGCTCTAATAGCCGACATGCTGAAGAAAGTTCTTCAGTCTTTCCGAGGGAGGATCCTGTAGCAGTGCCGTGGGGTTACCGTCTTCGGCGACCCTGCCTTCGTCCATAAAAATAAGGCGCGACCCCGCCTTGCTGGCAAAGCTCATCTCATGGGTGACCACAACCATAGTAAAGCCCTCCATGGCTACGGCAGTCATGACGTTGAGAACCTCTTCTCGCAATTCAGGATCGAGCGCCGAGGTGGGCTCGTCAAAAAGCATGATTCTGGGCCGCATTGCCATTGCTCTGGCTATGGCCACCCGCTGCTGCTGTCCTCCGGAAAGTTCGGACGGGTAAAAGCTGCCTTTTTCACCTAATCCTACCTTTTCGAGAAGATCATGTGCTACGTCGTTGGCTTCCTTTTGCGAGACTCCGCGAACCTTCCTGGGGCCGAAGGCAACATTTTCCAGGACAGTCATATGGGGGAAGAGGTAAAACAGCTGAAAAACCATTCCCACCTCTTTGCGGATTTCGCGGATCAAATGTTTCTGAGCGGGCAGGTGTATGCCGTTAACGGTCAGATCGCCGGAGGTAACGATCTCCAGGCCGTTAATGCATCGCAACAGGGTTGATTTGCCCGAACCGGAGGGCCCGACAATGACCACGACCTCTTTTTCCTCTATGGTCAGATCAATGTCATGCAGCACCTCGACATCACCAAAGCTCTTGCAGACCTTTCTGAATTCTATCACATTGTTCGTCATACTATTTTGATCCTTCTCTCGAGATATTTCATGAAAATTGCAAGGGCTGAAGTCATAATCAGATAACAGATCGCCACTGCCGACCAGATCTCAAGTGCTCTGAAATTACTTGCCATAATTTCCTGACCTTGTCGCGTCAACTCCCCTACACCGATGACGATGAATAAAGAGGTGTCTTTCAGGCTGATGATGAATTGATTACCCAGGGGCGGAATGGCACGCTTGAATGCTATCGGACCGATAATGCTTGTCAGCAGCTGCAGTCTGGATATTCCCATGGACATACCGGCTTCGACCAATCCTTTGTTGACCGACAGCACCGCACCCCGGACAATTTCGGCAATATAGGCACCAGCATTGATGATAATGGTGATGATCGCCGCGGTCAGGGCATCAAAACGAATCCCCCGTATACCGGTAACCACCTCTATCAGCATCGGCAGCGCGAAATAAATGAACATAGCCTGCACGATAATAGGCGTTCCCCGGATCAACTCGACATATCCTGCCGCGATTTTCTGGCCGATTTTGCCGGCTATGTGAAAAAAGCCGTAGCTCTCTCCGCCTATCTCCTTGGTACCGGCAAGCCGCATGACACCGGCGACCGTCCCCAGGGCCAACCCCCCGAATATACCAATTATCGTGATATACCACGTTAACTTGGCGCCTTCGAGCAGTGAGGGAATAGCATCCACTATGTATTGAAATTCAAAGCTCATAATGTTGTTTTACGCTAATCATAGTTAAAATAAGACAAGGGGAACCTCTAGGAGCCTGGTCCCCCTCAAGTGAATTTTTGCTGAATAATCAGGGATTATTCAGGAAGAGTTCCGAACCACTTTTTGTAGAGCTGGTCGTACTCACCGTCTTCCTGCATTTCAAGAAGTGCTATATTCACTTGGTCGCGCAGGGGGCTGCCCTGCTGAAGACCGATGCCGTAATAGGCTGCCTTGACATCCGCTCCGACAGCTTTAACCCTGCCTTCTCCGGCCGTCTTGACATAATAGAGAACATTGGGGGTATCATGCATGGCTGCATCGGCGCCGCCGGTAGCTACTTCGAGATACGCCTGATCTATATTGGGGAATTTCGTCAGTTTCTCCACACCAAGAGTTTCGGCATAGGGAACCGTGGCTGTACCGGTTTTCACTGCAACCACCTTTCCTTTCAGATCGGCAGGGCCATTGATATCGGTATTGTCGATCGGGACCATTACCTTGAGACCGGCTCTGAAGTAAGGATGGGAGAAATCAATTGCTTTTTCTCTTTCAGAGGTAATGAAAATGGCAGCCAGAACAACATCCAGGTTACCGGTTGTCAATCCGGGGATGAGCCCGTTGAAATCCATAGGTACTAATTCGTAATCTACATCGATCCGCTTGGCGATTGCGTCCCATAATTCAACGTCGAATCCGGTGTACTTACCATCTTTTCCTTTAAATTCAAAAGGCACAAAGGCCGTATCGACGCCGACCCTCAGCTCCGCAGCGCTGCTGAAGCCAAGTCCTGCGAACAGCATTGCAATGACCGTTGCCGTTGATAGTAGTCTCTTCAAAAATGATTTTCTCATGTTCTTCTCCTTTTAGTTTTTGTTTAGTAAGGACTCTTTATTCCTATCTTGATGGAGTCATTTTGTCAACAAAGATTTCCAAAAATCCCGGTTGTGCAAATAAGTTTGCAAAATCGGTATTGCTCTATTTTTATGCCTGTTCAGCGTAGATAATCTTGTAAAAAACCATTGAAGTTGCCTGGATGTACTCTGCGATAAGCACCATACAGGCTTAAACTCCTACTTCGAGAAAACTCGATATGCTGGACGTAGTTTCTTAAACGAAACGGTGATTTGGCAGTACATGTGGTATGGCAAATCGCCTTTTCAGATCTACAACGACGTAGATCGAGCTTTTTACGAGTCCATCAGTGTAGAAAGTGCCGGTAAAATCATTGCAAGCACAACGTGATCAAGCTAAGTTCACCCTCTGTGATTATATTTGCAATGAACATAAAATGCGTGTTTGCTCCCTTTATCCAACAGGGCTCCGACTGACGGAGTCACACTACCTTAATGCAAATTCAAAGGAGATCAGTTCAGTCATGGAAGATTTGCCTAGCCGTATCAGCAAAGTAGATACCCTTCAGATTTTTACCACGGATCTGAATGGACGGCCTGTTACCCTCCAGGTCAACAGCGATAACCCTGAATCTTTATTCCAGAGAGGAATTGGTTTTGACGGCAGTTCGGTACCCGGATACGGCACAGTCAATGACAGCGATAAGTTGTTGATTCCTCTTGCCGAAACCTTCAAGACCGTGGAATTCTCCCATGAGAACCTCGGTTTTTTGATAGGCGGAATAAGTGAAGAATACGGCAAAAGGTCTGCGCTGGATCCCCGATATCTTCTGGAAAGAACAGTGGCCCAAGCCGAAGAAGAATTTGGAATCCGTTTTTTAACCGCCCCCGAACATGAATTCTTTCTGTTGAGCAATGATGAATTCGGCAAAGATATTCATACCGATAAAGCCGGTTATTTTCATGCCGACCCCGAAGGCAAGGGAGAAGTCGTCCGCAAAGAAATCGTTTCGGTACTGAAAAAATGCGGCATCAATTTTGAAAAAATGCACCACGAGGTTACCCCCTCGCAACATGAAATTAATCTCTCCTGTCTCGCCCCCCTCGAAACTGCCGACAGAACGGTCCTCTTCTCTTATATTACCAAAAGGATCGCTTATGAGCAAAAAATGTATGCCTCATTTATGCCCAAGCCGTTTAACGGATTTAACCGCAATGCCCTTCATTTTCATGTATCTGCCCAGGATCTTGATGGCAATCACCTCTTTTACGACGATGAGGCAGAGCATAAACTCAGCACAACCGCCCGCCATTTTATCGGCGGAATCTTAAAATATGCCAGGGAAACCTCGATAATAATGGCTGCCACCTTCAATTCCTATAAAGCCTATGTTGTCGGCAAAGAGGCTCCCATCGTGCGGAGTTGGGGACTGAAAAACCGCAGTTCAATGGTGAGGGTGCCCTACGCCACGGGGCCGAAAGATACCCGAATCGAAATCCGCTCGCCCGATCCTTCCGGAAATATCTATCTGCAGCTTGCCACTCTTCTGGGCATGGGCCTTCAGGGAATCAGAGAAAAGATCGACTGCGGCGCCCATGATGCCGAAAGCACCTATGTAACCAAAAAGGCCTCCAGCCTCTGGGACAAGAATTTTCTGCCGACCAATATGTATGAGGCTCTCCTTGAAGCTGAAAGGAGCCAATTTCTCAAAGATTTCCTGGGCGAGTCCCTGTATGCGCAGTATATGTCTTTGAAAATTGACGAGTGGGAGGATTTTCGGACTTTCGTGACGCCGCGCGAACATAAAATGAGTCTGCATATTTAGTATCTTACAGATTGTTTTCTTGTTTTTTTTTTTGATTACCCCTAATCCTCAGCTCAAGGTCGGGACTGCTCTTTTCACGGGTCTCTGCAGCCCGGACGGCTGCAGCGAAGCCCCCATGGACGGGTTTATGGCGTCCCGATGAAAAGAGCAGTCCCGGCCTGGGCCAGAAAATGCTGAGTTTCAGGGTAATCAGATTTTTTTTTGAAGGTTCCATATCCAGCTCAGCTGGGTTAAGGCTGTAATCCCGAAAAAAACTTATAAACAGAATCCCCAATGACCCGTAACCCTGCTCCGCTGGGTTACGAGGGCACCTCTGATAACTCGATATCCTCAAGTTTATCTCGGTACTTCTTGAAAATCTCCCGCCATATGTATTTTTTCCGCAAGAAAACCGGCCACTTCTTTCAATTTCAGCTGAAACCCTTTCCTAATATCCGCAAGTGGCTATCTTTTAGATTGAGCGACCATCTACACACCAACTATTCCGTTGACGGCTCAGAGTATTGTGTCCTCCTCATTTTTTGAAGAGCCCCGATCAACAAAAAGGAGAACGTCTGTGGCTTTATTTCGATATTCATTGATGTTTACCGCTATTTTCTTCCTGTTCATTTGCACCACGCAGACAACAGGAGCAGAATCCGAAAAAATCTCCGGCCTGGTCAAGCTCAAAAGCAACCTCGCCATGGAAGAGACTGTTGCAGCCCTCCAAAAAGCAATCAAGGACAAGGGCCTGACATTATTCACTACTATTGACCATTCGGCCAATGCCGGAAAGGCAGAAATGGACCTGCCGCCTACCATGGTGGTGATCTTCGGAAACCCCAAGCTCGGCACGCCGCTCATGCAGATCAAGCGAACGCTCGCTATTGATCTTCCCCAGAAGATGCTGGTATGGCAGGACGAAAAAGAACAAGTGTGGATTGCTTACAACAGTGCTGAATATTTGGCGCACCGACATAACATTTCAGAGATGGAGTACTTTCAGAAAATCGCCGGCGCCCTCGAAGGACTGGCTCGAACTGCTGCCGGAAAATGATGCAGTTTATGGCCAATTGCCGGATATTTCCATACGATGCATAAGATGAAGTTATCCGCAATCAGGAATATCGGTGAGTATGCGCAAATCCTTACCGGAATAATCAGCGAACCCCTGCTTCTTCTGGATGCTGACCTGCGTGTGGTTTCTGCAAATCCGGCATTTCATCATACTTTTCAAACCACGGACGCCGAAACCGAAAATCGCCTAATTTACGAACTGGCTGACGGCCATTGGAATATTCCTGAACTCCAAGATTCTCTTGAAGCGATCCGCACCGATGCCATCGAATTAACAGATCTGCCGATTGATCAGACTTTCCCCGGGATCGGCCGCCTGATCCTGCGGGTAAACGGTCGGCGGATCGATCAGGAAGGCGACGGCAGCTACCTGATCCTGCTGGCAATCGAAGTTACTGCCAAATCCGGGGAAGAGGAAGGAGTACAGCCGGCTTCGGAGATTGAATACCGCCGCCTGGTGGAAACAATCAACAGCATCATCATTGTCATTGATGCCAAAGGAGAAATACGGTTTTTCAACAGGTTCAGTGAATCTCTCTTCGGCTATAGCAGGGAGGAAGTCCTCGGCCGGCCTTTTGTCGGCACAATTCTCCCGGAAAAATCAGGCGATGGAGAAGACAACCGCGGACTCATTGACAAAATACATGAAGACCCTGACCGGTTTTATATCAACGAGAGCATGGGGCTGACCAAAACGGGTGAAGAAGTCTGGTTTTCCTGGAGCGCCCGGGAAAGGCGCGACGAGGATGGCCGTATCGTTGAAATCCTGATCGACGGCAACGATATCACCTCTGAACACGAACAGAGAGAACGTGCCGATGTAGCGTATCGGATAATCAACAATTCACCGGATTTGATCTTCCGTCTGGACAGTATGAAACGCTACGTTTTCGTTAATCGGAAGTTTGCCGAGCTTGCTGGTTTCCACCAGGAGCAGTTTTCCGGGAAAAAAATCTGTGAAATCAGCCTTCCCGTCGAATCGACTGCCAAGGCTGAGGAGATTATCGAGAAAGCCGCACTAAGCAGAAGTGACATCAATTTTGAAACCAGCAATGGAAATCGATCATATATGGTCACCGTCACTCCTGAACTTGACACCGGAAACCATATCGCCCATTTGGATTTTTATGCACGGGATATTTCGCGGCGCAGGCAGGCGGAAGAGGAACTCCGTCGTGAACAGGAAAAGCTGCGCCACAGCGAGGAACGCTTCAGAAGTGTTCTGGAAAATTCTCTTGATGCAACATATCGGCGCAATCTGCGTACCGACAGCTATGACTATATAAGTCCTGCCATCGAAAGGATCACCGGGCTGAACCCTGAACAGTTCTCCTCTCTTACCATGGAAGATGTTCATGAGCGAATACATCCGGACGATCTGGAACGGGTAGACAAACAACTCGACGCCATCATCAAAAATAGAATTCTTTCAGGGATCCTGGAGTATCGTTTCAGGGCGAAAAACGGTATGTATGTCTGGATGGGTGATAATTTCAGCATCATCCATGATGATGACACCGGCGAACCACTGTACCGCGTCGGTATCGTCCGTGATATAAGCGATACCAAAAAGATGGAGGACGAACTGCGTCGGGCCTGGAATACGGCTGAAAAAAAGATGCGGGAAGCGGAGGAAAAACAGGGGATCCTCGAAGCAGTCTTCGACAATGTTCCGGAAGGATTCGTTATTTTCAACAGCGAAACCGGCAAGGTGGAATCAGTCAGCCGGCACCTTGCCGAATTTGCAGATCTGAAGCGCAGCGATCTTCACAATCTCACCATTTCAGATTACGCCAAACTGCTGGAGGTTTCCAGCACCAGAGGCGAACCGGTGGCCCTGGAGCGAATGCCGATCTGGCGGACCATGTATAAAGGTGAGCTGGTGATTAATGAACGTTATCGGCTCAAGAACTTCAATGGCGAGACCATTACCGTTCTCATCAATACTGCACCGGTCCGGGATGCTGAAGGTAAGATCATCCGCTCCATCGCTTCCTGGCGCAACATCGAACCCATGAAGCAGGCCGAAATGGAACTGCGGGCTTCCCGTGATGCCGCTCGAAAGGCTATGCGGAAAGCCGAAGAGCGAGAGCGCATCCTCAAAACCATCCTGGTGAACATTCCCGAGGGAATTACCATTGTCGAAGCCCCCGACGGCAAGCTGCAGCTGGTCAGCACCTATCATCAGAAGGTCGTCGGAATCCCGGCCAGAGAGCTGTTCCGCATGAGTCTTGATGAACGTCTCGACCTCCTCAAAAATTTTCGCCGCTACGGAAATGTAGAATCTGCCGAGAAGGAAGATTTTCCGATCTGCCGGGCACTGCATCAAGGGGAAGTCATTATTAACGAGGAGTGGATACTGGATAAAAAAAACGGCAGCACCATGGTGGTCTCGATAATTGCTGCCCCGGTGCATGATGACCAGGGACGGATCACTCATGCGGTAACCAGCTGGCGAGACATCACCAACAACAAGGAAATGGAGGCTGAACTCCGTCGCAACGAATATGAGCTGCGCACCCTTGTAGAAAGCTCCCCGGATCTCATTCTGCGGTTTGACGAACGAATGCGCTATGTTTTTGTGAATGCCACCTTCGAGCATTTGACCGGAATCGAACGGGATCGCCTGATCGGCCGTACTAATAAGGAGCTTGGCATGCCTGAAGACAAATGCGGCGCCTGGGAGTCCGATCTTGAAAATGTATTTCGCTCAGGACGTGAAAGGAATATCGAATTCAGTTTCTGGGGATTGTTCGGAAAACGTCATTTTTGGGGCCGGCTTATACCGGAATTCGACCGCATTGGACGGGTGGCAACGGTTATGATGGTGGCCCGTGATATCACTGAGCGAAAACAGGCGGAAGAACATATCCGCTACCTGAGCTTCCATGACTCTGTTACCGGGCTGTACAACCGGGCCTACTTCGAAGAAGAGGTGAGAAGACTCGATTCCAGACGTTTGCTGCCAGTCAGCTTTATTATGGGGGACGTCAATAATCTGAAATTGACCAATGACGCCTTCGGCCACCACGAAGGCGACAGGGTGCTCCAGGCGATTGCCGACATTCTTCGGGAAACCTGTCGGGATGAAGACATCATCGCCCGCTGGGGTGGTGACGAATTTGTCGTCATTCTGCCGGATACCGGTGTTAAAACCGCCCAGGCCATCTGTTCCAGAATAAAGGAAACGGCAAAAAACAGCAGCCAAACCTTTATCCGCCCGAGCATCGCTCTGGGGGCTGCGGCCAAAACTGACGCCGAACAGAATATCTACCGGATCATCATGAAGGCAGAAGCCCATATGTATGACAATAAGCTGGCGGAAAGTCGGGAGAACCAGGAGCTTGTCATTTCTTCACTTTTGGCTGGTGTCCGGAAGAAATGGCCGGAAGCGGACCAACATGTGGCACGAGCGCTAGCATTGGCGCATTCATTTGGAAAGACACTGAAACTCAGCGAAAGACAGATGGAGAGTCTCGACCTGATAATCCGGCTCCACGATATAGGCAAGGCGGTAATTCCCGACGAGCTGCTCCGTAAACCGGGGCGATTGAGCTACAAGGAATGGGAAATCGTGAAGCGCCATCCGGAGGCAGGATTCCGGATCGTCAAAACTTTTGATGAAACAGCGGGAATATCGGCGGAAATCCTGGCCCAGCGGGAACGTTGGGACGGCAGCGGATATCCCAGGGGGCTAAAGGACAGAGAGATCCCTTATCTCGCCAGAGTAGCTTCCATTCTGGATGTTTACGATGTAATAACCCATGATCGCCCCTACGAAAGGACATTCTCCAGCAGAGAGGCCATTGATATTCTGCGCCGGGATGCAGGCAGACATTTTGACCCCGATCTGGTCGAACCTTTCGTCAGCACTGTTTCAGGTTAGCGGTAACTCCTTATTAATCCAACTGAGCTGGACTCTTTACAGTACCCAGGGGTATAAGAACCTTTAGACAGATTGTTTTCCTGCAAAAAACAAGAAAACAATCTGTAAGGTACTAAAATCCGTAAAAACCAGGAAAAATCACGATTGAAATAAGCACGAATATCTGTATGCAGATAAAGGGCAGAACCCCTCTGTATATATCCATCGTCCTCACCTCCGGCGGAGAAACTCCCTTGAGATAAAAGAGGGAAAAGCCAAAGGGCGGGGTAAGGAAGGAAGTCTGCAGATTCATGGCGATGAGTATGGCAAACCACAGCGGGTTCAGGCCGATGACATCGGCAATCGGCAGAAGAATAGGCACGACAATATATGATATCTCAATGAAATCGATAAAGAAACCGAGAGCCAGTATGGCTACCATGGAGAGTATCAGAAATGCCCACTTTTCTCCGGGAAGACCGGTGAGGAAGTCTTCGACAATGTAGTCTGCACCACTGTAGACAAAAACCATGGAAAATGCGGTGGCGCCGATGAGGATGGCAAAAACCATGGCGGTGATTTTCACTGTCTCATGGAGAGAATCCATAATAATTTTCCAATCCAGTTTCCTATACATGGCGGCAAGCACCATGGCCCCGACGGCACCAACGGAGGCTGATTCAGTGGGTGTGGCAATGCCTTGAAAGATAGAGCCCAGCACCAGAACAATAAGGGTCAGCGGCGGCAAAATCGCAATGAGGGCTTTTTTGATGCTTGCGCTACGGCTGATGGCAACGACCTCGATCGGCGGAGCGACCTCCTTGTTGATAAATGCTATGATAAGAATGTAGAGGATATACAGGCCGACCAGGATGAGCCCCGGCATCAGCGCGGCCTTGAAAAGATCGCCGACAGGCTGCTGGAAAACATCTCCCAGGATGATAAGCACGATTGAGGGAGGTATGATCTGGCCGAGAGTGCCGGCTGCACAGATGGTCCCGGTTGCAAGGCGTTTGGAATAACCGTATTTCAACATGACCGGCAGCGATATGACACCCATGGCGACCACAGATGCACCGACAACGCCGGTGGAAGCGGCCAGCAGGGTTCCCACCAGAACCGTGCTGACGGCGACTCCGCCGCGTATCTTGCCGAACAGCACCCCCATGGCCTCAAGAAGACGTTCGGCAAGTTCCGACTTCTGCAGGACGATTCCCATAAAAATGAACAAGGGGATGGCCATGAGAATGGTGTTGTTCATGATGGAATAGATGCGAAAGGGCATCATTGAGAACATCAGGAAGAATTCTTGGTAGACACTTACCAGGGTCGCTTCCGGCAGCAACTCGATCAAGGCAGCGGCTGCTCCGAAAAAGATGGCGACGGAGCCGAAGGTAAAGGCCACCGGATAGCCGACCGCCAGCAAACACAGTGCAGCAACGAACATGACGATACCAATCATTTTGCACCTCCGTCATGCCTGTTGTCGTCACCGGGAGGAAGATATTCAGCCGGTGAGGCGAAGCCAACACCTCCGCCTTTTATGACGCCGCGATAGATATTCATATTTTTAATAACATATCCTACAGCACTGAAGATCAGGAAGACGAAGGAAAAAGGAATCATCGCCTTGATAATCCAGCGATGAGTCAACCCTCCCGGATCTTCAGATATCTCATTGATATTATATGAATCCATCACATAATCGATAGAGCCGGTGGCTACAAGAAGAGCAAGCGGTATAAGGAAAAAGATGGTTCCGAGAATGTTGATCATGGCTTTCTTGCGGATACTGTACCTCTCATAGATGAAATCGACCCGGACATGACCTTCATCCTTAAGAGCAACAGAAACCCCGAAAAGAATAACTACTGAAAAAAGGTGCCACTCCATCTCCTGCATTCCCATGGAGCTGTTTCTGAAAAAATAGCGCATGACCACATCAAAAAAGACATTGAAAATCATGAGCAGAAGCAGAATCGAAGTGATTTTGCCGACTACGTCTACAACCGATTCCATTATCGATTCTATTTTTAACAACATTTTTTCCCCTGGATTTAGCGGCTTGTTTCCCTCTTTAGTACCCTCATTTCCCAAAAATACACTCTACTCTACTCTGCTGTACTCGAAAAAGCGATTCTCATCAAATGGAAAAACCGCCTGCTCAGATGAGCGGGCGGTTTCCATTACAATCGATGGCAACGGAAAAACAGTATTACTTTACCATTTCCATGGTCTGCAAATAATAGTAGTCGGAGATTTCCGTCCAATCGCGTGCTTTGGCCATATATTCCTTCTGTGACTCATATACAGCTTTAAACTCTTCGTTCTCCGAGGCATAGGCGTCCATTACCTCATCGTTTGCTTTTTTCATGGCTTTGAGAACGTCTTCCGGGAAAAATTTCACCTGGATATTGGGAAAATCTGTTTTCATCTCGGCCCAGGCCCTGGAACTGGCATCAAAGTTGTCAATGTACATATCGGCCGCGGCAGCCTGCATGGCAGTATTGAGTATCGCCTGATTTTCAGGAGATAATTTCTCATAGGCGCGTTTGTTGATCAGATACTGCAGTTCCGTTGCGGGCTCATGCCAGCCGGTGTAGTAATAAGGGGCAATTTTATGAAATCCCATTTTTACATCCATACCGGGGCCGACCCATTCAAGAGCGTCGATGGTACCGCGATCAAGAGAGGTATAAAGCTCGCCAGGGGGGATGTTGGTTACATTTACTCCGAGTTTCGCGAAAACTTCACCGGCAAGGCCGGGGATGCGCATCTTCAAGCCCTCGAGATCTTGCAGGGAATTAATCTCTTTCTTGAACCAGCCACCCATCTGCACACCGGTATTGCCGCCCGGAAATGCCAATACATTAAATTTATCATAGGTCTTCTGCATAAGTTCCATGCCGCCGCCATAATAGAACCAGGCATCCTGTTCCGCAGCAGTCATGCCGAAGGGCATGGTGGTAAAAAAGACAGTGGTGATGTCCTTGCCTTTCCAGTAATACGAAGCACTATGCCCCATTTCATACTGACCGCCTTTGACCATATCGATTACACCCAGGGCCGCCTTGTGTTTTTCCGCTCCGTCCACCTTGATGATAAAATTGCCGCCGGACATATCCTCAACCGATTGAGCAAACTTTTTAACTGTCGAGGCGAATGGAGTCAGGGTGCTGGGCCAGGACATCGCCAGCTTCCATTTAACGGTTTCCTGGGCAAGTGTGGGAGTCGCCAGCATCATCATTGCCCCGCAGAACAATGAAACCTTTCCTAAAAATCTCATCTCATCCTCCTTGTTTTTGAATTTCACAACAACAACCGGAATCAATTACCGGCGGATAATAACCAAAAAAAAAACGGAGAAACTTGAGCTTTTGTTCGGATATCAATTCTTTTTAATCCGAAGTTAAAAAGAAGTAAAGAAAAGTTACGGAAAAGGAGAGCGTTTTAGTAATTTTCCGTTAAAGAAAAGAAGTACTTGTCGGAGGACAGCCTGACATCACTGGAATAAGATGGTCATTTTCTCACACGGCTGCGCTGGATAAATGGTTTATGATGATCCGAGTCGCCAGCTTAAATAGTGTCTGCCCTTCTTGCTTTTTTGCTTTTTCGGCATTCTTCATGATTAAAGGCCCTAAGAAGCCAATTGATCCAAGAAATACATCATTTTTATTCAGACCCATGATGTTTTCGAAAGTATCCCTGCACATATTTGATATGATGCCGCATCATATCACCGGCCTCTTTAGATTTCCTCTTTCGGATCATATCATAGACGCTCTTGTGATGATCAAGAATATTTTCATGTTCTCCCTGAACCTGATACATATGAGTAAGATTTTGTTTGATGCCGATAAAAAGAAAGTCGTAAAAATTACGCATTAGATGAATCAACACCGGATTTTTGGTGGCGAAGGTAACGGCCATATGAAAAGCGGCATCTGCATTGGTGCTGATATGCCCTTCGCTCTTAATGTCCTCTTCCATCTCCTTCAGACTTTTTTCTATGGAAAGAAGATCTGTTTCCGTGGCACGGCGGGCTGCAAGCTCTGCGGCATTGGCTTCAAGACCGAGACGCACCTCCAGGAGATCATCGAGCGTTGCCTCTTCCGTAGCCATGGCCGCGGCCAGAAGATTGCCACGCCTGTTTTCAGGTGATGCCACAAAAGTACCCTGGCCCTGGCGATGCTCAAGCAGTCCCATGGTCACGAGTTTATTGATGGCATTCCTGACCGATGTTCGGCTCACCTGCATGGAGGCAGCCAGATTGCGCTCCGGGGTAATCTGCTGACCAGGTTTAAAAGCCCCTTTGTAAATCAGCTCGCGTATCTGCTCAAAAACCTGATCAGATATCTTTTTCGGCTTGATTGGTTTTAGCTCCATATTTCGCCACAACAGCTATATTTAGACACACCGCGTATCAGCGACAGTTAATGTGTCAGAGATTTTTGTTATTTCGTGAATCCACTGCAGTAGGAAGTACATTCTTCCAAAAAGAATGTGGACTAATTACTCTACCACTGCACCAGCTTCTTTTACAAGATATTAATTGCTAAAGCTGAGAAATAAATTTTAATTATATAAAACACTTGAACTTAAAATTGTGCCGTTCCAGGGAATGATCTGACATCGACATTCTACTGGAATAATATGACATAGCTGCCACAAACCGGCACTACTATTGGTATTACCAATGCTGATTTATCTGTTCATCTTCAAGTTGGACATAGCGCTATTGGATTTCAATACCGTGATAAACACGGTATCAGAGCACCATCAGGCGGGCAAGTTATATTCTCTGTAATTATTTTTTTCAAGATTAATCTAGTGGTGATACCATTTATCAGTGGTCTATCTTAAAAACAGGGGAATTTCCAGGCCCTTTCTCCCTTACAAACAATGAGGAAAAGGATTCTCGACCTTCTCTGCAGGAGATTTTATGTTTGCATTTTTAATGAAATAGCGTACTCTTTTGTATCAATTTTTCTACATGTAGATTTTTTAATACAACAATTTGAGGGAAACTTATGGAGGATAAGGAGAAAAAGCTACCCGCCTTGTCGGATAAACAGCAGCTTGATGTCCTCAATCTCGTTTTTAATCATATAGACAATGGCGCGATGGTCACTGATCCGGATGGATATATCACTCATTTCAACAAGCAATACGGACTATTTTTAGGTCTTGAGCCGGATGACCAGATTGGTAAACATGTTACCGATGTGGTAGAGAATACAAGGATGCACATTGTTGCCAAAACCGGTAAAGCAGAGATAAATGTCAGCCAATCCATCCGGGGTCAGAAAATGCTGGTCCAGCGGATTCCCATCAAGGAAAATGGAAAAGTAATCGCTGTTTTTGGACATGTTCTCTTCAAAAACATCAAAGATGTCAGCAAACTGGCAGACAAACTCTCAGAGTTGAAATCTCAGGTCAAGCGGTATCAGAAAGAGCTCAACTCGCTGCGCGCCACCCGGTATTCCTTTGAAAACATTATCGGTGAAAGCAGTCAGATAAAGACACTGATAAAGGAAGCAGTGAAATCGGCGGCGACTCATCTGCCGATCCTGATTTCAGGTGAGTCCGGTACCGGCAAGGAACTCTTTGCCCAGTCCATCCACAACTGCAGCAGCCGCAGATCCGAATCCTTCATTCGTCTCAACTGTGCCGCGATTCCAAAAGATCTGCTTGAAGCGGAACTTTTCGGATATGACCGGGGAGCCTTCACCGGAGCCAAGTCGACAGGAAAGCGCGGCAAATTTGAGCTGGCAGATAAGGGAACGATTTTTCTCGACGAAATTGGAGACTTACCACTGGAGATGCAGCCCAAGCTTCTCCGGGTACTAGAAGAAAAAGAATTTGAGCGGATCGGCGGAAACCGCATAATCACCGCTGATTTCAGGCTTATATCGGCAAGCAACCAGGATCTTGCCGCCATGGTCGAAAAAGGGGAGTTCCGGGCCGATCTCTATTATCGCCTCAACGTTGTCCCTCTCCACATCCCTCCTCTACGGGAGAGGGTTGCCGATATCATTCCTCTGGCCCGTCATCTTCTCAAGATGGCGTCGGAGGAGAGCCTGCATCAGGCTACCGGTTTCAGCCATGAGGCCGAAGTAATTCTTCTCACTCACAGCTGGCCCGGCAACGTACGGGAGCTTAATAATGTCATTGAACGCACTCTGGCAAACAGCGAAGACGAGGTCATAACTCCAGCCGACCTGCCTTTCTATCTGCATCAGGGAATACCAACCCAACCGGGCGTACAGCTAAACTCCCTGCTCAAGGAAGTGGTGGCCAAGGCGGAAAAAAAGGCTATTCACGATGCCTTGAAACTCACGGGCTACAATAAGGCTCAGGCTGCTGCCATTTTGGGAATTCATCGCACCCTGCTGTATAAAAAAATGCAGAAGTACGGCCTGTCCCTCACTGCGGAATAAAGGTCGGTCCACAAACCTCGGAATCACCGATGCTACAGCTGCCCGCCATCCCCATGGGCATATCGAGAAAGATCCTGGGGTCCATAGCCACTAGTTTGGATGCGATGACAGGTTCAAAATCCATCTGATCGAGAATATCTTTCTGCAGGTCGACACCTGGGGCGATTTCCTTCAGCAGCATTCCTTTTTCATCTAATTCAAAAACACAGCGCTCTGTTATGTAGAGTACCCGCTGTCCTTTTTTAAGGCCGTAGTCGCCGCTGTAGGTTATGTGCTCGACGATGCCGTCGATAAATTTTTTGGTCTCTCCTTCCTGGAGAATGTACAGGCGCCCGTCCAAAATCTGCACAAGGAGGCCTCCTGCGGTAAATGTTCCCAAATATACCACGGTCTTGGCATTCTGGCTTATATTGATAAAACCACCGGCACCAGCCAGCCGATCTCCAAATTTGCTGACATTGACATTGCCTCTGTAGTCCACCTGCGCCATGCCGAGAAAGGCGATATCAAGGCCGCCGCCATCATAGAAATCAAACTGATACGGCTGATCGATGAGGACTTCGGTATTCGCTGCAGCACCGAAACTCAAACCACCGGCGGGAATTCCACCTATAACTCCGGGCTCCGCGGTAAGGACGATGTGGTCGAGCATTTTCTCTTCATTGACCACATTGGAAACACCCTCGGGCATGCCGATACCGAGATTGACGATATCACCCTGACGCAACTCAAAGGCAGCCCGCCGGGCGATCACTTTCCGTACACACATCTCCATCGGCGGCAAGGAATCCATGGGAATCCGGATTTCCCCACTGTAAGATGGATTATATTGTTCGCCGAAGGTCTGCCAATGGTTCTCCGGCTTGGCCACGACAATATAATCAACCATTATTCCAGGTATCTTAACGTCCCTGCAGTGCAGGCTGCCGCGTTCGGCGAGTCGCTCTACCTGGACAATGACAATACCGCCGGAATTGCGGGCGGCAATGGCAATAGCCAGTACTTCAAGAGTCAGCGCCTCTTTTTCCATGGTTATATTACCGTCGGTATCGGCAGTGGTGCCGCGCAGCACTGCCACATCGACCGGTCTGGTTTTATAGGCCAGATACTCTTCACCGTCGAAATTGATCAATTCGACTATATCCTCGGTGGTAACACCATTCACTTTGCCGCCGCCGTTTCTGGGATCGACGAAGGTGCCCAACCCCACGGAACTGATAGTTCGCGGCTTTTTCGCGGCGATATCCCTGAACATCGTGGAAATAATACCCTGAGGCAGGTTGTAGGCTACTATTTTATTATTCACAGCCAGCCTCTGCAGTTTAGGAACCAGTCCCCAATGGCCGCCGATCACCCTTTTCACCAGACCTTCATGACCCAGATGATTCAACCCCCTGGTCTTGCCGTCGCCCTGTCCGGCAGCATACATCAAGGTCAGGTTTCTGGGTTTTCCGGTTTCGAGAAAATGATTTTCTATGCCTATGGCTATTTCTTCGGCAAAACCAATGCCGACAAAGCCGCCGGTAGCGACGGTGGAGCCGTCGCGGATCAAGGCCGCAGCCGCGGAAGCGCTGACGACCTTGCTTCTTTTGGGTTGATCTTTGATATTCGTTTGAGGAATGGTAGCCATAAATGCACCTGTCATCTGATTAATTAGTGTAATGAAAATTGCACTGGTATCATTGCTGTCACACATTTTTCGAAGGCCGATTCTCACCCCCTCGGCACTCATAGCTTTTTGCAATGTTCATGCCGTATACAAATTTCGGAAATTTTAATCGATGGTCGAAGCGGGAGCCCTGGCGCAATTATTGCAAATCCTGGAAAAAAGATGATACAGCCTCATTGGACAATGAGACACCTGCTTTAGGTGAGATGTGTTTTCTGCTGTATTTCTCTGCAATCATGCATTAATTATACATCTTAAGTTTCACTATAAAGGAGATCAGATGCTCAAGATTATGGATTCTGTGGCGGTCATTACCGGAGGCAGCGGGGGAATCGGCAAAGCCCTGGCCGAATACTGGCTCAACAATGGCGGCAAGGTCGTTCTGGCCGATGTTATGGAAGAGGCCCTTGCTGCCGCTGCTGCTGAACTGAGAAAGATCAGCCCCGAGGTTGTTACTTCGCTGTGCAATGTTACTGTAGAAGAAGATTGTACAGAACTGGCGAAACTCGCCATCAGCTCATTCGGAAAAATCAACCTTGTCGCTCCCTTTGCCGGCATCACCAGTGACGGCTTACTGATCAAAACAGACAGGGAAACGGGCAAGGTCACAGGCAAGATGTCGCTTGAGCAGTTCCAGAAAGTAATCGACATCAACCTCACCGGAGTCTTTCTCACGGTACGGGAATGCGTAGAACAGATGATCAATCATGACTGCCGGGGACTTATCTGTCTCGTCTCTTCCACGGGTTCCCTGGGAACGGCAGGCCAGTTAAATTATTCCTCATCAAAGGCGGCCATGTCGGTGATGCCGAAAGTCTTGACCGCAGAATTCTTCAGACGCGGCTTTGCCGATAAAATTCGCTGTATGGCCGTCGCTCCCGGGTATGTGGGCACTCCGATGGTCAAAAATATGGACGAACGCATAATCGGCAAGATTCTCGAGCAGGTTCCCATCAATCGACTGGTAGAGCCCGAGGAGGTCGTTTCCCTGGTCGCCGAGCTGTATCGCAACGAGGCCATGGCCGGAGAAACCGTCTTTATTCATGGAGGACTCAGATTGGGCTCCAAAGGTTGACGAACCAGAGTCCATCCCGGCAATTTCGATGACTTTTAACCAGATCATCAAGGTAAAGGTCCATCTTGAAAAACAGGTGTTGCAACCCTTTTTCTGCTTTTTCCGATGGAACCGAATTATCAAAAAATAATTATTAATACTGGGGTAAATTATGGAAAATGTTGTTATTGTCAGCGGCACCAGAACGGCCATCGGTAGTTATGGTGGAACACTTAAATCAACACCCGTGGTCGATCTGGGCGCGGTAACTCTCAAAGAAACTCTAAAAAAGGCCGGCATCCGTCCTGTCGCCGACGAGGAGTGTATCAAATATGGTGCAGACGCCATTCGTGATGACGGCACCATCGAGCTCGAATCACAATATCATGACTATGACCAGAACCATCCAGCTGTAATGATCGATCAGGTCATTATGGGTAACGTTATCGGTGCAGGCCAGGGGCAAAACGTAACCAGGCAGGCAATGATCATGGCGGGCATTCCCAAGGAAACAAGCGCCACCACAATCAACAAGCTCTGCGCCTCCGGCATGGAATCTGTGGCTCTTGCATACCAGGCCATTCGTTCCGGCGATGCCGAGGTGGTGCTGGCAGGGGGTATGGAAAACATGTCAATGACACCCTATGCGCTCCCAACAGCGCGCTGGGGCCAGCGCATGGGCAATGGCGAGATGATCGATCTTATGGTCTATGACGGCCTGTATGAGAAATTCTACGGCTACCATATGGGAATTACAGCTGAAAACATCGCCTCCAGATATGGCATCAGCCGTGAGGAGCAGGACGAGTTGGGTGCGCTCAGCCATCAGCGCGCTATGTCGGCAATCTCCACAGGACTGTTCAAGGATGAAATTGCTGCAGTTGCCGTTCCCCAGCGGAAAGGGGATCCACTAGTCTTTGATACCGATGAACGTCCCATGGACACCACCGCTGAGAAAATGAGCAGGCTGCGGCCGGCATTTACCAAAGACGGCACCGTAACCGCCGGCAATGCCTCGGGAATCAACGATGCAGCGGCATCGCTGCTGATCATGTCCGAGAGCAGGGCAAAAGCGCTTGGCCTCACTCCCATCGTGAAGATCAAGGCTCATGCCAGCGCCGGGCTGGATCCCGCCTATATGGGCCTTGGTCCCATCCCCGCGGTCCGCAAGATCCTGGCTAAACATAGCCTGTCAACTTCGGATTTCGACAGAATTGAGCTCAATGAAGCCTTTGCCGCCCAGGCCATCGCCTGTGTCAGGGAACTCGGCCTGGACCGGGACCGCACCAACGTTCTCGGCAGCGGCATCTCGCTGGGCCACCCCATCGGCTGTTCCGGTGCCCGCATCCTGGTCACCCTGATGCACCAGATGCGCCGCAACGATCTGCGCCTTGGCCTCGCTTCGCTGTGTATCGGCGGCGGTCAGGGTATGGCCATGGTCCTTGAGCGGATTGAATAGACAGTCTTTCTTTAAAAGAGGCGAATGACCGCAATGGCATTTGCCTCTCTCTCTGTGTATTCCATCTGGTAAAACTGCATCGTCAATAACCACGATTTTCTGATGCTGGGATGCTCCGACGGGATGGGCACTGTCGAGACAGAAATGGATACGTTTATGACTAATCCATTTCAGCCTGTAGCGCGGAAAAAACTCGCGCTCCATGGCATAAATCATCGCGAAATCCCAACCCAGAAGGTAAATTTGCAAGCCATCGGTCTTTCTGGCCAAATAGTTGAGAAGTTTACCGAGCCTGGATGGATATTCTCCGCTCTTCTCTCCTCTTATCAGGCACAGGCCGCTGTGCAGATCCCAGCCGGTTATCATGATGGAGCGGCGCGCCTGGCGCATTGATTGATGCAGTGCCCTGAAATAGTCCTCACCATCTAT
This sequence comes from Desulfobulbaceae bacterium, assembly GCA_016278675.1. Lineage (GTDB taxonomy): Bacteria > Desulfobacterota > Desulfobulbia > Desulfobulbales > Desulfocapsaceae > Desulfopila_A. The sequence continues at coordinate 2,178 of JADQBJ010000036.1, read as the reverse complement.
GAGGAAGGCAGCTCGGTGCGCCATTTCCAGTCTCCAGCAGTTTTCAGACTTCCTGAAGATATCCTTCATCCACCTTCACCTCTGCTTCAATCATAATACTCAACAGAATGACTCCGCTTTAACCCAGCTGAGCCGGATAAGAACCTTAGAGCCACAGCGGAGCAATGTTTGAGAGCTTCCTTCGGGCAGGTTTTCCTGGTTTCGGATTGGATTGTTTCAAGCTAATCCATATGAACCTGCTTCCCAGTATTGCTGATCACCCTCGTGTTTCATAATGCCATTACAACCACAGTGAAACAACCGGATAATACTATTTCAGGTTACAGGGAAGAGAACTGGGAAATGGTGTTTTATTATGACACAATAGATGCGAATGATTTGCAATTGAAGAAGTGACTATCTGCTCCAACCTTAAGAACTGAAATAAATCTCACCCCCGCCACTTTCAGGGTTGCCTGGTCGGCTGGGGAATACTATTCGCTTTTCAATTCCCGAGCGCCTTCCTCCGGCTTTCTCAAGGTCAGATACTCGGGCAGCCCTTTGATATAGAGATCCTGCTTGGCATAGGGGATCTCGATATTCATTTCTGTAAATTTCTTATAAATCGCTTCATTGAGTTTGTCCATAGCCTGACCGCGCAGTTCCGGATTGTCCACCCAGACAAGCAGTTCAAAGTCGAGACTCGAGGCACCAAAGGTACGAAAACGTACCCTCGCCTCGGGAGATTTACAGACCAACCGCTCCTTTTGTGCTATTTCCATAAGGATGGAGCGGATCAGATCGATATCGGAGCCATAAGCTACACCGATTTTCAAGCGTAGCCGAAGTTTGGTATGGCGTCCTCCGGACTGGTTGGTGATGGTGGAGTTGCCGATGATCGAGTTCGGGATGGTGATTTCGACATCATCCCGAGTGAGAATGCGTGTGCTGCGCAGGCCGATGTTCATAACCTTTCCCCTGTCGCCGCGGTCCAGGACAATATAATCACCCACTTTGTATGGCGCATCCGCCAGGATAAAGACCCCTGAAAAAAGATTGGACAGAGTATCCTTGGCCGCAAAACCAATGGCAATACCGGCAATTCCCGCCGATGCCAGCCAGGCGGTCATATCTATCTTCCAGATCACGAACGCCGCATAAATACCGACTCCGAAAATAAAAATCTTGGCGGCATTATCAAACAGGGTCAGGGTCCTGTGCTGAATGAAGGTATATTTGTAGGAGAGATCCGCCAGTCTCTGGAGGACCAGGGAGGCCAGCCGGGCAAAGAAATAGATCCAAATGACCACACCGATCGTGCGTATGCCTCTGCCCAAAAGAACATCTATTTTTTCTGAAAGCGGCATAAGTTCGATGCCGGCATAGATTCCTGTTGCCAGAAGGGTAAAATAGACAGGAGGGCGGAGCAGCAGGATAATCTTGTCATCAATATCGAAACTGGTCAAGCGGCAGACTCTGCGCAGCAGCTTGAACAATATCCAGGTCAGGAAGGAAGCGACAGTGAATGTTATGAGAACTACTGCCGCTCCCTTAACCCATGGATTGTTGGAAAAAATGGTTATCAGCGGATCAAGCAGGGTTGCCACCTGATTTTCCAGTTCTTTGGACGTGGATGCCGCTGCAGCACGGCGGACTCCGCCGAGCAAAGTGAGTACGAATATGAACCAAGTCTTATGCAATGCTATCATTTCCTATCCTATTTATAACCTGATTACCCTAATCCTCAACTCAAGGTCTAAAGGTTCTTATCCAGCTCAGCTGGGTTAACTTTTATAATGTGTGAGCTTCCAGATATCTTAAGTTTCGGCCACCACAGAAATCGTTCAAAATCAATTCTGTCACCTTCCTCAAATTCAACATTCTCATCCCTGAGCAGTTCCTTCTGGAACTCATACCCCGATCCCTTCGGCAGAGAAATTTTTCCGTCCTTGTTGACCACGCGGTGCCAGGGAAGATCATATTTGCGTGAACTTGAATGAAGTATCCTGGCCACCTGCCGAGCCCCTTTGCTGTTGCCGGCATGCGCGGCGATAATACCGTATGTGGACACTTTCCCTGACGGAATGGCAGCAATGATATCGATGGCCTTTTTTGTGAAGGGAGACTGCACGCTTTTTGTTGCTCTAGGAGTTTGTCGGATTTCAGGTAACTTCCAGCACCAAACCCCTAACCGATGGA
>JADQBJ010000070.1:0-29319 GCA_016278675.1 Desulfobulbaceae bacterium | reverse complement strand
TTGCTGTCGAGTTCCAGGACCTTGGTGGGACAGAACTTGACGCAAATGCCGCAGCTCTTGCACCAGTCCCGATTGATAACAAGCTCTTTAAGTTTCTGCTTGGCCATGTATGTCCTCTTGGCGTTATTGTTCCCTAATTGTATATTTAATAAAAAAAAAGATGAAAATGCAAATAATGGTTGTTGCGGCAATGCTCGCTTGGCCTTTCAATTAGGTGGTTTGCGTTGCGGTAATTTGTCAACAACTACCGGCCCGCTGCTGCCGATGGTTCAGGCTTATAGCCTCTGAGGTTGAAAAAGAAGAGCATGCCAAAGAGCAGAGCAGCAATCAGATGGACATAGAGAGATGCCGGCCACAGCATGGCAGCGGCCAGTACCAGGGCAAGCAGGCGCAGCGGCAGGCTAAGCCGATTTTCCAGGCAACCCTGCAGTGCGCCGGAAAAGGCATAGAGGCCGATGAGGGCGAAAATGAAAATTTCCACAACTTCATACCAGCTGCCACCGATCAGCGGAGTATAGGCGAACAGCAGGGGAACGATGTAGATTCCTTTGGCGATTTTCCAGGCTTCCAGGCCGGTAGCCATCGGTTGAGTCTTGGCAATGGCGGCCGCGGTAAAGGCCGTCAGGCAGACCGGCGGGGTGACGTTGCTGTCCTGGCTGAGCCAGAAGATAATCATATGGGCCGAGAGCAGCACAGAGGTGGAGACTTCGGGGCTGATGCCGAGGTCCCGTATTGTTCCTGCGAGATTCAAAGGTACCTCGGAGAGCAGCCGACGTGCCTCCTCCAGCGACATCGGCTGATTGAGCATCTCCATCTTGTCCGGAACAGCCAGCATAAATACGGTCTTTGCCTCTTCGGAAAGCATTCCTTTTGAGAGAATCTCGACGAGTTGGGCATCGGCGATGAGATTGTAGAGGGCGGGGGCGGATAAGGTGCCAAGGACAATATAGGCAGCTGTTACCGGCAGTCCCATCCCCAGCACCAGTGAGGCCAGAGCGATGAGGATCAGGGCAATGAGCAGACTCGAACCTGCCCAGTTGGTTATCATCAGGGAAAAGGTGTTGCCGATGCCTGCCGTGGCAATAACATTGACGATGAGTCCGACACTGCAGAGCAAAATGGCGGTCATCACCATATTGCGGGCACCCAGTGCCAGAGCATCCATGATTGCCCTGATTCCCATGCGGTTTGGGGTGATCCAGGAAGAGACGATAACGGCCAGAATGGAGATACCCGCAGCATAGGTTGGAGTAAAGCCATAGACCAGCAAACCGATGAGTGTGGCTATCGGCAGCAGGAAGGGGAGGCCGCCTTCCTTGAGAACATCGATCAGTTTCAGCTGTTCATCGTCAATCACTGAGATGTTGATGCGCTTGGCCTCCACCCGCACAAAAAAGCCGACCGTGGCAAAATAGAGAATGGCAGGGAGGATGGAGACCGCCACGATGGTTGTGTAGGGAATCTGAGTGTAGCTGGCCATCACGAATGCGCCGGCTCCCATTATCGGCGGCATGAGCTGGCCACCGGTGGACGCGGCGGCTTCTACTCCGGCGGCGAATTTAGCTTTAAATCCTGCCTTCTTCATTAAGGGAATGGTGATAACTCCCGTCGAGGCGGTGTTGGCAACGGCCGATCCCGAAATAGTTCCGGTTAGCCCGGAGGCAAAAACGGCAACAAGCCCCGGACCGCCTGCGGTTTTACCGGCCACGGCCCGGGCCAGATTGACTACAAAATCGCCTGCTCCGGATCGCAGCAGAAAGGCACCGAAGAGGATAAACATGAAAACAAAGGAAGACGATATCAGGGCAATGTTGCCAAAAAGTCCATCGTCTCCATAGATCGAACGGAAGAGAATGGTCTCTGCGGTGAGGCCGCTGAATTTAAAGACGCCGCTGAGCAGGCTGCCCCACCAGCTTACATAGGTGAGGGAGAGAATGATGAGTATGGGGATGATCCAGCCCGTCGTTCTCCTGGTAAATTCAATAGCGGAGAGGATCAGGAGGATTCCGGCAAACCATTCAACCAGGGAGAGGTGGACGCCGCGGGCATAGATGGCATCTTCCATGGCAATCAAATAAATGGCGGCAGTAGCGGCAAGTATTCCCGGGAGAACATCGAAGAGTATCCGGTTGAGGGTTCCGCGAGCCCCTTTTCTCAGGAAGAAAGGATAGACCAGAATGCAGAGCAGGGAAAAACCGGAATAATGCAGGGCGTTTTGCCAGAGACTTGGAATCACATCGACTATATTGAAGTAGATGTGCATCAGCGAGACGGCTATACCCAGAAAATAGATGGCCTTTTCGGTACAACCGCGAGGGGCGGCGAAGTCGTTTCGTGTGTTCTCCAAAGTAATTCGTGCTCCTGGTGTGAAAGGTATCCCCGACTATATTCTTGCGGTATTGTAAATATTCGGCAATGAGCAAAAAATCAGTAGTTTACCTTGAACTGTAACTATTCAGCAGTGCTCCAGATGTACGGTGGTAAGCACCCTGACGGGCATAAACTCCGACTCCGAGCAGCCTGGGAAACTATAGTATGCCTATGTTTCTCGGGCTGATCGCTTGCAGATGGGGTGCTGCTGAATAGTGACGCAGTATCTACACTTCATCTTTCGGGAGATCTCCAGGGTGAGGATATCTGCCGAAACAGCAAAAAGAGAATTACCTTCGGGCCTTACCTGGCAATCAGATGATCGGGAACTTCAAGTCCCACTTCCCGATAATATTTCAGGGCACCGGGATGGAGAGGCATGGGCAGTCCGGCAAGAGCCTTCTCTATACTCATCACACTGGTGGCTTTATGAATGGCATTGAGAAAAGGCAGATTTTCATAAAGAGTTTTGGTAATCAGGTAAACTGCCTCCTCGTCAATGTCGGCACGCACCGCCAGAAAATTCGGCTGGGCGATGGTATTGACGTCTTTTTCCTGATTGGGATAAGTGCCCGCAGGAATGACATAACGGGTCCAGAGATTAAGGCCTCCATCCGCTTTTTTGAGCTGCTCGTCGGTAAAATCGAGAATTACGGCATCATCTCCCATGGCTGCAAGAGCCCTGGTCACAGCACCTGTGGGAACTCCGGCCGGCGTACTCATTGCTGAAATCTGTCCATTCTGCAAAGCATCGGCGCTTGGGCCATAGCCGACATAAACAAGGTCAAAAGCTTTTTCAGCATCGATTCCCAGGTTGCCCAGCAGTGTCAGGTTTGAGCCCAGTGTGCCGGAATTTTTCTTGCCCAGGGCCACCCGATCACCTTTGAAAAGTTCCATATCGGCAACCGTGCCGGATTTGACCTTGGAAGAGAGAGCGGTGAACTGCTCTACGTTCTGCCACAGCATGGAAACCGAGCGCAGCTCTTTCTGGGGACCTTCCTGCTCCAGTGGTCCTTTGCCGTTCCAGGCATAGTAACCATACAAACCCTGAAGGATTGCAAACTGCACTTCATTGTCGCGAAGCAGTTTGATATTTTCCCCGGAGCCGGCGGAGTTGATAGCCGACATGCCGATTTTCATGGTGGGTTGCAGCTTGACTTTGGTTAGAGTGGAGATGGCAACACCTACCGGATAGTAAGTTCCGCCGGTACTTGCCGTGGCAAGAAGATAGTTCTTTTCTTCCAATGCCTGGGCCGAACCGCCAAAGAGAATACCAGCGGTTATAATGGCCGCAGTGAAGCCCTTCATGTACGATTGTAATTTCATACCAATCTCCTTTTTATTATTGAATGATTACCTTCATCGGGAAAAGCCGATGCCATACGTGCTGCCGTACGATAAAATGAATAGCTATATATATATTATCATATAGTTTAATATAAGTGATTATTATTTTACAACCTTTTAAAACAAGCGGCAGTTGCAGCCCGCTGCGGAGCAGATGACGGTGTCGTTTGTCCGCCAAGGATTTGTGCCTCTTCCCTTCACTGATTTTGCAGGAAGGCCGATGAGATTAAACCGGCAGCGGTGGGAAAAGAGAAGGTACATTTGTCATGTACTTTTTTTGGAGAAAAGGCTAGTATTTAATCGTCTTTAGAAAGGGGAAGTCGCAAGATAATTGCGATACTAAAACAACGGGCGGGGAGACCCTGTCCGGTCAATGAAATTCTTCCAGATGAACTCTCATGGCCCGGGATATAAAAAATGAACTGGCTTCTCTGGATATTGGAAGCCAGATTAGATACTTACGCAACCAGCGGGATCTAACCTTGCAGGAGTTGTCCGATCTTACCGGTCTGTCGAAGCCGAATCTTTCCCAGATAGAAAACAATATCGTCACGCCGCCAATTGCCACACTGTTGAAGATATCCACCGCTCTGGGCGTCCCTATCGGCACTTTTTTCCAGAAAACGAATCAGGATTCCAATATGGTAGTAGTCCGCAAAGAAGACCGCTACGGTATTGCCAAGGGACCGCATATCTCTCATATAGGCTACCAGTATGAACCGCTGGCTTATCCCAAGGCGGATAAGAATATGGAGCCATTTATAGTACATATGGAAGAGCGTCAGCCTGATGATGTCGTCTTCAATAATCATAAAGGGGAAGAATTCCTGTTTGTACTCGATGGAGAGCTTGAGTTCAGATACGGCGATAACCTTGTTGTGCTGCATGAAGGCGACAGCCTTTACTTTGATTCCTCCATTCCTCACGGTTATCGCGGCATTAACGGTACTGTAAAAACTCTGGTGGTGATATACAGGCCGAAGTAGGCCGCCCTTCCTTCTTATCCGAAGAAGACTCTTCTCCACATATCTTTTTCGTCGGTCTTCACGGCGTTGTCTCGATTTACTCTTACTGAAAAATAGTTCTGCGGATTGAAGTGATTTTACCGGCAGCATTGTAGTCAAGTTGTTCTCAAAAGGTAGAAAAATAGCTTGACTGCTACTGATTTTCCTTGGTATCATGAGTTAAGTAAGAGTAAAAAATGTTTGATTATAAATAAACCTTACTTTTTGAAAAACTACCAAACGGTCCATAATAAATTGTTGTATTCATAATGGATTGTTGATTTCCCACCTGTTGTACTGCCTGAGGGGTGGCATTATGGCGAAACCGAAGGGACTGGTTGTGATAACGGTCGATCGCTGCAAAGGGTGCAAGCTTTGCGCCGAAGCATGTCCTACAGGCATAATCTTCATGGACGGTACTGTTATCAATATCAAAGGATATCAGCCTGCCGCCATCAAAAATATGGCGGGATGTATCGCCTGCGGCTACTGCGCCATGGTTTGTCCGGATGTCGCTATTTCCGTTGAACGGCTTGACGGATAAGGAGGGAGGAAATGGTAAAGAATCTCATGAAGGGCAACGAAGCCCTTGCCATGGCGGCAATTGAGGCTGGATGTACTCACTTCTTCGGATACCCGATAACCCCCCAGAACGAAATTCCTGAATATCTGGCCAGGGAGTTGCCTGCTCACGGCGGCATTTTTCTGCAGGCTGAAAGTGAACTGGCGGCCATCAACATGGTCTACGGAGCCGCAGCGGCCGGAGCCAGAGCTCTGACTACTTCATCTTCCCCTGGTATCGCCCTGATGCAGGAAGGATTGTCTTTGCTTGCCGCCGCGGAAATGCCCTGCGTCGTTGTCAATGTGCAGCGCGGTGGCCCGGGGATTGGCGGTATCCAACCCTCTCAGGCGGACTACTATCAGATGACCCGGGGGGGAGGCAACGGCGACTATCGCATTCCTTCCCTTGCTCCGGCCTCGGTGCAGGAATCGGCGGAAATGATGCTGGAGGCCTTCGAGATGGCGGACTACTACAGGACACCGGTTTTCATCGTTAGCGACGGTGTCCTTGGTCAAATGATGGAGCCCGTGGAATTGACAGGTATTTCTCCCAGAAAATTGCCTGCAAAAGACTGGAAGGTGACCGGGCACGGCAACAGCAGAGCACCTCGCACCATAAAAACCCTGGTCCTGGTCGCGGAACTTCTGGAGGAGATCAATATCAGGCTGCAGGAAAAATATCGCCGCATCGAAAAAGAGGAGCGGCGCTGGGAAGAATATAAAATGGAAGGTGCCGAGATAGTGATGGTAGCTTACGGCACCACTTCGCGCATAGTAAAAAATGCCATTGATCTCCTGGATGGAGAAATAGCGGTTGGTCTTATTCGGCCTCAAACCCTCTGGCCCTTTCCCGTGCAGCCGTTTCGGGCGCTGCCGCAAAGCTGCACCGGAATACTCTGTGTCGAGATGAGCTGCGGCCAAATGATCGACGATGTCCGGCTTGCCGTCAACGGCAGGATGGAGGTTGATTTCTATGGACGGGTCGGGGGGGTGATACCCGCTCCGCAGGAAATTGCCGAGGCAATACGCAAATGCAGGAGGAGGGTTGCGGTATGACCGTCATATTCCAAAGAACCAAAGGGTTGACCGACAAAGATACCCATTATTGTCCCGGGTGCAATCATGGCACGATTCACCGTCTTGTTGCCGAAGCCCTGGTTGAACTCGATCTTTTAGGCGAAACCATCGGCTGTGCTGCTGTGGGCTGCTCGATTCTCTCCTATAACTACCTCAATGTCGATATGGTGGAATGCGCCCATGGACGCGCCCCTGCTGTTGCCACCGGCATCAAGCGGGTTCAGCCCGGCAAGACGGTTTTTACCTATCAGGGAGATGGCGATCTGGCTTCGATCGGCACCGCCGAGATAGTTCATGCAGCTCATCGGGGGGAAAAGATAACCGTTATATTTGTTAATAATGCCACCTTCGGCATGACCGGCGGCCAGATGGCGCCGACAACGCTCGTCGGTCAGAAGGTGACCACAGCCCCCGAAGGCCGTGATGCGGAGCATTGCGGTATGCCCCTTAAGATTTCGGAAATGCTCGCCCAGATTCCCGGCTCCGCCCACATCGAACGAGTCTCGGTTCATAATCCCAAGGCGGTTCGCCAGGCGGGGAAGGCAATAAGAAAGGGATTTCAAATGCAGACCGAAAGAAGAGGATTCTCCCTGATCGAAGTCCTCTCCACCTGTCCGACCGGCTGGGGGTTGAGTCCTGTCGAGGCTGTCAAATGGCTGGAGGAAAATATGATTCCGTACTATCCGCTGGGTGTCTACAAAACCGTGGAGGTGGAGTAATGATGGACGAAAAAGTAATCTGCGCAGGATTTGGCGGCCAGGGCGTGATGTCCATGGGGCAGCTGCTTGCCTATGCCGCAATGATCGAAGGCAAAAATGTTACCTGGATGCCATCTTACGGTCCGGAGATGCGCGGGGGCACGGCCTATTGCTGCGTAATGATTTGCGATAGACCTGTTGGCTCTCCCGTTATTGCAAACGATGCCAGCTGCTCAATTGTTATGAACCTTCCCTCGCTGCGGAAGTTTGAGAAATCTCTGGTTGCCGGAGGATATCTGCTGGTCAACAGCTCCATGATCGACGAAAGAAGCGAGAGGGATGATGTGCATGAGTACTATATACCTGCAGATGAGCTGGCAATGGAATGCGGCAATCGCCGGGCCGCGAACATGATTATGCTGGGAGCCTATCTGGAGATCAGCAGGGCGGTGCAGCCGGAAAATGTGATGGAGGCCTTTAAAAAGGTTTTCGGAGAGAAGGCGGAGAAACTCCTTCCTCTGAACCGTGAGGCTCTGAGGAAAGGGATGGAATATGCAGCAATCCTGGGGGCGTCCTCGAGAGAACAGAATTCCGGGTTTCTGGGGGCTGCGCAAACGGCACTATAAAAAGTGAAAAAATTAGAGAATGGCATGAATAAATACACCGAATTGCTGATAGATGGCTACGAAAGAGTTGTTCGTTGCGACAACCTGGAGGTCGGCTTTACCGCCTGGGTGGCCGTTCATGACACCACCCTGGGGCCGGCTCTTGGAGGATGTCGTGTCTGGAGATATGACAGCGACGAGGCCGCCCTGACCGATGCCCTGCGGCTCAGCAGGGGCATGACCTATAAAAATGCACTGGCCAGGCTCGAGCTGGGCGGCGGCAAAGCCGTGGTGCGCTCGGATCTTGCCGTGGTTGACCGAGCCGGGCTCTTTACTCATTTCGGCAGGTTCGTCGAACATCTTGACGGAGTGTATATTACCGCCGAGGATGTCAACTCCACCCTCGCGGACATGGAAATCGTGCAGAGCGAAACCGAACATGTCGCCACTGTGGGAGCCAGTGGAAATCCCAGTCCTTTTACCGCCTATGGCGTATATTGCGCCATCAGGGCATGTGTCCGGCAAAAACTGCACAGGGATGATCTTGGCGGGCTCACCGTTGCCATACAGGGAGTCGGTGAAACCGGCGGCAGACTGGCGGAGATGCTCTTCAAGGCTGGCTGCAGGATCATTGCCGCGGACATCAATCCCGTTAATTTACGAAATCTTCAAAAAAAGATTGATTTTGAGCGGGTCGAGGCAGAGCAGATAGTAGAGGTGGAGAGCGACATCTTCTCTCCCTGCGCTCTCGGAGGAATTCTCAACGACGAAACGATTCCCCGGCTGCGCTGCGCAATCGTAGCGGGAAGCGCCAATAATCAACTGCTGCAGGAAGAAGATGGGGAGGAATTGCGGCGTAGGAATATTCTTTATGCTCCTGATTATGCGGTCAATGCCGGCGGCGTCATTAACATCAGTTGCGAGATGGGAACTACCTATGATGCCGAGAGGGCAAGGAAAAAAACCGAGGTGATTGGCGAAACACTTACAGAGATCATCGAACTCTCGGAAAGAGAAGGAATGGCGACCAACGTGATCGCCAACAGAATTGCTGAAGAGATCATAGCCGCAAAAAAAACCGGAGGCCAACGTACCGGAGAACATCAGCTGATAAAAACCAAAGGCCATCTGGAAACCGCCGCAGGAATAAATCGGGCTTAAGTCCCGCAGCAGTCTCTTGCAGGCTTATTTTTTCAGCAGATCGGTACTGAGATACCTTTCACCTGTGTCGGGAAGAACAACAATAATATTTTTCCCTTTGCTTTCAGTTCTTTTTGCTATTTCCAGTGCGGCATGGCAGGCGGCTCCCGATGAAATTCCGCAAAAAACACCTTCGAGACGGGCAAGTATCCGGGCCATTTCAATAGCGTCTTCATTGCTGACAGTCACTACCTCGTCGATGATGTCCCTGTTCAGGATTTGCGGAATGAAGCCTGCTCCAATGCCCTGAATTTTATGTGGACCCGGTTTTCCTCCCGAGAGAACCGGAGAGTTTGCCGGTTCGACGGCCACGGACAGCATGGCCGGGTTCCTCTGCTTGATAACCTCGGATACTCCGGTGATGGTGCCTCCGGTGCCGACTCCAGCCACAAAAATATCAACCTTGCCGTCGCTGTCCCGCCAGATTTCCTCGGCCGTTGTTCGCCTGTGTACCTCCGGATTGGCAGGATTCTCAAACTGATTCGGCATAAATGAATTGGGGGTCTCGGCAATGATCTTCCGGGCGGCGGCGATGGCGCCGTTCATACCGTCGGCCGCCGGAGTCAGGACAAGCTCCGCCCCGAGATGCTGCAGCATCTGTCTTCTTTCGATGCTCATGGATTCCGGCATGGTGAGCACGAGTTTGATGCCTTTGCTGGCACAGACAAAGGCCAGGCCAAGCCCGGTATTGCCGCTGGTGGGTTCAACCACCAGAGTTTCGCTGTTGATTTTACCCTGGTGTTCCGCCGCCCCGATCATGGAGACTGCAATCCGGCACTTGACGCTGCCCATGGGATTGCGGGATTCCTGCTTGCCCAGAATTATCGCCCCCGCCCGCCGGGACAGGGTATGTAGTTGGAGCAGCGGGGTATTGCCGATGGTTGCTGTAATGGCTGATGACATGAGATTTGCCTCCTGTGCTATTTTTTTTCTGCAGATATTGACCAGGAGTTGCTCTGGTTTATTTAAAAGAGAAGATCGCGTTCCGGGAGTTATGCCATTTTACCGGGAGTGTCTTTTTGCGAGCCTGCATATATAAGCTCCGGTTTCTTTAAGAGTACCTTGGTGCCGGGGGCAACACTCTCCGTCAACCAGATATTACCGCCAATTACAGAACCTTCTCCGATAATGGTGTCGCCTCCGAGAACAGTGGTGTTCGAATAAATGATGACATTGTCCTCTATGGTTGGATGGCGCTTTTGCTTGTAGAGCTTCTCACCCGCATCGCGCGGCAGGGAGAGTGCGCCCAGGGTTACTCCCTGATAGAGACGAACACCCTTGCCGATGATCGTTGTTTCTCCAATAACCACGCCTGTTCCGTGATCGATAAACAGCCCCGGACCGATGGTGGCTCCGGGATGGATGTCTATCCCCGTCTGGCCGTGCGCGTATTCGGTCATGATCCTGGGAATGATTGGAACCTCGAGCATAAAAAGTTCATGCGCCAGGCGAAAAACGGAGGTCGCCAGTAAACCGGGATAGCAGAAGATGACCTCGTCCGGGCTCTTGGTGGCTGGATCTCCGGCCAGTGTGGCATGAATATCGGCAGTCAGCAATGCAGTCACCTCAGGCAGCCTTTCGATGAAGGTGAAGGCAATTCTGTGGCTCAACTCGTCGCAATTCGTGCAGGGAAGCTCGTTGCGCCGGCAATTATGACGAATGGCCATACTGATCTGTTCAACCAGCATCTCGTAAAGATCGGTTGTTTCCTGACCGATAAAATATTCCAGATTGGACTGGTGCAGCTTTGCTTTGGTGAAGTATCCCGGAAAAAGTATGGACCGTGCTTTTTCAATGATTGCGGCAATGGCTCCATCGGAGGGAAGCGCTACGGGACTGATATGGTTGAAATGCTCTTCATTCTTCCACGAATCAACGAGCTTTTTTACCACCGGTGGAATTTTGCTGTGCTGACTGGTGACGGTTTCCCCTTCAGTATTGCAGATTTCACTCAGTGACTGGATGATGTTTTTTCTGTTTTCAGTGTATTCAGGCATTGTCGTAGCTTTTGCAGTTAGGATTGTCCGGTGTTTTTTTCTATGGTGAAGATTCCATAGGTAGCACGCAGGTTAGTGAAATAAAATACTCTTTTTCCAGTTAAGTCGTGGTGATGGGTATTAATTGCCACCTCTCTGACGATACGGTAGCCGACATCGCGGGCGAATTTGCGGAAATCGTTCAGGGTAATGACCCTGATATTTGGTGTGTCATACCACGAATAGGGCAATTGCTCGTTTTTTGGGGCTACGCCTTTGAGAAGAAGCTGCAGCCGGATGGAGAGATGGCTGAAGTTGGGAAAGCTGACCACCACTTTTTTTCCGATTCTTGCCAGGGAATGAAGCAGCCGTGCGGGCTCGTAGACCTGCTGCAGGGTCTGGCTCAGGATAACATAGTCGAATGATCCGTCGGGATAGTCTTCAACTTCTTCGTTAAAATCGCCCTGCAAAATCGTCAGCCCCCTGGCAATGCACTGTGCCGCCTTGTTCTGGTCATATTCGATGCCAGTCCCCCGCACGCCTTTATTTATAGTGAGCCAGGCCAGCAGGTCTCCGTTGCCGCATCCCAAATCAAGAACTTTGCAGCCGTCTTCAATCCAGGAACCGATGATCTGCAGATCATAACGCATTTTATCTGTTTCCGGCGATACCATCGAGGAACCCTCTTAAAATGTTCTGCAGGCGAATATCGGGGATCAGGAAGGCATCATGGCCGGCGTCTGCTTTGATCTCGCAGAAACTCACATCCCGGCCGGCCCTTTTCAGGGCCTGCACCAGTTCCCGCGATTGGTAGGTTGGGTAAAGCCAGTCAGATGTGTAAGAAATTACAAGATATTTAGCTTTACTTCTGGAGAAATCACGGGCTGATTTTCCCGTTGAACCGTTGGTCAGGTCAAAATAGTCGGCAGCTTTGGTTATATAGAGCAGTGAGTTTGCATCAAAGCGCTTGACGAATTTTGATCCCTGGTAGCGCAGATAGCTCTCCACTTCGAAATCAATACCGAATTCATAGGAAAAATCATTTTTATCCTGTAGCCGCCTGCCGAACTTGCGGCGCATGGCCTCGTCCGAAAGATAAGTCACATGACCAACCATGCGGGCAACAGCCAGCCCCATGCGTGGTGGAGTGCCGCCATAATAATTGCCCATATTCCAGTGGGGATCAGCCATTATGGCCTGCCTGGCCACTTCATTGAAAGCAATGGCCATGGCGGAATGCTGCATGGTCGAAGCAATAGGAACAGCCGAACGCACCATATCCGGATAGCGGATACACCATTCAAGAACTTGCATGCCTCCGACCGAACCGCCGATCACGCAGAGCAGCCGGGCTATGCCCAGGTGATCGATCAGTTCTTTCTGGGCCTTCACCATGTCGCCAATGGTGACCATGGGAAAATCAAGGCCGTAAGGCTTGCCCGTTTCCGGTTTGATCGAGGCCGGCCCGGTCGATCCCAGACAACTGCCGAGAATGTTGGAACAAATTACGAAGTATTTGTCGGTATCTATTCCCTTTCCTGGTCCGACCACCGCATCCCACCAGCCAGGTTTTTTCCGCTCGCTGTCCTCGATATAGTAGCCCGCAACATGCGAATCACCGGAAAAGGCGTGAGTCACCAGAATGGCATTGTCTGCGGCGGGTGACAATCTGCCGTAAGTTTCATAGGCGATGGTGACCGGACCCAGTTTTGCCCCGCTTTCCAAAACCATCGCTTCCGGTGGTTGGGCAAAGGTGAAAAATTGTTTTTCCACAAGAAGCGGAGCGGATTGGGCCGCTGAAATTTCTTGATACATGACGATGTTGAAGTTGCCTTTAATGCTTATTTCTATGATCTAAATTGTAGTATACAGCAGCAATAGTTTATACACTTTCTGCTGTTTTGACCAGAGCCTGGTCGATATCGTCTCGTATGTCGTCAATATGCTCGATACCTATGGACAGCCTGATCAGGGATTCTGTTATTCCCGCGGCCGTCAGCTGCTCCGGGGAGAGCTGGGAGTGGGTTGTCGAGGCCGGATGAATTGCCAGCGACTTGGCATCCCCGACATTGGCCAGGTGAGATATCAACTCGAGGCTCTCAATAAAAATCCGGCCCGCCGCCAGGCCTCCCCTGATACCGAAGGCAATCATGCCGCCGTAGCCGTTGTCCAGATATTTTTTGGCATTTTCATAACCGGGACAACCCGGCAGGCCGGGATAATTGACAAATTCCACTTGGGGATGATCCTGCAGATGTTCTGCAATGAGGAACGCGTTTTCACAGTGCCGCTCCATGCGCAGCGCCAGTGTTTCGATACCCTGCAGAAAAAACCAGCAGTTGTCCGGAGATATGCAGGCGCCAAGATTTCGCAACGGTACCAGGCGCATGCGCAGGGCGAATGCAACCGGATTCAGATCTCCAAGGTCATGGGCGTAGCGAAGACCGTGGTAGGAGGGATCCGGCTCGTTATAGAGCGCGAATCTGGAGTCGGTCCAGTCGAAATTACCAGCATCCACAACAACTCCGCCCAGAGCGGTGCCATGCCCTCCGATCCATTTTGTCAGCGAGTGAACGACGACATCGGCACCATATTCAATCGGCCTGAACAGGCATGGCGGGGTGAAGGTGGAATCGACCACCAGCGGCAGGTGATGTTTTTGAGCAATGGTCGCCACCGCCTCGATATCGATCATGTTCAGGCCGGGATTACCGATGGTTTCGCAATAGATCACCCGCGTTTTTTCGGTAATGGCTTTCTCGAAATTTGCCGGGTCCTCGGAATCGACCAGATGAACCTTGATGCCGAGCTGGGAGAGTATCGAATCAAACTGTGACAGGGTGCCGCCATAGAGATTGTTGGCAGAAACAACCTCGTCACCCTGTCTGCAGATATTGATGATAGTGTAGAAAATCGCGGAAGTCCCCGAAGAGAGCGCCAACGCAGCAGCGCCTCCCTCGAGGGCAGCAATGCGTTGTTCCAGGATGTCCTGAGTGGGGTTGCCTATTCTGGTGTAGATATTGCCAAGTTCCTGAAGAGCAAAAAGCCTGGCAGCATGCTCCGTATCTTTAAAAACATAGGAGCTGGTGCGATAAATGGGCACCGCACGCGACAGGGTTTCCCGGTCAACGGTATGACCGGCATGAAGGGCCTGGGTCTCGAATTTCATATTATCTCTCCTGTTACATTAACTGTGTGAGTTACTGTTCCTGTTTTTCCAGATCCTGCTTGAGTTGATCAACGAATTCCCGAATGGAGTTTCCGCTGCCTGTTTTGGCCCCCGGATTGATTTTGAGCAGGTTTTCCCATGAAGTAATGGCACCCTGCGGGTCATTGAGATCGTAGAGAAGAACAATTCCCTTGTTAATCCGGGAAATCTCGTGGCTCGGGTCAACTTCAATAGCCTGATTGAAAGCTTCAATAGCTTTATCCGGCTGCTTGTTGCGTCGATACATAACCCCCAGATCAGTCCAGACATCGGGGTTGTCCGGCTGAAACTCCAGCGACCGTTTATAGGCATTGACGGCCTTCTCGTACTGGGAGGTGTCGAAGTAGAGGTTGCCCAGCTGAGCCCAGGCTTGGAAATTATCGGGATCGGCGGCAACATCTTCTTCCAGATGAGCAATGTGCTGGGCCTGCTCTTCGGCTATCTGTGATTGCCCGGTGACGGCCGGAGAGGTGTCGGACGGTACGGTTTTGTAGACCGCAAAAGCGGCGCCACTGACAAATCCGGCAACAAATGCCAAAACAATATAAATAATTACAGAATCTTTCCCAGGTGCTTTCTTTGCTTGCTTTGTGTTGGACATAGATTTTCCTTGAGTGGTAAGATGATGGATATCGTTATGTATCCTTCGTCCATTCTGTTATGTCACATTGTGGCACATCTGTGAATATATTGCATTCACAAAATGAAGAACAGTGGATAACGTGTAGCTGTAACTATTCAGGCTGATCCGCATTATTCGGCTAACCACCTGTCTGTAACTGGTTAGCAGTACGCCTTCGTCAATGAGCAGGGCGGTTAGCTACATTGGGTATGCTGGACGCCTGTCATGGACAGATGGTGTGCTGCTGAATAGTTACGTGTAGCTTTAATCTGTGAACTACTAATTATAGGTCGTCTTTGTCAAAAGTGTAGTGGAGCATCTAAAAAATCCAATTACATAGAGAAGAACTGTGATGCAGCCGGTTACTGCCGACGGCTCGATCAGTTTTTGAAAAAGGGAGAAAAAAGTATGGATGTGCAAAAAGATGGGACCATCCCGGCCGCTGAGATCGATCGTGCCTGGCCGATGACATTTGATGATCATGCCGGGGATTCTATCAAAAGCAGTATAATTCATCATCTTTTAAGTTTTCAGGGCAGAGACCCCGAACGGTCCGGACCGAATGATATCAGTAAGGCCCTGGCGTATACCATTCGCGATATCATGGTAAAAAAGTGGATCGATACGCAGAAAACCTTTTATGCCAAGGAAAAGAAGAGGGTCTATTACCTTTCTCTGGAGTTCCTCATCGGCAGATCAATGGATAATTGTCTCCTCAATCTGGGGATCCGCAACGAGGTGGAGGATGCTTTGCAGAGCATGGGCTGCACTCTTGAGGAAATATTGGAAGAGGAAGAGGATGCGGCCCTCGGTAATGGAGGTCTGGGACGTCTGGCCGCCTGCTTCATGGACTCTATCGCCACCTTGAAGATTCCTGCCTATGGCTACGGAATCCGCTATGAATACGGCCTCTTTCTGCAGCAGCTTATCGACGGTTACCAGGTCGAGAGCCCGGATAATTGGCTGCGCTACGGAACTCCCTGGGAATTTCGTCGTCATTTGCCTGTATTCCCGGTGAAATTTTATGGCAAGGTGCGGACCTATCAGGATCAGAAGGGCCACAATCGCTCGGAGTGGGTCGATACCAAGGATGTCATAGCCGTTCCCTGCGACATGCTGGTGCCCGGATACGGCAACGATCATGTTATCAATATGCGGCTCTGGACAGCGCGGGCTTCGAGGGAGCTGGATCTCAAATATTTCAGCAGGGGAGATTATATCGGTGCGGTCGAGTCGAAGGTGAGCTCGGAGACAATATCAAAGGTACTCTATCCGCCGGATCACAATTTCGCCGGCCAGGAATTGCGGCTCAAGCAGCAGTATTTTTTTGTGGCCGCTACCTTTCAGGACATTCTCAGGCGCTATCGCAAGAAAAACACTACCTTCGATAAATTTCCCGACCTGGTGGCCGTGCAGTTGAATGATACCCATCCGGCCATCGCCATCCCGGAATTGATGCGGCTGCTGCTTGACGACGAGGGGCTGGGCTGGGATAAGGTCTGGGATATTTCGGTGCGGACCTTTGCCTACACCAACCATACTCTGATGCCGGAGGCCCTGGAAAAATGGAGTGTTGAGCTAATGGGGCATGTTCTCCCCCGTCATCTGGAAATTATCTACGAGATCAACAAACGTTTTCTCGATCTCATCGGCCTGAAATTTCCGGGTGACAATAATAAGCTGCAGGATATGTCGATAATCGAGGAAGGACATGTGAAAATGGTACGGATGGCGCATCTTGCCATTATCGGCAGCCACTCTGTCAATGGGGTGGCGGAGCTGCATACCAAGCTCCTGAAAGAGAAAATATTCAAAAATTTCGATAATCTTTATCCCACAAAATTCAACTCGAAAACCAATGGAATAACCCCACGCCGCTGGTTGCTGCAATGTAATCCCAAACTGGCCGAGCTGATCAGCAGCCGCATAGGCGAGGGCTGGATTACAGACCTCAATAAACTGCACGCCATAGAAAAATATGCCGAGGATGAACAATTTCGCTCAACCTGGGAAAAGGTGAAGCTGGATAACAAGGCTCGCCTGGCTGAATATATCAAAGAAAAATGCTTAATCACGGTGCAGCCGGATACTATGTTCGATGTGCAGGTAAAAAGAATTCACGAGTATAAACGACAGCTGCTCAACGCCCTGCATGTGATTCATCTCTACCAGAGGCTGGTGCGCCAACCTGAAGATGAGACTCCTGCGCGCACCGTCATCTTTGCCGGAAAAGCGGCGCCGACGTATTGGAAGGCCAAGAGGATTATCAAGCTTATTACCTCCATAGCGGCAATGGTGAACCATGATCCCCGTATAAAAAACAAACTCAAAGTAGTCTTTCTACCAAATTATAATGTATCCCAGGCAGAGATCATTATGCCGGCCGCGGACCTGTCTGAACAGATTTCCACCGCCGGAACCGAGGCTTCCGGTACCGGTAATATGAAATTTTCACTCAACGGGGCACTGACCATCGGAACACTCGATGGCGCCAACATCGAGATCCGTGAAGAGGTGGGTGCTGAAAACTTTTTCATTTTCGGCCTGAATGCCGATGAAGCCGAATATGAACGGCTCAATCCGGGTCGCACTCCACACGAAATCTGCGAACATCGCCCGGATATCGACGCGGTCATCGAAGCCTTGAGCAACGGCGTCTTCAGCGGAGGAGACAGGGAGCTTTTCAAGCCACTGGTGGATTCGCTGCTCGATAAACACGATCCATATCTGGTCATGCGGGATTTTGAATCCTATCTGGAATGCCAGGAAAAGGTCGAGACCGCCTTTCTGGACAGGGAGAACTGGACCAGAAAAGCTATCCTCAATGTTGCCGGGATGGGTAAATTTTCCACGGATCGGACGATACGCCAGTATGCTGAAGAAATCTGGGGCGTACCACTGGAGGGATAGCGAAGAGGGGGACTGAAAGATATTGCACCCTTATCTTTAGAATGCTATACACGTATCTCCGGTTGAGGGTCCTGCCGGGCCATGACCCAGCTGCGCCAGACTTCAGATACGAGCATAAAAAAAACGGGCTGCAAACATGATTGTTTGCAGCCCGTTTTATGAATGGAGGCGGCGATCAGAGTCGAACTGATGAATAATGGTTTTGCAGACCACTGCCTTAGCCACTTGGCTACGCCGCCATGATATTGCGTTTGTGAAGCCACTCTTATAACATACTTTACTTTTTTGACAAGAGGAAAAATAACCACAATGGACATGAAAATCAATTCGCTTGCCAAGCAGAACAAAATTATGCTTGGTGAGTTTGAGCAGCTGCTGGGCTATCGCTTTACAGATCTGCGCCTGTTGCAAAAAGCATTGATTCATTCTTCCTTCGCTTTTGAACAGTCGCAGGTGTGTAAAAATAACGAGACTCTCGAATTTTTAGGAGATGCCGTTCTCGACCTTGCGGTCGGCCACCTTCTCTTTCATCTCTTTCCGGGAATGAGAGAAGGCGAGCTCACTAAAATTCGGGCAGCGCTGGTCAATGAAACCCATCTTGCCGCAATGGCCAGAGATATCGAACTTGGCAGGTTTCTCTATCTGGGCAAGGGCGAGGAAGCCTCCAACGGCAGAAATAAATCCTCCATTCTGTCCTGCGCCTACGAAGCGGTGATCGGCGCCATTTTCGAAGACAGCGGCTACGATACCGTCACCGAGGTTGTCGAGAGATTCTTTGTCCCGGCAATCACGGAAAACAAAGAAGAACTGCTCATGGGTGATGCCAAGAGCACGTTGCAGGAGAGGCTCCAGGAAAAATATAACGAGGCGCCTCAATACCGTCTTGACGGAGAGGAAGGGCCATCGCACCAGAAAGTATTCACTGTTGCGGTAGTTTTCAGAGATGTGGTACTGGGTACCGGGTCGGCGGGGTCAAAAAAGGATGCGGAACAGAAAGCGGCGGCCGCCGCTCTTCAAAATGATCTCGGCATTTGCATTTGATAACCTCATAAAAAGTTGCCGCGAAGCTCTAAGATGGCTAGATAAAAAGTTCGATATACAAGGCGCAGTGTTTTTAGTAGGACTTCGACAATACAGGTAGTATGTCGAAGGCCTGCTAAAAACCTGCAACGCGGGAGATAGGGCTTTTTACGACGCCATCACATTTAAACATTATGCCTTTTGTTATTCCATACTTTATTCCTCATCAGGGATGCCCTCATCAATGCCTGTTTTGCAATCAAAACTCGATTACCGGCAAAAACAGCGGCTGTGCCGATGTGAAAAAGGAGATTGAGGATACCATTACCCTCTGGAGCAGTTACCAAAGGAAAAAAGAACCGGTCCAGTTTGCTTTCTACGGAGGCAGTTTTACCTGTCTTCCTGTGGAGCAGCAGATTGCCATGCTGGAGACGGTGCGGCAGAATACGAAGGTCGACCTGATACGTCTCTCCACCCGGCCCGATTGCATTGACAAAAATATATGCGGGCTTCTCAGGGAGTATGGGGTCGGTATTGTCGAACTGGGGGTCCAGTCTCTTGATGATGCGGTGCTTTCCGCTTCCCTGCGGGGGCACGATGCGCATGATTGTGTTGCGGCCGTTGCTCATCTGAGGGAGGCAGGGATGCAAGTCGGCATTCAACTGATGCCGGGACTGCCTCGGGAGAGCAGGGCCTCTTTTCTGCGGACGGTGAGCAAAGTAATAGATCTGCGGCCTGATTTCGTCAGAATATACCCGGCGCTTGTGCTCAGAGAGTCCGGACTTGCGGTGCTCTGGCAGACGGGCAGGTATCAGCCGCTGACTCTTGATATGGCGGTTATTCTGACAGCCCGAGCCCGCGGATTGTTTCTCGATGCCGGGATCGGCGTGGTGCGTATGGGGCTGCAGCCTTCACCGTCTTTAGAAAAGAGTATTGTCACAGGCCCTTATCATCCTGCCTTCGGCGAGCTGGTTCTTGCCAGAGAATGGTTGATGAGGGTGCGGCGGCTCCTCTTGAAGTTTCCGGAGCAGAAGATGCAGGTGACCATATCCACCAGGGACCTGTCATCGTTCAATGGTTCAAGAAAATCAAACAGGCTGCGCTTGCAGGAACTCGGCCTGGATGAGAGATTGGAAGTGAAGGTGGATAAAAATATGGAACGGGGAAAAATGCATTATGTTGTCTGTTAATCAGCTCGATACCCGCTACGGCAAAAAACATCTGTTTAAAAATATATCGGCCCGGGTCCATCAGGGCAACCGTATAGGTCTGGTCGGAGTGAATGGGGCCGGAAAATCGACCCTCTTAAAGATAATGGCCGGAGAAATGGAAACAGACGACGGCGTGGTCAGCCGTTCGAAACATTTTACAGTTTCCTATCTTCCCCAGGAAAGCAGTGCCATTGTCTCCGATAACAGCCTGTATGATGAGGCCAAAACCGCCTTCTCCGAACTCCTGGAACTGCAGCGGGAAGCCGAAGAAATGAACGGCAGGCTGGCCGCAGGGGCCCCTGAATCGGAGGAGTTTCAAGCACTTTTGCAGAGACAGGGCGAGCTTCAGCATCGCTTGGACGGCAGTGATATTTATGCCATCCAGGGAAAAATCGAGAAAGTACTGCACGGCCTGGGATTCAAGGGTGAGGATATGGATGCTCCTGTTTCCTCCTTCTCCGGGGGCTGGATAATGCGCCTGATGCTTGCCAAAATGCTGCTCGAGGCCCCCTCGTTGCTGTTGCTCGATGAGCCTACCAACCATCTTGATCTTGATTCACTGACCTGGGTCGAGGATTTTCTGAAAAACTATCAGGGATCGATGATCATAATTTCCCATGACCGGACCTTCCTCGATAAAACCACCAATATGACCTGGGAAATAAGCCTCGGCAATCTCACGGTTTACAAGGGAAATTACTCCTATTACATCGAGGAGAAAAAAGAGCGGCAGCAGATAGAAAAAGCCTCCTACGACAACCAGCAGGCCAAGATTCGGCAGACCATGCGGTTTGTCGAAAGGTTCCGGGCCAAATCAACCAAGGCCAAACAGGTTCAGAGCAGGGTTAAACAGCTGGAAAAGATGGATGTGCTGGAAATTGCCGAAAACGAGCAGCAGATCAGATTCTCTTTTCCTCCGGCACCGCCCTCCGGCAAGGACGTGCTCTTTGTCGAGGGTCTCGGCAAGAGATATGACGACAAGATAGTCTTCCGGGATGTTAATATTTTTCTGCAGCGCGGTGACAAGGTGGCAGTGGTCGGTGTTAATGGGGCTGGCAAATCGACCCTGCTGCGTATCCTCGCCGGTCAGCTCGATTATGATGAGGGAGAGATAAAATATGGCGCCAATGTCAAACGCTCCTATTTCGGTCAGCATCAGGCCAGGGAGCTGAATCCGGAATTTACGGCACTGGAGATCATGGCAACCAGCGGCGAGGAGATGACGGTTACCCGGACACGTTCGTTGCTCGGCGCTTTTCTTTTTCAGGGGGATGATGTCGACAAGAAGGTTTCGGTTCTTTCGGGCGGCGAGAAGAGCAGGCTGGCGCTTGCCACCATGATCGCCAAACCAGCCAACTGCATGCTGCTCGATGAACCGACCAACCATCTCGATATGAGTTCGCAGGAGGTTCTCCAGGAAGCGATGCAGCAGTATGACGGCACCGTTGTGGTTGTTTCGCATAACCGCTATTTTCTGGACAGCTTCATCAACAAGGTGCTTGTCGTCAAGGATGGCGGAGTAATACTCCATCAGGGCAATGTCGCTGAATACCTTGACAGGCAAGCCAGGGAGCGGGAAGACCAACAGGCGGCGCAGAACGGCGCCGTGCAAAAAGCTTCCGGCGGAGAGGAAAACGACGGAATCAGCAGGAAGGAGCAGCGCAAACTCGAGGCCCAGAGGAGACAGGAACGTAGCCGTAGGCTGGGTCCGTGGTCCAAAAAGCTTTCAGAAGCTGAAACGCAGGTTGAGAGGCTGGAGAAACTTCAGGAAAAACTCGAAGAGAAAATGGCGGATCCCGATCTCTACAAGGATGAAGACGCCTGGTCTGCCACCAGCAGGGAATACGAGGACTGCAAGCGCCGGTTGCAGCGCTGGTATGAGCGCTGGGAAGAGGCGCAGACAAAAATCGATGAACTGGATGCCGCATTGGAGGGAAGCTGAAGCGGTATATGACGGACTCGTAAGAAGCTCGATCAACGCCTGGTAAATCGAGCTTTTTTCAGATCTAGGAGCCTGTCGGAGAAAGCACTTTTCCCCCATCTTGGCGTTGTTTTCAGAAAATCAATGCTCGCAATATTAAGTATATGGCTGTGCTTGATTTCCTAAAAACGCCTTAATCTGAAGAAAAATTGCAATTCTCCGACACACTCCTAGGGGCAGCACCATAACGCCGCTTTGGATATCTTTTTAACCAGGTTGGATGTTATCCCTCCCTGTTGTCCCAAAATGCCCTTGGTCTCTTTATGGGCGTGCAGACCGATAGCCACGGCAGCATAAAGTCCACTGTTTTTCTCAGCGAGAATGGTGTTTGCCGTCGACATTCCCCAGCTGCTTTTTCTTTGAATTCGCTCTTCTGCAACACCATGGGAAAGCAGTACATCGGCGGCCTGATCGAGGATCTTTCCGGCATCTGCCTTGGGACTCGATGTTACATGAAAGACCGTTGCTCCATGCTGCCTGGCCCTGCTGAGAATATAACCGACATGGTCGGCTGCCCGCAGAGACTCTTCCGAGCCGTCAACACAGAGCAGCACATTTTTTCTTCCTTCCTCCGGCTCGCTGCAGATCCATAAGGGGCAGTTCAGGGAAGTTTCCTGGATCAGAGCCTGAGCGATCTCGTCTCCCGGTCGTTCATAAAGCCATTGCAAGGCATAGGTGGCACGGCGTCCGAGGATAATGGCGTCATAGAGACCTTGCCTTCCTTCGCTGAGAATATCCCTTACTTTACCGTAACGTTCCCTGACGGTTTTGGTTTTCACCTGCTCTATTACCACCTGATTGCCTTCCAGATATCTTCTCGCCTTATCCAGTGCCTTTTTGGCCCCGACGGTCAGGTCTCCGTTGATATTCTCTTCTCCAGGTCCCTCCCACATCTTCATAAGCGACTGTGAACCATCACTGCTGTCCAGTCGGGATATATGAAAGAGGGTGACATTGCAGCTGCCGCTGTCCTCAAAAAATGAGTTGAAAAAGCGGACACCGTAGAGATTCTCCGTATCCGAACTGATATTGATCAGGAAGTGAAGGTTCATTGCCTCTCCTGTCTCTGGTTCTATCCGGTTGTAGATAATTCGCCTGATTATTGAAACTTGGCAGTTGTTATCTGTTCTCACCAAAAGGGGAAAAATGGATTGTCCAATCACCGGTACTTTCTTCCTGATTATTATAACCTGCGAATGTCCCCCAGTAACTGAAAGCGAAGGATGTACTGTTTGGAGGTGCCGTGGGAACATTACGCAGACTGAGAAATTCCGGTATATATTTCCTGTAGCCTATTGCCGGGCTGATGTCGTTAGAGCTGATCACCGTGTCGTTTTCGTCGAGATAGTTGATGAAGAAACGGAAGTTTTCAACTAAAGGAAAGGATTGGATGATGTAGTTATCTATCTGTAATTCACCTGTCACAGTATATGAATCGCCTGCCTGTTTGACGTAGTATAGAATTCTCAAATCGTTTGTCTGCCATTTTCCGGGTGACGAAGCCGTTTCAACAGCTGGCAGAACATGTTCATCAACTACCGTTTTTCCGACGTTTGATTGGTGTCCTGCGCAGGCGGAGAACATAACCGGGAACAGAAGAAAAAGTATTGTTTTAGATAAGATGTCATATTTTCTCTGCATTTCATCCCTCATTTTTTTGAAGTTGGTGCGAGCATTGAACCTGTTCCAGGTGAGAATTAAAATGCACATCTCCATTCACGCTCATGATTAACCGGAGAGTGCGCGACCAGACGGGTTCATGGCAAAAACGGGGTGATATCCTCTTCGTATTTCGAAATCACCTTGTAGCCGTTTCTGTTAAGGGCATCAATGGCCTTTTGGCCGTCATTTTCAGGTATCCGCATTACCAGTTGATATATGCCATTGTGTTCTCTTTCAGGCCAGGAGAACAGGCTCTGGATGTTGATCTCTTCTTTTCTGAGTATTTCCGAAACCTCGGCCAGTGAGCCGATGCTGTCTTTGACCATAACCCCAATGCGGACGCTGTCGTCGCTGATGCCGATGGCACTGAGCAAAACCCCCATGACATCCGTACTGGTTATGATTCCGACAAGATGATCATCTTCCATAACCGGCAGGGCATTGATGTCATTCTCCTGCATGATCAGGGCGGCACGCTCGATGGTGGTGCCCGGAGAAATGGTGATAACAGTTTTGATCATGACCATTTCGACCAATACCTGCTGCAGCAGGTAATTGAGTTCGTGATTGCTGAGTGAGGTAGCAGGGGATGCCCAGTACTGCTTAAGATCTCTGTCGGAGAGTATGCCCACAAGTTTGCCGCTGTCGTTAATGACTGGTAAGTGATCAATTTTTTTCTTTTTAACGAGGATACTTGCATCTTCCAGACTGGTACTGGGAGATACTGTAATCAGATCGGTATGCATTATTCTGCCAACGTACATGTGGTGTGCCTCCGGTAGTTTTATAAAAAGCTGATAAGTGACAAAAATCGCAACCAAGCTCCCAGACGGCGGAGATCGGACCTTCTACGACGCTATCCACGATAATACCAAAAACTTCAATATAATGGTTTCTACTGAAATCGTAATTTATAGTATAAGTATAAATTTCGAATTCTGTAAGGATAATATCATATTATATCTTTTTTTTATTGTTGATGGTCCGCCAAATCGCGCTTTAACAGCGGCCAGTATAAAGAACTTCTCGAAGTCGGAGTTTATGCCCGAACGGGTGTTTATCGCAGAGCTCATCTCGGCGCATCAAACAAGGTTTTGTATGAATAAACACACGTAAATCAGCCGAGATATCGGAATGAGAGGATGTGCTTTTTTTTCTGTAGCAGAAGCAATGGAAGAAGTGTACTGATCAGGGGCAGGGGGATTTCTGTAACGTACCAAAATGATCACCAATATCAAAAATAAGTGAAAAAACCTCTGAGGCGCAGGTTCTGCTTTTGTCGCTTTATCACTGGGTAAACAGAGGGATTGGTTTGAAAAAATGCTTGCTACAAGTGGGGAAATCAGAGTAAGTATTTTGTTTTATTTTGCGAGTAGTTGCATCTCTTTCCCGTAAATAACAATCGCAGTTTGAGATGTACATATCATGCAGTCTGAAATGTCATATTTCCGGCATGTCTGTTATGCCCTCGCTTTAACAATAGATATGAGGAGTTGAAGTAACGAATATGAAAGATAATATGTTCTGGATGTCCGGCAACGAAGCAATTGCTCTTGGGGCCTTTGAGGCGGGAGTTACCGTTGCATCGGGTTATCCAGGGACTCCGTCAACGGAGATAATGGAGAACCTTTGCCGCTATGAAGGCGTATATACCGAATGGGCTCCCAATGAAAAAGTTGGTCTCGAGGTAGCAATCGGCGCCTCCTTTGCCGGTGCCCGTGCGCTGGCCACCATGAAGCATGTCGGCGTCAATGTCGCCGCAGACCCGCTGTTTACCGCTTCGTATACCGGTGGACGGGGAGGGCTGGTGATCATAACCGCCGATGACCCTGAAATGCATTCCTCTCAGAACGAGCAGGACAACAGGAATTATGCCTTTGCCGCAAAGCTGCCGATGCTGGAACCCTCTGATCCCGCCGAGGCCAAAGCGTTTATGGGGTATGCCTACCAGCTCAGTGAGGAGTTGGATACCCCGGTTTTTATGCGGATAACCACCCGGATTGCCCATGTGAAGGGAATCGTGGAAAAGGGCGAGAGGATAAACCCTCCGGTTGAAGTGGGCATTGAAAAGGTGCCCGCCAAATTTGTCATGCTTCCGGGTAATGCCAAAAAAAGGCGGGGGGCTGTCGAAGAACGGATGATTAAATGCCGGGAGATAGCTGAAGAAGCACCCTATAACGTTATTGAAGAGGGAGATACCAGAAGAGGCTTCATCACCTCCGGTGTTTCCTACCTTTATGTCAAGGAGGCCTTTCCGGATGCCGCCGTCCTCAAGCTCGGCATGTGCTGGCCTCTGCCGGAGAAAATGATCCGGCGCTTTGCCGACAGCGTCGACGAACTCGTCATTGTGGAAGAGCTTGATCCATTTCTTGAAATACACATCAAAGCCATGGGCATCGCCTGCACAGGAAAAGACCTGATTCCTGCACAGGGAGAGTTAAATACCTCAATAGTGCGCAATGCCATCGAGCAAACTACCGGACCGGAGCTTTTCCAAGCTCCGGAGCTGCCCATGCGACCGCCTAACATGTGCGCCGGCTGCCCGCACCGGGGCATATTCTTCAACCTCTCCAGAATGAAGCTGTTCGTCTCCGGCGATATTGGCTGCTATACCCTGGGCTTTCTGCCGCCGCTCTCCGCCATGGACTCCACGGTGTGCATGGGTGCGTCGGTGTCCATAGCTCATGGCATGGTCAAGGCACTTGGTGAGGGGGCGCACGATAAAGTTGTCTCGGTGATTGGGGATTCCACCTTCATTCACTCGGGCATCACCGGTCTGATCAACTCGGTGTATAATAACTCAGCTTCCACCCTCATCATTCTGGACAACAGGATCACCGCAATGACGGGACAGCAGCCCAACCCCGCTTCGGGCACCAGCATAAAAGGAGAAGCGGCCCACTCCATCGATCTGGAGGCTCTGTGCCGCTCGGTTGGAGTTCGTCATGTTTATGTGGTCGATCCTCATGACGTTCCGGGAACAAGGAAGGTGCTCAAAGAGGCCGTTGCCCTGGAAGAGATGTCCGTTGTAATCTCCCAGGCACCGTGCGTGCTATTGCCGGAGATGAAGTTGAAAAAGCCGGTTTCCTACTTTACCAACCAGGAGAACTGTGTCGGCTGCATGGCCTGCATCAGGCTGGGCTGTCCGGCCATAAGCTGGACTCCATTCGCTGAAGGCGAGGCTGAAAAACGGGGATATAAAAAGAAACAGAAAGGGATTTCAAAAATAGATGAAATATTGTGCAACGACTGCGGCCAGTGTGCCTCACTGTGTAAGTTTCATGCCATCACCCGGGGGGAGGAATAATGGATAAGCAAGGCAACATCCTCTTCTCAGGGGTCGGCGGACAGGGAATTTTGCTGGCCAGTGAAATAACGGCCTACAGTCTTCTTGCCGCCGGATTCGACGCCAAAAAAAGTGAAGTTCACGGCATGGCGCAGCGCGGCGGCTCGGTTACCGCCCAGCTGCGCTACGGCAGCAAGGTCTATTCGCCGCTGATTGAACCGGGCAAGGCCGATATTCTGATGGCTTTCGAGATGATGGAGGCGGCCCGCTACCTCCCTTATCTGCACAGGGGCAGCAAGGTTATCGTCAACACCCAGAAAATACTGCCGCCCTCTGTGGCTACCGGACAGACGACCTATCCCGACAATGTTCTCGACGTGCTGACTGAGTATGATATTTCCGTAATCACCGTAGATGCCCTCGATATAGCCAGGGAAGTTGGCGAGGTAAAAACCGTCAATGTGGTCATGGTGGGTGCGCTGTCGCCATATCTGCCCATAGATCCGTCTGTCTGTATTGAGGTTATTGAAAATCGGGTTCCGGAGCGGTTTCGGGAAGTTAATCTAAAGGCCTTTGCCGCAGGGAGAAGGGCCGGTGTGTAAGGGGGAGAAGTTATGTCGGCACTGTATTGGGAAGAAGAGATAGAAACTCTGCCACGGGTAGGCCTCGAGTCCATCCAGCTGAAGCGGCTTCAGCATCTTGTCGCCCGGGTTTACAAGACGGTAAAGCCCTATCGCGACAAAATGGAGATAAAGGGAATCAGGCCGGAGGATATCCAAAGCCTCGACGATCTGCAGAAGCTGCCTTTTACCGTGAAGGAAGATCTGCGCGACAATTATCCCTTCGGCATGTTTACAGTGCCCATGGACCAGGTGGTCAGGGTGCATGCCTCATCAGGCACCACGGGCAAACCCACGGTAGTAGGATATACCTGGAAAGATATCGAGCTGTGGGCCTCGATTATGGCCCGGGCGCTTACCTGTGCCGGCGCCGACAAGAACGATATGGTGCATAATGCCTATGGTTACGGTCTTTTCACCGGCGGTCTCGGAGTCCATTACGGTGCAGAAAAGATGGGAGCCACGGTCATTCCCGTCTCCGGTGGCAATACCAAGAGACAGATTACAATCATGAAGGATTTCGGCTCGACGGTATTGCTTTCCACACCATCCTATGCGCTCAACCTTGCCGATGCCATGGATGAGATGCAGGTTGATCGCACTAAACTGTCGCTCAGGGTCGGCATTTTCGGAGCCGAACCCTGGAGTGAGAATATGCGCGAGGAGGTGGAGAACAAGCTCAACCTCAAGGCCGTGGATATTTACGGACTTTCCGAGGTCATGGGGCCGGGAGTGGCAATGGAGTGTTTGCAGACCACCAGGGGCATGCATGTCTTTGAAGATCACTTCCTGCCGGAAATAATAGATCCGGAAACCGGAGAGGTACTGCCACCCGGCGAGCAGGGCGAACTCGTCTTCACCACGCTGACCAAGGAGGCATTTCCCATTATCCGCTACAGAACCAAAGATATCTCCCGCCTTATTTATGATACCTGCGAATGCGGCAGGACCCTGGTGCGTATGGAGAAGGTGACCGGCAGAACCGATGACATGCTGATCATCCGTGGCGTCAACGTTTTTCCCTCACAGGTTGAACATGTTCTTATGGGCATTGATGGTGTTGAGCCGCACTACCAGATCATTGTCGAGCGGCAGGACAATCTCGATACTATGCTGGTTCAGGTCGAGGTCAGCACCAAAATTTTCTCCGATGAAATTCGTGTCCTGGAAAAACTGAGCGCAAGAATCCAGGCCGAGATCAAGGATATGCTTGGAGTGACCTGTAAGGTTAAACTGGTCGAACCGAGAACCATACAGCGAAGTGAGGGCAAAGCCCAGCGGGTAATCGATAATCGCAAAATCTGATCATGGAGAGTGGAATGAAAGTTGAACAGATTGCAATTTTTCTAGAGAACAAATCGGGGCGTCTGTCGGAAATTACCGGAGTTCTGGCAGATAACGGTATTAATATCAGGTCGCTGTCGCTAGCCGACACCGCCGATTTCGGAATATTACGTCTGATTGTCGACAAAGTGGAAGAGGCTGAAAAGGTACTGAAGAACGGTGGTTTCACCGTCGGCAGAACCAACGTCATTGCCGTGGAAGTCCCGGACAAGGTAGGCGGTCTGGCCTCAGTTTTGAAGATTATCGAA
Organism: Desulfobulbaceae bacterium; assembly: GCA_016278675.1. GTDB lineage: Bacteria > Desulfobacterota > Desulfobulbia > Desulfobulbales > Desulfocapsaceae > Desulfopila_A. The sequence goes on along the minus strand of JADQBJ010000070.1, from coordinate 369 downwards.
GCAGCTCAACTCAATGTTGAATATATGTATGCCTTCGTTAATAAAAGCGGGGAGAATGCGGTCATGATTTTTCGCTTTGAGGATGTTGATGAAGCTCTTGAGGTGCTGCAGAATAAAGGTATCACCACCTTGTCCGGCGCCCAGATCTGCGAACTGTGAAAGATATCCGACACAGAAAAAAACGGATGTATTTAGCCAGCGGAGCTGGACTCTTTTCAATACCTTGAGGGGTATAAGTACCTTGGCAGTGAATATAGGCCCTTTGAAAAGAGTTTCCGTTTTCTTGTTTTATGTCGGTTTAGTTGAGTGAGGTACTAGGAGTGTGTCGGAGAATTGCAATTTTTCCTCAGATTAAGGCGTTTTTAGGAA
>JADQBJ010000034.1:0-2969 GCA_016278675.1 Desulfobulbaceae bacterium | reverse complement strand
TCACGACATCGTTTTCAATTACTCACCATTTTATAACTCTCACCATAATGGCGAAAATGGGGAGCTCCCCATTTTCGCCACACGGCGGCGTCGCACTTGCTGATGGCCGGGGTTGATGTGCGGATCATTGCCGATATTCTGGGGCACAGCACTCTGCAGATGGTAATGCGCTACACGCACCTGCACGATCAGCACCGGCAGAGCGTAATAGATAAAATCGGGTACCTGGGGGTAAACGGGAAAAAGGAGGATCCGGAGGAGGATTCTTTTTTCTCCTCCGGACTTTGATGCGACGCCCGGCCGCAGTTATCAGGTGTCTCAGTCCGGGCAGGGGGTAATCGGTTGGACTGCAGGCTTTCCCTGACGCTGAGGGCCATCCGTGATCAGACGATTATAATCCTCGATAAATTGCCGGGGAAACCCCTTATCCGGATTGCGGTTCCAGTGTTTGTCCCAATAATGCGCCAGGCCGTCTATATCATCAGCGGCCGGCAGCGGCTCCTTGATGCGGCGATAGTGCAATCGCGCCATTGCGGTTGCATAAATTGGATTAAACTGAAGATTGAGGATCGAGGGCCGCACCACACCGGTAAGCCGAGTTAGCAGCTCGCTGCGCTCCGGCCGGTAGTAGAGATAATTTTGCCAGACGTCATCTTCCGTTACCGGCTCCATTTGATATAACCCTCTGGCTGGTCCGGCTGGGTATTGCATCAGCCAATGCCCCAGGTGGGACTCATGCGCGGCGGTGCCGATCAGGAGCTCCTCGGCGGCCGGGGAATACATATCAAGCGCTGTCAATGTGCAACGGATTATCTGGCGCAGTTGGGTTGGATCGAGGCTTGGCATAGTGCGGGCTCCTCTAAAATTTTGATGACATCGCGCAGGGTGCGCGCGCGGATCCGCTGGAGCTTATCCATTTTTAGCGTCACTTTTGCTGCTGGCCTGCAGGGTGGTGACTGCGACAAGTATCGCCTCCAGCTTAGCATCATGTTTGTCTACGGTTTTCATGATGTCCTCGAAGTGCGATTGCTGCCGCTCACAGATTTTATCGTGGGCGCGATAAGTGAGAAACCTGGGCTCTTTATTTTCAGTAGTGAGCTGGCTGCGCAGGTCGCTGATCTCCGTCGAATATTTGGTATCTACTTCTCTAATTTTCTTGGAATTGGAATTCATCCGTCCACGCACCCATTCGAATAATCCTCCCAGAGACAGGGCCATGGTTATCCAGGAAACGATGTCTTTTATCTCAACGTGCATTCCGTACCCTCCGCATTCCGTTTTTCCTGGCCGCCCCGCCGCCGAATAGATAAGTACCCCACCACCACCAGATCGATTCCATCCTATACCCATCACGCCAAAGTAGATCCGCCAGCACCGTGGAGGCCGTCCAGTTATCGATCGGCGTGCCGTCATCCCAAACCGCATAGCGGCAGATATGATCATGCACTACCCAGGCGTCGGTGTTTTCCAGATCTCGCGCCCGGGTGGCCCCGTCGCTGTAAAATCGGGCAGGAATGGTGATATGGCGGTTATAGCGCGGCGAATAATAGCGGTATCTCCGGATTGTCTCGTAACCGTCGCCGACCGGGCGCAGGTGAATATACCGGCCGGTCATAGCGGCGGTACCACGCTGATCGGGGTATCGGTTGTCGCCGATTGTTCGGAGTCCGTGGACAGCTCGCTGCCGTAAACGGTAATGTACTGGATCAAACAGCCGCCATCCTCGATACGCGGAGAGAGATCCACGGTGATGATCTTCCAGGAGCCGCAGCCGGAAACAAAGAGCAGGACCAGCAAGGCGGCAATTAGCGTGAGAAATTTAGACATAGATCCTCCGTTGATTTAGTGGATGGCATGGTTACACCTCCGTCACGTTCGGCCGGCCATTTTTCCCGGCGCTTCTTATGATCCGACCTTCGGAGACAATCACCACCTGCCCAGCCTGCCAGCTCTGTCCGGCCTGCGGGTCGGCGGTGAGGATCCTGCCCAGGGCGTCTGCCAGCTGATAACGCCCGCCCGGCAGCGGGCGGATAACAGTGCAGATGCGCCGGGAAGGATCCGGCTCGGCCAGCAGGTTGCGGATTATATTTTTCATCGCCGGCGCTCCGTTTTATATTCGAGCACCACATTGGTGGTGGCGGTGAAGGTCTGGCCGTCATTGCCGCCGGTCCTGCTGACGGTGCAGGCGGCCGAACGCAGCATGCAGCGGTGCTGGTTGCCATCCCTGTCGGTATAGAGCACGATCGATCCCGGTCGCATGTATGGCCGCAGGGCCGAGGTGCCGCGTATCTGTTGACGGTCGAGGTGATTGCCGCTGATCTCGGCGCGGCCACGGGCTATGGCCATGGCGCGGGTGGCTATCATCTGGTCTACGATTTCAGGGCCTGGCCGGTCGGCCGGCGGTGTTTGGATAATTTCGGATATCATTTATGCAGCCTCCATCCAGGCATATACTTTAATGGGATAGCTCTCCCCCTCGGCTAGCACAACTTTCGGGGTGATCAGCTTATAGCCCTGCGCGGCGATAGGATACGATACCTGTGCCAGAGCGGGCAGATCGCCGCCGCTGATCCCCATTTTGCGGACGGTACGCTTGAGCCCGACGCCGGCATTGCCGCACCATTTTGTCGTGAGCGGCCCTGCAGGCAAATACTCCAGCTCGACACTGTCAGTCACCTCGACAAAATCCAGCTCATTTTTGCGAGTGCGAGTGATCGGCGCCTGCCGGACGATCTGTCCATGGGTCACTGCCACCCGGCCGATGCGCAGGGTCGGGGCATGATGGATAAAGAAATAGGCGGGATCGCCCGGAGCAAAGCTGCTCTTACCCTCTCCGGCAGCATCGATATTGAGCACCTCATCCCACTCCATCTTGACCAGTGCCGAGCTATCGGCACCCTCGCCGAACTGAATTACCAGGGCCGCGACAACACTCATGAGATCACCTCATCGTCCAAACGCCGCACCAG
>JADQBJ010000007.1:0-176339 GCA_016278675.1 Desulfobulbaceae bacterium | reverse complement strand
TTGGGCACAACTTGGGCACAAAATTAAAAATTAGGTTTTTGCGACCTTGTCAATATTGATCCCAGGAAAATCTCCCTGCTGACTGAGAATCACGATTTAGACCTTGCAAATATCTGGCAGGGCAGGGTAACCAAAAGCGCCAGAGTAAATAATGATATCATGATTACTGTCGATTGCGGTGTCAGCCTTGAGGTGCTGCAGAGCCTTGATGAATATTTGCAGTGTCCTGTTCATGTAGATCAAATGGTCGGTCTGGGAATTCCGGTGGAGCCGCTCATGTTTCATGAATAGAACAATCTGATTACCTCTGAAACTCAGCATTTTCTGGCCCCGGCCGGGACTGCTCTTTTCATCGGGACGCCATAAACCCGTCCATGGGGGCTTCGCTGCAGCCGTCCGGGCTGCAGAGACCCGTGAAAACAGCAGTCCCGACCTTGAGCTGAGGATTAGGGGTAATCAGTTAGAACAATAAAGTTTATTGACAATAAAAATCATTCCCATTGAATTTCAACTCAGATTTAGATCGGAGGTGTACTTGACTCCGCGGATTAAATTATGAGATCATCTCTATTATCGCCAACGTTGTTGGAGTTGCTGTATTCCAAATCAGGTCCGGAATGCTGGTTTAGTGTAATCTTTCAGGGACGGTGGTAACTAATTTTAACCATCAAGGAGGTCACGATGCAGAAATGGGAATGTCCTTGCGGCTATATTTATGATCCGGAAGAAGGCGATCATGAAAATGGGGTAGAGCCGGGAACACCGTGGGAAAAGGTGCCGGAAGACTGGGTCTGTCCAAAATGCGGCGCAGCTAAAGAGGAGTTCTGGGAAGCGGATTAAATCTTATCCTGCTTACAGGGAGATTGGATGAACGAGGGCGTCTGGAATTTCAGGCGCCTTTTTTTTTACTTCATTCCAATTTCCTCTCTTTTTCAATTTTTTGAAAAGTGATCAAAGTTACCGGGGCGGACCCCGGGAAAAAATCGATATACAGATCTGCAACGATGTAGATTGGGACTTTTTAGCCGATCCTCTTTCACTGGCCTCCATTGTTGATTGCCTATTTCGTTCTTACCCTAAAAATACGAGGTTGAGTTGCATTTCATGGCGTGAGGCAAAAGGGCCGGAGTCTGTATACCTTCATCATCATACTCCGGTAAAGTGAAAGAGTGGGTGAAATATGTATCTTGCCGGATTCCGGGATAAAGGCCATCTAAGGTATGAGCTCAGGCAATCGTATTACGCTCAGAGTCGCAACCGCTATCTCTATCGCCTGGTGTTTGATCTAGGCGATGATCCCGCTGCATTCATCCACTATGTCACTGACAGAATTCACTATTTTGATGAGTCGCTTGAGAGTGCGGTGGCGCAGGTGTGTGAGGGCGATCCAACTGTTGTACTCGAGGAGTTGCTCTGGAATTTTCTGTCTGCTGAGGCACGTCGGCTGGTCAGAGACTTTGGCAGGAAGCCGGGGAGCAGGCTGTCGCCGCTGAGTCCGGCCGAACAGGAGGAGGTGCAGCGGTATATTCATATTTTTGATCGGAGGCGGCTCTTCTTCATTCGATACGGAGCGGTGGACCAGAGCAGGATCTACCGTCTCAATGAAAAGATTTATCGACCGCTGCTCTTTAAATGCAGGGATGAAAAGGAATACTATTTTAAGCAGATGGAGCTGTCTCTGCCTTCAAGGGATTTGAAAAAATACATCTTCGTGATCTTCAACCTGCAACAGGAATTTTCTGAGAATTATTCGGTCTTCATGCCGGAAGCACTTGACTCTGAAAGGATGGAGGAAGCATTTGTGGCGGAATTGTGCCGACTCAATGAAAACTCCAGGTTCTGGCAGGAAGATGGCGATCGCCGCTTTTTGCATCCCCATCTTGAGGATTATCTCATCCGCTTTTTTGATTATGATTTCGAACGTCCCTCTTTCGCTCGCGACTTTTATGAAAGCTTCCGGGCTTCGCACCGCAGCTTCAGATGGCCCGAGCGGGAGAAAACTCTGTCCGAAGAGGAAACGACGGCGGTATTCGGCCGGGGAATTGATGACCTTAAAAAGATGAATAAGGCGGAGTTGGCAAAACTGTTCAGGACAAAGGCGAAGAAACATCATCCGGACAGAGGCGGAGAAGCGGAAAAGTTTATCCAGCTGCTCCGGACCTACGAGATCCTCAAAAAATCACTCAAGAGCTGATCTCCGCTTTTGTCTGGCCTGTCTTTCAAAAAATTCTCCAAGCGCGAAAAACAGAAAAAATTAAGCTAAAAATGGCTATCTGCCGCCACTTATATTACTATATGCCGGCAGGTGAACGAATCGATTCGGATTGCATATCACTTCTTCTCCATCAATTTTCATAAAGGCTTGAGTCGGACGGATACCATTAGCGAGGGAATAGAGCGACGTTTTAATGAAGAAGGTGTAAGTTGACTACTCTTATGAGTCTAAGGATACAAGAGGTTTTTCAGTAGAGAATATTATGACAATCCTGAGGGTTTGTACCGGGTCATAGTCGGAAAAAGTCAGGGGTGTGCTTGGATCACCTTGTAGGAATATAAGATATAACACACTGAGAAAATGGTTTTTTGATGTTTGGAGTATTCACTGTTTTCAGTGGGTTTTCAGTCGTGATCATGACAAAAAGTTATACAGTCAGAATATATAGAGGAATAGATGGGAAGGTTAATTGAAATATACGATACAACGCTGAGGGATGGCACCCAGTCTGAGGATTTCAACCTGTCGGTGGATGATAAGGTGAGGATTACTCTGGCCCTGGATGATCTGGGAATTGATTTTGTCGAGGGAGGCTGGCCGGGTTCGAATCCGGTTTCGGTGGATTACTTCAATAAAATGAAGGACATTTCCCTGAAGTATACCCAGCTGGCAGCCTTTGGCTCAACCAGGCATTTCCGTAAGAAGGTGGAGGAGGATGCCAATGTTCAGGCCCTGCTTGCTGCCGGCACTCCGGTGGTAACCATTTTTGGAAAAAGCTGGGATATACATGTTCATGATGCTCTCAATATCGGGTTGGAGGATAATCTCCTCATTATCGAAGATACCCTCTCGTATCTAAGGAGTCGGGTCAGGCATCTCTTCTATGATGCAGAGCATTTTTTCGACGGATTCAAGAATAACCGGGAATATGCCTTGGCCACTCTGGCCAGTGCGGTGAAGGGAGGGGCTGAAACACTGGTGCTCTGCGATACCAATGGCGGAACCCTGCCGAATGAGCTGCAGCCGATAATCGAGGAAGTCCGGAATTTTCTCGGATCAATCGACTCCAAGGTGAAGCTCGGCATCCACTCGCACAACGATTCCGAGACGGCTGTGGCCAATGCTTTGCTGGCGCTGACTCTTGGCGTGGATCACGTTCAGGGCACCATCAATGGCTATGGCGAGCGCTGCGGTAATGCCAATCTGACTTCCATCATTCCCGCCGTGACCTTCAAGATGGGGTTGGAATGCGAGGTCCGCAAAAATATCGACAGTCTCTATGCTGTATCCCGTCTGGTCGATGAACTGGCCAATCTGCAGCACAATCGCTTCCAGGCTTACGTCGGTGAATCGGCTTTCGCTCATAAGGGCGGGATCCACGTCAGTGCGGTTGAGCGAAATCCACTGACTTATGAGCACATTGAACCAAATAAGGTTGGTAATATCAGGAGAATACTAATCTCTGACCAGTCGGGACGTTCTAATATTCTTCATAAGGCGGAGAAGTGGGGGCTGAAAATAGATGCCAACGATCCTGTCCTCAGCTCGATTATCGAGGAGTTAAAGGAGCTTGAGAATCTTGGTTACCAATATGAGGGCGCCGAGGCAAGTTTTGAATTGCTGATGCACAAGTATCTGGGAGTGCAGAGAAAATACTTCGAATTCAAGGGCTTTCGGGTGATGAGCAATAAATACCGCATGGATAAACCGCCGCTGACCGAAGCCACCATCCGCTTATCCGTAGGGGGCGATGAGGTTCATACCGCCGCCATGGGTGAGGGTCCGGTCAACGCTCTCGATCAAGCCATTAGAAAAGCTCTTATTCCCGTCTATCCCTGCCTGGAAAAGATGGAGCTTTCCGACTATAAGGTGAGGGTGCTCACCGGCGAGAAGGGCACGGAAGCGAAGGTGCGGGTTCTCATAGAAAGTACTGATAAACAGTCGAGCTGGGGGACTGTGGGAGTTTCCATCAATATTATCGAAGCCAGCTGGCAGGCTATGGTCGACAGCATAAATTATAAGCTGATGAAGGAATATAAGAACAGGTAGCTTAGATGTGACACCTGCATCAGGACGGCGTCGCGGTTCCGCTCAATGCCAATAGAACCTGTAGGAGCTGAAGCAATCACATCATGTGCTTATGGGGCTATTACACTCCACAGCCTTTGTTTATGCCATGTTTTTTAATGTTTCGCTGGCAGTAAGAACTTGTGCGTAAACTGCAGATAATGCAGCCATAAATGCTGCGTGGACCTCAGCTGCTTTTATTGTTCTATTTTTGAATATTAAATCCCTCGTCGCACAGGCATCTTCAACGACAATGCAATTAAAACCATAATCAAAGGCGGCGCGACTAGTGGCGTCAACACACATGTGACTCATAGCTCCGCAAATGACAATGGTATCTTTTCCAGTTTCTTTCAACTGTTCTAAAAGTCCTGTTTCGCGAAAGCTGTTCGGGTAGTTTTTCTTCACTATCTTTTCATCTTTTACAGGAGATACTGTTTCATTTATCTCCGCGCCTGTTGTATCCGGCAGAAAGAAAGCAGCACCCGGACGAGTTGATATATGTTGGATATGGATTATCGGCAAATTCCTGCTTCGAAACTTCCTCAATATCTGCTGGGCATTTTCCGCAGCCTGCTGAATATTGACAAGCTCCATACTGCCACCAGGGAAATAGTCATTCTGAAGGTCGATCATAACCAGACATGCATCCATTATTTTTCTCCTATTCAGACGAAACAAGGGGGAGCCTAAGATACGCCGGTTGCATGATCCGGTATACCTTATTCTTCAGAAATCAGATGAGGATTCCAAATGATTTCAAAGTATCTTTATCGAGATCCTAAAAAAGAACCGGCCTAACCACCCCGGAAGGTATCATAAGCATCTTTACACGATGGTAGATCCAGCACCGCGGATTGGTCAATCATGGTGGATCGGAATGATAGCCGTAGGTTTGTCATTTCGGTCCCGTCGTCGGTGTATTGACCGGCAAGACCTTGTTGTAGCGGGAGTGGGTTTGGACGCCATTGACTTTTTATAAAACGAGCCTTCGCCGGGGTCCTGCTCCAGAGAGCTTTCTTCCCTTCACCCTTTCCAGTCCATTCCCAATGGACGGGATCTGGCAATCAGCCAGATGCCGAAATTTTCTTTAACCGGCATGTCCCTGGCAGGATTTATGAATAATTCTTCTCTATCGGTTTGCAGGGCAAATGTCAAGAAATCATACTTCTCCTTAAGGTAGTTGTGTAAATCCCAATAAAGCCATTCCCGTTCCAGTTGCGGCACCACTATATAATATATTTCTTCATCCTTATCATTGGTCAGCAAGGTCTGCAGTGGAATGTGGGTTTTATCCTGAATGGCCTGAACCAACATTTCCGCAGTCATCTGTACAATAATCTCGAACTTTCCGGGGACGCTTGAAAAGGTTTCAACTGCGTCACTTGAAATACATCGCACCGTTACCTCACAGTCTTCACTCTTCAGCTTCATCACATTGACTAAAGCGAAAAGACTTTCTTCGTCCCTGCCTGTATGAATGACGACTCTTTGAGCCTTATCAATACCGGCGCGCTGCAGTGTAGATTTAGTGTCCGGTTTACCCTTTATGAAAATCACATTGTCTGTGTCGGGCATTGGATGCCGATCAAGATCTGCGGCCAGTACGATATCAATATCTTTAAAGGTATCGTCTTTTTTAATCTGCTCGATAAGAAAAGAGGTTTCTGCCGTTGCGCCCACTATCGTGATATGACCGCTGCCGGTATATTCTATTTGACCTGTCATTTTTCTCCCTTTCCGTTCAAAAATAATAGAAGCAAGATAGGTAATAAAAGCGGCGCTTACGCCGATACCCAAAAAAATAGGGAGGATAACGGCAACCACTCTTCCTGCTGTAGATATCGGATATAAATCTCCATACCCCACGGTTGTACTGGTCACAACGGCCCACCACATAGCATCGGTGAAGGAAGTAAGTGCCGATTCTGCCGGTTCAGCCAGCATTACCAGAAGACTGGAAGTCAGTAAAAGGAGTACGTAAATGATAGCAAGCGAAGTCCCCTGCCTTTTCAGCGCTACCTTGAAAACCCTTCTGAGAAAAAAAATCAACTCAACGCTCCTGCTTCAGTAATTTAAATCATAATAATTCAGTAAAAGCTGCCACGAAGCTCCAGCACCAAACCTATCGTTTCCGGACGGCTTTTTCCAGCTTTTTCCGGTGGTGCGGATTTTCAAACAGTGGATATGTTATCGAGGATAGTGGGAGACTGAGATTCCGATATCAGGTATATCACTTGACCATTATGTCAAGGAGGTGAAAAGAGGATATTTCCAACAAAAATATCTTTTAGGTAATGATTTGTTACCTTTTGACTATATTTTATAAAATCGGGGCTATCCTCTGTGTCAGTATACGCGATGAAAAATACTTGCTACTTTCCGTCGTCAGGTCGCTTGTTTCGCAGGAAGATTAGTGTGATAATTAAAGAACCTGATTACCCCTAATCCTCAGCTCGAGGTTGGGACTGCTCTTTTCACGGGTCTCTGCAGCCCGGCCTGGGCCATGTGGTGCTGAGTTTCAGGGGTAATCAGATTAAAGAATGATGTGAAACCGGAATATGCTGTTGCCCTTAATGGCTTGATTTTGAACCGGATGAATCCGGTGACTTCAAGGTTTAACATTGGCTTGGAATATCGGTATGATCCTGCTTAAAATTTTCGGCGTTTTGACGCTGGTCTATGGAGTCCTTGTTCTGATGGCGGCAGGCTGTCAGCGGAAGATGATCTATTTCCCGAGCCATGGTTCTGAGAAGGGCCTCCTTGAAGAGGCACAGGCCAAAGGGATGGAACCATGGCGTAACGGAAACGGCGATCTTATCGGCTGGAAATCCCCGCTGCCCCAAAGCAAAGACGATATCAACTCAATCGTGGTTTTTCATGGAAATGCCGGTTACGCCTTGCACCGTGACTATTTCGTCGAAGGGTTTTCCGCTGTGGAGGAATCGGCTCCCTGGATCGTTTATATCTTTGAATATCCGGGGTATGGTGCCAGACCGGGACGACCATCAGAGAAGAATTTCAAGGCAGCCGCTGAAGAAGCTGTAACGGATCTTTTCAATGCTCAAGACCGACTGTATCTGGTGGGAGAATCTATCGGCACTGGTGTGGCCAGCCATCTGGCACATCGGTTTTCCGAACGCATCGATGGCCTTCTGCTGATTACCCCGTTTACCAGCCTGGCTGATGTAGGCAAAAAGCACTACCCCATCCTGCCGATCGAAAAATTCCTGCGCGAGCGCTACGACAATCTCACGGCTCTGAAAGATTATAGTGGACCGGTAGCTATTCTCATTGCCGGCGCAGATGAGATTATCCCGGTGTCTCTTGGCCGCCGATTGTATGATGCCTATTCCGGCCCAAAAGCCATCTGGTTCCAGGAAGGCCGAGGACATAATTCCCTTAACTACGACCCGGGGGCATCCTGGTGGAAGGAGGTGATGAACTTCCTGCAAAACCCGGACAAGGGAGAGTAGATCGTGCCACACATGGCCGCTCCGCTTGTCAAGCTCATCGACCGCGCCGTCATCAGAATGGCTCGGCTTCATCTGGAAAAACGGGTAAATGGCAGCAGCCACCTGGCGGAAGCCAAAGTGCTCCTTGAAGAACGAGATTTTTACGGTAACGAAGTTGAGCCGGTCGGTAAGATGAAATTTTCCGGATCGTTCGACTTTTCCTGCAACTCACCGGTAGCGGGGGTGGCCCCGCAAAGCAGTCATGTTTACGGTAAATTCTATCGATGCGGTGATAATTGGCGCAAGAGGCCGGTGGTGATTATGCTGCATGGCTGGAACGGAGAGAATTGCTACCGATTTTTATTTCCCTTACTGGCCCGTCATTGCTGCCGACATGGAATCAACCTGCTGATGTTCGAGCTTCCCTGCCATGGCAGGCGCCGGGCTCCGTCGGGAGCCGGCAGTGATTTTATCTCGGCCGATCTCTCCGCCATGGTTAAATCGACCAGACAGGCCATCGCCGATACGCGTGCACTGCTGGGGTGGTTGAAGCAGGAAGGCTGCGGGCCTCTTGGAGTGTGGGGGATTTCTCTGGGCGCCTGGCTTGCCGGCTTGCTGGTCTGCAATGATGAACGACTAAAATTTGCGGTCGTGATGTCGCCCATAGTGCGTATGGATCGGGCAATCGAGGAACTTGAATTCTGTGCACCGATCCGGCGTAGCCTGGCCGGGCGTGAGATCCCATTCCATGGCTTGAACCTTGTTGATCATCGTCCTTTACCGGATCGAGGCAGTCTGCTGCTGGTGGAAGGCCGCCATGATGTGTTCGCACCACAGGCACGGGTTGAGGAACTCTGGGAGATCTGGGGGCGGCCGCCAATCGAGCGCTTCAACCACGGGCACATAAGTATTTTGGTTTCATGGAAAGCGATGAGACGGGCGCTGCGGTTTATTGAGGACCGTGCACCATGACAGAAGCAATGAAATAACCAAAAAAATGCCTGCCAGCTGAAGGTTGGCCCGTCTTGTTGATCCGCCTCCTTGTTTGCGGTGCCTGGATCAGCCGGGGGGATCTTCCTTTTGAAAGTGCTTGCCGTCAAAAGAGATAAAATGAACATCATCAAGCTTCGGCAGGCCGGCGATTTTCCAGGCCTTCATGGGATTGACAAATTCATGATGTACACATTCTCTTTCATGTCCGATATTTTTGCAGACATAATTCAGTATTGGAAATGCATGGAACTTTCCCCAATAATATCTCATGAATTCGATGATTTCCATTTGCTCATCGTCGAGTTCTTCGATTCCCTCGTTTTTGGCTATCTGATGGGCAACATCACGATTCCAATCTTCCTTGTTGATCAGAAAACCTTCCTCGTCCAAAGTAATTTTTTTTCCTGCTACGGATATCTCAGTCATAATGGTTTTCCTCTTATTCGTGTATAAATTTTGAACTTACTGAGTAAGTAGCAAGGATCATACCACCCTTTCCGGATCTGCCGACAAAGCAGAAGTCAAATCGTGTATTTCATCGTCTTTACGTCTTTTTTTTAGAGTAAACGATTTGTGATAGCAAGGTCCTAGTCAGGTCAATTTGAACTGCAGTAAGCGGAAATGGCTGAAGTCCATTTTTACAGGACGGATATAAACAACCCTGAAATGCAGGAATTTTGGGTTGCTTGTATATCAAATTGAAGCATAGTATAATTTATCGAGGACTCCGTGAGAAAGCAAATACTCCTCCTGGTGTATCGAGCTTTATTGAAGTCGGAGTTTATGCCTGTACGGGTGTTTATCGCAGTGTCCATCTCGGCAACTTCAATGACTTTTTATGAAATTATCCTTTATGGTGTCACCGGGACAATCAATCCCGGTAATCAAATGCTCCGAGATCCCTTCAAAAAGAGGAAGTTGACATGTTAAACCGGATGCTTTTATCCTTGTCTATGGTTGTGGTCGTAACCCTTGCCGGTTGTTCAACCGCCTATAAGGCAAAACCCCTGCCTTTTAAAACCCCGGAGGCATATCACAACACAGTCCAGGTCGGTAAAACCTTGATCGGTGGCCAGGCCTTTGCCGATTCGGAGCAGGCAAAGAATGCTTTTGGTTTTGATATTCGTGGCGCCGGCATGCTGCCGGTGCAGCTGGTTTTTGATAATCAGGGCAACCAAACGCTGGAAATCAATCCTTCGCAAACCTATCTGGTCGACAATGAAGATAATCTGTGGCCTATTCTGACCGATCGTTTTGCTTATGAGCGTGCCACCAAATACGCCCAGACCGAACAGATTTTCAAGGAGGGCGCTTACGGCGGATTTCTGGGAGCAGCGGCCGGTTCTCTGATCGGTGCTGCCATCGGTATAGTCAGTGGCGATAATGTCGGCACCGCTATCGGCAAGGGAGCGGCGGTAGGCGGCGCGGCCGGTGCGGCACTTGGAGGCGCCAAAGGAGGTGCCGGCGGTGAAGCCCGATCTGCCATCGTCCGGGATTTGCGCGATAAATCACTTGAAAATAAAGCCATCGGCCCGGGCAATCTGGCTCACGGCATTATCTTTTTCCCGGGAGAGGCTCAGTCGGCCAAGCAACTGAGACTGCAGCTGGTTGAACCTGACAGCGGCCAGTCGCATACCGTCGTACTTCCTTTTCAATTGCCTCAGTGAAAACGGCTGATTTCCCTCCGTCGTCATTCAGGACTTGACAAGCGGACTTGAGGGGATGTCCTTTTGAGTGGATTCCGGTATTCCGATCCTGGACCGGAATAAAAAAGCCAACGAAATTCCAAAGAATCTTTGGCAGAACTTGATCGCTATTCGAAAACCCGATTACCCCTAATTCTCGGCCTGGGCCAGGAGATGCTGAATTTCTGGGAATAATTTTGATATCTCCGAATTCATCTTTGAGCAAGTTTTTCGAGCTGCTCAAAATAATCCGGAAATGTCTTTGAAGTACAGCCCGGATCGTTGATGGTGACCGGAGCGTCGCCCAGAGCGACCAGAGAGAAACACATGGCCATGCGATGATCGTTGTAGGTGTCTATTGCCGCATGATGCAGCTTCCGTGGTGGCGTAATCCGGATAAAATCCTCTCCCTCTTCCACTTCCGCGCCCACCTTTCTCAGTTCGCAGGCCATGGCAGCCAGTCTGTCCGTTTCCTTGACCCGCCAGTTATAAACATTACGGATGACTGTCGGCCCTTCGGCAAAGAGGGCGGTGACAGCAATGGTCATGGCAGCATCGGGAATATGGTTCATGTCAAGATCGACACCTCTGAGCCTCCCTTTTTCCGCCTCGATAAAATCATCGTCCCAGGTAATGGCGGCCCCCATTTTTTCCAGCACTTCGGCAAAGAGAATATCCCCCTGCATCGAGGCCCGACCTACTCCATTCACTCTTACTTTCCCTCCTCTCACAGCTGCTGCGGCAAGAAAATAGGAAGCCGATGAGGCATCGCCTTCTACAAGAAAGGTTCCGGGACTGAGATATTTCCGACCGCCGCCGATGACGAATCTGTGGTAATCATGGTTTTCCACATCGATCCCGAAACGCCGCATCATTTGCAGGGTAATATCGATATACGGTTTGGAAACCAGCTCTCCGGCTATACTAACGACTGAATCGTGCCGAGCCATAGGCGCTGCCATGAGAAAGGCGGTGAGAAACTGGCTGGAGACAGAACCGTCGATCGAGATGTCGCCTCCCTGCAGTCCTGAACCCTGTATGCGCAATGGAGGGTAACCGTCATTGCGCAGATAAGTGATATCTGCACCCGCCTGCCGCAGAGCGTTGACCAGATCACCTATGGGGCGCTCCTCCATGCGTGGTTCGCAGCGGAGAGTATAGGTGCCCCGGCCCAGGCAGAGGGCGGCGCACAGGGGACGCATAGCTGTACCGGCATTGCCCAAAAAAAGTTCCACGTTCAGCGGGGCAAATGGCTTCCCCTCACCGCTGACAATGCAGGTGGTGCCGTTATCCTCCAGCCTGAAGTCCACCCCCAGGGCGCGGAGACTGTTCAGCATATGACGAATGTCATCGGCATCGAGAAGATTGGTGAGAGTGGTTGTTCCCTCGGCCAGTGCGGCCAGCAGCAGAGCCCGGTTGGAAACGGACTTCGAGCCGGGAAGATCGATTATCCCCTCTATTCGGGAGATGGGCTGAAGTGTCAGCGACTTCATGTTTTTTTCCTTGATGTTGGGGGATTAATCAATTTTCGGAGGCTCGGCGAATTCGAGAAGTCGTCGGCCATATTCGCTTTTGAGTTCATCGAGAAATTCCCGGTCAATCTTGCCTTTCCAGGTGGTTACCGAATAGAAACGTTGGGGAATGGTGATCTCCTCCGGCTGAAAACCGGTGGCGAAACGGACCTGCCAGCGGAGTTTGCGGATATTTTCCGCGGTTTGCTCCAGGGAGGAGGCCAGATCCCCGTACCCTGCAGTCGTAAGACAATCGGCAAGAATTTCCTCGGTATACACCGAACGGGCAAAAAGACAGGCCACCATGGAGGTGAGGAGGACGCGGCCGGGCTCGTCGTCCAGCAGAAAGGAGACGGCATTATCAACATCTTTTTCAGTGTGCTTCTGGTCCCAGGAGTAGGCGCCGGTGTCGAGGTGGGAATGCCTGAAGCCCAGAGCCTGGGAGGCAAAAAAGAGTTCTCCCGTGGCGTAACCCGCCATTTCCTGACCGAGGACACAGGCAAACTCCGTGCCGCCGTAGTGCTGCGCAGCCTTGAGTGTCCCCTGGCCCAGTGTTCTGTAGAAATCATTGATGCCCTTGCCGAGGAAAGCGGCGGCCTTGATATAGTTTTCAGTGCCACCAAAGCGCAGGGGAACAAGGGTTTCATTCTCCGAGATCAGGCCGCGCTCGCTTGCTTCAGTTGCCCAGGCCAGGGCGACACCGCCGGACATGGCATCCAGGCTGACCTTCTCCAGGGTGTCGAGAATGCGCAGGATATCAAAGCTCTCGGTAACCCCCAACATTGACCCTGCCGCGAAAATGGGTTCATAATCATAGGCCACCTGGTGAAAATGATATCTGTTGGCCTGCAGGCTCTTCTCGCGAAAATAGCCGATATGGATGCAGCCAACCGGACAGCCCGAACAGGCGCCATTGCGCAGCAGTGCATCATCGGCAAAAGATTCTCCGCTGATTTTGGAGATAGCGGGGTCGGAGGTTTTCTGTAAATTTCTCCAGGGCAGCGACTGCAGTTCGTTAAGCGGTTCAAGATTGGCGGGTGTGCCGAGATCGAAATATTTGTGCATCATATCGGTTGCGGTCAGGCGGGAGTAGAGCTCCTGATATAACTTGGCATATCTGCTGTTCTCCGGCTGGTTGAAGTCGCTGTCGCCATGGATGATAATTCCCTTGAGGTTCTTATCCCCCATGACCGCGCCGCCGCCGAGTCTGCCGAAATGCCTGTAGGTATCGATATTGATACAGGCCATGGCCGAGCCCGATTCGCCGGACTGGCCGATGCGCAGGATGGAGCGGTGACCGCTGTTTCTGCTGAACATTTTCCGCATCAGTCTGCCACTGGACAGCGCGTTCATGCCTCGCATAAAGCCGACGTCCCTGCATTCGATATGATTCGAGCCGATGCTGAGACAGCAGAGGGTTTTGGCTTTGCCGGTAATAACGATTGCATCAAGATCGGCAAACCGCAGGGCGAATGCCGCTCTGCCGCCGCCGTGGCTTTCGGTGTACTGGTTATGATAGGGGGATTTGAAGGCGCAGACCATCTTGCTCATCAGGGGAAAGAGGCCGGTTAAGGGGCCGATGGTCAAAATGAGGGGCTGCTCTTCGGCATTCCAGTCTCTGTCCATACGCCCATAGGCGGTAAAGAGCAGAGCTGCGAGTCCACTGCCACCGGCAAAGCGGTTGCGTCCGTCATGATAAACAATTTTACCTCTTTTTTCGGAGAGGTCATAGAGGAGGATCTTGAATTGCTCACGGATCATAACAGAACCTCTTCAATATCGTCTATTTTTTGGAAGTCGAGGCATCCCTGGGGACAAAAATCAACGCACCTTCCGCAATGAATGCAGACGAAAACGTTCCCTTCACCATTTTGATAAATAGCGTCTACAGGGCAGGCCGGAAGACAGGAACCACAACGGATACACAGTTTTTTGGAGAAGACGATCCCGCCGCCCTTTCTCTGGCTGTAGGCCTTTGTCGGGCAGGCTTCGGCACAGGGTGCCGGATCGCAGGAGAGGCAGCGGGTGGCTCTGAAACCGGTTGAAAGTCCTCCTGAGGACTCGATGCGGATTCCGGCGCAGTTCCAGGAAAGCCTCTTGTAAACCAGTCTGGCGCAGGCCAGGGAACAGGAGTGGCAGCCCGTACATTGATCCATCCGGGGTGTGGTAAGTTGTTTCATGGTGTATTGGCAATAATCCTCTGATAGTTTGCAAACTAGATATTTTTTATACTTTCGTTATATTATGTCAGCGTTTTCATTATGGCAACCATCAAGTTCCTAAGGGTTTATTTAAGAAGAGAACGAATTCCCGGGTGTGATGTATATCCTGCCGAAAATTTAATATTGGCTGTTGCGACTCCGGGGAAAAGCGGATAAATAGAGGTAACTAATTAGAGTTGCGACAGGGCCTGCCCCAATCAAATTACCATGATGGACTCGTGAAAAGCCCGATCTACGTCGTTGTAGGATCTGAAACGGCGATTCGCCGTACCGCATGTACTGCCGAATCACCGTTTCAGATCCTACGCCTAGTATATCGAACTTTCTCGAAGTCTGAGCTTATCGCAGAGCCCATCTCGGCAACTTCGATGATTTTTTGCGAGATGTGCTACCATAAATATATACAGGATACGTCCGGAGGTTTTCATGAAATTCCCAATAGACCTGAGCGTCTATAAACAGCTGGTTTTTACTACGGAACAAAAGGAACTGGGGGTTGCGCAGCGAGAGCAGCTGAAAAAGAATATAGAAGTGGTGAGAGACAGTATCATTTTCTTCACCGCGCTGGCAAATTGCAAGGGACTGGGAGGTCATACCGGCGGTGCTTACGATATTGTCCCGGAGGTTCTCATCATGGACGGCTTCATGAAAGGCGACGACCGTTTTCATCCTGTCTTTTTCGATGAGGCGGGACACAGAGTCGCCCTGCAGTATATCATGGCGGTACTCAACGGCTATGCCGATGTCTCCTCTCTGCTGCATTATCGGGAATTCGAAAAAGGGTTGTATGGACATCCTGAAAGAGATGATCAGCGCGGAGTGTTTTTCAGTTCCGGACGGCTCGGTCATCTTTGGAGCTATGTGAACGGCGTTGCCGAGGCACTTACCGACAAGGTCCTGTTTCTGCTTGGCAGCGACGGCTCACAACAGGAAGGCAATGATGCCGAGGCGGCCAGGTATGCCGTTGCCCGCAACCTGAACATAAAATTGATGATCGACGACAATGATGTCACCATAGCAGGCAACCCCAGCACCTATATGCGGGGCTTCGATATCGCCAAGACCCTCGAAGGTCAGGGCATGTCCGCCAACACAGGGGATGGCGAGGATGTCGACGACCTCTTTGCCCGCATCAGGAAAAGTCTGCTCCATGATGGACCGGTGGCGCTGGTCAACAAGCGCAAAATGGCAATCGGTGTTCCGGGTATCGAAGGACTCCCCAAGGGACATGACGTCATTCCCGTGGACATGGCCATTGCTTATCTCGAATCCAAGGGGTATCCGGAAGCGGTTCTTGTTTTGCAGGATATGGATAAACCGAATAATGGCGATGAATATTTAGGCAGCACCAAAGAAACGGCGAAATGCCGCGACGATTTCGGCAAGATTATCTGTGAGATCCTCGGCCAAATGGATAAACCGGAAGATTCCGTGATTGTGGTCGATTCGGATCTCGAGGGTTCCTGCGGCCTTCACCATATCCGTAAAAACTACCCCCAGGTCTATGTATCCGGCGGCATCATGGAGAGGAACAATTTTTCAGTGGCGGCCGGTTTCGGCTCGGTATCCGGAAAACAGGGAATTTACGGGACATTCTCCGCCTTTCAGGAGATGGTAATCTCCGAAATCACCATGGCCAGGCTGAACAATGCCAATGTAATAGCCCATTTTTCCCATGCCGGTGTCGATGACATGGCTGACAATACCAGTCATTTCGGCATCAATAACTTTTTTGCCGATCATGGCCTCGGTGCAGATGATACCACCAGGCTCTATTTCCCCGCCGATGCGCTGCAGCTTAAGGCCATGTTGGAAACAACATTCAACGATGAGGGGCTGCGCTTCATTTATACCACCAGGTCGGCCACCCCGTTTATCGAAAAGAAGACAGGCGGGAGATTTTTTGAACAGGGCTACAGCTTCATCCCCGGTAAGGATGAAATTATCAGGGAGGGTACCGCCGGATATATCGTCTCCTATGGAGAGATGCTCTACAGATGCCTTCACGTGGTCGAACTGTTGGCCGGCGAGGGCATAGACATCGGCCTGATCAACAAGCCGACCCTGAATGTAATCGACCGGGAAATGCTGGCCAGAGTGGGCAACACCAAAATGGCGCTGGTGGTCGAGACCCAGAACGTCAAAACCGGCCTGGGAATCCGTTACGGGACCTGGCTCCTTGAAAACGGCTTCACCACCAATTATGGGTATCTGGGAACTCACAGGGAGGGACAGGGCGGCCTCACCGAACAGATACCCTACCAGGGACTGGCAATAGAGGATATTCTGGCCAAAGTTCGTACCCTGCTGTAAATAGCTAGAGCAATAGAGTAAAAAAAGGCAGCCCGATCCATTAGGCTGCCTTTTTTTATCCTGTTCGAGTTAATCCTGTTTGTGTTTGCTCTCCTCATTCAGGAAATGGGATGGTAGCCCTCCCCCCCCAGATGGATCTGTTGTTACAGACCCGTTGATAAACGCGTTCTGTTCAGGTTTTTGCAGGCACCTGGCCCAGCAGTGCGAGGAGATGCCTTGCTGCATTGGCGGCACCATCAAGGTTCACTAAATTCCGGGATGAGCTTTGGTGGTGTGGTAAATCGTGCAGAATCTCGGCAAGCCGGTCTTCCCCGGTATCTTCCGGCAGGGTGGTAAGAGATATTCCCGGCGTATGTTTGAGTATGTCAAGATGCTGCTGCTGTTCATTGTCCAACATATCACGGAGAATGACCAGGGCCGGCAGCGACAGGCTGAGGACATCGACCAGACTGTTGTAACCTCCATAGATCAGGGCGCATCGTGAATGACGCAGGGATGTTATATAGCGCCGGCTCGGTTCTTCGACGTCGCACCAGGGAAGCCGTTGAAAGAGGGTGTAGAATTCAGCAGATCGTGGATGTGAAGCATCCAGATAAAGAATCCAGCGCCCTGCAATATCGCCCATTTCTGCCAAAACAGCATGGAGATGCCTCAGAAAAGCCGGAGTTTTTTCGCCAATCCATGGCACTGAAACCGTGCCGGCAAACTCTTCTCCGCTGAAACTGAAATCCTCGCTGCGCTCCCTGATGCCGGAGACATAACCACATTCAACCGGAACAGTATTAAAATATTTTCTGATTTCGGTAAGCTGAGCCGTGCCTAAAATTGTGGAATCGCCATACCAGAGCAGGGAGGTATAGTGCTTCATGAACAGAGAGGTAGATAAGGGGGAGCTCACCTGGCTGACCTGCCCCACTACCCCGCGCAGACCAAGGACCCAGTGAATATCCGCAGCATCTGCTTGAAGTGCAGGGAGAAGTTCTTTATGCTTGCCCTGGGGGGAATGATCGGCGAGAATGAGGCGCGGGCGGTAGGTTCTGACAATGTTTACTATCTGTTTACTCCGCAGCCTGCCCAGCTCATCGTCGTCAAAATTGCTTTTGCCTCTGACTCCACGGGATTTTCCACCTTCAACCACGGTTTCATAGGAGGGAAGCTTCAGCCAGTCCAGGGGCGCCTCGCCGATCAGCTCCTGGGAAAGATTGCAACCGGAGAGGAAAAGCACCCGGAGATCAGGAGCAAGCCGCCGCAGGGCCATGCCTATGGCAATAGTACGGCTGGTATGGCCGAGACCACGGCCATCGTGAGCATAGAGCAGTACATCAAGTCTGGGAATGTCGTCGTCCATAGGTAATCGTTTATAAAAACAGCGAAAAATTAGTTAAATGTGTTAAAGTTAGTGCTATGCTTCCAGCATAGAAGTTTCCGGCAGGGAATGCAATCACGACTTTGACATCACAGATGTGCAGATAAAAGAAGGCAGATGAAAATAGCCTATTATATGCCGTTCAAGCCTCTAGGGCATAAGAATCCCTCTGGTGATCTCATCATCGGAACTGAGCTTTTTCACTTTCTTGAAGCCGGTGGTGCCGAAATCAGCACGATCTCCAGGTTTCGCTGCCGCTGGATCTATCTCAGACCATATCTCTGGCCATATCTGCTGTTCGAGCTGCTCCGGATTCTCAGGCGTTGCAGCAGGGAAAAACCTGATATCTGGCTGACATACCATTCCTACTACAAAGCTCCTGATATCATCGGCCCTCTGTGTTGCCGTTTGCTGAATATTCCCTATGTCATCTTCCAGGGAGTCTATTCAACCAAGAGGCGCAGGTCCATGAAAACCTGGATGGGATTCCATCTCAATCGTCGGGCGCTGTTGCAGGCTGCCTGTGTCATGACCAACAAGAAGTCCGATCACGCTAATCTGGCACGGCTGCTTCCTCCTGTTCGTCTCCTTTATATTGCGCCGGGCCTGCATCCGCAGGAATTTCGATTTGACGATGGTGCCCGGAGTGAGATTCGTGATCAACTGCCGGTTGGGGATCGGGTTGTGGTCATAACCGCGGCGATGTTTCGACCGGGTGTCAAGACCCGGGGAATCTGCAAGGTAATACACAGCTGTAGCGCACTTATTGCCAGCGGCTGCGATATTCTGCTTCTGATAGCCGGTGACGGCAAGGAAAGGAAAATGCTTGAGAAAAAGGCAGCGGCGGAACTGGACGACGCAGCCGTCTTTCTAGGGAAGTTGCCGAGAAAGATGATGAGAAAGTATTACAGCGCCGCCGATATTTTTGCCTTTCCGGGAATAGAAGAGTCCTTGGGCATGGTCTTCCTCGAGGCCCAGGCCTGTGGGCTTCCGGTGGTGGCATACCGCGACTGGGGAGCAAGCGAAGCCGTCGTCGATGTTGAAACGGGATTACTTTCTCCGGCAGCCGAAGAGGAAAAATTCACCGATAATCTGCGTAAATTAGCAGATAATGCAGACCTGCGGCGCAGCATGGGAAGGGCAGCCTCCGAACATATCGGAAAATTCCATGATATCGACAGCAACTATACCCTGGTATACCGGAAACTGCAGGAGATCGTCCTGGACAAAGATGAGGAAGCGTCAATCAGACCTTAAACCTGATATTTAATATATCGCCGTCCCTGACGATGTATTCTTTGCCCTCAACCTTCATTTTACCGACTTTTTTCAACTCAGCCTCGCTGCCGTATTCCATCAGCTCATCATACTTCATGACCTCGGCCCTGATAAAGCCGCGTTGAAGATCGGAATGAATAACCCCGGCAGCCACAGGCGCCGGAGAATTGCTTCTAACCAGCCACTGCCTGACTTCATCCTCTCCAACCGTGAAAAAGGAAACCAGACCCAGAGCCCTGAGGCACAGTCTGGTCAGGGTACCCAGTGCCGCCTCTTCAATCTGCAGATCTTCAAGAAAATCCTGCTTCTCTTCCTCGGAGTCGAGCAGGGCGATTTCCGACTCTACCTGAGCCGAAACCACCATGGCCTCCATTTTCTCGGCGCTGCACTTTTCTTCAGCTTCTTTGAGGATGTCGCTGCTCTTGAGGTCCTCTTCGGAGACATTAAAAGCAAGGATCATCTCTTTACGGGTGATCAAGGGGTAGCTTTTAAGGAGGAAATCCTCGTCCGGGGAAAGCTCCAGCAGTCGTAATGGCTTTTCATGTTCGAGGTGATCGAGCATTTTATTGAGCAGGGTGAGTTCTTTTTCCTGATTTTCGTCCTTCTTCTTTTTAATGGAGGTCTCGATCCGTTCAATTCGCTTTTCCACGAAAATCTGATCATGCATCAGCAGTTCCGAACAGACCATTTCCATATCCCGGATTGGATCGACGGAGCCCTGGGCGTGATAGACCGATTCATCCTCAAATGCCCGGATCACATGACAAATGGCATCTACATCTGCGATATCCTTGAATATATCGCCTTTGGCGATGTTCTCCTGCTCAAGTTTAGGCAGCAGCATCAGTTCTATTTTCGCCCGAACCTCACTTTTGGGGGAGTAGAGCCGCACCAGTGCGTCAAATCTGCTGTCAATAATTTCGGCACTGCCGGGCAGAGGTTTGGGCGGACCCGATTGTTCGCGAAGGACATTTCCGGTTAAGGTTTGAAAGAGAGTTTTTTTACCTGTCTGGGGAAGGCCGATTATGCCGATTTTCATGGGATTACCTGGAATATTAAAGAGAGATGCTGCAGTTTGGCAAAATAGGACGCTTCTCTGCTCAATCTCCGATCAGGCCGAACACAGCTAACTTTGCTGCTGCAAGACAAGAGGAAATTTCGTTACGTCGCGCCAAACAGGATCTGGGATCATATCATGATGACTGCAACGGTTTATATTTCCTCTTCGAAGAAAAATCAAGAGGAACCCATTTTTAATGGCATATTTTCCATGACTGGAGGGCGGATCTCTCTAAGACGGCCTTCAGCCGTCATTCCGGTTGGCCCTGAATGACGGCAGTGATATTTAAAGGTGAATTTCAGGTAATTGTGCAGAGTTCAGGCCTTGGCCTTCTGCCGATTTTAAAAACCGCAGAATAACGCGATCAATCCGCTCTATCGACTGAATCATCCACCGCCTCGCCTGTTTCTTCAGCTGATTCCTCCAGAGCTTCACCGGATTCTTCAATCGCATCACCGGTTTCTTCCATGGGTTCATCAGAGGTGTCACAGCCATATACCCCAAAAGCAAGCATTGCAATTATACATAAGCGCAGGATATTTAGTACGGTTTTCATGTTTTCCTCCTTTGTTGGAAGCTTTTCCGTCCAACATTATGTGGTTTCATTCCTGCCTGAGTTGCTGTACATCGTTATCATGAAGAACATCTGCATAAAACCGGAGTGGACCCGAACCATTGGATAGCAGGCTCAGCTACGCAGAACATAGCATTGGCCCGGACCATCGTAATCATAGCCCCGCAATTTCCAGTAACATCAAAAAGCCGATAATAAGTGCTGCCACCGGAATAATCACCAACCAGGGGTTGCCGGCCTGAACAAGGTCAATCAGAGTCTTGTCACCAAAACTTCCGATGGGCAGGACTTTTTCCTTTAGACGAGGATAGACGGCGGCATAGAGACCGGCGCCGATCATGATGCCGATGCCCCCTCCAATCAGGGCATCCAGCGCTCCATGTCCGACGGCACCCACCGATGTTCCCGGACAATATCCAAGAAGGGCGAAGCCGATACCAAAGAGCAACGGTCCCGGAATGGTTGCTCCGATTGAACCTGCTTTCTTGTGAAGGCTCACCCAGCCGGCGTTATGCATGGCATATACCCCCAGCATTCCCGTTACGATTGCGGTCAGAATAATTTTTACGACGGTAAAATCCTGGAGCAGCAGTTGCTGCATGATGACTTCATAGTAGCAGACCCCGCCTTTCTGCAGGAGAAAGCCGAAAAGAAACCCGATGATCAGTCCGAAAAAGTATTGCACCCGGGTACGGCTGTGGAGTTTTTTCAGCATATCGCCTTCCTAGATGATCCGGTAGAGGAGAAACGCAACGGCGACACCCCCGAAAAAGAAACAGAAGACCGCTATCCAGCTGCTCAGCACAAGCTGCATGGTGCCGCTGATGCCATGGCCGCTGGTGCAGCCGGATCCCCAGCGTGCCCCAAAACCGACACAGATGCCGCCGAACAGGGCGACGCTCAGACGCAGCAGAATGTTTGAGCCGAAGGTTTCTTCCCACATTCCCGGCACCCATTTCCAGTTGATGTCTCCAGAAAGCCACGCGGCCGTATAAGCCCCCAGGAACAGTCCAAGGACCAGCATCCATTCCCAGTCTATCTTGGGAGTCTTTTCCTGATAATAGAGCTTCTTACGAACTTTTGGCCCGCGCAGAGCTACTTCTATCATGCCTGCGCTTTTGGCAAACGCAGTGGAAACTCCTATGGGGTGATTGGAGAGCAAAAAGGCCAGCCAGGAGAGAATTCCAATTCCCACTCCGACGAGATATGGCGACCATGTGGAAGCGGAGAGATAATTGGCGATTGTTTGAACTATGTCCATTTGCCGATCATCCCTGCTGCAGTTCGCAGCCCACATTTTTACAGGCCTGCATCGATCCGAGGCTGTCTTCCACCTTGTCGAAGCCATGGCGCTTCAGGATCGAAGCCGCTATTATTGCCCTTTTACCGCTGCCGCAGAAAGTTACCGTGGGTTTGTGCGGATCGAGTTCATCGATCCGATTCCGAAGTTCCCCAAGAAAAATGTGGGTAGCACCCGCCAGTCGGCCCTGTTTATACTCGCTGATCTGGCGGACGTCGAGCAGGGTGAAGTCTTCCTTGTTTTTCAGGCGTTGCTCAAGGGCTGCGGCATGGACGGCTCCGATACGATCATACTTGAGACCACTGACTTCCCAGCTGTGCATTCCGTTTTTAAGATATCCTGACAGGCGTTCATATCCGATGCGGATAAAATGCTCCACCGCTTCAGGTATCTGCTCCGGCGTCTCAGGTATCAGGATAATGTCGGTATCGTAATCCAGCAGATATCCGGCATATGCCGGTATCATTTCCAGCGGCATGGCGAGGCTGCCCGGTATGAAAGCACCGGCATACGCCTCTGGGCTGCGCAGATCAAGAAGTACGGCCCCGTCCTTCTGTGCCTTCTCCACATCTCCGGCACTCAACGGCATCGGTTGCGGCAGCGTGTGCAGGGGCGGCGAACCGTACTGGTTGTATTCTTCCATTTTTCGGAAATAGGGCGGCTGATAGTGGTGTTCATTGACCTTGAAATCGATAAAGGACTCCCTGTCTGTCTTCTTGAGCACCGGGTTGTGCAGCCGTTCATGCCCAATGGTCGAGAATTCGCGGGAGGCCATGCTGTCACCACAAACCGATCCGGCCCCGTGGGCCGGATAAAGGATGGTCTGGTCTCCCAATGGCAGAAGTTTTTCGAAGATGGAATCATACAGCGCGCCAGCCACCTCACGTGCCCGATCAGGGTAGAAATCCGTTCGACCGACATCTCCTATAAACAAAGCATCGCCGGTGAACACCCCCACTGCATCATCACCGTAGTTTTTATCGGTAACGACAATGGAAATGGATTCAAAGGTATGTCCGGGAGTTTCGAGAATTCTCAGAACTAAATCACCAACTTCGAAAGTGTCGCCCTCGGAAACGCCTTCGCCGTAAGAAAAATCGAGCGCTTTGCCGTGATGAATAGTTGCTCCCGTGCGCCTGGCAAGATCCTCGGAACCGATGATGTAATCTTCATTGCGGTGGGTTTCAAATATCCTGGTTATTCGAGTGCCTTGCTGCGCGGCTATTCGCGCATATATTTCACAATCGCGTCGGGGGTCGATAACAACCGCATCACGGCCGTCACCCAGTATGTATGATAGATGGGCTATACCTTCAGATTTAATTTTTTCCAGAAACATCATTGATCTCCTTGATTATAGGATGATGCATGGCCAGCAACTCTTTAAAAATACCGAAGCAATAAATATACCAAAAGAAGCTGCTTCAAAGAGTGCCCGGAAGACAGAGGCCTTACATCAGCTTTCAGCGGTATCGGGGCATCAATTTGATTGTATGATGATTTTAGCATAAAACCGAAGTGGGGAAGGCGGGGGGGGAGCGGGCTTTGTTCAACTGGAGCAGCCTATGCCGGCAAAATTTGCCCCGTGCAGGAAACTCCGAATGCCACCATAATCTCAGTCAAGAAGACTCCCTCCTCTCTGCCGCGGGAGCCTGCTTTTGTCCGATACAACTGGAAATTTTCCTGCTGAGCAGGACAGGATAAGGTTCGAAGAATCATCGGAATATTATCTTTGCAGCGGCAAATCGGCTCCAGTCCGGAAAAGCTGGAGAATTGCTGTTGCTGGCATGTATTTCGCAACAAGCTCAGTGTAATCGTATACCTTGAGGAATGCTTGATTCGTAAAAAGTCGGATCTACGTCCATAAAGATCGAACTTTCTCGAAGTCTGCGCGTATCGCAGACACTATCTCGGCAATATCATGATTTTTTATGAGATCATCGGAATCCTCATGAACAACACTTCATTTATGCTGCTTAAGGAGATCTGATATGATTGGAAACATTCTAAAGCTTGGTGGGTATGTATTGCTGGCCAGGGAAGCGGCTGATTTTGTCATCAGCTCGCAGCAACACCGGGAAAGAGAGCAGTACAGGAAGCAGGCAGCCTGTTCGGTTTCGGGTTCGTTGATTGGCATGGCGGTGGGAGTAGGAATCGGACTGCTTTTTGCCCCACGACCCGGAAAAGAAACCCGGGAGATGATTTCCGAATCCGCCTGCAGCCAGCTTGAACGCCTGCAGTCCGGAATTATGGAAGGTAAGGATCAGGTGGTCGACATCATACATAAAAAAAAGGAGAAACTTTGCTCCGAAGCCGAAGAAGCAATAGAGAAAGCTGCAGGATAATACCGCCTGTTCTGCAGGGGATTTTGATCTCATAAAAAAGGAGCAGGGATAAAAATGACTCTTACCGTAACCGTTGAAGGAATAATGCTGTTGCTGCTTGGAATAATAGGGCTTGCCGTTGGCATTTACCTGCTGGTGGTCCTGAAAAACGCTAATAATCTCATCCTCAATGTAAATAAAACACTGGCGGAGAACCAGGAGAAGATTGACCAGCTTCTTGCTCATTTAGAAGAGATAAGCGGCAATACCGCTCTTTTCAGCGGGCAGCTGAAAAGGCAGTTCGAGAAAAACGAGCTTGTGGTCAGTTCAATCTTCCAGACGGGTGCCGATTCATTGCTCCTGGTCAATGATGCTACCAGCCGGATCAGAACCCTTGTAGGGAACGTCAATGAAATCATCAAGGTTCTGAGTCGGTTCTTAAAAAAATGATTATTTCGGTTTGGTTGAGGTGACAAAATGGATCAGCATTGGATTCAATACCGGAACAAACCGTTCGCGAGAGAGAAAAAATCATGCAGGTAACCCTAACGCTGAATCATTTTTTAATAATTCTTCTCTGCGGAATTCTGGTGATAATCATCGTATATGCTCTGCAAATCTACAAGAATATCAATGCAGAATTATCGGCCATAACAGCCAGGATTACCAGATTTCAGGAGCGCATCTCCCGGGCAACAGAGAGGATGCAGCAGTCAGCTGCTGATTTTCAGTGCATAAGCGAGGAATTTACCGGGAAAAGAGCATCCTGCCGGAAAAAGAATGATCGCTGTGCAATCGGAATTTCAGAAAGCATCGCTGAATTCAAGGAGGCCCTGACGATTTTGAGACATGGGGGCATGCTGAAAAAGAAGAAAAGATTTTTTAAATTTTAGAATTCGGAGGTAATGCTATGTTTTACTGGGCTGTTGTTTTTTTGATTATCGGCTTAGTTGCCGGAGTGTTTGGATTAACAGGAATAGCCGGTGCAGCTACAAATATTGCCTGGATCCTGTTTGTGATTGGATTAATCCTGTTTGTCGTTTTCCTGATCTTTGGCAGAGGATCTTCCGCCAGATAGCGGAGGCAGCCGGATCCATATCCCTTAACCTGTTTTGGCAGGTTAAGGGAATCCTGTTTCAGTTCAGGTACGTTCACTAAGGCCCCTTAATCAGAGGCTATTTCTATTGCCCAAATTTTGAAACAGATGATTCAGTGAGGAATTCATCCGTCAACCGTTTAAGTGCTGCATGGTATTGATCTGTTGTGCTACTAGCGCTGTTTTCTATTCTGGGTCTGGAGTTTCTACAAAATTGAGGATGACGTTGCCCGTCTGCGCGGCGGCCTATATATGAAGAATACCAAAATGAGACTAACAAATATGGGGGAAAAATGAGCGAACATAAATTCCTTCTCCATCTGCGAGAAGATCACCAGGAACAGAAAGAACTGGGTAGAAAACTTGTGGAGGCAACATCTTCTGAAGACCGCAAAAAATTACGGCAGCAGTTTTACAGCGCTCTCTACCCGCATATGGTAGGGGAGGAAGCCTCAATGTTCAAGCTGCTCAGTGAAGCTGACGACGAAGAGGTCAAAGATGACGCGCTCGAGGGACTGCAGGAGCATCATGTGGCAAAAATCATTCTCCAGGAAATCATGGAAATAGATACGCAGAGTGCTGTGTTCAAGGCAAAGGCCAAGGTCCTGGATGAGATTAATCGGCACCACATTGAAGAGGAAGAAGAAGATGTTTTCGGCCACCTCAAGAAGATGTGCAGTGAAGACCAGATGGACGAGCTGTTCGAGAAATATGAAAAGGCTGAAGATGAGGCTGAGTCATAAGCTCTTTCGCCGATCACTTCCCCGCGCATGATGAAGAGGTCAGATTCCTGATAGGATAGTTGTTTATACAGTAAAGAGGCAAAAGAAGGATACACCGGGCATCTTTCTCTTTTTGCGGCAGGAATGATGATGCCGTCAGCACGTTAGGACCAATGCTGACGGCTTTTGCTTTAATGAACTGGGTTTATTTAGTTACTACTGGGACTCTGGGTGTCGATCTTCCGCGGATCTGTGAAATCCTGGGTATCTATGTTCGTCTGGGGCGCTGGTTCCATAGGATCTGGATCCATCTGGTCGGTCATCGTGGTATCGCCTGGGTCTTCTTTTTCCCATGCCGGCGCTACACCGTAGTGAGTTTCCAGATCACGCCGATAATCACGATCAGACAATTCGGCCTGTGCCGGGACGTTTTCGAGTCTGTTTTCATCAATAGTAAGTGTGGCCTGCTGACCGTCAAACTCAAATGCTCCGAGCGGTGCGGCTACTACTTCCTCACCCGCCTCGGGCGCCCCTTCCCTGGTAATGGTGACGAACTGTACCTCGCCTGTTTCCGTGTCGATTTTTACCTCTTCGATTTCACCGATTTCTTCACCTGTTTGCGAAACCACCTGCATTCCCTTGAGTTCCTCGGCAGATTTAATTTTGGCTGATTCCAACTGCTGTTCGGCTGGGGATGATTTTTTGTATGCATCCCCTGCGTAAAGCGGGACTGCAAAGGCCAGTGTCGCTGCTGCTGTGATTAACGTTGTAGCTAATTTGTTCATGATTAGTTCCTCCTGGTGGATATATAGTTGATAGTTGGGTGCATCCATTCTGTCCTGTTTTCCAACCAGCTGAGTTGAAGATGCTGTATAAATTTCGGGTCTCTGTGCCTTCCATATTTCCGGAAAGATGGTTGTCAGGCTGGTTGCTGTGTATACTTTATTGGAGCAATTATTATGCCAGCGGCAAGAGAAAGCAGAGGGTGACAATAAGCAGTTTCTCAACGGCCTACAGCAATCAAAAAGGGGTGCCGAGGGCACCCCTTTTTGATTATAATAATGAATGGCTTCGGCAACGCCGCTTATGCGGTGTCACCGGTTGCAGATAAAGACGGATCTCTTAGTTCTGGGTATCTATTTTCTGTGGATCTGTAAACTCCTGAGAATCTATGTTCGTCTGGGGAGCCGGCTCACCAGACTCTTGCATCTGCGGACCCTGGGTGGTGTCGCCTAGTTCGTCCTTCTCCCATGCCGGAGCCACTCCATAGTGGGTCTCTAAGTCGCGCTGGTAGTCTTTGTTGGTAACCTCTGCTGTCTGCTGCGGGACATTTTCGAGCTTGGATTGGTCAACGGTCAATGTGGCCTGTTCATCGCCAAATTCAAAGGCGCCCAGCGGAGCAGCTATTTCATCGCCACCCATGCCGAGAATACCGCCCTTGGAGATAGTGACGAATTGTACTTCACCGGACTGCTCGTCTATCTTGACGTTTTTGATTTCACCAATCTCTTCTCCCTCTTGAGAAACCACTGCCATTCCTTGAAGCTCCTCTGCTGTTATCAATTGACCGGCCTGCATTTTACCGGTCTGCATTTGATCGGTCTGCATTTGATCGGAATGCATTTGATCGGACTGCTGCTGAGTTGCACCCGCCGGCTGTTGAGAGTCGGATTTCATACCAGGCTCGTCAGCGGCATAGAGTGGAATAGCGAAGGCTAATGCTGCGGATGTGATAAAAGTGATTGTTGCTTTCTTCATTTTGTTCCTCCTTGATAGATGAATCGAGATGTTTCGGTGAATGCACCTTGCATCCATTCTTCCTTTATCCCAAAAGCGGTCTGTCTGATCAGACCGTGACTGCTGTTTCTTTTCAGCAGTTGTTCTGTATGTAGCAATTACCATGCCAGGACTTAAAGGGCCCGGCTCATGGGACCGGAATAGATATTTATTTCAGAATTAGAGTGATTTGCCGGAAATCGCTAAGGTTCCTGACAAAATGTTCGGATTCGCGGACTGGAAGTTTAAAAAAATGAACTCGGAGAGCGAGAAATCCGTTTCAGGGAATAATAGGAAGTAAAACGCCTGCATTACCAAATTTGCGCAAAAAAAAAGGGTGCCACTACGGCACCCTTTACGGCAGGAATGAATGAAAACCGGCGGCCACTACATGATCAGGCCGCCGTTGATGATAATATGAGATATGGCTCAATCGCCCGTTCAACATGCATGTTACTGCTGTGTAGAGGGGGATTCCTGCATATCCGTAGAGGTACCCGGGGTGGACTGCATGTCCGGGGAAGTAGCCGGATCCTCCATACCCGGGGATTCAGTCTCGGGCTGCATAGTCGGATCAGTTGTTTGTGGCTGGTCCATTTGGGTGTCTTTCTCCCATGCAGGGGAAATACCGTAATGGCTTTCCAGTTCACTGCGGAATTCCTGATCAGACATGTTGGCCTGCTGCGGAGCATTGTCCAGCTTGGTCTGGTCAACGGTCAGTGTAGCCTGCTCCTGGTCGATCTGCAAAGCTTCATATGGGACAGGAGTCTCTTCGCCGCCCATACCCAATACTCCGCCTCTGGAAAGGGTGACAAACTGGATCTCGCCGGTCTGCTCGTCTTCAGTGACGCTTTTGATTTCACCGATTTCTTCTCCATCCTGGGAGACTACCTTCATACCCTCAAGATCCTGGGCAGACTTACCTTCCATCGCTCCTGCCTGCGCCGGATCTTTGTCGCTCTTTTCACCTGCTGCGTAGAGCGGGCTGGCTAATGCCAGCGCTGCTACAAGTGCGATAACAATTGTGGATAATTTCTTCATGTTGTTCCTCCTTGGAATGAGTAGGGATGTCGTGCATCATTCATTCTGCCTTTGTTCCTGAATGCTGCTTAAGAAATCCGGCATAAAATACCGTTTTCTTGAGATTGCTCCTTATACAGCAATTAGCATGCCAGGAACAAAGAAAACGGAAAGAGGTAAACATGATGAAACTCTACGAAAAATATTGGGGTGGAGAAGGGGGGCTGGATTCATGTCCATCTTTGCAGGAATCCTATCCTGCCCGGCAGGATAGGATTTTACATCAAGGTATCGGCTGGTTGCAGGTTGCTAGTTCTGCCGAGTCCGTCTTGAATGTTCGCCGTCGGCCATGACAATGCGATCAATATTGGTCATCTCCAGGAGCTTATGGTCGTCGGCCAGAGTGCGGGGAATAATAATAGTGATACCATACCCTGTCTGCAGAAGGTTAAGGTTGGAAGTAAGGCTATCGGATTGGACACCACTCGGGGGCTCAATATAGATTTGCTCGTTTTCGATATAGCGGAAAATATCTTTTATATGGTTCAGGCCGATGGTAAAGAGAGCAGAGCGGTTGCCGACTGCCCCCCGGAGGAATTCATATTCAATTACACCGGGTATGTTCTGCAGAAGTTGAGCGGTCCTGACTTCTTGAAGGTATATCAGTTCATCTATATTGCCGGCAATTTCATCCGATCCGCCGTCGGCGGTTCTCAGTTTGCCGAGACTGCTGCGCACTGCATTATAGATTCTCCTGTCTTCTACCTGACAGGCTTGCAGGTTATAGTGCTGCATGAGCAGTTTTTCGGCGTTTACACCTGGTGAGTCGGCAGCCAGGCTCTCCAGGAGAAAGGCATTGTCCAGTTCGGGACGCAACTGATTAGAAGCATGAACAGCTGAGGGTGCCGATATGGCTTTTCCAGCGGCGAAATATCCTTCAGGAAGCAACAGATCCAGGCGTCTGTTTTCCTTCAGCCATTCTCCTATGCGGAATATCTCCATTTGAGTTCGGACAGTGGTACTGTTATTGGCACCGCTGTTCGGGTCCCGATGGCTGATCCCGATAATATAAAGCTGTTTGGGGCTATGCGGATTTATACGGAAGATAGCGTCACCATATTCGGCTGGCATATCTAAATAACCGGATGGATCTTGTGTGCGCTCAGGTGAGGCTAATGCGCTTCCCGAGGCGGACAGGACCAATAGTGTACAAATGATCAGAAAAATACCCGGGAGAGGCTTTTGGGCGGCGGCGATCAATGTGCTGCATGCAGATGCCGCACATTGGTGGACGTTGCGAGGTGTATGATATGTAAATAGCTGCATTTCCTGTTATTTTCCCTGTTCCGGCTATATGGTTCGTGCGGGCGGGAAGATATACAGAAAAATTCGCTCTAATCCGTATCTGGCAATCCCGCTGTCTAGGGTTACACGCCCTTTTTAGACCGGTGACTTTGCGCATTCACCTTTCGATGAATTTGCCTTTATCAGATAGTTTCTTGGGTAAGTGACTTCGACTATCACTCACATTTCGCAATAAATTACCATACCCCCTAATACCTGTCAACGGATGAATGATTCCTGAAAACTGTGCAAACCCAGTTGTACAAAGGGTATCAGAAGGTGTTTTGGGAAATAAAATGAGTATTCCTGATGCAATACGAGTGGAGCAAATCGTGATGGTGTAATAGGGAAAAGAAAATGTTTCCGAAAAAAAAAATTTCGAAGCTGCAGATACGATCGTAAATTCAGCAGCATATGAGGTTTTTTGGAATTATTATATTTTTTCACAAACCGATAAAAAGGCGAGTCCGATTTGGCGGTGAGAAAATCCAGCCCCGTAGGATTGGTACTGTCGGGTTGGACAGGTAAAAATACCGGAATCCAGAATGATTCACGCTATGTACCGAAAAGTGAAAGCTGCAGTGATTTGTCTTTGTGGCACATTTATTGTATAACTGATTTTATCAGTTGAATAGAGTGGTCTATTCAAGAAGATGAAAAAATCAAATTGTTGAAAAAATAGGAGAAAAACTATGTTGGTGAAAAAAAGTCCGATTATTCTTACACTTATACTGCTTGTCTTCTTTATTCCTATGATGTCGGGATGTTATACTCCTGCAGGGCGCAGCGCCGGAGAGGTTATCGATGACTCCACAATTGCGACAAAAGTCAAAGCGAAGCTCTTTGATTCCAATGAGCTGAGTGGGTTTGCCATCAATGTCGATACCTTTGAGCAGGTGGTAACCCTGACAGGTGCCGTTGAAACTGAACAACAAAGGGAATTGGCTACGGAGATTGCCGAATCGGTGAAAGGAGTACAGAGTGTAAATAATCTCCTTGGCCTTAAGTAATCCTGGCCCGGACATTTCACGAGTCTGGCAGGTTTATGGACGCACTGCAGCCTCAGGAGTAAGGCACTCATCAGCACTCCCCGGGGGGAAAATGGATAGAAAAGCATCAATAGATAAAGATAAAGTTGATCCGGAACGGATGGCGGTCCTTCGGGGGCTGCCGATAGAAGTAAAGCAACAAATAACAGGAGAGGAAGCCAGGGCATTTCTTCATAAGGAACCTCTTCCCGATACCCTGATAGAAAAACTGAAAGGTTATCTGGATTTAGATGAATGAGGATGGATATGTAGAAACCTGGGAAGTATCACTGTGATTTCGGGTTGAATTGAAAATGACGACAATCGGAAGAGTGCGGCAACGGAAGTTGCCGCACTCTTCCCAGAAAGAGAATTATGATCAAAAATCCATTACTACTATGGAGAACCCCAGTTTTACACCTTAAAGCTTCCCACTATTGTTTTCAGCTCAGAGGCGCGACTTAGCAGGTCATCGGCACTTTCCTTGACATCATTGCTGCTGTTCGAGATACTATGAGCCGAAGATGAAACCTCTGTAATGTCCCGGGTAATATCGGCGGCGACAGTGGAACTCTGATTGACATTTTCATTTACTTCCTCGATCCCCTGGCTTGCCTGGGAGATATTGTCGGCAATTTCCCGGGTAGCTGCGGTCTGCTCCTCCACGGCGGTTGCTATTGTTGAGACAATATCATTTACGCCGCTGATCACCGAGGAAATCTGGCCGATCTCATCTCCTGTCATTCTGCTGGTATCCTGAACGTTTTCAATCAATGTCTTAATGTCGAGTGTGGCTGCAGCCGTCTGCTTTGCCAGCTCCTTGATTTCATTGGCGACAACGGCAAAGCCCTTGCCGGCTTCACCGGCCCTGGCTGCTTCAATGGTTGCATTGAGAGCCAGCAGATTGGTCTGCTCCGATATCTCCGTAATGGTTTCCGTTACTTTGCCTATTTTATCCGCAGCCTGTCCCAGCTCGGTCATTTTGCCTGAAGCGCTCTGGGCCTGTTGCACAGCGTGGGCGGATACATTTCTCGCCTTTTCCGCATTTTCGGCAATTTCATTTATGGTGGCGCTCATCTCCTCGGCAGCGGTGGCTACCATATTGGCATTTGTCGAAGATTGCTCCATTGCCGCAGCCACATTATTCAGATTGGCGCTCATCTCTTCAGAGGCGGTGGCGACATTGGTGGCCCTTTGAGAAGTGTTTTCAGAGTTGGCCAGCAGGTCCTGCGAAATTTGTGAAAGACTGGTCGAGCTGACGGCCACGCCTTCGGAGCTTTCGGCAATCTGCTTGACGATGCCTTGCAGCTTTTCGATAAAGACATTGAACCATTTCGCCATATCTCCGATTTCGTCTTTGGAGGTGACCTTCAGGCGCATGGTCAGATCGCCTTCTCCTTCGGCAATATCCTGCAGTCCGGCAACGGCGTCGTCTAAAGGCCTGGTGATCTTTTTGGAGAAGATGAAGACTAATATGCCGACAATCAGCAGGGCGGCCAGGGTCGTGAAGACGATGCTGTTGCGAAAGGCATGCGGTTCTTTGAGGAATTCGGCTTTATTCTGGGTTAAGGCAATGCTCCAGTCTTTTAATGGAACAGGCGCATAGCCGGCAATTTTATCGACTCCCTTAAAGAAATATTCATTCACTCCCTGATTTCCGGCAAGCATTCCCCTGGTTATTTCTTCCATACCCGCCAATGTTTTCAGATCCAGGCTAAGAATGAAATCTTCATTGGGATGGGCGTTGATAATTCCTTTTTTATCAACCATGTAGGCATAACCAGATTCACCGACGGTTGTGGAGGAGATCAGGGCAACCAGAGCGCTTGCCTTCACCGACATTCCGAAGATCCCCAGGAACTGACCTGAATCGGAAAGAACCGGAGCGCTGACCACATAAATCAGTTTGCCTGTAGATTTTGAGCGGACAATCTCACCGACAACTGCTTTTCCAGTGCTCCTGGCTTCCTGGAAATATTCCCGGCTTGCCACATTCGATCCTTTGTACTCGTCGCCGTTTGCAAGTTCTCCGGTGTAGAGCAGCCCATTCTCGTCTGTGACAAAAATCCCCAGATATGTATCATCAAGGGCCTTATACTTCTTCTTCATCTCGCCGCGCAGCACGGCAATGTCTTCTGCTGCTCCCTGCACACCGAGCTGTTTCACTTTTTCACCCACTTCCCGGACCTTATAACCGGTTGCAAAAGCGGCAGCGGTTTTAGCCTGAAGCTCGATAGTCCTCTGTACAATGGAGGCAAGTTCATTAGCCTTGCTGAGGGCGCTGGCCTTACCGTTATCAAGCAGAACACCGGTGATTTTGGGGATGGAGATAACCGCTACGATCAGCAGTGGAACGAAGACCGCCAGACAACCACCGGCAACCAGTTTAAATGAAATTGAATGAACATCGATTTTTCTCATACTTCTAATCCTCACCACAATAATTTAATTAACCGAGATAATATAAACGTATTATTTTATCGTCGGATTTAAGCGTTTTCGTTAATTAATTTTTTGAGTGAAAACCTCTTTTCTTGAGGACATAAGTATGGGAATTCGAGAGAAAAAGGGTGGGGAAGAGAATTAACCAGCAGAATGAGATGCTTGTGAGAATTATTATTGAAAACGATAGCTGCGACTGTTTGAATCCATTTTGCCTGGTTAAGTGAAAAAAGAACGGGCAGGAATTGAATATCCTCTCCTGCCCGGTTATCACTGCAATATCAGATAGGAGGTGCAATGGTGACAATGATGCGCATATCAGTGGTGGCGCGAACGCCATGCGGCTCGCGTATCTGCGAGATCAGCATTTCTCCGGTTTTTGCAGGAATCTCCTCATCGCCTTCGCCGAGGAAATTCCCCTCGCCTTCGATTACCAGGATGGACAATTCACCATCGAGATCGTGAGAGTGCACCGGGAAAGTGGCCCCCGCGGCCAAATTGAAATTAATGATTTTAAAATTCGGAGAATCTTCCACCAGGAAAAAGCGTTTCATTGCGCCTTCCGTGAATTCTCTGGTCGTGTTCAGGTCAATTTTTTTCATAACAGATCTCCCATTTGCTGATTTAGGATATGAACATTGTCATTCATCCTGTTTTCCCGGTACTGCCGAAGTCACTACTTATTGGAGCGACGGCTCATCAGTACCTGGTGTTCTATGATTATCGCGCTCATTAGACACTTATAATCATGGAAGATCCTTGACCATTGTCAAAAATTATTTTTTTTAAGATGACATCATGACAAGTCGCCACGAAGCTCCCTGTAACACAGTGGATCGGGCAATCCTCAGCTCAAGGTCGGGACTGCTCTTTTCTCGGGTCTCTGCTGCCCGGACGGCAGCAGCGAAGCCCCCATGGATGGGTTGATGGCGTCCCGGTGAAAAGAGCAGCTCCGGCCTGGGCCAGGAGACGCTGAGTTTCAGGGGTAATCAGAATCAATAATTTTCGATAAGTTTCTCGAGCTGCACGAAAAAGGCCTTGCTGTTGCGCCTGTATTCGAGGCGACGGACGTCTTCAAGTTTTTCCACCTGCTTGATGACCTGGTCCAGCTTGCTCTCTTCCTTGACCAGAAGCCACATTTTCGATTCCTTCATATTCTCCATGGGAAAGCAGAGAATTTTTTCAAGGTTGTATGCACGCCGCGAGAAGAGTCCGCAAATATGCGACATTACCCCGGGATGATTGTTTACTGTAAGTTCTATAAGAATGCCTTCTGTGTTATTTTTCATGATTTTCCGTCGCCTAGTTTTTAATGGTTGTAGTATATCCGCCAATCATGGTCGTGTTGGCTGCACCTGGAGGCACCATGGGATAAACCTCTTCGTCTTTGTCGATGGGTACATTGATCAGACATGGACCCGGTGCGGAGAGTGCATCCTTGAGAAGTTCACCCGCCAGGGGAGAATATTTGAAATCGACGGACTGCATGCCGAAGCCCTTGGCGATGGTGGCGAAATCGATGTCAATGGCAAAATCAGAGGCGAAATTATTATTATTGTAAAAAAGATTCTGCTGCTGGCGTACCAGTCCCAGAGAGTTGTTATTCAAAACGATGATTTTGACATTCAAGTGCTGTTCGACGGCGGTGGCGAGTTCCTGGATGTTCATCTGCAGGCTGCCGTCGCCGCTGAAGCAGACCACCAGCCTGTCGGGATTGGCAAGTGCCGCGCCAATGGCCGCAGGTAGTCCGAATCCCATGGTGCCCAGTCCGCCGGAGGTGAGAAACTGGCGCGGTCTGCAGAAGGGATAAACCTGGGCGGTCCACATCTGATGCTTGCCGACATCGGTGGTAATGATGGCATCGTCTCCCACTATTTCGGCTACTTTGCGGATCAGGCCATAGGGTTTCTGCGGGACCAGTGATTCCGGAATAGTGAGGGGATGCTTGGTCTTCAACTCAGTGATGCGCGCCTGCCATTCCGGACGTTTCTGCTCAACTATAAAAGGAAGGAGTTCGCTGATGCAGTCGGTAAGATCACCGATCAGCGCGACATTGGCGCGCCTGAGTTTGTGCACCTCGCTGGGATCGATATCCATATGGATGACATCGGCATCGGGGCAGAACTCGGAAATCTTTCCCGTTGCTCTGTCATCAAAGCGGACACCGGCTGCAATGAGCAGGTCACATTCCTCCAGAGCCATGTTTGTGGAGCGGGCGGCATGCATGCCCAGCATGCCCAGGGCCAGCGGATGCCGGGTTGAGATGGCGCCGAGGCCCATAAGCGTCATGGTGGTCGGCAGTCCGCTCTTTTCCAGAAGCTGCAGGGCCAGCTCGCCGGCTCCGCTGTTTATCACGCCTCCCCCGAGATAGAGGATAGGCCTGGCGGCGTTGTTGATCATGTTGGCGGCCTGGGCGATTTTGTCCGCGGCGCAGGGCAGGGCAGAAGGTTGCTGTCTAGGTTCGGGAAAGCCGGCAATTTCAATCATCTCCTGCTGAACATCTTTGGGGACATCGATCACGACCGGCCCCGGACGGCCGGTGGTTGCAATTTCAAAGGCCCGCTGGATGGTGTCGGAAATCTCGGCGGCTGAACGGATGAGATAATTATGCTTGGTGATGGGAATCGAAAGGCCATAGGTGTCGACCTCCTGAAAGGCGTCGGTTCCTATCAGCGTTTTCGGAACCTGGCCTGTGATGCAGATCAAGGGGACGGAATCAAGGAAGGCATCGGCTATGGCGGTGAGAATGTTGGTTGCCCCCGGCCCGGATGTGGCAAAGCAAACTCCCGGTTTGCCGGTGGAACGTGCCATGCCCTGGGCGATGAATCCGGCACCCTGCTCATGCCTGCTCAGTACGTGTCTGATTTTTGTGGATCGCTGCAGGGCGTCGTAGAGCGGCAGGTTCGCACCGCCAGGAATGCCTGCAATAGTTGTGATTCCCTGGTTTTCAAGCAGCCGTATGATCAGTTCTGCTCCGTTCATCTTTTCCATTGGAGGTTCTCCTCGTTTTACTGTTGAGTTTTTTTTATGCAAAAAAAAACCCCCTGCCGGCGAGCGCCGGCAGGGGGTAAGTTTCTAATTTCAGACTGAAATCCCTACTTCGGCGCTCCGCTCCATAGAATTCGCACGACGACGACCACGACTACACCAGCTAGCGCCAGGCTGGAGAGTGCAATGTTGGAAAGTATGGTGGTCTGTGCCGTGTTATTCATAATATTAGAGGGCCAAGAGGGCCAGGAAGTAGTTTATGTATGTCTTTCTGATAGCAGATAATAAAATGGACGTCAAGTAAAAATTCTCATTTCCATACAAAGCCGACACGATGACGGACCGCTGTGAGAACTGGTACATATTAGGCCGGAGATCCGCCATTCCGTCAAGACCCAGTAGTTATTCCTGGCAATAAAGTGAGGTTAATGTTTACAGACAATCAATATTGTTTATCATTTGACTAATCCCGACTAAGCGGGATAGCACTTTTATAGATTGCTTTTTAGCCAAATACCAACAAGGATCCCAAATCAACTATGAACTTTTCTCTAAAACCGTTGCCGCGGATATATTTCGGTCCCGGCAAAATTGTCGATCTTACCGAGCTGGTAGTCTCTTTTGGAGACACGGTACTGTTTATAATCGGCAAAGAATCGTTCGGCAAGTCTCCATTCTGGGCAGAGCTGCGCCAGTCGATAGCGGGGCGCGGCATCACCTTCCATGTTGAACATATAGCGGAAGAGCCTTCTCCGCAGAGTATCGATGCTATAACCGACAAATACAGAAAGTTTAATATAAACGCCGTTACAGCCATCGGCGGCGGTTCGGTGCTGGATAGCGGCAAGGCGATCTCAGCCATGTTGGCCACCAGCGGCAGCGTTCTCGATTACCTGGAAGGCGTGGGAACCAGAAAACCGGAAGGTCGTAAAATTCCCTTTATCGCGGTGCCGACAACCTCCGGTACAGGCAGCGAGGTGACCAGCAACGCTGTCATTTCCAGAATCGGCAAAGACGGCTTCAAAAAATCCCTTCGCCATGACGGCTATATTCCCGATGCCGCCCTCATCGATCCGGTGCTGACGCTTGCCTGCCCGCCGCGGCTCACCGCGAATTGTGCCATGGATGCCTTCAGTCAACTCGTGGAGTCCTATCTTTCCACAAAAGCATCATCCTTTACGGATGACCTTGCCCTCGGAGCTCTGAGGAAAGTGAAGAAGTCTTTGACCTCGGTTTATCTGGATGGCGAAAATATAGAGAACCGGAGCAATATGTCTTATGGCTCTTTAATCTCGGGAATTACCCTGGCCAATGCGGGGTTGGGAGTTATCCATGGTTTTGCTTCGGTCATAGGCGGACTCTATCCGATTCCCCATGGAGTAGTGTGCGGCACCCTTATGGCGGCCGGCAACGAAGTGACCCTTCATAAATTACGGAAGAGCGGCGATTCCCCTGTTGCGCTGCGGAAATATGCGAAACTGGGAAAAATTTTCAGTGATCGCGAGAGGGGAAGTGATGAATATTATCAGGACAGTTTTATTGCCGGCCTGCAGATTATCACCGCAACCTTAGGTATGGAACTTTTAAGCGATTATGGGATAAGCAGCAAGGATCTTTGCGCCATCGCCGAAAAGACCGGCAGCAAAAACAATCCTGTCGTGCTGGAGAGGGAGGAACTGGTGGAGATTCTGGCAAAAAGGATATAAAAATGAACGCGAGAGCACAAAATGGAGATAGTTAGAGAATTTTTGTCGAGTATTTCCTGGGATGTCATCATCAAGTCCGGACTGCGCATTATCCTCATCCTGGTCATTTCCTGGATTATAATGAAAGTAATCCTTAGTTCTTTGAGGCGATTGGAGCGTCGCTTACTCGCAAAAAGCCAGGATGACAAAGAACCGGCATCGGAATCGGATAAACGGATCGATACAATCATCCGCCTATTGAGGCAGGGTTCCCTGCTGGCCCTCTGGCTTACTGTCTGCCTGGTCATTCTCAAGCAGGTGGGCGTCGATATCGCCCCGATTATCGCCAGCGCCGGAATCGTCGGTCTTGCCGTTGGTTTCGGTGCCCAGAACCTGGTGCGGGATATCATCTCAGGCTTTTTTCTTATCCTGGAAAATCAGGTCCGCGTCGGAGATGTGGCTATCATCAACGGCACAGGAGGCCTGGTTGAAAAGATCAACTTTCGTACCGTCGTCCTTCGCGATCTCGCCGGTGTCGTTCATATTTTCCCCAACGGCACCATCACCACTCTGAGCAATATGACCAATGAATGGTCGGCTTTCATTCTCGATATAGGGGTGGCCTATAAAGAGGATACTGACAAAGTCATTGCCATCATGGAGGAGGTAGGGCACGGCATGTTCGAGGACGAGGTTTTCGGCAAATTGCTGCTGGAGGAGCCGGAAATTTTCGGAGTGGACAAATTCGATGATTCCGCGGTGATTATCAAGGGACGGATCAAGACCAAACCGATTCGCCAGTGGGACGCTGGTCGGGAATACCTGCGTCGCCTCAAATATGCCTTTGATGAGAAGGGCATCGAGATACCCTTTCCGCACCGGACCATGTATTTCGGGGAGGAGAGCAAGCCCTTCGAACTGCAGATCCTTGAAAAAAATGCAGGAGCACAAACGCCCGATTAGCCGAAAGAGTCGGCAATTTCGCGGCCGAAGCGGAGTGCATTCTCTGTTTCCTCCGTATTGTTTTTGAAGGCCTTTTTTTCATCAACACCGCGGACCAGCAGTTCGCCACTGTAGGGCACATCGATGGTGTCGAAATACGATTTGGCCACCAGGACGCAGCCCTCGAAAACTTTTGGACCCTTGGTTGCCGCGGTGGCCAGGAGATAACCTCTGCGCTTATCCTCGATTCTGACTCTCTCGTTGAGTAGATACTTTCTGCTCCAGCGCGCTTGAAAGCGGTCTATGAAGGCTTTAAGCTGGGAAGTCGGTCCATAAAAATACACGGGAGTAACCAGGAAAATGATATCGGCGATGTCCGCCTTTCCGTATAATTCGATCATGTCATCCTTGATAACGCACATCCCGGTTTTTTCGCAGCCTCCGCAGCCGATGCAGGGGGAGAGGGATTTCATGCCTTGCAGATAAATATATTCGGTCCGGCATTGGATTTTCTCTTCGATGCCGCTGATCACTGTTTGCACCAGGGTCTGGCTGTTGCCGTTTTTTCGAGGGCTTCCCAGAACGGCGAGGATGTTCATGATATTTTCTCCTTTGGCAATTGCTTGTGAAAATTGAAAAAATGGTGGACAGGACCATGACCTTTACCAAGTGAATACTCTGAGCCGGCACTAATCGCCTGGTAAAGGTACTTCTCTGCATGCCGGACCGCCTCATGGAGCGATTTCTGATGGGCGATGAATGCAGCGATTGCAGATGACAGCGTGCAGCCCGTACCGTGGCTGTTTCTGGTGGCGATGCGCTCATTCTCGAAGAAAATTGGGCTGCCGGCATCCCTGGCCCAGTAGACATCCACAAGGGTTTTTCCCTTGAGGTGTCCGCCCTTGAGGAGTACGGCAAGAGAATACTCGCCGCTCAGCAGTTGAGCTGCACTGACCATATCGTCCCGGTTGGAAATCTTTTTCTTGGTTAGAATTTCTGCTTCCGGTATATTAGGGGTAATAAGGGTTGCCAGAGGGAAGAGCGTGTCCAGTAGTGTTGCGACAGCGCTTTCTTCGATTAAGCGGTCTCCGCTTGTGGCTACCATGACCGGATCGAGGACGATGTTGTTGCAGCCATACTCTCGCAGAACCTGGGCAACCG
Organism: Desulfobulbaceae bacterium; assembly: GCA_016278675.1. Lineage (GTDB taxonomy): Bacteria > Desulfobacterota > Desulfobulbia > Desulfobulbales > Desulfocapsaceae > Desulfopila_A. The sequence continues at coordinate 135,772 of JADQBJ010000007.1, read as the reverse complement.
TCATGATGACATCCGCAGAATGGAGCATGCCTATCTTGATTGCATCTGTGCCGATATCGTCGAGAACTGCGCGTATCTGGGCGGCAATTACTGCAGGCGGAACAGGGTGAATAGCGGTGACCCCGCAGGTGTTCTGCGCCGTGATCGCCGTTATTGCGCTCATGCCGTAACAGCCGCAGGCCGAAAATGTTTTGAGATCCGCCTGGATTCCTGCTCCACCTCCGCTGTCTGACCCGGCGATGGTGAGTGCTGTTCTGTAGCTCTTCAATACCGTTGCCTTTTTAAGTTAAATTGAGGAGTCGTATAAATATTTTAGAACAAATTGTATCTACTTGTTACTTTACTCGAAAAAAGGGGATAACCGAAAGAAATTTTATCTAAAAACAGCAAATGCTCCCAGTCAAAAAAGGGAACTTAACACTCTCCTGAAATTGGTGCTACAGAGTAGCAGTCAAAAGAGGTTGCTATATTGGCGAGTATATGCTCTTTTATCCTTTCTGAATAGTGTGCGAACCTAGTTATTTTTTCGAAAAATAATCCATTGGTATTTTAGAGAAGCGGAGGCGGAAAATGTTTAAAATTGTGCGGCGTGAAGAGATGTCTGAGGGAACCGTGATCCTCAATGAAATTGAGGCTCCACGAATTGCAAAAAAAGCTCTTCCGGGCCAGTTTGTAATAGTAAAATCCGGTGAGGGCGGAGAACGGATTCCGCTGACCATGGCTGATGCTGATCCGGAAAAAGGTACGATTACAATAATATATATGGTTGTCGGCAAATCTACTGCCCTCTTCAAAGAACTGCAGGTCGGCGATGGCTATCAGGATGTTATCGGTCCGCTCGGCAAGGCGACCCATCTTGAAAAAGTGGGCAAAGTCGTCTGCGTCGGCGGCGGAACAGGTGTTGCCGTGCTGCATCCTATCACCCGCGGCCTCAAGGAAGTCGGCAACGATGTCACCTGCATAATAGGAGCAAGGAACAAGGATCTGCTGATACTGGAAGATGAAATGAGAAAGGCCTCCCATGATTTGCGGGTCTGCACCGATGACGGTTCTTACGGGCATCATGGCTTTGTCACCGATATTCTCAAGGAGGTACTTGAGGATGACGATATTAAGCTGGTTGTCGGTATCGGTCCCGTTCCTATGATGAAAGCCGTCTCCAATCTTACCAGGGAATATAATGTACCGACCCTCGTCAGCTTAAATCCGATCATGGTGGACGGCACCGGAATGTGCGGTGGCTGCAGGGTTACCGTGGGCGGTAAAACCAAATTTGCCTGTGTCGACGGCCCTGAATTTGACGGTCACCAGGTAGATTTCGATGAGTTGACACTCAGGCTGCAGGCATATCGTGAAGATGAGAAAAACTGCCATGAGAGTTTCTGTACGATACGGGACTCGAAATAAATCCGGCGCCCTGAAAATATATAAGATATTGAATATACATTAACATACTGTAGTGGATGAGATTATCTACGGAGGAAAATATGGCTGAAAAAGGCGAGAAAAAAACAAAAAACCCCAGAGTTGCTATGCCCGAGCAGGACCCACAGGTAAGGGCCAGGAATTTTCTCGAGGTCCCCACGGGATATACTCTGAAAATGGCTCAGGAGGAAGCAGCGCGCTGTCTTCAGTGTAGAAAACCCGGCTGTGTTACCGGCTGTCCGGTGGGCGTTGATATCCCGGGATTCATCGATTTGATCGCTCAGGGAGATATGACCGGAGCGATTCGCAATCTTTGGACCAAAAATGCCTTGCCCGCCGTTTGCGGCCGTGTTTGTCCTCAGGAGGTCCAGTGTGAAGGAAAATGCATTGTCGGTAAAAAGGGAGAGCCTGTCGCCATCGGCAATCTTGAGCGCTTTGCCGCCGATTACGAGCGACAGCACGGTACCGGCGAAATGCCTCCGGTAGCGCCTCCCACCGGCAAGAAGGTCGCGGTGGTGGGTTCGGGTCCATCCGGGCTCACGGTTGCCGGAGATCTCATTTTAAAAGGCCATGATGTCACCATTTTTGAGGCGTTCCATAAACCCGGCGGTGTTCTGGTCTATGGTATTCCCGAATTCCGTCTGCCCAAGGAAGACATTGTCGCCCAGGAAGTGGATTTTCTGAGAAAGCTAGGAGTGAAAATTGAGTGCAATGTTGTTATCGGCAGGACCGTTACCCTGGATGAGTTGTTCGAGCAGGGGTTTGACGCGGTGTATGTAGGCGTCGGCGCGGGGCTGCCCCGCTTCATGAACATTCCCGGCGAGAACCTGGTGGGCATCCTCTCCGCCAACGAATATCTTACCCGGGCCAACCTGATGAAGGCTTATAAGTTCCCCGAGGTTGACACCCCTATTCCCATGGGCAAAAATGTTGTCGTTCTGGGTGCCGGAAATGTTGCCATGGATTCAGCCAGAACCGCAATGCGGCTTGGTGCGGATAGCGTCAAGATTGTTTACCGGCGCTCGCGCGAGGAGATGCCGGCACGTAACGCTGAAATCCATCATGCCGAGGAGGAAGGCATTGAAATGTTTCTCCTCACCAATCCGACGAAATACCTCGGCAATGAAAAGGGGCGGCTCACAGGTATGGAATGTCTCAAGATGGAACTTGGCGAACCCGATGAATCAGGGAGAAGGCGTCCGGTAGCCATTAAAGGCTCCGAATTTGAGCTTGAGTGCGATCTTTGCATCGTAGCCGTGGGCTCAGGAGCCAATCCACTGCTTACCAGTGATACTCCGGATATGGCGCTGAACAAATGGGGCAATATTGTCACCGATGAAAAAACCGGGAAGACCACAAAAAAAGGTGTCTGGGCCGGTGGAGACATCGTTACCGGTGCGGCCACGGTTATTCTGGCGATGGGAGCGGGCAGGGAAGCCGCCGATTCAATCCACGACTACCTGACCCTGGGCTGGTAAGCTAAAACGGGCAGGAAGTCTATACAACCACACAACCACAAAAAAATCCGGGTTCGGCCTATTGAGGGCGGACCCGGATTTTTTTATGTAGAGAAGCAGTTTCTGCCTGGTATTTGCAAAACGGCCGGAGAGGCCGAAGAGAATCAGCAGTCGCAGTCAACCTTATGGCAGGCGATGCAGTACACTCTGAATAAGATAACCTCGGAGAAGAGATCCGTATTGTTCTCCTCATCGTAGCGTTTCGCTTCACTCATGATTTTCTCATCACTGGCGCCGGTATGGATAATAGAAATAAGCGCGGTATTCTCCAGAAGATATTTTGATCTTTCTTCATGGGAAAGAGTTTCCAGATAATCATCCAGGCAAAATTTGATTTTATCTCTTCTGCGTGCCATTATGTTGATAGCCTCTTAATTCTCCTAATAAACGACCAAACCCATTAAGCTGTCGGCCATTGCTTCATGATCAATTTTACTGTCCCCCGAGGCGAGGGAAACAATCACATTACACTAAGCTCAAATTGAGTTCAAGTTGTAATTCCGCTATTATCCGAAGCTATTTGGTCTCAGGAAGGATACAACCCTTGTTATCGGCGGCTATAGCATTGAAAGGAGGCACACCTCCTCCTTGTTGAACCGCAAGCAACCCTAAATACCGGAAATTGGGACAACCTACACAATCAGGATAATAATTATGCAGGTAGAAAAAAAAATTATCACGGTAGCTGTTGTCGGTGCCGGTGCCATGGGGGCGGCCTATGCCTCCATGTTCTCGGATGCCGGTTCGTTCTCACCATTTTTTCTTGCCGAGGGTCAACGATACCAGAGACTGAAGAATAGAGAATTACAGATCAATGGCAGGAACTATACCATTCCGGCCAGACAGCCGCGGGATGTATCTGAGCCGGCGGATCTTATTCTCGTTGCCCTGAAGCACCATCATCTTGATGAAGCCCTTCCGGCCATTAAGGCTGTGACTGGTCCGGATACGGTAATCCTCTCGGTGATGAACGGCCTTGAAAGCGAGGAGATAATCGGTAGGGCATGTGGTATGAGCAACGTCTTGCCTGCCATTGCCGTCGGTATCGATGCCCTGCGGGAGGGGGATCGTTTTTCCTACGCGCAACCCGGCAGGATCATCTTTGGGCAGAGAGACGGCAGCCGCACAGAGCGTCTCCGGGAGGCCTTGAGCCGGGCAGGGATTCCGCATGAGATACCTGCTGATATGGTGCGTACCATGTGGTGGAAGTTCATGATCAATGTGGGGATAAATCAGGCCTCGGCGGTTTTGCGGGCTCCCTATGGCGTTTTTCAGGAATCGGCCGATGCCCGATCATTACTGCTGTTGTTGATGCAGGAAGTTATAGAACTTGCCGGAAAGATTTCCGTTGATCTGACCAGCGAGGACCTGGATAAATGGTTTTCCGTCCTGGATACCCTGGCACCTCAAGGAAAAACCTCAATGCTTCAGGATATCGAGGCAGGCAGGAAAACAGAAGTGGAGATATTTGCCGGCAAAGTTGTCGCCATGGGCGAGAAACATGGTGTTGCCACCCCTGTTAATCAGACAATACTGAATATCATCAGAGTAATCGAGCAGCAGGCAGGAGTGCCGCAAAAAAACAAATGACTTTCTGATTACCCCTGAAACTCAGCATTTTCTGGCCCAGGCCGGGACCGCTCTTTTCATCGGGACGCCATAAACCCGTCCATGGGGGCTTCGCTGCAGCCGTCCGGGCTGCAGAGACCCGTGAAAAGAGCAGTCCCGACCTTGAGCTGAGGATTAGGGGTAATCAGGAATGACTTTATAAACGGCGAGCCTGCGTAATCCATATGAAACTCCCGGGGAAATCGTCATCATCCGAAACCCTGCAGCGGTATAAACGGATTACCGCTTGAGTATCCTGTTCACCATGGGTTGCAAGATCCAGGGGGCCAGGAAGATGGGAAACTGAGCCAGGGCAAAGTAGAGCCAGGTCATTTCCGGCAGGGCTCCTCCAGTAGCGGCGAGCATCAAGCCCATGTTGCGTTGCGATGCGGTAAATCCTACGGCCAGAGCGCGTTCCCGGCCTGCCGGCAGGAATACAAGAGTTGTCAGGAACAGGACTGCGAAAAAAATCACAAAGGAAAGGGCGGTGATAGCTATCGTCATCGCAGTATCGGAAAGTACGCGGGCACCGACATTTTCCATGATAGCCGCGACGAATATAAAAAGAATAATGATATTGAAACCGTTGATTTTTTCCCCCTGTCGCTCGATCGCTTTAATCCCGACCAGCCGACGTATACCGAAGCCGACAAAGGCTGCCCCTAAAAGAATAACGCTGAGTTTGCCGGCGAGCATCAGGGGAGGAATCGACAACGCCGGGCCGACGAAAACAAGGGCAAAAAGGGGCGCGGTGATCGGGACCAGAGCGGTACCGCAGACCAGAGTGATGAGCACCAGCGTGGCATCGAGCCCCATCAAAACCGCCAGCGAGGGGGCTGCCATGATCGGGGATGCCACCGCCTGAAACATGATAGCAATAAAAAGGCCGGAAGCACTGCTATCGATTCCCAGGGAAAGACAGATCACCCCAATAAAAGCGGGAATTGCCAGAGACGTCCATGCAGTTGCAGCAATAACCAGACCAGGCCGTCGCAGACATGCTCCGGCCGCCCTCATATTAACCCGCATAAAAGCGGTGCATAACAGGGCAAAAATGGCCTCGGTTACAAAGGGCTTGAGGTGGCCGCCAAGCCAGGGGAAGGCGATGCCTACAACCACAATTGCTGCAATCGCCCTGGTGCCCTGGCGGCCCAGCCAGGAGAGACCGGCGGCAATGATATCAACAATAATCATGAAGGACTCCATTGAGATTCGATTTGGTTCTACCAGTTTATTCCGCAGATTACAAATGAACTGAGATGCCGTGATTACTTGCCAAAAATATTTTTAAACCATAATATGTAACAAGGCCTTCACACTAGAGATGGTCATCAGATTCCCCAAAAAAAAAGCGGTTTCGTTAATTTTGTCCTTTTTCTTGTTTTTTGTAACGGATTTTTCGGAGCAAGGTACTAAATCGCACGGCCTGGATCTTTCAAGGAGAAAAATATGAGCGAAAAAGCAACCCTGACTATTGGCGACGCCAGTTATGACCTTGACATCACGATTGGAAGTGAGAACGAGAAGTGTATCGATATTCAACAATTGCGTGCACAATCGGGCTATATCACCATGGATCCGGGCTTTGGCAATACCGGATCATGTTATTCGGATATTACCTATGTTGACGGTGCCAACGGTATTTTACGCTATCGGGGCTATCCCATTGAAGAAATAGCCGAGAAGGCAAGTTTCGTTGAGATCTGCTCGCTGCTTATTTACGGCGAACTTCCCGATGTCGAAACCCTGAGCAAATTCCAGAATGCCTTGGCGGAACACGCTCCCCTGCATACCAATCTCGAGCATCACTTCTCCGGGTTTCCCCCAGCTTCGCCGCCCATGGCTATTCTGTCAGCCATGCTTAATCTGGTCTCCTGTTTCCATCCGGATGTACTGGAAGTCTATTCCGAAGGGCATGGGTTTGATCGAACCGCCGCACTGCTGCTTTCCAAGGTTCGGACAATCGCCGCCTACTCCTATCGGATGTCTGTCGGTAAACCCTTCAATCAGCCAAACCCCAATCTCAACTATTGTGCCAACTTTCTGCATATGATGTTTTCCGATCCGTATCGGGAGTATGTTCCTAATCCCGTTATCGAAGAGGCCCTGTCGCTTTTTCTGGTACTCCATGCAGATCATGAACAAAACTGTTCTACCTCAACAGTCAGGGCAGTCGCCAGTTCCCGTGCAAATCTGTTCAGCTCCATCGCCTCGGGCGTGTGTGCGCTCTGGGGGCCGTTGCACGGCGGCGCCAATATCGGCGTGATCAGGATGCTGGAAGATATCAAATCCTCGGGCCGCCCGATTGACCACTATCTGGAAAAAGCAAAAGATAAAGACAGCGATTACAGGTTGATGGGATTTGGGCACAGGGTCTATAAAAACTTCGATCCCCGTTCACGCATCCTGAAGACCAGGCTGGATGAACTGCTGGCGGAATTAAATAAAAAAGATCCGCTTCTCGATATTGCCCTCGAGCTTGAGGAGAAAACCCTGAAGGATGAGTATTTCATCAGCCGCAAGCTCTATCCGAACGTGGATTTTTACAGCGGCCTGCTGTTGCGTGCGATAGGGATTCCTCTCGATATGTATACAGTGATGTTTGCCCTCGGCAGGATGCCCGGCTGGATAGCCAACTGGCGGGAGCTGCATGACCAGCGCCTGCGCATTACCCGGCCTCGGCAGATTTATACAGGATCTCAGGAAAGGTCCTTTGTGCCCCTTGAAAAGAGATGATTTTTTCTGCACCGCTTTATGCTGTTGCTCCATTTCTAATATTCAGGAGTAAACCAATGAAAAATGCTCTAATTTTAATCGGGATGCTGTTGGTGACGGCCTGTGCTCCTCAATATCCGTTGAACACTCATCTTAATTTGCAGGTCTCACCACAAGGCGAGCAAATCTATGGCGAAGGAGCAACAGCGTCTATACAGGGGGTTGACCAGAGAGACGACCCGGAAGTGGTGATTTACAGGATTTCGGATCCTGCTGTTGGCATCACGAACCTCAGTCCGCCGCATATCCTAATCATCGAACGCCTGGCAGGCGGCTTGCGTCAGCAGGGTCTGCTGGTCGAAAGTTCTTCACCGGTAAATATCACCGTTGAAGTAAAAGAGCTCCTTGCCGAAGTAACCCGCTCCAAAACGCTGTATATAACCAATGCCGCCAGTAACGTGCAACTGGTCCTGGAAAACCGGGGCACGACTCTCAGTAAAAATTACGGTCTTAAATCCAACCGCCAATCTCTCCGCAAACCGAAGGTCGATGACCTCGAAGAGTTGCTCAATACGCAGCTCTCCGACATCGTCAACCAGATACTGGATGACAAAAAGATTCAGAGCTTCCTGAGCCGGAAGTAGGGAGCTCCGTTGGTGTTTCACCCGCTCTAGGTTCAGATATTACGCATAGAACGACCAGAAGCCTAATGCGATGAACCGTGGGAGATGAAGAGAGCAAATTTTCAATCCCAGCATTCTGAAAAACACCTTTTCTATTGATGCTGTAAAGCAAGTGCGGAAAAACCTGACGGAGAGGAAGTTGTTTTAAGATCAGGCGGCCACGGCCTTTTCGATGGCTTTGAGCACTACTTCAATATTATCGAGTTTGGATATAATGGCAACCGGTTCGATATCCAAAACCTGCTGGGAAAGTTTCTCCGTGTCGTAACCGGTAAAGAGGATGATGGGAATATTATATTTATCCCGGATCTGCCGGGCAGCCTCCAGTCCGTTGAGGCTGCCGGAGAGAGCGATGTCCATGAGAATCACATCCGGCCGCTCTCTATCGGTGACGCGCACCGCTTCTTCGCCGTTAATAATTACATCGCCAACATCATAGCCGCAGGACTCTAGTTTTCTGCTCAGCATGATGCCAACGAGAATTTCGTCCTCGACGACGAGTATCCTGGTATTTTTGTTCATAAACGCTTGTGTAGTATGGGATCGAGAAAGCGGATGCTGTATTTGGTTCCCATTTCACGTTCCATTGTCAGTTCGCCCTTGAGCTGCATTTTTACCAGACCGGCGATGATAATGCCAGTGCCAAAGGTAGATGACCGCATAATATCAAAATCCTCCGGCAGTCCAATTCCGTCATCGGCCAAAGTTAGAAGCAGCTGGTTGTTTGCACACCTTTTGACAGTAAGGGATATAGTCCCTTTTCGACCTTCCGGGAAGGCATGCCTGATGGAATTAGTAATGATCTCATTGGTCACCAGGCCGATGGGTACGGCGTGATCAATATCGATGGCTATGGGTTCGGTCTGCACATCGAGAGTTATCCTGCCATCTATTACCATGGAGGACAACAGAGACTTGGCGATATCATGAAGGTAGGAACCAGTGTCTATTTGGCTGATGCTGTTGGAGGAGTAGAGCTTTTCATGAACCAGTGCCATTGATCGGATACGATTTTCCATCTCTCTGAAAATCTCACGCTGTTTCTCTTGCTCGATATCCTGGCGCTGCAGTGCGAGCATGGAGATGATAATAAGCATGTTGTTCTTGATACGATGATGTATCTCCCGCAGCAGCACCTCCTTCTCCTGAAGCGATTTCTGCAATTCCTCGCCCTGCTCCTGCAGCTTCTCTGAGACGATCTGTCGTTGCTCTATCTCGTCCTGCAATCTGATGACGGTTTTTTCCAGTTCCAGCTTCTGGTGGTTGACCTGCTCATTCCGTTTTGCCACCTCTTTTTCCAGATAGTTGGAGTACATTTGCTGCTGCTTCTGGGCGGCGCGCAGCTGCATCACCATGGAGTTGAACGATGTTGCCAGAACACCCGGTTCATCCTTGGTGGTCACCGGACATTGTACCTCGAAATTGCCGGCCGCCACCTGCTCGGTTGCCTGAGAGAGTTTGCGCAGCGGGTTGATTAAGTGTGTAAGCAGTAGAAAGATGATGGCAATGGCTATGCCAAGAGTGACCAGCGAGAAGATCACGCTTTTAACAGCCATTGTTCGTATGGACTGACCGAGTTCGCGACGGCCTGAGTTCACTGTTTGCAGCATTTCGCTTTCACGGACGACAACGCCGAAAATCCATCCCTGTTTCTGCATTTTGCTGGTGACGACATAATAGTTTTCGCCATCGAGCATTATTTTCTGTTGATGTTCAAGGCTGCTGATTACAATCCCGGCAAGTTTTCGGACATTGGCATTGATCGAGTCATCGAGAAAGAGATTGAGTCGATCACTGGAGTAGAGATATTCCGACGAGTCAGGCTCAATGCCGAAAAGCCGGTAGTACTTTTGGGGAAAGGCAATAATCTTGCTGTTTGCACCAAGGAGAAAGGAAAACAGAGGCCTATTATCTTCCTGGTGACTGTCGGTTGTGAGAATATCGTCGATGACGGCGGAAAGCGGTACATCGATGCCGGTAATACCGCGAAATCGATCTTTGTTATCATAGACCGGGGCGCTGGCGGTGAGCATGAAGCCTTCTATGACATCGTCTTTATAGATGTCTGTCCAGCGGACATCTCCGGTGCGGTCTTCAGCATGGCTGAAAATTGTCATCGGCTCACCATCCCTCAGATCGAAAACAGATGGAGAAGGAATCTTCAGGGAAGCCTTTTTATATTTTTCCCTTGTCGTGCAATATTTACCTATACCTGAAGCGGTAATTGTATGACTGGCGAGTGCTTCCGGGTTATCTTTGAGTGCTCTTTCAAACAGCGGAGCCATATGGCTTATGGCCCGCAACTCCTCCCGGATGTCCGGTGAGATCTGTGATCCTCCCCAGTAGATTGTTGTTACCGGTGCGGCAAGATCGCTGATGAAATTGCCGGTAAGCGGAGAAGGCAAAAGATGATCATGGTAGAGTGGATTGCCGGCATAAAGCTGAAGATTATTGTAAATGGCTGCCGCCTGGCTTCCCAGCATGGCTGCCGAGGAGGCAATCTGATCGAAATGCTTCTGGTGGAGTGCTGCCTTTTCCCGGGTAATTCTCTGCAAAGAAGAAAGCGTCTGCGATGTGATATGATCGCTGTGTAGTTCAAGAGCCTGGTCGCCGTAGTCGATCAGGGAGTGCAAAGCCGAATAGGTAAGAGGAACAACTGCCATGACTACAACTGCGGTAAGGAGGACAAATAATTTAACACCAAGGCTTTCTTTTATTATTCTCAACATGCGATCGATAAACGCAAATCGGCGGCTATATGAAGCAGCTGATCCGGAGTAAGGCTGAGGCAGCTATTTTACGGACTTAATATTGATCTGAAAATCACCAATGCAATAACTCCGAACAACTTGTAAGGAGTTGTCGTTGGCGGAGGAGCAGGGTTTCGACCGCTGGATTGGTCTATATATTACATTTAATCCCAGTCACTGAATGGCAGGTGAGCTGGATTACCGACTAAATGAGACTATATCAACTTATTGCAGCCTTACACGGGGTTTGATCTTTAGACCTGATATCGTTCTTTTCCATCGGTGATTTCTACCATAATTCTATCTTCGATTTCATTCAACAATGTTCTTCACGACCGATTGAAAATCAATGACTTGTCGTGGCCCAACCCCATGGGAGGCACACACCCAGGGGCGGCCACACAAGGGCCAAGGGGCTCTTTATATCCATCACCTTCTTCAACTGGTATTTGCTCGGTTTTCTCGGTTACCGGTATTTCGTCCCAGCCCCCTTGCAATTCAGTGCGTTTTTGCAGTAATTCTTTGCACCGGTTGGTTGTGGTATGGTAAATGTTAGTTGTTCAATAACTCGAAAGGGTGATTGAAAGAAAAAAAGGTATTGATATTGGTACTCCGGTGTAGAAAGTGCTATCTGTTATTAAACAATGTATTCATTCAAAGTAATAGTTTCTGTAAGAAGCGAAGGCGGCCATGGCAAAATCACGAATTTTCGAATCGTTCTCTCTCAAAGGTGTAACATTTAAAAACCGTATCGCCATGGCTCCCATGTGCCAATACTCTGCGGGCAATGATGGCCTGGTCAATGATTGGCATTTTATCCATTATGCTGCCAGAGCAATTGGTCAAGCTGGCCTTATCATTGTTGAAGCTACAGCTGTCGAACCCCGGGGGCGGATATCCGACAGGGATCTGGGGATTTGGAGTGATGCCGCGATCGAGCCGTTTAATAAACTGATCCGGCAGGTTAAAAAACATGGATGTAAAATCGGTATTCAGATAGCGCATGCCGGACGAAAGGCAACGATCGTTGACGAACCAATTGTGGCTCCAAGTGCGATACCGTTTAACGATACACTTCAGGTCCCAGTCGAATTAAGTACCTCTGAAATTGACACTGTGATACACAACTTTGCCAGTTCTGCCAGGCGGGCAGTAGCGGCCGGTGTTGATTTTATAGAAATACACGCGGCTCACGGTTATTTGATTAATCAGTTTTTGTCACCTTTGACAAATGTGAGAAAGGACGAGTTTGGAACAGATAAATCTCTGTTTCTAAAGTTGATTCTGGAAGAAGTCGTGAAATATATTCCCGATCAGATGCCTGTTTTCATACGCGTATCCGCAGAAGAATATATGGAAGGTGGTAATCATCCTGAGGATTTGTGCAGGCTACTTGAGCCGGTGAAGCATCTCATCGATCTTGTACATGTAAGTTCAGGTGGAATTATTGAAAATGCGGCCGTGGAATCATATCCAGGGTATCAGCTGCACTTTGCCGAAACTCTCCGGCAACAGTTAAAGCTGCCGGTTATGGCGGTTGGGATGCTGGAATCTCCAGCTTTTGCAGAAGAAGCATTACAGAATAATAAGGCCGATTTTATAGCACTTGGTCGTGAGTTTCTGCGCAATCCCTTTTGGCCGCTGCATGCAGCCAGCCATCTTGGTGAAGATATTGAGTGGCCGGAACAATATACAAGAGCGAAGTTGTAAGATAGCAGGCGATCACCACGATATCCGGGAGAAGCGATAGCAGCTTTTTTTGACTGAACACCGACTGGAAATCCATCAATGCAGAAACCACTGACTCATCGTAGGGGTTGAACACGAAATATGCCAGAGTGAGTGTGAATTTCTACATCTGACCTCCCTTTCTCTGCTCTCTGGCCGTCGAACTAACCTCGTTATTTGGGTTAACTTACAATTGCTCGAACTTTTGCCAGTGCTTCACTCACAACTTGGTCAGATGCTTTTTCCGCAAACCTGACTCCTCTTGCTGTAAAGTCGATCATCTTTACTTGTTGACAAAGAACAACTCCCGTCACTTTTGTTCCAGCTAGTGGAACTTCAAAACCATGGCCTCTGACTCTGCCTGTTATAGGTGCAACCAATGCCAACATAATTTTTTTGTTGAAAGGGGTTGTAGATAATACGAGAGCTGGTCTTTTCCCCATTTGCTCATGTCCAGATGCAGGATTAAAATCAGTCCAGATTACATCGCCACGCTCTGGGATGTATTTTTTCTCTGTCATTATATTTCCTTACCAACAGGTGGGCTATTAATCCACTCTTTATCTTCATCGGAAAGGACCATCGTTTTGGGATCACACTGGCTGAGAAGCTCATCAAGGCTGTATTGGGGCTTTGTGCCGGGTGTAATCAGAATTTTCCCGTCAACAGCTTCAATAGTAACCTCTTGATCAAGTTTCAACCCAACAGACTCAACAATGGCTTTAGGGATTCTGGTAGCCAGGCTATTTCCCCATTTCTTTATTCTCATTTGCATAATGCCTCCCTGGGTGTTTATACAATGTATAAACTATATATAACCTTCACTGGTCCTTGTGTCTACATTGTTTAAACATTAACGTTTTTACACATTTGCCAGATCGCTCTATCCTAAAACGAACCTGCCTCTCCTAACAAAAACATTGCAAGAAAAGCTGCCTTCAGCTAGCATAGCAAATTGATCTGACATTTTTCTCACTTACAGGACGTTGCGCCCCAAAAATGACAATGAGATCCAGAGGCTTCGAAGAAAGAATGTCCTGATAGATTCCGAAAAAATCATGGAATTGCTGGGTACCAAATAATTACGACCAGGTTAAAAAAAAATCATCAGGGATGGTGAGGTGAATTTTTGGAAAACGGCAATGGTCGGGATGACAAATGACCAGAAGCATTGCCGTCGGCAGCAAAGAGTTTGTCGATAAGATAAAGTCCAACTTTGGCATATTGGCCAAAGGCAGAGGTGGGACAGAAACAGATGTAGGCTTTCAACTCAGGGAGCTCACCGGATCCTATTTGCCTCCTTTTGAGGCTGAAAAGGGCGATATAGGGCCTGATAACGCCTATTTTTTGAATATTATAGATTGAAAATCAATTATTTGTCGTGGCCCGACCCCTCAATAACCCTAAATAAATTTCTTCGCGGGGGATTCGCTAACAACCGACTTTTTATCCATAGGCCAAGTCTCTTCAGATTTCAAACGTCTTTTTTTTTTTCCAAAAAATAACAAGTTATTAACTGGACGTACAGCTAAGAGGCAATTGGGATCTACAAAAGCAAAAATATGTCATATTTGCCAATATTTCCCAGGCGTTTCAATCAGCAATGTTCTTCACGTTTGCACAATGCTTGTATAGCAGAATTAGCTAAAAAAGAAGAACGGCTCTTTGCTGCTCCAGATTGTACAGCAGCATCGATTTTCTTGATGAGTAACTTAGGAAGGGTCACAGTCGCTTTTTCAGTCTTTCCCAAAAAAGCTGAAACATCCAGATCTGCGAATGCCCAGGTAGCACCTTCAAGCTCCGGATCGCCTTGATGATCTTCAATTCTTGATGCTTCAGGTGCAATTATTCCATCGTCTGCCAGTAACTCCAAATGGCCGCTGATCGCCTCTATAGCATTTTCAATTGCCTCATCAATAGTTTCACCGGCAGAATAACATCCGGGAATATCGGGAACAGTAACCCCATAACAAGAATTCTCGTCTTTATGAATGGCTAATGGATATCTCATATCATTATCCCTGCTTGTTTTAAAATACTGGCTATAGTCTTTTGCGGTAAATCATTTTTAGGGTGCGGCAATGTCACGAGTCCTTTCTTGTCGGGATGCTTAAAATGGTGATGACTTCCTTTTGTCCTCACCAAATACCAGCCATCTTCCTCAAGCATCCTGAATAACTCTTTGCTGGTCAAAACCTCACTCCTTGTAAAAATATATACCGCCAGCAGTATAAAAGCAAGGCGGAACTTATACGTCTGGCAGTATAAAAAGAGATTTTCCAGTATCTCTCAAGTCATTTTACTAATAGCAGAAGCATCTGCCAGATCGCCCTATACTAAACGAACTTACCTGTCCTAACAAAAACATTGCAAGAAAAGCTGCCTTCAGCTAGCATAGCAAGTTGATTTGACATTTTTCAGACATACAATACGTTACGTCGAAGATAAGGGAAAATATTTTTTCGGAAGATAGATGGAAGAAGTAGAAAAAGTCAGTAATGTCCGGTTAGAAAATTGCAGTTAAAAATCGAGAATTTTTTTCCACATAAGTACATTTTATCCTTGACAAAGAGGTGAAAATTTTTTGCGCGCCTCCTTGAAATACAAAAGATTTCAAGGAGATAAAATGAAACGCGTGAAATTTCGCTCTGGTTTACGGTACCAAGGCAAAAACAGTTGGTAGCACCGATAGAACCAATACTCCCTCAAGTACCTCCGCTAAAATCAAGGTGCAATAGGCCACTTGCCATGAATACAGAAGAGCTAATCAACATACTGACCTATTACCATCGAGAAGTTTTTTGCCTGGTGGAAACGGCACCTCAACGTTTATCATCTTTTTGCCCGAAGCAGGAATGGACTGATGGTCCAAATACTCTCTGGGCTCATAACCTATCTCCTTCTGGCTATTTACTGCCAAGAACAACATGGTGAATCGGTAACTATTCGCCGTGTAAGGCAGTTGCGCAACGAAATTCGAAACGAAGCCATGTTACTCGGTATATACCAGCCTGCAGGCTTTGGGAAAAAACGAAAAAAGCTCCGCAGGAAAATCAAAAAACTACATGCAAATCCTTAACCGGACATTACTGAGAAAAAGTAGAAGGGGTAAAAAAAAACATCAGGGATAGTCCGGTGAATTTTTGGAATACTGCAATGGTGGACCAGAAGCATTGCCGTCGGCAGCAAAGAATTTATCGATAAGAAAAAGTCCAACTTGCCATATTGGCCAAAGGAGAAATGTGACAGAAAAAGATAAAGGTTATCAACATAAGGAGCCCTTTGGATCCCTATTTGCCTCATTTTGAGGCTGAAAAAGGCGATATAAGGCTTGATAGCAGCTATTTTCTGAAATTATTGATTGAAATCAATAATTTTTTTTGGGGCAGACCCTTAAGAAAAGGCGGGAATTAAATATTCGGAAACTATAGCTTTGTTAAATAACTCCACCTCTTCAAATAAATGGAGGCGAAAATGGCAGGAGCAAAAGTAACAAACATATTACGTTCACAGTCCAACTTCACCGAAGAAGATATTGCTTCTATGTCTGATGCAGACGGCTGGAAATGGATATACGCAAATAAGAAACCGAACCCAAATAAAGGCAAAGAACAAATATGCTTCTCAGGTTTCAGACCAGCAGAAAAAGATGAAATTGCTAAAATTGCAGAAGAAGCAGGCTTCAAAGTTGTGAAGTCTATAACAAAATCTCTTAATTTTCTTTGTGTTGGTGAAACACCTGGACCCAAGAAGATAGAAAAAGCAGAAAGCCAAGATGTTAAAATCCTAAATGCACATCAACTAATATTATTGCTGGAGACAGGCGAAATACCAGAATGAAACGGCACACAACGATTTCTTGACGCATATGGCTCTTTTGTGTGCAAAAAAGGCGATATAGGAAATAATCTATGGCCAGAGCCAAAAGATATTATCTCCCTGGACACATCCAGCACATAGATTGAAAATCAATAATTTGTTGTGGCCCGACCCAAAGGCCCTTCGATAAATAAGTATAATGCACCGGATAAACCTGTGATCATCGTGTGATGCAAAAGAAAAATATGAAAAAACCATGGGAACCATGCTGGTGGTGCAACCGACTATGGTATCTGCCGATAGTATTCATCCTCATCGCGGGTTACCTAGCCGGAGGTTACCTGACCTTCTTTGTGAAGTTTCTTGGTGCTCTTCCTCAAGTAAAAGAAGAAGATGCTCGGTTCACAATCGTGCTATACGGAATGGGAGTTCTCGGCGCTACCTTGTATGCCAGTTACTTCTTCGCTAAAGATGCGAACCAGGTTATGTATAAAGATGACGCACGGTGCCCAAACTTTCTAGATTTCTTAGGTTATGGCATTCTGATTGGAGGCGGCGGCATTACCGGGTTAGTTTTATATATTGTAGCAAAGACAGGAACATTTTTGATATACACACAACCCGAAGCAACCGAGATTCGTTTTTCCACTTCGCTATTAATTGCCTTGGCTGGTGGCATGGCTACGCAAAAAGTAAAGGGTTACCTCTTAAGTTTTGCTGAAAATGTCATAAAAAATACAAAGAACGATCAGGATGGGGAACAAGGCCGTGGAGGTAATGGCTAACGCCGCGCCTCACTTTGATGTTATGTTTCCTACTAATATTGAAAATAGCACAGGATATCGACAATTACGACCAGGCCAATAGAGATCATCAGGGATGGTCCGGTGAATTTTTTGGAAAACAGCAATGGTCGGGATGACAAATAGACCAGAAGCTTTGCTGCCGGTAGCAAAGAGTTTGTCAATAAAATAAAGTCCAACTTGGGGCATATTGGCTAATAAGGTTATCAACTCAGGGAGCCTACCGAATCTTATTTGCCTCATTTTGAGGCTGAAAAGGGCAACATAGAGTCTGATAATACTTATTTTTCACCCTTACTGGCTGAAAATCAATGATTTATCGCGACCCGACTCCTAAGCCTAAGGATAGTGGCCTAATGATTAAACAACTAATAAAAAGCGAGATGAAATATGGCTAAAAAGGTGAGCGAAATTTCAGAAGAGGAGAAACAATTAGCTGAAGAGCAAATTAAAAATCAGCAGAAAGAAACAAAATATGATCTTAGGGATTTTACTATAGATTATATTGTTCAGCAATTTCAAGAATCACTATTTTTTATTCCAGATTATCAGAGAGAGTTCATCTGGCCAGAAAAGCATCGTGTAAACTTTATTGAATCAGTGTTACTTGGCTTGCCTATTCCAATGATGTTTGTTGCTGATATAGATGATGGCCGACTAGAGATAGTTGATGGAGCACAGAGGATTCAGACTCTTGAACAATTTATTAACAATGACCTTGAACTGAATGATCTTAAGATACTTGAAATGTTAGGCGGCTTTAGATATAGAGACCTTTCTGAATCCCAACAAAGGAAGTTTAAAACAAAAGCTTTGCGATTAGTTGTTCTTGAAGATTCGACTTCGATTGAGCGAAGACAGGAAATATTTAATAGAATCAATACCAGTTCGGTGAGAGCGAAACCTAGTGAGATAAGAAGAGGAGACTTTAGCTCGCCGCTAATGTCGTTTATTATAGAGCGAACTAAAGATCCAGTCTTTCAAGATATCTGTCCAATTTCACAGTCATTAATTGATCGGAGAGAGAGGGAAGAGCTAATTCTGCGATTTTTTTCATACTCAGAAAAGTATAAAAGTTTTAAGCATGATGTTGGTAAATTTCTGGATAAATATTTGCTGGAAAATAAAGATACTTTTGATCATGAAAAAGCTGACAGAGAATTTCGGAAAACAATGGATTTCGTCAAAAGATTTTTTCCAAATGGTTTTGGCAAAACAAAAAATGCGAAAAGTACACCCCGGGTTCGGTTCGAAGCGATTGCTGTAGGTGTAAATTTGGCACTACGAGAATGTCCTGATTTAGTTCCAAAATCCATGAATTGGCTCGATTCTAAGGAATTTATTCTACATACAACTACTCATGCAAGCAACTCAGGTCCTAAATTGAGAGGTCGAATCGAATATGTAAAGAACCAACTCTTGGGAGATAAATGATGCAGGACGTAATAACTGATTTCCAAGAGAGAGTAATAGAGATAGAAGAATACTTAAAATTATTAACACAATTATCGCAACCGAGTGCTCAGATATGTGTTGATCGGAAAAGACCACTAGTTATCAGTAATATTGCAATAAAAACTATGAAGGCCTCATGTTTTTTGATGCTTTATAATCTTGTCGAATCTTCAATTCGAGGTTCAATGGCAAAATTATATGAAAAGATGAATGCGGAAGGAAAGCAATTGGATTGCTTTGATTTATATGTAAAGGATATATGGATAGAGCAAAACTTTAGGGTGATTGAGCCAATGTCCGCAAATCAGTCAAGTTATAGAGAGTTGGTAAGGAAAATGATAAATTTGGTGATCGAATCAAGTCCTTTGGTATTAGATGCTAAGAAGATTAATATAAGTGGGAATCTAGATGCCAAAAAAATTAGAAGTTTATTCAATCAGCATAAAATTTCAATAAACACTCATTACAGAGCTTTAGGTGGTGCGGAACTAAAAACTGTTAAAGATCAACGAAACTCTCTGGCACATGGTGATACTAGCTTCGCCGACTGTGGTCAGCAATATACGGTTAGGGATATAGAAGGTATAAAAAAGCAGACAGTGACATACTTGAGAAGTTCTCTCAGGAATGTTGCAAAGTATATTGATAGAAAAAAATATGCAGCATGAACTAGTTATTGACAAGCAGGAAAATCTGTCTTGGATTACAGGTAATAATAATGGCTTATTAGATAGTCATTATAAGAAACTCAGATTTGTTGATCTCTTTTCAGGTTGTGGCGGATTATCTCTTGGGATCATTAAGGCTGCTCAATTGAATGGTTGTCCTGCATCATGTGTTCTAGCCGTGGACTCAAATTTTGCACCACTGGAGGTCTATAAAGATAATATTCCTTTTGAAGAAGGTTCTGTTTTAGCTACGAATATACTGGATATTTTTAAAGTATCTTCCTCACTTGATTTAAGTAAGGATGAATTTGAGTTATCTCGAAGAGTTGGGCCGATAGATATTTTGGTGGCTGGCCCTCCTTGTCAAGGTCATTCTGATTTGAATAACTCAACAAGAAGAAATGATCCAAGAAATAAGTTGTATTTGTCGTGTATTCGAGCGGTTGAGTTGTTGCGCCCTCAACTTGTGATTATTGAAAATGTGCCTTCTGTTATTCACTCATCTGAAGGAGTTGTGCAGGTTACAGAGGAAAAACTTATAGAACATGGGTACAAAGTTAAGCATCTAAATATCAATTTTCTTGATTTGGGTTTACCTCAGACTAGAAAAAGACATATTTTGATTGCCTCTAAAGATCATGGATTTTGCAACTCAATTTCTATTGCATCGGCATCCTACCAGCGACCGACCTTGAGGGATTTCATATCTGATATTAAAAAAGGACCTGGACTAATGTATAAGTCTGGTAAATTGTCGGATGAAAATCTTCAAAGACTGGATGTTTTGTTCACTAATGATCTTTACGATTTACCAAATGAGTATAGACCCCCATGCCATCGTGATAAACGGCATTCCTATAAATCAGTATATGGTCGTCTACACTGGGATAAACCGGCTCAAACTCTAACATCTGGATATGGGTCAATGGGGCAAGGCAGGTATATTCACCCATCAGAAAAACGTACTTTAAATTCCCGTGAAGCGGCAAGGATACAAGGGTTTCCTGATAACTTCTCATTTTCCAGGGTTTCGAAATTAACTGATCTGAGGGAAATGATAGCTAACGCTGTTCCACCACAATTGACATATAAGTTAACGGATTTATTCTTAAAATTAAATTCATGTAAGAAGTTGAAGTCCTGATTGATTATTTTTAGTTGGTAAATGATTTCTCCATGATGTTTTAGGTTGGTATCCCCAAGTGTATCAAAAATTAAGCAACAAAGGGGTCACCCATTAAAAGGCCTCTTGTCAATGAATAAACTCCCCCATTCAAGAAAAAAAATACAATTTTTCCTTGCAAGGGTTGATGGTAGAATTTACTTAGGTCTGTGGTTTTCAGCACCTTGCCGCGCTCGGTATTTCGTTTGTGCGTGTCGGCGAATGATCCGCCGCACCAGTCACCCATCAGGATCAAGGCTATAGTAACGGAATGTGGAGGTAGTTCTTCCTCTCTCCGCTCTAGCCCTTACCGCCGGAAGGCGGTCCAGAAAATCAGCGGTTCCATGTCGTGTCCAAAATATAACTGCTTACAAATCAGATGGTTTTGAACCAACCCTACGATGGTTCACGACATGGGCGGTAAAGAAACCAAAAATCACCGGACGGGACGGCTGCCAATCAAATCTGGTGGTTTTGCCAACCCCATTGCTGGTTCACCGCCCCGGCCAATTGTCATGCAAAAAGTCTTCGATGGTCAAATTCGACGTTATCCCTCATGATATAATATGCCGCTCGCGCCAGCTTATGGGCCAGAGCACTGTGGGCTATCATCCGGTTTGTTCTGCCTGCCTTGCGGTTGTAAAATGCCCTGGCCACCTCGTCGTGACGGCGAGCAAACTCTGCCGCCTCGGAAAACGCCCAGGCTAAATATTTATTGCCGTTTTTGCTGTTTCCTTTTCCTTTTTTCTTATCGTTGCTTTGCCATGCGGTTGGCACCTTGCGGCAATATGAGGAGAAATTGCCGACCTTGGCAAATCGTTCTATGTCACCTGTTTCCAGCATGATCGTCAGAGAGAGAATTTTGCCAAGCCCGGGAATGGTCTGCAAAAAAATAAAGGGGTCAAATCTTTGCTTGGCTCATATTTGCAGGACGTCTATGCTTGGAGAATTCCGAAGCGAAACATTTTGGGCCCCGCCGTGCAGTTACTTTATTGACTGGATATCTACCAATGTGAAAACCTTGAAGGTTTAGATTCAATTGGGGTTAGCATTTATTGCTGGCGGAGGAGCAGGGATTCGAACCCTGGGTGGAGTTGCCCCCACAACGGTTTTCGAGACCGTCCCGTTCAACCGCTCCGGCACTCCTCCTTTGGTTGTCACTCATACCTGTAAGCGCATTTTTTTGCAAGCAGAGCCTTAAAAAATCATGCTAAATGCTTAAGACCTGAGGGAGGACACTTTTCTTCCCCGGACTAACAATGTAAATAGTGAATTATGTAGGCATCAATGGAATCGGCTTTGGAGACAAGGACGGAATATCGGACAGGGCAGGGCACACACCGCGCATATTATACATCGATCGCCATTCCTGCATATCCCTGAATAACCTCACAGCTAAGGTGTGAAGCAAGATAGTCTATCGCAGCAGCACCGCTGCAGTGGCAGGCTGTGATTCGTCTGATATCAAAGCGCCTCAATCTATCTGCAGTCTTATTGAGCCTGGATTCGTCGGCTTGAAGCAGGTGCAAGCCGCCAATTATTGTGTCGATCCGTTTCTCTCCTGTCAGCTTGACGATGTAGTCCAAGGTGTTGAGGAGGCCGGCATGGCAGCATCCCAGGCAAATGGTCAGTCCATTTTTTCCCTGAAGCCATATGGCATTGTCATCTCGGATAATATCGATTTCTTTCCCTTCGGGGTCGAGAAAAAACTTTCCTCCGGTGTCTTCAAAGGTGCAGTTTCTGGGAATCGGACCGGTTATGCCGATCCCTTCATGCAGATCAGTTGGTCTGGTTAACCAGTGTACCCTGGAATCCGGGTGATGCATTATCGCTTCCATGGCAGTGAGCGGCATTTTAATGATTTTCGCTGTATCATTGCCCAGGCTGTAGCGAGGTTGAAATACCCCGGAGTGGAGGTAAATTTCCAGGCTTTTATTGAGTTCGAGAAGATCCACGACTCCGCCGGTATGATCATAGTGGCCGTGGCTCAGTACCAGGATGGCCGTTTGGTCGAGTTCGATCCCAAGAGTTCGTGCGTTGGGCAGCAGGGCGGCATTTTGGCCGCTGTCGAGAAGAACGTTTCCTGCCGGGGTTTCCATGAACAAGGCAAAGCCGTGTTCGCTAATCAGGCCGGTGTCGGCTCTATTGTCGACCAGAATAGTCAGGCGATATTTACTCATTTTCACGTCCTCTAGTCATCGGGATAATTCCTTTGGCAAAATACTACAAAGTGATATGTTCATATGCACGATACGAATCTAGCCACTTATCCAAAGAGAAGTCAATACTAATTTCAGGTAACTTGGATGACTTTTTTGATTCATCCCGATCTTCCGCTGGAGATGAAGAACCCGTTTAGAATTTGTCTATCGTCTTATCATCGAACCAGCGCAGGGACATACAGGACAATCCGGCATCAATTTTTTCAATCTCCTGGGTTTTGACAGGCACAGTTGCATAGTCCCTTCCGGCAAGCATGTCGATGGTTCGCTGATAGCCCGCGCTTACCAGAACCGAATCGTTGATCCGCAGGGCGTTTGCGGCCGGTTCCTCGCCATCCGGGATCACGATTTTGCGAAAACCATCAAAGAGATCCGATTGCGCCATACGCTGGGTGAGCAGAACCGTCTCCTCATCGAGAAGCGAGCATTCCGTTTTAAAATGCAGGACTCCAGCAGGAGTGTGCACTACCTCACTCTTATAGCCCAGGTTTTTGAGGCAATCGATGAGCATAGCCGCTCCGGCGGCATCGGTACGTGCGGAGAGGCCGATAAGCACGGATTTCGGTGTCACCAGTATATCTCCGCCATCGACATGACCGTTTTCCCGCAGTTCCAGCACAGTGTCGAAACAATTGTGTAAAACCGGTGAAAGTTCCTGTGCTTCGCCCTGTCTCGATGCTGCGCCAGGATTCAACAGCACGGCTCCTTCGCTAAAAACCAGCGCCGGGTCTTCAACGAAGAGTGAATCCGGAAACGCCTTGAGCGCGGGCAGCACAATGACGTTGAGTCCGGCGGATTCGAGGGCGGTGGCATAGGCCTCGTGTTCCGCTTGAACCGCCTCGTAGTCGGGATCGCCTCGTTCTTCGGCCCGCAGGCCACGGATCACGGATGTTGAAGGTTTTCTGACTATTGCTGAATTGAAGTGATAACAAGGTGTGGAAGCCGGCATGCGTCCTCTTCTGCGGTTAACTTGAATTTCATGAAGCAATTATTTCCCGTGCATGAATATAGAGTGTTTTTGTTGGTTTTCAACGTTATTTCGTGGAATTTTTAATAGTAGAAGTTATCTGGAAAAGTTTCAATTGTTGGGGTTCGCTGCGCTCACCGCCAACCTACTCTTTCAAAATTCCCTTGGATTAATCCGGTGGGCTGGTGCTGATGAAAAGAAGGCAAACGCTTTGCTGATGGTTGAAATGAACTTCGGAAAGGTACGAGCCTGTGCAGCATCTGGAGGCTTCTGCAGCCGATGTCGCTAGGTGGAATTAACAGAAATTGAGAGAATGAAGAGGTTGTATAATGAATGTTAGTGGATACGTTGAAAAAATCCTTTGAAAATCCCTAGAAAAAACAGGATAAAAAAGATAGGCTATAAAAAACGATCACGAACATCGACATTTTTTCAAGCCTTGGAAGTAAATCCTATCCCATTTCATTAGTCGGCCGGTTCCGAACCGGATGGCAATACATAATTTTTATTGAAAATCGGGGAGAAGCGAGACAAATGAAGAGAGAATTACCAGCTTATGAGAATCTCCAATATATAGAAGCGGTCTGGGAGCACTACAGAAAAGACCCGAACTCAGTGTCGCCGCAATGGCATTCCTATTTTGCCGGGTTTGAAAACGAGGATGCAGTACAGCCTTCAGTACAGCCTCCGGAATCGCCACGGTTTGCAGCAGGAAGACAACAGCTGCATCAGGGATATGGACCGGGAGGTAAAGTTTGTGCAGGGTGCGGCCGCGCCGAGGCCATGTCTTTTCTGCAGTACAATGTCAGTCTTCTGGTCAGGAATTACAGGGTTCGGGGACATCTCCTCGCCGGATTCAATCCATTGGAAACTCCCCGCACCTTTTTTCCCGAGCTTGATCCAAAATATTATGAGATGACTCCGGATGATCTGGATCTGCTCTTTAATTTCGGTCCTGTTTCCGGACAAAAGGCCATGCCTTTACGGGAAATTATCGAGATACTCAAGGAGACCTATACCGGTTTTATCGGCGTGCAGTTCATGCATATCGACGCCCTGAGAGAACGGGAGTGGCTGCAGCAGCGCATGGAATCCAGTAGAAACAAAATCCGGCTTTCCAGGAACCAGCAGGTAAGGATTTTGGAGAGGCTGACCGACGCAGTGGTGTTCGAGCGTTTTATTCAGAAGAAATTCGTCGGAGCAAAATCCTTTTCACTGGAGGGTGCCGAAACCCTTATTCCTCTTCTTGACCAAGCCATAGAAAAAGCGGCGGAGCAAGGAGTGGACAATATTGTCATAGGCATGCCCCACAGAGGCCGGCTCAACGTTCTGGCCAATATCATGGGTAAGCATCCCCACACCATTTTTGAGGAATTCCAGGATCCTTATGCCGAATTTAACGTCGGCCGGGGCGATGTCAAGTACCACAAGGGATATCATCGTGATTACATGACCAAAGACGGCAAGAAGGTGGTTCTGGATCTCTCTTTTAATCCCAGTCATCTTGAGTTTGTCGGGCCGGTGGCGCAGGGGGCTCTGAAAGCACGTCAGGTCAAGCTTGAGGAAACGGACGCCAGCCGGGGGCTGTTGATCCTTATTCATGGGGATGCCTCGATGGCGGGGGAAGGCATCGTCCAGGAAACCCTGAACCTCAGCGAACTGGCCGGCTTTTCCGTGGGAGGAACCCTGCATGTGGTGGTCAACAACCAGATCGGTTTCACCACCCTGCCTGCCGAAGGACGCTCTACGACGTATGCCAGCGATGTCGCCAAGATGCTCCAGACTCCCATTTTTCATGTAAACGGTGAGGTGCCTCATGCAGTGGCCCAGTGTCTGGATCTGTCGCTGGACTTTCGCAGGCAATTCAAAAGGGATGTGGTCATCGATATGTATTGTTATCGCCGCAAGGGGCATAACGAAGGAGATGAACCGCGGTTTACCCAGCCTCTTATGTATGCCGAGATAGAAAAGCGTCCAACGGTTCGGGAAAGCTACGTGAAGCATCTGGTCGACCTCGGTGAACTGGAGGAAGAGGAGGCGGATAGCATTCAACGAAACCGTGAGCAATATTATGAAAAGGAATACAGCAAGCTGGAAGATTCCGAAGAAGAGAGCTCTGCACCACTGAGTCTGTTCACTCCCTCTCACGCCCCTTATGTCGGCGGCATCGATGCCCATGTAGATGAGGTGGAGACAGGTGTTTCTCTTGAGCGCCTGCAGAAACTGGGAGAGCGGCTGGTCGCAATTCCACAGGGTTTTAACGCGAACCGGAAAATAGTCAAGCTGCTCGAGGCCAGAAAAGAGATGTTTTCCGGTGATTCTCCGCTGGACTGGGGGGCTGCCGAAGCACTTGCTTTTGCCTCGCTGATCGATGAACAGATTCCGGTGCGCCTCTGCGGCCAGGATAGTCAGCGGGGTACCTTCAGCCACAGGCACAGTGTGCTTCATGATGCTGAAAATGGAGCCAGTTTTATGCCTCTTGCCAATATCAGTGCAGCGCAGGCCAGAATCGACATACTTAACAGCCCGCTCACCGAAGGTGCCGTTCTGGGATTTGAGTACGGCTACTCCACAGCCTTTCCAGAGTCGCTGGTAATATGGGAGGCGCAGTTCGGCGATTTTGCCAATGTCGCCCAAGTCTATATCGACCAGTTTATCAGCTCGGGGGAAACCAAGTGGAATCTCCTCTCCGGCCTGGTTCTGCTCCTGCCCCATGGTTTGGAAGGAACAGGTCCGGAGCACGCCAGTGCGCGTCTGGAGCGATATCTTGCCAATGCTGCCACGGACAACTATCAGGTGGTCTGGCCCACGGAGCCCTGCCAGATCTTCCACCTTCTCAGGCGTCAGGTCATGCGCAAGATACGAAAACCTCTGATTGTGATGTCACCGAAAAGCCTGTTGCGGCATCCCGGAGCCGTTTCATCAATCAAGAGTTTGACCCAGGGCAGTTTCAGAAAAATCATTCCCGATGATGAGGTTAACGCCGCAGATGTGGAGCGGATTCTGCTGTGCACCGGTAAGATTTATTACGATCTGCTCAAAGAACGGCAGGAGAGGAATCTCAACTCCGTTGCCATTGTGCGGCTGGAGCAGCTTTATCCTCTGCCTGAAGATATTCTGGCATCCGCCCTGGACGGCTATCCCAAAAACATTCCGCTGCTCTGGGTCCAGGAAGAGCCGCTCAATATGGGAGCCTATCCCTTTATACGCATCCGCTTTGGCGATTACCTCAGCGAGCACTGGTCATTCGACAGGGTGGGGCGGCCGATATCGGCAACACCGGCGACAGGATCCGCATCCAGCCACAGACTGGAGCAATCACTGTTGTTCAAGGCGGTTTTTGATGACCGGAGGTAGTGGTAAAAGAGTGTAATTTTGAATAGTCGAGCGAAACGGAAACTGAAAGAGCTACCAGCTGGGGGAAAAGATGATTGTTGAAATAAAAGTGCCTGATTTAGGGGAAACGATAAACGAGGTTGAGATCGGTGAATGGCTTATCGACATCGGCGGCAGAGTAAAGCTGGATGATGAGCTGGTCGAAGTAGAGTCTGAAAAGGCGACCGTGGAAATCCCCTCTCCGCAGGAAGGAATCCTGGTGGAGATTCTCAAAAAGCAGGGTGAAACGGCCGCAATCGGCGAGGTCATCGGCCGTCTTGATACGGAGGAGGGCGGCAGGGAAAAAGCTGCGGCAAAACCCGATGCGGGAGAGGAAAAAGAGCCTGCACAAGTCGAAAAGGCGACAAGGGATATCGAGTCCGATAAGGGAGAATCCCCTGAGCCGGCGCCCGGAGAATCCGTAGAAAGAAAAGGGGATATGCCGGAAGGCGCAAAGGTTAAGGTGATGCCTGCGGCCGCCAGAATCCTGGCAGAGCATAATATCTCCCCCGAGACGGTGACGCCCACCGGACCCGGAGGACGGCTGCTCAAGGAGGACGCCCTTCGCGCCGTGGAGGACAGGCCTGCGGCCAAGGTAGAGAAGGCAGAGAAGAAAGAGGAACCGGAGCCATCCCTTGCCGAAGCGGAAATCCCGGAAGATGAGCTGGAACATCGTGTTGCCATGACGCCTATTCGCCGCACCATCGCGGCCAGGCTTCTCGAAGCCAAACAGAATATGGCCCTGCTGACTACCTTCAATGAAGTGGACATGTCCGAGGTCAAGAAAGCACGTACCCTCTTCGGCAAGGAGTTTGCCGAGAAATACGGGGTGAGGCTGGGATTCATGTCGTTCTTCGTCAAGGCCTCGGTTGCGGCCCTTCTCGATTTTCCCCGGGTGAACGCCAGAATAGAGGGCAGGGATATCGTCTATAGCCACAGTTGCGACATCGGTGTCGCAATCGGTGGCGGCAAAGGGCTGGTGGTCCCTGTCGTGCGTCGGGCAGAGCGCCTGAGCTTTGCCGATATCGAGAATAAGATCGGCGAGTTTGCCGAAAAGGCCAAGGATAACAGCCTGACCATGGACGAGCTGCAGGGGGGGACTTTCACCATCAGTAATGGCGGGATTTACGGGTCGATGCTCTCTACCCCGATCGTCAATCCTCCGCAAAGCGCCATATTAGGCCTGCACGCCATAAAGGACAGGCCGGTGGCCATTGACGGCGAAGTGGTGATCCGGCCGATAATGTATCTGGCGCTGACCTATGATCATCGAATCATCGACGGTCGTGAGGCTGTAACCTTTCTCAAAAGCATAAAAGAGCGGATAGAAGACCCGCGGAAACTTCTCCTGGAGATTTGATTATGGCTGCAGAGACAAACGATATCTACGATCTGGTGGTGATCGGCGCCGGCCCCGGCGGTTATGTCGCCGCTATCCGCGCGGCACAACTGGGGCTCCAAGTTGCCTGCGTGGAGAAACACGACAGCCTTGGGGGAACCTGTCTCAATGTGGGATGTATTCCCAGTAAGGCGCTGTTGGAGTCGACCTGGAAATACCATGAGTGCGTGCACAGTATGGATGTCCATGGGATCACCCTGAAGGGCATCTCCTTCGATCTCAAGATGATGATGTCCCGCAAGGACAGAATCGTTGCCACTCTTACCGGGGGATTGGAACATCTATTTAAGAAAAACAGGATCCACCGTTTTGCCGGGTCTGCCCGCCTGCTGGAAAATCTTAAAGTGGAGGTCAGCGGAGAAAAGGTGGAGACCGTGCAGGGTAAAGCCATACTCATTGCCACAGGCAGCAAGGCAGCGGAGATACCCGGAGTGAAAAGGGATGGAGTCAATATTATTTCGAGTACCGAGGCACTTTCGCTCGATGAAGTTCCCCAACGTCTGGTGGTGATCGGCGCCGGAGCAATCGGTCTGGAAATGGGATCGGTGTGGCACCGGCTGGGCGCCGAGGTGACCGTGGTGGAATATTTCGATCGGGTGCTGCCCACTATGGATAAAGGCATCGCCAAGCAGAGTCTACGCTTTTTTAAAAAGCAGGGCCTGAAGTTCCAGCTTGGCGCGAAGATAGAGGGTGTGGAGCAGCGCGATGACGGCTGCCGCGTTGAAATTGCGGGTCACGTGCCGCTTATGGCCGACAAGGTACTGGTCGCCGCCGGCAGAATGCCCTGCCTCGAAGGCCTGGGGTTCAAGGAGCTTGGCGGAGCAACCGACGGCAAAGGATTTATTGAAGTTGATTCACACTGGCAGACATCGATACCGGGAATATATGCCGTCGGCGATGTCATCGGTGGCGCCATGCTGGCCCATAAGGCCTCGGAGGAAGGGATAGCCTGCGTTGAGCGGCTGGCCAGGGGATATGGCCATGTCAATTACCGGACCATCCCCAGCATTGTCTATACTCATCCGGAGATTGGCTCCGTCGGCCAAAGTGAAGAAGACCTTCAAGAGGAGGGTATTCCTTTCAAAAAGGGAGTCTTCTATTTTAAGGGCAATGGCAGGGCGCTTGCCATCGAAGATCCCGACGGTATGGTCAAAGTTCTTGCCCATAAAGATACCGACAGAATTCTCGGGGTGCATATCATCGGACCGCAGGCCGGCGATCTTCTTGCCGAAGCGGTAATCGCCATGGAGCTCGGGGCAAGCAGTGAAGACCTTGGCCGAACCTGCCACGCCCATCCGACTCTTTCGGAAGCACTACGTGAAGCTGCTCTAAACGTTGAAGACATTGCCATTCATGGATAATGGACGCGTAAAAAGCCCGCCTCCCCGCCTTGGAGGTTTAGCAGGCACTTGATACACCGGTTGTAAAAAAGACCTTTCGGGGCGTACTTGACTTTCCAAGTACCTATTTCATATAACTAATATATATGGGGTAAGCATAGTCCATTATAATTCATTATCTCAAGCAGTCCACCAAGGAGGATAGAATGAGTACACCGAATAATACACCAAGTCATTGCCCGGGTTTTGAGAAGATGAGAGATCTGAAATCTTTCATGTGTAAATGCAATAATTGCGGCACCGAAGTGGAAATATTTTCTGATGAATTCAACCGGGAACATACCTGCAAAAAATGTCATGAAAAAATTGATTTTAAGCAGTGTCAGTTAGATGCCGGTGGTGCCGATAATACTCCAAGATAAATATCACTTTTATCATATTATGATCTCGAATCCTGCGCTTATGCAGAGTCCATCCAGATAACTTCGATGGTGTTACGAGATCATCATATCATGGTCTTTACACGAACTTGCTGTTCACTCCGCTGCGGGTGAATGTCTGGTAGATTGAAGAAAGCGGCTGCTATACTGAAGAAAGGCTTGCCTGTGGGCAACCGAGGATTCGCTTTCTTACTCATTTCAATCAATTATGGAGGTTGTCAATGGACATATACATCTTTGCCATGCAGATGGAAAAGGATGGTGAGCTATATTACCGGGAACTCGCGGAAAAGAGCAAAAGTGAAGGTTTGAGGAAAATTTTTACGATGCTGGCCGAGGAAGAGGTAAAACACTTCAAAATTGTCAAAGACCTACGGGAGAAGATCGGTTTATCGGAGGTTGCCGACACCGCAATACTCTCGGATGTGAAGAATATCTTTGAGGAGATGAGGGAGGGCAACCTTGCCTTTGAGCAAGGGCTCTATGTAGATACCACTGCAGAAACAAACGCCTACAGAAAAGCGCGGGATATTGAAGAGAGCAGCAGGGATTTTTATCTTGAAAAGGCCGAGGAGTCAGTGGGCCAGCCGACGGAACTTCTGTTTAAGAAGCTTGCCCGGGAAGAGGATAAGCATTTTCGCATCATGGATAACATAGTTGAATTTGTATCGCGACCGGAACCGGGTAACTGGCTCGAGGATGCGGAATTTTATCATCTGGATCAATATTAAGCAGGAAAATCTACCAAAGCGCTTATCCAGCACAGCTGGGTTAGAATAAAGAAAGGAGAACCGCAATGAAAGACAGCTCAAACCTTCATTTAAAAGTTCAGGAAATGTGCGACTGTTTTGCAACGACTGATCCACTCCAGGAAATGTACGAGATGGCCAAAGCCCCTGTAGAAGATGAAGGGGAAATAAAATGGATCGCGCTGGCTCTCTTGCATGGGATCAACAGCTATGCCGAAAAAATCACATTGTCCGTAGGTAAGGATGGCGATATGGAGGTGATAGCTAAATATAAGAAGTCGGAACTGCCGGCTCCTCCACCTGAAACAGGGAAAAAAGTAATGGAGGCTATTCGCGATATCACCCATATGGAAAAAAAACGAGAAAAATCCATTCTTGCTTTAGGTGTTCGAGACAGCAGCATGGATCTGGAGATAAAAACCAGCAGGAAGGGGGACAGAGACATTATAAAAATTGTTTTTCCGTGATATGAGGTCGCTGCCGGAATATGAAGTCTCCACGAGAATTTCAGAGCTAGCGATCCAGACATTTACTCACGCCGCAGAGCCCAGTGGAGCAGCAGGGTGGTGCCGAGGCATGTTATACTGCAGACCAGCACCATAGCGGCGTAGAGGTCGTCAGGCATAGCCCATTCACCCAGCTGACTGCCGCGTTGTATGATCACCATGGCGATCTCTGCACGGGGAACCATGCTGACACTGATAAGAAAGGCTCCGTAGGTTGTGGTAAACAATCTGCTGAATATGCCGACGCCGACGACTTTCCCCAGTACAGCGACAACAACTAATATAAGACCGCTGCCGAAAGAGGCTGTAACCAGCGAAGGGTCGACCTGGAAGCCGATATGGATAAAAAAATAAGGAATGAAAAACAGATAAATGCTCTGATAAAAAGGCTCAACACCATAATCCCGACGGTGCCGGCTTAACAGGAGTCCGGCCAAAAGCGCTCCTACCGGAAGAGACAATCCGATAAGACCGGCTGTGCCGGCTATAATAAAACCTATACCAATTACAAAGATTAAAACGGTTGCCTTGTTGCCGATCTTTCGTGCACTCTGGAGCAGAGGCTGTTCCAGAAATCTCCCTGCGAGTACGACCAAAAAGACGAAGATCAGGAACTTAGCCCCAAACAGTCCCGTCTGGATAAAGAGCGTCTGCACTAATTCGGTTACCGGAAGTGATCCGGAGGAGGCTTCCCCGGAGAATTCGCGAAGGACGGGCGCAATGCTGAACAGCAATGCCATCAGGGCAACACCCGAGATGTCGTCAAGTTCGGCCGTGTCAAGAAGAAGATCACCCTCCCTGCTCCCCATCTTTCCGGTATCCTCCCATACAGCCAGAGAAACTCCGACGCTTGTGGCTGTCATGGCTACGCCTATGAAAAGACTAGGAATTAAAGAATAATCAAGTAGATATCTGGTGGTATAATAGGCGGGTACGCCGCTTATGATCATGGCCGGCAGCCAAATGACGCTTGCCTTGGGCAATTCCTCAAGCAGGGCATGGATGTCGCTTTCAATACCGACCTTGAAGAGGAGAATGATTATCCCTATCGCTGAAAGAAAGGAAAGAACTGTTTCCCCACTTTCATTCATCAGAGGTATTTTTCTGTCGATTACCGCGAGAACTCCGCCTATCAGCAGATAACCGAGAATCGGAGGAAGAGAGAAGCGCTCAAGGCAGGTCTTGGTAACCAGACTGATGATGGTCAAGGTTCCAAAAATGAGAACCAGGAGAGGCATTTCCGAATGTACCGAAAAAATTTGGATTCCAGGTTGCATAAGGCAAAAGATCTCCAAATGTGGTTTGGATGGCGGGTGTGCTGCAAACGGGAATTCGTAAAAAATCTCATTAGACTTTGGGGATAAGAGCTTACTGAAACACTACAGGTAAGCGTATCAAAAAAGTATCCTGCAGGCCAGCGGTAACTCTGCCAAAGCAGCCTGTCGAGCTAATGCCGTTGGGATTTCGCCCTTGATATGAGAATCGCGAACACCAACGATCTTGAAATATCTCTTAGTCATCATGGTTTTAAAAGGTGTCAAAATGGTTATAATAGCATCTTGCCTGTTGTGGATTCATTCAACGGAGAGGGGATGAAATCCTCCAAGTCTGCGCTTATCGCAGGGTCCATCTCGGCAACTTCGATGACTTTTTATGAAATCATCAGGTTCGATAATATCTTAATAAAAATCAGATATTTTTCCAGACATCAGGTTTGATTTATCAATACAGGAGAGGTATCCGGAGAGCGATAATTTGATCACCAATCTGGGGAAAAAATTACAGAATTTCCGTCGAAAAATTGGACGAAGCGAATGGACTGTCCAGCGCATTCAATCTTCAGAGAGAAAGCCGGATCAGGATATTCAGTTACCGGGTGTCCTTATGATTCAGATCGACGGATTGGGCTACGAACAATTCCTGAGTGCTATCGAGAAAAGAAGACTGCCCTTTCTGCAGCGCATGATTCAGCGGGATAATTTTGTGCTGAGAAAGTTCTATTCAGGGCTGCCGTCAACTACTCCTGCCGTACAGGCCGAACTGTTCTATGGGGTAAAGTGCAGCCTGCCCGCCTTTAATTATTATGATCGGCTTGAGGAGCGGGAAAAGGTGATGTTTGATGCCGATGCAGTTGATGAACTTGCCCACAAACTGGAAAAGAATCATAAGGGTCTGCTCAGAGGGGGCAGTTCCTATTCCAATATTTTTGCAGGTGGAGCGGCGGAGGCACCCTTCTGTATCCAGTCGATGAGCCTGGAGTCCATCTTCCGGAATATAAAAATCAGGAATACCATTCTCATCTTTATCGCAAATATCGAGAAAGTAGTTCGTATTATCGGCTTATCATTTCTGGAGATGGGATTGGCAATATATGATTTTTTCAAAGGAATCTTGCTTCGTAAAAATCCCTTCAAGGAATTTAAATTCATATTTTCACGGATCGGAGCCTGTATCGTCCTTCGGGAGATGGTCCGTCTTCATGTTAAGATTGATATTGCCCGGGGCCTGCCGATCATTCATGCCAATTTCGTGGGTTATGATGAGCATTCCCATCGCCGCAATCCGAATTCTGCTTTTGCCCTTTGGACTCTTAAGGGGATAGATGCGACGATCAAGGATATGGTGCACAAGGCTGTGCGCTCGGAAAACCGTGACTACCATGTCTTTATTTACTCAGATCATGGTCAGGAAGCGACAGTGCCATTTGAAGTGGAGCATGGCAGGACGCTTCGCGAAGCCATAGAGGAGGCATTTGAGGAAGGTCCGTTGAAGGATTGCAGCTTTGCCGAACCGGAAAGTGTCATTCCCCATATCAGACTCCATCAGCGCAACAAGGGCTTCTTCAGGAATACAAAAAGAGAGAACGGAACTTCCGGCGCAGAGGAGAGTGTGGCCGACAAGAGGATTCATATTACCGCCATGGGACCTCTTGGCCATATTTATCTGCCCATCAATCTTGATCATGAACAAATGCAGGAATACGCGAAACGACTGGTTCAGATTGCCAAAATTCCCCTGGTTTTCTATAGAGCAGATGACGACGTTATTTGTGTCACTACATCCGGTTCCGGAACACTTCCCCAAAAAGCAGCCGAAGCATTTGGGGAGGATCATCCACTTCTTCAGGAAGTGACCAGGGACATGGAAACTCTCTGCCGTCACAGGGACGCCGGAGAATTCATCATTTCGGGATGGCGACCACAAGGGGAGCCCTTGACCTTTCCCGTTGAAAACGGGTCCCACGGCGGTCCGGGTAAAAATGAGACTCAAGGTTTCGTTATTGTACCGGATATCTTGGAGGTCATGGACCAACCTGTCCTGCGCGCCCTCGATCTTCGCAGGCATGTCAGATCGATTCTCCGGAATGGTCAGCCCGTTATGGTACCGGCTTTGAAAAAGGGCCGCCAGGCTCTCCAGACCATCAAGGTCATGTCGTACAATATCCACAGCTGCATCGGCATGGACGGCAAACTTTTTCCGGAGCGTATTGCCCGGATCATCAGTCGACTATCTCCTGATATCGTGGCATTGCAGGAGGTAGACAGGAAAATGTCGCGCACCGGCAACCAGGATCAGGCCAGTCTGCTGGCTGAACAGCTGAATATGCAAAGGAGCTATTTTCCGGTGTTAAAAGGCCGGAATGGTGAATACGGACTTGCAATCCTAAGTCGTTTTCCGTTAAAGGTCATAAGTTGCACTTATCTGCCGCTGGTGTCGAACACCGCTTTCACCGAAAAAAGAGGGATCATGTGGATTCGGATCGACACTCAGAATGGACCGTTGCATGTACTCAACACCCATTTAAGCCTTATAAAAAAAGAAAGAATTGTTCAGATGCAGTATGTCATCGAAAATATTGTCGATAGGATCCCGTTGTCGGAGCCCGTCATTTTCTGCGGAGATTTTAATGCCGGCGTCCGTTCGACGGTGTATACTCTACTCTCGAAAAAGTTGAAGGATGCCCAGAAAATCCACTCTCATTTTCAGCCTGATCCAACGTTTTTTTCATCATATCCGTTATTTACGCTTGATCATATTTTTTACTCAGATCATTTGGCACCGATTGAAGTGGCCGTTGTCAATGACTGGGAATGCAGGTTGGCATCCGATCATCTCCCGGTTTCGGGAATATTTCTTCACCACCCTGAAATTAAGAAATAACAATACATCATAAATATGAAAGCTAAACATATTCGCAAGAGAAACATCTCCTTACTGATCGCCAAGCTCGGCTTTCTGGCAGTTTTCCTGGCAACAGCTTTCTACCTTATATATAGCCATAATTTGCTGGTCATCCTTAAAGAGTATCTGGAGAGCAATATCAATCCTGTATTTTTTCTGCTCCTCATGCTTATTCTGCCGATTGTCGGGGTGCCTTTGTCGTTCTTCCTGGTACTGGTAGGCATGAAGTTTGGTACAGCTGAAGGTGTTCTGCTGTCTGCTGCCGCGATGCTCTTTCATATGGCGGCGACGTATTTTCTTATACATTCCTTTCTGCGGAAGTGGATTTATACGCTGCTTAAATTTTTTCATATACCGGTTCCGGAAATCAAAGGTGATCACAATAAGTGGCATGCCTTCATCTTTATGCTCATTCCAGGCTTGCCCTATGCGGTAAAAAACAATCTGCTGGCAATGACGGGGATGCCATTGCTTCCTTACCTCACCATTAACTGGGTAGCCCAATTCGGCCTGAGTATCCCTTTGATTATTTTGGGCAGCGCTGTAATGGAAATGAATCTGGCAATCCTGGGAATCGCCCTGGCTCTGTTACTTGCCGCCTATCTCCTGCAGTACTTTCTGCGAAAAAAATACAGGAAAACCATCATCCCGGAAGAAACACCAGGCAACGCGGGGACTTAACCGGAGAAATAATCGAAAGGGCAGGCTTGACTTGGGAATGCTCCGTTGCTAGCGTACTTAATCAAAAGGAAAAAGGATCATGGATGGTCCATGGTGTATCCTTGATTTCTCTCAATAGAATGGAAGGTGAAATTCATGGTTGATGTAACGACCTTAGCACAAGAAAAACTCAACGAATATATGTTGCAAAATAATATCTCATCTCCTCTGCGTGTCATGCTGATGGAGGGCGGCTGTTCCGGCCCGGCGCTGGGACTGGCCCTTGATGAGGAGAAGAAGAGCGATGATGTTACCACTCTGGATGAGTTGACATTTCTCATCGAGAAAAACCTTTTGAGCGAATGCGGTGAAGTCTCTATCGATTTTGTCGATGCAGGCAGTCAATCGGGATTCAGCATAACATCCTCGAACCCTCTGCCTGGAGCAGGGAGCGGTTGTCATTCCGGCTCCTGCGGTTCCGGAGGATGCGGCTGCTGATAAATGCTACTAATCAGTTTTTCGCCGTACCGGATTGAACGGTACGGCGAAAAACTTTCAGGAATCCGGATAATTTTTTTAACTGCGGGTTCAGGGTGCATTTCTGTAGTCATGGGCTGGATAGGTTCCCAGCAGGACAACCTTTTTGGCAAAAAAACCTAGTTCTTCCAGGGCCAGCTGCAACGGCCTTTCGTCAACATGGCCTTCAACGTCGGCATAAAAGCTGGCAACGTTGAAGTACTTGCCGACATAACTTTCGAGCTTTACCATTTGCACGCCGTTGGTGGCAAATCCACCCAAGGCTTTATACAGTGCGGCCGGAATATTGCGGACTTCAAAAACGAAACTGGTGATATAGCGCTGCCCTTTCCGGGGTGGCGAGACCACGTTGCTGCGAGAGAAAACCAGAAATCGTGTAGTGTTGTGATCCGCATCCTGTACATCTTTCCTGAGTATATCCAGACCGTAAATATCGGCTGCCAATTCAGAACCGATGGCCGCCTGGGTAAGATCTTTCCATTTTTTGATATCGGAAGCTCCCTTGGCCGTATCGGCCACCACATGACTGGTGAGTTGCAACTCTTTTATAATCTTTTTGCATTGGGGTATGGCATGAACGTGACTGTGGACATCGGTCAATTCTGCTATTTTAGCTCCTGGTACACCTAACAGGCAATGGCGTATTTTCTGAAAGTGTTCGCCGATAATGAAGAGACTGCCGTTGGGGATAAGATCGTGCACATCGGCAACGCGGCCGGCGAGGGAGTTGTCCACGGGGATCATGGCAAGATCAGCTTCGTTTTTGCGGACGGCCCGGAAAGCGGCATCGAAAGAAACACAGGGTACGGTCTCGAGATCTGGGTAGGCCATTCTGCAGGCAAGATCTGAGTAGGCCCCGGCCATTCCCTGGAAGGCTATGGTTTTAAATCGTTTTTTCATTTTCTTTCTGGATTTCATATTGGTGCGGAAAGATCTTCGCAGAGGATCTCAACTAACCGCAAACTCAAGGTTTTTACTGTCATTGACAATGAAGATCATACCCCCTGAGAATAAAGGCTGCAACCGTAAATCCCGGGCATCGGGTCCGACCTCCCTGCATCGCAGGATCCATGTTACAGCCACTTTTTGGTTGAGCCGATTTTTTCAAGGTCATGAAGATATTCTTCCGAGCGATCGAGATAAAAGGACAGCGCCCGAGAGAAATTTTTCCCCACCAGTCCATCTACAAATACCTGACTTATTTCACGATGCCGTTTTAGCACCAGCTGGGAGCGATAGAATATCAACCATTCCTCCCGTGACATATTCTCGAAGATGATCTTCAATGCTTTGCCGGCCCGCGGCTGATACATCCAGAAATACATGAGGTCCAGGGCGTTGACGATCAGGTATTTCTCCTGTTCCCTGGCCTCGTAATTGAGGGTCTCCATCATCACCTTGGGGGATTGCAGGATGTCGAGGACATCTTCTTCGGGGAAAAACAGGTCAAGGCGCGAGAAGACGGCAAAAAGCTGGGAAATTTTAAGACGATATCCGGCGAGCCTCGTCCTGATATTGGCCTGCCTGTCAGCCAGCCCTTCAATTATCGCCGCGACGAAATCCGAGGCGAGCTTGGAGATGATTGCCGCCCATTTCTGCAGTTCTCCACTGACATTGACCGCTCCCCCGACAACCAGAATCGATCCGATTAATGAGTTGAGGACAATGGCCAGGGGAATAGCCAGGATGGAACGGAAAAAGTTGCCGACAACGGCGCTTTTCGGTAGGCCTCGATAGCTATTATGACTGGAAATATAGATACCGTTGGCCAGTCCCATAACGGTATAGAGGAGTATCGGGTTGGTTGCCGTGGTAACTCCGAGAGTTTGGTCGAGGAGGAGCGTTTTGACGAAATAGTCGAGAAGGGGAACGGAAAATCCGGTATACAGCAGAGAATCGGCAATACGGCTCCAGCTTATCAGGGAGTTCCACGGCAGCAGGGGAGATCGGCGCAGACCTCCGCCGCCCAGCACCGATTGAATTATATTGCGGAAACCGGTGATGCCAAACCAGATAAATGCGCCGAAATAGGCGAGCAGCCACCAGTCTTTAGTCAGGTAGAAAGTGAGAAAGGCAGGAATGAGACCCAAAAGAACCTTCAGACTGTTTTTCAGGTTGGTATTGAGGTATTTCCAGGGATCACCAAGCCGTTCTTCCTCGTCCGGCTGAGCCGGGGACTTGTCGAAGTCGCCGTTACGGCCAATGCCTCCAAGCGTCGAGATATTGCCGGTGGTTTGCGGGTGAACATGGAAGCCTTCCAGGCTCCAGTCCTTCCATTGCTGATAATGCGGATTGGTAAAGAAAGGCAACCTGCCGAGAAAAGTGATTTTCTCATCGAGTTCAAAGGTGTAGAGGCTGCGGCTGTGTTTGTGCATGGTGAGATAGGCGGTTACCGGGATCAGGCTTCTATTGTTGCCGGCTGCCTCTCTTTTCACCATTCTTGCAGCCCGGGCCGGCAAGGTATCGACGACAACCAATCCCATACCGTACTGATGCTCGGACTGTCCTGTAGAACCCGAACCGATATGTGATTCAAGTGTCCTGTTTTTATAGTAATTATGAAACTTCTCAAGATCGTAGAGAATATCAAGCAGATCACGTTTTCGCTGTATCATTTCTTGAAATTCTTCGTGCAGTTCTTCCTGGTCGCCATCGGGCATGAGTTCGACATTTTTAACCAGACGGTGATGCTGCTCTTCAAAATTCCATATAATCTCACGTATTACTCGTTTGAGGCTGATGACATTGTCCTCGTTCAGAGCTTTCTGCAGGTTGCTTATCAGGCTGTAATGTATTTGCGGGCTCTGTAAATCGACTGCTTCTCCGTCATAATCCAGTCTCCCGGTAGCCGGACCCGAGGTGATGCCATGCGCGGCATCCTTGAGATTGTAGGACTCGATATGGCTGATCATGCCCTCACATGCATAGAGGATCTCCATGGTGTCCTGAATAGAAAGATTGCTCAGGTTGAGCGTGAACTTGGAACTGGAATGAAGGGAGAGGAGCCGGGCAAGCAGCTCTTTAGGGCTGAGCTGAAGAAGATCGGGAATGTCGGGGCTGTCCTGGGGATGGTTTGGATCGTGGACTTCAGGATTTCTGGCGGCAAGGAGGTATTGTTGAATTATCGATTCGATGTTGAGTTGCCTGAGTTGCTCAAGCCGCTGGTGGAAATGAGCCCTGTCCTGATCTTCAGACATTTCCTTATGCAGATGGGCTGCCACCATATTGTAGATAAATCTGGCCAGATGGAGAATAGAAGGTTGGCCGGAGCCGACAAAATCCAAAAAATTCTCAACGGAGAGAGGATCGAGTGAGAGCTGCAGGGATTCATTGATCTCCTTGCGGTGTCTCGCATTGAACACCTCTATGACATCAAAAACATAGCGCTGCTGATAACGGGAAACCTTGCGGCCTTCTTCCATCAGCTTCATAACCGCTTCTTCTCTGAGAAACTTGAGGAATGACTCATCGTCCAGACCATGAGGGCGCCAGGTGAAGCGCACGTATTTTTTCCGGAATCTTGCTGACATATCGATCCCGACTTGAATGCGTACGTCGAGAATTGCACTTGCTTCTAAGAGCTCTTCCACAACTTCCGGTTTGACAAAGTTGTAATAGACGACCGTCAGATGTCTGATGCCCTTGATCCAGGCGTCCATTACCAAATGTGTCGGTGATTTGCGTCCCTTGGTATTGGCGTCATGAACATGGTCGTCAAAGGCATACTGATTCCATTCCTCCGGCATCTCCAGAAGGTGATATTTGGCAAGCTCCGCTCGTACCAGTCTGGGATTGCCCGTCGAAACCATGCGGAAATCATGTGCCAGTTTGAGGCGATGCAGAGTATTGTCTTCGCTGCGCAGCAGATCCTTCATGATCTGCAGCAGAACGCGTGCCGTGTTTTTACGGAAAAAGGTAGTGGAAGAGAGAAATGCCTCATCGCGGAGCGAGCGCAGGGCCTTTATGCGATCAGCGGCTTGTCCTTTTTCAAAGGTACCGAGAAGGCTGGCAATGGCATAGGCTATGCGCAGGCCCTGTGGTGCCGCCATCTCCTTTATTCCCTGGGGATGCATATGAACGCTCAACAGGGTACGCAGGGTCTGCGATTTGTTTCCTCTTTCCAGGACATCATTGACGATATGGAGAAGCTGGTGATCGTTTTTGTCAAAAAAGATTTTTCCAGTCAGATGTTTCATAATATGAGGAAAAAGGGGCATTCAATACCTGGAGTTGTCATGATGTTGCTGCCGATTATGAGAGAATGGAGATGCCTATCGGTTGGTGAGAATTTTCTTTGTCACCTGTCCGAAAATAAGTTTATTGATATTCTATCGTAAATACAAAGAAAGGTCACTTGGATACTGTTGTCTGATGTTTATATCTCTTACATAGGCCATACCTGATTTTTCAGGACGACTTAGGTGAGGCGCTCTTCCCCTGAGCATGCAGTTTCTTAAAAAACTGCGCAAGAATAGAGTGATGATTACCTTTTGAAAGGATCCTTTTTCAGATCAAGATAAAACTAACCCTTGATTTTAAGCGTGGCTTCATTTAACAAAGAAAGTTCACTGGCCGATCGGAAGATCGCTGCGTTGACCTGTCGTGAACGCATTCGTCCATAAAATCCATGGGGGACACCTCCCCACCTTCAAAAAGGAGCAGCGTATGCCCAGACGCGACGACATTCGTAAAATTCTGATCATCGGTTCCGGACCCATCGTCATCGGTCAGGCCTGCGAATTTGATTATTCCGGAACACAAGCCTGCAAGGCTCTGCGTGCTCTCGGTTACGAAATCGTGCTGGTCAATTCCAATCCGGCAACCATCATGACCGATCCGGGTATGGCCGATGCGACCTATATCGAGCCCCTCAATGTCAAGGTGCTGGAAAAAATCATCGCCGCCGAGCGCCCCGATGCGATTTTACCCAATTTAGGAGGACAATCGGCGCTGAATCTTTCCTCCGAGCTGTATCATCAGGGCATTCTTGAAAAATATGAGGTGAAGGTGATCGGTGTCAATATCGAAGCCATCGAGCGCGGCGAGGACCGTATCGCCTTTAAGGCTGCCATGGAAGGCCTCGGCATCGACATGCCGCGCAGCACCGCCGTGACCACTCTTGAGGCTGCCGAAAAGGTGGCCGAGGAATTGGGATATCCCGTGGTCATCCGTCCGGCCTATACCATGGGCGGCACCGGCGGCGGACTGGTCTACAATCTGGAAGAGCTGCGCACCATCGTGCCGCGCGGACTGGCGGCCAGCATGATCAACCAGGTGCTGGTGGAAGAATCGGTGCTCGGCTGGGAGGAACTGGAACTGGAAGTGGTGCGCGATGCCAAAAACCAGATGATCACCGTGTGCTTCATCGAAAATGTCGATGCCATGGGAGTGCATACCGGCGACAGCTATTGTACCGCCCCCATGCTCACCATCGAACCGGCCCTGCAGAAAAAGCTGCAGGAGTACTCCTATGCCATCGTCGAGGCCATCGAGGTGATCGGCGGCACCAACGTTCAGTTTGCCCATGATCCCAAGAGCGGCAGGGTCACGGTTATCGAAATCAATCCCCGCACCTCTCGCTCGTCGGCCCTGGCTTCCAAGGCCACCGGCCTGCCCATCGCCCGTGTCTCGGCACTGCTGGCCGGAGGTCTGACTCTGGACGAGATTCCCTACTGGCGTGACGGCAGCCTGGAAAAATACACTCCCTCCGGCGATTACGTGGTGGTAAAGTTCGCCCGCTGGGCTTTCGAAAAATTCGCCGGGATTGAGGATCGTCTCGGGACGCAGATGCGCGCCGTGGGCGAGGCTATGAGCATCGGCAAGAACTACAAGGAAGCTCTGCAGAAAGCGATCCGCAGCCTGGAGATCAACCGCTACGGCCTCGGATTCGCCAAGGACTTTAACACTCTTCCCCTGGAAACTCTGTTGGATCGGCTGCTTTTTGCCACCAGCGAGCGCCAGTTCCTGATGTATGAAGCCCTGCGCAAAGGCGCCACCGTCGAGAAGTTGCATGCCCTCACCCATATTAAGGCCTGGTTTATCGAGCAGATGCGGGAATTGGTGGTCCTGGAAGAGGAGATACTGAAGTATAAGGGGCGGCTCCTGCCGGACGATCTGCTGCGCCAGGCCAAAAAAGACGGCTTTGCCGACCGCTATCTCGCCAGATTACTGGGCGCGGCCGAAGAGGCCGTCCGCGACCAGCGAACAGCCATGGGCGTCGTCCAGGCCTGGGAGCCGGTGCCGGTCAGCGGCGTGGAGAATGCGGCCTATTATTACTCGACCTACAATGGTAACGACCAGGTGGCGGTCAGCGACAAGCGCAAGATCATGGTGCTGGGCGGCGGTCCGAACCGCATCGGCCAGGGCATCGAGTTTGATTACTGCTGCGTGCACGCTGCCATGGCCATCCGCGAGGCCGGGCTGGAATCGATCATGGTCAATTGCAATCCTGAAACGGTCTCCACCGACTACGATACCTCCGACAAATTGTATTTCGAACCTCTGACCGTTGAAGATGTGCTCAGCATCTACCACAAGGAAAAACCGGAAGGCATCATCGTGCAGTTCGGCGGCCAGACTCCCCTGAACCTCGCCAGGGAGCTGGCCGCGGCGGGGGTGAATATTCTCGGCACCTCGCCTGAGGCCATCGATCTGGCCGAGGACCGGGACCGCTTCAACACGATCATGCGCCGCCTGGGCATCCCCCAGCCGGAATCGGGCATGGCCGGAAGTGCCGAGGAGGCTCTGAGTATCGCCGCCGACATCGGTTATCCGCTGATGGTGCGTCCTTCGTACGTTCTTGGCGGACGCGGCATGGAGATCGTCCATGACGACCAGATGCTCAAGCATTATCTCAATGTGGCCGTAGAGGAGGTCTCGCCCGAGCGGCCGGTACTGATCGACAAGTTCCTCGACAATGCCATCGAGGCCGAGGCCGATGCTATCGCCGATGGTGTAAGTGCCCACGTACCGGCGGTTATGGAGCATATCGAGCTGGCCGGCATTCATTCGGGCGATTCAGCCTGCGTCATCCCGCCGATCAGTATCGCCCCCAAAGAACTGGATACCATCCGCGAATACACGCGTCGCATCGCCATCGAATTGAAGGTAGTCGGTCTGATGAACATCCAGTATGCTATTCAAAACGATATGGTATATGTGCTGGAGGCCAATCCGAGGGCTTCACGCACCGTGCCGATTGTTTCCAAAGTATGCGGACTTTCCATGGCGAGCCTGGCCACCC
The DNA here is from genome assembly GCA_016278675.1 of Desulfobulbaceae bacterium. Lineage (GTDB taxonomy): Bacteria > Desulfobacterota > Desulfobulbia > Desulfobulbales > Desulfocapsaceae > Desulfopila_A. The sequence goes on along the minus strand of JADQBJ010000007.1, from coordinate 91,819 downwards.
GGGTCATTCTCGGAGAAACTCTGGACGACCTTGATCTGCGCGAAACCCAGATTCCTTATTTCGGCGTGAAGGAAGCGGTATTTCCCTTCAATATGTTTCCCGAGGTGGACCCGGTGCTCGGCCCGGAGATGCGCTCAACAGGGGAGGTTCTGGGGATGGCGAGCTCCTTCGGCGGTGCCTTTTTCAAAGCCCAGGAAGCAACCCAGGCCATTCTGCCCCTGCAGGGTGCCGTATTGTTCACCATTGCCGACCGCGACAAGCAGGCGGCCCTGGAGCCGGTGCGCCGCTTCCGCGAACTGGGTTTCACGATCATGGCCACCGAAGGCACCCATCAGTTTCTTAAGGAAAAAGGGATCGAGACCCAGCCGGTCTATAAATTGGGTCTGGGCAGACCTAACCTGGTGGACGCCATTAAGAGCGGACAGATACACCTGATGATCAATACCCCCAGCGGCAAAAAAGGCTCCGCCGACAGCTCCAACATCCGCAAGACGGCGATCAAGTATAAAATCCCCTATATTACCACCACGGCGGCCGCCATTGCCGCCGCCAAAGGCATCGCCGCGATACGTGGAGGAGAGGCGGAGGTGCGCTCCCTGCAGAGCTATCACGGGGACATCCGCTGAAGGTAGACTTGAGCGAGCGGAGGAAGAGATAAGAGAACGAGCGTTAGGAGGTTGCCCGAGAGCAGGCATTTTTGCTCAGATCAGCTAAGCGAACGTGTAAATTCAATTTTTTTGGGGTTTATAAATGGGCGGTTTTTTTGGAATAGTATCGAAAACGGACTGTGTGGCGGATCTATATTACGGCACCGACTATCACTCCCATCTGGGAACAAAACGCGGCGGCATGGCTGTGCGCAATACGCACGGATTCCATCGCGCCATCCATAATATCGAGAATTCGTACTTCCGTTCGAAGTTTGAGTCCGAACTGGTCGAGTTTCACGGCCTGCAAGGCATTGGCGTGATCAGCGATACCGATCCGCAGCCATTGGTCATCGATTCGCACCTGGGCACCTTCGCCATCGTAACCGTGGGCCGGATCAACAATCTCGCCGATCTGATCGACAAAGCCTTTGCCAGAAAAGACTATTTCTCGAGCACCTCCGACGGCATCACCAATCCTACCGAAGTGGCGGCCATGCTGATATGCCGGGAGGAGAGTTTCGAGGCCGGTATCCGCTCCGCCCAAGAGGCCATCCAGGGCTCGTGCTCCCTGCTCCTGCTTACCGACGGGGGAATCTATGCGGCCCGCGATCGCCTGGGGCGGACCCCCCTGGTGGTGGGACGCCGCGCCGACGCCACGGCGGTCACTTTCGAGACCAGCGCCTTTCCGAATCTGGGGTTCGAGACGGTATATTTCCCGGGCCCGGGGGAGGTTGTCTTCCTGACCGCCGACGGATGGGAACAGCGACTTCCCGCTGGTGACCTCATGCAGATCTGCTCCTTTCTCTGGGTATATTACGGCTATCCGGCTTCCGAATATGAAAGCATCAATGTGGAGCGGGTGCGCTATAACTGTGGGGCCGCACTGGCCAGCCAGGACAATACGGAGGTGGATTTAATAGCGGGGATTCCCGATTCAGGCATCGGTCATGCGCTCGGCTATGCCAACCATAAAAAGATCCCTTACGGCCGGCCATTCGTCAAGTATACCCCGACCTGGCCGCGCAGTTTCATGCCCCAGAACCCGGAGATGCGCGATTTGGTCGCCAAAATGAAACTGATTCCCGTGCGCCGGCTCATCGAGGGGCAGCGCCTGCTATTCTGCGACGATTCGATCGTGCGCGGCACCCAGCTCAGGGAGAATGTGCAGATCCTCTTCGACTGTGGCGCCTGCCAGGTGCATATGCGCATTGCTTGCCCCACCCTCATTTATCCCTGCGAATTTCTCAATTTCTCCTCTTCGCGTTCAACCCTGGATCTGATCGGCCGCAAAACCATTCAGGAACTGGAAGGGGCTGAAGATAAGGATTTACGCGAGTATGCCGAGTCCGGTTCGAACAAAAACCTGGCGATGATCGAGAGCATCCGCAGCAAGTTGCATCTGACATCCCTCAAATACCAGCATCTTGACGATCTGGTGGCCGCCATCGGCCTGCCCAAGGAACGGTTGTGCACACATTGCTGGGATGGAAGCAGCTATTATTAACTCCCTTGAAGCACCATCACCTGCAGGCTGCCCTTTCCGCCATGGTCGGTTGTTGGTCCGAAGACGATCTCTCGGTGACGAACGGTCTTCAAAGTGAAGAGATAATCGGTGCTGCCTGTGGTATCGAAAATATGCTGTTCGCCATTACAGTGAATCGAAATTTGCAATAAGCGGAAAGAACATGTCAAATTGGAAAGGGATTATACAGCTTGCCCAGCCATCTTTCAGCTGCGGTAAGTTCCGGCCATCATCTGCGGGATCTGTTCGAGCTTTTCTTCATTGGCCGAAGAAAAGCAGTCCACGATTCTACCGCCGAACATTACGGCAATGCGGTCCGACAGAGTGAGGGCTTCGGTGAGGTCCCCGGTAACAAGAAGAATGCCTGCTTCTTCCCGAGCCTTAAGGAGGAGTTTCCAGACATCTTCAATGGCGGCGATATCGAGTCCCTGGGTTGGCTGTTCGGCTACTATCAGGCGCGGCTGTCTGTAAAATTCCCGGCAGAGCACCATTTTCTGCAGATTGCCGCCTGATAACTGAGAAGCCAGGATATTCAGGTCCGGGGGCCTGATGTCGAACTCATGCAGAAGATTGTCCGCCTTTTCCCGGGCCTCTTCCCGCAATAGCCAGATTCCACTGCGAAAGCCATCCCGGGTGGTCAGCAGGAAGTTGTCGAGCAGATCGAGGCCCTGACAGGTTGCCAGGCCCTGCCGGTCCTCAGGAATATAGCTTAGCGCGTTTTTCCAGTTTCTTGCGGCATAAAAACGTCTCCATTCAAGACCCAGCAGATAGACGCTGTCTCTAGAGGGTTGCTGTAGTCCGCAGATCACCTCGACCAGAGGTTTCTGGCCGTTGCCGGCGACTCCGACAAGGCCCAGTATCTCACCTTGCCTGACGGTGAGAGAGATTTCCTGCAGGGTGACATGATTGAGTTTCTCCACCTTGAGAACCATCTGCTTGGGCTCACTCGGTACCCTGTCCACCTTAAGCAGCACTTCCCTGCCGATCATGCGTTCAGCGAGTTCCGAGGTTGAGGACACATTTGTCTTTTTCATAGTATCGACGACTTCACCCCTCCTGAGAATGGCGATGTCATCGGCTATAGACATGACCTCGTCGAGTTTATGGCTGATAAAGACGATGGCCTTGCCCTGGTCCGCCATAAGCCGCATGGTGGCGAAAAGACCACGGGCTTCCTCCGGGGTGAGCACTGCGGTGGGTTCATCGAAAATGAGAATACTGCTTTTCCTGTGCAGCAATTTGAGGATTTCGACCTGCTGCTTTTCACCCATGGAGAGATCACTGATTCTCATGCCGGGTAAAAGTTTCATCCCATATCTGCTGCTGAGAGTGGTTACCTCTTCGTTCATTTTCCCGGTGTTGAGGAAAAACGATCCTGTTTTACCAAGAAACACATTCTCCATCACGGTCATTGCTTCCACCAGTTTGAAATGCTGATAGACCATGCCGACGCCGGCATTAATGGCTTTGTCGGTCGAGGTAAAACGAACCTCTTCGCTGTCGAGCAGAATGGTGCCGGAGTCAGGCTGCAGCTGGCCGGCCAGAATCGACATGAGCGTAGATTTTCCGGCACCGTTTTCTCCGAGCAGGGCAAGGATACGGCCTTTATGAATATCTAAGGAGATATTGTGATTGGCCTTGACCTTGCCGAAAGATTTACTGATTTCTTCGAGCCGTATGGTTGGAACATGTGCCATTGAGGTTTGTTGCTTCATTAAAAAGGATAACGGTTGATTACGAGTTCTACAATCCGGCAATGGGATGGACAAACTGTGACTCGGTATCCCAGGGAAACAGAATCCAGGTGTCCTGGCTCACTTCGGTAATGAAGGTATCTACCAGGGGGCGCCCTGCAGGTTTGGCATATACCGTGGCAAAGTGGGCTTTAGGTATTCTCTCCCTCACCAGCTTCGCGGTTCTGCCGGTGTCGACAAGATCATCCACCAGGAGCCAGCCCTCGCCGTTACCATGAAAATCCTTGAGGACCTCGGCTTCACCTTTCTTGTCCTGCCAGTCATAGCTGGAGACGCAGATGGTATCAACCGTGTGGAGATTGAGTTCCCGGGCGATAATTGCCGAGGGGACCAGGCCGCCCCTGGTGATGGCGATTATTCCCTTGAAATAATGATCACTCAGAAGACGCCAGGCAAGCGCCTTAGAGTCCCTGTGCAGTTGATCCCAGGAAATAGGGTAGGTTCGCTGATAGTCATTGGAATTATTCATTGTTCACCTCTTTAGTGCCTTAGAGATTGTTCCCGTTTCTTGAACAGATTGGTTAGGGTTGGTTATCAATTTCGATATAGGTTAATCCGTTGGTTCCATATTGACTCCCAGGGCGCCGGGTGCCTCCGATCTTCCTCTTCTCCAGGAGGAGAATACCAGTACGATAATGGTGAGCAGGTAGGGCAGCATCAGCAAGAGTGATGAGGGAAGCTCGGTGCCGACAGCCTGTAAACGAAGCTGGAGAGACATGATCCCGCCGAACAGATAGGCACCGAAGACAGCTCTCCCCGGCCGCCAGAAGGCGAATATGACCAGAGCAACGGCTATCCAGCCGCGGCCTGCCGTCATGTTGTTGGTCCACAAATGAGTATAGGCCAGGGAAAGATAGGCGCCGCCGAGCCCCATGAAAAATCCACCTGCCAGAATTCCCCCCCATCTGTACAAGGTGACACTCAGTCCGGCAGCCTTTGCCGCAGCGGGGTTTTCGCCGACTGCCCTGATCCCCAGGCCATGTCGGCTGAAAAAGAGGAAGTACCAGAGCAACGGGGGTATCAGGTAGGTTATGTAAACCAGCGGGTCGTGATTAAAAAAAATGGGTCCTATCCCTGGAATCTCGGAGAGATACGGTATTGCGTAGGGGGAAAATCCCGGGGCAGACTGGCCGACGTAGGAGGTTCCCAGATAGTTGGCAAAACCCGTGCCCAGAATGGTCAGAGCAAGTCCCGAGACCACCTGATTGCCCTGGAATACCAGGCAGACAATACCGTGGAGGGAAGCCGCCGCCACACCGGCCAACCCTGCGAGAAAAAAAGCCAGAGCCGGATTGCCGGTGAATTTAGCCGCGATAAATCCGGCCAGGGCACCGACAATCATGATACCTTCAACACCGAGATTAAGGACACCGGATTTTTCGGTGATGATTTCACCGAGAGTGGCATATAAAATAGGAGTGCCCGACTGGACTGTTGCCGCCAGCAGCGGTATGACCAGTTCCATCATCATTTTTCTTTCACCACAAGGATTCTATAGCGGATAAAAAAGCTGCCGGCAAGGACGGTAAGCAGGATCATACCCTCCATAATGCCACCGAAAGCCGCGGGAACCTGAAGGTCGAGTTGAAGATTTTCCACACCGACACGCAGACCCGCAAGCAGAAAAGAAGCAAGACCGATATAGAGGGGATTGAGACTGGCAAGCCAGGCAACAACGATGGCGGTATACCCATATCCCACCATGATGCTGGGCTGCAACCGGTTGACGGTGGCGGAGGCCTCGATGAATCCGGCCCATCCTGCCAGGGCGCCACTTAGTGCCATGACCAGGAAAACCAGCCTGTCGTAGGGGAGACCGGCATATCTGGCCGCCTTGACGCTGTCGCCGCTGGCCTTAAGCGCAAACCCCAAAGTTGTGTAGCGGAAGAAAATCCAGAAGATGACAGCGAGAGCCACACAATGAAAAAGCCCCCAGTTGACACCGGTGCTGCCTATTTTGCCTACTATTGCCGCAGGCGAGAATTCCGGCGTCATTGGAAAGCCGAAACTGGTCGGATCTTTCCAGACCCCATAAACCAGAAAATCGAGGATCAGGATAGCGATATAATTCATCATCAGGCTGACAATGATTTCATTAGCCTGCATTTTCTGGCGAAGCAGCGCCGGTATCAAACCCCAGAAGCCGCCGGCTAATACCGCCATGACTATCATTGCCGGCAGCAGAATCCAGGCGGGCTGGTCCGGAAAGGAGAGCGCTATCCAGGTGGCGCCCATGGCGCCGAGGCAAAATTGGCCTTCGGCTCCGATATTCCAGATTTGCAGGCGGAAGGCAATGGCAACACCAAGAGAGGCGAGAAAAATGGGAATGGCTTTGATGAGGCTGTCTTCGATGGCCCATCGGGAACCGAAAGCTCCCTGAAACAACACAGCAATTCCTTCGAGAGGCGGTGTGCCGCGCAGGGCGAGCAGTAGTCCGCTGAAGAAGAGCGACAACAGGATTGCTCCAAATAAAACAAGACAGGAGCTCCAGCCAAGGGGCTCCTGTCTTTTTGTGACTCTCAGACGGATCATCCGATAAGTGAGTGGGTAGATTTTTATTTTGTTGTGCCGATTACACCTTCAACAAACCAGGTCATGCCAAGCAGGGACTGGTCGTCGGCTGAAACGCCTTCTTCAATTTTGACATTGCCGTCCTGATCTTTTATAGGACCGGTAAATACCGAGGCTTCGCCTTTGACGATCTCGGCTTTTTTGGCGTTGACCATGTCCTGAACTTCCTGCGGCACCATGGGACCAAAAGGAGCCAGATCAACAATGCCTGTTTCAATGCCAAGCCATACTGCATCAGATTTCCAGGTACCTTCCTGAACACTTTTTACAACGGATGTATAGTATGGTCCCCAGTTCCAGATTGGTGCGGTGAGATGTGCTTTCGGAGCGAAGGCTGACATGTCGGAGTTGTAGCCGATCGAGTATACACCCTTTTCCTGGGCTGCTTCCTGCGGACCCGGTGAATCCTGGTGCTGAGCGATAACGTCGGCGCCGACATCGAGCAGTGATTTCGCCGCTTCTTTCTCGGTGGCCGGATCATACCAGGTTTTGGTCCAGACAACTCTCACCTGTGCTTCGGGATTCACAGCCTGCGCTCCCAGGGTGAAGGCGTTGATACCCCTGATAACCTCGGGAATAGGAAAAGCAGCGACATAACCGAGAGTGTTGGATTTGGTCATCGCTCCGGCTACCATGCCAGAGAGGTAGCGGGCCTGATACATCCTGCCGAAATAGTTGCCCATATTTTCAGCGGTTTTGAACCCCGAACAGTGCATGAACACGCTGTCCGGAAACTGTTTGGCAACTTTCAGCATCGGATCCATATATCCGAAACTCGTGGCGAATATGATGTCGAAGTTCTTCCTGGCCATGTTCTGGATAACACGCTCGGAATCCGGTCCTTCCGGAACAGCCTCGACATAGGATGTGGTAACGCCTTCCATCTCTTCTATTGCCTGACGGCCTAAGTCATGAGCGTAGGACCAGCCGGCATCGCCAATAGGCGATACATAGACAAAACCAACCTTCATCTCCTTGGCGGATACTGTTCCGCAAAAACCCAGAGTCAGGGCCGCTGTGAGCAAAATCCTGATAATGCGCATTCTTTTCTCCTCCTGGTGAAAAATTAATACCTTAATATATCATTTGAAAGTTTATAAGGCATCATATACGTAATGATGTCGGCTGTGTCAAAGAAAAACGGTAAAAACGGGCAAACATTTGGAAAAACCCGGAAGTGTTATTCCCTGATCAATGAGCTTCTATAATTTTATTCTTGTAAAATATCTACAGGTGTTGAATAGTTGATTTAACCGTTTTACGGTGCGTAAGTAATAGATTCTCCTTTAAAATACCTCTTTCTGCCAGGAATGATAAGATGGATATCTGGATTATCTCAGCTATATTGCTGCTGACCCTGTACTTGCTTATAACGGAGAAAATTTCCCTCGATCTGACGGCGATCTGCATCATAGTCCTTCTTGTCGTTACCAGGATTCTGACACCCAAAGAGGCTGTCATGGGATTTTCCAATCCCGCCGTAATAACCGTCGGCGCCATGTTTGTGGTGAGTAAGGGGCTGATGCGCACCGGCGGAGTTGAATTTATAGGCCGGCGTGTGGTCAGGCTTGCCCGCAGCAATCTCACCATGGCACTTGCCGTTATTCTCCTCACAGTTGCCATGGCTTCGGCTTTTATTAACAATACTCCGGTGGTGATCCTTTTTATTCCCGTGGTAATGACCATGTGCTGTGATCTTGGCCTGAGTCCGTCACGATTCCTGATTCCGGTTTCATACGCTTCAATTCTCGCCGGCACCTGCACGCTTATCGGAACATCCACCAATATTATTGTCAGCGACCTCAGCGAGGATTTCGGCTATGGCGCACTGTCGATGTTCGAACTTTCGATTATCGGCGTCCCTATCGCCATGATGGGCATCATCTTCCTTTTGATTGCGGCGCCCCGGCTGCTGCCTTCTCTGGCAAATCCCATCTGTCAGCTCCAGGATAGTGAACATAGAAAATATCTATCCGAGCTGCGTATTCCCGAGGGAAGTAAGTTGATAGGAGAAAATCCGACCGGGTTTTTTCAAGAGAAATATCCTGATATCGAAGTCATAGAGCTGGTGCGGGAGTCCCATATTTATCATCCTTCACGAGATAGGGTACGGATGTCGGAGGATGATATTCTGCTGGTAAAAGGTTCGCTCAATGATCTTGTCGCTATTCTGCAGAAAGAGGAGGCAAAACTACCCAAAGAGGAAGAAGGACTGACCATGGGGGCACAAAAAGATGCGCCGGTTGTCGTGGAGCTGATTATTGCACCCAATTCATCGCTTCTGGGCAGAAGATTGAGCAATACCGATCTTGCTGGAGATCCGGACGTCAAAATCATCGCGGTAAAGCGCACCAATCTGCATATGTCGGAGAAGCAGATTCATGATGTCCGTCTTAAGGTTGGCGATATCCTGCTGATCTGGTGCCAGAGTTCCAAGCTTGAATCCATACGAACCAAAATGGATTATATCGTCATTGAGGACGTCTATGAGGAGATTGTTCATAAGCGCAAGGCTATCTGGGCCATAGTCAATTTTGTCGGCATGGTGGGCACCGCAACCCTGGGATTTGCAGATATCATGACCTGTGCGCTGACGGCGGCTTTTCTCATGATTATCACAGGATGTATCCAGATGCGCGACGCCTACAAGGCGCTTCAGGGCGATGTCCTCCTCCTCATTGTCGGAACTATAGCTCTGGGAGCCGCAATGCAGAAAACCGGGGCAAGTCAGCTTTATGCCGAGGCATTTTTAAGTCTCTTTTCGTCGTTTTCACCTACCATTGTTCTCGGTGCCATGATTTTGCTTACCAGTCTCAGTACTCAACTTGTCAGCAACAATGCCACGGCCGTCCTGCTCCTCCCCATTGCCGTCTCAACGGCGCTGGGAATAGATGTCGATCCTAAACCTTTTATTATCGGGGTCTGTATCGGTGCCAGTGCCTGTTTCGCCACACCTGTGGGTTACCAGACCAATCTGATGGTATTTGGTCCAGGAGGATATACTTTCAAGGATTATCTGCGCTTAGGGATACCTCTTAATATTTTTGTGATTCTCGCCGGGATGCTGTTCATCCCCCTTATCTGGGCCTTTTAATTATCCGGATTTCAACAATATCACTATCGAAACTACGCCTTTGTGTTAGCGAAAAGTGTGTAATATTATATTTTTAACGGGCATTTAATAATGCATTCAATTATAAAAACGGGTGTTGCTGATAGATCTTTTCCTCTCGAAGACAGCCGAATCAAATTATGAGCAAGAAAATTAATATCCTGGGAGTTGATGATAAACCGGAAAATCTCTTCGCCCTAGAGGCAGTTCTTGAAGATCTTAATATCAATTTAATTAAGGCTTCTTCAGGTGAAGAAGCTCTGGAATGTCTTTTGCGCGTGGATTGTGCACTCATTCTGATGGATGTCATGATGCCCGGGCTCGGTGGTTATGAAACTGCAAAATTGATACGCAGCCGTGAAAAATGCCGGCAGATCCCTATAATTTTCATCACTGCAATAAACCCCGAACAGGAACATGTCTTCAAAGGATATGATTGCGGTGGGGTCGATTATCTCTTTAAGCCTATTGTTGCTGAAGTATTGAGAAACAAAGTTTCGATTTTTGTCGAACTCTTTCAGCAGAGAACGCGGTTGAAGGATAAGGCACAGGAGCTGCAGATCGCCAACGACCATATTTCCATGCAGCAGCAGGAGCTGTGCCAGAGCGAGGTACGATTTAGAACGGCGTTTGAGCAATCCTTCCAGTTCATGGCCATTCTTGATCCGGCTGGTAGGGTGATTGAACTGAATAAATTAGCGCAGAAACTCTGTGGAATCTACACGGGAAGCCTTGTCGGTCTATTTCTCTGGAATATCTGCTGGGTTGGCCAGGATGATGAGAATATGAAGTTGCGCCGGGCCATAGACAGGGCTGCCGAGGGAGAGTGTATCTGCGACGAGGCTACTTTTACAAACATCAAAGGCAGCACCAGATTCCTTTATCGCTCTGTGTCGCCGGTCAAGGATGAAAGCGGCAAAGTGGTGTATATAACCGTCCAGGGACACGATATTACCGACAAGGTTATTGCCGAAAACGAAAAGAGAAACCTTGAGATACTGTTGCAGCAGGCTCAGAAAATGGAAGCTCTTGGTGCACTTGCCGGCGGCATAGCCCATGATTTCAATAACGTTTTAAGTGTCATAATAGGCAATGCCGATCTTGCCGAGATCAGTTGCGACAGAGGCTCACCGCAGCTGCAGTTTCTTAATCGTATCCATGAAGCCGGCAAAAAAGCCCGGGAGCTGGTCAAGCAGATACTTTCCTTCAGCCGTCAGGCCGAGATCGAGAAGGTGGTGCTGCAGCCCTCACAGGTTTTAATAGAGTCCATAAAGCTGCTGCGGTCTTCTATCCCGACCACCATTGAGATCGTGCAGGATATCGATCCCCAATGCGGTGCCATTTTAGCCGACCCCACACAATATCATCAGATTATCATGAACCTGTGTACCAACGCCTTTCATGCCATGGAGGAAAAAGGCGGAAAACTCATGATCCGGCTCTGCCGGGAGGATGTGGATTACCGGCACTACCATGACCTGGGCCTCAAGCCGGGGGGATATGCCCATCTTATTGTCGAAGATAACGGCTATGGTATTGATAAGGAGCATCTGGAGAAAATATTCGATCCCTATTTTACCACAAAAGAAAAGGGAAAGGGTACAGGAATGGGTCTTGCCATCGTGCACGGTATCGTCAAGGGACATGGCGGAGTTATTCATGTGGATCGCAAAGATAATGAGGGTACAGCTTTCCATGTCTATCTCCCTCTGGTCAACAGGGAGGGCGACCAAAAGGAGGAACCCCTCGATGTGCTGTCTTACGGCAGCGAGCATATTCTTCTTGTGGATGACGAAGAACCTTTGCTGGAAATGGTGAAAAATATGCTGGAACTCATGGGCTATCAGGTAACTTCCTGCATCAGCAGCAGGGAAGCACTGCAGGTCTTCGAACGATCACCGGATACATTCGATCTTGTCATTACCGACCAGACCATGCCCGGTATGACAGGCTTCGAACTTGCCGGGAAAATACTGTCGATCAGAGCGGGAATGCCAATTGTTCTGTGTACCGGCTACAGTCCGAATATTTCACGTAAAAGTATTGCGGCCCTTGGAATCAAGGAGCTTGTCCTCAAACCTCTTGCTCTTGATGAATTTTCGAATGTCATCCGCCGAGCTATTGATCAGGCCGATTGATCTTGCGGCTCCTTAAAACTCTCCATCGACCATTGCGGTTTAGCCAATCCGTGATGGCGTCCCGATAAGCGCCCATACGGGCATAAACTCCGACTTCGAGAAAGCCCGATCTCCTGCTTGCAGGTTTTTGGCAGGCCGCCTTCGATATAGGCCTGTATAGTCGAAGGGCCTGCCAAAAACATAAATCGAACTTTTAACCAGCCCATCTGACCTCGGACAACTTTTTGCGAAATTATCATAAAGTGAAATGATCTCAAAAGCAGAATTTTCTCCTGATTTTTTGTTTTTGGGAAAAAAGGGTATACTTGGAAAAAGTTATTGCAACCAATCAGGATCAGGAGGCTGAATGAAAATTTATACCCGAACGGGAGATAGCGGCAAAACCAGCCTATTTTCGGGAGAACGGCTGAAGAAGAATACCATACGGGTAGAGGCGTATGGTACGGTTGATGAGCTCTGCTCGTTTGTCGGAGTTATTGAGGCGGTTCTCCCGCAGAACGGCAACAGAGATATTCTCTCACGGAATTTGCGCAGCATCCAGAGGGATCTTTTTGCCATAGGTGCCATTCTGGCTACATCCCCTGAATCAGGAGATATACATCTTCTGCAGAATGTGGAAAAAGCCCGGATCGAATTTTTGGAAAAGGAGATTGATGTGATGCAGAGGGATCTGGACCCGCTTCATGCCTTTATACTGCCGGGCGGTCATGAATCCGCAGCCTGGGCTCAAGTGGTCAGGGCCATCTGCCGCCGGGCCGAGAGAACGATTATTACCTGCGCTGAATCTGAGGGCCCGGATAATCTGGAGGAAATTATGCGGTATATCAACCGTCTTTCCGATTACTTCTTCGTTCTCGCCAGATATCTTAATAAAAGTGAAGGAACCGCGGATTACACCTGGCATGAAGAGTGACCATCCCGCCACAGAATATCGTGTTCGTGTTGAGGCGATAACATGGTTGAGCTTGACCGTTTTCGAATTGAGACTGGAGAAACCAGCCGGCTTCTCCTTTTTGCCCGGTCAGAAAATATCCTGCGTAATCGATGGACTTTCCCGCGAATATTCCCTGGCGGGCTCACCCGGGCAGGACACACTGGCAATCTGTATCCGTCTTGTCCCAGGAGGCACTGTCTCGCCCAGACTAGCCAAGCTGAACAAGGGTGATATCATCTCAATTTCCGCCCCGTATGGCTATTTTTTGTATCGGCCAGGCAGGGGCAGGGCGGTCTTGGTTGCTACCGGGACAGGAATAGCGCCTTTTGTCTCCTATAGTCTGTCTGGTGTGGAAGGATATATAATACTCCATGGCGTGACCGCTGTGAACGAGTTGTATTACAGGAAGGAACTGCAGAAGAATGCAACTCTCTATGTACCATGTATATCGGACGAAGAAGAAAAATTGGTAAAGCTGTATGAGGGGTTCAGTGGCCGTGTCACCACCTACCTACGAGAGCGTCTGCCAAAAGGTACCTATAACTTTTATCTTTGCGGAAATGGAGCAATGATAAGAGACGCTGTTGAGCTGATAGACAGGCAATTTCCCAAGTCCAGAGTTTTCACTGAGACATTCTTCATATCCGACTAGCACCGCGGATGATTTTGCTAAAAGTCGAAAGGGACCTGGAGTACTACGCCCATCAGGAATTTTCCACCGGGGTGCAGTGAGATACCTCGATAAGCATGAAGATGTAGCTGGCTGTCTGGATAAAAAATGTTAATGCGAATAATTATTACTATTGACAAAGGAAATGTATCCATTCTATATTAAAAAAACGATAAACAAATGGTATGTCTATTTATTAATTGGTTCTTTATGATGGTGTCGTAAAAAGCCGGATCTCCGGCGTTGCAGGTTTTGGCCGGCCTTCGATATACTACCTGAATTGTCCCAAGGCCTGCCAAAAACACTGCACCTTGTTTATTCGAACTTTATCCAGCTATCTGACATCGTGGCGACTTTTTACGAAATTATATTTATGACCGGTAAAAACTCGATCGCTTTTTGTGTTCTCCAGGGAAACTCTTCAGCGGGACGCAACCGCTTAAGGGCGGTCGGGATTTAAATTATCTCCTTCGGGGAAGGGTAACTCTTGTTTCGGCCATCCCCGAAGTTTGAGGTATCATTAACCGGGAGTTCTCACCAGCCACTGATTCATATGGAATAAACGATGCTTGGAAAACTGCAAACCATAATCGATTTTTATGTAGGTGGTTTTCGCCGGATGACACTGGGAAAAACCTTATGGAAAATCATTCTCTTGAAACTCATTGTCATGTTTGCCATACTGAAACTCTTCTTTTTCCCTAATTATCTTAATACGAATTTTGAGACAGACCGGCAGCGGGCCGATCATGTGCTGGACCAGCTGACACGGAATAATAATGATCAAAGACGGACTGAAATGGAGGAAACCAGATGAACGAAATTGATCTTGGCATGGTGGACTGGGCCAAGGCTCAGTTTGCCTTGACGGCTATGTATCATTGGATATTTGTACCTTTGACTCTTGGCCTCTCATTTATCTGTGCATTTATGGAAACCATTTATGTGCGCACAGGCAAGGAAGAATGGCGGAACATTACCAAATTCTGGCTGAAGCTTTTCGGCATCAACTTTGCCATAGGCGTCGCCACCGGCATCATCCTCGAGTTCGAATTCGGTACCAACTGGTCCAACTATTCCTGGATGGTCGGCGATATCTTCGGCGCACCTCTGGCCATTGAGGGCATATTTGCCTTTTTCCTCGAAGCCACGTTCTTTGCCGTTTTATTTTTTGGCTGGGACAGGGTTTCCAAGGGGTTCCATCTCTTTTCCACCTGGATGGTCGCCATCGGAGCAAATTTGTCAGCCCTCTGGATCCTGGTAGCCAATGGCTGGATGCAATATCCCGTAGGAATGGGCTTCAATCCCGATTCGGCACGGTTCGAAATGCAGAATTTCTGGGAGGTTCTCCTCTCTCCGGTCGCCATTACCAAATTTACCCATACCACGATATCCAGTTTTATAGTTGCTGCCATGTTCGTCATCACCATCTCTTCCTACTACCTCCTTAGGGGAAGACATATCGAGATGGCCAAAAAATCAATTATCATAGCCTCGGTTTTCGGTCTGCTGTCCATCGTTATGACCGGAATGACCGGTGATCAGTCCGCAGTGCTCAACGCCGAGACGCAACCCATGAAGCTTGCTGCCTACGAGGGATTGTATGAGGGAGAACGCAATGCCGGCATAGTTGCGGCAGGTGTTTTGAATCCAAACAAGATTCCGGGTGACTCTGCCGATCCGTTTCTTTTTGAGATAAAGATACCCTCGGTTCTCTCTATTTTGGCAAAACATGATGCCAATGCCTTTGTTCCGGGAATCGAAGATCTGATCTGGGGGAATGAAGCGGAGAATATCGTCGGCGTTGAAGAAAAAATGAAACGTGGCAGACAGGCGGTAACCGATCTGTCGGCCTACAAGGAAGCCCTGAAGGCCAAAGATCAAAGCGGGGCGGAATTGTCGTTGACCAGATTCGACGTCAATAGGGATTATCTGGGCTACGGCTATCTTGAAAAACCCGAAGATAGTGTACCGCCGGTACAGACTACCTTCTATGCCTTTCATATCATGGTGTTTCTGGCCGCCTTTTTCTTTCTTATCCCTGCCGCCTATCTCTATTATGCCATGAAGGATACTCTTCAGGAGAAAAAGCTTCTGCTTCGTGTCGGCCTTCTTTCCTTTTTTCTGGCCTTGATATCCTCCCAGGCCGGCTGGGTTGTGGCTGAAGTCGGCAGGCAGCCCTGGATCATTCAGGATATGATGCCCGTGGCACTCGGGGCGACGAATATTTCAGCGGGGAATGTGCAGATTACATTTTTTATGTTCGCGGCAATCTTCACGACACTGCTTATCGCTGAGGTCATGATCATGTTGAACCAGATAAAAAAAGGACCGGAGGAGGTATACGATGATAGGCAGTCTTGATCTTGTGCAGTTGCAACAAATTTGGTGGGTGCTGATCTCGGTTATCGGAGGCCTTTTCCTCTTTCTCAACTTTGTACAGGGCGGCCAGACCCTGCTCTGGCAAGTGGCTAAAAGCAAAACCGAGAAGTCGCTGGTATTAACGGCGCTGGGGCATAAGTGGGAGCTGACTTTCACTACCCTGGTTCTCTTTGGAGGAGCGTTCTTCGCGGCATTTCCATTATTTTACGCGACCAGCTTCGGGGGCGCTTACTGGGTCTGGATCTGTATACTGTTTACCTTTATAGTGCAGGCGGTAAGTTATGAATATCGTAGAAAGAAAGGGAATTTTCTCGGAGCACGCACTTATGAGTTTTTTCTGTTGATCAACGGTTCCCTGGGGATACTGCTGATCGGGGCGGCCGTGGGAACCTTCTTCACCGGCTCAAACTTCATTCTCAATGACTATAATCAGGTTACCTGGACCAACTCGCTCAGGGGACTGGAGGCTGCATTTTCACTCTTTAATCTCTCCCTGGGGCTTTTCCTCGTGTTCAACGCCAGAGTGCTGGGTGCGATGTATCTGGTTAACAGCATAGATTTTTCCTCGCTGCCGGAATTTGAAGAGAGATTGCGCAGGGCCTGTATTATTAATTTCGTCTGGGCGCTGCCGTTTCTTCTCTACGTTCTGTTCAGGCTGTTAACCATTGATGGTCATGGTTCCGATCAGAATGGAGTATTGAGTCTGGTCGCCTTCAAATACCTGCAGAATATGCTGGCAGTACCGGCTATTCCGGTGTTGCTGGTTGCCGGACTTCTTCTGGTTGTCTGGGGGGTCGTCCTGACCAGCCTGAAATCGAGTACTAAAGGTATCTGGTTCGGCGGTCTCGGCACGGTTCTTGTCGGCCTGGCGGTATTCTTCCTCGCCGGTTTCAACGCTACCGCCTTTTATCCCTCAAATGTAGATCTGCAATCGGGTCTGACCATTTATAACGCCTCCTCGACCCACTATACCCTGACGGTAATGACCTATGTCGCCCTGATGATTCCACTGGTGCTCGGCTACATTACCTATGTCTGGAAGCAGATGGCCTCGAGGAAGATCGGCGTTGAAGATGTCAGCGGCGATAATACCTACTACTATTGATTTTAAGGAGAATAGCAATGGATTTGGTCCTTTTGATATTCTGGCCGGTGCTGATCTATGTGTCCTACATAGGGAGCGTCTGGGCCTTGAATAAAGCAGGAAAGCTGTAAGACCGCCTTGAAAGACGGCCTTTTTACTCAATCTCTTCGGGCAGCTCAAGGATAAATGATATGCACCGCGGATGCCTCCGCGGTGCAGTATGACGATTTCTGCTTACCTGGATTTTCCGGGCTGTTTGAAGTCTGCGGAGGCAATGCCGTAGCGGCGCATGATGCGCTGCAGAGCCTGCCGCTCCAAACCGCAGGCGGCCGCGGCGGCAGTTACATTACCGCCATGGATGGTGAGGATGTTGCGCAGATAGTCTTCTGAAAATCGTTGAATGATTTTAGCCTTTGCTTCATTGAAGTTATAATCATGAAGATCCCTGAACCCGGCAGAATGGTTTTTTTCTGCAGAGGTATCCTGGAACTCTTCCATTATTCCCAGATCGGAGAGCTGCATCCTGCCCTGCGGGGCCACAAGAACGAGCCGCTTTATGATATTCTGCAACTCCCGAATATTGCCCTGCCATTCCCGCTGATAAAGATAGTGAAGTATCTCCGGGGGCAAGGTGAGATCCCGTCGTTCATAGTGTTTTTGAAACTTGGCAAGAAAGTGGTATATGAGCAGGGGAATATCCTCCTTCATTTCCTTCAATCCCGGCATCACCACGGAAACCACATTGAGGCGATAGAAAAGGTCTTCACGGAATTCGCCTGCCTTTATTTTAGCCTCCAGATCCTGGTTGGTGGTGGCGACCACCCTGACGTCAACCTTGATCGTCTTGTTCTGCCCCAGCGCCTGAATTTCCTTCTCCTGCAGGACGCGCAGGAGTTTTGTCTGTATCGATACCGGTATGTCGGCGATTTCATCGAGGAGAATGGTTGAGCCGTGAGCTTCAAGAAACAGCCCCTTTTTTTCCTGCATCGCCCCAGTGAAGGCCCCTCTGCTGTAGCCGAATAGCTCACTTTCCAGGACATTTTCAGGCAGAGCCGGACAGTTGACGGTGATCATCCGCTGCTCTCGGCGACTGCTGAGATTATGCAGTGCCCGGGCGGCGAGTTCCTTACCTGTGCCGCTCTCGCCTCGAATCAGCACGGTGGCATCGGTATCGGCCACCCTGGCGAGAAGATCCAGTGCCCGCTTAAGGGCTGGGCTTTGCCCGATAAAACCCTCCGGTTGGGCAAGATCGCTTAGCTTCTCCCGAAGTTGATCATTTACCCGCAGCAAAGCAGTGCGTTCCAGCCCGTTGCGGATGACCCTGACGATGTGGTCCTTGTCGAAGGGCTTTTGCAGGAAATCATAGGCGCCGTCCTTGAGCGCCTGGACCGCCATGTCGATGGTGCCGTAGCCGGTCATAACAACAATGGAAATTGTGTTGTCGCGCTTTCTGATTTTTTTAAGAAGTTCAAGACCGTTAAGGTCAGGCATTTTTATATCCGTGACAACTACATCCGGCCGGTATTTTTCCAAAAGCTGCAGAGCGGTAAGACCCGATTGAGCTGTTATTATGTCACAGGCGCATTTTTTGCCTATGACGAGACGCAGCATGAGGAGCATGTCCGGTTCATCATCAACGATCATTACCAATCTGTCAGAGTTCTCTATGAGGGTAAGATCTGGAGATATATTATTTCCCGTTTTTTCCATTGGAAACCAGTAGTCTGAAATAGTTTTGGATAAATCTGCCTGATATACTGTCCTGAATAGGTACTGCGGGAGGATTTTTATCATCGTACTTACCGAAAATATGGAGGAACACCTCCTTCGATAAGCGGGATAGCTCTTCTTTCATAGCCGAAATTTCATTCGGACTTGCGCCCGATTGCCGCAGGCGGCAATGTAATGGCCTATAGCGGTAAAGCAGGCAGGTTTTGTCTTCCAGTAGAGGGCAGCTGGTATGTAACTCTGCATCTTCTGCAGAATCAGCCTCCGTATCAGCCTTCTCCCTGCTCTTGTCTGAGGATTTACGCATCGTCTCAGTTCGTTCGAGCACAGTTTGTCGCTGCAAAGTCGTGAGGATGGTATTGACCTTGTGATGAAGATACAGCGCCTCGATAAGTTCAAGAGAAAAAGAGGGCCGGCAGTTTTGCGGGCCGGCAACTGAGCAAATTGTGGAGGAAGATTGGAAGGCAGAACCTGCTGCTGCAGACGAAGCCTCTGCCCTGTCGATGAGGCGTTCATAGCGATCATAAAATTCGCTTAGGTCCTGACCGCTTCGATTTTCCGGAGTTGGCTCGCCATATAGCCGCTGCCCTTCCTTTTTACCGAATTTTCTCAACAGCCACCATTGTGAAAAGTTGGTGGGGTTTGCCTGTGTGGCTTTAAGTATTTTGCCGGCTTTCTTCAAACCGAAACCGCGTCGAAGGAGGTAGGCAGTGATAAAAGTACCGGTTCTGCCAATACCGTGGCGGCAGTGAATCAGCACTTTTTTATCTAGATAGACAGCTTCATCGAGCCATTCAAGTCCCTTTTCCATTTCAGCCATGGTGGGCGCAGTCTCATCGGCAATGGGTATCCACAATACCTCAAGACCGGATTGTTCTTCTAATTCATGTAGATCACTGTATTCCCCGCACAGATTGATAATGGCGCTTATCCCTTGTCTCCTGATTGATTCCAGTTCGTCAAAGGAATGAGGAGCACGCCCTGCGCCTATATTTGCGGTGATCCAGGTGACAGGATAATGAGACATGATATGATTCTAATAACTTCAGGAAAAATGGCAAGCAACTCTCAACCTTCCTGGGAAAATGAGTAGTTTCCTTTAAAAAATTCATCGACGCATTGTGCAACCATCTCTTCGTCCCTGAGCACCATGTCCATAAGCTTTGTAGCTCCAAGAAGACGGCCGAGCATGTCCAGCTTCTGTCTGAGAAGAACATTTTCTATTTTCAGGATCCTCGCCTCCAGCAGATCGCCTTTTTTTTCAACCAGAAAATCCAGCCGCTCAAGGATACGAGTGAGGAAATTTATGCGCAAAGATCGCTGGTGATAATCGCCACCGCCTCCGGCAAAACGCAACATACAGTGATTTTTGTCGCTATCTTCACCGCACAATACATCAACTATAGTGAAGTGATAGCCGAAACGGATATTGAAATGCAGGTAGTCGGAGCCAATCACCGCATAACTGGCAAAAGCAAAACTGTCTTTGCGTGGTGGCACACCACCGGCGAGTTCGATTTTATCATAGGCTTCCCAGTCAAAAGGCTTTTGCTTCCACTGCACGTCCGGATGGCTCAAGCCCTGCCACAGTGCTTGAAACGGCAGGCAGGTTATCGCCGCCAACGGTGCTCCCTGTTTCGTTATTTTTTCCAAGTCAAGACCGCCATCCACGTCAAATAGAAATACATCCAGCGATATATCTGCTATAAGTCTTAAAGCACCGCGCCCGGTGACCGGCCGACCAGCAGAAAACATGGAAAGCAGCGCCGTTTCATGACAGAATCTGATAATGTCGTGCATTGAGCGGCAACCTTCCGGCGAGAAGTTTTCACCTTGCGGATCTATGAGTTCCAGGGGAGTTATAAACTTCAATACTTCCTTGAGGGTTTTGTTATATGTGTTTTTTGGTGATGAACGTGAATCCTGCCGGAGCAGTGAGTCTACCTTTCCCCGGTATACCACCCCTCGGCTGCCGTCCACGGTAACAGTGCTGCCATGTTCAAAACGGCTATATGCATCGGTGATGCCGGTAAGAAAAGGAATACGTGATTCACGGGCAACCGTGGCGAAGTGGCTGGCCCTGCTGCCTTTTTGGGAAAGCACCGCAGCAACACGATGAAGTATTCCGGAAAGTTCAGCGGGAGTATTATCCGTAACCAGCACCGCACCTATTGGCATATCCTCAAGACTGCGGCCATTACTCAAAAGATATGTCCTGCCGCTTCCTACTCCTGTTGAACCGCGCTCACAGCCTTCAAGTATGATTTCATTATGCCCGTGCTCTATATCGACGGCGGTTTCCTCATCGGGGGTGGCATTATGCAATGGTCTGGCTTGAAGGATATAGAGCTGTCCGTTACCATCCATAGCCCATTCTATGTCCTGCGGGTGATCAAATAATCTCTCGATAGCCAAGCCCCAGTGGGTAATTTCGCCGACCTGATCATCGGTAAGAGACGAAGACCCGGTTTCCGGGCGGCGAATTACCGGGGGAGCCTGTCTGCTTATCACATAGTGCTCCGGGATGACAGCGCCGCCAACGAGCTGCTCACCAAGGCCTTTGGTTACGTGAAGATGGAGATGATCCTGGTCCGCATTATGAATTATGCCGCTGGTATATAGGACCCCGCTGTATTCGGCATCGACCATCTCCTGTACCAGAACAGACATGGCTGTCTCTTCATCACCGAGCCCCCTGCGGATGCGGTATGAAATAGATTCCGGCGAATATTTTGAGGCAAGAACTTCTTTGTAGGCCGAAGTGATATTGTCACGGGTTATGTGAAGCAGCGTGTCATATTGCCCGGCAAAGGAGAATTCAGCATCCTCATTGACGGCGCTGCTGCGCACAGCGACTTCGATCCGGCGGCTGTTTTGCTGCCAGGCATCAACAGCATTGTGGATCTCGCTTTCCAGATCGCGCGGCACTTGGGCATTGAGAATCAATGCAATAAGACTTTTCGAAACGAGCTGCAGCGAATGGTTTGATTCGATATCGGCTTGGGCCAACAAAGTGTCAATTTGAGGACGCAGGTCATTGTTCTCGATAAAATAGTGATAACCATTGGTGGTAATGGCAAACCCCGACGGGACGGGGCAGTCGAGATTGTGCTGCACGATACCGAGATTTTTGGCTTTGTTGCCGATGTTTTTGCTTTTGGTATTTATCTCCTGCAGGGAAAGGACAAAAGGTGGGTCGGTATCAATCTTGGGGGGAGCGAGTAAAAAACGAGTATAAAAATCAAACTTTCGATGGTAGTCCTTGAGTGATGGATAGCGGCCGGGAGCCATGGTGTCGAGGGCATCGATCATGCCGGTGACTTCTGCGGAAAAACGGGTGAATCGCAGCCGGATACCGGCTAAATCCAAGTATTGCTCGCTATGAAGAAGTTCCTGGAAATCAGCCATTTGTTCATGACAGTCGATGTCATAGCGCAGCAGTCTTTTCAGGGCCTCATATTTTTCACGTAGAAGTGTCCCGGGAGCAAAGATCCGATAACTCCAGTGCTTGAAAAGAGTGTTGAGCAGCATCTTCTATCTCTTAAGAGTAACGCATTTGCAGAAATGATACGTATTGAGCTGATAATCTCATATAAAGTTGCCGTGAATGCTCTCAGCTGACAAGCTAAAAAAGCTCGATTCACAAGGGGCGGGTTTTTGGCAGACCATCGAGTTAACAGTTTGTTTCTTCGGCCTGCCTGTAAAGTGATGTATGCTTCTCGCAACCGAAGTTCCTTAACAGCCGGGCCGCAACAGACCAGAGCAGATAGCCTCCAATCAGAGAAAGAAAGTACCAGAAGATGGCGCCGATCAGGATCGGTTCTCCGTTGCTTGTTCCCGCCTGCAGGATATAGTCTCTACCGAAGATTTCAATCATCCGGCTTGGCCTGTAAAACTCATTGATAAAGGCGAAAACAAAAAATATCGGCAGTATCTTGCGGGCTATGCCAAGAAGGAAACCTTCAAAAAAATAGTCATAATAGGCCCGGTTGAGTTCAGCCTGATCGATATTACGGGCAAGCTTTCGACCTTTTTCCCGATCCTCCCATTTCATGGCTTCCTGCCGAAGTTCAAACCATTGGCGATATTCCTTTTCGAGCATGATATAACGTTTGGTGATGATCAGCCGGTTGAGAAGTTTGGTGATAGAAACTGTGCACAAAGCCAGCAGGGAGATCACCACAAGCGGTCCGAGAAAATGCAGATTCTGCAGCAGGTCAAACAGTGACTGACCGGCGAACTGCATCGCAGCTGCCAGATATTCCCATAATGTGTCTAGAAATGCTTCCATGGTGGATAAACCCATTCTTTTTTAACATTATTAAGGTCAAGCCGGGGAAACTCTTCCGGCTTGACCGTGTAAATCCTATTCTACCTTAAATCCAAACTTCAATCTTGAAGAAACGGAAGAACAGGAAGAATAAGGTAAGGGCCAGTACGACCTTCAACTGCATTTCACTGAACAGCTTCTGAGCGCGGCTACCGAGCATACCTCCGGCAAATCCGCCGATAATGATTGCTCCGGCAAGCACCCAGTCAGGCCAATAGCCGATCATGGCGTAGCCAACGAAGGAACCGATGCTGGAAAAGCATGTACCGATCAGAGAAATAGGTACGGCAACATACATGGGCAGTGCCCCAAGGGTTGTCATTGCCGGCACCAGCAGAAAACCGCCGCCGATACCAAAGGAACGTGAAACAATACCTATTATGATACCAAGAAAGGCAAAGAGCAGCGGGTTAATTCTAAATTCTTCGCCCCAGAACTTGAAGCGATAATCCATCAGTCCGGTTTTGACCGGCTCGATAGAGCCCATTTCCATGGCCTCGCCGGTTTCTTTGGCCTTTTTTACGGCAGCGTTAAACTTCTGGGTCATGGCCTTGATGTTCTTTCGCTTGTTCATGGCCTTTGGTGTCATTTCGGTCAGGGTTTTAATGCCCATTATGACCACCAATACAGCTAGCCATTCCTTGTAGGCCTGCATCGGCAATAACGCTGAAACATATTTGCCAAGCCAGATGGAACCAATGAAAATACCCACACCGAAGGAGATACCTACAGGCCAGGCTACACGTTTTTCAACGACCGCGAAGCGATAAAACGATCCGAGGGGAGAAAAAAGTGTCAATGCCATATTGGAGGGCTTGAGCACATTGGCGGCATTGACTCCCACGGGACCCATGGTATTGACGACCAGTACCTGGAAGGCAGCCATCAGCATACCACCGGCGGCGCCGATCATGGAGAAGTAGGTTCCGACCAGAATTGCGCCGATGACAATCCACAGCGGATTCATGTAACGATACCCTTTTTTCAGCCAGAATCCCTTACCTTCAAGGGAAAAGGATTCTGCTTTGGTCCCATTGACATAGACATCGAAGCTGGTCCCCGGAGGGGTGTGGCGAAAGCTCTTGAATGACGCGGTAAAATTACCGGTTGATTTGTCGAGATCAATAGAGGTGCCTTTATCCCAGTAGTTGCCGCTGGACTCGTCCTGAAGAACGGTTCTGGAGAAGATAACGATCTTGCCCACCCGGTTTCCTTCCTTGACCACCGTATTTATACCGTATTTGGTCTCATTGGCCCATTTTAAGAAATTCCACTGATCCGCGGATTTTATAGGACCCAAACCAGCCCTTGCTGTTTCGTCGATTGCATTGAAATCGTCCTTGAGCAGATAGCTGTAAGTCGAATAGAGTCCTTTGGTTCTTCCTTTGCCGAGAAAAACAGAAGGTCCGCCGAATCTGGTATCATCAACTCTCTTGCCAAAGGCAGTGGGGTTGGTGGTAAGAACATAATATAGCGGAGGAATGGACGACTCCATGTTAAACTGTCCCTTCTGCGTAAGTTTGGCGAACTTGCTTTCCTCGTGAGGCATGTTCGCTTCCGATGGTTGAAACTCATCCTGCTGGGCCACGGCTAAATATAATTCCTGCCCTGATTCTATGCTGCCCTTTATAGTTACTATATCACCGGCTTTACCGTCGGTTGTTACTTCAACTTGAGCAAATGTGTAGCTCGCCAAAATTAAAAATGTAAGACTTGTCAAGACTGCAATAAATGGAATGCGCACAATTTTCATGCTGTTTTCCTCCCTAAGATTAAAAGTGATCGATTTGCGCATAGCTGGTAATGAAGATTTTTGATGAATACCTCCTCTCCTTGAATTGATGATCATGATGATATGTGTAGCTTCTTGCTTTTGGAGCCGATCCAGGCACCGAAAAAGGTAAATAGCAGGGCCGATGAAAAGCAGATGAAATACCGCTCTGCTTCGATAAGACTCTCCCACGGGCAAAAAATGGTAACGGCACTGCAGCCGGTTACCGTCAGTACTAAGGCGATGATAAAAAGAACCGGTCTCTTGCCGGGGTAATTTTCGCCGCCTTTATCGATGAGACCGTAGCCACCAGCGGCACTATTAAAGGCAATAATGAAAGGCAGGGTTATGGGTAAATTTGCAGGAGATACTACTGCAGCCATGAAGGCCAGCAGGATGACAATGCCTGTCATACCGGGTATGGCGGCGTAGAGGAAAATCCCGAAGGGAGATGCCGCAAAATGTCTCATCTTTGCGCTGGTCATGCGTGCTCCGGAAATGCATATTTCAATCATCTTTTTCAGCTCCTTCGATAGGTGATGTCCTTTTGCTTCTGCTCTGATTGTCGGTTTTCAAGGTCACTATCTTGGTTTTCCCAACATACTCCCGAGATTCATATCCGGTTACAGCCGTCATTTTCTGGATAAGATTCTTCATCTTTCTCATGTTGCGAATGATCATATCCATATCATGAAGTGTTTCCGTGGAGGTCAGCTCATCGCGGATCAATTCAGACATGCCGAGTGCGGTAAAAAGCGGAGTATTAAGCTCATGGGCTGCGGTGCCGGCCATCTCAATCACTCCCTGGAGTTTCATACGTTCCATTTTTTCTTTTTCGAGCAGCATCTGGTCGGTGATGTCACGCACCGCCTCGATAATGAATTCTACGTTGCCCTTTTCATCGAGGATGGGAGCGAGATACCGTTCAGACCAGGTGTCCCGTCCTCCATCGCGGCTTTCTTCCACAATCTTTATGGTTTTACGGCTGGAAAGCACCTGATCCGGGAGGGTGTTTTCCGGATCCTCGTCTTGCCATGGTGAAATCATATGATACAGCTTGCCAAGCGCTTCTCCTTCGCTATAACCCTGTGTGGAGAGAAAATGCTTATTTGCCATTATCACCCGTTTATCGGGATCGACAACTAGAAGCTGCATCCACATAGAATCGAGAATGGTCTGTAGAAAACGTTCATGCTCTTCAATCTGGTTGAAAAGCAGGGTCGTTTGGCGATGGGTTCTGGCTTTTTCGATGGCATTACCACCCTCTTTCGCTGCGTTGACCGCAAAATTGATGTCGCCTGGAGAGAATATGCGGTGCCTGTTGCTGAGCAGGCGCAGCACCCCGATAACCTCCTGATGATTTTTTATGGGAATAGCCAGAATTGATTTTATTCCTTCAGCCTGAATAGCCTGGTGATAGTCGACCCGCGGATCACTGGCGGCATCGTAAATCGCCACCGGTTCGCCCTTTAATACTTTGAATATGGAATCTTCCCGGCTGATACTGCCCCGGTTGAGGTACTGCTGGGAAAGGCCTGATGCTGCCACCAGCTCAAGCCGGTTGGTGGCAGGGTGGAGCAAGCGGATAGTGCAGCCGGTAACTCCAAGAATTCCTGGTAATTTATCGACGATTGTGCTGAGTATCCGATCCAGGTCCAGGGTTGAATTCACCAGTTTAGAGATTTCGTGCTGGGCACGAAAAAAAGCCACCTGGTTGTTCAGCTCCTGGAACATTCTGCTGTTTGAGATTGCCATCCCGACCTGTTCCGCGAGCGACATGGCAAAGGCTACTTCCGAGCGGAAAAATTCCCTGGTATCTTTGGTCAAAAGGCGCATCAGACCGGTAACCTGCCCCTTGAAAAGAATGGGAAGAGACATGGCACTCTTCACCCCTTCCCGGGAAATAAAAGCACAGCTGTCATGATCGCAGCTTATGTCTATATCCGTTCTCGCCGTAGGTTCACCCTTCATCAGGGCATTCATCACCTCTGCCGTATCTATAGTTGACCGGGAGAGGTATTCATCAGAGACTCCCCAGGCGGCACCTAGAACGAATCGGTTGGTACCGACATCGAGAAGCCTGATCGTTGCAGCATCTACCTCCAGGAGAACCGGGAGGCGGCGGACCACCAGGTCCATGACCTCCTGGGGATCATGGACACTGCTGATAAGACGGGTGACTTCCTGGAAAACCTCCAGGTAGTCTTTCTCTTTCTGTTGTTGCTGTTTGCTCATCTATTATTGTTTTTTGGTATAAACCGTAGAAATACTGTTGATCAGGTTTTTCCAGATTCAGAGAATTCGAACCGGTAAATCATCGGGCCAGAACCTCCGCCGCTTTGTCTTCCAGTTCCTTTTTATCAATGGGTTTCACGCAATATTCACCGGCGCCGAGTTCCATTGCCTCCCGTGCCGTTTCGATGGTAGGATATCCCGTCAGCATGATGACCTTGATTTCGGGACGAATTTTTTTCATTTCGGCGAGCACTTGAACGCCGCTCATTTTTTTGAGTTTTATGTCAAGAATAGCAAGATCGACATGGTGGTCGCGTACATAATCAATCGCCTCTTGTTCCTCTGTGAAGGTCCGGACATCATGACCTTGTCGTGAAAGTATTTTCTTGACCAGGATAACTGCATCCAGTACGTCATCTAATGCCAGTATTTCCGCCATTGTATAGGTTCTCCTCGTTTTCATGGTTTGCAGCGCCGGAGGCGGGCAATCGGATATAAAAAGCGCTTCCCTGCATCTGCTCCCTCGTCTCGGGATGCTCCACTGGGCTTTTGACGCTGATGGTTCCGCCGTGTTCCTGAATAATCCCGTAGGTCACCGACAGCCCGAGTCCTGTCCCCTTGCCAACATCTTTGGTGGTAAAGAACGGATCAAAGATTTTGTTTTTAATGGCATCCGGGATACCGGATCCATTATCCATTACCGTGATCACCACTTCCTTTTCGGTTGCGGCAGTAATGATGATAATTTCCCCTCCTTCAACCATGGCATATTGAGCGTTGTTGAAGAGATTTATAAAGACCTGGTGCAGCTTTTCGGAATCACCAAAGACCATGGGCAGATTCTGGTCAAATTTTCGAAGTACCGTGACCCCATGGATGTTCAAAGTATGTTCGGTGACTGCCAGTACTTCCTGGATGATGAGATTAATATCCAGGGAGGTCTTGAAGCTTTCAGCCTGGCGGGAGAATTTAAGAAGATCAGCAACAATTCTCCGGCAAGCCCTGGTTTGACGTTCAACAACCTTGAGGTTGCTGTAATCCTCTGAATTTTCATCGAAATCATCCATCAAAAGCTGGGTATAGCCGAGGATGATGCCCAATGGTGTATTGATCTCATGGGCAACGCCTGCCGCCATCTGTCCGACCGACGCCATTTTCTCGTGATTGATGAGTTGTTCGGTAATGTTTCTCAGGCGGGTCATGTCTTTGCCTATACCTTCGCAACCGATCATTTGGCCCTCTTCATTATAGATGGCGCTTGCCGTAAGAAGAACATGGCGCATAGAACCGTCTTTTCCTTTACATTCAATTTCCAGATCACAGACAAAGCCATCGTGATGTAACTCTTCTAAATATTTTTGCAGGTCATTGTCATGGCAAAATAGATCGTAAAAATTGACCGGCGACGTCGCTACGTCTAAACCCAGCAATTCTCTGCCGCTGGTATTGATGCTGGTGATATTGCCGTCTTCGTCGCAAAAGTAGATGATGTCTTTGGAGTTTTCAAAAAAGTTCCGGAATTTTTTCTCCGATTCGGAAAGATTTTTGGTTCGTTTTTCCACCATCTCTTCCAGATGAGTATTGAGCATCTGCAGTTGTTCCGCACTGCTGGAAAGCTTGGTGTTAGCCTCTGAGAGTTTTTCCGCTTCTGATCTGATTGCTTTATATGCTTGGAGTCCCTTGTGATAGTATATAGTTACCGCGGCCGCCGAGATCATCAGCATGGTATTGATTCCTCCGGAAAATGGAGAAAGAAGATGCCAGATATCATTACGATTTCCGAAGATCAGTAAAATTTTAATAATGTGGCCAACTCCCCGGGACAGAGAGAAGGCAGCCATGGCAATACAGAAATAAAACAGGAAACCCCAGATGAAGTTATTGGGCTGCAGTCTGATCAGCGACCGGGAATAGCGTAAAGCCAGAAAGGAGAGCACGATTGCCGCTGCCGAACCCAGAAAATCAATAATGACCGCAGGGAAAAGAGGAAGAGTGTTCATCTGTTCTCTTCCCTCAGGGCATCATGATAAAATGTTCTGAGACTGATAACCAATGCCCATAATGCAGGAACGAAGAGGAGGTGATCCATTTTTGTCATGAAATAGATAACCTTCACCGGGGTTATGGGTCCGGTAATCTGTTCGTTTAACGTACCGCTTAGCTGAAAATCAGTCGAAGATAGAGATTCAAAAGCCTCATGTCCTAGAAAAGTGACGATATTCCAACAGGCAAAAATAAGGCAGAATGTTTGCAGAAACTTCCAGCCCCTGCTTGACAATGCTGTGGTTCGTCTCGAATGCCAGTAGAGATAGAGGAGCGCTACCATGAAAAGAAGGTGGGCCATTTGATGGACATAATTTCCCTCGGGTGCACCGTGAGACTGCAGTGCCCAGGCGCTGCGGGGGGCAATGAAAATCAAGAGCAGAAAAAATGCGCTGATATTTAGAATTTGATTGTTTTTCATAAAGTCCTCATTCGCTTATCTATAGCAGTAACTATGCCTAAGTCTTTCAGTTCCTGATTGGAAAATATATTTATCTCATGTTTTCAGGCTATTGTTTTTATATGTATCAGCTGAGAAATCAATTTATTCATGGTCATCGATCAATTTTTCAAAATAAAGGGCAACGGAAAAGTTGCATTCCGATTGCGGAATGACATATCTGGAAAAGCAGATTTTTTGAACAAACAGGTTCTTCTAGGCTGAAAGGGAAATATCGAGTGTTGAAAAGAGGGTGCAGCGTTTATGTGTCACTGGAGGTAAGGTATAGATATGATAATGTAAATTCGACGAGAAGAACATTAAAAAGGCAAAGGTGGTGCAACGGAAATGGTGCACCGATGATTTGAAAAAGAATTATAACAGCCGTCTCTCGAAACGCAGGCTGTTTTACCGGATCTAAAGAAGTGTTGATTATTTATAATTCCAGATCAATAGTTTGAAACCGATAAGAGCGAGAAAAACTCCAACGAATATCCGAAAAAACCTCTGAGGCATTCTGTCCAGAAAACTTTTAGCAAGATATGCGCCGCCAAATGAAATTGGAATACTCAGAAAGAGGGCTGTCGTTAAGCCCTCCTGCAGCCGTGTACCCCCTGAAATATATAGAGTGACCCGGGTAAGATCAATAAACAGGGCAATTAGTCCCGAAGTGAAAATATACACCTCCTTGTCGAGGTTGAAAGCGGTAAGGAAGGCGCCCCGAACCGCACCGCCAACCCCGAAAAAACCGGCGAAGAGTCCGGAGAGCAAGCCTCCGCTAACAGCGGTAATGCTGGTCTTAGGTACGGACCACCGGTGATTGACCAGAAGAAAACCAACATAGAGAATCAGAAAAAACCCCAAAATGCGCTGCAGCGGAATGACCTCTGTCTGCAGGGAGAGTGAGGCGCCGAAAAAACTGGCCGCTATACCGGGCAGACCGAAGGCAATGATCAGCTTCCAGTCAAAACCCCTTCTGAAGAGAAGTATCTTCCAGATATCACCGCAGAGGTGTATGATCCCCACAAAAAGAAGGGCTACGGGGGGTGGTACCAAGAGCACCATGAACGGAATCATGACCGTAGATGTTCCGAATCCCGTCGCTGTCCCGATAATGGAGGCTGCCAGAGTCAGCAGGCAAAGAAGGAGAATTTGAGTCATTTCTTTTTCGCTCCAACCGGAATTTCGGCTACTCCCGTACCGGCATCTTCGGCTGTCGCGCTGTGGGTGGTGGGATGGTGCCGCAGAGGAATAACTGGAAACCGGCACCATCAGCGAACACATTAACCAATGTGCACATGTGCAGAAGAATTTTTCCGGAGGATCCAGTGGTTAACTTACCGGATGGGGGTGATATCATGACTCCTTGGAGATGATGAAAAGCTGGTCTTTTACTCTTTTTCAGTGTTGGCGATGCCGATAACTCCGCAACTGAGACGACTTCCCGCATCTCCTGTCGGCTGTGAAGAGAGATCATCTTTTTTTTCATGGACTATGACCGCGTGTCCCAGAATATTGTGATCCCCTTTGAATGAGATAAGGTCATCTACACGATTATATGAGGCAGTGCCATCGGCATCCACTGTAACATTCCCTAAATCGCCCCCATGTCTTGGGCTGTCCTCGGGGCCTGCATGTGGGCTGCCCGCGGGATTGAAATGCCCTCCGGCAGAAGTTCCGTCGGCAGCGGTGCAGTCACCATACTCATGAATATGAAAGCCATGCATTCCTTCGCTGAGCCCGGAGAGATCTGCCTCTATACGAATTCCCTCTTCTACTTTGGTGAATGTCACGATTCCCGATGCGGTATTGCCTTCGGTTGGATGCAGAACCGCTACCGCTTTTTTGAAAGAAGCCTTGTCGCTCTTTTTTGTTTCGTCCTGATCCTGCTGGGCTGAGCCGGGAACAGGTATCGCTGTACAAAGAATGAATGTGAAAAAGAATGCTTGTATTCGATTCATGTTTTTCCTCCTGTCGTGGTTGTAACATCTGGTAATCTTATAAAAGGTGAAGCAAATATCAGGCCGGAATGTATTAATCAAAAATATAAGAGGCAATCACTCAAGAGCTAATTTCCAAGTTCAAAATGGATATAATTAAATACATCTTTAAACAAGAGAGTGGAGCTGTCTTGGGAAGCAGACAGACCATAGTTGACCTCGCGTATCTCATATTTTTGGTGCAGATTGCAAATGGTGAAGGTTATAAAGCCATTACCATAGTTAGAAAAATCAACCTGATAAACAAGCGATAAGGTCTCCCGATGTTTTTGCCAATATTGCAGATTGCCACCCCCTACCTGAAGGCCGAAAATCTCCGCTTCTTTGGTGTTGATGCTCCTTCTTTTTATTTGACCAAAGCTTCCGGTAAAAGCATTTAGCAATAGTGCTACACCCTCAAGGTCGTGTTGACGCTGTTTAGGGGAATATTCAGGTGGATAGTGGAAGAGCTCAGCAGCAGAGGTATAATTTTCCTGCGATATATAGAGAAAAAAATCCAAAATCAGGCGGTTAATTTCACCATTTTCAGTTATTTCTCCCTGCAGATTCTGAGTAAAACCCATCAGAACAAGAGAGAGTATTATTGCGATCTTTTTTCTCATTGTGCTGTAGGACCGGTAATATAACAGGTGAGGGTGCAAAAGGAGCCGGCAGCTCTCTTTTATTTTATCAAGGAATCTGCCAAAAGATTCCGGCGTCCTGCGATATGAGACAAATCCTGCTTGTCAGGACAGAACGTGTCAGGCTATGGGTATATTTAGAAGAGAACAGCACTCGGGCAAGTCGCTTTTCGTTTGCTACCGGCATCTATGACCTGAACGGAACGCAGGATGCAGATAGAATGCAAAAGCTGAAAAGCAACAGTTCAACTGTTCTCTCCGTAAGGTCACATCTTATGTGGCCATAATTCCTGTAGTTTTTCGGGAGTTATATCTTTAATCTTTTTAACTTCTCCCTCGGAAAGATGGTGGTACAGCAGTTTGAACACCGCACGAGCTGCGTTTTCCTGTTCCACTGCCAACGGTGCATTGTAGAGTTCGGAGATATGTTCGAAGAATTCTTCTTTTTTGCGAATCTTCAGCGGCTTGTCTGCAATCTTCCAGCCTTCGTAATATACCCCGCGGATTAACGTGGGCAATTGAGCTCCAAGATGCACTGCCTCGGCAGGCGGCAGACGGTCCCGCAAAGCCTGCAGTGTGGTGCGCAGCACATGGTACGCCTGATCGGGATCACTCAGATTAAGTTCATACATTATGTCCTTTACCCAGATATGGGCGGACTGAACCATTTTATCCAGAACCGGGCTTGCTTTCAATTCCGTCATGGTGCTCCTCCTTTTCAATGTCGGCTAGGTCCATAGCCCCGTCAGCTGCACGGGGCTAAGACCTCAACGTATATAAAAAAGGACGCAATTATTATACCAGAAGCATGGGGATCAGCAAAAATAGGACAGCGATCGCCGATGCCGTCGTCCGGAGCCATTTTTGCCTTCAGTCGCCCATTTCAGCCATGAAATCATCCAGCATGCCTTCGATTGCCAGTTTGTGGCGGGCTTCCTCCTGACAAAGCATTTTGAAGAGTTTTTTCTCGTGGTCGTTTTCAGCTCCCTTAAGAAATTGGTTATACATGGCCAGCGCCTGTTCCTCACGCTTGGAGGCCAGCATCAAAATTTCCCTGTAGGTCATCCCTGCTTTATATTCGATTTTCTCCGCATAATTGCTGCGCTTGATATCGATAATCCATTTCCATTTGTAATTGTCGAGCTCTCCTGTTGTCTTGCCTGATTTGAGCTGTTTAAGGAGTTCTTCGTGTTTTTCTTCTTCCCGGCAAAACTCCAAAAACATTTCTTTATTATTCAGTGATTCCTGTTCACTTATCCGGCGGTAGAACTCGGCCGCTTCTCTTTCTTTCTCTATGGCGAAGTCAATGGCTTCATCGAGATTCCTGAATTGCATGGCTGCCCTGTTGCTTGAGTGTTATGAAAAAGGGTCCTGTCCTGAATGGCACTGGTCCTCTGACTAGTCGGGGTCTCATAGCTTCCCCTTGCCGTTTACCCTCTTGACAAGAAAGCGTAGTTCCGAAAATGATCATTTCCTGACAGACGCTAAATAGAACGCAGGCAGTCTTGGGGAAGTCTGTGCGTCCCATGTCCGTCAAGGCTGACTTCGATCATTGCATCCGGATCATTAATGACGGTATCGGGATCTGTTACTATCCCATGACAACCGATATATGTCTCCATGTACGGTTGCCAGTTTTCATCTTCGCTGCTGCGATATACCTCGACATGCTGTCCACGTCTGAATTGTGTCATGGTTACCCTCACTTGTTTTTAGCGCAATGCGATATTGTCAGCCTTGGAATGGGCTGCTTCGCTGCGTGCACAATCGTTGCACAGAGCACCGGTGGCCTGATTCACCTGAGCAATGGATTTTGTTTTTTCTCTTACAAAATCAAGATATCGCGCGGGTCCCAGAACGGTGCCGCAGCCGCTGCACGATACCAACGGCTGACGGTTGAGAATGGTGCCGCATAGCGACAAGATTCGTTCATTACCCCGGTCTTCGATGCGGATTGCGTCATTCGGACAGTTGGCGGCGCAAGCTCCGCAAAGGATGCAGCGTTCTTCGGTAATGCGGAAATCGCTTGGCCCGGGATTGTCGAAGTCGAAATAGCCAAACTGCAGGGCATCGATTCCCATCTGGTCCCTGCAGGTACGCACACATTTTCCGCAGCGAAGGCAGATGTCGCAGCGCAGGCAGCGTCGTGCTTCCTCACGGGCCGCATTCTCTGAATAGCCGAGTTCAACCTGCTGGAAGGTGATGCGCCTTCGTTCCATATTGAGCAACGGCATTTCCGGGCGGCGCAGGGTCATCCGTGATGTTGCCGGGACCTCAAGCCACTTTGTGCGGGCGCGGCGTTTGGGAACGGGCAGCAGAGTGGGTTGCGGAATGCCCTCGAAATACCGGTTGATGGCCTCGGCGGCTCGTTTTCCGCCACCGATGGCCTCGACGACAGTTGCCGGTCCGGTGACGGCGTCGCCGGCTGCGAAAACTCCCGGTATGCTGGTTCCCATGGTTACCATTTCGGCCATTATGGTATTGCGGCGAGACCACTGCAGTTCATCTATTGATTGCAGGCACTCCCTCTCTATCTGCTGGCCAATTGCGGCGATAACCGCATCGGTCTGGATGAGGAAATCACTGCCCTCCACCGGTACGGGTGAGAGGCGGTCGCTCCCCTCGCGTTTTTCCATTCTTGCACGCAGGCATTTAATGGCGGTAACCTTGCCGTCTTCTCCCAAAATCTCAATGGGTATTGTCAGGAATGAGAGATGGACGCCTTCCTCCTCTGCCTGCTCTACTTCTTCCTCGTCGGCGGGCATTTCATGGCGCGTCCGCCGATAGGCGAGGGTGACATTTTCTGCACCCAGCCGGATAGCCGTACGTGCAGCGTCGATGGCTACATTGCCTCCGCCGACGATAATGACGTTTCTTCCCACAGGTTGCCTGTCTCCAAGAGCGACCCTGCGCAGGAAATCGATGGAGCTGTGTACACCATTATATTCCTTTTCCCCCGAAATATTCAACTGATAGCTGCCGTGTGCGCCTATGGCAAACAGGAAGGCATCGAAACCTTCATTCTTCAGTGATTCTATATCAATGTCGGTACCGAAACGGGTGTTGAAACAAAATTCGATTCCCAGCTGCTGCAGCATCGCAACTTCAAGATCGATAACCTCGCGCGGCAGGCGGTAGCGGGGAATGCCAACCATGGTCATGCCTCCTGCCATGGGAAGCGATTCGATTATGCGGACGCCATGGCCCTTGAGTGCCAGATAGTAGGCGGCGGTCAACCCGGCCGGACCTGCCCCTACGATCGCCACCTTGTGCTGTGTATCGGGCGCCTTTTGCGGATTATGATACCGTCTGTCCGAAAGTGCCTTTTCTGCGGAAAAGGCCTTGAGAAACTTAATGGATACAGGACTGTCGATCCGCCCACGAACGCACATCAGTTCACAGGGACGGGTACAGACCAGCCCGCAAACCCATGGAAAAGGGTTGTCCCGGCGGATGAGTTCGATAGCCTCCATGTCACGACCCATGGCAATCAGGTTGACATATGAGGGGATGTCGATTCCGGCCGGGCATGTCATCTGACAGGGGGCCGGCACCAGTTTCAGGCAGTCGCCGGTGGCGCAGTTATGAGTGTCTATGTGGCTGATGAATGTTTCCCTGGAGTTTTCCAGGGTTGCATGCAGCAGGGTTCCAAGTTGGGCAATATCGGAATCCTGACTGAATTCGAGGAGTTCTCCCACCAGGGAATCCACGGTGGTAAGATGATCCGCACTTGCCCGTCCTGAGGCAATGTCTCTTAACAACAGCTGGATGTCTTCTGTAAGGCGCCGGCCGCGGGGAGTTGTGAGTCCGTTTCCCGCCAGCGCCTGTTCGACTGCTTGAAGACTCGCAGTAACAGGGCATGTTGGTTGCTTCATTGTCTATCCAATATATCTGAGTGCACTCCTGCCGTGCAGCAGGAGTGCTGTTTTTAAATATCAAGTTGTCCGGTCAGTGCCTGTTCAGCGGTGTTCATCGACTCCATCAATTGAGTTCAGCCACCGCCCGGGCGTAGCGCTCTCTGCGGATGGCCGTGAGAGATGTGACATCATCTCCGAAGGAGAGGGCTTTGGTCATGCAGATGGTGACGCAGGCGGGCTTCAGTCCCTGATCGATACGATCCATGCAGTAGTCGCATTTGACCACCTTGCGAGTCTCTTTGCTCCATTGAGGAGCACCCCAGGGACAGGCCCGGATGCAGGCTTTGCAGCCGACACAGGCCTCCTGGTCGACAAAGACGATGCCGTCTTCCGACCGTTTCTGCATGGCGCCTGTCGGACATGCGGCCACACACCAAGGCTTGGCGCAGTGAAAGCATGGCATGAAAATATAGGAGGCCCGCGGCAGGTTTCTCACCATCTTCGGACCGACTGTTATCACCCGGGTGGGCTTCGGACCCGGGGGAAGCTGTTTGTTGACTTTACACTGCACTTCACAGGCACGGCAATTGATGCAGCGCTTGGTATCTTGAAATATATGATATTGACTCATTGATATTCTCCTTAAACGATCGGGTATGCGCTATGCCTTGTTTTCTTCAGTTTCTTCGACAGATACTTTCCTGACCGTGACAAAATGTTCCTGAAAGGCCACAGCTCCACCTGCTTTGTCGTAGATTTCGTTGCCGTCGGGCATGAAGCGGTTATCGGCAAGACCTCTGCCGTACGCCAGGCTCTCCACGGGCAGACGGTGACCAAAGCCATGAACGACAAAAACCGCTTCGGGATGAATCTGATCTGTAACCTCGGCGCGAATACGCTCGGAATATCCGTTGTTGGAAACTTCCACCAGATCGCCGCTGGCGATATCCAGCTCTGCAGCTTTTTTGTCATTGATCACCAGAGTGTTTTCCGGCATCAATTCAAAAAGCAGGGGGTTGTTGACGGTGTGGCCCTGGGTGTGAA
The DNA here is from genome assembly GCA_016278675.1 of Desulfobulbaceae bacterium. GTDB lineage: Bacteria > Desulfobacterota > Desulfobulbia > Desulfobulbales > Desulfocapsaceae > Desulfopila_A. Next base: position 54,935 of record JADQBJ010000007.1, on the reverse strand, counting down.
CGGCGACTCGACCGAAGGTTATGCGAAACTGGCCTTTTCCTGGTTTCTCAGGCCCGACATAGGGGGCCAGGGAGGGAATTCCCTGGCTCTCCAGTTTTTCGTCGATGACTTCAACCTTGCCTGAAGCGGTTTTGAAGATTTTGTCGGTTTCAACATTCCGATATTTCGACTTTTCGCCCAGGTAAACCAGCCCGGTTTTATCGAAATCTTCTATGGAAACGCCGCTCCCTTCAAGCTGGAATTTCCAGATATCTTCGATATTGTCGAACACCAACTCGTCGAGCCCCATTCTCCGGGAGAGGCCGGAAATGATTTCCCAGTCGGCCAGGGTGTTGTAGCGCGGCGCCAGGGCTCTTTTGCGGACAAACATATAGGGGACCAAGTCGCCTTTGGTGGCAATGGTGCTTTCGCGTTCAAGAAAGGGGGACAACGGCAGGACAACATCGGAATACCAGGCTGTGTCGGACCATGAGAAGGTCACAGCCACCAGAAGATCAAGATTTTCGAAAACCTTTATCTGGCGGTCCGGATCGGCAAAACCCATCAGCGGATCGTGGCGATAGGCGATATACGCCTTCAGCGGGTAAGGATCCTGTGTTTCTATGGCCTTGTAGGCAAGTTGAGCGATGCCGGGACCGGCCTCGAAATGAGGATACTTCCAGCCAACTCCATCGGCCCGCTTGTCCACGGGTTTTTCAAAAAGATCCATGAATGACTTAAGACCCTTCCGTCCGAAATCGCCAGGCTTGTTGACGATGGGCAGTCCCCCCTCGGCGCCCACTGATCCAAGCAGGGCGTTGATCAGATACGCTGCTCGGGACATATAAAAAGAATCTTTATAACGGGCTGTCATCCATCCCGGGTGCCAGATGACGGCGGGTGCCGCCTCGACCAGGTCGCGGACGAAGGTTTTAAGAGAAGCCGCGCTTACTCCTGTTTCATTTTCGGCCCATTCCGGACTGTACGGTTGAATGAAGTTTTCAAGATGATCAAAATCTTTGAAATGTCGTTGGACATAATCCCGATCGTAGAGATTGTGGGTGATGATCTCATGAAGAACGGCAAGGTTGAATGCGTAATCAGAGCCGGGGCGCACTTGGAAAAAGGTATCTGCCTTAGTGGCCGAAACGTTGGTACGGATGTCGATGACGGTGAGCTTGCAGCCGTCTTCCAGGGCATCGGTGAGTTCGCTTACCTCGCGCACGTTGATAGCTTCAAGCATGTTGCGGGACTGGAGGACCACGTGTTTGGCGTTTTTAAGATCGTAAACCACTCCCTTGCGGCCGAAGCCGTATGAGGATAGTGCGGCATGCTGCACGTTTCGGGCGCAGGAACCATCATGATTGCAGTAGTTCGGTGAGCCCAGGCCCTTGAGGAACGCCCGGTGCAGATCTCTGAAAGGTCCGCCACGATCGGTGAGAAGGATGCTTCTGGCTCCATGGGTGTCGATGATTTTCTGCAGTTTTTCAGCGACATAATCGAATGCTTCGTCCCAGCTCGCTTTGCGCCATTTCCCCTCGCCGCGATTACCGGCACGGATCATCGGCGTCTGGGGTCTTTCGCGGTCATATATAAGTCCGGGCGCCGCAGCACCGCGGGCGCACAGGCCACCATCGACATTAGGTGCATGAGGGTTTCCCTGCAGAAAAGCGATGTTTCCGTTTTCCACCTCCGCAACTATGGGACATCGAACGGTGCACATGCCGCACACGCTGTATATCTTTTCACGTGTCATTGTTTCTCCTAAGTATTTATAAATTTGGCGGTATCGCCCGCTGAGGTCCTCGGCAGGCCAGGGTTGCAATTACAGAAGTCGCCGCATGATCTCAAGGATCCATATGTTCTTCCCGTATTCTTCATGTGATCACTAATAGCAGAAATCATGCCCGTGCCAAATATATCGGACATACTTGAATTTATGTTAGTATTATGAGGGAGATATGTTCATCAGAGCGGGAGAGCAATTTGTCCTGGTGTGATGCTCAATCAGCTTCTTGCAACGATTGTGTTGCAGAGTTATGCAGCTGAGTTCGTATACAATACCAGGGAGAATCGGCTGTTCCGTATGATATAATCCTTGCCGTTTCGGTAAAGTGCTTTTGAAAAGGCTGCAACCCTTTTGAGGCATTTCGTAAAAATAGTATAATTTCATATTATTGAATAGCTCCTGGCGTCCAAGAAAAGGCCGCCAGGTGCAATATTAATGTTGCATAATGGGACGGCGTGTTCCGCAGGAGAGCAGAGTGTTTTTTTCAGTGCAAAGTGTTTCTGTATACCCTATACATGAAGAGAGTCAGGTGTTTTTCTGCAGCCAATGCGGTACTTCAGCAAACCTTCAACTTTGAGAAAACGACCATGCCCTATTCCGCAGTGATTTTTGATCTCGACGGCACACTTCTCGATACCCTGGATGATCTGGCCGAGACAGGCAACCAGGTACTTGAGGAACATGGCTATCCGGTTCACCAGCCGGATGCCTATAAATTTTTTGTAGGAGAAGGGATGCAGACCCTGGTTGAAAGGATAACTCCGGATTCGGCAACCGCTTCAGAGAAACAGACCTGCTTCAATCGTTTTAAAACCTTGTATTCCCGATATTGGAACCGCAGGACCCGACCCTATGAAGGTGTGATGCAGCTTCTTGCCCTTCTGGAAAAGAAAGGTTTTCAACTTGGCATTCTTTCCAACAAACCGCATGATTTTACCCTGATGTGTGTCGATTATTTCTTCCCGGAAGGGACCTTTGGTCAGGTTTTCGGGCAACGGCCGGAAATTCCCAGAAAACCGGACCCTGCCGGGGCGCTGGAAATTGCCGGACGATTCGGGAGCACTCCTGGTCAGTGCATTTATATCGGTGATACCGGTATCGACATGCAGACTGGAAAATCTGCCGGCATGTATACCATTGGGATTCTCTGGGGCTTCCGTGGTGCGGCTGAACTGCAGGATAACGGCGCTGACAGGATTGCGAAGACTCCGCAGGAACTGGCTGAGGTAATAAACAGTCTCTCCTCTGGAAATGAGCACGCTTAGTCGGCACACGCTATCGCTTTCACCACATCTTTTTTCGGCCGATCATGGCCGCAGGTCCGTCAATCTTTCTGTACCGGAGCAGCACCGGGAGCGGCACTGTCTTCATTTCTAACCCGGGATACCGCAAAGCTGGCCGGCGGAATCCATTTGGTTGATGGGGTGACCGCTTTTACTGTCCCGCAGGAATATGTCCTGCCGAGAAGGACAAGCTGGCTGGTGTCTGTCCATAAATGGCACTTTTTGCCCTAACTCGTCGTTGCTCTCAGAATTTAATCCTCTGAATATCAAACATATGCCCGTGGTTAAATTCATCGAGCGCCTAAATTTAGAACAAAATTGCTCATTCCTGGACAGACACTGGCTAACGTCATTACCCGTTGCTGATGCTTTATTTTTTCTTTATTGCGAAGGGATGCCCACATCTATTCTGCTGCCTGCAGAATGTGTTCGTTCCCATATCTCGTTTACCATCTCGATCAACAGGAAAATGCGGATCGAACTTCCAGTGATTTCAGACTGGGAATTTCTTTTTTATTAAAAATAGATGTGTATTCAAAATGATAGCTTCATGTGACCCCCTCTGCCGCGTTGTGGTATGCATCTTGCTATCGGTATGGCACTTGCCTTCGCATACCGGTGCTTTTCAAGGTATCCCTGGCATCTTGATTAGGATGGAAAAAAAGATCAATCCCATTTGAAAGAGGTTGGAGGATATGCAAAAATCATCATTCCATCATTTACCGGCGGAAATATCTCCTGTAAAAATATCGGAGAACCATTCACAGGGAATACATCTGCCTCAGTCCAGTGAAAGTCATGTAGAGCTGGCCAGGTTCAGGTCCCGACTGGATGATTTGTGTTTTCGCTATTTTCGCCCCATCGAATTTCGCCGCACAAAAAAAATCCGGGAGTCATTGCTGAACGATACCGGCATGGATGTCTCTAAAATTATCGCCGCGGTAGAGCAGGTGCTGAAGGAAGAAAATATCGGAATTCTTGGTATTCAGGGCAGATCAAAAGGAATTCACAGTACTTACCGGAAGCTGCGTAAGTACGACATGGATATCACCCGAGTCTATGATCTCATAGCCGTGCGTGTTCTTGTTGACGACATCGACTCATGCTATCAGGCCCTAAGCGTTCTGCATAAAAAATATAAGCCGGTGACCGGACGTGTGAAAGACTATATCGTACGGCCAAAGCGCAATGGCTATCAGTCTCTGCACACCACTGTAACAGCTCCGACTGGTGCGTTCGAGGTACAGTTCAGGACCAAAGCTATGCATACCGAAGCCGAGTTCGGCTGTGCCGCACATTGGTTGTATGATCTGATGAGAAAGAGGCAGATGAAGAACTTTTTTCCTGCGGACCGGAAAACGCTGGCTGTCCGCGAAGCACGTTTTCTTCAACAGCAGAAAAAGAGAATTCTGCAGCAAGCGCCTGTCGAAGAGGCAGTGGTATTTTGGAATCTACGGTCGAGCGAGCAATCCTTTCTCAAATAATTTTTCCCGCAGGGAAAAACCGTCTTCAAACTCGAAGTAGGGAATGCCCAGGCTCTCGTAATCTGCCGTAAAAGGCCTCGACTTCTCCCGGGCCACCCGGATACAGACGGCCGCTATCCTTTCAGGATAGCGGCTGGCAATCTCAAAGTAGATTTGCCGGTCGGCCTGTCCATTATCGCCGAAAAGAAAAAAGGGCAGATCTTTGGCAATTTTTAAAACTGTTTCGATTTTTTGAGTTTTGTGGCCATGACCTCTGCGGATCAGTTTGTTGTTGGCCATTCCGATTTTCTGCATCAGCAAAGGACCCCTGGGGAAATCCTGCAGTTCCAGAAAATCATTCATGAGACCATAGAGACTCCAACTTGAACTGGTTATATAAAAAACAGGAGAGAGCAGAGGAGTTGATCGGACAATGGTCTTATATAACTCCGCCATGCCCCCAATGGCAATGCGTGTAGTGGAATTATTGATAAAGGTCATCCTGGCGCTCAATAGCAAATCAGTAGCATAGGTTTCCAGGATAGTATCATCAATATCGCTTATGATACCGGGCGAGAGTGGCGCCGAGGAGGGCATGCTTAAGATGGCACCGCTCTGATTCGTGATTTCGCTATATCCCTTCACCGGCTCAAGAACGAAATTCACATCAACCCAACCGGGCTCTTCCAATTTTTCCCGTAAAGTTACTATTTCCCAGAAATAGCCGATGTCATCGGTTGTTATGGAAACGGACTGGCCGTTAACAGTTGCAGTCAGATGCGCCTTTTCAGCTCTGGCGCGCAGGAAGACCCTGGTCATATTGCGAAGATTCCGCCACCAGGGGTCATCCTTCCTGGGGGAGCCGCTTTCCAGGTTCTCAATGACTCTGCCGCATATCACCACCGTATCGTCACAGCCGTAACTGTGGAAAGGCAGGATGGTGAAAGGACGTATTCGACCGGAATACTTTTTCAGTTTCCGGATGAATCGTGCCATGAGCACATCCGCGTATGGCGGTGGTCTATGGTAATCTTCTATGGCTGTATCAGGGAAAATTTCTGCCAACGATAACCCTCAAGCGTCTGGAATGAATGGTGTAGTGAACTTCATCGACTTCTTCGTCATGAAGTTCACCGTCATAATTGATGGAGAGAGGCCTTGAAAACTTCATAGCAAATTTCTGTGCACGAAGCGATAAAATAGTATCGGAACGATCCTGCTCGCCGCTGAGTATCAGCCTGGAGTTAAAAATTTGATCAGAAATTCCCTGGCCAAGATAAAGTACCAGATCCAGGTTGCCGTCGGTCAGGTTGGCCAGCGGGGCAACCGGAATACCCGAAGCCGCAAATCTGCCGTTGCCCACAACTACGTTAAGAGCATCGGCGCTAATCCTTTCTTCCTCGCAGCTTTGGCCTTCGCAGAATACGTCGACATGGAAGGGTTCCAGTTCGGTAAGAGCAGAAAATCCTGATTTAATATAAGAAAGCGTCCTCCAGTTCGCTTTATCCGTCTCTTCCAGATGTTTGTCGACCGCGCCTGCAAATCCGCATGAGGAAACATTGAAAAAGAGAATTTTACTACTCCCGGCGGTTAGTTCACCCACATCGATATCTGTCTCTCTGCCGGTTTCGATGGTTCGCAAAGCTGCTTCAATATCGTGTTCGATATCGAGGCTGCGGCAAAGATCATTGCCTGTTCCCAGCGGGATGATACCGAGGGTCGCGGGTTTTCCGGCTTTCATGATACCGTTGGCGACCTCCCAGACGGTACCGTCTCCGCCGGCTGCCACTATCAGATTGTTACCGCCAGCAGCCCGGCGGGCAATTTCTTTTCCGTGACCTGCGTATTTGGTCTCCTCCAGTCGATAGCCGCGCTGTGCTGCAGCTTCCCTGATCTGGTCATGATTTCTGTCTCCGGCATTACCATTTAGAATAACAAGTGGGGTATCATTCATATTTTTTCTCCTCATTGTCCCCGTTGCCATACGAAAGGTCCATCTCTTTTCCGAACTAGCAGTTTTGTCAACGCAATCGGTTACCAGGGTTGGCACGAATCATTTATCTTCTTCAGGACAAAGTATGCAGATTATTGTCTTTTGCCATAGGAGTTTGTAAAAAATGAAAACCAGGTGAAGACTGTGCAAAGTTCTTTCAGCTTATTTTCCTGTCTGTTTGATGCGGTCTCGTATATTGGCAATCTGATTGCTCTGAAAAATACAGGGTATTATCTTCCTGTCTGATGAAATAGGAAATATCCAGCAGAACCGGACTTTGAAAGCAGTTCTAAACTTTTATGTTTTTCAACAAGAAGGTTAATATCCTTAAAATATTGGTGAATTTCCGGTAAATCATGGCTGGCATGCTTTTCGCACACCCCTGACTGAAACCACAAAAAAACATGTCTATAGACAACCCACTCAATAATGAGACCAAGAGGTAGCGTCGGCATGGCAATCTACAGTGTTAGGAGGAAAAATGAAAAATTATAAGAACTATATGAGATGGCACAAAAAGACCAATGGGCGAGGGAAAATTGTCATGGGAACTCTAGCCGGTATTGCTGCGGGGTTGACGGCAGGATTTCTTACGGCGCCTCGTTCAGGGAAGGAAACCCGGACTATTCTGACGACCAGGGCTGCTGACACCATTGACAGGGTAGGCAGCAGTGTCGGCAGGACCAAAGAAGAGGTCATCGCCGCAAGTAAGGAGCGGTTCGAGCAAGGCCGGGAGGAAATTGAAAAAGCCAGAGCGGACCTGAAGTAGTGAGAAAAGAGTCACAATTTCTCCCTGAGGCTCTGCAGTGAAGGCACCGTCAGGTCATCCTTATCTGGGCCGAAAACAAGAACATCTTTTGGAAAATAGGTAGATTGGTGATTCGGTCCATTTCTGCGTAAAGACGATATCAGGTAAATGAACAGTTATGTCAAACCTATCGGAAATATATTTAAAAGGAGAGCCCGGATGAGACTCAAACAATTGATAAGTTTTCTCTTTCTCTGTCTGCTGCTTTTCCCTTTAAGCGGGTGTGACGGTCCGGCTGAAGAAGTAGGTGAAAAGGTCGATGAGGTTGTAGAAAGACAAAAACAGAGGATACAGGAAGCTGAGGACGAAATTTCCGCGGCACGGGAGGAGATTCGCGAACTGAAGGAGGAGCTGGCCGGGGCCAGGGAAGAAAAGGAGGTAGCCCAGGCAGAGCTGGAAAAGGCCAGGCAGGAACGCGGACAGGCCGTTGAGGAGATGCAGGGAATAGTGGAGGAAGAGCCGGTAGAGCAGCAGGAAGATACCCAGATACAGACAGATACGCAGACACAGCCAGATGCGAAGGCACCGTCGGAAGATGCGCAGCCAGTTTGGCAGGAAGCAGAGCCAGTAGAGAAAGATGCCATGTCCGGTGATCAGGTACAGAGCGATCAAGTGCAGGAGAATCAGCCTCAAAATTGAACAGATGAAACTGCAGCGGACGCAGTAGTCAGCCTTGTGGATCCTTTCATTTTCCCTGATCAATTTTCCTGCTCTATCCGGCCCCGACTCTGCAGCAGGATTGCCAGCATCCAGCAGATCAGAGCCCATGAGGAGCCGGCCGTCCAGCCGGCAAGCACATCACTTGGCCAGTGGACGCCGAGATAGATACGGCTGAAGCCAACCAGCAATGTCGTGATTAGCGAAAGAGCCAGAATATACAGTTTTAATCTTTTTTGGCTGGTGTAGCGTGCCAGCAGTCCTCCCAGGGTGAGGAACACAATGGCGGAAAGCATCGAATGGCCACTGGGAAAGCTGGCGCTGAAAACATAGAGGTCATGGGGGACAAGGTCGGGGCGGGGTCTGTCGAATCCGAACTTAAGGACTGTGCTGAGCAGCAATCCACCTAATACTGAAACCGTCATAAAGAGGGCCATCCCTTTTTTGTTCTGCAGCAACAGAAAACCTGCCGCGGCAAGGCATAGTGCCGTTAAGACGGCTATGCCGCCCAGGGCTGTGAAATCCCGCATCATTTCTTCGAACCATAGAGGTCCGACAGGATCGGACAGGTCGACAGGATTGCGGAGCGCCAGGATAATTTCTCTATCAATATGGTGAGTCTCACCCTCCAGCATTTCATCAGCGAGTTCGATAAACCACCAGATTCCTGCCGCGGCAAGAAATGAAGTCAAAAGTATTGCCGATTCCAGGGGCGGTGTGCGGGATGAAATAAACCTGTACCATGATTTAAGATGTTCAAGCATTTCGTTCATCTCCATTTCCACTCCTGTAATAATTCGTCATCTTGCTTCCGCTACATAAAGTCGGCACCATGCATAAATAAGGCCAGTAGTGCAGCCATGTAATTGCTGCACGGAAAAATCCGGACATCGATCATCTAAAGGCCGGGGTGCTCCTGTATGGCGGTATTGGCACGTTTCTTGAGTAATCCTTTTTCATCGGGTCATTTTCCAGGCGAAGGAGATTTATGGGCGATATGCACAAACCTTCTTTTGTTCAAGTACTTCGCGGACGCACTGTCCGCTATTCTCTGTTGATCGTAGCCGTTGCCGCTCTTCTCTTTATCATTTTACAGATGAGCTCGAAATATCTCTTGAGACAATGGCTGTTGGACAATGGTGCCAACAGTGTTGCCATTGAGAAGATGTACCTGAATCCATTTACCGGCAGGTTAACCCTTAACGGGGTGGACATAGAGAAGAGTGGCGAGATCGTTTACTCCGATGATATCCTTCATCTCAATATCAGCATGTCCTCTCTCTTCGACAGAGACATTCACGTTGAGCAAGCCGTTCTGCGGGATATGCTGATCGACATTCATAGAGATGACAGCGGAGTTCTGAGTATAGGTTCATACCGGCTCCCGTCGGAGGAAAAACAAAAAACGGAAGAGGGTTTTTCGCCATGGACAATGCAGGCGGAAGAGGTGGACCTGAGCAATGTAGTCATCAGCTACAGGCAGGACGAGGTCAGTCTGCAGTTGGTTATCGACAATGGCAGCGCCAGGGGATTCAGCAGCAGTACGAACGAGGAATCAAGCCGGGTCACCCTTTCAGGGCACCTTAACGGTGCTCCGCTGGAAATTGAACTCTCCGGGTTTTTGCTTGAACCCTTTTTCTCGCTTTCCGGAAAGCTGAAGCTGAGCGAATTCTCACTACAGGATCTCGAAGGTTTCCTGGACAGACAGCTTACCGCATTAGATGGTGCTTTCTCAATCGCCGGTTCGTTTTCTTATGAAAACAAGGATAACGAGCGATTTTCCTGGCGTTTCGACGGCCGTGCCGAAGCTCTTGAAACTGTCTTGGAGAGTAATGGCCGGTCTGCTTCCGGAGATCTCGGCTGGAACGGCAGAATCAGCCATGAAAAATTCTCCGCAGAAAAGACGGCAATCGGCATAAAGGGAGTAGTTGCCGCTCGTTCCCTGCGCTACCAGGATAATAAAACGGCTCTTGATGCCGGCTTGCAGGCGTTTTCGGCAGAGGGAGACGTACAGCTGGAAATGACAGAGAGGGTATTGTTCTCCTCAGACATCTCCCTTTCGTTCTCTGAAGTCGATGCTGCCGGAGAAAATGGGAAACTGAGCAGCAGCGCGGCATCCTGGCAGGGCACCGCAGATTATAGCAGCAGCGGCGGCGATGGCAAGGAACAAAAGTTCTCCACCAACGGAAATATTGCTGTTGATGAACTCTTTCTTGCTGTGCCCGGCACTGTTGAAGTAATCCTGCCGCATTTTACCAGCGTCGGCAAATCCGAGATCGTTATGGCTGATGGTTTTACCGTCGCATATGATGGAGAAACTACAGCAGAGGAGACTGATTTGACAGCCGGAGAGTATTTCCTGAGCAGCGCAGATATGACGTATAGGGGGTTGGGCGGCTATGAAGTTTCAGAGGAAGGAGCAGCTGTTGTGTATGTCGATGGTTCACTTACTGCTGAAAAAACAGGAACCGGGTTCAAGGCTCAGCAGCTACGATGGAACCAGGGGAATATAACTGCTGACGGCGATTTTACGGTGGAATTGAAATCCGAGCAGCTTTTTACCGGCACTGCCGCCCTGACTATGGAAGATGGCAGACTGCTGGAAGATGAAGAAACCGCCGTTACCCTGGATTCATTAATCATTGAGCAGATCAAGAGTGATGATTCGGGGAATCTTAGCATTCCTGCTGTTGACAGTGGTCCCCTTGCCATCAATTCCTCCGAGCGTATTCCCCTCTCCCTGAATCTCGAGGCTGTGCGTCTTGAGGAGATTGTGGCCACCAGGATGGAGAATTTCAAGATCGGTTCTATCCTTTTACAGGAATTATATCTCCCCGCCGCGGGATCTCAGCAGTTGGGGCTTGCGGCCTCTACCGTGGTTGTGTCGGAAATTGCCGGTTCAAACCAGAAGGATCTGGCAATTGATGCTGTCCGGGCGGTAGATATATCCCTGCCATCTGTGGGTGGAGAGCGGCTCGATCTTTCCGCCTCTGTGCTGGAAATATCTCAGGTTGCCAGTGAGAATCTCGAGGATATTGAGGTCGGCGCTGTCCGGGCGGAGGATATCTCCCTGCCATCTGTAGGGGAAGTGCGGCTCGATTTTTCCGCTTCTGTGCTGGAGATATCTCAGGTTGTCAGCCCTGATTTCCAAGATCTTGAAGTTGACGCCGTCCGGGCAGAGGCTATATCCCTGCCGTCTGTGGGAGAAGAGCAGCTTGATCTTTCGGCATCTGTCCTGGAGATATCAGATATTGTCACTAATCTGGAAAATCTTACCGTTGCCGGCATCACCATGCAGGAGATAGCCCTGCCGGCTTCAGGGGAGCGCGAGTTTGCACTTGCCCTGGATTCACTCAGGATCGGCACCATAAACAGCGGAAACCTTCAGGAGTATACCGTGGAGGTGGTGCAGTTCGAGCAGCCGCTGCTGAGCAAAAGCCTGAACGGGGAAAGGCTCATAGCCATGGAGGATATAACCGCAAAGCAGATTTCGGGCCAGGGAGGCAGGGAGGTGAGAGTTGCGCAAATCATCGGAAGGCAGGCTGGTTTTCTAACAGATCCATTACTGGAAAATGACGCGCCTCTGGCCTCACTGGCCGGTATTGAAGTATCGGAGCTGAGCTGGTCTCAGGAGCAGGGAACACATATCCAATCGGTTGTCGGGGAGAGCTTGCAGGGCGAATATACCAAGAAAGAGGAAGCTGGGGGAGAAGCCCCTGGCGAGCAGGAGGAAACTGAGGAAGATCAGGGCCCCACAGAGATCCCCCTGCGGATTGACAGCGTTATGCTCACCGGATCCAATGAGCTGAAGTATTCGGATTCTACCAAAGCTGATCCCTTTACTGCGGTGCTCACCATTGACTCTCTGGAAATCGCCGATATAAATCTGGCTGATCCCGGGCAGTCCCTGACCTATGAAGTGGTTGGCTCCGTCGATAAATATTCCCCACTGACTGCCTCCGGAAGTGCAGCCCCGTTGGCCGAACCACGGTTATGGGAGCAGCAGCTGCATCTGCGGGGTTACCCGGTGGAGAATCTTTCATCGTTTTCCATTGAGCTTATCGGCGCCAGACTGACCGGCGGAAAGCTCGAACTTGAATCGCAACTGGAGATACAAGGCGATTTCATCGACATGGACAACAGGCTGATTATTGATGAGATTTCCACAAAAACGGTAGAAGCGGACCGACTACGGCAATTCAACAGAAGATTACCGATTCCTCTGGATACAGCCTTGGGCTTTATGCAGGAAGATGGAATCATTACGCTCACAATTCCAATTGAAGGCAGCTTCTCTGAACTCGATATCAATTACAATGACATAATCGTGACGGCATTAAGCAACTCCATTGCTACGGCAGTACGGCCGCTGCTTGCCTATTCCGTACTGGGGCCAGGAGGAGTCCTGGTGTATCTTGGCCTCCAGATAGGGCAGAAACTGATCAATACCGAACTCCCCGAGCTGATCTATGAGCAGAATAATGCCAAACTTACCGATGAGCATAAGAGAGCGTTGAATGAGGTGGGAGAGAGGCTTGCGGAAAGGGTTAGAGAACAGGAAGATGCTTCCTACTATATATATCCGAGGGTGGCGCCAGGAGAAGTTTCCGAATCCGGCGAGGCCTCTCTCCTCGACGAGAAACAGCGGCAGGAACTCTATGAGCTGGGAGAGAGAAGGGCACGGGGGGTAAAATCCTATCTGCTTCAGAATTTCGATATCGAGGAAAAGAATCTGCTCATATTTCAGCCTGGTATACTTTATGACGGAGAGTCTCAGGGGACGGTCAGTTTTATGAAATAACAAGAGCAGATCGACAGATAGTGCTTTACTGTTCCGTCGTGAAAATCATGTCGATGAGCAGCCAGAAACTGGCCCAGGCCAGGCCGACGCTCCATCCTCCTAAAACGTCTGTGGGATAATGGACGCCAAGATATATCCTGCTGATGCCGATAAGAAAAACCAGAAAGACGGCAACGGCCAAGGTGAAAATCTTGACGTTTCTCTGCCGCTGTACCTTGGCCAGCAATCCAGCCAACGAGAGGTAAACAACTGCGGATGACATGGCGTGCCCGCTGGGAAAACTGAAGGTCTCCGTCATAACCATGTGGAGGCTTTCGTCCGGGCGAGGCCGCGCAAATAGATATTTTAAGGCAAAAGAAAGACCAATGCCGCCAAACGATGAACAGAACATCACCATTGCCGTTTGGTAGCGGCCGAGGACCAGAAGGAAAATTATGGTTATAGTTGCGGCGACACAGATGATAGTAATTCCCCCAAGTGCGGTGATCTCTTCCATGCTGGCGGGCAGCCAGTCAGGTCCTTTTATCTCTCCTGCTGCGGATGTCGCCCGGATGTAATCCAGCAGTATTGTGTCGAAGTGCAGCTGGTCGGTTTCTTTGATCTCGTCAGCAATCTCGATAAAAACCCAGGAACCCGCTACAAGACAGAGCAGAGTAAAGAGTACGGTAATCTCAAGGTTCTTTAACCAGCCAAAATATTTTTTCAGGTATGTCTCCTGACTCCTACCGGTATTTTTCATGACTGACAACTCTCCTCATGGTAAAAAAAACTGCCCCCAGTTCAGTACCCCCGGAAAACGAAAAATGTATTTAAATCCGTGAATCGGCCTCTATAGAACAGGCACCAATACCAAGGGGTACTGCAAAGAGTGCAGCTTAGCTGGGTTAGCTGGTTTTCTTTGATTCTCTCTGCCATGGGAAATGTCCCTCTATTTCCAATTCTATAGACCAGCTGAGAAAGGTCCGTATGAGCACGATGACCCCCAGCGCCAGGACCCGGTCCATGGTGGCGTCGGTGACCACGGTGGCGATTATATCTCCTGCCACCAGAATCTCCAGGCCGAGAAGAATACCTTTACCAAGTTCCACGCGAAGAAGGTGATAGGCATTTTCCCTGCCTTTCCTGGTCCTGTAAAAATATCTGTAGAGTCCAAGAAAGGTGGCGGTCATAATAGTAATAACACCAATTATCTCAATTATTACAGCTGAATAAGATGTGTAGGCATGCAGGGTTTCCATAACTGTAATTCCTCGATGTTGGAGAGATGGGAACTATCGCTGCTCCTGGAAAAAATGCAATTGTTACTTACCTTGCTGATTAATTAGGGGGATGCAATGATTGTGCCTCCCATATAAGACTGCTGCTATTGGGTTAAGGTTTTCCCTCCCCATAGTTTTATCGAACAGTGGCTGAAAGATACCAGAAAAGCTGCAGGCTGATGCAGGCATAGATGCCGGCCGTGACATCATCCATCATTATGCCTGTGCTGCCGTGAATATGGTTTTTAAACCAGGATACCGGGAAAGGTTTGAGTGTGGCAAAGATTCGGAAGAGGATGAAGCCTAGAAGCCAGGCTGCAGGGTGGGGGGGGGCGAGAGTGAGGGTAACCAGCATTCCGACGATCTCGTCTATGACGATAGGATCGGCATCGGGGATATCGAGAATTTTTTCCGCTGAACCGACGGCAAAAAAGCCGACGATAAAGAGGAAGAGCAGGACAGCGAGATAGAGCGGCAAGGAGAGGTCTTTGAGCAGCAGCCAGGGGAGAAAGGCGGCGAGGGAGCCCCAGGTGGCAGGAGATTTCGGCAGCAGTCCCACATACATGCCGGTGGCCACGGCCATAATCAGGCGGGTCATGAGGGCGTTGTTTCTCTTTTTACCTGGTCGTAGACCTGCTGGAGGGGGATATTGAATTTTTCGGCGATCCTGCGGCATTCCTCATACTCGGGATAGACTCGTGTTCCTCCGGGAGTTTCGACCTCCTTGGCGGCAAGTCTTCCCCAGGGAGTATTAACTTCGACAATCCGGCGTGGCAGGGTCTGCCGGTATTCTCTGCGGTAGCGCAGGCCGATGGAGGTGGTTTCCTCAAAAACCAGGCGGCGCAGGCCGGGGGCGAGATGGAGCGGACAGATGATTTTCAGCAGGAAACCAGGACGGCCTTTCTTCATCTGGATGGGTGCCAGGCTGACGTCGAGTGCTCCGTCCCTGAAAAGTCGATCGCAGAGGTAGGGAAAGGATTCCGGACTCCAGTCATCAAGGTGGGTTTCGATGATCTCGACCTCCTGATGTTCCTCGGGCTGCATAGAGGTGCCGAGGATGAGCCTGAAGAGATTGGGCTGATTGCCCGGCAGAATATGGCTGCCGGCGCCATACCCGGTTGAAGTGATAATCATCGGCGGCATACTTCTGAATTCCGTGGTCAGGACCTTGAGCAGGGCGGCTCCTGTAGGCGTGACGAGCTCCTGGCTGTGCGCCACCCCGTAGCAGGGAACGCCGGTGAGGATCTCACAGACAGCCGGGGCCGGCAGAGGCAGCCTGCCATGAGCGCACTCGACAAACCCCCTGGGAGAGGGAACCGGTGAACTATACAGTTTGCGGACGCCAAGGTGATGGAGTCCGGCAACAGTGCCGACCACATCTATGATGGTGTCGATGGCGCCTACTTCATGAAAATGCACCTTTTCAATATCGATGTCGTGTACTTTGGCTTCCGCCCTGGCGATCTCATTGAAGACTTCGATGGATCTGGCGATTATCCTCTGATCCAGTGAAGAGTTCTGCAAAATTGTCTTGATGGAGGAAAGGTGACGAAACTGCTGCTGCGGCGTGCCATGGACATCTACCTTGATCCCGCCGATGCCGTTTGTCCGGGTGTGATCTATGGTCAGAGAGTAACCTTCCAGATTAAGCTTTACCAATTCGTCGTTGAGGAGTTCTTCCGAGAGGCCGCAGTGGATCAGGGCCCCGAGAAACATGTCTCCGCTGATCCCGGAAAAGCAGTCGGCATAGGCTATGCAAGAGGATGTCATGTGATCAGCCGTCGCTAAACCGGCTTCCCGGTTTCAGTGAATGACCGCAGAGAAAGGCTTCGACGCTGAGCCTCTTTTTTCCTTCAGGCTGCAGTTCCCGGAGAAGGAGAGCATCCCTGCCGGTGGCGATGAGTACACCTTCCCTGTCTGCCAGCAGAATTGTTCCAGGCAGTGCGTCCACCTGCTTGTGGATCACCCGGGGGGAAAAGAGCCGGTATCTTTTGCCTTCCAGAAATGTGTAGGCGCTCGGCCATGGATCCAGCCCGCGGACCAGACGGTGGAGCTTGACGGCCGGCAGGTTCCAGTCGATGCGTCCCATCTCCTTTTTCAGCGGTGGTGCCATGGTGGCCTGGTCATGATCCTGAGATACAGGGGTGATGTCATGGTTTTTCAACCTGGCCAGGGCGGTAATAAGGGTTTCCCCTCCCAGCTTTGAAAGTTTGACAAAAAGCGAACCCGCCGTCTCGTCCTCGTCCATTTCGATGGCAGAAGTAAGGAGGATATCGCCGGTATCCATGCCTTCATTCATCTGCATGATGGTTACACCGGCTCTGGTGTCGCCTTCGATTACGGCCCATTGGATGGGAGCTGCACCGCGATGGCGCGGCAGCAGCGAGGCATGGACATTGATACAGCCAAGTGGGCAGAGCTCCAGGATGGCGACCGGCAGAATTCTGCCATAGGCTGCTACCACGATAAGGTCGGCGTTGAAGCCTCCGAGTTCGGCGAGGAATTCAGCGGTTTTTATCTTTTGCGGCTGCAACACCGCAATTCCCTGCGCTTCGGCGACCAGCTTGACCGGAGGAGGAGAGAGTTTCTTGCCGCGTCCTTTTCTTTTATCGGGCTGGGTCACCACGGCAACGACCTGATGTTCGCTTGCCAGCAGCGAATTCAGGGACGACACGGCAAAATCGGGAGTGCCCATGAAGATAACGCGGAGGCGGTCTCCCCTCATGCCGGTTCCTTTCCGGCGACCATGGTTTTTTTCATTTTCTTCTTGTACAGGTTCCTCTTCAGCGGGGTGAGATGATCGATGAAGAGAATGCCGTTGAGGTGATCGATTTCATGCTGCAGGACCACGGCGAAACGGTCTTCCGCCTCAAGCTTGTGTTCGTTCCCCACCTCGTCCTGATAGACGAGTGCAATTTTTTTGAAGCGCTTCACGTTCGCGGTCAGTTCCGGGACGCTGAGGCAGCCTTCTTCATCTATCTGGCTTCCTTCGCTCAGGATGATTTGCGGATTGATGAAAGCCTTATAGCGCTGCTCCTCCCGTTCGTCGCCGATATCGGTGATCAACAGCTGTATCGATTCTCCGATCTGCGGGGCGGCGAGTCCGATGCCGGGAGCATCGTACATGGTCTCGGCCATGTCGGCTATCAGCTCTTTCAGATCATCGTTGAAAACTTCTATTCTCTTGGCTTTTACCCGGAGGACTGGCTCGGGATATTGATAAATTCTTCGTATACTCATATCGGTACTATTTTGTAGTGAATTTCTTATGAATGTGGTGGCACGTTACTCTACCATAGAGTATACAATTGTGCTATCCTCATAAAAGTGCAAGTGAAACCTGCCGGAGCACATCGTTTTATAGAAATTCGCGCAGGAATATCTTGAGTGGCCGCAGGTGATAATATCAGGGGAAAACGTTTATGGAAATAGTTTTACTGCTATGCAGTTATCTTATCGGGGCGATCCCCTTCGGGTTGGTGGTTGGTAAATTGGCGGGAGTTGATGTTCGGCAACATGGCAGCAAAAATATCGGAGCAACAAATGTCAGCAGAACACTGGGCAAGAAGCTCGGCGCCGTCACTCTGGTTCTTGATGTTTGCAAGGGTTTTATTCCCATGGCCGTTGCTTCTTCAGTTCTTGGCACTGAACCCTCTTCTGAAGTAGTTGTCTATGGCTGCGGCATCATGAGCGTTCTGGGCCACATGTTTCCAGTCTACCTGGGCTTCAAGGGCGGTAAAGGAGTGGCCACCGGGCTGGGTGTTTTTCTGTATCTTTCCCCACTGGCAATCTTGATAAGTCTGGTTATCTTCATTGCTGTCGTTGCTGCATCCGGATATGTTTCCGCAGGCTCCCTGCTTGCTTCGGGACTTTTTCCCCTGTGGCTGTATCTTTTCAATGGATCCCGTTTGATAATCATCTGTGCCGCGGTGATTGCCGGCCTGATTTGGGTCAAGCATCATGAAAATATCGGCAGGCTGCTCAGAGGTGAAGAAAAAAGCTGGAAGAAAAAATAACCTATCCACCGCCGGCACCGGCCATCGCCTGGAAAAAGAAACAATCTGTTTACTTCTTGATTTTTTCCGGGATCAATGGCGGAATATCTCTCAAATGATTACAGGAACAATATGGTCTGGTCGGAGGTTTTTCTGCTATCCCATAACATAGCATGGAGGAGATAATGAAGGCTATTCAGGTACGTACCTTTGGAGAACCTGAGGTATTGAAGCTGGTTGATCTGGAAATTCCGGAGCCGGGCAATGACGATGTTCTGGTAAAAGTGGAGGCAATAGGAGTTAATCCGGTAGATGCCTATATCCGTGCGGGCAATTATCCAATTATACCTGCGCTGCCGTTTACTCCGGGAAAAGATGTCTCGGGCATTATCGTCAAGGTTGGAGAGGATGTAAAGAAATGGAAGGAAGGTGACCGAGTATACAGCGCCGGGACTCTGAGCGGAGGCTATGCAGAATATGCTGTCTGCCGACATTCCCAGGTCTTCTCCCTGCCGGCGAATATGGATTTTACCCATGGAGCGGCTATAGGTATTCCCGGAGCCGCTGCCTGGAGAGCGCTCTTTACCCGGGCCCGTGGTAAAAATGGCGACCGGCTGCTGGTCCATGGCGCCAGCGGCAGCGTTGGTATGATCGCCATCCAGCTTGCGGTCTCGACCGGCCTTGAAGTATCCGGTACAGCAGGAACCGAGAAGGGGTTGGCGCAGATCAGACAGGCCGGTGCGAAAAAGATCTACAATCACAGCGACCCGCGTTATCTGGAAGAAATTGTGGCCGACTGCGGTGAGAAAGGCTACGATATCATCCTGGAGATGCTGGCTAATGTTAATCTGGCTAATGATTTGGCGCTGCTCGGTACCAGGGGCAGGGTCGTTGTCATCGGCAGCCGCGGTGAGATCACCATAGACCCGCGAGCGACAATGGCCAAGGAGACCGAAATTCTGGGCATGTCGCTTTTTAACAGCTCCGATGAGGAAATGAAGGAAGCGCAGGTGGGGCTCTATCAGCTGATGAGCAGCGGCAGGCTGGTGCCGCAGATTGCCCAGCAGTTGCCATTGGAAGAGGCTCGAAAAGCGCACCGGCAGATTCTGGAATCCGGCAATTCCGGAAAGATTCTACTTATCCCCTGAACTGGCCGGGCTCGATAAAGAAAAAAAAGGAGAACGAAATGCGAGTATCGCTGATATTGTCCTATACTGCCATAGTGGCGGTCGTTCTGGCGTTAAGTGGCGGTTGTTCGGGGACATATTATAACGCTATGGAAAAGGTTGGTATCCACAAGCGTGATATCATGGTGGACCGCGTTGAAAAAGCCAGGGATTCACAGGAGGACGCCCAGGAGCAGTTCGCCTCGGCCCTGGAGCAGTTCGATGCTGTTATCTCTCTGCAAGAGACCGACGTGAAGAAGGCCTATGACAAACTCAATGCCGAATATGAGGCAAGCCGTGAAGCGGCTGACCAGGTCTCGGACAGAATAGATAAGGTTGAAGCAGTGTCGGAGGCTCTTTTCGAGGAATGGGCTGAGGAACTGGAGCTTTATCAGAACAGGGAATTGCGGAGCAGCAGCAGAGAGCAGCTCAACCTAACGAAATCGCGCTATTCTCAGATGCTGCAAAGCATGCACCGCGCCGAAAAAAGCATGGAGCCGGTTTTGAGAATATTTCGTGACAACGTTCTCTTTCTCAAGCACAATTTAAATGCACAGGCCATAGGATCATTGCAGGGGGAATTTGCACATCTCGAGGGAGAGATAGAAATTTTAATCGAGCAGATGAATGCAGCTATTGAATCGTCGAATGCCTTTATCGCCGAAATAAAAAGATAAAAATAACCGGACCCGGGTAAAGGGTCGGGTATCGAATTTTTATGCGGCCGATTGTTTTTTTTTCGCTAAAAAACGAAAAGCCTGAGATAAATTATTATGTGTGTTGTCGGTATCTTAATAGCTATTGAGGACGCTGCAGTGCCTGAGTAATGAATAGATGGTGTAATTATCTTGAAAAGGAGCTGTGAGTTTGCCATGATAGTTTTACCTCTGCATGAAATTCCTGGGAGTTGCCGGTCAATCCAGGTTTCGTGACGGTTGTCGTGTTGGGCAGTGGACTTTATCCAGAGAAATATTTTATAAGGAAAAGGTTATGAAGGAAATACGCGAGCTGCACGTTCCGGGTGATCGGAGCTATACGGAAGACCATGAGTGGGCAATGGAGGATGGAGAGCACATCAAGATCGGCATAAGTGATTATGCCCAGGACCAGCTTGGAGATATCGTCTTTGTTGAGTTGCCTGACGTCGGCGATGAATTCAGGAAAGGTGATGAATTCGGCGGGCTGGAATCGGTTAAGGCTGTTTCCGAACTGTATCTCCCTATAAGCGGTACTATCGTCGCAGTTAATGAAAAACTTGAGGACGAGCCGGAGCTTCTCAATGAAGATCCCAACGAGAACTGGATAGTTGCGATAGAACCTTCGGATTCAAGTGAGCTGGAGGAATTGATGAGCAGCAGCACGTACCTGGACATGCTGCGCGTATAAGCTACTTGAAGTCGTAATTATGGCGTGCTCTCCGGTGTTAAAAAGAGAGCACTCCGGAGCATCTCAACCCGAACAATAAACGGGGCGGAACCCGGCTTCAGTCTTCGTCGGAGTAATGTTTCGAGAGGCAGTCCGGACATATGCTGTGGCTGAATTTAGCCATGGTGTTGTTTTCGATATACTTTTCCAGTTTATACCAGGCTTCATCATCACTTCGTATGCCGTGGCAATGCATGCAGATGGGCAGGATTCCCTGAAGGGTATCGACATGATCCAGCGCCCGGCGCAGCTCTTCCACCGTGCTGCTCAGTGAATGCTGTATTGTCACCATTCGCTCCGCTACCCTTACCCTCGCCCTGAGCTCATTTTCGTCGAAAGGTTTGGTGATGTAGTCGTCGGCACCGGCATCAAGGCCATAGACAATATCGTCCGTAGTGTTGCGGCCGGTAAGCATGATGATGTAGATGGGGGTGTCCAGTTCCAGGGCTCTGGCTCTCTGGCAGACTTCAAGACCGTCCATTTCTGGCATCTCCCAGTCCAGGATAGCTATCTGGGGTGGTTCCTTGTGCTGCAGCAGGTCCCATGCTTCAGTGCCATTTTCAGCTGTTTCGACCTTGTATTTCCATTTTTCCAGAATAACCTGCAGCATTAAACGCGAGGTATAATCATCTTCGGCTATCAAAATCTTCATGGATTACTCTTCTCCCTGGCTAGCTGAAAAATTACTAAAAAACAATCTGGAACTTCACATGAATGGTTTTTCTTCTTCACGTAATGTACCCTTTTCCTGAAGATGCCGCGATGAAAAAAGCATGCAGCCATTTTCAAGATATCAGTCGCTTATACCATATCGATGGAGAGGAAAAAAGGGGGGAGATGCCAAAAAAATCCGGACGACCTGTCTTTTTTCGCAGGTAATCTCTTCTTTATTTGGGGAAAATATGTATAAATGCAGCAAAATGCTTGAGGAACCTTTCTCTTTTCTATGAAGAAACAATCCGGTTTTATTTACCGGTAAGATACTTAAGAATCATATTGAAACGTATTGAAATGAGGTAATGAGTATTATGGATATGACCAGGTTTGAAGGATCGCGGAATTATGTCCTCGATGAGGAACTCTCCAAAATCGTTAATATCTCAATGGCACTGGAGATGCCTCTGCTTCTCAAGGGAGAGCCCGGGACGGGAAAAACCATGCTGGCTCATGCCGTGGCCGGCAGTTTGGGCATGGAGCTGATTGTTCTCAACGTCAAGTCGAATATGAAACTGATAGAGGCTCTCTATCAATATGACACGCTGACCCGGCTCAATGACAGCCGTTTCGGCGATTCAACACGAAACGTCAGTGAGATCACCGAATACATTCGCATGGGCAAAATAGGTCAGTCCTTTGTCGCCCCGAAGAGATGCGTTTTGCTGATCGACGAGATCGATAAGGCCGAAACGGAATTCCAGGATGATATGCTTGATGTACTTGATCAGATGGAATTTGATATACTGGAGACCGATGAAGTGGTCAGGGCACAGCACAGACCGGTGATTATCATCACCTCGAATGCGAAAAAAGATCTCTCAGATCCCTTTCTCGGCCGCTGCAATTTCCACCATATAGCCTTTCCGGAACCGAAGATGATGCGTAAAATTATAGATGCTCACTTTGGTGATATTTCCGATGTGCTGGCCCAAAATGCCATAGCCGCCTTTTATGAGCTGAGAAATATCGACGGGGTCGAAAAAAGACCCGCTACCAGGGAACTGATCAACTGGATACGCGCTCTGCAGGCTGACCCCGATTTCAGCAGCGGCAAAAAGCTGGCCAAGGAGCTCCCCTATCTCGGTGTGCTCTTCAAGAAGAGCGGGGATTATCAGCGTGCGGGCAATTCATTGACAAAAAAGAGCCTCTTTAGATAATTTATGTTTCTTCAATTCTTCTATACCCTGAAAGAAGTGGGGATTCCGGTAAGTCCTACCTCCTTTCTTACCCTCCATAGAGCACTGGCCTATGGGCTGGTAGGCTCCGTTGAGGATTTTTATGCTACGGCCAGGACGGTTCTGGTCAAAAGCGAAAAATATTTTGATCTCTATGATCAGGTGTTTGCCCATATTTTCGAGGGCGTCGATATTCCCGGGAGGGAAGAGGAAGAGTTTGATCTTATCGCCATGAGCATGCTGGACGAGTGGCTGAAAAACCCCAAAGAGCTGGCCGACAGTCTGGGCCTGGATGAAAATGAATTAAAACGCATGTCTCCCGAGGAACTGCTCGATTATTTCAAGAAGCGGCTCAAAGATCAGGAGGGCCGCCACGATGGCGGTTCAAAATGGATCGGTACCGGAGGCACATCACCTGTGGGACACGCAGGCTATCATCCGGGTGGAATGCGGGTGGGAGGGGTGTCCCGTGGCAAAACCGCGATTAAGGTTGCCAACGAGAGGCGCTATAAAAACTATTCAATGCATGCCCCTTTAAGCCGCGTATCGATGGGTGAAGCCTTAAAGCGACTGCGTAATCTGGTGCCTCGTGGCGCCAGGGATCTGCTGGATATCGATGCCACCATCGATCAGACCATGAAGAACGGCGGTGAGATAGAACTTGTTTATGAGCGGGCGGTGGTGGACAGGCTTAAGGTGATACTGGCCATCGACAACGGCGGCTGGTCAATGGAGCCCCATGTCGATCTGGTCCAGGCGCTTTTCGCCCATTCGATCAGCCAGTTCAAGGATGTGAAGACATATTTCTTCCATAACACTATCTATGATCTTCTCTGGGAGGATCCGGCACGCTACAGAAGGCCGGTTACCGTTGATGAAATCGGGGCAAGGGATCCGGACACCCGGCTCATTATCGTTGGGGACGCCAGCATGGCGCCCTACGAACTGATGTCAACGGACGGTTCTATCTATGCCTTTGAGCGAAGCGGCAGACCCAGTGTGGAGCGTCTCCGCTTTTTGGCAAAAACCTTTCCGCATGCCGTATGGCTCAATCCGGTCGAAGAAAGTGTGTGGCATTACAC
The DNA here is from genome assembly GCA_016278675.1 of Desulfobulbaceae bacterium. Classification (GTDB taxonomy): domain Bacteria; phylum Desulfobacterota; class Desulfobulbia; order Desulfobulbales; family Desulfocapsaceae; genus Desulfopila_A. Next base: position 31,343 of record JADQBJ010000007.1, on the reverse strand, counting down.
CCATACCATCGGTGTAATCCGTTCTATCTTTCCCATGTTTGAGCTTTCACTCGATGGGCTGGAGAAGGCGGTCAGCCATTTGATGGCGTCGTAAAAAGCCCGATTTCCGCTGCGCCTTCTATATCGAACTTTTTATCTAGCCATCTAAGAGCTTCGTGGCACTTTTTACAAAAGTATCAAAAAATATTGGTAATCCGACAGTAATGAAAGATCTAAAAAGCAGAATAGATAAGATTATCCCGCGGATGATTAAGCTTCGCAGACAAATTCACCAAAATCCCGAACCGGCTTATGAAGAATTTGAGACGGCGGCCGCCATCATTGAACAACTCGAAAAGATAGAGGGGATGGAGATAAGGACAGCAGTGGGCACCACCGGAGTCGTTGCCCTGTTGGGCAGGGAAAAGAAGGGGCCATGCATCGCCCTTCGAGCCGATATGGACTGCCTGAGAATGGAGGAGCAAAATCGTTTTTCCCACGCCTCCCGAAAAAAAGGGCTGATGCACGGTTGCGGCCATGACGGTCATATTGCCTGTCTCGCCGGTGCGGCTCTTGTCCTTGGCGAAATCGTGGCGAAGCTGCCGGGACCGGTGAAATTTATCTTTCAGCCCGGAGAGGAGAATGGAGCCGGCGCCAGGGAAATGATAAAGGACGGCGCCCTTAAAGATCCGGTGCCCCGAGCCATTTTCGGGCTGCACGGCACCCCCTCCCTGCCACTTGGAACGATTGGTTTACGCAACGGCCCGATGATGGCGGCCTCGCGATATTTCAGCATCAGGATCAGAGGCAGGGGGACCCATGCGGCCATGCCTCATAAGGGAATAGACACCGTACTGGCAGCCAGCCAGATCATCTGTGCAGCCCATACGATAGTTTCAAGAAACATCAACCCGTTGGAAGCTGCTCTGATATCTATTCCCACCTTTGAGGCCTCCAAAGCACCTAATGTCCTACCGGAAGAGGTGAACCTGCAAGGAACCCTGCGAGCTCTTTCCCGTGAAACCAGAGACTTTTTGGAAAAGCGGCTGAGAGAGGTTGTCGCCGGGACTGCACGTGCCCATGGCGCCAAGGGCACAATAGAATTCTACGGGGGCTATCCCCTTCTCGAAAATGACCGGCACTGCTGTGAATATGTCGCCGCAACCGCGGCGCAGACCATCAACCGGGAAAATATTCGATGTGACTATCCGCCTTCTCTTGGAGCGGAAGATTTTTCTTTCTACCTTGAACATGTTCCCGGTGCCTTCTGGTGGCTCGGGCTTGGCATACAGGATGAGGAGGATATCCCCCTGCATAACCCGCGATTCGACTTTAATGATGACGCCATTGGGTCCGCTATAACCCTGCATTGTCTGCTGGCGATCAATTCCCATCAGCTTTAACTCTTCCTGTCGGTTCAAACCGAGACCGTATTTACCGCCTGTTCCGTACTCCCCTTGCGGTTGAATTCTGCGACTGCCGATCTATCGGAAAAAGCAAAAGAAAATACCCCCTCTCCCATCTATGAATAACAGGAAGTGATGCTTGACATCAGGTACGATACGTATATAATTGAGCAACACGTACTTAGTAACAGGGGAGGTATTGTGATGGCAAGGAAGGTGACTGTCAGCATCCCGGATATGTTGTACGAAAAGATGGAAAGGTGGAGAAGATCTTTCAATCTTTCGAAGATGTTTCAGGATGCTGTGGCGGAGGCGATCCAGAAAAAAGAGGATTTCCAGAGAAGAATTCAGGAAGATCTCGACCTTAGCGAAGTCATAGAGCGGTTGCGCAAGGAAAAGGCACAATCCGAGGGAGATTTTTTTGATACCGGCAAGCGCGACGGCGTGCTCTGGAGCAAAAGTGCCGTTTATGATGATATCATGTATGCCCTGGCCTGGAAAGATCTTGACAACGGACCCTGGGACAGGATTCTCGGGCCCTATTTTTCTGAAAAGATCGAAGGCAGCAAGCTAATGGCCCTGCACGACGATACCGTCAACGATTATGCCCGCATGTATATCCATGGCTGGAAAAGGGGTTTGCATGAATTCTGGGAAGAGATCAAAGACAAGCTTTAGCACTGGCCTGACTTTCCACAATTGTCGATACAGAAAGAGGATCTGATGTCTGTTGCAAAAATCATTCTTTCCATAGATGCAGGATCGGTTGCCGTAAGTGTTGTCAAACTTGATGGCGACAAAAGGCTCCTGGCGAGCGACTACCGTTTTCATAAGGGTGACATCAAAAATACCCTGCAGCAGATGGTGGAGAAACTGGGTCTTGAGGGTGTGACGCATGTAGTTGCCACGGGCTCTACACCTGCTGTGGTTCAAGCGCAACAAAGGTACGACAACCAGATCGCGGTGATCGAGACGGTCAGGCAGTATCATCGCGAACAGCGGGCAGTGCTGGTTGTCGGGGGGGAAAAATTCTTTTATTCCACCTTTGATGATCAGGGGCATTACGCCGGTTCCACCTGTAATACCTCCTGTGCCGCGGGAACCGGAAGCTTTCTCGACCAGCAGGCCTCCCGGCTGAAAATGAAAGATATTGAAGAACTCAGTCTTACCGCCAACCGTAACAGCGGACGCTGTCCCCGGATCGCTTCGCGCTGTGCGGTATTCGCCAAGACCGATCTGATTCATGCCCAGCAGGAAGGCTATCAGTATGAAGAGATCAGCGACGGACTCTGCCGCGGTCTGGCAAAAAATATAGTCGATACCCTGTTTTCCGCCGGCAGGCTGCCGCAGGAGATCCTCTTCTGTGGAGGAGTCTCACGAAACAGAGCGGTTGTCGATCATATCGAGAAACTGGCCTCGGTCTCACTTAAGGTGCCCGAACAGGGAAACCTTTATGGGGCTCTGGGGGCTGCCTTGTGTTTCCTTGCTGAAAAGCAGGAGTTTCCCACAGTCACTATTGACTCGGCCGCGGATATTCTGCGTTCCTCCGCGGTGGAGAAAAAATATTTTTATCCGCCCCTGCAGCTTTCGCTGTCGACATATCCGGATTTCTCCAGCCTGGAGAGGTATGAGCATGGCACCCAATGGAACAACCCGGTGGAGGTTGATATCTATCGGATGCCGGACCAGGCAGAGCAGGTCTACCTGGGGGTCGATATCGGTTCAACCAGCACCAAGGCGGTTCTACTCAACGAGCAGGAGGAGGTGCTGGTCGGCCTCTATACCCGCACGGCCGGACGGCCGTTGCCGGCGGTGCAGCATATCTTTGAGGCCATAGCAGGGATTGAACAGGACAAGAACATTCGTTTTCAGGTTATACAGTGTTCCACCACCGGTTCGGGAAGGAAATTCATCGGCAAGATTATCGGTGCCGACATCATTCTCGATGAGATTACCGCTCATGCAAGGGCGGCTATACAGCTTGATCCCGAAGTCGACACCATCATTGAAATCGGCGGACAGGATGCCAAATTCACCACCCTGCGAAACGGCAGGGTGACTTCTTCGACCATGAACAATGTCTGCGCTGCCGGCACCGGTTCTTTTATCGAAGAGCAGGCCACCCGCCTGGGTTGTAGTGTCGAGGAATATGGAGTCCGGGCCGAAGGAGTTCAGGCTCCCATGGCCAGCGACAGATGCACCGTCTTCATGGAACGCGACATCAATCACCATCTCAGTGAAGGATTCACCGTCGACGAGGTACTGGCTTCGGCTCTGCATTCGGTGCGGGAAAATTATCTGATGAAGGTGGCCTCGGAGAAGAATATCGGCAATACCATTTTCTTCCAGGGCGCCACGGCGAAAAACAGGCCACTGGTTGCGGCTTTCGAACAGCGGCTCAAAAAGCCGATCATGGTCTCGAAATTTTGTCATCTTACCGGTGCACTCGGAGCGGCACTTGTCGCCCGCGAAGAGATGGCAGGCGAGAGTACCGCCTTCAAGGGACTCGAACTCTACCGCAAAGAAATCCCGGTGACCTCTGAGGTCTGTAATCTGTGTAACAACAACTGCAAAATCTCCATTGCCGATACACCATCGGGCAAGGTTGCCTACGGATTCCTCTGCGGCAGAGAATATGAAGATACCTCGTTTGTGCACAAGGACACAGGCGCCATCGATTTGCTGCGCCACCGGAGAAAACTGCTGCCTCAGCAAAAACCGGCGCCACCGCGTGAAGATCTGGTCATCGGCCTGCCGGCAGCGGTGCATATGGTAGAGGATCTGTCGTTCTGGCAGAATTTCTTTGCCGCTCTCGGTATTCGGACAATTTCCAGCTCGGCCCAGAAAGACAGAGTGCCGGCAGGTAAGAAAATAAGTCTCTCGGAGTTTTGTGTACCCATTACCGCGATGCATGGTCATGTTGATTACCTGCTGGAGCGCAGCGATTACATATTTCTGCCTTTTTATCTTGAAAACAGAAACAGTGAGGCACGCCGGCAGTTCTGCTATTATACCCAGTTCCTGCCGGGCATCATCGCCACCCTCGGTGAACGGACCACGGGAAGGATTCTGTCGCCGGTCATCCGCTATCTCTATACCTCGTTTCATGCCAAAATCCAGATTTACAGAATGCTGAAAGGCATCTTGTCGGATTCTCCAGGGTTTATCGAGATCTCCCAGGCCTATGATCAGGCGGTGGAGCAGAACCGACAGTACCGTCGGGCTCTGCAGGATTTTTTTCTGGAAAACACCGGCAAAAGCGGCGATGTCGACGTGGTCCTTCTTGGTCGGCCCTATTCCGTTCTGTCTCCCTCGATGAACTGCGGTATTCCGGAGATATTTGCATCACAGGGCATCAATACCTTCTTCCAGGATATGATCCCCTACAGCGAAGCTGATGTTGAGAAGATAGCGCCACTGCTGGAGGAAATTCACTGGCAGCATTCTGCAAAAATTCTGGAAGTCGCCGAGGTTGTCGCTCGGAAAAAAGGTATCTATCCTGTTTTTGTTACTTCTTTTAAATGCTCGCCGGACTCCTTCACCCTGGAATATTTCAAGGCGCTGATGGAGCAAAATAATAAGCCCTATCTCATCCTCGAGCTGGACGAACATGATTCGAGTGTCGGGTATGAGACGCGGATAGAGGCTGCTGTCCGTTCTTTTCGTAATCATCATCAGCAGGCGAATGACCTTGTACCCCTTGACTATCGTTATATCAATCCCCGGCACGAGCATGATCTCAGAGGTAAAACCATTGTCCTGCCTAACTGGGACAGGATAACCTGTGCTTTTCTGGCAGCGGTACTTGAGCGGGAAGGCTATACCGCCTATGCCATGAAGGAATCGGATGAAACTATCCGGCAGAGCCTGAAATATAATAGTGGCCAATGTATCCCCCTCAATGCCGTTGCCGAGGGATTCGTGGCGACCATGCATCATTATGATCTGGCACCCGAGAAGACTGTTCTCTGGCTCAACCGCTCAACCCTCGCCTGCAATATCAGGCTCTATCCCCATCATATCAAAACCATTCTGCATGAACGCGGCATGGAGAGCGCCGGCATCTATGTCGGCGATTTGAGCTTTGCAGATATCTCTTTGCGCGCCGCTATGAACGGATATTTTGCCCACATGTTCGGAGGACTCCTGCGGCGTGTGGCTTGCGCCATACGCCCTTACGAAATGGACAAAGGCAAAACCGACAGGGTGCTGGAGAAAAGCATTCGCATTCTCTGCGACGCCTTTCGGGGAAAACGTTCCAAGGAAGAGGCATTGAGTGAGATCATCACCCAGTTTCAGTGGATTGAAACCAGGGATGAACGGCGCCCCAAGGTGGCAATCTTCGGTGATATTTATGTACGGGACAACAGGGTGATGAACCAGGATCTGACCCGATTCATCGAGAGCCACGGTGGTGAAGTCATCACGACGCCCTACAGCGAATATGCCAAGATGATTGCCGGAACCTATTTTCGGAAGTGGTTTAACGAAGGGAAATATCTCAATCTCTTATCCAACAGGGCTATTCTGGCCACCATGCTGCACCTTGAGAAAAAATACAGCATGATTTTCGACCGTATTCTTGAGCATTCGCTGCACAGCTACGAAGACAATGCGGAAGACATCCTGGCGGAGTATGGAATCTCCGTAGAGAATACCGGTGAATCCATGGATAATATCCTCAAGATTCATTACATCAAAAAACACTACAGCGATGTCTCGCTCTTTGTGCAGGCCAGCCCGGCACTCTGCTGCGCTTCGTTGATAACTGAAGCCATGAAAGGCAAAATCGCTGAGAAGACCGGCGTGCCGGTGGTTTCAGTAATCTATGACGGTACGGGCGGGGGGAAAAACGATGTAATCGTGCCTTACCTCAAGTATGGCAGGAAAAAAGGGGCTGGCTCGGAGAGAATCTGGTCCCAGCTATAAAATACTTCCTTTCTTGTCCGGCTTCACGGATGTGCATTGATTTCTGCAATATTCCTTACCGACTTTTGAATAAAAGCTCCCCGACTGCTATACTTTATTAAGAATAAAAAATCTTTCTGCTGCCAGACCTGAAACAATCCTCCGGTATTTGAACAATCAACCCTTACCTGGATATGAGCGGATGAGTATTTTAGAAAAACATGCAGGCCTGTACACCGATATGTACCAGCTATCCATGGCCCAGGCGTATTTTCTGGATGGCAGAAAAGATGATTCTGCCGCCTTCTATTACTTCTACCGCAAGAATCCTTTCAAGGGAGCATACGCGGTCTTTGCAGGCCTTGATGATCTTCTGCAGATCCTGGAGGGCCTGCATTTCGAGGAGGAGGATATTGAATACCTTAAGGAGAATGGTTTCGATAAGAAATTTCTAGCATATCTCAAGGATTTTCGGTACCGGGCCGACATCTACTCTGTCAAGGAAGGGGAAATTGTTTTCCCCAATATGCCTATTGCCGAGGTGCGCGGAAACATCATAGAGGCACAGCTTACCGAAACGCTGTTGCTCAATATGCTTAACCTCTCCTCGCTGATCGCCACCAAGGCAGCCCGAATGCGGCTGGTCGCCGGAGACAACAAGATTCTGACTGATTTTGGGATGAGAAGGGCGCATGGGTTGGGGGCTATTCATGCTTCACGCGCCACCATAGTGGGCGGCTTCGACTCCACCTCCAACGTGTACTCCGCCTTTATGTATGACCTTAAAGCCAGCGGCACCATGGCGCATTCCTTTATTCAGAGCTACAATGATGAAATTAGCGCTTTTCGCCACTATGCAGAAGCGCACCCAGACAATTGCATAGTTCTGGTCGATACCTACGATACCCTGTACTCCGGCATTCCCAATGCAATTCGGTTGGCTCATGAAATGGAGGAGAGGGGAGATCGGCTGGCCGGGATAAGACTGGATAGCGGGGATCTGGCCTACATGGCCAAAAATGCCCGGCAGATGCTCGATAAAGCCGGACTTGGCTATGTCAAAATCGTGGCGTCCAACAAAGTGGACGAGCATGTCATTAGAAGTCTGCGGGACCAGGATGCCCCGGTCGATATATACGGCATTGGTACGGCTGTGCTGACCGGGCAGCCGGATGCTGCCCTGGACGGAGTCTATAAATTGGCAATGGCCTCGGACAGGCCACGGCTCAAGCTCTCGGAGTCCGTACATAAAGTGACCTTTCCAGGATTGAAGCAGGTGCACCGCTTCAGCGATCATCATGGCGAGTTCATGGCGGATGCAGTCGCTTTGGCAGAGGAAGATCCGGGAGAGATCAGCGAGATACATCATCCTTTCGAGGGGGACAAGTCGCTGAAGCTGCAGGCCTGGTCATCCGAACCACTACTGAAAAAAATGATGGAAAAAGGAAAAGCGCTGCACCAGGTACAGCATCCCGCCGAGTCCTATGAATACTTAAAAAAGCGACTGAAAAGACTGCCCGGCGAATACAAAAGATTTGAGAACCCGCATATCTACAAAGTGGGCTTGAGCACAAAGCTTAATGAGATGCGCAACACGTTGGTTCGAAACTTCAGACAACGGAAATCCACATGAAAGCACTGCTTATAGTAGACATTCAGTATGATTTTCTGCCTGGAGGCGCCCTGGAAGTTCCGCAGGGGGATGTTGTCATCCCGGTAGCCAACAGATTGCAGGATTTTTTTGAGCTGGTTGTCGCTACCCAGGATTGGCATCCTCCTGATCATGCCAGTTTTGCCTCAAATCATCCGGGCAAAAAAGCCATGGAAAAGATCGAACTTGGCGGAATACCACAGATCCTCTGGCCCGATCATTGCGTACAGGGCTCTGCAGGAGCTGCTTTCTCAAAAGAGCTGCAGATGAACAAAGTGGAAGCTATCTTCCGTAAAGGTATGGATCCCGCCATAGACAGCTATAGTGGTTTCTTTGATAACGGTCATAAGAAATCAACCGGTATGGGCGACTACCTGAAAGGAAGAAATGTTGATACAGTATATGTTTCAGGGCTCGCGGGAGATTTCTGTGTCAACTACACGCTCAGTGATGCTTTGATGCTGGGCTTTAATGCAGTATTGGTCGAAGATGGCACCAAAGCCATTGATCCGCCGGCTTATGAAAAAGCCATGCATAAACTCAAAGAACAAGGATTAGAAAGTATTCGCAGCAGCGAAATTGATTCGCCGGTAAGGTGAGGAAAAACTGACGGCCCATTATCTCCAACAGGAAAATAAAGATACAGATGGTTGGAATTGAAAATAAAAGATTTACCTGTCATTTGGTGAAACATGAAGAAGTGTATGAACTGAGCTATCTTCTGGCAGGGAAGATTATGCAAGCGGGATATGCCGCTGATGTAGTGGTAGCCATTGCCAGAGGAGGGTTCCCGCCTGCACGCTATATTTGTGATTTTATTGATTTGAGTGAGTTAGCTAGCATACGTCTTAAACATTATCAGTCCGCTGCCCGTGAGCAGGAAAAAATTGATTTGAAAAATCCCGTGAACACCGAAGTAAGGAACCGGAACGTTCTAATTGTGGACGATGTCAATGATACAGGCGGGACCCTGGAGACGGCAGTTGGCTACCTTAACGGTCTTCAGCCCAAAAATCTCAAGGTTGGTGTCCTACATGAGAAAAAGGACTCTGTTTTTCAGGCCGATTTTGTTGCTGATTATGTGAAGGAATGGCGATGGATTACCTATCCGTGGGCGATGGTGGAAGATATAGGCAGCTTTCTGAAAAAAAGAGGAAAGCCTGTCGATTCGCTGGAGGAGGCACGGGGGTTCCTCAAGTCAGAGTATGCCATTGATATTACAAATGAACAACTCGATAAAATATTCGCGCTAAGGCCGCACCTGTTCCGCTCTGCCTGAAGCACCCGCTGATAGAGCCGGAAGACTCCTCCCTACAGCCCCCAGATCAAGGGAACCATTATGACTACCACCACTACAATGAGTGGGATGAGTGCGACACCGAACTTGAGGTAATCACTGTTTGTATATCCGCCCGGCTTTTTCACCAGCATGGGAGCGGGGTGCCCCACGGCCATGAGAAAACTTGCCGAGGCTCCGACGATTACAGCAACGGCGAATGCTTTGGGATTGGCGCCAAGAGAATTGGCCACCTGGATTGCCACAGGGGTCATGATTACAGCTACTACTGCATTATGCAGCGGCTGAGTAAGGATCACAGTAAGAAGTGTTACTGCAATCAAGGCGTAGATGGGGCCTAAAACACCTGCGGTGCTGACAATCAGCTCTGACATTTGAGAGGCTGCCCCGCTTTTTTCCAGCGCTGCACCAACAGGATACATGCCGCCGATCAGGACGATGGTTCTCCAGTCGATGCTTGTATAGGCCTGCCCGGGAGAGACAACGCCGATAATTATCATCCCCGCTGCACCCAGCAGGGCGGCAACGGCAATGGGCAAAAGGTTAAAGAAGGTACTAAGAATAACCGCCAGGAAGAGAAGAGCGGCAACAGGGGCAAGGTGCCGGAGTTTCCGGGGCGCTTCTTCTTTGCGAGGGGGATGCAGCCATAAAAAGTCGGGTGCCGGCTCAAATTCCCGAACCCGATCCCGTGTTCCGAAAAGCATGAGGCCATCGCCTTCCCGCAGAGGGCGATCTCTGGCATCGGTGCGATAGGGGCGCTTCTCACGCCACAGGGCGACGCAGGTCAGGCCCGTCTCTTCGCGCATATGAATATCCCGAAGGGTCTTGCCGATTACGGTAGAGCGGGGTGGAACCACCACCTCAATCATCTCAAAAAGGCTCCATGAAAATTCTTCATGGGCATCGGGCTGGCCCAAAATGGTCAGCCCACTGTGCTCATCGGCAAGCTGCATGATCATTTCCCTGCTGCCGCCGATGGCCAGAATGTCCTTTTCCAGGAATCGAAAATCTTCATCTTCCACCGAGAGCTCTGCGCCGCCTCGAAAAACGGCAATGATGCTCAGGCCGTATTTTCTGCCAATGCCAAGATCATGCAACGGCTGACCTGCCACCGAAGATCCGGGCTTGACCAGAAGTTCCCAAAGGCGTTCATTGAGATCATAGATCTTGACAAGATCATCGTCGGATTCATGCTGCTTTTCCTGGGTGCTGCTGCGGTCGGGCAGAATCTTTTTGCCGACGAGCAGGGTGTAGCCGATGGTCAGTGCCACGAGGATTGCACCGATCGCGGTAAATTCAAAAAGGCCGAAGCTTTCCGAAGTGGATTTTTGCAGCAGGCTGTCTACCACCAGGTTATGAGAGGCTCCGATCAGGGAGAGATTTGCTCCCATCAGAGAGGTTACGGCCATGGGCAGCAACAGCCTAGAACCATCAATTCCATTTTGACGGGCCAGGCGGAGTGCTGCGGGAATGAAGATTGACACCGCTGCCACGATATTGATAAAGCCGGACAGAAGACCGGGAATCCCGGTGCCCACCAATACCAGCAGAAGCCTGCTGTCCCTGCTGATGGTGATCAGCCGGTCGGCCACCCATTTGACCACTCCGCTGCGCACCAGACCAGAGCTGATAACGAGCAGAGCAGCTATCGTAATTACCGCATTGCTGCTGAAACCGGCGAGGGCTTCTTCAGGTGTCAGGACCTTGGTAATGACTAAAGTGACCAGCACCAGGACTGCTACCACATCTGCTCTTATCCACTCGGTAATAAAAAAGAACAGGGCTACCGTGAGAATAATGTAAATGAGAATGCTCGCAGATGTCATTTCTTTAATTTTACCCCTTTCCCGGAGAGAATAGGTTGATAAAATATCAGATGAGATAGTGCAACTACGGCTGAGCTGGTTATGAATGGCGCAACTTCAACTGTAAGTCTTGGTCAGTGCCCTGTGAAGAAACATAAGTCCAGGTGGATCCGATGTGAAGGAAAGGTACTGGAAAAAACTCTTACGGAGACTTTCGGCGTTTGCGGGCCAGGAAACGGTGATAGGCCATTATGGCGCCCTTTTGACTGAGGCTGCGGATACCAGCGACAGGGTTTTTTATGCGCATGGTCGAGCGGTTGCGGATCACTTTTTCCATCGTGGTCGTGGTAATTTTCCTGTTTGTGTCATTGATGAGACGGTGCAATATGGCGAACAGGTTCTGCTCTTCCAGAACGCGCCGTCGTGCCTCGATGATAGCGGGAAGCCGATCCTGGTATTCGTTGTTAGCCAGGTGATAGCGGATGATTTCCAAAGACTTGCGGTAGTTGCCGATATCTATGGGGATGAAGCTGTCCTTGGGAAAGTAGGCGGAACCATTCGGCGCTCCATGATAAAAGGGCAGGGCGTATCCAAGGAAGGCGTCCGGCATTTTTTCGGTCAGATGATGCTGATAGACATGATTTTCAATAACTATGTGAAAACTGTAAGGGTCAATGGCTTCGGCCTTGTCCTGCATGGGCAGAACCCCATGTCCGTAGATATCCAGTTCGGGAAGGTCCGCCTTCAGGGTGTTGGTGAAGTCGACCCTGGCGGAATGCAACGTGACTTCGCCGCGCCGCTGGGAGCAGACCGTGGAGAGTGATCTGCTTTTTGGCAATGGCGCTGTGTCTGACAACTCGTCCCAGGTAATGAACCGGCCTTCCTCTCCAAAAGGGAGCCCATAATACCAGATCAGGCCCGGATGATGAAAAAAGACATTGGGGTGCCGCATTGCCCATGGCTCCTGAAAACTCAAAATGCAGCCGAACTGCTTCAGATAATCGGTGCCGAAGATTGAAATAGAGGACGGCTCGCCGGTGATCAGAATGGTTTTTTCCCGGGGGCAGCACAGTTTTTCTTCGGTGAAGAAGGTCTTTGAGCGTGGCAGGTCCTGATAGACAATGAGCCAGTCATATTCCCGGTCGTCGACATCAAAGGTAAAGAGGCAGTTGCCCCATTGTGGAAAACATCCGGGAAACTGACGAAGAAGGCCGGCGGCGGAATTACCTCTCTCCAGTCCCCTATGCAGGAATTTTACCCTGAAGCTGTGGTTGTTCCAGCGTGGGGAACAAGTTTGTCTGTCGTCAAGTTGACTTTCGGTGTTGTCGAAGGAAAAGAATTTCTCTGCCACTATGCTGTATCCCGGTGTCCTTATTGAACCCTTTTTAGTCTTTGCAGGAGTGCGTCCGGATCGCTCAGAATGCCTGAAGCATCATTTTTTTCTTGTAACGAAGGGGTATCCCCTGGTTTTTCCACAGAAGAGGCCTTTTGCTTGAGGAAGGCACGTATCCGTGCCGGATGTTCAAGCGCCACGCCATCGGCATTCAATTCAAAAAGAATCTTTTCGTAAAAGGATTCCGGGGACACTGCAGGATTTTGCGGTACAGTGATGAATATTTTCATTCTCAACCCCTGACTGTCGACGATGAGTCGTTTGAGATTTTCCTCTTTGACGACCTCGACATCATCGAGCATAAGTGCAGAGGCATATCCAGCAGCTACCCGAAGGCCCAGGCGAGTGAAGAGCCACTCGTAACTATAACCTGACCAGCTATCTTTTTCACGGCGCATGGTTTCACGACCGTCGGCAGCGTCTATGCCCTGGATCAGCTTGACCTCTAACGGCAATCCGGGCAGGAGGTCCTGGTTGATCCGCTGCAGTTCATCCGGATCGAAACACTTGAGAAAGATGACTGTATCGGAGTTGGAGTGGGCGATAACGGCATCAAGTACAATTGAACTTATATCTCTGGCTTCATTGGCATGAAACCATGGATATTTGATGACCGGCAAAATCCGAGGGGCGACTCCGAAGCTCGAGCCCAGATGCGACAGCACCCCCAGGGCATCATCGAAACTGGTCAGATGAGTTGTGGCACCTCGGTCACCCTCATGCCTGCGCAGTGAAAGCTGCTGTATTTCTGCAAGAGTAAAGTCAATGAGGTAGAAATTGCCGTCCTTTCTGCTGCGTCCGGGAAATATATCGGCTACATTGGTCTGCGGGTTAAGGAAGAGATCATCGAAGACCACAGGGATATTATCCCTGGTGAGCAGCAGTGGCAGCTCAATGAAATCGGGGCGCTGCAGTGCGGCAATAACCAGAGACGGCAGGGAATAGGAGCTGCCCCGGTTGCCGTGGTAGATAATCTGTTTTTCCTGGCTTGCCCAGAGGGGGGAGTGGAGAAAAGAAAGCAGAGCTGCTATCAGCAGGACACGGTCCTTCATTTTTGTTTTCCTCATTTGCATAATTTTGCCTCGCCCCGGCGTTTGAAGGCACAATCACCTATGGCGTCATCAGTTCGCTGAAATCACCGATGGAGTGATAGTCAGGCGAGTAACGGGCGGCAAGTTTTGAACTTGGTCTGGCGACATGGACCAGGTGTGTAATACCATACTGCCTGGCGGCATGGAGAACCTTCTCGGTGTCATCGGCAAAGAACGTTCGTGTTTTATCAAAATCCAGCAGATTTTCCAGGCCATGCCAGAACTGCAGTTGTTCCTTGGCCAGTCCGACTTCCTCTGCACATATTATCCTGTCGAAAAAAGATCCTATATCCGTTTTGGCGAGTTTTATCTCAAGGGTGGTGGAATGGGCATTCGTTATGAGGCAGAGTCGTTTATCCAATGATTTGACAAAATCAAAGAAATCGAGAACATGATCGTGAACGTTGATGAGATGGTCGATCTCACGCTTCAGTTCGGCGATATCGAGATCGAGCTGCTGGGTCCAGTAGTTGAGGTCGGTCCACTGCAGGGTGCTCTCAACACTGCGATATCTGGCGAGCAGGGACTCTTCCGCCTCCGCTGAGGAAAGGCCGTGCTTGCGGGCAAAAACCTGAGGGACATGTTTTTCCCAGAAATAGTCATCGAAATATTTATCCAGAAGCGTGCCGTCCAAGTCGAGCAGGACCGTGTCAATGGCGTCCCAGGGATAAGGTGTATTCAGTGCGAAGTATGAGGCTGATTTATTCATGAGTGAGCTGTTGTAGGTCTGTGAGCAGGTTGTGGCATGTTTTGAAGATATCGTCTTCTCCAGTTTTTGCCGTGGATGCGATAAGCCTGCCGTCCGGCAGCAGTCTCGATGGTGATTTTTTTTCCTTGGCCCCGCGCTTCTCAATATACCTCAATAAAGCCTGAGGCTGCAAGGGGGTGTCTTTCAGAAATGACAGCACCAGACTGTCCTTGCCTTTCTCCAGTTTTCCGACCCGGAGGAAACACAGGGATTTTTTCAAGGCCATGATGGCAAAGAGATGGTCGGTCTCCTGCGGCAGCCTGCCGTATCGATCGGTCAACTCATCTTTGAGGTCCTCGAATTGCTCATCTGTTTGGTGTGCAAGAGCCGAAATGCGGCGATAGGCAATGTAGCGCTGGCCGATATCGGGGATGTAGCTCTCAGGGATATAGGCAGACACCTGCAGGTTAATTTCGGGATCGATATCATCCTGTCGTTGACTTTCATCGCCGAGAGCTGTCCTGGTTTTGAGATCGGCGACGGTTCTCTGCAGCAGATCAAGATAGAGATCATAGCCGATGGCGGCTATATGGCCGCTTTGAGACACTCCCAGGAGATTGCCGCCGCCACGGATCTGCAGATCGCTCATGGCAAGTTTGAAGCCGCCGCCCAGTTCATTGTAATCCATCAGTGATCGTAATCTTTCTTTGGAATCACGCGAAAGTGCGTCAACGGAGGGAACCAGGAGATAGGCATAGGACTGACGTGCAGAGCGGCCGACTCTGCCGCGCAGCTGGTATATTTCGGCAAGACCCAACATATCGGCACGATTGATGATGATGGTGTTTGCTGTGGGAATATCGAGACCGGATTCAATGATGGTGGTGCTGACCAGAATATCGATCTCCTTGTTGACGAACTGCACCATGATCTGTTCCAGCTCCTTGCCGGCCATCTGGCCATGTGCCACGGCAATGCGCGCCCCAGGTACGAGTTTCTGGATTTTAGCGGCCATCTTCTGGATCGATTTAACCCTGTTATGGACGAAAAAGGTCTGCCCCTCTCTACGCATCTCTTTTGTGATAGCCTCTTTAATTACCAGATCATCAAAGCGAGCCACAAAAGTCTTGATGGGCTGGCGGTGCTCGGGTGGAGAAGAGATAACCGAGAGGTCCCGAATCCCCAGGAGCGACATCTGCAGCGTTCTGGGAATTGGTGTGGCGGTCAGGGTGAGTATGTCCACCTCGGATTTAATCTTTTTGATTTTCTCTTTATGACTGACCCCGAATCGATGTTCTTCATCGACAATGAGAAGACCAAGGTTTCTATATTTAACATCCTTGGAGAGAAGACGGTGGGTGCCGATGATGATGTCTATTTTTCCCTCGGCGAGATCTTTGAGTATTTTTCGCTGTTGGGCCGATGTTCGGAAACGGTTGATACATTCGATGGCCACGGGAAAACCCTGCAGCCGTTCCCGGAATGTATGCAGATGCTGCTCGGAGAGCACCGTGGTCGGCACCAGTACGGCGACCTGGAAGCCATCTTCGACTACCTTGAAGGCGCCGCGGATGGCGACTTCGGTTTTGCCGTAGCCGACATCTCCGCATACCAACCTGTCCATGGGCCTGTCCGAGGTTAGGTCGCCTATAAGCTCGGAGATGGCGCGATCCTGGCCTGAAGTTTCATCATAAGGAAATGACTCTTCAAGTTCATGGTAGAGTTCGCCGGGCGGAGAGAAGCGTTTCCCCTGCCTCAACTCCCTGGTGGCATATATATCGAGCAGTTCCTGGGCGACCTTCCAGACTTCTTCCTTGATTTTGGATTTGGTCGTTTTCCAGGCCTGGGTACCGAGTTTGTCGATACGCGGTTTCCTGTCGGAAAGCCCCTCGTATTTGCTGACCAGGTTCATGCGATCAACGGGGAGGTAGAGTCTGTCCCCATCCCGATATTCTATCAGCATGAAGTCGTTTTTAGTGGCCTGATATTCCATGGTGACCAGGTCGACATAAACCCCGAGTCCATGGTCGCGATGAACAACGATATCACCATGATTGAGCTCGGCAAAGTTCAGGACATCAGTGGCCTCGGGCCGTTTTTTGGCCTTGGTACCCAGCCGCATCTCACCGAAAAGCTCACTCTCGGAAAGGAGGTGGATATGCCTGTCGGGTAGACTGAATCCGTGCTGCAGGGGATGATCACAGATCAGCAGGCGATCATTCACCTCGATAGTATCAAGCTGCAGGGGAGGACTGATTTTTTCGATGTCATAACCACGCTTGCTCAGCAGTTCGGCGAGATTTTTGGTATGTCTGGTTGATCGGCAGCAGATGACGATACGGTCCCGTTGCTGCTGCCATTCATGAAGCTGATCTGTCAGAGGGGCAAGCAGCCCCCGTTGACGCCGCTGCAGTTCGATATCCTGCTTCAAGAGGCGATGATTGACGGTAGTCTGGCGAATGTGCCGGGGAGAATCCTCCTGAAAGTCGGAGATATATACTTTTTTGAAGGACTGCAGGCGGTCGTCGATGCCATCGCTGTCAAGGAAAAGCTGTTCAGGCGGCAGGGCCGGTTGTCCGGTGCTTTCAGCTTCACGAAAATTGGAGAGGATGCGTTCATGGACGAGTTCGGCATTATGTCTGCAAGCTCCGGGGTCAACGACAACAATGGTGGAGTCCTCGGGGAGAAAGTCAAAGACGGTGTCGGTACTTCGGTAGCTCTCCCGGTAAAACAGGGGCAGGAAAAATTCCGCACCGGCAAAGCGACCAATGCTCTTTAACCTCTCAAAGAGGGATTCCGCCTGTTCCTCATTCCAGGAGCGGTTCTCCCCTTCCTCGCGGAAACTCTTGAAAATTGCAGGAGAGCAATGGGACCTGCGGCTTTCATAGAGAATATCGCTAACCGGCAGAAGAATGGCTTCACTGAGCTCTTCCTGCGATCTCTGGCTGTAAATATCAAAAGAACGCAATGATTCTATAGTGTCGCCGAAAAAGTCAAGCCGCAGGGGACCTATGTGAAATTCTCCGGATTCCTGGAGGAATGGAGGGGGAAAAATATCTATAATGCCACCCCGGATCGAAAAATCGCCAACGCCGCGGACCAATGCGACCTGCTCATAGCCGGAGCTGATCAACAGAGCAATCAGGTCCTGTTGATCGACATCTTCTCCCGTCATGATAAGCTCCGCCCTGTCGGTAAGGATGTGACGGGGAAGAACTCTGCGCATCAATGCCTCGATGGAGGTGACCACCAGTGATGGGGCGCGGTTTTCCTGAAGGGAGAAAAGGGTGGAGAGACGGGCTGCGGTTGTTCTCTGGTCCGGGGAGATCGGGGTGTAAGGTGGGATTTCATAGCCCGGATAGGTTAGTACCTCTACCGGGGAAAAAAGCCGCAGGTCTTCCTCAAGCAGCGGAACACTATGCTCGTCCGGAACAATACAGCAGCAGGTCGTGCCTTGGGCAAGTTGTGAGCTGAACCAGGCATGGCTGCTGCCTCGCAGACCGGAGAGAAAAAATTCTTTCTCAGTTGACTGCCTGATGGAGGTTACAGGATCTGTTGACATGAAACACGCGCGGCTGCCAAAAGACAGCCGCTTTAACTTTGATTGTTAATGAGGAGAAGTGGGAAGTGAAAGACCTCGCTTGCCATTGTTCCTGAAACTCAATTCTCCAAAGTGACGAGGACCGAATTAAGTATATGCATACTGATGCATTTCATCAAGCGCCTCTCTGTCCGCTCTGGATGGTCAATTGAATGTATTTTCCTGGTCGGTTCTAACCCCACTGAGCATGATAAATGCCGTGGTTATGGGAGTCCAGGTCACAGTTTTAAAGAAAATTTCAGTTCTTGCGGCTGTCCCCAGGTATGGCACTAAAAAACGCCGCCTATGGAAAAGTCCCAGACCGAATCATCTTCATCGGGCTCGGGATCAAGATTGTAACCCCATTCCAGCCGGAGCGGCCCCATCGGGGAAAACCACCTGATCCCTACACCGACAGATTTCTTGTAGTTGTCGAACCCCCAGTCCTCATCATCGTTGAGGACATTGCCCATATCGTAAAAAAGTACGCCGGTGATGCCCTGCTCGGCAAGCAGAGGGAAGATATACTCAAAATTGGTAAACCACATCTTATCACCACCGATGCGGTCCCCGGTTTCAGGATCTATGGGACTTACCTTGCCATAGTCAAAGCCTCGAATACTTCGCAGGCCGCCAAGGTAGAAGCGCTCATATACCGGCAGTGCATTGTCTGAGTTTTCAAATGCCTGTCCGGCGGCGCCGTGGACATGAAAGACTGTATCCAGGAACATCGGGAAAAACCATGAAGTATATCCCTCTATTTTGGTGAATTCCGAATCTCCGCCCAGCGGTCCGCCGGCATAGCCCAGGCTCAGGCTGTGGCGTGAACCTTTGCTGGCGCCGAATCTGCGGTTCCGGGAATCTCGCTGCAGTGTAAATTTGACCGCGCTGGTTATATGGATATCCACGGAATTCTGAATGATAAAGGAGGCATCTTCGGCGACATCCGAAAGGGTTGTGTCGGTATAGCTGTAGCTGCCGTAGCCTCTCCATTTTTCCCATATCGGGTAGCCGAAACTGAGCGCACCTCCCGTGGAATCCTTGGTATAGTCATCATACTCACGCTCCATATCAAAAAGGTCGATTCCCCAGGAAAGTTCGGAGTCATAGAGTCGTGGATTTTTATATTGCAGGTTGTACTTATTGCTCTCGCCGCCGATATTACCGGACAGTGCCAGGGTATCACCGCGGCCGAGGAAGTTGTTTTCAGCTATCTGGCCCATCAGGATGAGGTTGTCAACAGAACTGTAGCCGGCGCCTATGGTGAACATTCCGGTGCTTTTCTCCTTGACCTCAACAGAAAGATCCACGGTTGAGGTGTCGAATGATTTTTCCGGGCTGATGTTGACTTCTTCAAAAAAATCGAGATACTGCAGGTTCTGCAGGCTCTCGCGCAGGGCCTTGGCATTAAAAATGCCGCCCTCCTTAACCTCAAGTTCCCTGCGAATGACATTGTCACGGGTCCGATCATTTCCGGTAATCGAGATCCTGTTGATATAGACCAATTCGCCCTTATCTGTATCGAGTGTTATATCCAGGATATCTTCTGTCTCTGCTGGTTTGATCTCTGGGCGGGTATTGGCGTTGGCGTATCCTCTTTCGGCATAGTAGTCGGTGATTTTGAGGATATCTTCCCGGAGCACTTTTCGGCTGACATACGTTTCATGGGGAATATCGAGCATGGCGAGCAGTACTTCCCTGTCAGCGATGGTGTCGCCTTCCAGATTTACCTCGCCGACCCTGAAACGGGTACCCTCCTCAATGACAAAGGTGATATACAGCCATTCTTCTTCCTGATTGACGATGGGGTCGCCGATTTTAGCCTCGAGGAAACCATGGTTGCCGTAAAAATTTAAAATTCTGCCTGCATCCTGGTTAAGTTTATCGTAGTCGAGCAGACCCGATTCGGTAATCCAGGAAAACCAGCCTTTGGTACTGGTTTCTATCTCATCTTCAAGCTCATCGTCGTCGAAGGTGGTATTGCCTTCAAAGGAAATATCCCTGATATAGATTTTCTTCCCTTCATCTATGACAAAACGGACCTCGGCGGTGTCCTGTGTAGGCTGACTTACTTCGGGAGTAACCTCGGTATTATAGAACCCTTTTGATCTATAGAGAAGCTGAATGGCTTCACTGTCTCTGTTCAACTGAGTTGGGTTGAGGATGGACTGTTCTCTGGTGGTTACAACTTCTTTGACATTTTCTTCCTTTTGCTCCTCGATTCCTTCGAAAATAATGGAGCTGATCACCGGTTTCTCATCGATTCTGAAAACCACGGCTTTGCCATCCTGCTGCTGACTCACTTCAATTTGAACATCATCGAAATATCCCATTCTGAAAATTGACTTAAGATCCTCCCTGAGGGCGGCAGGATCGTATGGATCACCCGGCTGGGTTGAAATATTTTTCAGGATGGCGCCGGAGTCGATTTTTTCATTTCCCTGCGGAGCTATGGAAGCGATAACCTCATCCCTGGAGGTAAATGCCGTAGTTTCCCTGATCAGATCATTATACAGTGCATTTATCTGCTTACTGTCTCCCTGGAAAGAGAAATATTTCGAATCAACGGGAGAAAGCAGGTCGACCAGCCTGGCGTCCAGACTGATGTTTCCGGCTATTTCCGTGATGCTGCCTGCTACCAGAATGTCATAGTTTTTGAAGGAATCAATCTCGCCGAGTGTTTGAGTATCAGGCGGCCATTCGGCTTCATAGTCGAGTAACGATTCCGCCCTCTCTCTCTCGAGAAAAGAATACCCTTTCTCGGTAAGGATCTTTGACAAAGCTCTATCGGCCTCGGGTGGGGTTATGCTTTGAGACAGAGAAGTGACTTTGAATGGGAGAAACAACGTCTTCTGCGGTTGCGCCGCCCACACGGTGGATGAAGCAATCAGCAGACCGAGGAGGAGAAGAGCCGAAGCGAGAAATTCCCGGTGCGGTAAAATCAAATTTTTCTTCAATATTTGCATCTGGTAATCCCTTTGCGTTACAAAGCAAAGACCTGCTTCTCGTGGTACGGTAAAGCCGATCGCCGTGTAATGTAGTTTAAATTACTGTTTATATAAAAGATAACCGTTTCGGCTGCTGAAAATAACAGCCATTATGACATGTTTGAACAAAAATGAAAAGGAAGTAACTGCGAAAAACGGCACGAAGATCAAAACACTGCGCAAAAGGGGACAGTAAGAGAATATTACCTGTTGTGAGTCGGAGTTATCCGGGGTCTGAGTGTTTTTACATTCCTGGAGACAAGAACGAAGGCCGCTGATTATTCTTCCAGCGTAGCGACCGGATGGGATTTGTCTTCGGAACGACAATGAATCATATCGAGCAGTTGAGAGGGGGTTTCGCGGAAGGCGCTGTCATAATCCCGGTTCTGACAAAGCTCGTCACAATATCCCTGGATAAGATTTTGTTCACTCCAGCGTGTCAGATAATAGGAGGTGAGATCAGGTAAAAGAGAGAAAATCGTTTCCGATGGGTAGGGATCGACGAAACTGGAGCTGCGTAGTTTTTCAGAAGAAAGAGTCTGGTTCCTGTAAAAACTCTCAAGAAACATGAGCTCCTGGGGCATTCTGGCAACAAGACCAGCTTTGGCAAAGAAGCGCAAAAGGATAGAGAGCAACTTCTTACTCGATCGTGTCACTTTATAAGGCAAATATATTTTCTTGGGTGATTTCAGCTGCAGGGATTTCTTGATGGTCAGAATGAGTTTGGCGAGTTCGACCGGGTCCTGGTCGACAAAATTATAGGTTTGTCCGGAAAATTCTTCCCTGTTCTCCAGCATATGGTGTACAAAGTAGGGAATCTTGCGGCAGTTGGAGTAAGAGTGCTGCACTCCTCTGGAGGTAAAGAGAAAGGGCATTGACTGCTCGACAATGCTGAAAAAAAGCCGGTGAAAACCCTGGATCTTATGATCGTGGTCGCCATAGACTATGGCCAGCCGCAGGGAAGAGTAATCGAGCCCCGCAGTCTTTTGCAGATGGTGCAGCGATTTTTCCGCCAGAAGTTTCGATTTGGCGTAATTATTCAAATCCGCCGTTATCGGTAAGGTGTCATGTTCCTTGAGGTTGTCTCCATATGGCAATGCAGCCGCCGTAGTAATATGTATATAGGGTATCTGCTGTGCTGCCGCTGCCTTAGCCAGATTGAGGGCTCCAAGATAATTGACCTCCAGAGCCAGGCGGCTGTTGGAATCCAAATTGGTTATAGCTGTGTTGATGAGAAAATCGGGCTGTACTTCATCTATATACGAGCGAATATCCTCTTCTGACCTGATGGAGAGTTTCTTGCTGCTTGGTGCCCTGATTTCTACGGTTTGAGGCATTTTGGTTTTGAAATAGTGGACCAGGGTACCGCCGATAAGACCGGAGCCGCCGATGAGAACGCCTAATTTTTTTCTGCCGGGATTTGGAGTATTCATAAAAACCTATTTGACCGGGTTGTATTTGGTAATCCACAATATCCTGCCCCGATCTCGGAGAGGCAGAGGTGCTGCGTTAATTTTTAATATACCACGTTAGAATAATGACGGGCAAGAGACAACTCAAGAATTGGGTAAAAGCTCTGGGAGAGTTACTCTTCCCGCCGCGCTGCTATTGCTGCGGGGCCACGGCAATCTCTATATCCGAAGGGCTCTGTTGTGAATGCCTGGCCGGTGTCCTCTATATCGTCGCACCGATCTGCCGGATCTGCGGAGGAAATTTTATAACCTCTCAGCCGGAAAATCATGTTTGTGAATGCTGTTTGCGTCACAGGCCCCCATATTCCATGGCCAGAGGGATTATTTATTATGAAGAACCGGTGCGCTCGCTTCTGCACAACCTGAAATACTCCTATGACACTGCTGCTGCCGATCCGTTGCTGAAAATCGCGCGAAGCTTTGATTTTTCGGCTTTTGATTCTTGCGAAATATTTCTGCCGGTTCCTCTCCACAGGCAGCGACTGAAAAGGAGGGGCTTCAATCAGGCGCTGTTTCTCGCCAGGCTGTTGTTCCCGGGGAGAAACGACTGTATTTTTCCCCAGATACTCCGCAAAAGATATCATACCCGTTCGCAAACTGAACTTGATGCGATCGGCAGAAAGCAAAATCTAAGGTCGGCTTTTGTCGTAGAACATTCTGAAATAATTATAAATAAGAAGATATGTCTTGTCGATGACGTCTATACAACAGGTACGACCGTGTCGGAATGTGCGGCTACTTTGATGAGGGCAGGCGCATCTGAGGTTAGGGTACTGACGTTTGCCAGGGTAAGAGAATTTAGATAAAAAATCGGGGGCGGGATCATGCTGATAAAAAAAATAAAACGAAAAAAATGAGAAAAGCGAATCTATACTGAAAGCCTTTATTTATGCAGGTTTCAAGATATATTTTTGAGTAAAATTGAGATAAATACAATTATATGCAAATATATTCAGCAAATCCGAGATAAACGAAAAGCTTAAGTTGTTAACAACCTGTTGATAAACTGGTTAAGCGCATGAAATAATACAGTTTAGTTAAAAAAATGTTAGGACTATGTTTTTGTGGGCTTTGCAGGGGAGGGGATGATGGAAAGACCGAGCCTTGCTTATTTGGAAGGCCTCACCGGGTAATGAGCTGAATCTTGAAAAATATCAGGATATCGTCTTTGACGAAAATCTTAAAATGGAGTTTATCAACGTACATATAATCGCTAGCCAGCCATTAATAACCCGACTCAACCGGGTTAGGAGAGAAGAGAGAAGAGCGTATGGCTTCCGGCTAGGCAGTTTCCTTAGAACAATTACGAGAAATACGATAGGTAAGGTCCGGAGAATAATCCTCCGGGCTATTGAGGGGGCACTCTCTATTTTAGAGTCGGGGGCATGCATATGGTATGGCAAAAGGCGAAGGAAATATTGCGGGATGAATTAAGTGAGAGCGTCTATAGTCTCTGGATAGATCCGCTTGAGTGTTCAGGGCTTCAGGAGGATAAAATTTCCCTGTGCTGTCCCGATCGCTTTTTCAGCGCCTATGTAGCAAGAAATTATCTGGAAATCATTCAGGCAAAGCTGAGCGACGTCGATCCTCAAAGAAGGGAAGTTATCTTGACCCTGGGGCGGGGGGCTGCACAGGCTCCGGCTGGCGGCAAAAGTGCGCAGTTGCGTCTGCCCAATGTACCTCGCAATTCCTCCTCGGTGCGAGCCCTGCATCCCCGCTACACCTTCGCCGAATTTATGGTGGGAGAGAGCAACATTTTAGCACAGTCTGCCTGTCGATCGATTACCCTGGCCGATGATTCCATTGGGCCCTGCCTGTATATTAACAGTTCCACGGGACTGGGCAAGAGCCATCTGACGCATGCCGTAGCCCATCAGATCCTGGCCGAGGCGCCAATGACGAGGCTGCATTATCTCACAGCGCAACAATTTTCCTATGAGATGGTGAACAATATAAAGGCCAATACCATGGACAGCTTCAAACAGAAATATCACGAGCAATGCGATATTCTTCTGGTGGAGGATGTTCATTCCCTGACTGGTAAAAAGAAGACCCAGGAGGAGCTCAATGAATTATTGGACTCCCTGATCAAGTGCGGCAAGAGAATCGTCTTCACCGCAAACCGGCCGCCCCGTGATCTTATCGGCATCGATGAGGAGTTCCGTTCACGAATGGCTGCAGGTCTGGTGACCGCCATCCAGCCTCCGGATATATCGACTCGGACCAGAATCGTCAAGAATAAGGCACAACAGCATAATCTGAAGCTGGAAGAGGAACACATTGATTATCTGGCCCAACATATCAAGGGAGATATCCGCCAGGTTGAATCGGCAATAGTCGGCATTCGGGCCAAGGCACATTTACAGGAAGGCGTGGTCGATATGTCCCTGGTCGAACAGGTTATCGCCACGCTTGTGGGCTTGCCCAAATCCCTCTCCCCCGCCATGATCAGGGAATTCATCTGCAAACAGTATAAGGTAAGCTGTGACGAACTACAGTCCCGCTCCAGAAAAAAAGCGCTGACCTTCCCCCGTCAGGTGGCAATGTACCTTTGCCGCAAACATACCGAGAATTCTCTCAATGAAATCGGCAAAGAGTTCAACCGGGATCATTCCACGGTACTCCACTCCATAAAAGTGGTTACCGGCCTGACCAACAGGAATATCTCCGTAGGGGAGCAGATAAATCTTCTCAGTAAGAAGTTAAAGACCCTTTAGTACCCTTACAGGTTTTTTATTTTTTTTCTCAAAAGTATCTTTCAGTTCTTTTTAGGGCGGCACTTTTCCAGTAGCAGGCGATACGGTTTATTACCGATTTCCCTATCAACTCAGCGAAATGATGTGATGCAGAGAATATCATTGCGGAGCAGGGGATGCTTGCGAAAGAATCGATTTCTCCACAGGGCGCGGCGGTTGATGGTTCCGTGCCTGCACATCAGGATCTTTTCCAAATCCAGTCCGGCGGCAATTATCATCTTGGCTGTTGTATAGGGCGAAAACCAGAAGCGATGGTCGCTGTTAATGGTCTCGCAGCCGTCTCCGGCAAGCAGGTAGTTGTCCCGGCTGATTCCATTGTGAACAGTGAGGATGAGCTTGGTGAAGTCGTTTTTATATTTCCGAGCTATGGCGCGAAGAAAAGCAGTGGGGGCCTCGATGTGCTCGAGAACTTCAGGAATCAGGAGATAATCCCAATTGTCACTTGTGGTGATTCCGGCAAACTGATCGCTGAAAATATCGGCACAGGAGGTGTCCTGAAAACCGAGTTTGTCCTTGATGTAGCGGATACCGGCTTCCTGGATGTCGATACCGTGACAACGCAGGGCGCTTTCACAAAGTCTGCTGTGCAGCCATTTTCTGCGTTTCATTTTTTGGTGCAACTTTTCGATATTATGGTCCACACAGCCGACATGAATGACCTTCTTCCCCGCGACCATTTCGCAGAGGAGATCAATCCGGGTTCGGTAGCTGTGATCTTCTTCATCAAATATGAACTGGGTCCGCAGGGCGTTTGAGTATTTTTCGCCCTGCAGGTAGGCCAGAGTATCATCTGGAAAATACATGGAGACTCCTTTAGACCATGTCTTTAGCTCTATGTTTGCGACACCGTCAAAAATACACTCCTTTGACAGCCGCTTCCTGACTTTTAGCGCCGGCACCTGTGGCAATGGCCTCGGCTGTACGAACTCCGTGCTTCATCATATCGTTGAGGCCGATGCCTTCCCAGCCGAAACCGCAGATGTAAAGACCGGGAAAATGTTCCCTGAGATGATTACGCCAGCTGAGCAGTTCAGGATAGTGTTGCTCCAGTTGGGGAATGCTTCCCCAGGGCCGCAGAACTTTGGTGTAAACCGGTTCGCCATGAAGCGGCAGAATATCCCTGACATCATCAAGGGCTCTGCGGATCAACTCCTCGTCGCTGATTTTAAGCCGTTCCGGATGCCTGCGTCCGCCGACCAACGTCTCGAAGAGGATGTGGCCGGCCGGAGCCCGTCCCGGGAACATATTGGAAGAGAAGAGCGTGCCAAGGGTGAAGCGCTGCTCCTGCTCCGGAATGAGATAACCGAATCCCGGAGGCAAACTTGAGCCCGGACCGTAGCCGAATACCACGGTGAGGATTTCCGCTTCGGCAACTGCGGGAAGCGGTGGTGGAACAAGCTCCCGGAGCAGCGAAATGGCGGTATTGGTCGGCACGGCAAGAACAAGGTTGTCCGCCTCGAATCGACCGCGGCTGGTGACCACTTGCCAGCCGCCATCCAGCCTTGAGAGGGATTGAACTTCACAGTTCAGGAAAAGATCGGCATCTTCGGTGAGGTATTGACTCAGTTTCTGCGGCAGCCTTGCCATGCCTTCTGGAAAGCTGGTCATGGCGGGCATGGAGAATCCAGTCGGTTCCTTTTTCCGATTTTTCCTGCTGCTCCAGGCTTTTACCAGCATTCCGCGAATGACAGAACCATGCTCCTGCTCAAGTTGGCGAATGGCGGGCATGACACTGTCGATGGTGAGCCTGTCGATATCGCCTGCATAAGTACCGGTGAAAACCGCGTCGGCAAAAGGCAGCAGGGCTTTGCCGAAACGATGATTAACCCATTTGGCCACCGTCGGCTCTCCGGCGAGCGGTTCCTGCCACAGCTCGGCGAGCACCCGGAGTTTGGCACTCCACGGCACCAGCGGTGCCAGCAGAATCTTCAGGGGTGTCTGCGGGATCATCCGTAATTCTCCATCAAGCAGGACATAACGGACAAAGTTTATCAGCGGCGCCTTTACAGATTCGCCGGCCAGTCCACATTCCTCAAGAATTTCCCTGCTTTCTTTGCAGTTATCCAGAAATCCGTGAGGTCCGATCTCGGCGGTGAATCCATTTTCATGATGGCTACGGATTACACCGCCGGTGCTTTCCGACTTTTCCAGAATAACGTAACGGTGCCCATAGCAGGTGGTGCGCAGCTTATGCGCCACGGTCAGGCCGGAAAGGCCGGCGCCTATTATTATAGTATCGGTGTGATGCGTCATTTCAGCTCAACATGTATCGGCTTTCTCAGATTTTGGTGATGACCAGGCCGCAGTTCATTGGCCTGCCCGGATTGATGATTGTGATTTTTGCCGGGTATTTCTCCCCTCTTGTATTCGTCGACTTGTATGCTGCCGCAATGATCTGTTCGAGAGTGCGGAGATGGCCATGAATTCTGTCGTATATCTTTATTTTCATAGCCTTATATCCCGGCTGTCGGCAAAGGATTGTCCATCCGAGGTTTACTTGACATACGATGATATGTGCTTACCATTTTCGCCGACTTGATGAAAAAAATCAATGGAAAGGGTGTAAAATCCGGAACTTTCTGTATGAAAAAATGCTGAGGTGAAATAGATGACGACAACACAACATGAATTCCAGGCTGAAACCAAAAAACTCTTAGATATTGTAATCAACTCGCTCTATACCGAACGTGATGTCTTTATTCGGGAGCTCATTTCCAACAGTGCCGATGCCCTGGAAAAGATGCGCCATGAGAGTCTTACCAGGGAGGATGTCTTTGATGCACATGTTCCTCTTGAGATAGACATATCTCTTGATGAAAAGGCGCATACTTTCACTATTACCGATACCGGCATCGGCATGACCCGGGTTGAACTCGAGTCCAATCTGGGCACAATCGCCCATTCGGGATCTAATACTTTTCTTATGGAACTGGCCGAGGCCGCCAAGAAGGATATCAACCTGATAGGTCAGTTCGGTGTAGGTTTTTATGCGGCCTTCATGGCAGGTGCCAAGGTCAGGGTGCAGAGCAGGTCGTGGGACGGCAGCGAAGGACATGAATGGGAATCGGATGGCTCGGGAACCTTTACCATCACCGAGAAAGAAGGACTTCACAGGGGAACGCGCATAATCGTCGAGCTGAAGGAAGATGCCCATGAATATGCCCAGAAATGGCGGGTGGAATCGATTATCAAACAATACTCAGCCTTCGTCTCCTTTCCCATTAAGCTCGAAGGAGAAGTCGTCAACACCGTTCAAGCCTTGTGGATGCGCAATAAAGCGGAGATTAAGGAGGAGGAATATACCGAGTTTTACAAGTTCATTGCCAATGCCTTTGACGAACCGACTTACCGTCTCCATTTTTCAGCCGATGCACCTCTGGCGATCAATGCCCTGCTCTTTGTTCCCAAAGAAAATTTTGAAATTATGGGATTCGGCCGTGTCGATCCGGGGGTGAACCTCTATTGTCAACGGATTCTAATTGATCAGCACTCCGAAAACATCCTGCCCGAATGGCTCCGCTTCCTCAAGGGGGTGGTCGACAGTGAGGATCTGCCGCTCAATATCTCCCGACAGGCATTGCAGGATAATGCCCTGGTTTCCAAGCTGCGTAAGGTGATAACCAAACGTTTCCTCAAGTATATGGATGAGGAGGCCAAAAAAGATCCTGAAAAGTACCTTGAGTTCTGGAATACCTTCGGCATCTATTTCAAGGAAGGAGCCACCAGCGATTATGAATTCCAGAAGGAGCTGTCCAGACTCATTCGTTTTGAATCTTCCAAATCCGAGGCAGGCAAACCCATCGGGCTTGCCGATTATCTGGCGCGAATGAACCCGGACCAGGAAGAGATTTATTATATTAACGGTCCTTCGAGAACGGCAATCGAATCAGGGCCGTATGTCGAGATGTTCACCAAGAACGACATCGAAATCCTCTACACCATGGAGCCCATCGATGACTTTGTCTTGAGCCACCTGGGTGAGTTTGAGGGCAAAAAGCTGGTCTCCGCCGACCGGGCCGATCTTTCCCTGCCGAAGGGAACGGAAGCAGATGCTGAGGAAAAGCCGGAAGACGAAGCAAGCCTTGACAAGGAACAGAAAGAGTCACTGTTGAGCTGGCTGAAGAAGGCCCTGGAAGATAAGGTTGCCGATGTCATTTTCTCCAGGAGACTTGTGGACTCCCCGGCCATGATCGTCAATCCAGACGGGCACATGAGCTCCTCCATGGAGAGAGTGATTGCCATGAGCCGCCGGGAGAAAGGCGTTCCCGAAGAAAAAAGTAAGAAAAATCTGGAAATAAATCCAGCCAATCCATTGATCAGGCGTCTTGCCGCGCTCATTAAGGAAGACGAGGATTTCGCTCGGGAGGTGGCCGGACAGATATATGACAATGCCATGATCCAGGCCGGTCTTTACGTCAACCATCTTGAAATGGTGGAGCGGAACTACAGAATCCTCGGACGTGTCACCAAGGCATAAGCGGCTGCGGAAATTTCAGTCGGCAAAGTCAGATAAGAGGTGAAGACAGTGGGAGAGAGCGAAATGTTCTCTCCCATTTTTTGCTTTTAGAGGTTGAAAAAGAAGGTCCTTCAGTTTATAGAGCTGGAGGAGTATATAGATTTCATGAAAACTCGTCTGGAGTACGATATGCCTTTTGTCCCGCGATTCGCAATTATCTTCACCCTTGGACTTTTGCTGTTCACCACTGGATGCTACAACAAGCCCGTGCGTCATCTGGCTTCCGATGCCGTTCTTATCGAGGCCGGCACTTCAACCCGTCAAGACGTTCTCACCTACCTCGGTGAACCTGATATTCAACGGCGGTTGCCGAGCGGCGAAGAAGAGTGGATCTATATTGAGGAAATGACCTCTGATCTTCAGAGAGTCCCACTTGCCGGTGGTTATTTCGAAGGCAAGGGACAAGAGAGGATATTAATTGTTCTGAGCAACGATATCGTGCAATCCTGTGAATTCAGGGAATTCGGGACAGATGAATTTGATTGGTCCGATACCTATTCCCCGCAAGAGAAAACCGAGTGATTGACTGTTATGGTACCATCCGCCAGCGTATGGTGCAGGAACAGCTGGTCTCCCGAGGAATTACCGATGCACCGACCCTGCAGGCCATGAGTGATGTGCCGCGGCATCTGTTTGTTGAAGATGCCATGCGGGCGCGGGCATACGGTGACTATCCCCTGCCTATCTCTGCAGGACAGACCATCTCCCAGCCTTATATCGTGGCCCTGATGACGCAGATGCTGGGTCTTTCCGGTACGGAAAAAGTGCTTGAAGTCGGAACGGGATCGGGATACCAGGCTGCTGTTTTGTCACGAATGTGCGCCCGCGTCTATACGGTTGAGAGGATCAATCAGCTTCTCGCCTCCGCCCGCAAGGTCTTCGATACTCTGCGCTATTACAACATTATCGCCAAGCTGGACGACGGCACCATGGGATGGCCGGAGAACGGACCCTACGATGCCATCATCATAACTGCCGGAGGTCCCGAGATTCCATCACCTTTAGTCGATCAGCTGGCGGACTCCGGCAGGATGGTGATCCCCGTGGGCAACCAGGATGTCCAGGAACTTCAGCTTCTTACCAAAAATGAAGACGGAATCAAGATAGAACGTCGGGACAAGGTTCGTTTTGTTGATTTGATAGGAAAATATGGCTGGTCGGATTGAGATGAGAAGCAGAGGGGTTTTGAGACGGTTGTATGATGTCTGTATGGAGTGGTTGGAGGGGCCCTACGGCGTCTATGTGCTGTTTGCCATTGCCTTTGTCGAATCCTCCTTTTTCCCTCTGCCGCCTGACGTCTTTCTGATAGCGCTCTGCATAGCATTGCCAAAGAAATCTCTCAAATATGCGGCAATCTGTGCGGTCGGTTCAGTTTTGGGCGGCGCCTTCGGCTATGGTCTTGGCATGTGGGCCATGGAGGGTGTCGGTCGGCCGATCATTGACTGGTATGGCCTTGCCAATAAATATGATGAGGTGCAGTTTCTCTATAAAGAGTATGATGTCCTGGCAATTTTCGCAGCCGGCTTTACCCCATTGCCCTATAAGCTTTTCACCATCACCGCCGGAGCGTTCGAGCTGGACTTTCTCAGGTTTATGCTGGTTTCGCTGCTGGCCCGGTCCGCCAGATTTTTCCTGGTTGCCATTTTTATCTATTATCTTGGTGCATCGGTAAAAGTGTATATAGACCGCTACTTCAATATTCTCTCGGTTGTTTTCCTGGTGCTGCTGATTGGAGGATTTGCGGCGATTAAATATCTCCTCTAGGAGTGTGTCGGAGAATTGCAATTTTTCCTCAGATTAAGGCGTTTTTAGGA
>JADQBJ010000061.1:0-3164 GCA_016278675.1 Desulfobulbaceae bacterium | reverse complement strand
GATAATGCTTATATTCCTTTCCGGCAACATAATAAGGAAGGAAACATAATGCTGACTATCTCGATAGGAACTCCTGATCTTGAGGCGAATGTAGCCGCATGGCGACGAAGGTCATGGGGACGCAATTTGATACCGACCATATTTCCTACTTTTAAAACTATTTTTCTGGCACCAGCATAGGTGATTGGGAAAATTAATTGGTTCAAAGGAATAGAAGTGTCCCGGACGTAATTCAGCAGGCGGGTACTCAATTTCTTAGGAATGAAGACAATCTCCTGCTCCCTACCACTTTGGGTGTATGGAGTAGGAGTTTCTGTCCATCAATCTCGATCGGCCTGCAAACCATGCTTTGTTAGACAACATATAGTTTCCTAAAACATTTTTGGTGTAGTTAGGAAACAATGTTCCAGCTGATGCTCAAGGTGAAAGGTTGAGATGTTCCTGAAAGTCTATCTCAATTTAATGATAAGGTAAATCTAGTGTAGATCATCGATCTGACAATCTCAACAAAGAAATAATGTAAGCTACAGTAGTTACTATTTCTCGGCCAAATCACTTGAAAAACCCT
Organism: Desulfobulbaceae bacterium; assembly: GCA_016278675.1. Lineage (GTDB taxonomy): Bacteria > Desulfobacterota > Desulfobulbia > Desulfobulbales > Desulfocapsaceae > Desulfopila_A. Next base: position 2,596 of record JADQBJ010000061.1, on the reverse strand, counting down.
TAAGTGTCAATTTTATTTAAAATGGTTAATATCTTTTATTATCAGCTTGATAATGACCCTGACAAATGCTCAAGATTGTAAACATGATCCAGGCCTTACCTGCTGCTTTATTGTAGATCGGTAAACAATATAAAAGTCATTGCGGTGTTGTCTAGATAAGATAATACGCTGACCCTATTGAAGGGAGGTACCAAATGAATCACAGCAACAATTCAAGGCTCATTGTCATTGGCTCTTCCGCCGGTGGGATGGAAGCATTGACAAAACTGGTTGCGCAGTTTCCAGAAGATGTTCCCGCCTCCATTTTCATAGTCAACCACATGAGTGCAGACACCACTGGAGAACCTCTGATTAAGGCCTTGAATTCAAGTGGTGCGCTTGTATGTGATCACGCCCAAGATGGTCAAGAATTCAAAAACAGTAGTCTTTATCTTGCTCCTTCAGATCAGCACATGCTTATTGGCGAGGGCAAGATCCTGGTCACCAAGGGAGCCCGGGAAAATCGGTCCCGGCCGGCGATCGATCCTTTATTCCGCTCAGCCGCGGTCGCTTACGGCAACCGGGTAATAGGCATTATCCTTACAGGGTATCTGGACGACGGAACCAGTGGCATGATGGCTATCAAAAGATGTGGAGGAGTATGTATCGCCCAGGACCCACAAGATGCGGCTTATCCAGACATGCCTCAATCGGTAATATCGAATGTTGGAGTTGACCACTGTGTGCCGATTGCTGAAATGGGGGTACTTCTATCGAATATTTTGCGCAGCAAACTTCCCAAGAGCAGGAAGGTTCCAAAAGACATCGCTATCGAGGCGAAAATCGCTCGGCGAGTGTTAAGTGATTTGCCTTCGGTCAACGCGCTTGGCGATCAGGCGCCTTTCAATTGTCCGGAATGCAGTGGGGTCTTGTGGCGTATTACGAAAGGAGATCTTATAAGATACCGATGCCATACCGGCCACGCCTTTACCTCCGATGTGCTCCTCGCCGAACAAACCGCGAAAATTGAGGAAACTCTCTGGGTTGCGCTACGAATGTTTGAAGAACGTCAGAACCTGCTTGTAACCATGGGCAAGAGTCAGGGCAGCAAAGCCCCTGCATCGCTTTCTCAGCGGGCTAAAGATTCTCAAGTCCACATTGATCGCATTCGTGCGATGTTGATGACCACCAAGGATTCGCACAGTAAAGGAGCTTGACAATTAAAGAGAACAGGAATGAAACAAAAGAAGATGAGCTGCAGTGGCAAAGCTTCGAGATGAAAATGGATTCCGGAAGAGCCCCTTTGGAACTATTAAAGTTAAAGACAAACCATACAATGTGTTCGCTGCTTCTTTAACTTCTATTACACTCCACTCGCTCAGTACTGACCAATAGCTGTCGATCTTTCTATTGCCAAGTAAAGGAATAGCTTTTCGTAGTTCGTTGATATATTACCTGATTCCATGCCTATTTCTCCTGGCAGTTTGGGACAAGGTCACTTTCTTTATATCTGATCTTTCGCCTAAGCGGATTGGATAGGACTGATAGGTTATAGTTGCTCCGTATGGTATCGCCACCCGGACATTCCTCAGCTCACCCCCCTCCACAATAGCGTCCTCGTGTGGTATTATTACTGCAATAGATTGTGCAAATTGCCCACTATAGATATCGATTGATGAGGTGGACCATGTCGAAGCCCAAACTGGCTCTGGTTACTGGCGGCAGCAGAGGAATAGGTTTTGCCGTCGTCAAGCAGCTTTGCCTGAACGGTATACGGACGATCTTTACCTGTCGGAACCCCCACGACGGCCAGCAGACCCTGAGGGAGCTGTCTCCCTTCGCCGCTCTTCTCGACTTCCATCCGCTGGAGGTGAGCGATAACGGGAGTGTGGCGGAGCTTGCCGAATATGTGTGCGGCAAATACCACAATCTCGATATTCTGATCAACAACGCGGGAGCCAACTACGACACCTGGCAACGAGCCCGCAACGTTGCCATTGCCGAAGTCGAGTACACCTTAAATGTTAATCTAATCGGCCCCTGGCGCATGTGCAACGCCTTCATCCCGCTCATTAGGGAGGAGGGGGGCGGACGTATCGTCAATGTCACCAGCGGCCTCGGATTGCCGGAGAATCTCGACGGCAGTACGCCGGCCTACGCCATCTCCAAAAACGGCCTGAATGCCCTGACAAGATGCCTGGCCGCAGATCTGCAGGGAACCGGCATCACGGTGAACGCGATTGATCCCGGCTGGGTACGAACGGCCATGGGCGGAAAGAATGCACCGCGGTCCCCTGACGAGGGTGCCGACTCTGTCGTCTGGCTAGCGACAACTGAAGAGTGTAGCGTCAGCGGAGGATTATTTCGAAACAGACAGCAGATACCGTGGTGATAATACGCAGTTGTAGGTTGGGTTTTGTATCGTGCTCATCATACACTTTATTGCTCACGAGACCACTATTTAGTTTCAATAATCTCGATTATCTTGGGCAATAACGAACTATATAAGGGGAAGAGATTTCTTTTGGCTATTTTATGCCGAAGAAAGATTAAGCAACTTGAGACTATTCCTGTTATGCTGCGAGTTGAGCTATCCTATTGAAATGATGATCATTTG
>JADQBJ010000012.1:0-32183 GCA_016278675.1 Desulfobulbaceae bacterium | reverse complement strand
CATAGAGTCGTGTCTCTGGCTTAAGGTGTGTGCTTTATCCGATTTTCAGGGTAGTCAGATAAAAATTGGATCATCGAACCATGAAAACAGGCAGCAGTTCTACTCATACAGATGCACCGTTTTGTCACGAATTCACCGTAACCCCGGAGACCATCGACCAAAACGGGCACGTCAATAACGTCGTCTACATCCAGTGGATGCAGGATGTTGCCGTGCGTCATTCAGAGGTTTGCGGCGGCACTGCCGCAATCGAAGAAAGAGGATGCAGCTGGATAGTGCGCTCGCACGCCATTGATTATCTTAGACCGGCTTTTACCGGTGATCGAATAGTTGCCGTCACCTGGGTTGTGGATTTCCGCAAGGTCCGCTCCCTTCGCAAATATCAGTTCCTCAACAAAAAGGATGGTACGGTGCTGGCACGGGGCCAAACCGACTGGGTTCATGTGAACTCCGGGGGCCGCCCCTGCGTCATACCTGAAGAGGTAAAGGCCTGCTTTCCCTTACTGCCCGATTATTCCCTATAGATGAGCGAAAGCCGTTCTTCCAGTTCAAGTTAAACTGCTGTTTTCAGCTCTTTGCTGAATAGTTACCAACCGTGGAAAGCCGGTATACCGGCCGGGACTCTGTATCCCTTGCGGGGTATAAGAACCTTGGCAGCAGTCAACCTGCTGGTTTTTAATATAGTTTCCATTTTCTTGTTTTTGATGACAGCTTTTGGAGAGTGAGATACTAAAAACTGAACCTAACACCCCTGTTATTTTTGCACACTGCACTTATGGTGTATCTGAAAGAAAGCCAAGCACGGATTGTATTTTGAAAATTCCCCATCGCCTTTATCCCGAAATGATTCTTCCTGCCGAACCGATAATATCCAGAAGAACTGCAGCGCAGTGCGGATGAAAAACAATACCCTCATCACCCTGCTGCTCTCGGTTTTTATCGCTTTTCTCGGTATCGGCATCATTGTTCCCATAATGCCGGTATTTGCTGGAGAACTCGGGGCCGGCGGATTTTCCCTGGGCATGATAATAGCGGCATTTTCAATGACCCGGGGTTTGCTGCTTCCGCTGGTGGGCAATCTCTCGGACCGCTGGGGCCGTAAAAGTTTTCTCGCCACCGGACTCCTCATCTATGGAATCGTCGGACTCTTGATTCCGCAGGCCGAGAATATCGGTCAGCTCATTACCATCCGCAGTTTTCACGGTGTCGGTTCCGCCATGATAGTTCCCATAGCAATGGCCTACCTCAGCCTGCTCGCCCCCCGCGGCGAAGAGGGACGCTATATGAGTTATCTCAATATAGCCATTTTCTCCGGAATCGGCTGCGGCCCCATTATCGGCGGTCTGATTTACGATGCCGCTGGATTCGCAGCGGTATTTCACCTCATGGCGGTCCTGAGTCTTATAGCTTTTCTTCTGGTTCTTTCCTACATGCCACCGCATGTTCCTTCAGACACACGCCATGTTGCGGGGATGCTGCAGAGCTTCAAAAAAATGGCAGGCAGTTTAAAAACCGGCGGAATTCTTCTGGCCCGCTACGGCACCATGATTATCATGGTACCCACCATGGCCTTTCTCCCTCTGCTCATGGCCGGATGGGGCAACAGCAGCGGCTTGCAGATAGGTATTGTCATTGCCGGAAGAACCCTGATAAACGCCATGCTGCAAGTGCCCTTCGGCAAGCTTTCCGATCGATTCAACAAACTCATCATTCTGGCTGTCGGCAGTTGCTGTCTGGCTGTGACTGTTCTTTTCATTCCCTGGATGGACACCTTTCCCAAAATGCTCTTCCTGTATCTGCTTCTCGGTGCCGAAGAAGCCGCCGTATGGGCCGTCCTTGGCGCCTATGCCTCAATCGAGGCCAAGGAACATTACGGTCACGGTACCATGATGGGTGTCTTCAGCTTCGCCATGAGTATCGGCGTATTCACAGGTGCTGTGATTTCCGGTGTCAGTATGGACATATGGGGCATCGTTTTTGCGTATACCGTCGCCGGCTGCGCGGTTTTTCTCATTTCGCTTGCTGCCTCAGGAATGATCCTGCTGCATAACCGCCGTGAGGAGGCCGAGAAGATCAAGCATTTCAGAGAAGATCGGTGAGCAGGATGCCGACACCTATCCTGTTGACGTAATTATCGTAATCGATCAGGCTTTCACCATATCCGGAAAAGTACTGGATATAGCCTCTGATGAAGGGGTAGTCGAACAGGGGAAAACTCCAGCCCAACTGCAAAGATCCTTTAGAGAAACCGGACTCGAGGTTGTTTCTGCTCATCAGCGTGAAGGTTTGGTCATTAAGACGATAGGCAAGTCTCAGTTCTCCATGCCCGAGATAATCGGTAATATCAGGATTATCGTCATCATCTTCATCTTCTTCAAGTCTGATCCAGGGCTTTATTGAAACGGCGAAATCACCTCTGTGGAAAATAAAATCGGCATAGATTCTATTCCAGCTGCGGGAAAGTCTCCCCGACTGTCCATTAGACTGATGCACAATACCAAAGACGTCTGCGGTATTGCTGAACCCGAATATCTCGAAATCGGGATGGGCCTGCAGCCACAATTCCGGTTCATGATTGGTTTCCCTGAAGGGTGAAGAGGCGTCTCCATTATAAAGCTGCCAGAACGAGCGTAAGGTATAAGCGGCAAAGACATTAACATTCCTGTCGAAAAGATCTGCAGCAAGCGGTGTTTTAATACTCAGCTGAAAATGTGTTTCCGTATTTTTGAAAGAGAAATCCTCATCGCCCGCATTAGGATACCCTGCTTCGGAGTATCCTTGAAAATTATGGCCGGCCAGAAGAAAATAATTCTGCCGATGGGCCATGATCGTGAAAGGCCTTAAAATGTTAAGCTCATCAACGGACAACCTGCGCTCAACGGCATTTATCTCTCCGGCATCTCCATCCCCGACTGCGGCATCGGTACCCGCCGCCTGCTCCTGACAGCGTGAACGCATCTCACCTGCCGTCATATCGTCAGGGGCGGTGAGAATCATTTCAGCAAGGCATGACTCCCGGGCATGTTTTTCCTGCGAATCTGCGGCAAAAGAGCACAATGGAAGACAGCAGATAATCAGCAGGGTGACAGCATTTACTAGTATATATTTCATTTATTCACACGCTCCGCAGGTGGTGAAAGCTCTGTCGTCATACCGTGGCGGATTAGCAGATTAGTCTGAAGCTCTGGAGGTATCTGGAAGGTTACTCGTGGGCCACCCGGTATACTTCCTCGATAGTGGTCACTCCGTCGAATATTTTCTGGACTCCATCCTGGCGCAGGGTGGTCATGCCTTTTTCCACGGCGAGTCTTTTGATGGTATTGGAATCGGAGGTTTTAAGGATGGTATTTTTCATTTCCTTGTCGAGCAGCATCAATTCAAAGATACCGCACCTGCCGCGGTAGCCGGTATGATGACATTTGCCGCAGCCTCGTCCCCGGTAGACCTTTTTGCCAACTGCCTCATCGGGAGCGACACCGAGCTTTTTCAGCTCTTCTGCCTCGGGGATATACTCTTCCCGGCAATCGCTGCAGATAATTCTAACCAGCCGCTGGGCCAGAATGGCGTTGACGGATGAAGAGATGAGAAAAGGCTCGATTCCCATATCCCGAAGCCGGGTGACGGCGCTTGCGGAATCGTTGGTATGCAGGGTGGAAAAAACCAGGTGTCCCGTCAGCGCCGACTGAATGGCAATTTCGGCGGTCTCGGTATCACGGATCTCACCGACCAGGATGACATCGGGATCCTGACGAACTATGGACCGAAGTCCCGAGGCAAAGGTCAAGTTTATCTTGGGATTGATCTGGACCTGCCCGATCCCGCTAATCCGATATTCCACAGGATCTTCGACGGTGATAATATTGACATCGGTACTGTTAATGGTTGTGAGCGCCGCATATAGTGTGGTTGTCTTTCCCGAGCCTGTCGGCCCGGTTACCAGGATGATGCCGTTGGCCGCCCTTATCTCGGAAGAGAATTTATCCAGTCTGTCCCTGGGCATGCCGAGATCGGTCAGGCTGATGAGAATGGATGATTTATCGAGAAGCCGCAGCACCACCCTTTCACCAAAGGCGGTGGGCAGGGTTGACACGCGGACATCAATTTCCTTATTGGCGATTTTCAACTCTATCCTGCCATCCTGGGGAAGGCGCTTTTCGGCAATATTCAATTTCGCCATGATCTTGATGCGGGATATCAGGGCCGACTGCACATGCTTTGGCGGAGAAAGCATATCATAAAGGATACCGTCAAGCCGCTGCCGGATCTTCAGGCTGTTCTGGTAGGGCTCGATATGAATATCCGAGGCATTATCCCGCACAGCCTGGGCAAACATCAGGTTCACCAATCTGATGACCGGCGCATCGCTGGTATCGTCCAGCAGGTCGCCGGTCTCTTCGATCTCGGAGAACAGAGCCTCGGCATCTTCCTCATCCATACCCTGCATCACCTCTTCGGCACTGTCCCTGGTCATATCGTAGGCAAAATTTATGGCGCTGACAATGGCTGCATTGGGACAGAGCACACAACGCGCCGTTTCCAGGGATAATACCTTGCGAAGATCGTCGAGAGGTTGAAAGACATATGGATCGTTAACTGCAAAAAAGAGATCTTCTTCTGTCTGAACCGGCACTATCCGGTTGGCCTTGAGAAACCCTATGGACACATCCGAGGTGAATTCGGTGTGTATATCCGCGGGCAGGGATGTTTTGACATCCAGACCGAACAGCGCCCCCTGGGCTCTGAGCAATTCGATTTCATCAATGGCCTTCTGCTTCAACAGGATCTGGCCGAGATCTTCGCCGGTTTCCTCCTGAACTTCGGCAGCCCCGGCGATCTGGGCGGGAGTGAGGCCCACCTGTTCTATGAGGATATCCGCAAGAGTTTTGATTGGCGGATGACTGACTTTTTCCTCTATTGCTATTTCTTCAGGTCGTATCATATATACTTTCTATCTTCCTTGGTTCTCTTCGAATAACGATTCCGGTTCGGTCTTGATTTTCCGCATTTCCTCGAGCCTTTCCCGGGCAAGCTGAATCAGTGGAACTCCGACCTTACTCGGGTCCGTAGCATTGACCGCGGTCATGCTGGTTCCCGTCAATATGACTTTTTGATAATTCTTGGCAGCTTCCTGCTCGTTGCCCTCCTGCTCGTTGATCACGCCAAGATTGTACAGAGCGTAAGGATGATTCGGATCGATATCAAGCGCCTCAAGGAAATATTGCCTGGCCTCGGTATTCAACCCGGCCTTCATCTTTTCAAAGCCCAATTCAGCTAGCCGAACGGCATGGGTGGCATTCGCCTCGCGGAAGAGTTCTTTCTTTATCTGCGGCATGGCATCACCCATCTGCTCTTCCTTCTTCAAGGTCACACCTGCCAGATCCGCCGGATTCTTGATAATGCGCGGAGTAATGAAGATGAACATATTGGTACGCGTCCCTGAATCGGTATTGCTGCGAAACAATCGACCCAGCAAAGGAATATCGCCCAGAAGAGGCACCTTGGTGGCGGAGTTGGTGCTGTCCTCTCCGATAATACCGCCTATTACCACAGTTTCATTATTTTTAACTATGACAGTGGTATTGGCAGTGCGCTTAAAGGTGGTGGGGGTATCATCTTCAGCAGATTGCAGCTTGATCACTTCCGTGGCAATTTCCAGACGAAGTGTTTCCGCTTGATTGATTTGCGGGGTAATAGTCAAGGTCGTCGAAACGTCACGGTATTCATAGTTGGTATAATCCTGCTGACTTTCCGTGGTATTCCTGCTGGTGATATAGGGTCGGTTTTCACCAACACTTATTTTCGCTTCGGTATTGTCCGTTGTCAAAATTTGCGGAGTGGAAACTATGTTGATATCAGAATCATTTCTATATGCCCGAAGGACGGCACCGATATTGGGAAAGGTGATACCGCCTATTTTGATTCCCTGCTTAATCAGACCAAATGTGAGCCCTGTGGCGCTTGGCGGAGATGACTCACCAACTCCTCCGAGCAGACCAAAAGGAGGACTACTGCTGAATCCACTGACCACGGTACCGGTCTCATCGGAGTAATTTCCTCCCAAAGCCCACTCCACACCAACTTCAAAGTTTTTAGTGGTGTTCACTTCAAGGATAAGGGCTTCCAGATAGACCATACGTCTGGGAATATCGAGCTTGCCGATAACCTCGGAGAGGGTATTGTACTCGCTGCGTGAAGCATTGATAATAAGAGAGTTCGTCGCCACATCGGGCATGATCTTGACATCTCCGGAAATTGCCGGAGCCCGGCCCTGTCCATCCTCGGTGGCAGCCGCCGTCGGCAGAAAATTAAGGACAGTGGTCATTTCCTCCGCATTGGCATGCTGAAGATAATGAACGTGAATATTGCCGCTGTCTCTTTGCATCTCTGAATCAAGAGTCTTTACCAGGCGGTTGACACGCTCTATATCGGAAGGTGTTGCCACCACAATGATCGCATTTATCCGATCATAGGGAACAATCTTGATAGGTATCTCCACTCTCGCGCCCTGCTGCTGTGCCGACCGGGCCTGCTGCTGAAACAACGAATTCAGCACTTGGCTGACCGCTTCGGAAGAAGCATATTGCAGCGGCAGAACAGCTATGTCCTCACCGGTGTAGGCTACATCGATTGCCTCAATGATAGCGATGAGGCGCTGTATATTGGAAAGCGTTTCGGTAACGATAAGAATACCGGATTGGGTATGTGCAATCATTACCGAGGTCTTGGAGACCAGTGGAGCCAGTATCTGTTTAATTTCATTGGGCGATGTATGCTTTAGCGGTATCAGTTGCGTTACTATCTGATCTTCTGGAAATTGTGCTTCGCCGGAACGGAATGTCCGGATATTTTCAGAGCGTGCCCTGACCGCCGGAATGATCTTGATGACCGGCCCCGACTGCACGGTTGTATAGCCATGAACGTCAAGAACCGATTCAAAAACCCTGTAAGCTTCGTCTTCCGAAATTTTTGTGGGAGAAATTATGGTGACATTCCCCTTTACTGTCTTATCGACGATAAAGTTCTTCCCGGTTAACTCGCTGATATATTTTATGAATAAATTAATGTCAACGTTTTCGAAATCTATAGTGATAAACCTCTGGCCTCTCTCGGCGGATTCCTCGGGGGCAGCCCCCGCCCTGCTGTATAACAGCAGCGGCACAATCAGGACAAGCAAGATCAATATTCTACCAGACGGTCTTATCTGCATCTCGTTTAGAATCCTCTATAATAAATCGTGTAAATGGTCCGTGCGATGGGCTTGGAAATTACGCCCTCAAAGAGGTAAGCGATTCTTGGGTGCCAGTACCGGGCACGAAGATCTTCTCACCATGGATAATACTATGTGTCGGCTCCATTGTCTCACATTGTCGTTTACCGCGCAAGTGGTTCCAGAAAATTTTTTCTTGCGTTTTTAGGGAGAAAGAACTGCGGTGAAGACTATTCAGCTCAGTTTACCGGATCTTCTACTAACGTATTGGGGTTGCTTTCTTCATAAACCTGTTCTGCACCATCAACAGACTCGGGTATATCCTGCTGCTCCCCTGTTTCCATCACGCTCTCATCAGGTTGGCCGATTCCGGTTTCTTCGGGAATTTCACCTCCGAAATCCTCGGGTCCGCCATTCATCTCTTCCTCACTGTTTTGATCGGTTGCAAAATCCCTGCTTTGCAAATCGGAGGGCACCACCCTTCTACGAGGAGAAGAAGGATCCTGCGGCATCACCATCCGTCCCCTCTCCGGAGTGGGAGCAACAGCAGCCGGCGGCCTCATACTGGCCGCTTCGCTCATATCCAGTACCTCATCCTTTCCCTGATAGCTCAAAATAACCTTGCCGCGAAGAATTTCCTTAATTTCTGCGTCCTCGACGACATCACCCCTATAGTAAATATCCTGCTCGTTGTTTTTTTTGTTCAGGATAATAGCTCTGCCGCTATTGTCGGTTCCGCTTACCGTCCCCATAAGCACCAGTTCAAGGCTGGTGGCTTCAAGCCCTTCAAGGGGATTTTCCGTAACAGGAGCCGGCTTCACCTCTTCCGGAGCATAGGACTGGAAAAGATTTCTCTGCAGAATGACGTCGTAATTGGTATGTTTTTCCAGTTTTTCCGCGGGTTGTGACGCTATGTCCTGCTCAATAGCTCTCTGCGCGGTTTTTCTATCCTCGGGCAGCAGATAGTGCTCCACCACCCCGTAGAACAGCTCTACAGCGCCAATGCTCAGCAGAGTTACTATAAAAAACGGGAGTATTCTTGTAATATTTTTTAGCATTTCCTATATAATTCCGGGGCTGCTCATCTTTCAAACACAAATGTCGGCCTGCCTATTGTCCCGTCAATCCTGAAGGGAAGCGATACATCACCATAACGCCTTTGCATTCGGGTAACGATTGTTTTCAGTTCTCTCTTGCCCTGAAATAAATGGGCCTGCGGAGTTATGCCACCCTGAAGACTGATCGTTCCTGCGAGTATCGGCTCAGCCAGAGTCATTTCACCGGCAAAATTTACCTTAAGTTTCGGGTTTGTAACTTCCCCATTGGAAATCTTTAGTTCTTTCCCCTTCATATCGAAATCGAAGGAACTCTCTTGAATTTCAAATGTGGTAAGTTCCAATATCGGTTTTTTCAATTCCAGGGTTCCTTCGCTGACACCAATGCTTCCCTGGGCTGTCACAATGGTAAAACCTTGTGCTTCGAGGACAGATGAAACTTGCGCCTCAAGCAGTCCTGTAAGGTTTCTATCCAGCTTTCCCTGCAAAAACTGCAGTTTTCCTAAATCAAGATTGCTTATTCGCAGATCTCTCAATTCAATGGTATCGTTCTCGTCTTCAATCACCAACAAGCCACTGTGACTGCCGCCAAAGGCATTGCTTTGCAGAGAGATGGCGCGGGTCGGATTTCGCCAGACAGGCTCGATTACCAGGAGCGAATCCTCAAAAAACTTCACCTCGGAATTTACTGCGTCGCTCAGCTGCACATCCCCGTACAGGATCTTCAGGGGAAAGCCATAACCGGTGCTTCCGATAGAACAGGTCACACCGGGAATTCTCTTTTCTATCAAATCGCAGCTGAACTGCCGGAATTTCCCTCCGGGAAAACGCAGATAGAGAAGCAGACCGACAAGGAGTATGCCATAGAGAACCAGCGACAACCAATATGCTATCTCTTTCTTCGAACTCGTCATATTAACCATTATCCACAAAGGTCACTATCTGGATTATAACATCGAGAAGCCCACTCTCCCTACCACTCTCCTGGATCGAAATTCTTTTAATTGAAACAACCTGTTCGGGTGATTCAACCAACTCTAAAAAAGTAACAAGCTTTTCCAGAGAAATCTGTTGCAGCTTCATCTCCACCAGCGACTCGATCAATTCACCTTCTTCTTCCGAGGTCGACGGTTTCATGTAGGCTATAAATTCTTTTACTCCTGCATCTGTTGCCTGTCTGTCCAGAAAAGAGAATAAAGAAAAATCCGGTGCTCTCTTGCTCAACTGCTCTTTTATGCCTCCGGCTTCAGCCTGCAGTTTGCGGTATTCCTGCTGCAGAACCTGGAGCTCGGCGATATCTGAGCGTCTTTTCTCTATTGAGGTATCGAGCTGCCTGGAGGCCTCAAGGTAAGGCCCGACACCAAATTGAAGCACAACAAAAGAGATCAGAAAGACAAGACCAATGACTATTACCAGCCTCTCCCGCCTCTCAAGTTTGTCAAAACCTGATTTATCCCGCAATCCACCAATATATTTCCCTATCATATCAGCCCCTCCTTAACTCCAGCCTGAGCTCAAAGCGAATATCCGAGCTCTGGGCTGCCAGATTGGCTGAACTGATGGTGACGCTGCTAAAATAGCTTGATCTCTCGAGTACTCTTTTCAAGCTATCCACACTGTTAAAATTGTCGGTCAGCCCGCGCAGCAGAACACTGTTGCCGTCGGCGACCATTCTTACCACATGTACATTAGTGGATTGTGGAATGCGGACTGATATTTCCGCCATCAGATCAAGCACTTTCAAATCAGACTCAAGTTTAGCGTCTCCCAGCATTCCTTTCTTCATTTCCGTGATTTCAACCTGGAGCTGCCTGACCGGGTCGACGATTCGGGTAACCTCCGGCATGCTTGCTGCAAATATTTTTTCTCCACGTTCCTTCAGGTCCAGCAATCTTTTCTCCCGCAGATTATAATCGTTCCAGAGATATCCTATCGCAACCATAACGATGACCAGCAGGGGTAGCCCCAGACGCGGAACTAGCTTACGATATTTCCGGTATGACGCTTTTCTGGAAAATACATCTTTGCGAAAATTAAAACCCGCCTGCTTCCTTCCTGAACGGATCCCCAGGGCAAGAGCAGCCGTCATCAGCTCTCCTCTCCATACCCCGCACTCCCGGCTTAAGCTGACAGGCGGACGGATAAGATCACAGGGAAGCACCTCACATCCGAGATTCTCACCGATACGTCGCCTGCTCTCCGGAACATCGGCAAGGGCGCCTGTGAGAAAAAGCGGGGTATCGGAGTCGAGATCATCAAGGGTGTAGAGTGTATGCCGTATTTCTTTGCACAACATGCCGAAGGTCTGCCCAATTTTTTCAGGCTTTTCGGCAAACACCTGCTGGGAATTCCTGTCTATACGAAAATTCGCCCCGTCGCCGTTTTCAAAAACCATGGTGCGAATAAGCCGCATTCGCCCATCGACCATAACGTACAAGGTTGTCCTCCTACAACCGGCGTCAAGCAGGACGAATCGTGATCGGGGCTGATTTTTGGAAAGCTGTAAAGCCGTCTGCACATTGGAGATGGCAACAATTTCCGGGTCAAGCTGCAGCTCCGCCAGCTCCGCCAGATACCGCTGCAGCAGATTTCTGTCGATCATTGCCGCCACCACCGCAGAATGTGTCCCTTTTTTGCCGGTAACCAGACTGTCTACCAATACATTTCCCATGTTTACGACGGCAGTATCTTCAAGCTCAATCGGTAGAATCCTGTCAATTTTTCTCTTATCGTGAAAGGGAAATGAAAGATTCCGGTAGAAGAAATTTTCAGCACCAAGGGAAACCCTGCAGGGCTCATTACTATACCCCAGATGATTGAGTACTTCGGCAACCGATTCACCCAGAGAGTTCTCCTCGCTACGCACGGCCATACCACAGCCGATAACGGTTGCCGCATTGCCTCCTGCAGACAGCAGCACCCCGCAGACAACATCTTCACGGATATCTATGGATACAAGTTTCTGTGCCATTCTATTATTCCACCTTTCTGCTGAGCATGGCAATATCCTTTCCCTGCTGCCGTTGCACGACAGCTTCAAGAGATTTTGCCATGGTATTGTGTTCCGCTCTGCTCAGCACATGAAAAAAGCTGCTCGAGGTGGTTAATGTTTTGTCGTCAAAAGTTACACCTCCGAGAGGAATATTCTTATACCAGCCAGCCTCCTGCAGCATATCTTGATTTTCGCTGTTCTGTCTATATGTTACCAGGGTTTCAGCAATTTCATCGTTCATAGGCGTCCCACCATTCACCTCGCTCAATGCCTTGAGGATTGGAATCGGGGCCGTATTGATATTTATTCTGCCATCTTCGCCATGCACGGTAAGCAGATCTTTCAGTCCAGGAGATTCCTCATTGCCGTAAAACAATTCCGAGGTAACGCCTCGGATCAGCAGGAGTTCTTCTATAAATTCCATGGGACCGTTTCGAGCGGAATAGGCCGGTTCCCTGTAGAGGTAATAGCTGCTCTCAGTCTCTTCGGGCCCGCTTTCTTCATCATTTTTATCTATCCAGTCGACAATGGCATTAATGATCAGACTGGTTTCTTCTTCACTGAACTCGCCCAAATTGCCGGAATCCAGCAGCGCCCTCAGGATTTGCCTGTTTTTCTGTCCAACATCTCCTTCCTGAACCAGACTGTTAATCTGCAGTCTGCCGCTGAGATCGCTGATGATGATATCAAGTTTTCCATCGCCATAAAGCTGGGCCAAATCAGCGGTTCCCATGACCGCCCAGCCGTCATGGAAGGAATCAAATTGGTTTTCTTTACTATCCTGCTGCAGCACGGCCACAGCAAGATTATAACCGGATTTCACCATTACTCCCAGTTTTCCTGATTCCCGCAGATTTGCGGAGCTGATGAGTTCCTGCCGCATATCCTTGCTGAACTGCACAGTCACGGCTATCAGAAGGCTGATCACCGTCACGGCCAACAGCAGGGCGACTCCCCTGTTGTTAAGCGGTATGCTCCAGATACTGCGCATCATATTTTACCTGCCCCGGGGAGGGCGACTGCCGTTGAAAAATAGATCAGGTCTTCATCGTCTTCAGCATCCTCAGCGGCAAAGCCTATTTTTAGCTTTACCACGGCCGGCAGCTGTGCATCGCCGTTACCGTTGGCCTGCCTTTCCTGGGTGGACCAGGTATCTGATTCATTGCCTTCCTGGTCAATATAGGTGAAACTTACCTCACGCAGCCCATCGCTGAGAAGAAAACCCTGCTCCTCTTCATTAATCGCTACACCCGGCAATACCGGAACATCAGCCCGAAAGAGACGCAGGCGACTGGAATCCTCTTCTTCTACCACGGAATAGGAAATCAGAGCATACCCTCGGGGAGCTTCATCCTTGTTAAACACCAGATGAGCTCTTGAGGTGAAATGCAGGGTATCTCCCCGATATTGGCCAAAGGTATTGGTTTCTCCGATCAGCTCACCGCTGCTTCCCAGGTAAAAGGAGCCCAGGTCCCGGCTGAATCTTTCCAGGGTTATGCGGGCACGTTCCCCATATTTGGAGCTTGCACCGGCATTGCTGATAACCTTGAACGTCGAGTTGTACGCTGCATAGGTCAGGCTGATTACCACAGAGAAAATCACAATGGCAATAAGCAACTCAGCCAGGGTAAACCCTGCAGGGCCATTACTCAGCGACCTGAAACTCTTCAAAATGCATTCCTTTCCAGGATATAGTAATCGACACTATGAATGAAGGGGCTGTCATCCCAAAGGACCGTCAGCGTCACCCGTTTGAGAGGCCTTTCCAGGCTCTCGAGGATCTGCGATTCCGTCAGAAAGGCATCGTCAATTTCAATTTTCCAGCGAAATTGAGGATAGTCACTGAAATCGCCTTCAGCATCGTACATCTCCAGAATTCCTCCTTCCAGTTCGGCAAGCTTCTCTTCCAGAAGGAAGGTGGCTCTGGTGTTAAACTTTGCCTCCGTCGCCAAAGACAGACTCTGTGATTGCGAGCCGAAAAGCACCGTCAGTGTTATCGCCAGTATGGCAACGGCAATCATCACCTCCAGCAAAGTAAAGCCCGATTCGGAGTTTATCTTTTTTTCTCCTGCGTTATTCGACTTCAAGGTATTCTTCATATACTCTCGCCGAACCGGAAAAGGGTGAAAAGAATAGGGAAAGGACTTCTCCGCCTTGATCACGTAAATGAACAACGGTCTGATCCATATATCCCTGTTTACTGATCCACAGAGTAATCGTGTCTCGATTTTCCTTATCCTGGGAATAGGGCTGGACATCGCTCAAACGGACACTCTCCGGCAGTCGGAAGCCTGTTTTCGGCTCGTCGTCAAAAACGTTCAGAGTGCCATCGAGTTCATACCAGAGCCTGTTTTCATCCATGTCGAAATGGAGGAGGTAGGCTGCATTTTCCCGAACGGCAAGATTTCGTAGTTCCTGAACCGTGCCGATAATTTTCCGTGCCGTGGAATCCAGCTCATTGGTGAACAGATTGTTCCTTAATGTTGGAATGCTTACCGAGAGAAAGAGTGCTGACAGAATACAGACAATAATCAGTTCCATCAAAGTAAAACCAGACTCTCCGCCGGGAAAAACCGCCGGGCATTCGCGGCGGAGAGCAACCCGATTATTGTCCTGCTTACTCAATTTCCCAGTTATTGATATCTGCGTTTTCCTCTTCACCGCCTGACTCGCCGTCCGGTCCGTAAGAGCTGAGATCAAAGTCGGCGTTGACACCGGGACTAAAATAGACAAACTCATTGGACCAGGGATCTTTCGGAACACTTGCTTTTTCCAGGTATCCTCCTTCTCTCCATTTTGGAGGGAGCCTACCGCTTTCCGGTGCCTGAACAAGGGCCTGCAGCCCCTGTTCGGTGGAGGGGTAGGTGCCATTATCAAGTTTATAGAGATACAGGGCGGTCTCCAGCCCTTTTATCTGCATGGCCGCTTTCGTTCTTTTGGCCTCTTCCGGTCGTCCCATGATTTTGGGGCCGACATACCCCGCAAGTATTCCGATGATGATAAGGACCACCAAAAGCTCTATGAGGGTGAAGCCGTGCTCGGCTGAGTTTCTTCTGAAAATGGTATTGGTTTTTCTGCAATGCTTCATTTGTATCGTTATTACTCCTTGATGGCGTCGTAAAAACTCTTCATCTGCGTCGTTGCTGCAAAATTTCTATCATTACGACGTACCCTAGTACGCCGAAATAATATAAATTTTGTGCGCCTAGCATATGAAGTTTTTTACTTAGCCATCCGAAAATTCAGGTTTTTACGAGTTTATTACTCCTTGAGAGCATAAATTAGAACTTTACAGATTGTTCTCTGTCTTTTTTTTGCAGGCAAATAATCTGTCCTGGGTTTCTTATCCGGCCAGCTGGGTGAGTTAAATATGCGACACCGGCCAGCAGCAGAAGAAGAAGCATAATCTTCATCTGCAGGGAGAAATACACCATAAAGTAGCTGAACGCAACCAATGGCAGCATGACTAATCTCGCCGCAAATTTCAAAAGCGAACTTTGACTGATAAAATCAGCAAGTTCGGGTGACCAGTGGTAGTATATACGCACGAAGCTCCGGCCGGCCTCATTTGTTTTCAGATATCGATCACGGAACTGACGCAATACCGATACCTGAGATTCCAGCGGAGAACCGTAGGCAGCGGTAGCGATAAAACAGGCGTCATCCGTTTTGAATGTCTTCTGAGGACCATAAATTACCATATCGTTGGAGAGAACGGCATAGGCGCGCACGAAATAGAAGGTGTCGGGAGTGATTCCGGTTATATCACTGCCGAACTCACCTGTACCGCTGCCGTCGGAGGTTTGTCCCCTGCGTACACTACCATAATTATTGGATTTTTCCTCCACCCAAGCCGGAAAGACTGATGTTGCCGCATCACCGTCACCGTTTTCTACGGTACTGCCGTCATCGGTATCTTCAGCCGTAGTAACAGAGGGATACGGGGCTACACCGAAGACAACGCCGCGGGCCGTCACTGAAAGAGGGCAACCTTCCACATCTGAGGATTCGCAGTCAAATTCTTTATTTTCTTTAATTGCACCTCCTGATAATGCCCCGTTGCGGGTCACATTGATTGGCGACATGGTGGCAATAAAATAGGGCATCTCGGAGAAATCCGTTACTCCCGGTGTCTCCGGCGGAGGAACGTCGCTGGTAAAAGCCACCAACGCCATATCATCGTCGACACCGTCATTGGTGAAGCCAGCCACCAGCACCCTGCCGTTTTCGGTAACAACGACACCACGGCCGGTATCATTTCCACCATCGATGTCGGTAAGCACAGGCTCACTCTCCTCTCTGGCAGCGATCAGTTCCGATTCCATCAGGCTGAGGCTGCTGTCGACCTCTGCAGGATCTTCGGTTTCGTCGCCGTTCTCGCCTGATACCTTCAAAACCGTACTTTCCATCAAAGACCCGGTGGCATCGAGATGAACCAGGACAATATCCGTATTGTCGCCGTTTTCTCCTTCACCGATAACCAGAAGGGAACCGTCATCAAGTGCGGTTATAGAATGGGCAATCCCGGCATTTCCCGGACCCAGATCATTGACGGCTATACCGTTGGTGCCGTAGGAAGAGTCGAGCTTACCGTCAGCGGAAAATTTGGCGGTGGTTATGCTTTGACGCTCATCCACTGTGGTAAATCCGGCGGCAACCAGGGAGAAATCCTCAAGGAATACGCCAGAAAAAAACTGCGAATTCTCGCCAAGATTGCCGACAGCCTCGCCATTGCTGCCGAAAGCTGTATCAATGTCGCCGTTCTCGGTGAGACGAAAGAGAGTTGCCGTTGCCGGTGATTCTTCACTTTCTTTGATGCCGCCGAGTGTTATCCTGCCCTCATCATTCAGGGCAATAAAATTTGCCGTGGTATTGAGATCCTCCGTTTCTATGCGGCGAAAGCCGCCGTCGCCAAAAGAGGTATCGAGGGCGCCATCTTCAAGAAATCTGGCAGCCACCGCCCAGTTCCGGGTCTCGGAGCGCAATACCCCGCCGACTACTATGCGATTTTCCGAATCGATCACAACCCCAAAGGCTTCACCGTCATATTCTTCCTGCAGGGTAACGATCCCGGAGATGCCGAAGTCGATATCGATAATTCCCGAGGGTGTGATGCGGAACAGGGCGAATTTCTTTTCTCCTCCGATGGTCTCCCTGAGGTAGCCGGCAACCACTATATTGCCATTCTCCGTAATCGCCAGATCGTTGGCCCCGTCATCACCACTGCCCAGCGTAAAGGTAGCCTTGCCGTCACTGGCGAAAGTGGTATCCAGGGTGCCGTTGCTGTTATAGCGAACCACCGCCACTTCAACGGCAGGATCGACCTCGCTGGTTCCGGCCACCACAATCCTGCCGTCCTCAAGAAGGAGGACGGCGTTTGCCTGATCATTGCCGTTGGCGATATCGTCAACCTTGATTCCTCCATTGTTAAAATCAGGGTCGAGTATATAGCCGCCCATGCTCTGACCCGGCAATAAAAGAAGCATCATCCCCAGGACCGCCGGAAAGAAAGATTCAAGTCTGCGCTTTGTGTCCTTCATTTTTTGTCCCCATTGGAGGTTGAAACCCTGTAGAACAGTTTTCTTGTTTTTTTTGCAAGATAATCTGTCTCAAGGTTCTTACCCAGCTTTGCTGGGTTTGCAGTAGCACAATTGTCAATCGTATAGTAAAACGTCTTTTAATTAATGCTAGCCGATCATCTGATTCATTTCAAATATCGGCAGAAGAATTGAAAGAATAATAGCTCCGACAACCCCTCCCATACCTACTATCATGATCGGCTCTATCAGTGATGTCATGCCTACAACTGCAGATTCCACCTCCCGCTCGTAGGCATCCGCCACCTTCTTCAACATTTTTTCCAGGGTGCCCGCCTGTTCACCCACTCCCACCATCTGCACAAACATCGGCGGAAACCAGGGGGAATTACCGAGCGAAACCGTCATACTCTTGCCTTCTCTGATTTGCGAAATGGCATCGTCGACAACCTGGGAAATTTGCGAGTTATTCATTATGGTCTTAACTATTTCCATTGAAGCTATCAGGCCGACGCCGCTCTCCAGCAGACTGCTCAACGTCGAGGAAAACCGGGCCAGAATAATTTTCTGCAAGACAGTGCCGATAACAGGAATCTTCAAGAGTATATAATCCCAGAGAGGGCGACCGTATTTACTTTGAATAAAAATCTTCAGGGAGATGCCGAGCGCGGCTATCAGAAAAACAACAATGAACCAATAGCCCTTGAGAAAATCGCTCATCCCGATCAGAATTCGGGTGGGCAGAGGCAACACCTTGTCCATCTCGACAAAGACCTGGGTTATATTCGGTATAATATAGGTGATAAGAATAATCAGGACACCGACACAAATCAAAGCCATAACCATTGGATAGATGAGCGCAGCAGTCAGCTTTCCCTTAAGTATCTCCTGTTTCTCGCCAAAATCTGCTAGTCGTTCCAAGACGATATCCAACGATCCCGAAGCTTCGCCTGCCCGAATCATATTTATATAAATATTGGAAAATATCTTCGGATGTTCGGACATGGCATTAGTCAGGGTATTACCTTCATTGACCGATTCCTTAATCTGGGCAATTATTTTCTTGAAAGCCGGATTGGTTGTCTGGGTAATAAGGGAGGAAAGAGAAGGTACCAACGGAATTTTGGCTCCCAACAGCGTCGCCAGCTGGCGGGTGAAAATGTGCAGCTCCTTGGTGGTGATGCGATCAAAGAGGCTCAGGGAAATGGCCCTGCCGCCTGCTTTTTTTTGTGCTTTTGCAGAACTCTCTTTTATATAAATCGGATAGTTGCCGCCGGAACGCAATTTTTTTCTGGCAGTGCTCGAACTGTCGGCATCCACAATGCCTTTACGGCTTTTTCCATTCTTATCAAGGGCTTTATATTCATATACGGGCATAGATACACCTTTTAACGGGAATCGTACATTTTATGAAACTTACGATAGAATTACAACGAGAAACAAAGAAAAATGGAAAATAAGAAAAAATTCCTTTATAGTAAAAATAATGATCTCGTAAAATGTCTTTGAAGTTGCCGAGTCCAACAAAAAACAATTCACGGATGCGATAAAACATCTCCCTCAACCGCGCCGCGCTATGTATACGGAATATTTCGGATTACAAGAAAAGCCATTTACCATTTCACCTGATCCCCGTTATCTTTACATGAGCGAACATCACAGGGAGGCGCTGGCGCACCTGCTCTACGGCATTTCCAGTGACGGTTGCCTGATTCTTCTCACCGGAGATGTGGGAACCGGTAAAACCACAGTTTGCAGAAGCCTTCTATCCCTTCTTCCTGAAAATACCGAAACGGCCATCATCGTTAATCCTAAGCTGAGCGTTCAGGAGCTTCTGGAAACTATCTGCGAGGAACTGGAGATACCCTTCAGTAAAAGCAGCAGCTCTCTCAAATCCTACATCGACGGCATCAACAATCACCTGCTCACCTCACATACCCTGGGCAAAACAACGGTGCTCATCATCGATGAAGCACAAAATCTCGACATGGATGTGCTGGAACAGCTCCGGCTGTTGACCAATCTGGAAACCAATACCACCAAGCTCTTAAAAATTGTGCTCATTGGCCAGACGGAGCTTCAGGAAAAGCTGAAAAGCCCTGAAGTTTCCCAGATTAACCAGAGGATTACCAGCAGATATCACCTGGCGCCCCTGAGCAAGAACGATGCCATTCGCTTTATCAAGCACAGGCTCATTATTGCCGGCGGCGGCAGAATGCAGTTCTTTACAGATAATGCCCTGCTGCAGGCCTACAAGCTCAGTAATGGTATACCGCGACTGATCAATATACTCTGCGATCGCGCATTACTGGGCGCATACGTCGAAGAGAAGGACCAGGTGACTGAAAGGATCATGCTGAAGTCCGGCTGTGAAGTATTGGGAGAGGCGCCGTTGCCGCCTGAAAAGAGACAGTGGCCTGTACGAATTCCCTATAGAGCCGTAATCTTTACCCTGGTCCTGCTTTCCTTGGGAACCACCGCCTTTTTACTGCTCTCCGAAGGATCCAATCCATTCAAACAAATTATTGAAAATATATCCACCACCCGAGAGAACAGCCGGGATTCCCTGAACATGGATTCCATTCGGGGTAGTGTGATTCCGGCGAAGGCGAGACAATCCGAGAGTAATGATGGATCCAAACCGGCCGCCCTGCTGGAGCAGGCGGAAAAATTATAGCACTCTCTCCGGAGATTCTATTTCTACCGGACGAGAATAATATTATCGTAAGGTTGCGACGAAGAGGATTAAATTTGAGAGCAACCATGAGTTAGGACAGATAGCACAGACTTCGAAAGTGCCATTTATGGACAGGCACCAGATAAAAATTTCGATATACTGGGCGCAGAAGAGCGGGCTTTCTCAAAGTCTGCGTTCGCAACGCCATCAATAATGGAAATCAATAGACCGGCCACACCATGTCCTACATCCTGGATGCACTCAAAAAATCGGAGGTAAAGCGGGCGGAGAAACAGGCTCCTTTTCAGCTGCAGTCCCGCCCCTCACCGCCTGCCGCGGCTCCGGAACGAACCGGATCGCGGCTCTGGATTCTTTTTTGGTTGATCATTATTGCCTTCCCGCTGAGCTATCCTCTGTATACTTATTTCACTACGCAATACAGCCGAATTGTCAATACGACCATTGCCCAAACAGCTGGAGCCGATCTTCAGGAGAAAGAACCAGAGATTCCAGCAGCAGATGCTGCTGAAGTCGAACAGAGCGGCACCATCCCAGAACTTCGCCCGGTAAACAACAAGAAATCTCCAGGATCTGCAGTCGAAAGTGGTGATGTTTTCGAGCCCGCTCCTCTGAGTGTTTCACGGGCATCCCTGCCTTCACTCCCCTCATCGGAGCATTTTTCCTCCGTTCCCTACCTGGATGAACTGGGGTCACCTTTTCGGGAAACGGTACCCGAGTTTAAACTCGCCGGTCATGTCTATGCCAATGATCCCGCCCTGCGTCTGATTCTTATCAATAACAGGATCGTCAGGGAAAAAGACGTTGTTGCCAAAGATTATATCCTGGAAGAGATTACTCCAAAGGGAGTAATCTTTCGTTCGGGAGATATACGGTTCCGTATGGATGGCTATTAAAAACCACCACGACAAGATAACACAAAAATGTATTTAAAATCGAAACCTTGAAACTTGAGACTTACAGCTCATCCGGGCTAATTCCTTTACAACTCCTTCCTGTTGTAATAGCCGACAATGCTCCCATAAAAAATCAGCAGTACTCCCCAGCGGGCCTGTTCGACGCCGTCATCGACAATTGCCAGAATCCCCACTGCTACACACATTAATGATAAAAACAACCACAGATTATAAAGCATGAAGCCGACCTTGTATTCGGCACAAAGTTTTTTCAGTAAATAGAGAAAAAAACAAAAACCCATTCCGCCCCAGTATCCGATGACCAGAAATGACGCTATCGGAACAAGGCTCTGATCAACCGATTCTACTACCGGAATTATAAACAGAAGACCAATTCCAACTACAATATAGAAAACAAGGGAGTTTCTATCCATTGCCATGCCTCTTATTATCAGTTGATGGCATCACCTGCACTGAATCAGTTCTTTATTTCATGCCATAATTAACTATAAAGTTTTTTGAACGAAAGCTCAAACGTTATTGATTGATCCGTTCCAGCAATTACTATCTCAAGCAAATTTTCTTAAAAGGATGCTGCTGGTTCATGCAGTTTTTTTGCCTGAAGCAAGACAAATCATAAAATTGATGCACCCGGGGTCTTCTTTTCCCGTTTTTCCGAAAAGAATGTGAGAAAGATACACATCACTGGTTTATCGAAATGGGAAATATGGTACTATTCCCGAATACTATCCTCTACATTCAGGGCAAACTATCAGCGATGCAAGGAGCACAATACGGATGAGCAAAAGGGCAATGGATACGCATGATGTAGCCACTCAAATTAAAAATAAGAAACTGGTGGAGGAAAGGAGACGGCAGATTGTCGATGGGGCTGTAAAACTTTTCATCAAACACGGCTATCATAAGACAACCACAAGAACGCTAGCCAAGGAGACGGGGCTCTCCATTGGATCACTCTACGAATATGTCTCCACTAAAGAAGATGTGCTCTACCTGGTATGTATTGCCATCCATGAAGAAGTCGAGCAGGGTCTCAAGAAGGCCATGTCCCGCAAGCTTGAAGGGCGGGAGGCTCTCAGGGAGATAATCCGCGGACATCTGCTCGTCTGCGACCGCATGAGCGACCATGTCCTGCTGATGTATCAGGTTACCCACTTCCTCCCCAAAAAATGGCAGAAAAAGGTTCTTGCCGCAGAACTCCAGATAACCAACCTGTTTATCGATGCGATGATGCTCCTGAAGCATGAAGGAAAATTGGCACTGGACGATGAAACCATTTCTCTTATCGGCCATAATATTTCCATAATCGGCCATGCCTGGGCGTTCCGCCGGTGGTATTTCACCACGGTGTTTACCATTGAGCAGTATATAGAAAAACAAACCGCTTTTATTATGGGGTTCCTAACGGAAACTACTCCCCAAAAGAACCTCCGCAACCAGAACGACTCCTCTTTGCAGTCATAAGCTCTCCCTAAACAAAAAAGCCGCAATCCGAAGGTTTCTTCGGATTGCGGCTCATTCTTCTTTCTTTTTTGAGAGCACTACCTGACTGCGGCAATGTCAAAGGCTTCATCGAAGGGTCTAATGCGGCAATTGTATCCTCTTGGCTTTACAGAGAGCAGCAGCAGCTCTGCGGGAGTATGGAGTCTAGTGTTGGTTGCCTGCCGCATCTTCTCCTCGATGAAGCCTTTCACCCCTGTCGCTTTATTCTTAAGAGAAATCAGTTCCGGACTCTCACTGACTGCGTCTGCGATACTTCTTTTGCCTGAATCCAGGGTTTGCCCACCGGAAGCACATCCCGGCCGAAAACCTGCATGAAGATTACATGCGCCATCATATACCAGGCATTGAGGGCACAGAGGATCAAAACATACGCCGCCACCTTGGTCATGGCCGGATATCCGAAATGGGCCAAATCAAGGAGTATGAAACCGGCCACCAGCAGGGTAAAGGTCGAGGCCATCGCACCATGAATCCTCATTGCGGCTACCCACATAATTACGGTGTATAAGGTCCAGACTACAAGGAAGTAGCCGATATCAGTAGTGCTGGATGTATAGATTCCATAATTGTTGAACATCAGGATTGCACTCAGTGCCATCCAGAAGGACCCGTAGGCTACAAAGGCGCTGTACCCGAAATTATTGCCGGCCTTGAATTCCTGAAAACCCGCAATAAGCTGGGCCATTCCCCCGAAAATAATGCCGCAGGCAATGACCGGTCCCAATCCGCAGAGTCCGAGGTTGTGAAACTGAAGAATAAGGGTGGTAAGGCCGAAACCTGCCAATCCGACTACTGCGGGATTACCTGTTGGTGTCTTTGCATCTGCCATTGTGTCTCCTCCAAAATTTTCGTTGATTGTTGAATATCATCCGAAATCGATACAAGAGGTAAGAGCAAAGCCCGTGCCATATACAGGAAAGCAAACAACACGCTATATTTCAAAGACATACGAGGAACATAGTCACAATACGGAATACAACCAAAGTTGTGAAAAAGAGAGAAGATGCCGGGAAAGCCGGATACACCAGGACGTAGCCCGCAGACAACAAAAGTTGTGGACACAACAAAAGTTGTAGGACTATTTCTTTGTACTCCACTGACGCAGTCTCTTGCTCAGCGCCTGCTGAGAGATTCCCAGCATTGAAGCCGCGGCAGTCTGGTTATTGCCCGAGCGAAACATGGCCTCCTCGACCAGCATCCGCGTTGCCTGCTTGATAGTTGGCAGAGGATCGGTGAAATTGAGGGGAATTCCTTCAGCGCCATCCCTTGTGTGATGCCGGCATTCGGCCTGCCGTGCCTGGGCGATGTGCTCCCGGAAGACCCTGAGAGGGAGGCTGCCGCCTTCACTTAAGGCTACCGCATCGAAGACCATGGCCTGCAACTCACGTATATTCCCGGGAAACGTGTAATTTTCCAGCACCACCATAAGCTCCTGGGGAATACGCGGCTCAGGCTTATCCAGAGAGGCTGAAGCATTATGAACAAAATGCTCCACCAGAGCGGCAATATCCTCTTTACGCTCCCGCAGGGGAGGAATGACAATACGGTGAGTGCGCAGCCGATAATGGAGGTCCTGCCGGAAAAGCTCCTTTTGCTGAAGCTCCCAGAGATCGACATGGGTCGAGGCAATAATACGGGCACTGCTCTTGCGGGTGGCGTCCTGGCCGAGCGGCATATACTCCCTTTCCTGAAGCAAGCGCAGAAGTTTGATTTGAGACCCCGAGCTCAGATCACCTATTTCATCAAGGAAGAGGGTGCCGTCCGCGGCCCTTTCAATTAAGCCCGAACGCTCGGCCTCGGCTCCGGTGAAGGCTCCCCTGACGTGGCCGAAAAGCGTATCCGAAAAGACGTTATCATCGAGTCCGGCCACATTGGTGGCCACAAATTCTCCGGGATTGCCGCTGAGCCGGTGTATGGCCCTGGCCATTAGTTCTTTGCCGGTACCTGTTTCACCACTTACCAGAACGGGGTGGAAGGTGGTGGCGACCGATTCCACATAGTTGAACAGCAGCAGCATTTTCGGAGAGCTGGTTATCATTTCGGCAAACGCCTCGGGATGCTTCAGAGTACCTTCGCGCAGTTTATCGTTTAAGGCCAGATTCTCCTGGTGAAGTTCCCCGAACTGCAGACTTTTTCTGACCGTTGCCAGCAGCCTGTTTTCATCCACCGGCTTGACGATATAATCAAAGGCTCCGGTCTTCATGCAATCTACCGCCGTTTCCGCATCGATGCGGCCGGTAATAATAATGACCGGAATTTCCGGATAGCGGACGGCTATTCGATCGAGAATGGCTTCACCATCCACATGCGGCATATTCAGATCAAGCAGAACGACGCTAGGAGTACGGCGCTGAACTATCGACATGACCTGCCGGCTGTCCGAACAGGTAAGAACATTGGTGATGCCAGCCAGCTGCAGGGTGGTATCGATGGAGAAAAGGATGCCCTCCTCGTCATCGACAACAAGAATCGGATGTGTCGGATATGGTCTGCGGCTCATATCATCCTCCCTATTACTTCATCCGGGCTGTACCGCGGCAATAAAACAACGGCTGTCGTTCCCTGCATGACTTCCGAGCTGAATTCCAGCCATCCTCCATGATTCCGTACTATAGTATCGGAGATGGAAAGCCCCAGGCCCGTGCCGTTGCTGTCTCTTTTGGTGGTAAAAAAAGGATCTTTAATGCGATCGAGGACGTCCTGCTCCATTCCTCCACCAAAGTCCTTGACTTCCAAAAAGATTTCTTCAGATTCCTCCAGATAACCGGTTTTGACGTAGAGCCCCTGATGAGGCCCGGTGAGCGCCTGGCAGCCGTTGACGAGAAGGTTGATTACCACCTGCCCGAGACGCTGGCTGTTTCCCTGCAGGGTGGGAAGATTTTCGTAATATTCAACCCTGAAATCGTGGGTTGCCTTTTTGATTAGGCTGGACATGAGTCCTATCGCCTTCTCGACAACGTCATTGAGATTTACGGTTTCTCTGAGATCGGCAGGTTTCTGGCCGGAAAAATCCTTCAGGTCTCCGACTATTCGTTTAACCCTCTCTACCCCCTCGTGCGAAAAGGAGAGCAGCCGGGGCATTCTCTCCCGCAACTGCGGATAGGACATAGTGCCGACGTCAAGTTCTCCTTTTTCCTGATAATGACTGTCGAGTATCGGCTGGGCGGCCTGCCAGAATTTGTCGAAGACTTTGATGTTGAGCATGATCGAGGATATGGGATTATTTATCTCATGGGCGACTCCGGAGACAAGCGTTCCGAGAGATACCATTTTGTCTGCCTGCATCATCTGCTCCTGCTGCATCTTTGCCTGAGCCTCGATCTTCTTTTTTTCAGTAATATCTCGGGCAGTCATCAGATAGGTGCCTGCAGATTCCGCCGTGTCCAGTTTGGCAAAAGTGGCTTCTACCGTTATAACTCGATTATCCTTAAGAAAGAAGTCGCTCTCGAGAAGATAATCGACGGCCTCGTGCCCGATCATGTCGATTTTATCACGAAACTGCTTTTTTTGCCCTGGAGGAATCATGGAGGTGATATCCCGGCCCTCCATCTCATCGAATGAATACCCGCTGATTTTCTTCCAGGCGGTATTGGCATAGGTTACCTGCAGATCGGTGTCAAAAAGAAGGATTATTTCGCGGGCGGTTTCCGCAAGAAGGCGATATTTATTTTCACTTTTTCTCAGCGACTCTTCAATTTCCCGTCGATGGGCTTCACCGGTCGCGCCCTGCCAGATAATATATACCGAAAGCACGGCAATTATTCCAAGAATACCCAGGAATATGAAGGTCATATGCTCGGTAATCGCTGCTATCTGGGCGTGTACGTCTTCGACATAGACACCGGTTCCGACTATCCAGTGCCACTGCGGGAATTCCTGGACATAGGATATTTTAGAGAAAACCCGGCTCGGATCATCCTGCCATTGCCAGTGGTAGTTGACATACCCCCCTCCGGTTTTCTTCACCGTGTCAAGAAAAGCCAGGAAAAGCTTTTTACCCGCTGGATCTTCGGTATCGCCCACATATCTCCCCTCCAGGTCTGGTCGGTATGGATGCATAATCATCCGGGGAGTGGTGTCGTTTATCCAGAAATAGTCCTTGTTGTCGGGTCCATAGCGAAGACTTCGCAGATGAGAGGCGGCCTGCCGCTTGGCCTCCTGCACGGAAATGGAACTCCCCTCCGCCAATTCCGCATAATATCTGATGGAGCTCATTGCAGATTCGCCCAGAGCATGAATCATTTCCCTTTTACGGTCCATAAGATGGGTTTCCACCTTGGGGAGAATATAGCCAAAAAAAGTACCTATAAAAAGGAACATCGAGAGCAGGACCGGCATGAATATTCGGGCCGGAACCATGTTTGGCAGGAAAGCCGGCGATGGGATTTTTTTCATTTATTTGCCTTTATCATACACAATAATCTCGTAAAAAATCATTGAAGTTGCCGGGATGAACTCTGGAAAATTCTCCGAAGTTGCCGGGAGAGGACAAAATTCATCATATTCACCATTCTGCAATATGCCATCCTGCTCAAAGCAGAACAAGGTTCTTCCTTAAAAATTTTCTTTTTCCTTTCCTGCCTTCTCAAACATGCATGATCGATATTCTCACTAAATTTGTGAAAATTTAAAAGGACCAAAAGATTACCGAATTACAGCCCCTTACGAACAAAGTGTTCACCAGGAATATTTAGTGTTTTTGAACTGTTAAATAAATTAATTTGAACACTAACGCCAAAGTACCCGACCTTTTTTCCCTTAGAGTAACAATGTTATTTTCGTCCGCCCGCCCCTTCTCAACCGCACAACATTGTATCATTATATCAATATCTTATCTTTATATTTTCGCAGCCTTTTCACCAGTATTCAGTATTGTTAGCAATAATTTTACTCCGCAGCCACCAAAGTCAATCAACCGATATATATCTGATATAATATCATTAATAATGAACTTGCGGATAACAGTAACGATTGTTCATGTAACAATGTTCATTTGTAATCTGGAAAATTCTTGAAGTATATGTCTCCATGCATTATACATCGAAATGGAGGCTGGTGAATGGACTAAGATTCAGACCACAAGGAGCTATTATGGGAAAATTTGATGAGGTGCTGCAAAAGAGCATTGACAATCCAGAAGAATTTTGGGCAGAAGCTGCAAAAGACATTACCTGGTACAAGGATTACGACACCGTTTTAGATTCATCAAAAGCGCCATTCTACAAATGGTTTTCCGGCGGTAAGATGAATACCTGCTACAATGCCGTGGACCGCCATGTCGAGGGCGGCCGGGCTGATCAGACCGCGATCATCTACGACAGCCCCGTAACCAACACCATCAAAAAAATTACCTACAGAGAATTACAGAAAAAAGTAGCGACTTTCGCCGGCGCCCTCGCCAGCCAGGGAGTGGCAAAAGGCGACACCGTAGTCATATACATGCCGATGATACCCGAGGCTGCAGTTGCCATGCTGGCCTGCGCCCGGCTGGGTGCCATCCATTCCGTCGTCTTCGGTGGATTTGCTTCACACGAGCTGGCCATACGAATCGATCATGCCCAGCCGAAAGTGCTGATCACCGCTTCGGGAGCAATTGAAGGTAAGAAAGTTCTGGAATACAAGCCACTGGTTGATAGTGCTATCGCACAATCCGTCTTTGAAATCGGCAAAGTCATCGTCTTCCAGCGCGATATCGTCAAAGCTACCATGATCGAAGGCCGGGATCTCGACTGGAAGGATCTGGTCGACAAGAGCAAGCCCGTCGACTGTGTTCCGGTGGACGCTACCGATCCCCTCTATATCCTCTATACCTCAGGCACAACGGGAATGCCGAAAGGTGTCTTGAGAGACAACGGTGGTCATGCGGTGGCATTGTATTGGACCATGAAAAACCTCTACGATATCAATCCTGGTGAAGTCTGGTGGTCCGCCTCGGACGTCGGCTGGGTTGTCGGTCATTCTTACATTGTCTATGCTCCGCTGCTGCAGGGATCAACCACGATCCTCTACGAGGGTAAACCGGTTGGAACACCCGACGCCGGTGCTTTCTGGCGGGTCATCTCGGAACATGGCGTCAAGGCACTCTTCACCGCGCCCACTGCCTTCCGGGCGATAAAAAAGGAAGATCCCAAAGGCGAATATTTCAAAAAATACGATACCTCCTGTTTCGAATGCCTCTATCTGGCCGGCGAACGAACCGATCCCGATACCCTGCACTGGGCTGAAGATTTGATCGGGGTGCCGGTGATCGATCACTGGTGGCAAACGGAGACGGGATGGGCAATCGTTGGAAACTGCCGCGGCATAGAAGAGCTTCCGGTGAAAGAAGGTTCCCCGACCAAACCGCTGCCGGGCTATAATGTCCATGTTGTAGATGAGGCGGGAGATGTTCTCCCCGCCGGTGCGGAGGGAAATATCGTTATCAAGCTTCCTCTGCCTCCTGGAAACCTGACCACTCTCTGGAAAAATGAGGATCGATTTGTCAAATCGTATATGAGCAAATTCCCGGGGTATTACGACACCAGCGACGGCGGCTACATCGACGAAGACGGCTATGTCTATGTCATGGGAAGGATGGATGATGTTATCAACATTGCCGGTCACCGCCTTTCCACAGGGGCAATGGAGGAGATTATCTCCAACCATCCGGCTATTGCCGAATGTGCGGTTTTTGGCGTTGATGATCAGCTGAAGGGTCAGCTGCCGGTCGGCCTGTTCGTGCTGAAAGCCGGTATCACCGAGGATGCCGACTCGATCAAGGCTGAGCTGGTAAAAATGGTTCGTGAATCAATCGGTCCCATCGCCTGCTTCCGTGACGCCTGCCAGGTTGCCCGTCTGCCGAAGACCAGGTCCGGAAAGATCTTGCGCGGCACTATGCGCTCCATCGCCAGCAACAAAGAGTACAGGATGCCGTCAACGATAGATGATCCTGCCATTCTCGAGGAAATCACCGAAAAACTCACCGAGATGGGTTATGTAGTAAAGAATTAACACCTTCCCAAAAAACACGGCGGCTGCCCTTGTGCGGCCCCCGTGTTTTTCTCCGATACCATTCCCTGCAACTTTCCCTGAAGATATTCCCGGCATCAGCAGCGTTAAATTTATTGTAATAACTCCAGATGGTCAAGCACAGCATAGGGCTAAATACAAAGTTGTGAGCGAAGCGAGCACCCAATAGGCTAGCCTGAACGCAATTATATTTGACAAAGTCCGTAACCACTTGTACCCTCTCAGAATTGCCTGATTCTCAATCAGTGATGTAACATAACAACATCATATTGTCTCCCCGGGGCGCGTATTGAGTCAGAGATAATGATGCAGGGGAGGCAAATTCAGTTTCAAAAGCAGTTTTTTTCATCCGGCAGCCTGTATTTTTCCTCGCTATGGATTTTCTTGTACCGCAACATTACCAAGCCTATATTCCCGCGGCGGCTGTCGGCCTTCTGGTATTCTGCTGCTTCTTTCTTCTCATAGTACCATTTTTGCTGCGCTACAGAGACATCCGCAGAGAAGTTGAGAGAAAGACGGAGCTGCTTGAAGAGTACCGGCAGCAAAACTCCACCCTTAAAGATGAATTGAATCAGGAGCAGATACGGGCCGCAAAACTCTTAACCCTGCTGAAGACCGAGCGCAGGAGTACCCACGAAAAACTGGTGATTCTCGAGGATGCCAGAGAGAATCTGCTTCTCCAGTTCCAATCCCTGGCACAACGGATCTTTGAGGAGAAAAGCGAAAAATTCGGTCATGAAAACAAGGAACGGGTATCCGCCCTGCTCCAGCCTCTCCAGGAGCAATTGAGAGTCTTCCAGAAACGCATAGATGACATCCAGGTAAATGATGTCAGGGAGCGCAGCTCGCTTAAAGAAGAGATCCTGCACCTGCGCGACCTCAATCAGCAGATTAACAAAGAGGCCGCCAACCTCACCAGAGCCCTGAGAGGAGATAAAAAGATGCAGGGCAACTGGGGAGAACTTGTTCTGGAGCGGGTTCTGGAAAAATCAGGGCTCCGCAAAGGCGAAGAATACACGGTGCAGACAGGATACCGCAATGGCGACAACCAGCTCCTCAAGCCAGATGTGGTCATCCATCTTCCGGATCACAAGGACATCATCATTGATTCCAAGGTTTCCCTGACGGCCTGGGAAAAGTATATCAATTGCGATGACGACATGGAGAAAAACCATTTTCTCAAAGAACATATCCAGAACATCCGCAATCATATCAAGGGGCTTAATCACAAAAACTATTCGGATCTGAACAGTCTGCATTCCCTGGATTTCGTCCTTCTCTTCATCCCCATCGACTCATCCTTCATCGCCGCCTATGAAAACGATGAAAACCTCTTTGGCGATGCCTACGAGCAGCGTATCATCATCGTTACGCCGACTACGCTCCTGGCAACACTGAAGACCGTGGAGAATCTCTGGCGTTATGAGCATCGCAACAGAAACGCCAAGGAGATCGCCGATCGGGCAGGCGCGATTTACGACAAGCTCTGCGGCTTTCTTGAAGAAATGGAGAAAGTGGGAAAGCAGCTGTCCACCTGCACTGCCACCTATGATGCGGCCATGAACAAATTGACCAGAGGAAGGGGGAATGTTATCTCACAGGCCGGCAAACTCACCGAACTCGGCATCTCCGTAAAGAAAAAAATCCCGCAATCGATCACGGCACTCTCAGATACGGATCTTGTCAATTAATCTCCGGCAGCAGGAACAATCACGTGATGTCACTGATTATTGCCAAAGTATATCGAAAATGGTACTAGAGAGGATCTATGCATATTCTTTCATGATCTTTTCAAACGGAGGGAAGTTTCGTGCTATTACATCAAAAATTCATTGAAGTGGCCAAGGAACAAGGTGAGAAGCTAGCCATCCATGACTTCGCAACCAATAAGAAAATCTCATACAACAGGGCACTTCTTGCCAGCATTCTCCTCTCCAAGTATTTAAAGAAGCTGGATAAAGGATTTATCGGACTTATGGTCCCCACCTCCGCCGGCTGCATGCTGGCGAAAATCGGTATTCTGATGAGCGGCAGAATTCCGGTGATGATCAACTATTCCACGGGTGCCGAGCAGAACGCCGTGTATGCCCAGAAAAAATGTGACTTCAAGACCATAATAACCTCCAGAGCCCTGCTGGAAAAGATAGAATGTGCGCATGTAGACGGCATGATATATCTTGAGGACATAATGGAAAACCTCTCCGGCCTGCAGAAGATAAGAGCGGCACTCATCTCCAAGCTTCCGGTATCGGCAATCAAGACGATGGTTCATGGCGGTGCGGAAGATGACACCGCCGTCATCCTTTTTACCAGCGGCAGCGAAAAGGACCCCAAAGCGGTACAGCTTACCCACAAAAATATCGTCTCCAATATTCTCTCCGCCTCTGAGCGCTTCCACTTCTCCAGCGACGATATTTTTCTGGCCTCACTACCGCTTTTTCATGTCTTCGGCCTTACCACCAATATGTGGATCCCACTCCACCATGGCATGACTCTGCTGGCCTACGCCAATCCGCTCGACTTCAGGAAAATCTGTGACATTGTCCGCGATGAAAAGGCTACCTTTATGGTGGGTACACCAAGTTTTTTCTGGGGATATCTGCGCAAATCCGAACCAGGCGACTTCGACAGCCTGCGCATCATGCTCTGCGGTGCCGACAAGTGCCCGGAAACTCTTCGGGAAGGTTTTATGGAAAAACACAACATCATCCTTTATGAAGGTTATGGGGCAACGGAGTGTTCTCCCGTCATTTCAGCAAACTGCCCGGAGCTGAACAAACCCGGCAGCGTCGGCCAGCCGATCGAGGGAGTACAGGTAAGGATCGAAAATTATGAAACCGGCGAAGAATGCGGACTGGGGGAAGATGGCCGCATCCTGGTAAAGGGCGACAATGTCATGAAGGGGTACTTCAATGACTTTGAGCAGACTTCGCTGCATATCCGCAGAGGATGGTACGATACCGGGGATATGGGCAACATCGACGAGGATGGCTATCTCTGGCACGTCGGCAGATTGAAGAGATTCGTCAAAATCGGCGGTGAAATGGTTTCTCTGGTTAAAATTGAATCCGTCCTCGACCGCCTGCTGCCCGAAGATGCTCTCTGCTGCGTTGTCGAGGTGCCTGATTCCATAAAAGGCGCCAAGATTGTCGCCGTTACCACAATCGGGGTCGATAAAAAAAGTGTCCAGAAAAAGATGGCCGAACATCTGCCCAAGATTGCCATTCCCAAGATTTTTCTGGTGATGGAAGAACTACCCAAGATGGGCT
>JADQBJ010000013.1:0-182840 GCA_016278675.1 Desulfobulbaceae bacterium | reverse complement strand
AGCTTTTTCCAGAGTCCATCCGGGAACTTCGATAACTTTTTACGAGATTATCAATGGTTGCTGGCGTCGTAAAAAGCCATATCTCCCGGCGTTGCAGATTTTTGGCAGTCCTTCGGCATACTTCCCTGCATAATCGAATACCTGCCAAAAACACTGCGTTTTGTATATCGAATTTTTTATCTAGCCATCCGACATCGCGGCAACTTTACGAAATTATCATGGTTAACACGTCCGTTGCGCAGATCGTCTCAATCTCCATTGGATGCTATCTTTGGCTTTAGGCCACCTTTAGTAACATGGGCAAGAATTTATCGATATTCAATTCCCCGGAGGGGAAAAATCATATAGCCGGTGGTTTCAACCACCGGAGACATTGCACACACACGATGAGTCCTGAAAGGACGATGTTAAGGAGCAGCGACAGCCATGGGAAGTACATTAACCAATCTGCTGTATCACGTTATTTTCAGTACGAAAGATCGTAAGCCCACCATCATTCCGGAAATTCGTGATGAACTACATCGCTATCTGGGCGGAATTGTCAAAGGGGAGGGCGGTGTTCTCCTCCAAATCGGTGGTATGCCTGACCAGATTCATATGGTAATCAAGCTCAAGCCCGTTTATACATTGTCGGAAATCATGCAAAAGGTCAAAGGCAGTTCATCAAAATGGATAAATGAACAAAATCAATTGACGGATAGATTCTCCTGGCAGGAGGGATACGGTGCATTTACGGTTAGCGAATCTCAAATTCCGGCGGTCATTCAATACGTGAGGGAGCAGGAAAACCACCATCGAACCTTGTCATTCAAAGACGAGTTCGTTCTGATTCTTAAACGTCATGGAGTGAAATATGACGAACGATACCTTTGGACGTGAGGGGAACAACGTCGTCCCTTCAGGACTTGGAGAATGGGGGAATTGTCCGGTGGTTGAAACCACCGGCTGTATGACCCAACCCCTCCGGGGTTCCTGTTACCATGCTTTTTTGTGTTTAATCTCAAACTATGTTTGACATGAAAGTATATTTGCCGCTGCAGCGGAATGAATTTTTTACCAGATTACCCCTGGTGAGAAGCCCAGGTCCGGGCCAGAAAATGCTGCATTTCAGGGTAGTCGGAAATTTTTAATTACTTCAGGATATAGTGGGGTTGAGAGTCCACTTGATAAACCAATTCAGGCCGCCGTCTTCTCCTTTTTCGGCATCCAGGCAGACAATCCCGGAGTTCTGGAAGTGATACACCTTGATATCGGGAGAGCCGGTGGTCAGATAAGAGAGCAGACGTTCCAAAAAGGGCATATGACTGACAACCATGCAGTTATCCGCCGGATCGAGACGCTGTGCAAAGACCCGGACATCATCGAGGGGAGCAATACCGGATACTTGCTCAACAGGAACATTTTCCTGAACAATATCCCGGAAGAGATCTGCCGTCTGAGCGGCGCGCTTTTTCCCTGAATGAATTATTTTCCGGACATTGACTTCATATCCTCTGGCCACTTCGGCAATGAGCTCCGTTTCCTCTATCCCCTTTGGGGTAAGTCCTTTTTCCGGATCGACGTCTTTTGAAGCACTTCTGCCATGCTGTACGAGAAAGAGTGCCATTTGCCACCTCCTGATTTTCCATTTTTTGTGAAAAAGAGGGCGAGAATGTCATACCACATCCGAATACAGTTACCACGTTAACGGGATACGGCCATCCTCAGATCATATTTTCATAAAAAACGATCAACCCGATCACTGATAGTCAGTGATTTTGGGAACAAAGGCGCAATAGCCTGAGCACGTCCCTGCGGATGATTGCGGCAACGATCCTGCCATTTCCGATAAATGGTACAGCTACGGCTTTGACAGCCTCAGGTTTTCAAAGGCAATTTAGAACTTCTCCCAATGAACAAACTCCTCCATCGCTTTTCTTTTCGGCGCCGGAGGTTCATGATCCGGATACCCCAGGGGCACCAGGGCCACAACTTCATGGGTGGACGGAACATTAAGGATATCCCGGGCGCGCTCATGGTCAAACAAACCGACGATAACCGTGCCGAGGCCTTCGTCATGGGCGGCAAGGCAGATATTCTCGGTTGTCAATCCGAGATCATACATAAACCAATCCCCAAGCTTGGTTACTGCCTTGTCATTATAAAAACCTGATTTCTCCAACCTGCCGCAGACGGCAATGACAACGGGAGCCTTCTCCATGGCAATTGTTGCCGGATTTTTTTTGCTGAGTATCTCTGCGAGCTGCTTTTTTATCCCTTCATTCTTGATGACAACAAGCTCGCAGCACTGAGTGTTGGCCCAGGAAGGCGCCCATCTCGCCGCCTCCAGCACTTTCTGCAGTTTATCCTCTTCAATTCCGGTTGACTGATATCTTCTGACGCTGCGTCGTGAAGTAAACATTACCCCTCCCTTCGTTTATGGTCTCTACCGGCAATCGTTAGCATCTTACTCCCAAAAACTGCCAAAAAACAAATGAAAAAATATATCCAAATCTATGAATTAGCTACTGTAGCCAAGGTACTTATCCAGCTCGCCGGGCTAGGAAAATTCACCCAGGATCTGCCGGGCAATTATCAGCCGCTGTATCTCGCTGGTTCCCTCATAAATCGTGGTTATTCTGGCATCGCGGGCATATCGCTCGACCGGATAGTCGCGGGTATAGCCATATCCTCCCAGAATCTGCACGGCCTCATAGCAGGCGCGATTGGCTGCTTCCGTTGCAAACATTTTGGCCATGGAGGCTTCCTTAGAAAAGGGACGGCCCTGCTCTTTCCGGTAAGAGGCGTTCATCAGCAGCAGTCGGGCCGCCTCAAGCTCGGTAAAGGCATCGGCAATCTTCCACTGGATCGCCTGAAAATCACTTATTTTTTGGTTGAACTGTTTACGCTCCAGAGAATATCGCGTGGCATACTCCATGGCGGCAAGACCGATTCCAAGACCCAGTGAACCGATGCCTATGCGGCCGCCGGCCAGCTCACTTACTGCGGCCCTGAATCCGTCGTTCTGCTCACCCATCAGTGCGTCTTTGGGTACGCGGCAGTCTTGAAAGAGCAACTCGTTGGTGGCCGAGGCATGCTGGCCCATCTTTTTTTCCTTTTTGCCGATTATCAGCCCCGGAGTGCCGGCTTCAATGAGAAACAGGCTGATCCCCTTGCCTCGCGGAGCCGCAGGATCGGTCACGGCCCAGACCACGAAAACACCGGAACAGGTGCCGCTGGTGATGAATATTTTGGAACCGTTGAGAATCCATTCATCACCCTTGAGAACGGCTGTAGTCGTCATCCCGGCGGGATCGGAGCCGGCGCCAGGTTCCGTGAGGCCGAAGGCGCCTGCCGCATATTCTCCGCTGCAGATCCTGGTGATATATTTCTTTTTCTGTTCCTCACTGCCCAGCGCCTGGATTACCTCGCACACCATGTTATTTACCGAGACAGTGACCGCGGTTGAGGCACAGGCCCTGGCAATCTCGGTCATGGCCACGCTGAACGCTATAACACCCGCCTCGGAACCTCCATAGGCATCTGAGACATTGAGCCCCATGAAACCGAGCTCCCCCAGCTTGCGTAGATTCTCGTAGAAAATGGCGTCATCACCACCACCGTCGAGTTGCGCTGCCACCGGTTCGAGCTCTGATTTGGCAAAATCGCGGGCAGTATCCTGTATTAGTTTTTGTTCTTCACTCAAATCCAGACGCATAGCTTTTACCCCAGCCTTCTTTTATTTTCCCTGATTACCCCTAATCCTCAGCTCCAGGACGGGACTGCTCATTTCTCGGGTCTCTGCAGCCCGGACGGCTGCAGCGATGCCCCCATGGATGGGTTTACGGCTTCCTGGTGAAAAGAGCAGTCCCGGCCTGGGCCAGAGAATGCTGAGTTCCAAGCGTAATCAGATTATTTTTTCTTGAATTCCGGAACACGTTTTTCCAGAAATGCCAGCATCCCTTCGCCCTGCTCGTCACTGGCAAAACAGAGGCCGAAAAGATCGGCCTCGTAGCGGCAGGCCCTTGCCAGATCCATCTCCATGCCGTTGTTCACCGATTCCTTGCACAGCCTGACCGCGAGCGGCCCCCGGGAAGCGATCCTGTCGGCAAGACCGAGACATTTCTCCAGCAGTTCCTGCTGCGGAAAAACCTTATTCACCAGGCCAATGCGGCATGCTTCCGCAGCATCGATTATATCACCGCTGAAAAGCAGCTCGTTGGCCCTCCCCTTGCCGATAAGGCGCGGCAACCTCTGGGTGCCGCCGAAGCCGGGGATGACACCGAGATTGACCTCCGGCTGGCCGAATTTGGCATTCTCGGCGGCATAGCGGATGTCGCAGGAGATGGCGATCTCGCAGCCTCCCCCCAAGGCAAAGCCATTGACCGCCGCAATAACAGGCTGGGGCAGCTCCTCGATGGTTTTCAGCACCTTGTGGCCGAATCGTGCAAAACGGTTGGCCTCGATGACGCTGAGATCCTGCATGTGGGAAATATCCGCGCCGGCGACAAACGATTTTTCGCCGGCTCCGGTCAGGATAACGACGGCGACTTCCTCGTCTTCGCCAAGATCGATAAAACAATGATCAAGCTCCAGCAAGGTATCCAGGTTCAGGGCATTCAGGGCTTCGGGCCGGTCAATGGTGACGATAGCGGCGGCACCTTTTTTTTCCAGCCTTATGTATTCATATTCCATAGGTTCCCTCATCGAGTTGTTTTTTACTCTTCGTTCAGGCTGAATTTCCAGGCGCAATGCCACTCCGGCGGATGGTTATCCGGCGGACAGCCGATGCATTCGGTAGTAATACGCTCGTCAATTGCCCTGGCAAAATAGGTATATTCCACCTGTCCCGCCGACTTACAGGGATAGTCGTCCAGTCCTTTGCGGTTTCTGGCCGCCTGCACCCTGCATTTATTCATTTGAAAGACAAAGCTTTTCTCCTGCTCATCGGAGATTGACTGTTCGTTGATTGAACCATAGAGCCTGAAAGCAAGTGCTCTTTTCAGTCCGGCTAATCCGGGACGGTCTTCCATTCCCAGAAAGTTCTTGATGGATGCCGCCTCCACCGGCGAAAACTGGGACCAGCAGGAGTCGTTGCAGCGCTTGGCATCATTCATCCCTTCACTGAACTCCACCGTCTGAAACCAGACGCCGTCACCGACCAGCCAATTTTTGGCAACCCGGTTGAGCAGCTCTTTCTGCTGCTCCACCTCCATGTTCAAAAGCGGTGCCGGAATATTATCCACCATCTCGAAGCCAAGCACTTTGGAGAGATGATGCATCTGTATCTGATAGCTTTTTGCTGCAGCCTTTTCCAGCATCTGCAACCCTTTCTTCTCTCCCATCTGGTGCTTTACCTCGGCATACCAGAGGGCATGATGAACAATGGTGCGATGAAAAAAGTCCAGGATGAGTCCGGCCCGTTCTTTCTGATCGAGGGTGTCGGGACTTTCTGCGTTTGTATGTATCATAATCGGCTCCGGGGCAAATTGTTAGGAAACTCTGCAAATTTCATCGGGAAAATGGTTAAGAGTCTCAAGTCCCGCCGCAGTTACCAGATGGGTATTCTCGATACCGACCACGCCTTTTCCAGGCATGATCACCTTGGGCTCAAGGGCGATGACCATCCCTTCCGCCAGTTCGAGCTTCTGGCCTTTGGCAAGAAAAGGGAATTCGTCAAGCTCGAGTCCCACGCCGTGTCCAGTAAAGCGAATCTTCCTTTCGCCCATCCCCATAAACTGTTGACTATATCCCTGCTTTTCCGCCATATCCGTCATCAACTGGTAGAGATCGCCGGTTACCGCGCCTGGAACGGCTTCTTTTTTAATCCTCTCCTGCATCTTTAGCATGGCGTCATGGGCTCGATACATCTCATCCGGGAGATCGCCGATGACAAAAATTCTGGCATGATCGGAAATATATCCGTCATAGGCAAAAACATAATCGACAAGGACACTCTCATTCCGCTTGATTTTCTTGAACCCTGCCCCCTGGCCGATAAGTCCGCTCACCCCTTGTCCTCCAGTGGGCGATGCCAGGTAACTGGGAACCGCGGCAGCCGAACCGGACATGAGATGTCCATAAAACAATTCACTGCCGAACAGCCTCATTCTGACGATGCCCTGATGCCCGAGGCTGCGGGCATAAGCCTCCAGTTCGCCGGCCAAAGCCACTTCAGTCTTGCCGACTTCGAGCAGTTGCGGAAAATGGGCGGCCACTTTGTCGGAGAAGGCTGCTGCGGTTTTTATTTTCTCAATTTCATAGGCGGACTTTATTGCCCGCACCAGGCGGATTGGGGTTGACACATCGACGATTGAGCAGCCTGAGAAGATTTTTAGAAATTGAAAATAGAGATTGGCTGGAAGTACATCAAGTTCCATTCCCAAGGTGGAAGGAAGAGTATAACCGTGTCCCTCCAGCGTCTGCGGGATTTTCTTCGGGCTTACCAGTGAGACTATATCTTCAAGAGGCGATTCCGCCCTGGCCCGTTCGAATTCCTTGAAAATCATGAGCAGGGGCTTGCCTTCGCCTGGAATATAGAGCCACCCCTGCTGGGAAGTACCTGAGAAGTAATATAGATCGGTATTCTGCACGATCAGGGCGCCCTGGATGTCCTTTTTCCGCAATTCGGACTGCAGCTTTCTCAGACGTGATTCAATTTCGCCCAAAAGCGGTCCGGCCGGATATTCTTCCACATCTCCCTCCCTGTTGACATGCTCGCGTTTGATATTCTCGTAACAAGTTGCCACGATGTCCGACGCTTGATAAAAAGTTCGATATACAGAAGGCGCAGTTTTGGCAGGCCTTAGACGATACAGGCAGTATGTCGAAGCTCTGCCAAAAACCTGCAACGCGGGAGTTCGGGCTCTCTCAAAGTCGGAGTTTATGTCCGTACGGGTACTTATCGCGACGCCATCTTATTTAGAATAGTCATAAAAGCCTTTGCCGCTCTTTCTTCCCAGCCA
The DNA here is from genome assembly GCA_016278675.1 of Desulfobulbaceae bacterium. Lineage (GTDB taxonomy): Bacteria > Desulfobacterota > Desulfobulbia > Desulfobulbales > Desulfocapsaceae > Desulfopila_A. The sequence goes on along the minus strand of JADQBJ010000013.1, from coordinate 175,896 downwards.
GCCGCTCTCGACATATTTTCTCAGCAGTGGGCAGGGGCGGTACTTGGAATCCTTGAAGCCGTCATAGAGCGTTTCCATAATGGCCAGGCAGGTATCCAGACCGATAAGATCCGCCAGGGCCAGCGGACCCATGGGATGGTTCATGCCCAGCTTCATCACCGTATCGATATCTTCCGGTTTGCCGACACTCTGGTAGAGGCAGAAGATCGCCTCGTTGATCATGGGCATCAGGATTCTGTTGGCGATAAAACCTGGAAAATCATTAGCTTCAGCAGGCGTCTTGTTGAACTTTTTACAGAGTTCCCAAGTCAGCCGAAAAGTTTCTTCGGAGGTTGCCAATCCCCTGATTACCTCGACCAGTTTCATCACCGGCACCGGATTCATGAAATGCATGCCGATGACCTTTCCCGGTCTGGTGGTTTGCGCGGCAATTCTGCCGATGGGAATGGATGAGGTATTGGTCGAGAGAATGACATGGGCTCTGCAGACGTGATCAAGTTGCTGGAATATTTTAAACTTGAGATCCTCACGCTCCACCGCGGCCTCGACCACGAAATCGACATCTTTCATATCGTCCAGGTTAACGGTGGTCTTCACCCTGGCGAGGGTATCATCGGCTTCACCCTGATCGAGTTTGCCCTTTTCCACCATGCGGCCCAGGTTTCTGGCAATGGCCGCCCGACCTTTCTCGGTGAACTCCTCGCGGATGTCGCTCATCAGAACCTCGAGCCCGCTTGCCGCGGCCACCTGGGCAATGCCATTGCCCATCTGGCCCGATCCGATCACTCCAAACTTTTTAATTTCCATAATTGTTTCCTCTCCCGGATGGCCTAGTCGAAAACTCTTCCCCGGCTGCACTTATTTCCGTCTTCGACGGTGATGAGTGCAGCTGAGCTATCATAAAGCCGACCAGACTGCCGATTGTTCAAGGTTTAATCAGCGTTTCAGTACCAGAGCCACAGCCTCTCCGCCGCCAAGACAAAGAGACGCCACACCTGTACGGAGGTTTCTTGCCTCCATTTCATAGAGCAAGGTCGTCAATACCCTGGCACCACTTGCTCCGATCGGATGTCCCAAAGCTACGCTGCCGCCATTGACATTGACTATAGCGGGGTCAAGTTCCAGCACCCTATTGATGGCTACCGAGGTTCCGCTGAAGGCCTCGTTAATTTCAAACAGATCGACATCAGCCTGGGTTATACCCTCTTTTTTGAGTACCTTGGGGATCGCATAGATCGGAGCCATCAGCACATACTTCAAATCGATGCCGGCCGACGCCTGGGCGCCGATTTCCGCCATAATTGTGCAGCCCAGTTCCTCGGCCTTCTCCCTGCTCATCACCACCACGGCAGCACTGCCGTCGCTGATTATTGAGGCATTGCCTGCGGTGCCGACACCATCCTTTTGAAACGCGGGGCGCATTTTGGCAAGTCTTTCATAAGGGGTATCCATGACGCACTCGTCGGTATCGAAAAGAATATCACCCTTGCGATCGGAAATAGTCAACGGGGCAATCTGCTTTTTGAAGCGGCCGTCGGCAATAGCTGCCTGCGCCCGCCTGTAGGATTCCGCGGCAAACCTGTCCTGCTGCTCGCGATCAACCTGCCATTTTTCACAAATGAGCTCGTTGGACATGCCCATATGGAAGTCGTTGACAATATCCCAGAGACCGTCGTGCACCATATGGTCCTCGATCTTTCCGGGTCCCATGCGGTGGCCCCACCTGGCTTTATCCAGATAATATGGAGCCATGCTCATGTTTTCCATCCCTCCGGCAACCACGACATCGGCATCACCGCACTGTATGGCCTGGGCGGCAAGCATCACGGCCTTCAGAGAAGAACCGCACACCTTGTTAACGGTAATGGCCTCCACCTCCTGGGGCAGATCCGCCTTTATGGCCGCCTGCTTCGCCGGGTTCTGCCCGTACCCGCAGGGTAGAACCATGCCCATGATGCATTCATCCACTGCGGTCGCTTCTATATTCGCCCGTCGTATCGCTTCTCTGATCACATGTGCCCCCAGATCGGTGGCTCCGGTTTTACTCAATGTCCCACCAAAGCTTCCCAGCGGGCTCCTCACAGCGCTAACAATTACGGCGGCTTTCATAGTATACCTCTTCAGTTCGTGTGATTTTCATATTCCGCGGAAATTATCTTTTTGATGACTCGTAAAGAGCTCGATCATCGTCGTTGCAGTTATGAAACGGCGCTTTGCCGACCACCTGTATTGCTCAACGGTACTGCCAAATCGCCGTTTCAGATACTGCGCCAGTATATCGGCCTTTCTCGAAGTCGGAGTTTATGCACGTATAGATGTTTATCGCAGGTCCATCTCGGCAACTTCGACAACCTTTACCAAATCATCTCTCGTTGAAAAACATCTGATTTTATCCTAGTCGACATATACCGACCAAGCGCTCAATCGTTTTTTTTATGATTCCCTTTAAAGCACCATTTGTCAATCAGTTTTTCGTTATACGTAACTGAAAAACTTTCTGAATTAATCACTGCTCATCCTTGCTTTCTCACAATCATAACTATCCGATTGATTCTCTAATATTTCCTCTGCTTTTCCATAAAATCTGCCAGAAAACAGGAACATGTTTCTCTTTTCAAGGTATTATCGCAATACATCTGTTAACTATGGCTTATACATGCCATGAATAAGTTTGAAAACCAAAAAATGCTTTGACAAAATCATCAATATACTTTTAAGTGGAACTAGATTCCGAGCGAGCGCTCGGTAGCTAACCAACATTGGAGGGCGACAACGCGCCCGGTACTCTAACCCGGGCATAACCGGGCTAGGCCTTTAAAAAAGAATTTCCTGCACCGGATACGCAGAAATTTTTTCTATAAAGGTACCAAAAATTCCGAACAGGAGGGAGTCTCAAATGGGTATGGAAAGTCTGTATAAGGAAGTTATGGATATCAACATGATGGCAGATGACGACCGCAAGGATGCTGCGGCCAAGGCTTTTTTTGAACGGCTCAACTTCATGGAACTTCCGGAATACTTTAACTGGGCGGAAGAAATATTCGAGGGTGTCCATGTCAAGGAACGCGGTGACAAACCGGCATTCATCTGGGCCGATATCCTCACCGAAGAAAACAGAACCTATTCCTATCGGCAATTCATGGCCAGAGGCAATCAGTGCCTGAACCATCTGCGTAAGTCCGGGGTGGACAAAGGCAACAACATGTACATGATGGTGCCGATCGTCCCGGAAACCTGGTTTGCCACCTATGCCTGTGTTAAGGGAGGACTCGTCGCCGTTCCGACTGCCACCACCATGACTCAGCGGGAAATGGAATTCCGCTTCGAAACCTATCCGCCGGACTGCATCATCGCCGCCGAAGTATATACCGATCTGATCGATGCCGCTATCAGGACCAACGGCACCGAACCTAAGGTCAAAATAGTTCTCGGCAAAAAGGCTGGCTGGACCAGTTATACCGATCTCGAAGGAGAATCAGAAGAGGCAGAGGCCGCCAAAACAAAATCGAGCGATCTACTCTTCTGTTTCTTCACTTCCGGCACAACGGGACTGCCCAAACGAGTCGGTCACACCGCCGTATCTTATCCTCTGGGGCACCTGTCCACCTCCATTATGGCCGGTATCCGGACCGACGACATCCATCACAATCTGGGAGCGCCCGGCTGGGCCAAGTGGGCCTGGAGTTCCTTTTTCGGACCGTTGAATGTCGGTGCCACCGCCACCGGATTCGATTTCACCACCCTTGACGGCGAAAAATATCTCAAGGCTATTTCCACCCATAAGATATCCACCTTCTGCGCTCCCCCGACCGCCTGGAGGATGTTCATCAATCTTGACACATCCCAGTTTGACCTCTCTAACCTGAGACAATCCATCGGCGCTGGAGAACCCTTGAATCCGGAGGTAATCTCCCGATGGAAGAAACTGACCGGCAACGAGATCCGCGACTTCTACGGTCAGACGGAATCAACGGCAATGATCGGCAACCCCCCCTGGATGACAGGTAAAATGCGCAGCGGCTCCTTCGGCTACCCCTCGTATATGTACGATGTCGCTCTGGTCGACGAGGAAGGCTTTGAAATAACCAAAGCCGATGAAGTCGGTCATATCGTGGTTAAACTCGATAAATGGCGGGCCATCGGACTTTTTACCGAATATATCGGCAGCCCTGAGAAAATGGGCGATGCCTTTCGTGGCAACTACTATTACACCGGTGACCGCGCCTCCTACGATGAAGACGGCTACTGGTGGTTTGTGGGCAGGAGCGATGACGTTATCAAATCCTCGGACTTCAGAATCGGACCCTTCGAGGTGGAGAGCGCCCTGATGGAGCACGTTGCCGTTGCCGAAACCGCCGTGGTAGGTGTACCGGATCCCAAACGGCATCAACTCGTCAAGGGATATGTCATCCTCAAACAGGGTGTTGAACCCTCAAGAGAACTGGCCCTGGAACTCTTCCAGCACACCATCAATGTCCTGGCCAAATTCAAAATTCCGCGGATCATCGAGTTCGTTCCCGAGGTTCCCAAAACGCTGAGCGGCAAGATACGCCGTATCGAATTGCGGCAGCAGGAGGAAAAGAGGCAGCAGGAGAAATCAGGAGCGGTTGCCACCGAATTCTTCTACTGGGATTTCCCGGAACTCAGTTCAAGAAAAAATTGATAGCACGCGGCAGGGGCGCACTATAGGCTCCTGCCGCCCTCTAATAAAGCGATATGCGACGGAGGCTGCCCGACAGGGACCGCTGAGAGGGCAACTTGCGGCCTGTGCAGCAAGCACGCTGAAAAACACTTTTTTTAAAGAATGCAGAAAAAATTACCCGAAAAATACCCAAGGGGACTCTGCTGGAGATTGAATGATGAATTTTGAACTGACGGAAGAACAGAAACTTATCAAAGACATGGTACGCAGCTTTGCGGAGGCGGAGGTAGCTCCTTCCGCCCGGGCCAGGGATGAGGAAGAACGCTTTGACCGGGAACTGATGTTTACCCGACTTGCCGAACTGGGCCTGACCGGAATCGTTTTCCCCGAAGAGTATGGCGGTGCCGGTGCGGACTACATCAGCTACGCCATTGCAGTCGAGGAACTTTCCCGGGTCTGTGCCTCCACCGGAGTCACCCTTTCCGCACATCTGTCATTGTGCGCCAACCCTATCTATCTCTTCGGCAGCGAAGAACAGAAACAGAAATTCCTTGTTCCGCTGGCTACCGGTGAAAAAATGGGAGCCTTCGGTCTCACCGAGAACGCCGCAGGCTCCGATGCCGGCGGCACCAGAACCACGGCAGTTAGGGATGGTGACCAATGGATCCTCAACGGCAGTAAAACATTTATCACCAACGGCGGCGAGGCTGAAGTATATGTGGTGATGGCCAGGACAGACAAGAATGCCGAAAAGCACCACGGCATCAGCGCCTTTATAGTAGAAAAGGGCACACCCGGCTTTACCTTCGGTAAAAAGGAGAAAAAGATGGGGATTCGCAGTTCCCCGACCATGGAGCTTCTCTTTGAAAACTGTCGGATTCCACAGGAGAATCTTCTGGCCGAAGAAGGCCAGGGCTTCAAGGTGGCAATGAAAACCCTGGACGGCGGCAGAATCGGCATTGCCGCACAGGCCCTCGGGATTGCCCAGGGCGCGCTTGATGAAGCGGTCAATTATGCCAAGGAAAGAAAGCAGTTCGATACGCCGATTGCCCGTTTTCAAGGGGTCCAGTTTCAGCTTGCCGATATGGCTACGCAAATTAAGGCTGCCAGGCTGCTTGTTTATGATGCCGCTTACCGGGCCAGCGCGAAGCTTCCTTATTCTCAGGATTCGGCAATGGCCAAACTGATGGCAAGCGAGACAGCGATGCGGGTAACGACGCAGGCCGTGCAGATTCTCGGGGGTTACGGCTACACCCGCGATTTCCCGGTGGAAAGGATGATGCGCGATGCCAAAATTACGGAAATCTACGAAGGGACCAGCGAGGTGCAGCGGATTGTCATAGGGTCGGCTTTAACCAGGTAAACAGTCTCGTTAGTAACATTACCACTATGTATTTTGCACAAATGGAAAGTAGTAACTGGAGGAATCTATGAAAATTCTTGTCTGCATCAAACAGGTTCCGGATATGGAATCAAAATTTTCCCTGGACGGTACCTGGTACAGTACTGTCGATCTCGCCTGGCGAATGAACGAATATGATGAATTCGGGGTCGAGCAGGCGGTCTCTCTCAAAGAGCGGGTTAAGGATTGTGATATCACAGTCCTCTGTATCGGACCGGCCAGGGTAAAGGAAACCATGAAAAAGGCGCTGGCAATGGGATGCGACCGCGGCCTACATATTGAAGACGATGACTCCGCCGGACGCGACCCTTTTACCATAGCATCAATAATCGCTGAATTTGCCCGGGATAAAGAATTTGATCTGATTTTCTGCGGTATGCAGTCGCAGGATAGAGCAAGCGCACAAGTAGGCCTAATGACCGCGGAGATCCTGAGTATACCGGCGGTATCCACGATAGTCGACTTCAAATACGATTCGGGAACCATCCAGGTTAAACGGGAACTGGAAGGCGGCATCAAGTCTCTTGTCTCGACAACTACTCCCGCCCTTCTCACCTGCCAGCTTGGACTCAACAGCCCCAGATATCCGACCCTTCCCAATATCATGAAGGCTAAGAAAAAAGAGTTGCTTTCCTTACCGGTTGCCGATTTTCTCAAAGAGGCTCCCCGTCAGGAAACGGCGGAGATCTTTTTTCCGGAGAAAAAGAGCGGCGGCCTTATTCTTGAGGGAGATCCGGCTGAATTGGCGGAAGAACTTCTCAGGATTTTAAGAGAAAAGACAACCGTGATGGGATGATGGGAGATAGATGATGAAAACTTTATTGATTGCAGAATATAGAGATGGCAAATTGCTTGAAAATTATGGGGAGCTTCTCGGCTTCGCCGAGGCAATTGAGGCAGAAAGTGTTATGTTTCTGGTGGGCTCGCCGGAGTCTCTGCCCGTTTTCAAGGGTAAACTTTATCTGGCCGGCGCTACGATCCATGGTGAATTCAACCCCGCGGTACACAAAAGGTTGCTCACCGAGGTAATTGCCAGGGAAGAACCTGATATTATCGTATTTTCTCATTCATCATACGGTTGGGACATGGCCCCGCGAATTGCCTGTTCCCTTGGAATCGCCCAGATTTCAGAGGTCGTCGACTTCAGGGATGGACTGCCGGTCGTTCCGGTCTGCAATGCCAAGATGCGCCGCACAGTCAAACCGAAGAGTGAACAGTATGTGCTCACCCTGCAGGCCGGGGCATTCAACGCTCCGCCTCCCCAGAGTCCAGCAGCTCCCGAAGTAATAGACATTGAGGAGCTGTCGCAGGGGGATCTCTCATTTCATGGATATGAAGAGGCTGAAAAGGGCGGTGTTGATCTCACCAGGGCGGAGATCATAGTCAGTGCCGGCCGGGGCATAGGCAAAGCTGAAAATGTCGGGATTATTTCAGACCTGGCCGAAAAACTCGGCGGTGAATACGGGGCCAGCCGTCCGGTGGTTGATTCGGAATGGGTTGAACACAACAGACAGGTAGGAACAACGGGACAGACGGTTTCCCCGAAACTCTATATTGCCTGCGGTATCTCCGGAGCAATACAGCATCTTGCCGGAATGAAGAAATCCGAATTCGTGGTTGCCATCAACACCGACAGGGATGCTCCAATAGGAGAAGTAGCCGATGTTCTGATAGTCTCTGATCTGAAGCAATTCGTGCCGGCTCTGATGGAAAGACTTTAGTACCTTACTCCCCAAAAGCTGTCATAAATAACAAGAAAACGAATAATGTATTTGATAACTGTGAATTGCCCTCTATATCCAAGGTACTTATCCAGCTCAGCTGGGTTAGTACCTTACTCCGAAAAAATCGGTACAAAAAACAAGAAAACGGAAAGTACTTTAACAGCCGGCCCGTTAAGCATATTGCCAAGGTACTTATACCCCTCAAGGGGGTACTGTAAAGAGTCCAGCTCAGCTGGGTTAAGCTGCCTTCCGATGATTATGTGCACTCACATTTGCAGGAGCGCTGCCGGAATATTGCACACCTTGAAAATACAGCGTCTTTGAATATATTTACAGGCGGTCAAGAAGGACAAAGGGAAAATGTAGATGAGAATTGAGGCAAAGGACTCACGCGAAGTAGCCACCCAGATAAAGAACAAAAAACTGGTTGAAGAAAGAAGACGGCAGATTGTCGATGGTGCGGTCAAACTTTTCATCAAATATGGCTACCATAAGACAACTACACGGATCCTGGCCAAGGAGACCGGGCTTTCCATAGGTTCTCTCTACGAGTATATATCGACCAAAGAGGATGTTCTTTACCTGGTCTGCATGGCCATCTACTCTGAGGTAGAGCAGGGCCTTTCAGGGGCGCTGACACGATCCGCCGAAGGCAGAGAGGCGTTGCGGGAAATCATCCGCGAATATTTCCTGGTATGCGACCGCATGAGCGACCATGTCCTGCTGATGTACCAGGTGACCCATTTTCTTCCAGACAAGTGGCAGAAGAAGGTCCTGGAGGCGGAGATGAGAATCACCAGTCTCTTCATCGATGCCATGAAGCAGCTGCAGAGTGAAGGTAAACTTGCTGTTGACGATGAAACCATCAACCTGATCGGCCATAATATATCGGTCATCGGTCATACCTGGGCGTTCAGAAGATGGTACTTTGCCAAGCATTTTACCATTGAACAGTACACCAAAAAACAGTCAGAGTTCATTATGGGATTTCTACCGGAAAAGTAATTGGAATCCTGCTGATCTCACCTTATATTATATAGATTATCCAACAGACTTCTCGATCAATGTCAAAGAAGGAGACGAGATGAACGCCCCCATTGAAGTTTATAAGCTCAACAATAATGTCAGAGTAATCACGGCCACTTCACTTTTCGACGGCCATGATGCCTCAACCAACATTATCCGCCGGATTCTGCAGGATTCAGGAGTGGAAGTCATCCACCTGGCACATAATCGTTCCGTCCAGGAGCTTGTCGATACGGCCATTGAGGAAGATGCCCAGGGTATAGCCATGTCCTCCTATCAGGGTGGTCATATCGAAGCCTTCAAATATATGATCGATCTGCTCAAGGAAAGAAATGCATCCCATATCAAGGTATTCGGCGGAGGCGGCGGCGTCATTGTCAGCGAAGAAATAAAAGAACTGATGGATTACGGCGTAGCCAGAATCTACACCCCTGAAGATGGGGCCAGTATGGGATTGCAGGGCATGATCAACCATATGCTGTCTATCCTGGATTTTTCGACACTGCCTTATCACGATCTCCAGCCCAAAGCACTCGAACCCACCATGATCGACAAAATCAGCGGGTTAATGACCGCGGTACAAGAAGCCAAGGCGACCAGTGCGGAAGAACTCGAAAAAATCATGTCGGCCATACGACCACTGGCTGCGACCAAGAACCCTCCCGTTATCGGCATCACCGGTACAGGCGGTGCCGGGAAATCCTCGCTTACCGACGAGATCATTGTCCGCTTTCTCAATGATGCCAACGATATTCGCATTGCCGTTATCTGCTGTGACCCGTCACGAAGAAAAACAGGCGGTGCCCTGCTTGGCGACCGGATACGCATGAACTCCATCTCCACTACCGATCGGGTCTATATGCGCAGCCTGGCGACCCGCAGCTCCTCCCACGAGGTCTCCGAGTCCCTCCCGGAAGCGATACAGGTTGCCAAGGCGGCCGGATTTGATCTGATTATTGCGGAAACCGCGGGCATCGGCCAGGGTGACTCCCGCGTGATCGATCTTGCCGATGTATCTCTCTATGTAATGACCAGCGAGTTCGGCGCCCCCTCCCAGCTGGAAAAGATCGATATGCTTGATTACGCCGATATCATCGTTATAAACAAGTTTGAAAAAAAGGGCAGCGACGACGCTCTCAGGGATGTCCGCAAGCAGGTGCAGCGCAATCGCAAAGCCTGGGACAGAGCCCCGGAAGACTTTCCGGTATTCGGCACCATCGCCTCAAAGTTTAATGACGACGGGGTCACCGCCCTCTACCATGCCATTCTGGAAACACTCGGTACCAAGACATCTCTGCAGCTCAGCTCAGCCCTGCCCAAACCGGAAAAGAAAACCTCATCTTCCAAAGCCATCGTGATACCCGCGGATAGAATACGCTACCTCGCCGAGATCTCGGAGTGTATCCGCAAATATCACGCCATCACCGGGAAGCAGGCCGAAGCAATCCGTAAACGATGGCACCTTCAGGAAAGCATCGAGATGATAGCGGCCGGAGACGGCGATGAAAAGGTAATCAACTCCCTCAAAGAAGAAGCCGGCAAAGCATCGCGGAACATCGGCACTGACGCCGACACGCTGGTTTCCTCCTGGCAGGATATCAAAGAAGCCTATTCCGGCGATGAATATGTTTACACAATCAGGGGAAAAGAGCTGCGCATCCCGCTCTACAGCACAACGCTGTCGCACTCCAGAATGCCGAAAATATCCCTGCCCAAGTTCAAGGATCCCGGGGAGATCTATTCCTGGATGCGGCGGGAAAACCTCCCCGGATATTTTCCCTTCACTGCCGGGGTGTTTCCTTTGAAGAGAGTTGCGGAAGATCCTACACGGATGTTTGCCGGCGAGGGTGGTCCCAAAGAGACCAACGCGCGTTTTAAGCTCCTCTCCTCCGACTCTGAGGCAAAACGCCTCTCAACCGCCTTTGACTCGGTCACCCTCTACGGCTGGGACCCGGATCTGCGCCCTGACATATACGGAAAAATAGGTACCTCGGGGGTATCCATCTGCACACTTGATGACGTCAAACAGCTTTACGACGGTTTCGAGCTCTGCTCGCCCACCACCTCGGTTTCCATGACGATCAACGGCCCCGCCCCAATCATTCTGGCAATGTTCATGAACACTGCCATCGATCAGCAGGTCGACGCGTTTACGGAAAAGAACAATCGCGCTCCCGACCAGGAAGAATTACGGCAAATCAAGGAGATGGTCCTTACCAATGTCAGGGGCACCGTACAGGCCGATATACTCAAGGAAGACCAGGGGCAGAACACTTGCATTTTCTCTATTGAATTCGCTCTGAAAATGATGGGGGATATTCAGCAGTTCTTTATTGAAAACAATGTGCGGAATTTTTACTCCGTCTCCGTCTCGGGCTACCATATTGCCGAGGCCGGCGCCAATCCTATTACCCAGCTCGCCCTCACTCTCTCCAACGGTTTTACCTATGTGGAATATTACCTTGCCAGGGGCATGCATATCGACCAGATCGCACCGCGCCTCTCTTTCTTTTTCTCTAACGGCATGGATCCTGAGTACACGGTTATCGGCCGGGTGGCCCGGCGCATCTGGGCCGTGGCCATGCGGGAGAAATACGGGGCGTCAGAAAATAGCTGTAAGCTGAAGTACCATATCCAAACCTCGGGAAGATCGCTGCATAGTCAGGACATACAGTTCAATGACATTCGTACCACACTGCAGGGTCTCTGCGCTATCTACGATAACTGTAACAGTCTGCATACCAATGCCTACGACGAAGCGATCACTACTCCGAGCAATGAGTCTGTCAGGCGTGCTTTGGCCATTCAGCTGATCATCAACCGCGAATGGGGTCTGGCCAAAAATGAAAACATGAACCAGGGCAGCTTTATCGTCGAAGAGCTGACCGAACTGGTGGAAGAGGCGGTTCTCAGTGAATTTGACAGAATCACCGAACGCGGCGGCGTACTTGGAGCGATGGAGACAGGGTATCAGCGCTCCAAGATACAGGAGGAGTCACTTTACTATGAGAACCTGAAGCATACGGGTAAATACCCCATCATAGGCGTGAACACCTTCCGCAATCCTGCTGCGAATTACGACGAAGCCAATGCCGCAGTGGAACTTGCCCGGGCAACGGATGAGATCAAACAGGACCAGCTGCAAAGACTCTCCGACTTCCAGGCAAGACATAAAGAAGAAGCACCGGAGGCGCTGGCGCAACTCAAAAAAGCGGCCCTTAACGGCGACAATCTTTTTGCTGAATTAATGGAAACCGTGAAAAGCTGCAGTCTCGGCCAGATAACTACAGCCTTGTATGAAGTCGGTGGACAATACCGCAGAAATATGTAGCAGATCTAAAATTGCAGTATTTCCTGAAGATGCCGGAAGAATGGGCAATTGTTTCCATTCATCCGGCATCTTGCTGGAAGGAAGAGCAGTCTTCGTAATACCGCCTACTCTTTGACGGTAATCGGCTGCCCCTTCTCGCCCAGGTAGACTACCAGGATCTCAACAGGCTCCACTCCCTCATTTATGCCGTAATGGTCCTGATTGACCAGCTCGATCAAGGCCTCGCCCTGTTTTATTATCTTTCTCTTCCCCTGGTCTGAAATGACTGTCAGTTCACCGGCAAGCATATAGGCCACATTAATCACCGGATGAAAATGCATCGGTAGAGAGGTCTGCGGGTCTACGGTGATTTTCAGAACGGTCACCTCCGTTTCCACCTGAGAATAATCGGGTAGAGAAACATCATTCCATGAACTGGTAGATTTGATCAGTTCTTCAACCTGCACGCCCTCCGCCCAGGCAAACCCGACAAAAAACAACAGTACGACCACAACAGTAAATATTTTCTTCATAATCCCTCGTTGATAAACTCCTTAAGACGTCATTATTGCCGTTTCAGATATTACGCCTCCAAGTATATCAAGATTTCTCGAAGTCGGAGTTTATGCCCGTACGGGTGCTTATCGCAGAGCCCATCCCGGCACCTTCAATGACTTTTTACGAACTTATTGTCTTTGATAACCTCGTAAAGAGTTGCCACGGAGTTCTTAGATGGCTAGATAAAAAGTTCGATATACAAGGCGCAGTGTTTTTGGCAGGCCTTCGACTATACAGGTAGTATGTCGAAAGTCTGCCAAAAACCTGCAACGCGGGAGATCGGGCTTTTTACGACGCCATCATCTTTGACTAGCGCCAGGCAAAATAAGGTTGCTCAAAATGGGCGACCCTCACCTCTCTGCCCCGCAGCGCCACCTCACGAAACTGGTAAAGCACCGCTCCGGTAGGACTCGCGATCCATCCCTGCCCCACCGGCATAAGCAGCACCGGATTATCACTCTCGGGAATTGACTGCAGAACGGGAGCATCGTCCCTCATCAACTCCATTACCGGAATGCGGTGAACGGAGGCAACTTCGGCGGGATTCGGCAGCAGGCCGGGATTCTCGCCGGCCCACACCACAATGGGAGTAATGGTAAACCCGGAACGAGTGGAAAAGTCATCGAGACGGCCCAGGACGGCTGCCGGACCCAGGCTGATCCCCACCTCTTCCTTCAATTCCCGCAAGGCCGCCTGCTCGGCGGTTTCGCCTTGGTCTATACTCCCGCCGGGAAGAGCCCATTGCCCGGCATGGTTTTCCAGCTGCTGCGATCTTCTGGTAAGAACCAGAGCTGCTTCGCCAGGCGCTGTCTTCGGTATTCCGTATACCAGCGCATCATCACCCGCATTGACAAGGGCGAGGGCAACGGCAGCCCGTCTCATGCCGCTGTTCTGCTGACAATGGTGCACTTTGAAACGCTTCAGATTGGCAGCCACCAGCAACCGAAGCCCATCTCCAAACGGCCAGCCGTTCTGCTCCGCTGTTTTCACCACCCTCTAGTCCATCTCCTGCAAGATCTTCTTCACGGTATTGCCATCGGCACTTGAGCCGAAATGCGCCATTATCGGGCGCATGGCCTGCATTTTGTTGGCCAGGCTACTAAAATCGACATTTTCTCCTATCCAGGCGCGAATCTCTTGCTCGTCGGCCTGCTTCGGTAGATATTCCTCAAGAATACGGATATAACCGGTGTCCGTCTTTCCCGAAGCTGCCAGCAGCTCCTTCTCTGATTTAATCAGTTTCTTGATGATGCCGACAACCTGTTCATCGGTTAATTCCTTTTCCGGCTGTCTCTGGAATTCTCCAATGAGTATGCGAATCACAGCGGTTCTCTCGCTGTCTTTCGCCTTCATGGAAGTTATAAGCTGTGACCTTATGGTCTCCTGTAGTGCCATTCTCTCCTCCGCAATTATTTTAAAACCGTTATACGGCGTTTTTTTTCTTGATGGACTGGTAAAAACCCCGACGTGCTCTCTACGTCATTCCGGACTCGATCCGGAATCCAGTTGTATTGAATAATTATGGATTCCGGATCAAGTCCGGAATGACGTAGCCGAAAATATTTGAGTATTTTACGAGTCCCTCATAGATGATGGACTCGTAAAAAGTTGCCACGAAGCTCTGAGATGGCTAGATAAAAAGTTCGATATACAAGGCGCAGTGTTTTTGGCAGGTCTTCGACTATACAGGAAGTATGTCGAAGGCCTGCCAAAAATCTGCAACGCCGGAGATCGGGCTTTTTACGACGCCATCATAGATCATATATGACAACGATCCGTATCCTTCACCTTTGAAATACCGGGAATAAGAGTCTGCGTGGAAATAACCCCGGTCCATTTTCTGATTGTGGAGAGGATGAACTGAGAGAGCAGCTCCGCATCCGAGGAGAGCAGGTCCCGCACCAGCCTCACTTTAATAATGATATCAATAGAACCATGGACGGAGTGAACTTCGCGAACTTCGTCGAGGGCAAGAAGCTTGTCAAAAATGCGCTGTTCATGCCGGCCATCGACGTTGAGAAGGATAAAAACTGTCATCTCCGGATGAAGATCAGGATATTTCTGCTCTTTACGACGTGACATTTCTTTGCGGAACTCTTCCATCTCTCTGGGAATAAGCTGATCGACCCCGATTCCATATTTTCTCTTCTTGCCTATTTCCCACTGATGCACGGAAATATAGAGATAGAGATCATCCACCGTCCTCTCCGGAAAAGAGGCGACCAGCCGCCTGTCGCGGATTATTGCGGCAAGAGGTTGGTAGATAGTGGAATACCAGTCTCCGGCCGCCTCCTCATAGCTCACCTCTTCTCGCCGTTCCTCAGCAAGAAAGCGGCGATGCTCTTCGATCTGCTTTTCCAGGTGACCGTATTGCCCCAGCTCGGTCAGATCAATAGTGCTGAGTAGTCCAGCCTTGTCTCTGAACTCCGTTTTCTCCAGATACAGCTTGTTTTCCAAGGTATTTTTTGACGGCAGCAGTTCTATGATACGGGACCTTATTTCGGTGCGGCCTAATTCCTGGGCAGCCTTGAAGCGATGATGCCCGTCAAGAATGAAATAGTCATCCTTGATCTGGTAGAGAGAGATCGGAGCCATGGTTTTACCGGCCTTCATCGCTTCGACAATGGTGTCAAGCCGCTCATCCCTCCTGCCGTTTCTGGTTTTAAACTGATTATCGAAATCATGGTATCTTCCCACACTTCCGATAATCCTATTCATCGGAACCATTGAGATGCCGCGCTTCACCGACTCATAGGCCTCCTCACGCTCCTGGCGGGTATTGAAGCTGTGAGGGTTGTCGTCGTCCCCTTGTTCAGTACCGCCAAAGATCTTCCTGGCAAAATCCAGAGGATTATATTTCGAAAACATAGAAGCCATAACTGTTTATCACCCGGGTTGAATTGACTATGGTTACGCGCTCTGCATCATCTTCAAAATTCCGGTGAATATGTCCATGTAAAAAATATGAAGGTTTATATTTCTCGATAAAGCGCGAGAAGCTCCTGAAGCCCTTATGACAGGGATCTTCGCCATCGTGGATGTGACGCGGCGGTGCATGGGTCACCACTATATCAGGCCCGCCGCTGCGCCACAGAGAAAAACGCATCCCGCCGATGAACCCGGCCATCTGCTTTTCGGTATATTGATTTCTACCGCCATTATACCACCTGCTGCCGGAGAAACCGACAAGAGTAAAGTCATTGAAGGAAACTATCTGCCTGTCGATATTGCGGCAGCCTACCGGGGAGGAAGCGGAATAGCGCAGATCATGATTGCCGAGCACATACATCAGAGGAACATCGAAACGATGCCGCAGTGTACTGAGGAATTCCGGAGGAAGATCCCCGCAGGAAATGATGAGATCAATGTCCTGGTATTTTTGCAGTGTTTCCGGAGAATCAAAGACATCACCGGAAACCGTGTCTGAAACCGTCAGTATTTTCAAAATTCCGCCGCCAACCTCTCATGGCTGAATACTATCTGCCGCTTGTTCTCTGGAGAATTGAAGATTCCCACATCATTATTGAGCTTCTGGATCAAACCGGGAATGATGCGGCTAGAAAAATATTTCCACCTTACCTATGGCACTCAGCTTTTTCTGCAGAGCGCCCACATGGCCGAATATATTCTTTAATGCATTTTTTTCCATATAATTAAGTTCTTCAAGGAAGATATGGTTATCGGGTTCCAGTCCTTCATCCAGTCTTTTCACCTGATGCATGAAGCGTATCTGCATTAAATAGTTGTAGCCCTCGGTGAGTTCCTTATGCAGATCTTTGCTGATAAAGCCCCGTAGCCTGAGGCGGTCCAGGCGCTGCAGGGTATTGGTCTCCTCCAGCCCAAAATTAATGGCATAGAGTCGCGCATACCCGACAATGAGAGCGATGACATGCTTTATATTGAAAGTATTGGCATGTTCTCCACCGGATTCAACAGAAATGTTGCCGAAAAAATCCAGCGGCAGCTTAAAGAGCAAGGCGTTCTGGGCGAGCTGATAAAAGAAGGCATCTCTGTTTTCCACCCGCCTGCCGATGTGTTCCCTCAGTTCCGTCACCAGCCTTTTTTCGCCGTACATACAGCGAAAATCAAAAAAGATGCTGACTTCAAGCAAATCTTGGGGTTTGGCTTCGGTGATCCAGGTGCTGAAATATTCTTTCCAGGTACTGAGCGGCCGGCACCAGCGGGAATTCATGGCCATCACCTCTCCCTTGCATAAAACATATCCGGCCTGATCCAGCCATGCACAAATTTTTTCGCTCATCTTCAGAAAATAGGAATTAACCTGTTCCTGCCGATCTTCTTCAACATCTTCATAGATCAGCGCATTATCCTGGTCGGTTGCCAGCGTCTGCTCCTCGCGCCCTTCGCTGCCCAGACAGATAAAGGCAAAACGGGCAGGCGGTTCTCCCATTTCCCTGATGGCGAATTCGATGAACTTCAGCAGAACTGCTTCCGATATCATGCTGGTTATCCGGGTTATATTCCTGGCATGGGCGCCGCTGTCCACCAGTGACTTGATTATGCGGGGAAGCCGCACATGGCTGGCTACAATCCCGGAGGTATCGGTGGCATCGTTGATTTCATTCACCAGAAATGCTGAAGAATAACGGTGTACGTTGAGCAGATCTTCGTTGGAGAGAACGCTGACAATCTCCCCTGTTTCATCCTTGACTACCAGATGCTTTACCCCTTTTTCCTCCATAAGTATGACCGCCTCAAAGATCAGGGCCGATCCTTCGATGAAAATAAGCGGGGTGCTCATTACCTCGATAACCGGCGTAGCATAATCCATCATTTCCGCCACCACCTGCTCCCGCAGGGCCATGTCGGTGGCAATGCCGGCAACCTCTCCGTCTGCATTTTTTACCAGAATCGAGCTGCTCCGCCCTTCCTTCATGAGCTTTGCCGCCTGGTAGATCGGCAGAGATCCGTCACAGACAAGAAAATCTCCCCGCACATGCCTCACGGGCTGGTTCAAAAAGAGCAGGGAGGTCTGCAGTTCCACGATAAGCTTTTCCCGGTCCTCTTCCCGCCGTATCTCCTCACTGACGTCCTCCATGATACCGTCGCAATAGAGGGCTTCTCCCAGGGCATTTTTGGTAAGTACCAGGGAGAGAGAGACACTTCTGATCATATCCTCATGCTGCAGCCGAATTATTCTGTTTTTCAAAAAACCTTCTTCAGCAACCAGATCATAGAG
This sequence comes from Desulfobulbaceae bacterium, assembly GCA_016278675.1. Taxonomy (GTDB): domain Bacteria; phylum Desulfobacterota; class Desulfobulbia; order Desulfobulbales; family Desulfocapsaceae; genus Desulfopila_A. The sequence goes on along the minus strand of JADQBJ010000013.1, from coordinate 158,034 downwards.
ATTTGCGATATCGTGCCGGCCAAAGGTATCGCGAAGGCTGATATTGCTCGCACCTTCCCCAAGACCGGTCAATTCGTAGAAGGCGCGGTTGGCCTCCAGCAGCTTGAGCTGCCGGTTGGCTTCGGCTCTGAAAATCGGGATATTGAGCCTGGAGGTCAGCTGCCGGTACTTCTCCCGGCTTTCGTCCAGCTCTCTTTCCATCAGCTTGGTCGAGCTGTTGTCCTTGATACTGATAGCAGCGGCCTCACGGCCATCCAGCGCGATTTTAGAGATGGACAGCTGCACCTCGATGGATTCACCTCCCGGTTTTAACAGGTTGGCGGTGTATCTCCCTTCCTCGATTCTGCCCCCAGCCGCAAAAAACGGTAGTCCGTTTTCCATCCCGGAAAATATCTTTCCAACGGCAATGGCATCAAGCTCCTCCGCGGACAGCCCGGTTACACCCTGCGCCGGTTTATTGGAATATATGCACCTGCCCTCAAAAAACATCAATAACGGATCCGTCGCCGTTTCCACCAGCCTCTTATACTTGAGTCTCGATTTTGCCAGTTCCCGCTGGGCGTGGTTGCGCTGTTTTTCGGAAAGATAACTCTGTCTGCCCACATAGAAGAGAATGAGGGTCAACAGTGCTACCGCAGCCAGACTCATGCGTGAGAGGCGTCCGGAAATCTCGGCCGTCTTGTTCTCGACATCATCAAGGAATACGCCGGTGCCTATCACCCAGTCCCAAGGGGCAAAGCGTTTGACAAAAGAGAGTTTGGGGACGACCATCTCTTCGGCATACTTCCTGTTCCAGCTATAGTCGATAAAACCGCTGTTCTGCTGTTCGACGGTCCTTTTGATTTCCACAAACAGCTGTTTCCCCTGAGCGTCCCTGAAGCTGGTCAGATCCACCCCGACAAGCTCCTCGGAATAAGGATGCATCACCATTACCGGAACGCTGTTGGTAATCCAAAAATAATCCCTGTTGTCTTCGCCGTACCTCATGGTTTTTATAAGCGTCAAAGCTCGTTGCTGAGCCTCCGTTCTGCTGAGCAGACCGGCCTCTTCCTGCTGCCGGTAAAAGTCGAGGATCCCCCAGGCACTCTTGGTCAACTCGAGAATCATCGCCTTCTTGCCGTCGACAAAGCTTTTTTCAAATGCGGGAATGATAACCAGATACAGCGCGGAGATGGTGAGAAGAAGCGCAATAAAGGTTGGCATTACAATTGAAATAAAAAAACGTCCCCAGACATGAATAAATCTTTTCAACAGAACCATCGATCTCCCCTTATAACGGGATTATTCTGAACCTCATTGCCAGAACAGCATGCGAAGGAACTACAGTCAAAATCTGCCGATAAAGGCATGGAAGCCAAAATCAGATGAACAAAGAGGCCGTCTTTCTCTTCAGGCTGTTTTGCAATCTGCGCTTATGAATGCCGATGCAGCCGCAGGAAGCACGGGTAAACCCAGCCGCCTCCGGTTGTAAATCAAGTATATCGAAGAGAGTGAGAACAATTTCCGGGTCGAACTGACTTCCCGCACCCAGCTGCAGGTTGACTATGGCATCTTCAAGCTTCATTTTTGCAAAATGCTTCCGGCCCGCCAGCATAGTCTCGAAGGCATCGCATACCGTCAGGATCCGGGCGCCCAGAGGAATATCACCACCCTTGAGGCCTTCCGGGTAACCCGAACCGTCATAACGTTCATGGTGATGCAGGACAAGCGGTTCGACATCGCTTAAAAATACCAGCGGCTGCAGTATCCGGGCTCCTATGATAGGGTGCTGTTTGACAATATCCATCTCTTTGCGGTTAAGGATGCCGAGGCGCTCAAGAATATGGTCATTCATGCCGATCTTTCCGATATCATGGAGCAATCCGCCATGATACATCGTCTCTGTTTGAGCCGCCGTCAGCTTCATTGCCTGAGCGATGCACCTGGCATATTGTGCTACCCTGATAGAGTGTCCATGAGTCTGCTCATCCTTTGCCTCCAGGGCCAGGGTGAATCCCTCCACCATCTGTTTCAGGGTATCGAGCATCTTCTCATCAAAACTGAGACTTTTCTGCAGAGCGATGGAACCCTGTTCTCCCAGGGCCTGCAAAATATCGCGCTCCCCTTTCGTCAGCTTTCGCGTTTTCGAAAAATAAACGGCCAGTATGCCACGGTAATCCCTGACGATATCAAAGAAAACCGCCTGAATGGAGCCAACTTTCTTTTTGCCGATCTTATCAAGATTAGGGATGCGGCTGTCGTACATGGCATCCTCAATATAGACGGATTCCTCCCCCTGATCATCGAAGATCGCCATCAGGGTTGCATAGTCGATCTCAGCCAGGCTGCGATAGGAGAAGCCATGTGATATCATATTCTTGATGCTTTTCTGTCCCTGATCGACAATCCAGAAAATGCATCCCTTGGCTTCGAGAATCTCGGAAATATTTTCCACAATCCTCTCCAGGATTTCATGGGTATTCTCCCCGGTGTGAATGGCCTTGCTGACTCGGCGGAATACCTTGAAAAACTGGGAATAATCCTGATCCATGTGTTCTCTTTTTTGCTGACAAAGGGGGGTTAAACCACACCTGTATCAAAGTATGATTGAATGGTTTTCCCGGTATAACCGAGGTCGGCAAGCACTTTCCGTGTGGATCCGCCAAATGGCTGCGGAGCACTGCGCACAGAACCCGGCGTTCTGCTGAGTTTAACCGGCACGCCAAAGGTTTTCCCTACCCCCTCCGGGCCTTCCGTTTCAATGATCATGTTCCGGTTCCTGAAAAGCCGGTCCTCAAGTACTTCATCAAGGTTCTGTATTTTGGAATAGCATACGTCTGCCCCGGACAGAACCTCCTCCCAGTGCGACAGCGGCTTGTCCTGAAAGAGTTCACGCAGTCTGGCGATAATCTCTTCTCTTCTCTCCTCGTCATACTGCAGAGCGCTATATTCCTCAAGTTCCAATATGCTGCAGAGATTTTGCCAGAACCTGTTCTCCACAGCCCCAAGGGCTAGATACCTGCCATCGGCGGTGGCATAGGTATTATAGCAGGCGTAGCGATGGGAAAGCATGGATTGCGAACGCTCCTGCTTCATTCCCGTCTTCTTCTGCAGAATAGCAGGAAGAGTGAGCAGCCCGAGGATGCCGTCGGTCATGGATATATCGATATATTGTCCTTTGCCGCTTTCATGCCTCTCCTGCAGCGCCAGAAGTATGCCGATAACCGCATTCATCCCACCTCCGGCGATATCGGCAATCTGAACGGCTGGGATAACCGGCGGTCTCTGCTTTTCTCCGATGCAGTCCAGTACTCCGGAACGGCTCAGGTAGTTGACATCATGCCCTGCCACCTGGCTTGCGCCTCCATCCTGCCCGTATCCGCTGATGGAACAATAAATGAGAGCCTGATTGACTTTGCATGCTTCCGCATAACCAACCCCTAATCTGTCGACTACTCCCGGGCGGAAACCTTCAATAACGATATCCGCCTTCTCAACCAGCTGAAAGAAGATCTTCTTCCCTTCCTCCTTTTTGAGATTCAGGGTCATGTGCCGTTTATTCCGATAGACATCCCCGAAATAGAGATCATCGGCCAGGAAACGCCGATCTTCTATGGCCAGGACTTCCGCGCCATGATCAGCAAGTATCATCGAACAGAACGGCCCCGGCAGAAGTCTGGACAAATCCAGAACTGTAATACCATCAAGTGCTCCCATCTTCATCTCCTTCGATTGGGTACAGGTTTTGACTACCAGCCAAACTCAGCCAAAGGTATTATTTCCATTGTGACCTTGTGGACTTAGCGTTAGCGGTCACCCATCAATATTCAATACCCTTTTGTGCCTTGATGCCCTGGGTGAAAGCGTGCTTGACTACGTTCATACTGGTGACTGTATCGGCAATCTCGATGAGTGCTTCATCCGCGCTCCTGCCAGTCAGAACAACACTCAGCCGTTCCGGTTTTTTGTTCAGCACTTCAACGATAGCTCCTACCTCCAGAAATTGATAAAGCGTCAGATAGGTTATTTCATCAAGGATGACCAGATCAAAAAGATCGCTTTCAATTTTCTCTTTGGCCAGTTGAAATCCCTGCCCCGCAATCTCTCTGTCCGCGCTGATATCCTGTTTTTTAAAGACAAACCCTTTGCCGCAGATATGCCATTCAAGATTTTCCAGGGTATTGCCGAAAAGCCGTTCCCCATAATCTCCCTGACCTTTGAGGAATTGAATCACGCAGACCCGATGGCCATGTCCCAACGCACGGAAGGCAAGACCGAGAGCTGCGGTGGTTTTGCCCTTGCCGTCACCGGTATTGATTATAATTCTTCCTTCTGAACTCACTCGGTTTTCCTCCAATGCTCGGCTAATGCAAAGAATTACTGGTTTTGGTGAGATAAATTGAACCACTATACCTAAAATAGCCGGTAAGCTGCCGTTCCACCATATTTTCTTTGAAGGACTCTAAAAAGTCCGTCACTCCGCGTTGCAGTACTATAGCATTCCTTTATTCTCAGAAATCATTCACCAAATCCCATCAAACATACTGATACAAAACAGTTGACAAATTAATAACAATGGATTTAAACTACCACAGACTGAGCGCTCGTTCAACATATCTATCCAGACGTGAAGAAATTGACGGGCCCGGTTAATGAATGTTGCTTTTGCAGAGCATCTAATGTCGAGCAGCAAAGTCTCCTCCGACTGCTCTAACCAGATATTGTGTCTCTTCCATCAGGTTAGAGATCCGATCGCTTCTTGATCGAGCGCTCGATCTATAAATGCTTTTTTATACCTTAGCGATCTTTTCCTGCGCCTTTGCAGGAAAACACCTCAAAAAGGCGCTGTTAAGAGTCCAGCTCTGCTGGGTTAGCTGATTTCCCCTCATCTCAAGAGCCTCTAGACTCTTGGTCTGCGGGATATATATAAACCACGGAATAGGCCAAATATTTTGTGGTTTTGCAGCATCGGCTTCTTAGAGACATCTGCAACAAACTTCTGAGGAGCACATACAGGTTCGTCATCTTTTTATTATGGATCTCACCGGCGCAGTGCCGGATCTTTTCTGCCCGAAACAAAATTGCGGCGATGAGATCGGGGGTCAAGAGGACGGCGGAGCAGCAGCATCATCATAAAAAGGAGGAGAAAATGAACAGCGCGTATAAAAAGGAAATTAGGTACACCATGATTTTCAGTGTGCTCCTACTACTCTGCGGCCATTGCGGCTTATTTTTCGTGGGCATTCCCGCCCTGCGGGACCACATGATTTTCGGTTTCCCTTCTCAATATATTATCCCGGTGCTCATGGGATGGGTGGGACTGATGGTAGTTGCCGCCATCCAGGCAAAAATGACCAACAATCTGGATGATGAAATTGAAGCGATGCAGGATGTCATTGAAGAATAAATCTAAAGGGGTAAGAAAATCATGGAAACACAGACCTGGGCACTTGAAGATCCTACCATTGGGATCATATTTGTAGCAGCTTCATTCGCTATTTTCTATTTCGTCGGCTGGTATTCAGCACGAGCCGCTAAATCATCAACCGACTACTGGACGGCAGGACGTTCAATCGGTTCTCTGGCCAACGGCCTCGGCATGGCTTCGAGCTATATGAGTCTGGCAACCTTTCTGGGAGTGACCGCCCTGATCCTCAACCTCAAGGTTCCATTTGTATATATGTGGATCCAGTTCGGTCTCTCGATTCCCCTCATAACCTTGTGGTACGGTACTCCCCTGCGCAGAATGGGAGCTTTCACTCCGGCACACTTTGTTCGTGAACGATATGGCCTGAAAACCTCCTGGGTGGTGGCGGGCTTTATGGTACTTATCATGGTCATGTACGCTATCGGCCAGATGATAGGTGTCGCCAAGGTTTTCCAGATGCTCTTCGGCATTAACTACACCCTCGCCCTGATTGGCGGCGGTGCCCTCATCGTCGGTTATGTCGCCATCGGCGGCATGTACGGAACCTCCTACAACGCAGCCTTCCAGATGGTGCTGATGGGAATCGCTTTTATCGTGCCGCTTGGTGCGATCATGAAGGCAATGGGCGGTACCGGCTGGTACTTCCCCCCGCTGCTCTACAGCGATATGGTTCCGGCAATGCTCGCCGCGGTGCCTGATTTCTTCGACATGAAGTATGGTTTTAAATGGTACTTTGCCCTTATTCCAACCCTGACCATCGGCGCCATGGGACTGCCCCATCTCGGTATGAGAATTTACACGTCTTCCTCTTTGAAGAGTGCCAGAGGCGCAATGGTTTGGTTTACCTTCTTCTGCGGCATCACCTTCAGCGCCACCTATACCATGGGTTTTTCCGGAGTCTTCTTTCAGGCAACATCAGGATCGGCCATAGCTCCAACAGACTTCGACAAGATTACCCTTATTCTCAACAGTGTCTATAATGCACCATGGGTTCTCGCCTTCGTTATCGCCGGCGCCATAGCCGCAGGTCTCTCCACTATCAGCGCCAACCTTATGGCAATCGGGGCCTTGATCGCCCAGGATATTATCGCCACGCTCAAACCTGATATTCCCGAAGACAAGACCAAGATACTGAACTACAGCGCAATTGCCGGCGGTGGTCTGGTAGCCATCCTCATCGCCTTGGATCCCCCGACATTTCTGGTCGTCTCCGTTCTCTGGGCATTCGGTATGGCGGGTGTAACCTGTGCGCCGCTGATCATTCTCGGCGTCTGGTGGAAACAAGCCAACCGTTTCGGTGCGATAATAGGGTCATTGGTATCGGGAATCACCTATATTGTGGTTTCTCCTTATGTCTTCCCCAATATCACCTTGGCCAGCGGAATTCAGGCAAAGCTGGGAATGTCCGGTGCACTTCTTTGTGTACCTCTGTGCTTTTTTCTGGTAACTACTATATCCATGATTACCAACAGAATCCCGGCGATGCTGGTGCATATTCCTCTTGAGGAAAACAAACGGCTGGTCGATTCCATCCATGGCTGGACCGTCTACAGCGAAGAACGTTATAACAGCACCATGGCGGGCATTGTTGTTGCCGGCGTCAGTGCTCTCATCATGATCTGGTCATTATTACCAGGCGGCTGGGTTGCCTAATCCACCGTCACTCAGGCTGTTCTGCAATCTCAGATTTGCAGAACAGCCGTTTATTTTTTTAAGAAAAGAGATTGAAGGGCAGATGAAAATGGCTGATATTTATAAAGGAATGCTGGTTGGCAATGAAGATGTTTTTCAGTTGGCACTGGATGGCAAGGCCAGAAAATATGCCCTCGGCAATATTTTTATACTCGGGATTATCTATGGATTTTCCAACCTGCTCGGAGCCCTGCAAACCACACCGGAATTACCCCTGGAAGACAAATTCGCCTTCATCACGCCTCTTATCTTCTCCACAGCGGGCATCGTCACTATATGTGGAGCCATCATAGCCTGCACCATGGTGTACTGGGCTGCGTCCAAAGCCTTCGGCGGTCATGGTGGCTTTGGCTTGATCTTTGATCTTATCGGTCTCGCCGCTATTCCCTTCTGGATCCTCGCCCCATTACTCAATTACACCTTGCGTTATCCAACGGGCGAGTTTGCCCGCATGATCTTGATTGTTTGCATCGCTTTGGCATTTTCCTGGTCTTTCAGGCTGGTCAGAATGAGTATGATACAAGGCCAGGGTCTGAACAACAGACGAGCAACGATTGCGTTAGCAGCAATGTGGATATTCAGCGTCAGCTCAATCTATGTCTTTCTGCCCTGAATCATGCAGGTAGAAAAGAAATCTTCTCTTCAATGACTTTTTCGGGATCATCTTATTTGCTACTCTTGATTGAGTAGAATAGATTCACCATCGGCTACAGTTGAAGTAGTAAAAAATGATTCGTCGACCCTTGAATCGATCACACAATTCCTGCCGACCTGCGTCCCTTCCGGCAAATGTGCTCCTTTGCCGATAATAGTGATACCTGAATACAGATGAGACGGCTCAACCTTGTTGACAATATCGTATCCCTCTCCATAACCGATAACGGAATTAGCCTCCACGATCACGCGCTTGTCCAGGATTGAAAGATCAACCACCGCATTTTTTTTGATGACGCAATCGGTAAAGACAATAGAATCTTTGACAACAGCCCCCTCTTCCACTATCACACCGGGAGACAGCACCGAGTCTATCACTGTACCTCTGATGTTGGAGCCTGCCGAAATCAATGATCTTGAAATTTTGGATGAAGTGGCAAATCTGGCGGGAGCCCGGTCCGCGGGTCTGCCTTCCGCCTCGACATTGGTGCGTATCTGCCACTTCTGCGGTGAGATCCCGCTATCGAGGTTAATAACGTCCATATTCGCCTGCCAGTATGCCTGCACGGTTCCAACATCTCTCCAGTAGCCATAAAAAGGATAGGCGAAGACATTGTTATTTGCTATGGCGTGCGGGAGAATATGCTTACCGAAATCAACATCATTTTTGTCACGCATCAGTGAAGACATTAAATATTCGTAGTCGAACACATAAATTCCCATAGAGGCGAGATTGGACTTGGGCTTTTTGGGTTTCTCCTCCCAGCCCACAACTCTGTTGCGCTCGTCGATAATACCTGCACCAAATTGGTACATTTCGCTCTTGGGGACAACCATCATGCCGACTGTTATGTCGGAGTTTTTCGAGCGATGATATTCAAGTATGGCATCAAAATCCATCTGATAAATATGATCACCGGAGAGGATAAGCACTTCTTTAGCCGGATTGTCGGCAAGAAAATCGATATTTCTGCGCACCGCATCCGCTGTACCTTTATACCAGTCCGATTCCTTCTCTCCGGTTCTCGGCGGAAGAATACTGATACCCCTGCTTCGTCCGGTGAAATCCCAGGCCTCGCCGCTGCCGAGATGGCTCATAAGTGAAAGCGGCTTGTACTGGGTCAATACACCGACCTTATTCAGTCCCGAGTTCATGACATTACTCAGGCTGAAATCGATAATCCGATAGATACCGGCAAAAGGAACGGCGGGTTTGGCCCGTCTCTTCACCAGAATATTGAGACGGCTGCCGACTCCACCTGCCAACAGGAGAACCAGGGCATTTTTAAAACGGCTCATCGCAGCACCTCCCCATATTTAACGATGGACGGCCAATGTGATTGCTGGATAGCCGGATATATGGTGGCGCCTTCCTCAACTCTGGTCTGCAGCGGTATCTGGTTATTCCAGCCAATCACGGTTACTTTTTTGGCGTCACTTCCCGGTTCCGCCCCTATTACCACATTGCGGCCATAGCTATTGTTGACATCGGCCACGACCTTGTTGAGACGGCAATTTTCATTGATGACATTATTGAAGAAAATCACTGAATTTTCAACGACCGCTCCTTTCTTCACGACAACACCGGGAAAGATGACCGAATTTCTTACTTCACCGTCTATAGTGCAGCCATTGTATATGAGGCTGTTGCCGACTTTGGCATCTATTCCCGCAAGAACAGGCTGAAAATCCCGAATACCTCTGTGATCCAGATTGGTCCTAAAGCCCCACTTTTCCAAATCGATGACAGGGTTTTCTCCGAGAAGATCCATATTGGATTGCCAATACTCTTCGACGGTACGGGTATAGCCCCAGTATCCACAAAATTTATACCCATAAACCCGATAATTATGCTCCAGCAGCTGCGGGATAATATCACGCCCGAACTCAAATGATTCTTCCTGCTGGTTTTGCTTCAAGGCATCATACAGCACCTGAGGCCGAAAGCACATAACCGTCAGGGATGCCCAGTTTGACTGCGGCTGTTGAGGTTTTTCCCAGTATTTCTGAACTTTTCCCCCACGGCCATCTTCATCTTCAATCACCGAACCCACGCCGAACCGATGCGCTTCCGCCAACGGCACCTCTATGAAAGCGATGGTCAGGTCGGCGTCTTTTTCCCGATGATAATTGATCATATCCTGGTAATCCATCTTATAGATGTGATCACCGGAAAGAATCAGGATTTCTTCTGGATTGTGATACTGGACATAATCAAGATTTTTGAAAACGGCATCAGCCGATCCCCTGTACCAATCCGTCGCTTCAGTTCCCAGAAACGGCGGCAGGATGGAAATGTGACGATACCGGCCGATCATATCCCAGGCAGCGCCAGTGCCGATATGATTAATCAGCGAATAGCTGCGGTATTGACTGAGAAGGGCAACCTGCTCAATTCCGGAATTCATCAGATTGCTCAAAGCGAAATCGATTACTCGACCAAATCCACCGAAAGGAACCGCGGACTTAGGGCGATAATAAGTCAGGGCAGTGAGTTCATCCACCCTTCCCCCGGCAAGTACCATGGCAAGTGTCTCTGGTCTAAGCATAGTTTTTTTTCCGTTGGGGGCGAACCTTAAACGCCCCTGGTATACGTTTGGAGTGATGATTGGTTATAGCGATCAGCCTCTTCTAACACTATAACAGAACGATATATTTGCCAAGATGCGGATGACAACAGAGAAGTTTTTTTTTGTGCTGGCGACGAGACAAGCGCGGAACTTCGAGAAAGCCCGGACTCCCGTGTAACAGTTTTTTTTTGGCAGGCCTCCGAAGGAGGCTACCTGTATAGGCAAAGGCCCGCCAAAAAAATGCCCTTGTATATAGAACTTTCCATCTAACCAGATGGGAGTTTCGCGGCACCGCTATTGAGATTATCTCATGTGATATCCTCGCAACAAGCCGAAGATCCCTGTCCTTACTTAAGATCACACCGGCAAAAGGGTGATCACATATGCCGCATTGTCAATCTTTTCAGGGTTAGGGTATTGAAATCCTTATCATCGATATCCAGGTTTTTCAAAGGAACTTCCGCCCGCGCCGAATCTTTATGCCCACCGGCAGAACCGATAGAGCCGAAAATCCGTGTCGCCAGTTTTCCGGCACTCTTGCGATAGCCGTCGCAGCGGAAGATGACCACCAGTTTATCTCCATGAATCCCAGAGACGAATACCCAGTCTATTTCACCGACATGATTAAGAAAATCAGCAATTATGACCAGAACATCAGGGCTCCGTACCCTACCGACATGGGTGTAATACCTCCTTTTGGAATACTTAAGCGCTGCCAGTGCTTCACTGAAATATTTCAGTTCGGATCTTCTCAGGTCCGTTAATTCAAATTTGCGAACCAGGTTTCTATTGGCAATACTAAAGAGATAACGAAAGGATATGCCATCGGCCAGGCCGCCTTTCTTTTCGAAATCCTGAGTGTCTACCTTGATGGCATAAAAAAGCGCGGTTGCCAGGATGACGGAGGGTTTCATCGAAGCGGCCCGCAAATACTCCACCATCATGGTTGAGCAAGCCCCATACTCAGGACGGATATCTATATAGTCCGCCTCGCAATTACCGGCAATGGGATGATGGTCTATTATGACATTAAAGGGCAGTTTTTCAAATGACGGCAAATGACTCGGCTGTGAATCGATCAGAACCAACTTTGAGTACTTCGAAATTTTTACATTCTTTAATCGTTCCAACGGAATTTTTAATCTTTCAACCATTGCCACATTGTTAAGCCTCCGTATTTCATTAGGATGAGCTATGGCAACGTTTTTTGTTCTATAGCGCAGCAGTCTCTTTACCGCAAGAGCGCAAGCCAGAGCATCAGGATCGGCATTGATGACGACAAGAACTTCGTCCTCCTTTTCAAAGACTTTCCAGAATTGATTCAAACGCTCTTTGGCCGATCTTCGCGCCGATTGCTCCAGGATAGAAGGATTGCATCCTTTACTTTTCCGTGCCATTTGTTGTTAACATTTGCATTCTGAACTTTCCCGGCCGTTATGTTGAGTTCGCCGTCAACACCCTTGCAGCCGGCACCACACCCAAATGTCCCCTGGACAGGCATGTCGGATGCCCTTCAAAAATGCAAAATGCCTCCTCTAAAATTCAGCCCCTTCTCATGTTTCGGAAATCAAACAGGGCAGGAAAATGCTAAAAAAAGCCTGTTATCTTCTGGCCTTCCGTAATTTTCAGCACACACGAAAATTCACTATAGCATACTATTCTTCTAAAATGCAAGAGTCTCCTGGGGTGGTGGTCAATCCGGTACATCTCAATTTTAAAGGAAAAAAGCTGCTGCCGAAGAGAGGAAGTCAACCCAGTTTCACACCCCAATCCTTTTCCCCATACGGTGCTTCTGCTTGACGATGGATGCCGATAATGGTACCTAAGATGAACGTTAAACAAAAACGAAAAATATCTTTAAAATCTGTAAATCGGCCTCTATAACCAAGGGAATATCCAGCTCAGCTGGATTAGGAAATACAATAAAAATGGTGAAGATACTTGCCGTGGGCCTCGGGGGTGCTGCCGGCTCATTAGGCAGATACCTCATAGCCGTACTCGCCGAGAGGGTGAGTTCGCTGAATTTTCCAATGGGAACCTTTATGGTGAACATTATCGGTTCACTCCTCATTGGATTCTTCTGGAGCTATTTTGACAAAATCCACATAAACAATGAATTCAGGCTTTTTCTCTTTACCGGATTTCTGGGGGGCTTCACTACATTTTCAGCCTTCACCCGGGAAACAGTGCAATACATCAAAGCCGGTGAGCCATATCACGCTCTCTCCTATCTGCTTTTCTCCAATGCCGCGGGAATTGCTGCGGTAATGTTGGGCTTTTTCATCTCCTATAGGCTCTTGCGTTAACAAGTGAAAACCGTGATCCTGCTCAACCGCTACCTTCTGGCCCAGTTTGCCGTTAATTTTGCGACTGCTTCAACCGCTTTTGTGGCTATTTATCTTCTCATCGATTTTTTTGAAAAAATTGATAAATTCACCGCACATGGCGGAACAATGGCTCTTGCCCTCAAATTTTTTCTCTTAAACATTCCATTTATCCTTGATCAGCTCGGACCGGTGCTCATATTGCTCTCCGGAGTTATTACATTTGGCATCCTTAACCATAACAACGAATTACGTGCCTTAAAAGCAGGCGGTATTCCTCTTAAAACCATTGTCAGGCCCATTATTATGGGCGCGGTACTGGTAACCTTAATATTCCTTGCCATGGCGCAGTTCCTATTGCCCAAAAGCATCGCCACCACCAATACAATCTGGTACGAGCAGCTTCAGGGCAAGGTTCCGCTGGGAATCCACAGGAGTGGCCGTTATTATTACAAAGGCCAGGAAGGATTTTATTCATTTGAATGGCCCGATACCGACAAACTCTCTTTCCGGAATTTCTCGTATTCCCGCTGGAATGAGAACTATAATCTTAAACTGATGCTCAGCGCGGCACAGGCTGACTGGAAAGATGGTACCTGGTATTTTCATAGTGGTCAAACTCAGGAATTGATCGGCGAGAGTGATTATGAATACACCTTATTCGAAAATACACAGGATGTTTTGCCGGAATCTCCCGATCATTTCTTCATTCCGGAATACAGATCTGCCGAACTCTCTTTGACCGGGCTGTTCCGAGAAGCCCTCAAAAAACAGGCCCCCGAAGAAGAAATGGTCTCCTGGACGAATTTTTACAGTCGCCTCTCCTATATTTTGCTGGGAATTCCTCTTTTGCTCCTGGGTCTGCCGATTCTCACCCTGTCCTATCAGAAATGGGGACGGGACCTGGCTATTGCCATTCCCGCCAGCTGCATGCTGGCCTTTGTTGCCTGGGGTTTCTGGGGAGCACTGCAGTCGTTTGCCAAGGTCGGCTATATTTCTCCTGCCCTTGCCGCCTCCGTGATTCACATTCTTTTCGCACTCCTGGGTCTGCTGCTGCTGCAACAACAGGACAAATAGCTTTCGCTCCCGTTACTTTCAAGGCGAACTTCTGGTCTATATAGTCATAGCGTAGGAGTAAAAGGTCTGCTTATCGGTTGCAGCAGATTTGTCAGAATGCGCTTCTGATCGATGAACGATACCTGGGGATACGAGCCGACAGGACGGTAATACTTATGGAATTCGGGATCATAAGGAGATACCACTTTCCCCCCTTTCCATTCAAAACAGGCGGTATTGGTCAATGGCCACAGATTGATGCCGATTATTTCTGAAATGGTAGTATGAACGGTCGAACCGACGGTATCGATCTGCTCCAGCCCGATCGGCTGCTCAAGCTCAGCTACCACCCAGGCCCCCTCGGGAGACCACAGCGGCTGCAGATATTCGCTGAGATCGGTAGCCAGAGATTTATCATCAATGACTACCATGACCTCGGCATTCCATACTCCCGAGCGAGGGTCCCAGTTGAATGAACCTATTGCCGTAAACCGGCTATCGATTATGCTGGTTTTGGAATGCAGACTGCTCGTAGTATCCCGGTTGCCCGATCGTTCAACCAGAGTATCTGGCTTTTTCAGGTGAAGAAGAAGGCGAAGGTCTCCCAGCATGATGCGCAACTGAGGCTGAAAGGCGACATAAGTCTGCCAGGCGTCGGTCGAAGCCAGGCTGTTGGTAAGGACCCTGATGGGCAGATCCGGTTTTTCGGAACGCAGATTTTTAAAGAGCGCGTGAGAACGATCACTCAGCACCAGATACGGCGTCTCGATAATCACTGAGTGCTCTGCAGAGCCTACAAGCGCTGCCAGACGATCAGCCAGCAGCTGAGGATTGTAATCAGGCTGATCACCGATAAGTCCGGGACGATCATACCAGATGGATATTCTGTTGACCGAGCGCCACCGGCCGGTTGCCTCATCGACCTCTGCCATTGATTCCTGCGGGGCCTGTTGCAGCCACTCCATATCCGGTATGCTTGCAGCGACATCATCCAGTTTCATTGCAGTCTTCGAACGAGAGTCTTTCCAGAATAATTCAAAAGCATCAACGGCATCAGCGACAGCCGGCCCTTTTATGAGGATATCTCGATCAATGAAATTCAATTTTTTGTTCACCCCGAAATATTCATTGCCGACGTTGCGTCCGCCGATAAGGGTCTGCCGGCCATCGACGGTGAAAATTTTCAAGTGCAGGCGCTGGTTGACGCTGGAAAAATCCAGCATCAGGTTCTCCAGAATTCCCACATCAATGCTGGCAACTTGCTGATTAACAGGGTTGTACAACCGAACCTCAAGTCTCTTGCTGGCCTGAGCCATGGCCGCGACCTTGCTGGGATTGCGCATAAAAAAAACACCGTCTCCCAACAGCCGCACACGAACTCCCCGTTCGGCTGCAGCTATCAAATCCTGCAGCAACGTCAGTCCTGTCTCATCATCACGCCAGAGAAAGGTGCAGAGATCGATTGATCGATTGGCCTCACGGATCATCTGCCGCCGCAGCATAAAGGCCTCAACAGGGTCATCGACCAGGAGGATCTGATGGGCACTATTGTGCCACTCGTAGGAGGCAACACGTTTTTTGGCATGTTCGCCAATACTTACCTCTTTGCTGGGTTTAAGAAAAAACTCGACGGCAGCACCGGCAAGCAGAACCGCCAAAACAAGTCCAATCCCGAAAAGGCGCCGGATTTTCCCCTTGAACGGCATACCGAAGATTTTCAAGCTGCACCTCCTATTCAACATTTCCGGAAATTAAGGTTTGTCACGTAGCAGCAACTCCCGCTAACTTTGCTTATCTGTTTTTTTTTACGACATCATCTCAGATCAAATACTAATTCTTTAATCAGAAGGTTTCTTCATTTTTATTGCTTCCATCCGGGTTGTTGGTTTTACCGTATCTTTCCTTTGCACGAATTATAAAAAGATGCTTCCCGCCTTTACATCATAATATTTTGCTGCACAATTAAAGAAGGGTGACGTGGAAATGTAATTTCCCCGATTGCCTCTCGAAGCAATCTATGTACAGTCAGGAATCTGCCGCAAAACTTTCGCACTTTCGCAGCGTATATCACAATTTTTCATCCAGTCATTTATAATCCGTAATACGTTTTTCCTGCTGCCTATCCAAGTTTTGCTTATCGCTTTTTCTTTCAGAGTTGATCAAAAAATCAATGGTTTCATGCCTGAAGATGAGCAAATCTCATACTTTCCTTAAAATTTATATTCCGGTTTTTCCCCGATGCATGAGTGTTTTGCTTCCATACTGTCGGTTCCTTGGAATCATTGTTGTTATGCTGTTCTCTATCAGCGGCTGCAGTGAGGAACCATCTTCCACAGTATCAGTGTTGAAATGGTATACTTTCGATGAACCTTCAGGGGCTTTTGTCGAGGCGGCAAATACCTGTTCCCGCGAATCCGGCGGGCAGTATTCCATTGACATGGTCCCTCTGCCGGCCGACGCCGATCAGCAGCGTGAACAGCTGGTAAGGAGGCTGGCCGCCGGGGATTCTGACATCGACCTTATCGGGATGGATGTGATCTGGACGGCTGAATTTGCCGCGGCCGGCTGGATTCTGCCCTGGCCGGAAGATCTGGCGGATACGGTTATTCAGGGGAGGCTGAGCAGCGCCGTAGCAAGCGCCACTTATGAAGGGCGCCTCCATACTGCACCGTTTACTACCAATACTCAGCTGCTCTGGTATCGGACCGATCGAGTAAAAATACCGCCCGAGACCTGGGAAGAAATGATTGAACTGGCCGAATCTCTAGGCGAAATCGGAGCCATACAGACTCAGGGAGAAAGATATGAAGGCCTGACAGTTTTTTTCAACTCCTTGCTGGCCTCGGCCGGAGGCTCAATTCTGAATGACAGGGAAGATCAGGTAGAGCTAGGCGAAAACCCCACCCGTCAGGCTCTGCAAGTGATGCAGCGCCTCGCTCTCTCTCCGTCGGCACCTTCCTCCCTTGCCACCAGCCGCGAGGATCAATCCCGTCTCGCTTTTGAAGCGGGAGAATCCACCTTCATGGTCAACTATACCTTCGTTTGGCCCAGCGCCAGGCAAAATGCTCCCAATATAGCAGAACATATGGGCTGGGCCAGCTGGCCCGCCGTTTCCCCGGAACATCCGAGCAGGGTTACCATCGGTGGCCTTAATCTCGGCATAGCCGCATCAAGCCTCCATTCAGAACTGGCCTTTGCCGCAGCCTCCTGCCTGGTATCGGAGAAAAATCAGCGGCTGGCTGCCCAAATAGGCGGGCTTCCCCCCACCATCGTCGCCCTCTATCAGGACAGTGAGGTTCGCGAGACCTTTCCCTTTGCCGATACCCTTCTGGAATCCCTGAAAAATGGCGTACTGCGGCCACAGACTCCGCTCTACAATGACATTTCCCTGGCTATCAGCCATACTCTTCATCCCATGCGTTCCATTGATCCCGAGCAGGATGTCAGCCGCCTGCGCGAGAAGATCAGGCGTGCTCTGCATTCGGAGGGACTGCTGTGAAACCATCCGGGCTCACCGACCAGAAACTCGGCTGGCTTCTCTGTACTCCGGCCCTGCTCACCATGGCAGTGGTAACAGCCTATCCAATTATCTACGCCTGCTGGCTTAGCCTGTTCCGCTATGACCTCCGTTTTCCAGAACGCCGTGCCTTCACAGGCTTCGATAATTACCTTTCCGTTCTCAGTTCATCAGTCTGGTGGGAAGCCTTACTCAATACCATGATAATTACCGTCAGCTCAGTCAGTATGGAGCTGGTTCTCGGTATGATCTTCGCTCTGGTGATGCATCGGGCAACCATCGGCCGCAGACTGGTCAGGGCTTCCATCCTGGTTCCCTACGGCATCATTACCGTAGTGGCGGCGCTGATCTGGAAATTTGCTTTCATTCCCACCACCGGTTTCGTCAATAACCTTTCCGGCCTGGAACTGTCCTGGCTCGGTGGACGATGGAGCGCCTTCTTCGTCATCGTTCTCACGGAAATCTGGAAGACGACTCCTTTCATGTCGCTGTTGCTCCTCGCCGGGCTGACCCTGGTACCGGAAGACCTGCTGCGCGCCGCACGCGTCGATGGCGCCACTGCCTGGCAGCGCTTCACTTTGATAATTCTGCCGATCATGAAGCCCACTATCGCAGTGGCCCTGCTCTTCCGCACCCTGGATGCCTTCCGTATCTTTGATACGGTATTCGTGCAAACAAGAGGAGCACACAACACCGAATCGGTATCCATCATCGGCTACCATGCCATGATTTCGAGGCTCAATATGGGACTTGGCTCAACGGTTTCGATACTGATATTCATCTGTGTACTGCTGATTGCCGCCGTGTATATACGTGGGTTCGGCATCGCCCGGTCACTGACCGGCGAGGAGGAGCCATGAGCCGTGGTCAAAACCGTCTCGACCGTCTGTGCTGGATCGCCGGCAGTATGCTGGCGGTTGCCTACGCCCTGGTCCCGATTGTCTGGATTTTATCGCTTTCCCTGAAATATCCAGCAGATCTCAACGACAACCGCTTCTGGCCACGGCGCATTACCTTTGAACATTATCAGGCCATCTTTACTGATGCGCAGTTTCCTGCAGCCCTGTGGAATTCGCTTGGCATCGCCTTTCTCTCCACCATGCTGTCGATTGTAATCGCCATGTTTGCCGCTTATGCCATAGTAAGACTGAAGTTCAGCGGGCGCAGGCTGTTTCTCGCTTTCACCCTGTCCGTTGCGATGTTTCCTCCGGTGTCTATCGTCGGGCCGCTGTTCAACATGTGGCGCCTGGTCGGTCTTTACGATACCTGGCCGGGCCTTATCCTCCCCTATATCACCCTGACCCTCCCTCTGGCAATCTGGACGCTTGCCGCCTTCTTCCGTGAAATTCCCTGGGATCTGGACAGGGCGGCCCGGGTGGACGGCGCCACGACCTTTCAGGCCTTCCGTATGGTGATTGTGCCGCTGGCCGCACCGGGTATTTTCAGTGCCGCCATTCTTGTTTTTATTTTTGCCTGGAACGATTTTCTTTTTGCTATCTCGCTCACTTCCACTAACCAGGCAAGAACCGTTCCTGCGGCCATAGCATTCTTTACAGGAAGTTCACGTTTTGAGCAGCCCACCGGTTCAATTGCCGCAGCTGCGGTCGTAGTGACCATTCCACTGATTATTATGGTGCTGATGTTCCAGCGGCGGATCGTCGCGGGGCTGACTGCCGGGGCTGTCAAGGGATGAGCCGCAGATCAGGCCCTTTCATATTTTCGTAGATGGTAAAAATGTCTGAAATTCAACTCGACAACATCAGCAAGATATTTCCCGACGGCACGGAGGCCGTTAAAGATGTTTCCCTGACCGTCGGCAACGGTGAATTCTTCATACTGCTTGGCCCGTCGGGCTGCGGCAAGTCAACCCTGCTGAACATGATCGTCGGGCTCGACAGCGTCAGCTCCGGAGAGGTACGGGTTGACGGGAGATCAATTAACCATCTCGCCCCGCGTCAGAGAAATATGGCCATGGTTTTCCAGAGTTATGCCATTTATCCTCACATGAGTGTGCGCGATAATCTCGCTTTTCCCTTAAAACTTGCGGGGATGCAACAGCAGGAAATAGGGCTTCGGGTAAGAAAAGCAGCCGAGGCTCTGGAGCTTGGCGAGTTACTTGATCGCATGCCGCGCAGTCTTTCCGGTGGGCAGCGGCAACGGGTGGCCATGGGACGGGCAATCGTTCGCGAACCCGCTGCCTTTCTGCTTGATGAACCTTTATCCAATCTCGATGCCAAGCTGAGAGGCCATATGCGAGGCGAAATTGCCCGTCTTCAGGAACAGCTTGGAACCACCATGATCTATGTTACTCATGACCAGACCGAGGCCATTACTCTGGGGCACCGGCTGGCAATTTTGCGTAGAGGTTATCTGCAGCAGGTTGGGACTCCACGCGAACTCTACAATGATCCGGACAACATTTTTGTTGCCGGGTTTATTGGATCACCCGCCATGAATGTCATACCGGGTCGTCTGAGCCGGGGTAAACTGCACCTGCCGGTATTGGACGAAGGCATCGATCTAACAGCGATTCAGGGAACGGAATCGGACAGGAATATAATCGCAGGTCTGCGGCCGGAACATCTTCAAATAGTCGATGACAACGAAAACGTACCGTTGATGTCAGCCACCGTTTCCATGGTCGAATGGCTCGGCGCCGACGCCTTTGTTCATTTTACACTGGAGAACAGAGAAGGCACGTCGGTATCCCTTCCCGAGGAGCTCGACAGGCATATCAACCCGGAAAAACAAATACAGGGAATCGTCAGGGTGGACCCTTCACGCCGCCTCTCGAGAGGTGATTCCCTGCGTCTTAAAGCGGATATTGACAAGCTGCACATCTTCGACCAGCACAGCGGGAACTGTCTGAGCCGCTCCAACTAGTACCGTAGAAGAGCACAAACTGCCGAGTCCTGCGGCATGTCCTTTCGCTCCTTGAAATATATCCTTCCTCTCTTCAGCATCGTCCAGAATACAGCCTCATCGATCAGGTCAACCGAGCCGCTGTTCATCTCATTCGTCTGAACCATTTTCCTTTCATCGTGGTCAAACGTCCCCCAGACCTGTTCATTTTGAACCACAAACAGTGTATCTACACGTCCCTCACTGGCGGCGATAAGGACATTTTCCAGGTCGTCGCTAACCCTACCGGTACCCAGATTATTGCCCAGCTCAGTTAGGGCATTCTCTTCTCCCTTAGCATAGTAATTTGCCGCAATCTTCCAGGTTTTCTGGTGAAGTTCCTCTATAGAAAGATCATCAGGATTCTTGCCGACAACTTCCTTGAGAACAGCATTGCTCTTGGTGGTATGCCTGTAGATGGCAGCCAGTTCATCAATTCCGGCAAGAATGATGGGGCAGTTTTTCTGATCGAGCAAAGGAAAAAGTCCACGATCAACGGCCTGGAAATACCGCTCCAGGTTTACCTTTTCTTCGTCGATGCCAACTCCCTGTCCATGATACATCGGCCGACTGCCTTCTCCATAAGAGCCGCTCTGAGTATGGTAGGTCAGTTGACTTTCGGGATCGTCATAACGCAGAACCTCCCCCATGTTCAGTGGGGTGTCCGGCGGCAGTTCCATTTCCCTGATTTCAAATCTATCCCCCTGATAAAGGTGAATACCGTTCTTGTTTAAAGTGACTACAAGATAAGGCTGATTTTCCAGAAAAGGAACAAGAGGCTTGACATGGAAACGATGTCCCACCTGTATCAACTCCTGAAAAGATATGGGCAGATGATATCGCAATGCCACATCTCCTGCACGAAAGACCGCCAGTCCTTCCCTGCCGATATGCTTCCAGTATCCCTGATTCTGTACGAGTTTATATTCCGGATCGAGAAAGCTGCGTGCTTCAGCGCTCCGCATTCCTCCATCTATCAGCCGGGTCTCGATCTGAGTGATAAAATTTTTATAACGAATGGAATCCTGTTGGTCTCCAATCCGACTAACAGGCATATAAAGGGATACCGCAGGCCATTTTTGCTCCTGCAGAAGAGATTTAATTTCACTGATGTCTATCATATCCATACTTTTATTCCGTTCTGTTGCGGGCCGGCAATTGTCTGCTGTGTCAGCTCATGCTCAGCACCTGATTTAGGCGTCACTTGCGGCCGCCTTTTTCCGGGATAATTTCATCGGCCGGGCTGATTGTCTTGCCTTCCTTAACCGCCTCAATGGTTTCGGTCCCACTGCCTTCGGCACTATCCGGTTCTTCGTCCTCTTCTTCATTGTCGATCCCCGGAGTGCGATCCTTTCTCGCCCAGGCCGTTCGATCTATCCTGATTATTTCCTCTACATCTCTGAATCCAAGAACATCGTAGATGATCTCCTGAAGGTGGCTATGCTGCCGCTTGTCCGGTAGAGCGCCTTCGACCCGAAGAAGGCCCTTGCTGCAGGTGACCGACAGATCATCAAGGGGAACCTGCCCATCCCGGAGAATGGCATCTATCACTGCAGCCTTCAGTTGCTCATCACTCAGTCCCTGCAGGTCCTCCGGCAACTCCACCTGTTCTTCGGCTCCCGAGATTGCCTCCTCCTCTTCTTTCAAATCCTCCTCCTCAACCTCACCTTCCTCACCCTTTGCGCACTGTATACACGACGCCGTCCAGGGAAGTGCTTCCAATCTTTTCGCAGAAATGGTACGGCCACAGGATTCACATATTTCATATTCTCCCAGGTGAAGGCGATCAAGTGCATGATTGATTGCCGCGATTTCATTTTCTACCTGATCATCTAACCGATCCAACCCATCGGCCATCTGGGCATTGGTTGCGTTCTCTTCGAATTCGACTTCCTTGAGACCTAGATTGATCCTGGCTTCTTCTAGTTTTTGCCGTTTTTCAATAAACTCGTGACGCAAATCCTTGAGCCGTTTTTCAATATTCTGCTGTTGTTCCCTTTCCATAAAAAGCACCTCTTACGGCATAGTGTAAAATCCCGATTTCGGAGGATCGAAGGCCTTTAGTTTACATATTCCATCCCCGGTGTCTTGCTTCGCAGGACAATAATCTCGTCTCGTCGGAATAAAATTATATATCCTCCTGGCTCGCACCTTCGGTTCCTCCCCATCTGGCATCAGTCCGGAGTCCAACCTTGTTAAACGTTCACCTCCGGAAATGAGCTTCTCACATAATATCCCTTCAGGTGTGAAACTCAGAGCAGTGAATCCAGCCGGTAAGGTAGTATTTGTAGTACAGCCTAAACATTCTTCTTTTTCCGTTCAGACGCCATTATTTTTCCAAGGCGAAGGTGACCTTGAGATGCAGACGGTAGACCTTGGGACCTGAGTCGGAAATTATCACCTCCTGATCCTTTATCCACACACTGCGCACATTCCTCAAAGTTTCGCAGGCCTGCTGGATTCCCACTGACAATGCATCTTCAAAGTTTTTTTCAGAATCGGCGCTTATCTCGATCATTTTTGCTACTGAGGCCATGAGTCGTCTCCTTTTGCGCTGAAAATTATCGATGAGCAAGCATCCTTGCAGCTTTCCATGGAGTATGGATCAATGATTCCGAACCAACTCTGTCTTGCCATCATTAAATACAATAACCATGCCACATCATCCGGCCATTGACTTACTCTGCCGGCAGTGGCATACGTATTGCAATTGTTGTATTGCAATTGTTGTCAGAAGATAATCGGAATCGACTTATAGCCTTGATCCGCCACACGGAAAAAAGATAGCTGAGATAGAAATTTACCATGGATAGAGTTGAAGAGTGCCTCTTCCATCTGGCCGCAAAGGCGCAAAAGTGCCGACGATGCCCGCTGCACCGAAGCCGCACTCATGTGGTATTTGGAGAAGGTCCCGCCAAGGCTGCTGGTCTGCTGGTTGGTGAAGCGCCGGGTAAGGCGGAGGATGAGAGTGGACATCCATTTACAGGCCGGACCGGCCGCTATTTCGACACTGCACTGGCCTCATGCGGGCTGAACAGGGATATACTGTTTATCACTTCAGCCGTAAAGTGCCGGCCTCCAAAAAATCGTGATCCAAGCAGAGAAGAACTTGAAACCTGCCGGGTCGCCTGGCTCGACAACCAGATCGCCTTGCTCGATCCACCTATCGTACTGGTGCTCGGGAAAATAGCCTATCTCCAGATTTTCCGGGATAGCGCTGATCTGAGGGATGTCCGCGGCAAGTTCCTGGACTACGATAACCGCAAATGGCTGGTTACCTATCATCCGACAGCGGCAATGCGCTTTCCCAGAGTGAGAGAGTTGTTCATTCATGATCTCGAAAAGTTCTCCCTTGCCCTTAAAGTTTCCCCATATTCTTGTTTTTTTGAAAAAAAGTAATCTTTCTTAAGGTTATGCACCAGGTTGGCTGAAGAAGGTGAAAAAATGACCAAGCTAACACCTCAAGTTTGGATCGGCACATCGGGATACCAGTACAATCATTGGAAGGGGATCTTCTACCCGGAAGATCTGCCTAAAAAAAACTGGTTCAGGCATTACCGCAAATACTTCAAAACAGTTGAAATAAATAATACTTTTTATAACCTTCCCGAAGCAGAGACCTTTGAGAACTGGCGAGACAGGGCGCCGGACGACTTCTGCTATGCGCTCAAGTTCAGTCGTTACGGCACCCATATGAAAAAGCTCAAGGATCCGGAAAAGGCTCTGGATAAATTTATGGCCATGGCCTCCATTCTCCAGAAAAAACTGGGTCCGATTTTAGTACAGCTTCCGCCACACTGGAAAGCGAACCCGGAACGTCTGCAGGAATTTTTAGGTAGAGTGCCTTTCGGCCCGCGCTTCACTGTGGAATTCCGCGATCCCACCTGGTTGGATGATAGCATATTTAAAATACTCGAAAATCACCAAGCCGCTCTCTGTATACATGACATGATTGATGATCATCCTGAAAGAGCCACTGCTGATTGGGTCTATTATCGATTTCACGGAAGAAATTACGGAGGAAATTATTCCCATCAGAAGCTCAGCGCGGTAGCCGATCGTCTGGCTATTCATATAAAGGCAGAGCGGGATGTTTTCGCCTATTTCAATAACGATCTTGAAGGTCATGCCATCCATAACGCCCTGGACCTGCAGAGGTATGTTATGGACAGGATATGATTATGCGGTGCTACAGAAAGAGAAGAATTTTATCGGGCAATAGCATCAGTATTTCTTTCTTTTCGCCCTCCTTCTCAGCCACAATCTTATCACTCTCACCAATTGAGCCAATACTGCCGCGTGTCAAGGAAGTTCATCAAAAGCAGATGCAGTGGTGTCGACCGATCAGGATAGAACTTGTCAAGGCGGCATGGTGTACCTACAGTTAAACGACAGGAACAGGCCATTCCCCTGGCCTGGTCCTAACTATCTCATTAGACCATGAGGTATACACAATGCCTGAATTACCTGATGTTGAAGCATTTCGGAAATATATTCAATCCACGGCTCTCCACAAAACGATCCGCGATGTCAAGGTATTCGACACTGCGGTTCTCAAAAATGCCGGGTCCTCAGTTTTAGCTGGAAAGCTCAAAGGACGCAGCTTCGAACAAGCAGAACGGCATGGCAAATATTGTCTGCTGGCGTTGGATAACTCCAAATACCTGGTCCTGCACTTCGGCATGACCGGCTTTGTCAAATATTACAAAATTGGAAATCAAGCTCCGAATCATGTGCGTGTTGCCATTGAGTTCGAGAATGACTACGTCCTGGCTTATGATTCCCAACGTAAACTCGGGGAGATTCAGTTGATCGATGATGCGACCCGGTTTATTGAGAATCGTAAACTAGGACCTGACGCCATGAATCCGGATTTTTCAGACAAGGATTTTCTGAAAGCCCTGAGCGGACGTAGAGGAACACTCAAATCGACACTCATGAATCAGAAGATTATCTCAGGCATAGGCAATGTCTATTCCGATGAGATTATGTTTCAGGAAAGGCTGCACCCAAATACAAAAGTTACCGACCTGGATGACGAACAGCTCGGCCGGGTCTTCAAAACAATGCGAAGAGTTCTTGCCCAGGTTATCGATACAGACATTGAACCGCAGAATATGCCGGATTCATTGCTGACTCATCACCGTGGAAGGGACATGAAATGCCCCTCCTGCAAGGGTACTCTCGAGAAGATCAAAGTTGCAGGCCGTAGCGCCTATTTTTGTCCCTCTTGCCAGGCTCACTAAACCGGGAGGTAAAGCAAATGCCGGGTACTTTGACCGATGCTCCCCGCTTGAGAAACAAACATCACGTTTTTACAGGCAGGAAGGATGCTGGCCGCTATCTCGCCGCAATGTTGAGCAAGTATGCTCATCGATCCGGAACCATGATTCTTGCCATCCCCTCGGGAGGTGTTCCGGTGGGTTTGGAAATGTCTGGAAAGCTAGACCTGCCTATGGATCTGGTAATTACCCGAAAGATTCAGATTCCAGGCAATACCGAGGCGGGATTCGGCGCCATGACTATGGATGGTAAGGCTTTTATAAACCGTGAACTCCTTGACAGCCTGCATTTAAATGAGGCCCAGGTCAATAAGCAAATGGAAAAGGTACAAGGGGAGCTGCAACGCAGAAACGTCCGTTTCCGAAACAACAGACCCCCTCCGGACCTTAAAGGAAAGGTGGTTATCCTGACTGATGACGGCATTGCCTCCGGATTCACTATGCTGGCAGCCATAGACATGGCTGTAGACCATGGTGCTAAAAGAATCGTAGTGGCTGTTCCCACGGCACCTATCTCCTCCATCTTTCGCATTGGAGGCAGGGTTGAAGAAATTTTCTGCGCCAATGTTCAGGACTACGGAGCGTTTGCGGTAGCCGATGCTTATAAACGCTGGCGTGATCTGGAACCGGAAGAGGTGGTCGAAATGCTGCAGCAGGGTGGCTTACCGACTGAATAGCTCTCGAGAGGGTAACAAAACTGCTCGCGCTCTTCCCCCCCCCAGGGTTAGGGCCCGGGAAATTAAAATTGAGAGAAATTTTTAATCAGGGAGAATGATATCATGAGCATCGACAAAGACAGACAACAGCCCCCTCAGCATCAGGACAAACAACCGGGTGAACGCTCTAAAATGACTCCCCTGCCCAAAACGGAAGATGACGATTATCGTCCCAGCGGTAAACTGCAGGATAAGGTGGCTATCATCACCGGTGGAGACAGCGGCATTGGTCGGGCTGTCAGCATACTTTTCGCCAAGGAAGGAGCCGACGTTGCCATTGTCTATTATGATGAGCACGAGGATGCCCGCGACACTCAGGAGCGTGTCGAGAAGACCGGGCGCCGGTGCATTTCCATTTCCGGAGATCTCGGCGATCCATCATTTTCCAAGGTGGTCGTTGAAAAAACCCTCGATACTTTCGGCACCCTTGATATTTTGGTCAACAATGCCGGAGAACAGCATGCCTACCAGAGCATAGCCGATGTCACACCGGAAGATCTCCAGCGGACCTTTCAGACCAATATCTTTTCCATGTTCTATATGATCCAGTCAGCACTTCCCTCGCTTGGAGAAGGGAGCATCATCATAAATACAACCTCGGTCACCGCCTATCAGGGTCATCCTACCTTGGTACCATATGCCTGTACCAAAGGTGCGATTACCACGCTGACCCGTTCTCTTGCCATCAGTCTTGCCGAAAGAAACATCCGGGTCAACGGAGTAGCCCCAGGCCCAGTCTGGACCCCTTTGATCCCGGCAAGCTTTGATGAAAGCAAAGTGGAAAAATTTGGGAAAAATACCCTGCTGGGTCGCCCTGGCGAGCCGGTGGAGATAGCTCCATGTTATCTTTTTTTAGCAAGTGAGGGCGCATCCTATATGACCGGACAGGTCCTTCACCCTAACGGAGGCCGTATCATCAATGGCTGAACCTTTTGACAGGAGACTACCTATGCCTACCAGTAGAATAAAGGACGAGAAACAATACCAGGCCCTGCGTGATCAGGGAATGAGCAAGGAAAAAGCCGCCAGAATTGCCAACAGTTCCAAAAAACAGACAGGTAAAAAAGGTGGAAGTGCAGAAAAATATGAACAGTGGAGCAAATCGGAGTTATATGAAAAAGCCAAAGAAGTCGGCATAGAGGGTCGTTCAAAAATGAGCAAAAGTGATCTTATTGATGCTCTTCGGCATCACTGATCCTAACGATAGCGCTGCGGGACTGCTGCGGGTTGGTATCGATTCGTCAATCTGCCGAATTATCAGAAAATAATTACTCCGATTATACCTAAAACAGAAAGTCCCAACCCGAACACACCAAGGAGAATTGCTAGAATACTGATCAGTCCGCCTCCGATTTTCGGAGAGGCGGAAATAATCACTCCGATTATCCCCAACACAATAGCCAGACAAGCCGTGAGGAGCCCCCATATGGGGCTTCCGGAAAAAATGAGAATAAAGCTGATTACAGCAGAGATGATAGCGATTGTTGCAGCAGTTCCTGCCTTTTGATTTTCCATATAAGGAGACCTTTGCGTTTTCAGGTTCAAGAAAAAAAACTTCCTGCGGTCGATGTTTCTTTTGCCCTTAATAGATTGACTGAAGCCGCTATGAAATTCCAGGAAATATCAGGATATATTTTATGATAAGGTGAAGTATGTGTAGTGTCAATGAGGTTATAAATGCGTCTGGTTCTCCTCCGAATCTGCTCCTGATAGCACCACTCTACAATTCGCCCGGAAATAGTTTGCAGCCAAGACCATGTGCCGGAGAAAGCCATAATCTTTCCGTGTAAAGCCATTCACCTCATGGCATATTTCTTGCTTTTCAATGATAAAGAGAGCCGAGCCGTAGAGAAAATAAAATACCGATCGAAGATTTGGTGACCTGTATCAGCTTTCTTTCGCCTTTACGGCGTGACGGCAGATGGCTACAGACCGCGTATGGCCCAAGCCGTCAATAAATCAGGTATTCAGGTCTAAAAAAGGAGAATATCATGGAATTAAAAGATTATTGCCGCAATGTCGAAATGGAACTTACCAACTGGAAATCTAAATTATATGATATCATCAGGAAAATGGATACCGCACCGACCGGTGAAAAAGAAAAGATGTATGAAGAAATAAACGGCCTCCACATTCTACTGACCGAACTGGAAGATCGAATTGACGGTCTGCGCACTTCATGCCCTACGGAATGGCAGCCCGAGCATGAAGAAATAAAAGGGAAATTTGAGGAAATAAAAAGCCGTTACAAAGAAGCAGCTAAGGCAAAATTCGATTATGACTTCGGCGGCTGATATCTTGAGTCTCCATTCATAATTGATATTTTTTAAGCAGGCTCTATTCCTCCGAAAGAAAGCAGCAAACAATGGCTGAACTGCCTCAAACAGTCGAAGCTTTGTAGAGGGAACATCCTGCTGTTCTGATTTCCTGCAAAAGAGGAATCGTCCGAGCTAATCGGATTATCTCAAATTTCTACCCGGCGTTTTTAAAGCGACTACCCGTCGGTAGGATTCTTTTGATCGTACAACGATTAGACAAAGGAACTTTAAGTAGGAGAAAAACCATGCATTCATCTCCCTATCATGACCTTATCGAGGATAAGATAAGGGAATGGCGAACCGAAATTGAAAAACTTGACGAACGGATGCTTAAGGGAAAATTCGCGACAAAAGAACAGTCGGGTACCATGATTGATCGACTAAATGCAGCAGTCAACACCGCAATCCTTGAACTCCGCGAGCTTGAGAAAAAAGAACAACCAGGAAATACAGCGACCATGAAGGACAGAATGTTGGAGATATTCGATTCCGTAGACAAGAACATCAGGTCCTATGAGAGCAAGACACCGTTTATGCTCTGAGCAGCAACGTTACACAGGCCCGTAAAACAACAAGCCGTTCCGACAGGAACGGCTTGGTTACTTTTCAATTACTCAACAATCTCAAGCAATTCCACCTCAAATATCAGTACGGAATTCGGTTCGATAACAGGAGGAGCGCCTCTCTCTCCATAGGCTAGCTCAGGCGGAATGACCAGTCTGTATTTTGAGCCTACATTCATCAACTGCAATGCTTCACTCCAACCGGCAATAACCTGATCCGCCCCGAAAACGGCGGGCTCGCCACGCTTGACTGAACTGTCAAATTCCGTTCCGTCTATCAATGTTCCGACATAGTCAACTTTAACTTGATCGGTGGCCTTGGGCTTGGGGCCATCGCCTTCCTCCAGCACTTTGTACTGAAGTCCGCTCTCTGTGGTGACTACTCCCTCTTTTTCTTTATGTTCTTCAAGGAATTCAGTGCCTTTTTTAATGTTTTCTTCTTTTATTGCGGCAAGTTGCTCCTCCTGCTTGGCCTGCATCTCCTCTCCGAACTGTTTCTGGACAGCAGCTATTTCATCAGCACCTAAACGAGGTTCGTTTCCCTGAAAGGCATCCTCGAGCCCCTGGAGGAGAGCTTCAAAACTAATTTCTTCTCCAATTCCTTTAAAATAGTTACCGACATCAAGCCCCATGCTGTAGCCGAGTTTTTCCTGGAAACTCTCCAGGGCAATAGCTTCTTTTTTTGCCTCCTCAGCCCATACTGTTGCCGGTAAAACAAAAATACAGGCCAATATCACCCCTGCTAATTTCTTCACATTATTCTCCTTTTTAGTCATAATTCCAATCTGATCAAGTCTATCGTGTCTTTTATGATAAACATCCAAACCATTCATACAAGACGGCCTCTTCTTAAAATATTTCCCACTTATATTTTTCCTGACAGTTTAATTGCATTTTCATTTTTGGAAGGTTCTGAGATTATGGATGTGACGTGAAGGCAATTATGTCCGCAGCATTTAGTGCCTTACTCTTGAAAAACGGCCACAGTAAAGATGCGGAAGATCACATTTCTATAATGGATACGCCTTTATTTTTTCTATTGAGATTATCATTTTGCGAGAGCAACGGCAGTCGTCGCAGTAAAGCTCTTGTTGCTCCAGTCTTTTTTGAAAAAAGCTCACCTGCAATATAGCTCCGTATAGTATTGTGTTCTTTATAAAAATCAAGCATTTTCCGGCACTCAGCCCGAATTCGGCCACCCTTGCCGCTGGCTCCATAGCCATGAATAACGGTAATGACGCTGATCTCGTCATTTTTTGCTCTTTCCAGCTCCCTTGCCAGCTTCGCCAGAGCCTGCTCGACTGTGGGCCGTCCATATTCTATGTTGATTATGCGGTGAAAGCTCGTGGGTCTTTTCAATCTCCCGCCGGACTGCCTGGTCCCGCAAAAGGGACAGATGGATGACTCGATACCCATCTCGTTTCCACACATTTCACAAACATCTTCCATACCGCGTACTCACCTGCTTACCAGCAATATTTTGGCCGTCGATTATTTTCTTCAAATTGTCGTGGTAGCCGCCGTATTCGTGCGGCATCCAAAAAAGAGATACTGATTTCTGCTAACGAAATCAAGGCGAAGTGATCCTTTAAACCGACATCTCCTTCCGGACTATTTTCTCCTGACGGATATGACGTGCGTCATCTGACGCAGATGCTGGTTGATGGTCCGCAGGTGCTCAAGGTTTTCTACCTCGACTGTGATGCGAATGTCAGCGGTATCCACTGGTGTTGTGTGTGCGGATATTTCGACAATATTGGCATTATCCGAACTTATGGCTGCACTGATCTCGGCGAAAATACCTCGTTTATTTTCGGCACTGACCAGGAGTTCAACCCGGTGCTGGCGGTTGGATGTATTCGACCAGGAAACATCGATCCAGCGCAGCGGGTCGGTCTGTTTGAGATTGAGACAGTCCGCCTTATGTACCGAGACCCCTCGCCCCATTGTTATAAAGCCGATGATATCATCACCGGGCACCGGATTACAGCACTGGCTGATTTTAACCAACATATCATCGATGCCGTCAATCTGAATAATGGCATCGGAACCTTCTGCAGGTTTTCGGGGGGTGCTGACATATACCCCGCTCTCTGCGGGTGTCAATGAGCTTTCTATCGCCTCTTTTTCCTGCCGCACTTCAGTGGGCAGCAGAAATTTCTCCAGATGCTGGACAGTGATCGTCCCGGATCCGACCTTTACCAGCATATCATCAAGAGAGTTGCAGTGAAGTTGCTTGAGCAGAAGCCTGATATGGCCGCTCTTCACCATCTTTTTTAAAGTGGTGTTATTCTTTTTCAGCTCGCGTTCGCAGATTTCCCGCCCCAATTTTAATGCCTTCTCCTTCTCTTCCCGCCTCAGCCAGGAGCGAATGCGGGACCTGGCCCTGCTGGTTTTTACCAGATTGAGCCAGCCTCGCCTGGGGGTCTGGGAAGGAGAGGTTATAATTTCGACAATATCGCCATTCTGCAATTGATATTTAAGGGGAACCAGGCGACCATTTACCTTTGCTCCGGTGCAGTGGTCACCGACCTCGGAATGAATGGCATAGGCGAAATCGATAGGACAGCTCTCCTGGGGGAACTCCTTCACTTCACCGTTCGGGGTCAGGGCGTACACATCGGGATCATACAGCTCACCCCTGACGCTGTCGAGAAACTCTTTGGGGTCTTCGACTTCCTGCAGAGCGATCACCAGCTTCTTCAATTCCCTGAAAAGCTTCATGTCGTGCTGCTGTGCTTTCTGTCCTTCCTTATAGGCCCAGTGTGCCGCCACACCTTCCTGGGCAATCAGGTCCATCTGCTCGGTACGTATTTGTATCTCGATGAAATGCCCCCGCGGTCCTATAACCGTGGTGTGCATGGACTGATAGTTGTTTGATTTAGGTACGGATATGAAATCTTTAATTCTTCCGGGCACCGGGGCCCAGTTGGCGTGGATGGTTCCGAGAGCCTCATAGCATTCATTCAGGGAGTTGACAATAATGCGGAAAGCGACCTTGTCGTAGACGTGTTCAAGAGGTATGTTCTGAACGATCAATTTTTTATAGATAGAGTAGAGGTGTTTCGGTCGCCCTATTATCCTGGACGGTTTAATGCCGCTGGCGTGAAGTTTTTCATTTAAGATGCCGATCACCTCGTCGACATAGATTTGCCTCTCTTCAAGCGAACTCTCCAGTTTCCGGCTCAATTCGGCAAACTCGTCGGTGTGCAGAAACTTGAAGGCCAGATCCTCCAGCTCCCTTTTCATCCAGTCTATGCCCAGCCTGCCGGCAAGGGGAGCGTAAAGATCCATGGTTTCCCCGGCAACCTCACGCTGCTTTTCCCGGTCAACAGCTTCGAGCACGCACATATCCTGAAGACGGTCGGCCAGTTTGACCAGCAATACTCTGACATCGGAAGCAATGGCCAGCAGCATCTTACGCACGTTTTCCGCCTGGTGGGCAAGTTTACTGTTGTACTGCATGTCGGTGATTTTTGTCGAACCATCGACTATCTGGGCAACCGATGCACCAAACTTTTCACGCAGTTCATCGGTGGTGACCCCATGTTTCAACACACCATGGAGAAGTCCTGAAAGAATAGTATCCAGATCAAGCTTCATGGAGGCCAGAGTAGAGGCAACCTCAAGGGAATGGAGGATGTAGGGCTCGCCGGAAAAATGTTTTTCTCCCTGGTGGACCTCCTCAACAATTTCCCAGGCCCGGTCAATAGGGGAAAGATCAACCCCCTGAAGATGATTACCGGCAAGGACTTTAAGACCGCGTGTATTTATCGTTGGAATCTGTAACATACCACCTACCTATATTCTCAGAGGGTTGCCTCAGCGACTCCTTTAACAATATAGGGCACCACGTCTGCAACCACTATTTCCTCAGTGACACCATCGCTGCGCCGCCGTATCTCAATCACACCTTTCTGGGCGTAACTTTTGCCGACGGTAACTCTATAGGGAATGCCGAGAAGATCGGCGTCCTTAAATTTCGCTCCGGGCCTTTCGTCGCGATCATCAAGGAGTGTTTCGATCCCCTGATCCAGGAGATCCTGATAAATCTTTTCCGAAGCTGCTGTGATCTCGTTATCCTTGAGATCCAGGTTGAGAATAATCGCTTTATAGGGAGCCAGAGGCACAGGGAAAATAATACCGTTTGCATCATGATTCTGTTCAATGGCTGCGGCAACCACCCGGCTCACTCCGATACCATAACACCCCATCACAAAGGGTTTTTCCTGGCCTTCATTGTCTTGAAAAACAGCACCCAAAGCCACCGAATACGAATCCCCCAGCTTGAAAATATGACCTACTTCGATACCTTCGGTAAGCTCAAGTTTTCCGCTACATAAAGGACAGAGGTCTTCAGTTGTTACCTGGCGCAAATCAGCTATAGTTTCAACTTCGAAATCGCGGTGTATATTGACGTTTTTCAAATGAAAATTCTTTTCATTGGCGCCGGTGACGAAATTTCGCATGGCTTCCACCTGCTGATCGGCAACCAACCGGATCGAGCCACCTACAGGCCCGAGATATCCACTGGGAACACCTGTGGCATCAAAGACTTCCTTATCCTCAGCCAGGACGATATCCGTGGCCTTGAGCAGGTTTTTGAGTTTTACCTCTTCCACTTCATGATCACCGCGCAACAGGACTCCAACAGGCTCTCCATCTGCCAGATAAACCATGGTCTTGACCAGTTGCTCCGGGACGATATCCATGAACTTGCAGACCGCCTCAACTTTGCGCTTTCCGGGTGTTTCCACTTTTTCCATGGCCGACAGTTCGATGGAATTATCCAACTGGGGTGCGGCAACCCGAGCTTTTTCCATATTCGCGGCATACTCGCATTTTTCACATATCACAATAGTATCTTCGCCGGTTTCGGCAAGGACCATGAATTCATGGGAGAAACTGCCGCCGATAGCTCCGGAATCGGCTTCCACCGCACGAAAATCCAAGCCACAGCGCTTGAATATTCGGTTGTAGGCGTCGTGCATCTTTTTATATGAAATCTCGGCCATCTGATCACTCAAATCGAAGGAATAGGCATCCTTCATGATAAACTCTCTCCCCCGCATCAAGCCGAAGCGCGGACGAACCTCATCACGGAATTTTGTCTGAATCTGGTAGAGATTGAGGGGCAGATCCCTGTAGGAATGCACATCGCGGCGGATGATATCGGTAATCACTTCTTCATGGGTCGGGCCCAGACAGGACTCCCGCTCGTGCCGGTCTTTAAAGCGCAGCAACTCCGGTCCATATTTTTCATATCTACCGGACTCCTGCCAGAGATCGGCAGGCTGCACCATCGGCATCAACAGTTCCTGTGCTCCTGCCCTGTTCATCTCTTCTCTGACGATTTCTTCAACCTTGCGTATCGCGGCAAGCCCATAGGGCAGGTAAGTATAGATGCCCGAGGTAAGTTTTCTCATAAAACCGGCGCGCAACATCAGTCTGTGGCTGACAACCTCGGCTTCTGCAGGGTTTTCCTTAAGAGTGGGAAGTAATGATTGTGAATATCGCATTATCGTTAGCCAGATTATTGTTAATAATTATGAAGCAGTTAGGTCCTGAGTTCCACGATCATTTTTAAACTATCTCAAGATTGAGTCAACAGGAATCGGACACGCTCCGTAAACGGGCTGCTTCATTGCTTCTCCCGTCCGTACTGATCTTCCATCTTTTTCAGCTCAGCCATGAAAACCTCCAACAGATCGGCTTCGGCGACCTTTTTGTAAAGCTTTCCTTTCTTGAATATAATGCCGACGCCTTTACCGCCAGCTACTCCGATATCGGCTTCCCTGGCCTCTCCGGGGCCATTGACGGCACATCCCATTACTGCGACCTTCAAGGGGGCTTTCATAGTCTGCACATATTCTTCAACCTTTTCCGCCAGAGAGAATATATCGATAGGCGTCCTGCCGCAGGTGGGGCACGAGATCAACTCGGGCCCGCGTTGGCGGATCTGCAGGGAGCGCAAGAGTTCATAGCCCACCCGGACCTCTTCCAGCGGTGGTCGTGTCAGCGATATCCTGAAGGTATCGCCGATGCCCTCGAAGAGCAAAATTCCGAGAGCGACACTGGACTTGACACAACCGCCGATCAGCCCGCCGGCCTCCGTCACCCCGATATGCAGAGGATAGTCCGTCCGTGCAGCCAGTTCTCTGTAGCCGTGAATTGTTGTCAGTGTATCAGACGACTTGATCGAAATTTTTATCTCGTGGAAGCCCAGCTTCTCCAATAATTGTATATTCCGCAGAGCACTTTCAATAAGCGATCTTGGATTCTCCGGGGTAGGATAGCCATACGTGCCGAGAAGATCTTTTTCAATGGAACCGCTGTTCACGCCAACCCTGATGGGCAGGCCATGCATCTTGGCAGCATCGACAACACGGGCAAGTTTGCTTTCTCCTCCGAGATTGCCCGGATTGATGCGTATTGCCTGGGCACCATTTTCCATTGAGGCCACCGCCAGGCGGGAGTCAAAATGGATATCGGCAATCAGCGGAATGGAAATGCGTTCGCGAATAGCGCGTAAAGACAGGGCTGCCTCCATATCGGGAACAGCTACACGAATAAGCTCACAACCTGCTCGTTCCAATCCGGCGATCTGAGCAACAGTAGCCTCAATGTCCCGTGTATCGGTGCTAGCCATGGATTGGACGCTTATAGGAGCGTCTCCGCCCACCTTGACATCACCTACTGTGATCTGTCTGGTTTTTCTGCGAACGATCATCCTCTGAAATCCTTACTATGCTTTTTGTCGGCCAGACTAAGCTCGGCATCGGAAGCCCGAACATAGACAGGAGCCGCCGTGGCCAGGTCAAGATACTTGTTCTCATAGAGTAATCCGCCGCACAGCAGGCCAACTGCTGCAGCCGATGGAGCATGCAGCTGATACGGCGCAAATTTCACACGATCGCCCAGCTGCTCTTTCCAGAAATCGCCATAGGTCAAGACGCCATCACCAACCATAACGACGGGGTCGTCGATTTTCCCGACCAGCTGTTGCGGAGAAAGTACTTGGATTTTATCCCTTCTAATAAGTGAACCATCATCACCGCCATCATAAAAAGCTGTATAGACCTGTTTTTTTCGAGCATCGAGAACCGCACAGACAGTACCGCCGGTAAGGCACATTGACGCCAGCGCATCCAGGGTTGATACCCCCAGAAGTTTCTTTTGAGCCGCCGCGGCAAAGCCCTTGGCGGTGGCCATTCCGATTCGCAACCCGGTAAAGCTGCCGGGCCCCAAACCCACCGCTACCCCTTCAATATCCGACCAGCCGGTTTCCGTCTCGCGAAAAAGAGTATCAACGATGCCAATCAGCCTTCTGGAATGGGTTATGCTGGAGCTGAACGACAGACAGGCCAGAACCTCACCGTCCATAAGCGTTCCTCTGGTCAAGGCCGCACTGCTGCATCGTGTTGCCGTTTCCAGGGAAAGGATGAGCGGATATTGCTGAGACATCACTGAAACAGCCTCAGGATATCATTGTAGAACACAAAAATCATCAGGGTGGCGAGCAGAGCTATGCCAATCTGCTGGGCGATGATCTGAGCCCGCTCGTTCATAGGCTTTCGCCGAATGGCTTCCACTGTCAGAAAAGCCAGATGGCCGCCATCAAGAACGGGTATCGGCAAGAGGTTGAGAATTCCCAGATTGACGCTCAACAAACCAATGAAATAGGTTAAATTAACCCAC
Source organism: Desulfobulbaceae bacterium (assembly GCA_016278675.1). Lineage (GTDB taxonomy): Bacteria > Desulfobacterota > Desulfobulbia > Desulfobulbales > Desulfocapsaceae > Desulfopila_A. Next base: position 121,336 of record JADQBJ010000013.1, on the reverse strand, counting down.
CCCTCCCGCATTTGCTCCCCGGCGAGCTGGGCAATGAGGATCGGACCACCCAGTTCGCTAGCAGGAATGACCTGCTGCACTATTTTGGCAAAACCCATGCCGGTGAGATAGATGAAAAGCCATGTTTGCGAGAGCGCATCCTTAAAGGCCTGCAAACCTCCGACAGAAGAGTATTCGACCTCATTGTCCTTGACAATGCCGATCATGTAGCGCTCTTCGGTCACTTCGCCAAACATATTTTTGGCATCATCAAGTTCAGGCTTCACCAACACCTCAAGGGTCCTGTTTTCTCTCTGCAGCAGAATATTTATCTCATTACCACCGCTTTCCTTGACCTTGTGAAGGACGTCAACCCAAAGCTTGGTCGGCTGGCCGTTAATTTCCAGCAAAACATCACCCTCCTGGATTCCCGCATGATATGCCGGTGAATCTTCGGTCACCATACCGACCCGAGTGGTTTCTACCGGTTGGGGAACTCCAACAACGCTGAACAGGAAAAAAAAGAGAAAAATGGGAAATATCAGGTTAAATACGGGTCCGGCCAGTATGATTAAAAACCTCTGCAGCACACTTTTATGGGCGAACGATACCTTTTTATCGGCCTCCGGCACATCCTGCTCATCGGGGTTTTCACCAAACATCTTAACATACCCCCCTAGCGGCAGGGCGGAAACGATGTATTCCGTCTCTCCCACAACACGCCCAAAGAGCTTTGGCCCGAATCCAAGTGAGAACTTGAGTACTCTGACGCCAAAAAGTTTAGCGACAAGAAAATGGCCTAACTCATGAACAAAGATGAGCAGCCCCAAAACCAAAATAAAAGAAAAAAGTGTATTCATCAGCAGGGCAACGTTAAGGATAAATTTGAATGGATCTTGTAAGTTTATATGAAATTAATCATTAAAAGAAGAAATGCGACTACGGCTTACTGCAGTCGTTCTATAAGACGCCGTGCCACACTCCGTGCCTCCCTGTCCGCCTCCAATATATCGTGCAGACTGTTTTCGTCGCCGCTTCGCACTGTCTCCATAGTCTGCGCGACTGTTTCAGCTATTTGCTGAAAAGACAGACGATTATCAAGAAATGCCTCAACAGCTTCTTCATTGGCGGCATTGAGAACCGCAGGAAGGACACCGCCCTGCTGCAGAGCATCAAAGGACAGGCGCAAAGCGGGAAAACGTCGGTAATCCGGCTCTTCAAAGGCGAGATTGCCGCATTGAGTGAGCCCAAGCCGGTCAAGGCGCAGAGGCAGCCTTTGCGGATAGGACAAGGCATAGGCTATGGGAATACGCATGTCGGGGATTCCGAGTTGGGCAAGGACTGAACCGTCCTGAAACGCAACCAGCGAATGAACGATCGACTGTGGGTGAACCACTACCTCGATATCCTCGCAGCTTATATCAAAAAGCCAACGCGCTTCGATAACCTCAAGCCCTTTATTCATGAGGGTTGCAGAATCGATTGATATTTTTCTCCCCATGGACCAGTTGGGGTGCTCCAGCGCTTGAGCAGGGGTGACATTCTGCAATTCGGCAACTGTTTTTTCTCTAAATGGTCCCCCGGATGCGGTAAGGATTATCTTTTCAACATCCTGCCGTCTCCCTCCTTCGAGGGCCTGGAAGATAGCGCTGTGCTCGGAGTCTATTGGAAAAAGCCGGATGCCACTACGACGAACGGCATCCATGACGATCTTGCCGGCCATCACCAGCGTTTCCTTGTTGGCAAGGCCGATATCCTTGCCTGCCTCAATGGCGGCAAGAGTAGGCAGCAACCCGGCCGCACCGACGATTGCTGACACAGTAAAGTCTGCTTCTGCAAGGGCGCCGACCTGCTCGTTGCCGGAGTTTCCATAAACTATTATGTCGTGGAAATGCGGCGCTACCAGTTTTTTTAAGTTCTCGGCATGATGTTCATCGATAACGGAAACACATTTCGGTCTAAACTCCGTTATTTGCTTACTCAGCTCCATCAGGTTCCGTGCTGCGGCAAGTCCGACGATCTCGAAATGCTCGGGGAAGTCTCGAACGATATTAAGAACGTTGACACCTATGGAGCCGGTTGAACCCAGGAGTGAGATTTTTTTCTTCATCATCCGGTGAAAATCAACAGGTAGTAGAGAACGGGAGCAGACAGGAGCATGGAGTCGATCCTGTCGAGAATGCCGCCATGACCAAGGAGTATCTTTCCGGAATCTTTTGTATCTGTTCCCCGCTTGATGATGGATTCGCTCAAATCACCGGCAATGCCGACACCGGTCAGCAGGATTGCCATGGGGACCAGAACGACCCAGTTAACATTATCAAGGAGAAAAGCGGCAAATATCGCAGCAATGACAAGACCGCTTATCACTCCGCCGATAGCGCCTTCTATCGTCTTATTTGGACTGACATTTCGGCAGAGCTTATGTCTGCCCAAGGTTCTGCCGCTGTAATATGCTCCCGAATCAGAGCCCGCAGTTAAGGCCACCAGTATGATGAGCCAGTAATTGCCTTCGGGCACCAGCCACAGAAGAACCAGATGAGCCGCAAAAAATCCGACATAGACGGCACCGAACACAAGCCTGCTTAAAACCCCAAAGCTATCAGCTAGTCTGGTATAGTTTGTCAGTATATAACAAATGGATAAAAAAACAGAGAAAAAGAGCCCGCCACAGAGTCCGGCTTCGTGCCATAATCCGCTGAGAATGACGGGAAGCGCGAGGGAGGTGGAAAGCATCAGCAATTCGGGATTGCCGGTATCCGCCGGCAGCGCCATTTTCAGATATTCATGAGCGCCTATTAACGCGATAATTACAACAACCAGCCAAAATGCAGAGAAAGAACCGCTGAGGAGTAAAAAAAGCCAGCAGGCCGCCAGCGCAATACCCGGTACAATTCTTTTCATCGCTATCCGGTCCTCAGCTGTGCCCCGGTCTTGCCGAAGCGGCGCTCTCTGTTCTGATATTCCGCCAGGGAATTCAGAAAAGCATCTTTTCTGTAGTCAGGCCACATTGTCTCGGTAAAAATTATCTCGGCATAGGAGGCCTGCCACAACAGAAAGTTGGATAATCGCTTCTCTCCTCCGGTTCGGATAAGAAGATCTGGATCGCAAAGATCGGAAGTATAGAGATTATCAGAAATTGTATCCTGGTTAATGTCGCCGCTGTCAAGTGTTCCCTGCCGGCACATGTCGGCGATTTTTCTGACTGCATGGACAATTTCATCACGTGACCCATAACTCAAGGCAAGATTGAGGATAAGCTTATCGTTTTTCCTGGTCTTATCAATGGAATCAAGCAGCACGCCGCGAACACCGTCAGGTATTCTCCGAAGGTCGCCGATACAGGAAAGCCGGATATTGTTGCTCAGCATTCGGGAAAGCTCTGACTCCAGATAGTTCTGAAGAATCGACATCAAGCCGGAAACCTCACCATCGGGTCTCTTCCAGTTTTCGCTGGAGAAGGCATATAGAGTCAACACTTCGATGCCTATTTCTCCGGCGACCTCGACAATTTCCCTGACTGTTGAGGCACCGGCCTTGTGCCCATAGAGCCGTGGTTTTTTTCTTTGTTCGGCCCATCTGCCGTTGCCATCCATAACTATGGCGACATGACGGGGTAATCTGGTTTGATCAAGCTCAGGATCCGTTGGCATAATAAACTGATAAAAGAGATAAGTCGGTCAAAAGAGAACGTCGCCGTAAACGGGTCCGCAATGAGGGAAAATAGTAGCGCCGGTTGAGTTGGGCTCAGTGCCTTACTTTTTAAAAACCATCACAAAATATAAACTGAAAATGTATTTAAATTCGTCACTCGGCCTCTACAGCCAAACCATTTATACCCCTCAAGGGGGTACTGTAAAGAGTCCAGCTCATCTGGATTAGACCTCCATGACTTCCTTTTCTTTGGAGGCGGTAATCTCGTCAATTTTTTTAATATGGCTGTCGGTTTCAATCTGAGCTTCTTCCTGAAGTTTGAACAAATCATCTTCAGAAATCTCCTTATCCTTTTTTTGCTTTTTCAGGGTGTCAATTGCATCACGCCGGGCATTGCGCACGGCGACGCGAAACTCCTCCGCCACTTTTTTTACCTGTTTGACAAGTTCCCTGCGCCTCTCCTCCGTAAGCTGAGGGATATTCAATCGAATTATCTTGCCGTCACTCACAGGAGTAAGGCCAATGCTGGCTTTGAGAAGCGCTTTTTCAATCGCTGGAAGCATCTGCGGATCCCAGGGCTGAATAGAAATCATTCTGCTCTCCGGAATAGTAAGCGTGCCAACCTGATTAAGAGGCATCGAACTGCCGTAGGCGTCTACCATGATATCCTCCAAAAGCGCAAGTGAAGCGCGTCCGGTCCGGACCTTCGAGAGCTCCTGCCTGAAAGCTTCGACACTTTTCTCCATTTTTTCGGACATCTCAAAAATCACGTCACTCATGTCTGCACCTCTCCTGTACTGCTTGTACGATGTTTTTATTCCGCGCTGATAATAGTACCGATACTCTGTCCACTGACTGCTTTAAGTATATTACCAGGTGTATTCATGTTCAGAACCAGAATAGTCTTTTTATCACCTTTTGCCAGAGCGATAGCCGTTGCATCCATTACCCGAAGATCCTTAATAAGGACTTCATCAAAAGTGAGCCTCTCGTAGCGTATAGCTCCACGATGTACGACAGGATCCTTGTCAAAAACACCGTCTACCTTTGTGGCCTTGATGATGATATCGGCATTTATCTCCAATGCCCTCAGGACACCGGCGGAATCTGTGGTGAAATAAGGGTTGCCGGTTCCAGCGGCAAAGATGACAGCTCTACCCTTTTCCAGATGACGAGTTGCCTTCCTTCTGATATAGGGTTCACATACCGACTGCATAGGTATAGCCGACATAACCCTGGTATCTACGCCGACACGCTCCAGGGCGTCCTGCAGGGCCAGGCTATTCATGACCGTTGCCAGCATCCCCATATTATCGGCGGTCGCTCTGTCCATTCCCTTGCTGGCGCCGGCAACACCTCGAAAGATATTGCCTGCACCAATCACAAGGCCAGGTTGAACACCCAGGTCGATGATCTCTTTTATTTCTTTTGCGACATAGGCAATGACATCGGTGTTGATTCCGTAAGAATCGTCACCCATTAGAGCCTCACCACTGAGCTTCAACAATACCCGTTTGTACTCTATGTGCATCGCAGGATCTCCGCTGAGTTTTTTGGAAAAAGGAGAAGAAGTTTACTGCAGTCCTCCGGCAGTCGAATTATGACAATTCCGAGAAATAGATCTTTCTCTCAAGCTCGCTTTTGTGCTATGAAATTATTATCCGGAGCAAGGTTAAACTTCAGTTAAGAACTTGACCTTGCATCCATCATGGAGTGAGCATGTCTCCGAACGTCAAAGTTTAAAAGTATCCTCATTTACTCTTCGCCTATCTGGAAACGGACAAATCGTTTAATCGAAATATTTTCTCCCATCTTACCAACCAGATCAGTGAGAATATCCTGAATAGAGCGTTCCGGATCCTTGACAAATTTTTGCTCGAGAAGGACGATTTCAGCAATAAATTTCTCGACCTTGCCAGTCACCATCTTCTCAATGATGTTTTCGGGTTTTCCGGATTCCAGTGCCTGTTGGATATAGATATCCTTCTCTCTGGCTACGATATTTTCCGGCACTTCTTCCCGGGTAACGGAAACAGGATTGGCAGCGGCAATATGCATGGCTATATCGCGGGCAAAATCGTTAAATTGATCCGTCTTCGCGACAAAATCGGTCTCACAGCCAACCTCAACCATTACACCCAGTTTCCCACCGGCATGAATATAGGTGGCAATTACACCTTCGCTGGTCGCTCTGCCCGCTCGCTTTGCGGCAACAGCAAGACCTTTCTGGCGAAGAAGATCAATAGCCCTTTCCATATCGCCATTGGTTTCAGTCAACGCCTTTTTACAATCCATCATGCCTGCGGCGGTCTTATCGCGCAGCTCCTTTACCATCTTGCTTGTTATAGTCATGGTAAATCCTCCATTAGTCAGCGCCGGGGCGCTTTCTCTTTCATTTATGAAAACGTAAAGCTTCTATAAACCAAAGCCTTTGCGTTAATACGGAATAAAGGGGCTGCCACAGAAGACAGCCCCTATAAATCTTGAACATCACATAGTGCACGTTGTGCTTTTACCTGGCTGCTACTCTTTTTCAGAAACCTCAGAGGCTGCAGGACTTTCCGGAACTGCGGGAGCTGCCGGAGCTGAGTCCATGCCAGCAGCTTCAGCCTCGCCATGGGCGGCGGCCATAGCTTCTTCTGAAGCCTCTTCGCCATCTTTTGCAGCCTGGCCACGAAGTACGGCCTCAGCCATCTGGTTGCTGATCAGACGAATGGACCGGATGGCGTCATCATTTCCTGGAATAATATAATCGATTCCATCGGGATCACAGTTGGTATCGGCAATGGCGACTACTGGAATATCGAGCTTTCTCGCCTCACTGACGCCGATTGATTCTTTTCGGGGATCGACAACAAAGATGACACTCGGCAAAGATCGCATATCTTTTATACCGCCGATATTTCTCTCTAGCTTGATCCTTTCCTTCTCCATCAGCAGAATTTCCTTTTTAGGAAATCGGTTGATGGAACCATCTTCCTGCATCGATTCGATAGCTTTTAATCGATCAACACTATTTTTTATGGTCTGAAAGTTGGTCAGCATGCCGCCCAGCCATCTATGGTCAACATAATACATACCGCAACGCCGCGCCTCTTCTTTTATAATGGCCTGTGCCTGTCTTTTGGTGCCGACAAAAAGAACGGTTCCACCGTTGGCGACTTCATTTTCGACAAAACTGCAGGCCTTGTCGAACAGTCTTTTAGTAAGATCAAGATTGATTATATAGATGCCGTTGCGCGGTCCGTATATATACGGTTTCATCTTCGGATTCCAGCGACGTGTCTGATGGCCGAAATGCAGACCAGCCTGAAGCATATCTTTTACACTTACATTTGCCATTTTTAAATCTCCTTTTCTGGTTTTTCCGCCATCCCCATTTAATCACCTTTAAACGATGACACCAGCTGTTCAGGGATGTGTGTTATTTAGCTGCCTGTTGGGAGGTTGCTTTCCTCATGTTTACAAAAGTAAAACAAATCTGTTTACCATGACAGGCTATATATTGCAAGAATTCCTCGACTCATTGCCTTTTTATAAGTGAAGAATTTCCTGAAAAAATTAATTTAAGCCATTCAAAACCGAATTTGAGCAATTCACTGTCCTCGCTAAGGATCCGCCTTTTGAGATCCTTGTCTATCCTAAACTGCTGTAAAACATTTTTCTGTTCTACAAATCCGCGAAAACCGTCTATATCATAACAAACCATAAAAGCGAATCGCTGTTTTTCACCCCCAACACCTTCCCCTTTCCATGGGTTAGTTGAAAATAATGTATCAATTTCCCCCCAGAGATCATTCATGAGATTAAACTGCTCCAGTCGCTGCTGACGAACCCACTGCTTTACCGTCAGATTTTGCTCTTCCTTATGCCCCATACAGTAATCATGATTGGTCATGAAGTAGAACTCACTCTGCCTACCCGCATTGGGCTTTCTGTCGATGGCTCGCTCGAGAGGATATGTCCTGCAGGCAGAAGGCCTGTCACTGTAAACGGTACAACCGTCGGAACTGAGAAACGGACACCAGCCCTTCTCATCAAGTTTGAGCATCACCGCAGGAAAATAGGGGTTATCGCCACTAATCACACGAGAATGCTGATACAGGAATTTTTCAGAATCAAGCTTAACTGCCTGCCGTAATCGCAGTATATCATAGGGGAAGAGCTGCATGTCGACATTTTTACAGCACTGGGTAAAACAGGCCACTCCCGGATGACAGGAAAACGTAAAGGGGCTGCTCTCAAGGGGAACCATTCCTTCGGGAAATATTTTTTCCATACAAAAACCTACCTAACCCAGCTAAGCTTGATAAGAACCTTTAGACCACAAATGAAAAAGCTGGGATGAGTATAATACTCATCCCAGCTTTTTCAATGTTCAGCTCATGCGGAAAAAAAACGAATTTATTCTTCGCTTGCTTCTTCACCGAGATCTTCTTCATATCCGACCAGTTCAATGATTGCCATTGAAGCGGCATCGCCCTGGCGTGTGCCGGTTCTGATAATCCGGGTGTATCCGCCATTGCGGTCAGCAAATTGACTACTGATCTGATCAAATAATTTAGTGACGACGTCCTGCTTCCTGATATAACTCAGCGCCTGGCGCTTGGCATGCAGGTCTCCACGCTTGGCAAGTGTAATCATTTTCTCAGCGATAGGGCGTACTTCCTTAGCCTTCTCAGTAGTGGTTACGATACGCTCATGCTCAAAAAGCGAGGTAACCATGTTTCGGAACATGGCTTCACGATGGGAGCTGGTACGACCAAGCTTTCTGCCGGATTTTTTGTGTCTCATGTATCTATCCTCAACTTATGTTGATAGTTTCAGTTGGCTCTATTGTCGCCTTCGTTTTACGAAGACCTGCCTGGTGTCTGTCGATGGACGGACACTACCTTATTCATCCTCGCTGGGAACTCTGTCCGGAGGTGTCCATTTCTCAAATTTCATGCCCAGGCTCAGTCCCATTTCCGACAACAGCGACTTAATTTCATTGAGAGACTTTCGTCCGAAATTTTTGGTCTTCAGCATCTCTTGATCGGTTTTTTGCGCAAGGTCACCGATAAAATGAATCTCTGCATTCTTCAGACAATTAGCTGAACGTACAGACAGCTCAAGATCTTCAACCGGTTTGTCAAGATAGGGATTAAGAGGCTCGACATCCAGCTCTTCCTCATCAGCTTTTTCGGGCTCGGCGGCTTCCTCATCGAAATTAATGAAAATAGTCATCTGCTCCTTGAGGATTTTTGCAGCATAGGCTACAGCGCTCTCGGGTTTGATGGAGCCATCCGTTTCTATTTCCAGGGTCAACTTATCGTAGTCGGTTCTCTGACCGACCCTGGCCTGAGAGACCACGTACTGGATGCTCTTGACCGGAGTAAAAATCGCATCGATAGGGATTTGGCCGATTGACAGATTTTCTTTATCCTGCTGTTCGGCAGGCTGATACCCCTTCCCCCACTCAACGGTCATTTCAGCTATAAAGGTTGTCTCTCCGGTAAGGGTACAGATAACCTGTTCAGGATTCATGATCTCCACGATACCGGCAGAGCTGATAATATCTCCGGCAGTAACCACGCAAGGTCCTTTTTTCTCAATCCGGACTACCTTTGAGTTCTCGCTGTTGAGTTTGGTGCGCACCTGTTTGATGTTGAGTATAATCTCACTGACATCTTCGGAAATGTCCTTCATTGAGGTAAACTCATGCAGGGCGCCTTCAATCTTGACAGTGGTGATGGCTGCACCCTGAATGGCTGCAAGAAGGATACGTCGCAAAGAATTGCCAATCGTGGTCGCAAACCCTCTTTCAAGCGGCTGGCAAATAAATTTACCGTAGTACTCGGTATGGCTTTCCTTGTCCACTTCAAGTTTCTCAGGCGCTATGAGTTCATGCCAGTTCCGATAAAATGGTATATTTTCCTCGACAATCTGGGTCATATAAATCCTTCTTTGTTTTTTCTACGACTTTAAAAAGCGTAAAAACCCTAAAGGGTGACACCGATCCTTTCTCTGCTGGAAACGGCCGGTGTCAATCCAATAAGGCGCTTAAATCTGTAACAGCCGACAATAAGAATATCCAATCGCCGGCATGGTAAGACTGTTACTTGGAATACAGTTCGACTATCAACTGTTCCTGAATCGGCATTGTCATTTCTTCACGGTTCGGCATTGCCTTCACAGTAGCCTTGTAGGCGTCTTTATCAAGTTCAAGCCAACTGGGTACGCCACGTCGCGCTACAGCCTCAAGGCTTTCGTTGATTATAGCATTAGCACGGCTTTTCTCTTTCAGAGTGATAACATCATTTTCAGATATCAGATAAGAGGGTATATTCACCTTCTTTCCGTTCACAAGGATATGGCCATGTCTTACCACCTGCCTTGCCTGATCTCGGGAAGATGCAAATCCGGCACGGAATGCGGTGTTATCAAGACGTCTCTCCAGGAGAACAAGAAGATTCTCACCGGTAACACCTTTTTGGCGCTCAGCTCTGTCGAAAGTAAGGCGGAACTGCTTCTCCAGCATACCATACATTGATTTCACTTTCTGCTTTTCGCGCAACTGTACGGCATAGTCGGATAACTTACGGAAACGTGACTGACCATGTTGTCCCGGTCCAAAAGCACGTCTCTCAAATGCGCATTTATCTGAATAGCACCTATCGCCCTTCAGAAATAATTTCAGATTTTCACGTCTGCACCGTCTACATACAGCCCCTATATTTCTAGCCAACTTTGACCTCCGCTCTTCGTATAAATTTATGCACCTTAATCAGCGTTCGCAATTGTTACACTCGGCGACGCTTAGGAGGCTTGCATCCGTTATGAGGAACCGGAGTAACATCGTAAATACGGCTAACTTCAAAGCCGGTATTAATCAAGGCTCTGAGTGCAGCCTCTCTTCCTGGCCCCGGGCCCTTTACCTTTACCTCAATTTTGCGCATCCCCTGATCGGCGGCTTTTTTTGCGGCATCCGCTACAGCATTCTGAGCAGCGAAGGGAGTACTTTTCCGCGAGCCCTTGAACCCAAGAACGCCGGCGCTGCACCAGGAGATCACGTTCCCCTGCTTATCAGAGATTGTCACTATGGTATTATTGAAGGTAGAGTAAATACTGACGACACCTTCCGGTACGTTCTTTTTAACCTTCTTCTTCACTCGTGCTTCTGCACGTTTACCTTTTGCCATTACAACACCTGTTAAATTTAATTATTTTTTACGTGCAGCACCACGACGCGGTCCTTTTTTGGTTCGCGCATTGGTTTTGGTTTTCTGACCACGGCATGGCAATCCCATGCGGTGCCGGCGTCCACGATAGCAGCCAAGATCCATAAGCCTTTTGATGTCCATGGAGACTTCACGTCTCCTGTCACCTTCTACCGTATATTCATCTTCAATCACTTTACGGATTCTGGAAACATCGTCACCGTCGAGGTCATCACTACTCATCGTATACGGCAGATCTACCTTATCCAATATTTTTCTGGCAGAAGTCAAACCGATACCATGAATATAGGTAAGGGCTATGTCGATATGTTTGTTCTTTGGTAGGTCAACACCAGCTATACGTGCCAAAATGTATCTCCTTAAACAAGTGGGAATAATCTAAGCGACAAAAATCTATTATCCCTGTCTCTGCTTATGTTTTTTAATCTTACAGGAAACGCGTACAAGACCATTGCGTTTATATACTTTACAAGCACTGCACATTTTTTTAACGGATGATCGTACTTTCATAATTTTTCTCTGCTATTTCTTTTTAGAGTTTTTGGATCTGAATGTTACTCTTCCACGAGATAGATCGTAGGGTGATAACTCAACCGTTACTCTGTCGCCGGGCAATATTTTTATAAAATGCATTCTCATTTTCCCGGATATATGAGCCAGCACTTTGTGGCCGTTATCGAGTTCGACACGGAACATTGCGTTGGGCAATGGTTCGATTATAGTGCCTTCAACTTCAATAGCTTCTTCTTTTGCCATGGAGGCTCCCGAATGTTATTAGTCCCTTACGGATTACTTTTCTTATACTGCCACAAAATGATTTTCCGAAGGTCCTTATCCAGCACTGGCGGAGAGCGTCTTAGAGATGATTTCCCTGTATCTTTCCAAAAAAAATATCACTAAAACACTTACCCAACGTGGCCGGGTTAGTATTAATTCAAAAACTCGTTATTATAATCTATTCTACCACAAAAGAGAAGGATTTTTTTAATCTACTCAAATTTGTCACGAGAACTAAGGACAAGCGGCCCATCAGCGGTAACGGCGACTGAGTGTTCGAAATGAGCAGACGGTTTCTTATCTGCAGTTATGACAGTCCAGCCATCTTTGAGTACTTTCACTTTATGTGTTCCGGCATTGACCATCGGTTCGATGGCCAGAACGAGTCCTTCGACAATTCTCGGCATGCGGTCATCCTGGACGAAATTGGGAATCTCAGGACCTTCATGAAGAGACGTACCGATGCCGTGGCCTACAAACTGGCGGACAACGGAAAAACCATTCTGCTCTACATATCCCTGTACCGCAGCGGAAATGTCGGATATGCGGTTGCCGATCTGCACTTTTTCTATAGCCAGTTCCAGGGAACGTCTGGTTACATCCAGCAATCTTCTGGTCTGCGCAGAAATATTGCCTACCGGCAGGGTTATTGCGGAATCGCCGAAATACCCCATGTATTCAACGCCGAAATCTATGGAGATAATATCTCCCTTTTTCAGCTTACACTTCTTTGATGGTATACCGTGTACCACCTGCTCATTTACCGATACACACAAGCTGCCGGGAAATCCACGGTACCCTTTGAAAGCAGGTCTGACCTTCTTCCTGGTACAGAAATCTTCAGCGAGCCTGTCAAGTTCCCAGGTGGTCACTCCCGCTTCGACATGTCGTTTAACAAGAATCAAGGCCTCAGCTACGATCTGGTTAGCCTCCTGCATGATGCTGATCTCATCAGCGCTTTTCACCACCATCGTTTTTGGTTCCTCAACTGTGCCCACGTCACAAACCCTCTAGCTCCGGCCTTTGATCCGTCCCTGCTTCATAAATCCTTCGTAGTTTCTCATTACCAGATGGGATTCTATCTGCGAGATTGTGTCGATACCGACACCTACGACAATAAGTAGGGCAGTTCCTCCAAAATAAAAGGGTATGTTAAACTGCGAAATCAGCACGGTTGGCAATACACAGATCACACTAAGGTAAATCGCCCCAACAACTGTAATTCTGGTAAGCACCTTGTCTATGAATTCTGCAGTTCTTCTGCCTGGTCGAATTCCCGGTATAAATCCTCCGTTCTTCTTCAGATTCTCGGCAACATCATCAGGCTTAAACTGAATTGCGGTATAGAAAAAACAGAAAAAGACAACCATAGCCACAAATATTACATAATACCATACAGTCCCTGGGGATAATGCAGCAGAAGCCCGCTGCACCCAGTCGATCTGGATAAAACTCCCAATTGTTGCGGGAAACATCATTATTGAAGAAGCAAAGATCGGCGGAATAACGCCGGCAACATTTATTTTCAGAGGCAGATGGGAGCTTTGCCCGCCATATACTTTTCTGCCTACCACTCTTTTTGCATATTGGATCGGAATCCTTCTCTGCGATGTTTCAAAAAAGACGATGGTCGCCACTACACCGAACATGAAAATTACTAGAAACGGGACGAAAAATATGGCTATCTCGCCGGCCTTTACCAACTGAATGGAATTGATGATGGCAGCCGGTCCCCGGGCAACGATTCCAGCAAAGATTATCAGCGATATACCGTTGCCGATACCGCGTTCGGTCATCTGTTCGCCAAGCCACATAATAAATGCTGTACCGGAAGTCAGGGTCAGCATCGTCATCAACTTGAACTGGATACCGGGATCAAGCACAATAGCTTCTCCACCTGGTCCGGCCATTCCTTCAAGGCCAACTGCTATAAAGGTGCCCTGAATTATGGAAAGTGCAACGGTTCCGTAGCGCGTATATTGCGTAATTTTTCTCCGCCCGGCTTCACCCTCCTTCTTCAGGGTCTCCAACTGTGGTATGACCACCGTCAGCAACTGGATGATGATCGAGGCGCTGATGTAGGGCATGATACCCAGAGCAAAAATAGAGAAGTTCTCAAGCGCACCGCCTGAGAACATGTTGAACATCCCAAACAGTGTGCTTGCATTCTGTTCAAAAAATGAAGCCAGTGCCTCTCCGTTTATACCCGGTGTAGGGATCTGCACCCCCATACGATAAACCGCCAGCATAAGCAGCGTGAAAATTACCCGCTTACGCAATTCCGGTATGTTGGCTGCACTCTGCAATCCACTCATAAAAGTTCGTTCCTTGTGCTGTGACAAAAATACACCCGCTGCGAAAAAGAATCAGCAGGGTATAGAGATTATTCCTCTAGGGCACTAACAAGTGTAACCGTACCGCCTGCCTGCTCAATCTTCTGTTGCGCCTGCCTGCTGATCTTATCGACACAGACGGTAACCGGACGGGTTATCTCACCATTGGCAAGTACCTTGCTCAGCTGTCCCGGCTTGAGGAGACCCGCTTCCCTCAGTGTATCGTTATTAATCTCGGCAACATCAGTTAATTTCTCAAGTTGAGAGAGAGATATAATAGTATATTCAATACTGAATTTGTTATAAAATCCTCGTTTCGGCAATCGTCGCTGCAGTGGCATCTGGCCACCTTCGAATCCAGGTTTGCTTTTATACCCGGAACGTGACTTGGCACCTTTATGTCCGCGACCGGCTGTCTTACCGTGACCACTTCCAGGTCCCCTGCCAAGGCGCTTTTTCTCTTTAACAGCACCTTCTTTTGGAGATAAATTTCCCAATGTAAGCATTTTTTACGCCTCCTCGATTCGGACAAGATGCCTGACTTTGGCTATCATGCCGCGGATTTCAGGGGTATCTTTTCGAGTAATTGATTTATTCATTTTGGTCAGCCCCAATCCTGTCAGAGTGGCGCGAATTTTTTGGGTACTGCCTATTCCACTCTTGACCAGAGTAAATGTGATTGTCTCGGCCATTATGTTACCTTTTGCAATGTTGAGTTATCTATCTTTTCAATCACTGGTCGTGATTTGAATCTCGCTTTATGCCAAAATTTCTTCAACTGTCTTGCCACGCAGAGCAGCAATACTTTCAGCTGATCGAAGACTGCGTAATCCCTGCAGGGTGGCCTTAACCATGTTGTGCGGATTATGGGAGCCCAGACATTTGGTGAGAATGTTGGTAACGCCTGCAGCTTCCAGCACCGCCCTTACAGGACCACCTGCAATAACTCCTGTACCTTCCGAAGCCGGCTTCAACAAAACTTTGCCGGCGCCGTAACTTCCGGTAATCTGATGAGGTATGGAGACAGAGGTGAGCGATACGGACTCCATATCCTTTTTAGCACGTTCAACTCCTTTGCGAATTGCTTCAGGAACCTGATTTGCCTTACCGAGACCGTAGCCTACTTTTCCTTTACCGTCTCCAACGACCACAATTGCACTAAAGCTGAAACGACGTCCACCTTTAACAACTTTTGCAACGCGATTGATGTAAACAATCTTTTCGATCAGTTCTTCGGCGCTTTCACCTTTAGAACGTTTAAAATCAGACAAGGGACACCCCCATTATTTGCATATTCTTTAAAATATTAATCCACCTTCGCGTGCACCCTCGGAGAGGGACTTCACCCGGCCGTGATAAAGATATCCACCACGATCAAAAACGACTTCTCCAATACCAGCAGCTTTTGCCTTCTCGGCAATTGCACTGCCCACAGCTTTGGCAGCGCCGATTTTTCCCTTCTCTTCGCCGATATCAAAGCTTTTATCAACAGTAGACATGGCAACAATAGTCTTGCCCAGAGAATCGTCAATTATCTGCGCATATATATGTTTATTGCTCTTAAAGACGCGTAAACGCGGTCTTTCGGTCGTTCCGGCAATATTTTTCCTGATTCGGCTTACCCTTTTGGCTCTCGCCGTCACTTTGGGATTTGTCTTGGCCATAATGCACTTCCATATTTTTTATAAAAGAGGACCCCGACAGGGCCGTATATTATTGTTATTTTGCCGCTCCCGACTTACCAACCTTACGCACAATCTGTTCTTCTTCGTAACGAATCCCCTTGCCTTTATATGGCTCAGGTTTTCGTACTTGGCGTATTTTGGCGGCTGTAAGCCCCAGCAGTTCTTTGTCAATTGAATCCAGAACAATCTTATTGCCTTCGACAGCTGCCCCTACACCTTGAGGTATATCAAAAACCACAGGGTTTGAATAGCCGACATTGAGAGTCAGTTCACTGCCGTTTACACTGGCTTTATATCCAACACCTTCGATGATCAGGCTTTTCTTAAATCCCTGGTCAACCCCGACCACCATATTGCTCACCAGACTGCGAGTCAGGCCGCGAAAGGCATTGACCTTTCTGCTTTCAACCTTGTTTGCAAAAGTAATGACACTGTCTTCCATAATCACTTCAACATCTTCTAATACGTTCAGCGAAAGTTCCCCTTTGCTCCCCTTGACGGTGATGTTTTGACCGTCAAGCTTGACATCCACTCCAGAAGGAACGGGGATCGGCTGCTTTCCTATACGAGACATAGTTACCTCCGTTAATTAATGGGTGTTACCACACCTCACACAGTATCTCACCACCCGTATTGCGGGCGGCAGCGGCCTTATTGGTGATGATGCCTTTCGACGTTGACACTATCGCGATGCCAAGGCCGTTCAATACACTGGGGATAGCGTCAGACTTAGCGTATTGCCGTAGTCCCGGCTTACTGACCCGTTTAATTCCAGAGATTACCGACTCGCCATCAGGACCATATTTCAGATCAATAGTTAAGACGCCCTGTACTCCTTTGTCGGAGACCTGATAGTCGTTGATGTAACCTTCTTCCTTCAATACTCTGGCAATCTCCACCTTGGTATTGGATTTAGGTATCTCAACACTCTTGAATTTTACCATAACCGCATTTCTTATCCTGGTCAGCATGTCTGCCAGGGGATCGCTCATTGACATAGCGAACACTCCTTATCTTTCCAAACTTTAGACGAATTTTAATACAATAGTGGGGTATTACCAGCTTGATTTGGTTACACCGGTAATTTCACCTTTGGACGCCAACTGTCGGAAACAAATCCTGCAAACACCAAATTTCCGAATAAAGGCCCGAGGCCGTCCACACAGTGGACATCTATTATATTTTCTAACAGTAAATTTTGGTTTGCGTTGCGCTTTTGCAATTATCGATTTTTTAGCCAAACCAACCTCCAGTAACACTCATTTTTATATAATGTTTGTGCCTTGAAAACATCTTTCCTGGGTTAATGCAGAAATCCAGGTTTCCAAGAACCACATATCCAGTCGAGCTGGCGTACTTTACTTACTTATTTACGAAAAGGCATTCCCAATTTTTTGAGAAGGGAACGGCCGCCTTCATCGGTAGGGGCTGTCGTTACAATGGTAATGTTCAAGCCCTTGATCTTGTCTATCTTGTCGTAATCAATTTCAGGAAAGATGATCTGTTCTTTTATGCCCATGGAATAATTCCCTCTGCCATCGAAGCCTTTAGGAGACAAACCGCGGAAGTCCCTGACTCGAGGTAGAGAAATATTAACCAGTTTGGAAAAGAAGTCATACATTTTCTCTCCACGCAGCGTCACTCTGCAACCAATCGGCATTCCTTCGCGCAGTTTATACGTCGCTATGGATTTTTTTGCCTTGGTGACTACGGCTTTCTGACCGGCTATTTTAGTGAGTTCATTGACAGCACCTTCAATTATCTTAGGGTTCTGCACAGCCTCACCAAGTCCCATGTTGAGAACGATCTTCTCGAGTTTAGGGATCTCCATTGCATTTTTAAAGCCGAACTCTTCTTTAAGTGCCGGTACACACTCGTTTTCGTAATATTCTCTCAGCGCACCCATTTATAACTCCTGACGTAAGCCTGTTTTGTAATTAAGCCTTGCTCTCGAAAGCTTCACCGCAATTCTTGCAATAACGAACCTTAGTGCCATCTTCGAGATACTTTTTTCCTATCCGGCCGGTCTTGGTGCACTCAGGACAGATCATCTGCAGATTGGAAACATCCAAAGGCGCCTCCCTTTCCACGATCTGCCCCTGCTGGTTCATTTCGGTAGGCTTGGTATGACGCTTTATCATGTTGATTTTCTCAACCACAGCCTGATTCTTTGCCGGAATGACTTTCAGAACTTTGCCGACTCTACCCTTATCCTTCCCAGCAATAACTTCGACCTGATCGTTTTTCCTCAGGTATGTCTTACCCTTTGCCATTTTTTAATACCTTTGTTCTAGCTGCCTTCAGTAGACCTTAGATTTTCGCGAACGAAAATTAAAGTACCTCCGGAGCCAATGAAATTATTTTCATGAAGCCCAGATTCCTCAGCTCCCTTGCAACCGGACCGAAAATACGGGTTCCAACGGGTTCACCACTGGTGGAGAGCATAACCGCGGCGTTTTCATCGAAGCCGACCCAAGTGTCATCCATTCGTTTCATTTCTTTGGCTGTGCGGACAACTACTGCCTTCATGACCTCGCCTTTTTTGACCTTGGCGTGCGGAATTGCTTCCTTGACGGTAACAACAATGATGTCGCCGATAGTCGCATATCTTTTCTTGGATCCACCAAGAACTTTAATGCACAGTACCTTTTTAGCACCAGAGTTATCAGCAACGTTAAGTATGGTTTCTGTTTGTATCATAGTTCCACCTGATTAGACATCAGTTACAGACTTTCAAAAAAAACAGGTAATTAACTACACAGCCTGTTCGAGTATTTTCTTTACACGCCATCGTTTTCGTTTGCTCAATGGCCTGCATTCCTCAATAAGAACCGTATCCCCGATGTTGCAGATATTTTCAGGATCATCGGCAAGGTATTTAACGCTTGTTTTAACATATTTGCCGTAAAGCTTATGGCGGACCCTGCGCTCTACCCGGATAACGACACTTTTTTCCATTCTGTTGCTGACAACAGAACCGGTTCTTGTCTTTCTGGATGGTGTATTTTCATTCATAATATATCAAATTTAAAATGTGTCTTTCGATAGTGGCATAAAGATGAATTAGAAGGTCCTGAATTCTAACTCACAGCTCTCTCTCGATTAATAGTATTGATCCTGGCTATATCTTTTCTCATCTTGTTCATGCGTGAAGTGTCTTCCAGCGGTCTAATTTTATGCTGGAATGATAAATTGCTCAGCTCCTCTCGCAGTTCCTTCTCTTTTTTAATCAATTCTTCGTCGGACATATTTCTTACTTCTGACGGTTTCATAATGTGTTCCTCTTCGAAATAACCTTAGTAGCAAAAGGAAGCTTATTACCAGCCAGAGTCAATGCCCTCACTGCGAGTGCTTCATCAACACCATCAAGCTCATAGAGAATTCTGCCGGGTTTGATGGGGGCAACCCAGGAGTCCGGGCTTCCTTTACCTTTACCCATACGAGTTTCAGCAGGTTTCTTTGTAATCGGCTTATCGGGAAAAACACGTATCCATACTTTTCCGCCACGCTTGATCTTTCTGTTGATGGCAATACGACCGGCTTCGATCTGTTGAGCCGTCATCTTGCCGCAGTCCAGTGCTTTGAGCGCAAAGGTGCCAAAGCTGATAGAGCTCCCTCGCAGAGCAACGCCCCTCATCCTGCCCTTGAAAACTTTTCTATGTTTAACCTTTTTTGGACTTAACATCTCTTACTCCGTAATTTCACTGAGTGGTAAACTGATATTACCCACCAAACTAAGCGGCGGGTGCTTCAATATCACTCAGCACTTCACCTTTGAAAATCCAAACCTTTACACCAATAATCCCGTAAGTTGTATTGGCTTCCGCAAGGGCATAATCAACATCCGCTCGCAGTGTATGCAGCGGTACTCTTCCCTCTCTTACCCACTCACAGCGGGACATCTCAGCACCGCCAAGTCGACCGGAACAGGAAATTTTGATACCCTTGACTCCAAAGCGCTGAGCTGAGTTTACTGCTTTCTTCATTGCACGGCGGAAGGCTACCCTGCGTTCAAGCTGAGTGGCGATACTCTCAGCAACAAGCTGCGCATCTGCCTCAGGCCTTCGTACCTCTTGAATGTCAAGAGTGACGCTCTTTTTGATGAGTTTTTCAAGGTCCCTTTTAAGGTTCTCAATTTCAGAACCTTTTTTACCAATAACAATTCCTGGCCGGGCAGTGAAAAGCTTGATTCGTACCTTGTCTCCTGTGCGCTCTATAATGGTTCTGGCAAGACCTGCATGATAGAGACGCTTCTTGAGATATTTCCTCATCTTCTGGTCTTCGAACAAATAGGCGGCGTATTCCTTATCCGCATACCATATCGAATCCCAGGTCCGGGTTATATTCAGTCTCAGTCCTAATGGATTAACCTTCTGCCCCAAAATTCAATCCTCCAACAAAAGTGAATTTCAAATGATAAAATAACTGTAGATACTATAGATCATATGAAAATAAGCGCTACATTTCATCCAGCACAACAGTGATGTGGCTGGTTCTCTTGATGATGCCTGTTGCTCGTCCCATTGCCCGCGGACGTATTCTCTTTAAAGACGGTCCGCCGTCAATTGCTATCTTCTTAATATATAAGTTGTCCACATCAATTTGATCGTCCTGGGTTGCATTGGCCAGAGCTGACTCAATTACCTTACGTAAAATTGTCGCACCCTTTTTCGGCATAAAACGCAGGGTGGTGACAGCCTGGTCAACCCCCATGCCTCTCACCACATCAGCAACCAGACGCGCTTTCTGTGGAGAAATACGAATATATTTTCCTACGGCTCTTGCTTCCATAGCATGTACTCCCGTGAGTCCTCAGGGAAACGTTGTCGTTTCTATTTATCTCTTTCCTTTCCTGTCGCTGGCATGACCATAGTAAGTACGGGTTGGAGAAAATTCTCCGAACTTGTGACCCACCATGTTCTCAGTGACAAAAACCGGTATGAATTTTTTTCCGTTATGAACCGCAAAGGTCATACCTACCATCTCAGGTGTGACATCAGAACGCCTGGACCAGGTTTTAATGACTTTTCGCGAACCACTTTCGTTAGCCCTAATCACCTTCTTCATAAGATGGTCATCAACGAATGGACCCTTCTTAATTGAACGGGACATACCTTACTCCTTGCATGTTATGATCTCCGCTTGACAATTAGATTGTCGGAAGCCTTATTCTTTCTAGTTTTATAACCTTTGGTCGGGAAGCCCCAAGGGGTTACGGGATGACGGCCACCGGAGCTTTTTCCTTCACCACCGCCCATTGGATGGTCGACCGGGTTCATGGCCACGCCACGCACGTGTGGCCTTTTTCCCATCCATCTTGTACGACCGGCCTTGCCAAGCTTTTTACTCTCGTGCTCTCTGTTGCCAACCTGACCTATGCAAGCCCTGCACAAATTGTTAAACCTGCGAACCTCGCCCGAAGGCAGTTTAACCAGCACATATTTTCCTTCCTTAGCCATAAGCTGGGCGGATGCACCGGCACTGCGCACCAGCTGAGCACCTTTGCCGATCTTCATTTCCAGATTATGAATAACCGTACCAAGAGGAATATTGACAAGAGGCAGGCAATTACCCGGCTGAATATCAACTTTGTCTCCGGCTTCTATGGTATCCCCGACTTTAATACCTTTCGGGGCGAGAATATATCTCTTTTCACCATCGACATAATTCAACAGGGCGATATGTGCCGATCTGTTCGGATCATATTCCAGAGCCACTACTTTGGCACTGATATCGATTTTAGAACGTTTGAAATCGATGATCCGATATTTCCGTTTATGTCCACCACCGATATGCCTCGAGGTGATACGTCCGTAATTATTTCTTCCGCCGGATTTAGACTGACTGGTGGTAAGGCTTTTTTCAGGCCTTTTTGTTGATAAGTCAGGATCCTTGATCGACACATGGTGTCTCTTTCCATCCGATGTAGGTTTGTATGTCTTAATAGCCATGATTTCCCAATCGCTCCATCATCTTTGTGTTCGATAGATTCTCATTCAATGAGTATGCCTCAGCAGCATCTGCTGAACCGTTACGGCCTCTTCTATAATTCGTCAGCAAAATTGATCTCACCTTCGGCCAGAGTCACATATGCCTTTTTCCAATTATTGGTATTTCCAATAGTCTTGCCGACTCTTTTCTGTTTCCCCGGCATGTTCATGGTATGTACTTCTTTGACTTTTACCTTGAACATCTGTTCGACCGCATTTTTGATATCTATCTTGTTAGCCTTCGGATGGACTTTGAAGACGACCTTGCCGTCTGTTTCATGGAGAAGGGTAGCTTTTTCCGTGAGGCAGGGCCCTTTGAGTACATCATATTGATTTTTCATGCCAGGCACCTCTTTTCAAGACTTTCTATAACAGGCTGAACCAATACCAGCTTCTTGTGGAGAAGAATGTCATAGACGTTGACCCCTTCAGCCGGTAGAACTTTAAAACCGTTGACGTTACGCGATGACTTATCAAGATTGTCATTGACGCCGTCAATGACGATTAAACAGTTGTCAACTTCCAACGTACTCATTATGCGGACAAAATCTTTAGTCTTGATGGCATCGAGCGTAATGTCATCGAGGACCAGAAGATTACCCTCCCGGAGCCTGGCACTCATGGCCATGGCGAGAGCCTGCTTTCTTACTTTTTTATTCAGTTTGAAACTGAAATCGCGTGGTTTCGGTCCAAAAGTTACTCCACCGCCTCTCCAGATAGGTGATCTCCTGGAACCTGCACGTGCCCTTCCTGTACCTTTTTGTCTCCACGGTTTCGCCCCGCCGCCACGAACCTCGACCCGTGTTTTCGTACATGCGGTACCGGCACGTCTGGCAGCTCGCTGCATACGAACCACATCATGCAGTACATGCTCCTTGACGTCTAGGTCGAACACTTTTTCGTTCAACCCGATCTCGCCAACTTTTTCCTTCTTGGTATTATATATATCTACAGTTGACATTACTTTCTCCTTGAACCGGATAATCTTCAGTATTGCTACTTGGTAAAGATTTTTATAAGGCCGTTTTTAGCGCCGGGTACCGGTCCCTTAACAAGTATAACATTGTCTTCGGTGCGGATATCGATGACGATCACGTTCTTTTTCAAAACAGTATCGTTGCCCATCCGTCCTGGCATCTTCTTACCTTTGATGACACGACTCGGCCAGGCACTGCAGCCGATGGAACCGGGGGCACGATGAAATCCGGAACCGTGTCCTGCACCGCCGCCGGCAAAACCATGTCTCTTCATAACGCCCTGAAATCCCCGACCTTTACTTTTTCCCTGAATATCGATGATATCACCAACATTAAAAAGCGAATCCAGGGCTAAGGTTTGCCCGGTCTGAAATTCCTCCGGATTTTCAACTCTGAATTCCCGAACATGGTAGAACCCGTCACTGCCGGCTTTCTGAAAATGCCCGTTCATCGGTTTATTGACACGACTTGGTTTCTTGGCGTCGAATCCAACCTGAATCGCGTTATACCCATCGGTTTTCTCAGATTTGACCTGAAGAACCGTACAAGGACCGGCCTCGATCACAGTCACTGGAGTAGCTTCCCCCAGATCGCTGTACACTCTGGTCATACCGACTTTTTTTCCTAATATACCCATTGACTTTGGCATAATATTACCTGCTGCTTCACTTTACTTTGAATATCTGCCGCTAAGGCAGCTTAATTTCAACGTCAACTCCTGCAGAGAGCTCAAGTTTCATCAACAGATCTATGGTCTGCTGTGTCGGCTCAAGAATATCAAGGAGACGGCGGTGCGTTCTCATCTCAAACTGTTCCCGTGACTTTTTATCAACATGCGGCGATCGCAGGACAGTGAATTTGTTTATCGTGGTCGGCAGAGGAATAGGACCGGCTACTGCTGAGCCTGTTCTCCTGGCGGTCTCGACAATTTCAGAAGTCGATTGATCGAGTAGCTTATGATCGTAAGCCTTGAGGCGTATACGAATTTTTTCTGTAGGTATCATTATGCACCCTTATTCTACGATTTCACTGATAACGCCGGCACCTACGGTACGCCCACCCTCACGGATGGCGAAACGAAGACCTGCATCCATGGCGATGGGAGTGATCAATTCCGCCGTCACCGAGACATTGTCACCAGGCATTACCATTTCCACTCCGTCGGGAAGGGTGACAATTCCGGTAACATCTGTAGTCCTGAAATAAAACTGCGGACGATAGCCATTGAAAAACGGGGTGTGACGACCGCCTTCCTCTTTACCGAGGATATAGCACTCCGCTTTAAACTTGGTGTGCGGGGTAATGGAACCCGGCTTGGCCAATACCTGACCGCGCTCAATCTCATCACGCTTGACTCCGCGAAGAAGTGCGCCGATATTATCTCCGGCCTGGCCTTCATCAAGAAGTTTTCTGAACATCTCAACGCCGGTACATACGGTTTTCTGGGTCTTGCGAACACCAACGATCTCGACCTCTTCACCAACCTTGATAACACCGCGTTCAATACGACCGGTGGCAACCGTACCACGACCGGAAATAGAGAAAACGTCTTCAACAGGCATCAGGAAGGGCTTGGCGATATCACGCTCAGGCTCGGGGATATAGTTATCCACAGCATCCATGAGATCCCAGATACATTTTGCAGCGGCTTCATCTTCAGGATTTTCCAATGCCTTCAGCGCCGAGCCCTGAATGATGGGAATGTCGTCGCCAGGAAATTCGTAGGCATCGAGCAGTTCACGCAGTTCCATTTCGACAAGCTCGATGAGTTCTTCATCGTCAACCATGTCACACTTGTTGAGAAAGACGACAATTGCAGGAACACCTACCTGACGGGCAAGAAGGATATGCTCGCGGGTCTGCGGCATGGCACCGTCGGTGGCGGCAACTACCAGAATCGCGCCGTCCATCTGGGCCGCACCGGTGATCATGTTTTTGATATAGTCGGCATGGCCGGGGCAGTCGACGTGAGCATAATGACGCTTCGTTGTTTCGTACTCGACGTGCGCTGTGGCGATGGTGATTCCACGTTCTTTCTCTTCCGGTGCCTTATCGATCTCGCTGAAATCGGTGAATTGAGCCTGACCTTTTAAAGACAACACCCGAGTGATAGCGGCCGTCAAAGTAGTTTTTCCATGATCGATATGACCGACGGTTCCTACATTAACATGCGGTTTGGTCCTTTCAAATT
Source organism: Desulfobulbaceae bacterium (assembly GCA_016278675.1). Classification (GTDB taxonomy): domain Bacteria; phylum Desulfobacterota; class Desulfobulbia; order Desulfobulbales; family Desulfocapsaceae; genus Desulfopila_A. Next base: position 96,530 of record JADQBJ010000013.1, on the reverse strand, counting down.
TTTGCTTTGACATAGTCTTTCCTCATTATGATTTGGGTCATATTCCTCGAATTTTTTTAATAATAACATCTGCCTTGCCGGCAGGAACTATATCATATTCCAAGAACTGCATTGTAAAGTTCGCTCTTCCCTGGGTAGCTGATCTCAGGGAGGTGGAGTAACCGAACATCTCAGCCAGAGGAACATGTGCATGTACTGTCTGTAGATCACCCGTGGCTTCAACACCGGTAATTTTAGCACGCTTGCTGTTGAGATCCGCCATCACCTCCCCGAGATAGTCTTCAGGTGTGATGATTTCAAGTTGCATCAGCGGTTCCAGCAGAACCGGCGAAGCCTCCGCTGCTGCTCTTCGCACTGCCATTGCCGCGGAAATCCCAAATGCCATCTCGGTCGACTCCTCCTCATGGTATGATCCTCCAACCAGACTCACCTTTAAGTCCGTGAGCGGGTAACCGATGAGCGGTCCGGAATCGAGCGTATCTCTCACTCCACGTTCAATTGCGCCCAGGAACATATCAGGAATTGTTGTTTTATCAACCTGGCTGACAAATTCAACTCCACCGCCTCTCTGAAGAGGCTCAATCTCCAACACCACATGACCATATTGCCCTTTGGCGCCGGTAAGCTGGTCAAATTTTCCCTCGCCACGAGCCGAAGTCGTAATAGATTCCTTATAAGCAACCTGCGGCTTGCCGACATTGGCGGAGACCTTGAAGTAACTCAGCAGTCGATCCACAATTATCTCGAGGTGCAACTCTCCCATCCCGGAAATAATCGTCTGCCCGGTGTCTTGATCCGTGGATATGGTAAACGACGGGTCTTCAAGAGCTATCTTATTGAGGGCGTCTGTGAGTTTTTTCTCCTCAGCTTTGCTCTTGGGCTCAATGGCCACCCCAATCACCGGTTCCGGGAATTCCATACTTTCAAGGATAATGAAATCTCCCCTTTGACAAAGTGTGTCGCCCGTGGTGGTGAACTTAAGTCCAACTATCGCTCCGATATCTCCAGTGCTGATCTCCTCTACCTCTTCACGCTTATTGGCATGAAGTTTGAGAAGCTTGCCGATCTTTTCCTGCTTTTTCTTGACCGGGTTGAAAACCTTGTCTCCAACGTGCAAGGTTCCAGAGTAAGTCCTGATGAAGGCCAAATTTTCAACAAAGGCATCGCTCATCAACTTGAAGACCAGTCCGCAGAACGGTTCATCCACCGTGGTCTTTCTCTGAACAGGCTCTCCATCTTTATCCAGACCATCAACGCTGGTTATGTCGAGCGGCGAGGGTAGATAACGAATGATCCCGTCAAGCAGAGGTTGAATCCCCTTATTCTTGAAAGCGCTGCCGCAAAAAACCGGAACAATTTTCAGTTCCAGCGTGGCCTTTCGCAGAGCAGTGTATATCTCAGACGCAGATACCTTTGTATCTTCTAAATATTTTTCCATGACCCCCTCATCGAAGTCGGCCAACTTCTCGAGGAGTGCCATACGTGCGGCCGAGAAAATTTCTCTGTATTCGGCAGGAATGTCTTTCTCAACGACTTCCTGGCCAAGAGACTGCTCGTTGAATTCGAGCATTCTCTCTTCTATCAGATCAATAACACCGATAAATTCCGATTCCTTACCAATGGGAACCTGAACCGCTACCGGATTGGCTCCAAGCTTCTTCGACATCATCTGTACTGCTCTGTCGAAATCGGCTCCAATTCGATCCATTTTATTGACGAAGGCGATTCGCGGTATGTGATATTTGTCCGCCTGCCTCCATACCGTCTCCGACTGTGGCTCTACACATCCCACCGCACAGAAGACAGCTACCACCCCGTCAAGTACCCTCAGGCATCTCTCCACTTCAACAGTGAAGTCAACATGACCGGGAGTATCGATTATATTAATCTTATGGTCGTTCCAGAAGCAAGTGGTTGCAGCAGAGGTTATGGTAATTCCCCTCTCCTGCTCCTGCTCCATCCAGTCCATAACGGCATTACCGTCATGAACCTCGCCGATCTTATACGATCGGCCGGTGTAATACAATATCCTTTCAGTTGTTGTTGTCTTACCTGCGTCAATATGGGCCATAATGCCGATATTACGCACAACTGACAAATCTTTTCGGGCAGCCATCAGTCATTTCCTTGAGAGTTTACTTTTTTTGACGTCTGCCCCTATCGGGCCATTTTGCCCTTAGCTGTTACCAGCGATAATGCGCAAACGCCTTATTGGCCTCTGCCATTCTATGCGTATCATCACGTTTTTTTACAGATCCGCCTCTGTTATTGTAGGCATCAAGTATTTCAGCCGCAAGTTTATCTGCCATGGACTTCCCAGATCGCGATTTGGAAAAGCTGATAATCCAGCGGATAGCCAGGGCGTTTCTTCGGGTCTGGCGTACTTCCATGGGCACCTGGTAGGTTGCCCCACCAACTCTTCTCGACTTTACTTCAACCCGTGGACGTACTTTCTCCATAGCTTCTTCAAAAATCGTAAGGGCATCTTCTTCCTTTGATTTTTCAGAAACTATATCCATAGCATCATAAAAGATACGCTGAGCAAGGCTTTTTTTGCCCCTCTCCATCAGTCCGTTGGTAAATTTACTTACCAGGACACTGTTGAAGCGTGGATCAGGATCTACCGGTCGTTTTTCAATTAATCTTCTACGCGACATATATCATTCCTCTCTTACAAGCCTCTCCTTAAGAAGGACGCTTGGCACCATATTTTGATCGACCCTGACGCCTATCAGAAACCCCAAGGGTATCCAGAGTACCACGTACAATATGGTAACGAACACCCGGAAGATCTTTCACCCTACCACCTCTGATAAGCACAACAGAGTGCTCCTGAAGATTATGCCCGATTCCAGGAATATATGACGTCACCTCAATACCATTGGTAAGCCTGACCCTTGCAACTTTTCGCAGAGCGGAGTTTGGCTTCTTCGGAGTTGTTGTATATACTCTTACACAAACCCCTCTCTTCTGAGGTGATCCCTTCAAGGCCGGAGTGTTCGTCTTTTTGACGATTTTCTTTCTTCCCTGCCTTACAAGTTGGTTGATAGTTGGCATCGTCTTTACTGCTCCTGTTCGATTAACCTTAAATAAATATTTCTAAAAACAGTGATCCATTTTACGCGCTGATCGCAGCACGAAAGAGATTATAATTACCTCATCCACAGATCACTGTCAAGAATAAAAACACCATTCCTTCGCATTTAAACTTACTAGATATCATTATCGAGACCTGTTCCCGCCGAGATCAGCCGGCCCATGATCACATTTTCCTTGAGTCCAGCCAGTTCGTCAACCTTGCCGGCCATAGCGGCATTGGTAAGGACTTTGGTGGTCTCCTGGAATGAGGCCGCGGAAATAAAACTCTCGGTGGAAAGTGATGCCTTAGTCACTCCGAGCAAGAGCGGCTCGGCCACCGGCGGCGTCAAACCTTTTGCAAAAAGCTGATCACGCTCATCCTCGAATTTCCACCATTCGACCTGCTCTCCGATCATAAATTTGGAGTCTCCTGAGGCGGTAATCATGACGCGACGCATCATCTGACGCACTATGACCTCGATATGCTTGTCGTTGATCCGCACGCCCTGGAGTCTGTATACCTCCTGGATTTCATTAACAAGGAACTTGGCAAGTTCCTTGACCCCTAGAACCCTGAGAATATCATTGGGTACGATAGTTCCTTCCATCAAAGGCTCACCGGCCTGGACATAGTCACCTTCATGAACAATGAGATGTTTTGATTTTGGAACCAGATATTCCTGTGGCTCACCATGCTCAGGAGTAACGACAACCCGCCGTTTTCCTTTGAGTTCCTTACCAAAGCTTACCCGACCGTCAATTTCCGTGATAATGGCGGGTTCTTTGGGTTTGCGGACCTCAAAAAGTTCGGCAACCCGCGGTAGACCACCTGTAATATCCTTGGTTTTCGAGGATTCCCGTGGTATTTTTCCGACGATCGTACCCGGCTTTATCTCGTCACCTTCATTCACGGAGATGATGGAACCCACAGGCAGGCTGTAGCGTGCGTGAACATCGGAATCAGGCAATTTCAAAGTCTTGCCGCGTTCATTCTTAACGGTTACCCGTGGGTTGAGCTGAGCCGTGCCGCTGGTGTGGGTAATTACCTTTGATGATTTACCGGTAACAATATCCACCTTTTCCTGCATGGTAACGCCCTCAAGGATGTCACCAAACTTAATGATACCTCCTACCTCGGCTACAATAGGAATGGTATAGGCATCCCAGTCAGCCAGAATGGTTCCGGCCTCCAGCTCCGCCCCTTCCTCTACAAGGATCTGGGCTCCGTAATTGACCTTGAATTTCTCACGCTCCCGGCCGAGATCATCAAGGATAACGATCTCCGCATTACGGTTCATTACGATTTTGATACCCTCAGCGTTGACAACGGAGTGAAGGTTCTTAAATCCAACCTTGCCGCCGCGCTGGGTTCGCAACTCCGCCTGCTCAACCGAGCGGCTCGCGGTTCCACCGATATGAAAGGTACGCATAGTGAGCTGGGTTCCCGGCTCACCAATGGACTGAGCAGCGATAACGCCGACCGCCTCACCGATATTCACCATATGACCGCGACCGAGATCACGACCATAGCAAAGAGCACAGACACCGCGGCGGGCCCGGCAGGTCAGCACGGAGCGAATGAGCACCCGGTCGACCCCGGCATTGTTGATTTTTTTAACGATATCTTCGGTAATCTCATGTCCTTCTGGAATAATAACCTCATCGGAGTATGGATCCACGACATCCTCGAGGGCAACCCTGCCGAGGATACGATCACCCAGAGGAACGATAATTTCACCACCGTCAATAAGCGGTTCAGCTACAATACCGTCCAGAGTGTCGCAATCCTTTTCCACGATAGTAGATTCCTGTGCCACATCCACAAGCCTTCTGGTCAGATATCCTGAGTTGGCGGTTTTCAGAGCCGTATCCGCCAGACCTTTCCGCGCTCCATGGGTTGAAATAAAATACTCAAGAACATCGAGACCCTCTCTGAAATTCGCCTTGATCGGTGTCTCGATAATTGCCCCTGATGGTTTAGCCATCAGACCACGCATTCCGGCAAGCTGACGGATCTGGTCTCTTGAGCCCCTGGCGCCTGAATCAGCCATAATAAAAATGGAGTTGAAGCTGGGTGCCTCAATAAGATTGTTATCCTTGTCACGAAAATAATCCACCTTGATCTCATCCATCATTCCATTGGCGACTTCCTCGGTAACCTTCGACCAGATATCGACAACCTTGTTGTATTTCTCACCAGAAGTAATAAGGCCGTCGCTATACTGCTGTTCGACCTCAAGAACTTCTTTCTCCGCTGACTCGACAAGATCTTCTTTATTCAGGGGGATCTTCATATCGTTAATACAGATGGAGATTCCCGCCCGGGTTGCATACTCATAACCGGTATCCTTCAGCCGGTCGGCAAGGATAACCGTATCCTTTGTTCCTGCATGTCGATAGGTGTAGTCGATGAGTCCGGCAAGCGCCTTTTTGCTCATTACTTTATTGATTTCCGCAAAGGGAATACTGGACGGCAGCAGTTCGCCGAGGATTGTTCTGCCAATGGTGGTTTCGACAATCTCACCATTCTTCCGGACCTTCACTCTTGCCTGCAGATCAGCTACTCCATGATCATAGGCGATGCGGGCCTCCTTGGCATCGGAAAATACTTTCCCTTCCCCTTTTGCATTAATTCTGTCCCTGGTCATATAATAAAGACCCAGAACAATGTCCTGAGACGGAATAATGACGGGTTCGCCGTTGGCAGGTGAAAGAATGTTGTTGGTAGACATCATCAGGACCCGGGCCTCAACCTGGGCTTCCACCGAGAGAGGCACATGCACCGCCATCTGGTCGCCGTCAAAGTCGGCGTTGAAAGCCATACAAACCAAGGGATGAAGCTGAATTGCCTTCCCCTCGATAAGAACAGCTTCAAAGGCCTGCATACCGAGTCTATGAAGGGTAGGAGCCCTGTTGAGAATAACCGGGTATTCAGTTACAACCTCATCGAGTACATCCCAAACCTCTTTGGTCCCTTTTTCCACCATTTTTCTGGCACTTTTAATGGTGGTGACATACCCTCGGCTTTCAAGCTTGTTGTAGATAAAGGGCTTAAACAACTCCAGCGCCATTTTCTTAGGAATGCCGCACTGATGCAAACGCAGATGCGGTCCGACAACGATGACGGAACGTCCGGAATAATCGACGCGCTTGCCCAGGAGGTTCTGGCGGAATCGGCCCTGCTTGCCTTTGAGCATATCCGACAATGACTTCAGCGGTCGTTTGTTTGCTCCGGTGATAACCCGGCCGCGGCGACCATTGTCAAAAAGAACATCAACGGCCTCCTGCAGCATGCGTTTCTCGTTGCGGATGATGATATCGGGCGCATCCAGCTCGAGGAGTCTTTTCAACCTGTTGTTGCGGTTGATCACTCTGCGATAAAGATCATTGAGGTCGGAGGTGGCAAACCTTCCGCCTTCCAACGGCACAAGAGGTCTCAGGTCCGGGGGCAATACCGGAATAACCTCCAGAACCATCCACTCGGGTTTATTGCCTGAATCGCGGAAGGCTTCGATGACGAAGAGCCGCTTGCCGAGTTTCTGCCTTTTGGTCTGAGAGTTGGTTGTGGCCATCTCTTCGCGCAGTGTCTTAGAAAGAGTAACAAGATCCTGTGATTCCAAAAGATCCCTGATCGCTTCGGCACCGATACCCACCCGGAATTTTCCTGCATACTCCTCTCTGGCCTGACGGTATTTCTCCTCGTTGAAAAGGGTACCAACCGGAATGGCCTCAACATCTGACTCGACAACGGCATACTGCTCGAAATAAAGTATCTTCTCCAGCTGCTTCAGGGTCATGTCAAGGACGGCCCCAATCTTGCTGGGCAGACTCTTGAGAAACCAGATATGCGCGACCGGGGCGGCCAGCTTAATATGACCAAGACGCTCTCGCCTGACCTTTGACTGAATAACTTCGACACCGCATTTCTCACAGACAACACCACGGTGTTTCATACGCTTATACTTGCCGCAGTTACACTCGAAATCCTTTACCGGACCAAATATCTTGGCGCAGAAGAGTCCATCTCGTTCGGGCTTGAATGTTCTATAATTAATGGTCTCGGGTTTCTTTACTTCTCCATGAGACCAGTCCATTATCTTTTCAGGCGAAGCAAGAGTTACCTTGACACTCTTGAATTTAATGGGAGATTTTGGCTTTTGAAAAAAATTGAATAGCTCTTCCACGTAAATCACCTCTTCTTCTTATTATTTGATACGCCTGATCCGGTGGAATCAGACACATGAAGAGATTATGCCCCGAAGGGTTTATCCGCACACCCCGCCCGGGGCGGAGTGTGCCTCTATATATCTATTCTTCGATAAGTTCCATGTTGAGACAAAGGCCCTGCAGCTCTTTGACCAATACATGAAATGATTCCGGCAAGCCGGTTGTCAGAAAATTATTTCCTTTTACAATCCGCTCATACATTGTTGTTCTGCCTTCGACGTCATCAGACTTAGCAGTGAGGAATTCCTTCAGCGTATAGGCTGCGCCGTAGGCTTCCATAGCCCAGACTTCCATCTCACCAAGACGCTGACCACCAAACTGAGCTTTGCCGCCCCGCGGCTGCTGGGTAACAAGAGAGTATGGCCCGGTGGATCTGGCATGAATTTTGTTGTCAACCAGGTGATGGAGCTTGAGCATGTACATGACCCCAACCGTTACCAGGTTGTCGAAGGGCTCGCCCGTAAGTCCGTCATAGAGGCGGCTCTGACCTACCTCATCAACGCCGGCTTCAACAAGCAGCGCCCGGATGCTGCTCTCGGCGGCGCCATCGAAAACCGGAGTGCTCATATGCAGGCCTTCCTTATGAATTCGGGCCCACTGCATCAGTTCCTCGTCATCTTTACCTTCCGTTATGGCTGCAGCCTCTTCTTTGGAGTAGACTTTGGCTATTTTCTCACGAATTGCCTCCACAGCATGATCCTGAACCATCTTCTCCAGTTGTTCGCCCAATTTTTTTGCGGCAAACCCAAGATGGGTCTCCAAGACCTGGCCGACGTTCATTCGTGAGGGAACGCCCAGAGGGTTGAGGACGATATCGACGGTTTTACCATCGGCAAAATAAGGCATGTCCTCTTCCGGCAGCAATCGGGAAATCACACCTTTGTTGCCATGCCGTCCTGCCATTTTATCGCCCACGGAAAGTTTACGTTTGGTGGCAACATATACCTTCACCATTTTGACCACCCCGGGAGGCAGGTCATCCCCTTTCTTCATCCGGTCAATAATACCGTCATATCTCTCGCTGATAAGCCGTGCCTGATTTTCATAGCGGCTGTAAATGCCCTCTATCTGCTCGGTGTATTTGCTCTTTTCGGAGAAGTCTACACTGCTGAGGTTTCTGAAGCCCACCTTGGCCGCAACGGCTCCATCTATCTTTTTGCCGAGTTTGACAAGCAACGTTCCATCTTTGCCGATGATATCCTTCTTAGCGGTGCGGCCATCCATGAGATCGCCGAATTCGAGGCATATACCCCTCCTGAGACTGGCCAGCTCATCGAGTTTATCCTGATTAATCCTTTCTATTTCAACCTCTTCGATCATCAGCGAACGTTCATCTTTGTCGACTCCCTTCCGGGAAAATACCTTGGCATCGATAACAACGCCTTCAACCCCAGGTGGTACCCGCAGCGATGAATCCTTGACATCCTGCGCCTTCTCCCCGAAAATAGCACGTAGCAGTTTTTCCTCCGGAGAGAGGACGGTCTCGCCTTTAGGCGTTACCTTGCCCACGAGGGTATCTCCAGCCCGCACCTCAGCACCAATTCGCACAATTCCGGAGTCATCAAGATTGCGCAGCGTTTCCTCGCTGACGTTGGGAATATCACGAGTGATCTCCTCCTTGCCAAGCTTGGTATCCCTGGCCATTGTCTCGAAGACCTCGATATGTACCGAAGTGAAGGTATCCTCCTTCAAAAGACGCTCATTGACCAGAATAGAATCCTCGAAGTTAAATCCCCGCCAAGGCATGAAGGCGATGGTTATGTTTTTACCCAGTGCAAGTTCACCATTATCGCAGGAAGGTCCATCGGCCAGAACCGTCCCCTCTTTTACCTTTTGGCCGGGCAGGACAAGAGGTCTCTGAGTGAAGCAGGTATTCTGATTGGATTTCTTGTATTTTTCCAGGCGATACACGGCAATACCGGTATCATAGCCATCAGTTCCGGGCTTGTCGTAGCGAACCACCACACGGTTTGAATCCGCTTCCTCAACAACTCCATCGCCACCGGCAAGCAGACAGGCGCCGGAATCTCTGGCCACATATCTTTCCATACCTGTACCGACGAGTGGCGCTGATGTCTTGAGCAGTGGTACCGCCTGTCTCTGCATGTTAGACCCCATAAGCGCACGGTTGGCATCATCGTTTTCAAGAAACGGAACAAGTGATGCGGCAACGCTGATCAACTGGTTCGGGGCGATATCCATATAGGTAACCGTGTCACTGGGAGCGGTGACAACCTCTCCTTCTTCACGTACGATGATGGTATCAGGTATGATCCGATGGTTTCCATCCAGTGCTACTGACGCCGGAGCAATAATATGAGTCTGTTCCTGCAAGGCACTGAAATATTTGATGTCGTCTGAAACGATCCTGTCGTCGACCTTGCGGTAAGGGGTTTCAATAAAACCATAGGGATTTACTCTGGCATACGTCGCCAGTGAGACAATCAAGCCAATGTTCGGTCCCTCCGGTGTCTCAACCGGACAGATGCGGCCATAATGGGTAGGATGGACATCCCGGACTTCAAATCCGGCACGCTCCCGGGAAAGACCGCCTGGTCCCAGGGCGCTGAGACGTCTCTTGTGAGTCACCTCCGACAACGGGTTGGTCTGGTCCATGAACTGCGACAGCTGTGATGTTCCGAAGAATTCCTTTATTGCCGCGGAAATCGGTTTCGGGTTGACAAGATCATGAGGCATCAACGTTTCAACATCCTGGAGGGTCATGCGCTCCTTGATGGCACGTTCCATGCGGACAAGACCCATACGGTACTGATTCTCAATAAGCTCGCCGACCGTCCGCACCCGCCTGTTACCGAGGTGATCGATATCATCAACGCCACCCTGGCTGTCTTTGAGACGGACAAGGTATTTAATTGATTCAATAATATCTAACCTGGTCAAGGCCTTTTGTGATATATCGATGTCCAGGTTCAGCTTGGCATTAATTTTATAACGTCCAACTTCCGAGAGATCATAAAGATCCTGGTTGAAAAACAGGTTCTCGAAAAAAGTCTGGGCAACTTCGAGCGTAGGCGGGCTCGATGGTCTAAGCCTTCTGTATATTTCCAGCAGGGCTTCTTCCGTGGAGCTGACCTTATCTAGTGCCAGAGTTTTGCGAAATGAATCGGAGTAGTGAACCCCGTCAATAAAAAGTACTTTAACCGAATTAATCCCGACTTCCTGCAGGGACTCGAGAACGGTCTCGGTAATTTCGGTGTTGGAAAAAAAGAGTATTTCCTCCGTCTCCGGATTGAAAATGTCCTGTGACAGGTATTTTCCAATCACTTCATCTCTGGAGATCTTGATAAACTCGATCGGAGAAGATTCAATCTTTTTACATAGTACCTTACTGATTTTTTTGCCTTTTTTGGCGAGCACTTCGCCATCTTCAGGATTGATCAGGTCGTACTCGAGCCGTTTACCTACAGCGGTGCGGGTATCAAAGCGCATTTTATACTCGTCGCCTTCGAAGAAGATCTCATTTGTATAGTAGAATTCCTCGAGTAGCTCACTAGCGCTTTTTCCCAGAGCTTTGAGCAGGGTTGTTACCGGAAATTTTCTTCGCCTGTCGATGCGCACATGCAGGATATCCTTGATATCGAACTCAAGATCAATCCAGGAACCGCGAACCGGTATAATTCTGGCGGAATAAAGAAGCTTACCACTGGCATGGCTCTTGCCGTTGTCATGGGTGTAGAAAAGCCCCGGTGATCGCTGTAGCTGAGAGACTATAACTCTTTCGGTACCGTTAACAACGAAAACACCGTCCCTGGACATTAGCGGCAAAGCGCCGAGATAAACCTCTTGCTCTTTTATATCCCGTATGGTCTGAACGCCGGTTTCCTCATCTACATCAAAGGTTATCAGGCGGACAACAATCTTCAGTGGTATATCATACGTCATGCCGCGCTGAACGCATTCCTCGACTGTATATTTGGGTTCACCAAACTTATACTTGACATACTCTAAAGAACACATTCCATTAAAGTCATTAATGGGAAAGACGTTCTTTAAAATTGCCTGCAGGCCATAATCCTCGCGATCCTCCGGCTCACGGCCCATTTGCAGGAATTTCTCGTAGGATTTCCTCTGCATGGATATCAGGTGAGGAGGCTCAATGATATTTTCCACAGTGGCAAATTTCTTTCTAATTCGTTCCATAAATCGTCCTCGAGGGTGCCTATAGATCGTTTACGTGAAATATACAGTAAGCATCAAACAACGATGCACTGCATGATATTTTAACTGGTTAGGTGGGGATAAAATGACCTGCTGCCGATGACCTGATTGTAAAAGCAGCAAAGTTGAAAACAAAAAAAAGAAGATGCTCTGCCGAAAATAGAGTTTAGGGTCATAATCCCAGCCATAGTATTTGATATTTTCAATGCAATAGCGAAAACAGGCTAAAACCACTCCAAATAACTGAATATACGTTCTTTCTCAAGATATCTTCTTGTCGAACTCCGAAAATACAACACGCTACGTGGCGATGCCCGTAGCGTGTTGCTAAAAACAGACGGATATTCCTTGTCGGAACATCCTTAATGCGTGGGAATTATTTGATCTCGATAACTCCACCAACTGCTTCGATCTTGCCTTTGATTTCCTCAGCCTCTTCTTTGGTAACGCCTTCCTTGATGGGCTGGGGTGCATCCTCAACAAGAGCTTTTGCTTCTTTGAGCCCGAGGCTTGTGATAGCACGAACCTCTTTAATGACCTTAATTTTCTGGTCTCCGGCACCCGCGAGAATGACGTCAAACTCAGTCTTCTCTTCGACTTCAGCTACCGCCGGTCCAGCACCTGCAGCGGCTACGGCAACGGGGGCAGCTGCGGAAACACCAAACTTCTCCTCAAACTCCTTGATAAGTTCGGAGAGCTCAAGTACTGACATATTAGCAATAAATTCAATTACATCTTCTTTTGTTACAGCCATCGTTCATACCTCTTCGTTAGATAAATTTGTCTGGTACCGGTTGGTATTAATGCTCAACCTGTTCTTTCTTTTCCTTGAGAGCCTGTAGTCCATATACAAACGTTCTGGGAACTCCGGAGAGAACCTGAACCAGACCAGTAGGCACGCCGTTAAGTACGGAAAGCAGCTGACTTAGCAGTACATCCTTGGTCGGCAGCTTGGATAGAGCAACAAACTCTTCCGGACCTAACTTTTTCCCCTCAAGAACGGCTGACCTGATAACAAATTTATCATGGTCCTCTGCAAATTTTGCCAACGCTTTTGCAGGTCCGACAGGATCATCATACGCCATTACTACGGCTGTAGTTCCCGTGAAATCATCACTGAGAACGTTACTCTCTGTCTCTGTAACCGCTCTTCTCAGGAGAGTGTTTTTGGCGACGCGAATCTCTGAGTCTACTTTTTTCAGCTCTATCCGAATTTTCTGTAACTGGATGACAGTGAGGCCGCGATAGTCAGCAACCACAGAAAATTTAGACTTACTGAAGGATTCATTCAGTTCAGAGATAATTGCCGCTTTCTCTTCACGATTCAAAGCACTCCTCCTACTTTAAGATTATGTCGTTAGATACAGCAGTTACAGCAAGATTGTATGGTTTACATATTTTCAGAGGCTGCAAACCGTCTCGGCAGGTGGTAAAGAACCGATTAAACTCTTCAGTGCCTGCTGTCTTCGACTCTACACTACACCATGAATCATGGTGCAGGACCTCAAATACACATTTATTTCAGCAATGCCCTTACATCGACCGGCTCGACCTTGAAGCCGGGGCTCATGGTCGTAGATACGGCAATACTTCGTATATAAATTCCTTTGCTGGAGCTGGGTTTGAGCTGAATCAACTTGCCGATAAAGGCGAGTATATTTTCAAGAATCTTGTCTTTGCCAAAGGACACTTTCCCTACTCCGGCATGGACTATGCCTGCCTTGTCCACGCGAAAATCAACTTTTCCGGATTTGATTTCTGCAACCACGTTGGCAATATCGAAAGTTACGGTCCCAAGCTTGGCATTGGGCATCAGGTTACGTGGTCCAAGTATACGTCCGATTTTTCCTACTGTTCCCATCATATCGGGGGTGGCTACCGTTTTATCGAACTCCAGCCAGCCTCCCTGAATTTTTTCAACGAGATCATCAGAACCGACATAGTCTGCGCCGGCTTCTTTGGCCTCTGTTTCTTTTTCACCTTTGGCGAAAACAAGAACCCGAGTCTCTTTGCCGGTACCATGTGGCAAGACGACAGAGGAGCGAATCATCTGATCAGCATGACGGGGGTCAACACCAAGTTTGACGGCAATATCAAAGGTCTCATCAAATTTGGCATATGACGCTTTGAGTGCGTATTCAATGCCCTCATTCAAAGTATATAGCTTTGTTTTATCAACAGTTTCAAGTATCTTTCTATAATTTTTTCCGCGTTTCGGCATATCAGCCTCCTACTATAAAAAAGGACCGGGTCCTTTCGAGTAGTAAATAATTTTAAAATTTAATCAATCACCGTAATTCCGGCGCTTCTTGCAGTACCTTCGATGATCTTCATCGCACTCGCGATATCATAAGCGTTCAAATCAGGCATCTTTATCTCGGCAATCTCGCGGATTTTATCCCGCTTAATCTCCGCGACACGTTCCAGCTTTGGATTTCCGGAACCTTTTTTAACGTTTACAGCCTTCAGCAAAAGCACGGACGCCGGCGGCGTCTTGGTTATGTAACTGAAAGATCTATCCTGATACACGGTGATAACGACTGGCACAATGGTGTCACCCATAGATTGGGTTTTTGCATTAAATGCCTTGCAGAATTCCATGATATTCACACCGTGCTGGCCGAGAGCCGGGCCAACGGGAGGCGACGGGTTGGCTTTGCCCGCAGGAATCTGCAATTTAATGTATGCCATTACTTTTTTGGCCATTGTTCACTCCAACTATCAACTTGTTAAAAACAAAAATGTTCTGGTAGGCAGACTTCCCCATCAGATACATTCACAACCTATGCTAGCTATTTCGTCACATGACGAATTTAGGTATTTGAAACCTGAACAAATTCCAGCTCCACCGGGGTTTCTCTGCCAAAAATTGAAACCATAACCCTGACTCGGCCCTTTTCCGGAAAAACCTCGTCGACTACGCCTTGGAAATTAGCAAAAGGACCATCGATGACTCGAACAACTTCGCCTATATCAAAAATGACCTTAGGCCGTGGTCGCTCAGACCCGTCACGTATGCGCCCGATTATTTTTCCGGCATCTTCATCAGAAAGCGGGACAGGATCTTTGTCGCCACCTACAAATCCGACAACACGGGGCATATTCTCATGAATAGTATGCCAGGTGGTATCGTTTAAATCCATACTGACAAGCATATAGCCGGGAAAGAACCGGCGTGAAGATGTTTTTCTGGCGCCTTTTATCATTTCAACGACCTGCTCGGTCGGAACTAAAATCTCACCAAAATATTCCTCTAGTCCGTCTTTTCTGATCCTTTCCTCGAGAGTAGCCTTTACCCTTTCTTCAAAGCCAGAGTGAACCTGAAGTATGTACCATTGTCTTGCCATCGTAATGTCTACCCAGCCTGAGTTTTATTTATGCAACAAGGAGGTTGCTTACCAATACTAATCCTGCCTTCCTTCTCGTTAACTGCGGAGGAGATAAGAGACAAGTTTACCAAGAAGCAGATCAACGGACCCCAGATAAATCGCAACCACCACAGTAAGCACGATAACAATCCCTGTCAGCCCCATTGTGACTTTCTTGTCAGGCCAAACGATCTTGGTGAATTCTACCTGGACCTCTTTGATGAACTTTTTGATTTGAGCTGGTGAGTATGGAGATTTTTTCTCTGTTTTTTCAACAGCATTCTTTTTCGATTTTTCTTTTTGTGCCATACTCGTTGCCATTCCTTGTAGTTAGCAGTTTCTTGAAATTCATTCCGAAAAAGCGAAACTACTCTGATGTAAGTCAACAGTGGCAGGCCAGGAGGGACTCGAACCCCCAACATCCGGATTTGGAGTCCGGCACTCTACCAATTAGAGTTACTGGCCTGCAAGTTCCTATTTTGTCTCTTTATGCGAGGTATGAACCCGGCAAAATGGACAATACTTACTGAACTCCAGCTTATTAGGAGTGTTTCTCTTGTTTTTTGTGGTTGTGTAATTACGACGTTTACATGTACCACATGCAAGAGTAATAATGTCTCTCATTACGATCCCATCCCTATAAAAAAAGAACCCGGCTCCATTGCCTGTGACAAGGGAGCTGGGTATTGTAATACCTGCCGACTACCTTTACTCTACGATTTCACTGATAACGCCGGCACCTACGGTACGCCCACCCTCACGGATGGCGAAACGAAGACCTGCATCCATGGCGATGGGAGTGATCAATTCCGCCGTCACCGAGACATTGTCACCAGGCATTACCATTTCCACTCCGTCGGGAAGGGTGACAATTCCGGTAACATCTGTAGTCCTGAAATAAAACTGCGGACGATAGCCATTGAAAAACGGGGTGTGACGACCGCCTTCCTCTTTACCGAGGATATAGCACTCCGCTTTAAACTTGGTGTGCGGGGTAATGGAACCCGGCTTGGCCAATACCTGACCGCGCTCAATCTCATCACGCTTGACTCCGCGAAGAAGTGCGCCGATATTATCTCCGGCCTGGCCTTCATCAAGAAGTTTTCTGAACATCTCAACGCCGGTACATACGGTTTTCTGGGTCTTGCGAACACCAACGATCTCGACCTCTTCACCAACCTTGATAACACCGCGTTCAATACGACCGGTGGCAACCGTACCACGACCGGAAATAGAGAAAACGTCTTCAACAGGCATCAGGAAGGGCTTGGCGATATCACGCTCAGGCTCGGGGATATAGTTATCCACAGCATCCATGAGATCCCAGATACATTTTGCAGCGGCTTCATCTTCAGGATTTTCCAATGCCTTCAGCGCCGAGCCCTGAATGATGGGAATGTCGTCGCCAGGAAATTCGTAGGCATCGAGCAGTTCACGCAGTTCCATTTCGACAAGCTCGATGAGTTCTTCATCGTCAACCATGTCACACTTGTTGAGAAAGACGACAATTGCAGGAACACCTACCTGACGGGCAAGAAGGATATGCTCGCGGGTCTGCGGCATGGCACCGTCGGTGGCGGCAACTACCAGAATCGCGCCGTCCATCTGGGCCGCACCGGTGATCATGTTTTTGATATAGTCGGCATGGCCGGGGCAGTCGACGTGAGCATAATGACGCTTCGTTGTTTCGTACTCGACGTGCGCTGTGGCGATGGTGATTCCACGTTCTTTCTCTTCCGGTGCCTTATCGATCTCGCTGAAATCGGTGAATTGAGCCTGACCTTTTAAAGACAACACCCGAGTGATAGCGGCCGTCAAAGTAGTTTTTCCATGATCGATATGACCGACGGTTCCTACATTAACATGCGGTTTGGTCCTTTCAAATTTTTGCTTTGACATTTTCTTGTCTCCTCAGGCCATTAATAATTGATTCAGGTTGTGTATCCGCCTGTGGAGCCCACGACCGGATTTGAACCGGTGACCTCATCCTTACCAAGGATGCGCTCTACCAACTGAGCTACGTGGGCGCCATTGTTCATGCGAAAAAAAAATGGAGCGGGAAACGAGACTCGAACTCGCAACCCTCAGCTTGGAAGGCTGATGCTCTACCAATTGAGCTATTCCCGCTTTAAAATATTTTCCAAATGAAGAAGAGAGATGGTGGAGGGGGGAGGATTCGAACCTCCGAAGGCTTGGCCGACAGATTTACAGTCTGTTCCCTTTGACCGCTCGGGAACCCCTCCATACAGAACATCGAAAAATTGATGTTGCTTTTTAATCTCTCAAAAACACTTTGTAAAGCTTTTTTTTCTGGAGCTGGCGATGGGACTTGAACCCGCAACCTGCTGATTACAAATCAGCTGCTCTGCCAATTGAGCTACGCCAGCTTACAAAACTATAGAATATACTTATTCCGACATAGGAAAGCAATCATTTTTTTCAGTGTTTTGTGAAAATCCATTATCCACAGGATTGGCTGTTCTCTCCTTCAGGATTCGATGCACCACGCCAAAAGATTTTTGCGGATTTCCGCCTGCGAACACAAATAAGTACGGTAAAGCAAAAAAAAAGGACCGGAAGTAAATCCGATCCTCTTTTTTACATTCTGCGATGAAAATAGCGAAAGTGCTAACCAATTGCGGTCTTGGCGAAAGCACTTTCTCGATATTTCTCGAATGCCATTGCAAACGTCCTATATACTATATGGGCAAATTTGGTATACGGCATATAGAGAAAAAGCATCATGACGGTTACAAGATGAAGGAAATAGATAATATGGCCGAAGGTCGCAAGTCCGGCCCAACGAAAAACCTCGGCAAGCAGGCCGGTAACACCGACTGCCATGATTTCCCAGATAAGAAACCAGTCATAAAAATTTCCTTGAATACCGGCATTCTTCTCTTTTTCGGATCGGGATGTCCAGAGGATATACATGCCGTAGATAAGTGCAATAGCGGAGACATTACCTAACAACTTTACAGGATTCCAGAATGTCATCGGCCCGTGAAACTGGGGCCAGAACAGTCCAAGAATATCATTGGCGAACAGTGACCAGAGAGTAACGATAAAAAGACCAATAAAAGCGAAAACCAGCGGCTTATGCCCTTTTTTCCTATCGGTATTGACAGTACATTCATCAAAGCGGTTATGGTTGAGAATCTCTTTGATTGAAGGCCAGAGAAATTGTTGAACAAACTGAACGGTAGAAGGTTTATAATCAGGATTGAGATCATGTTTTGACGCCATTCCCTTCCACAGATTGCGAATTCCCATGTACGCGGAAAAAATGGCTAGCCCAGCAGCCGGAACGGAGAACAGAACTATGAAAAAGATATTTTTGGCATACCAGTGAAAATCCCAATGGCCAAACATACGCTGATATCCATAGCCCGCCTCAAAATTGGCGTTCCAGTTATCCATAAGGCCACCGGATATGAACCATAAAACGAGAATAATGACGGAGGGAATACCGATCAGCAACGGCAGTCCTTTAGCATTGGAAGCCAGGTTTGCCAGACCTCTCGGCCACGCATAAAAATTGTAGGCATATGCCCGGATAGCTCCCAAGACCTCAGCAGGTTTGGCACCGCGAGGGCATTTCTCTGTACAATCTCCGCATTGATGGCAGAGAAATACATCGGTATCAGTGAGCAGGGCATCCTTCATTCCCCACTGGGACCAAATCATTTCTTTGCGCGGAAAAGGTTTCTGGTCACCTGAAAGAGGACAAACCACAGAGCACGTAGCGCACTGATAGCACTTCTTCAGTGTATCGCCGCCAACGCCCTTGAGGTATTTAATAAATTCTACATCTGGTTGAACATTCATTTTTTCCCCTCTGTTATATTATCAAGAATAAATCATCGTTCACAGTGACCATCGCTGGTCCATAACTGCAGCGACGGGGAGCGCCGCTGCAGCGGATGATAAAAAAACAGATTCTAGAAGCCCTTGAAGGGGTTTGGACCCATTTCAACAATTTCTTCTACAAAATCTTCCAGCAGTTGAGGTATCTTATCATAATCCGTGATAGCCACCTGCTCTGCCACAACACGTTCTGCCTCGAGGCCAAGGGTTGAGAGTGTGTCACCAATATTTTCCATTCGTTTATTGGCAATCTCTGAACCTTTGACGAAGTGACACTGGTAATCGTCACCATAGCTGCAGCCAAGCAGCATCGCACCATCCAGACCGGCCGACATTGCATCCCTGATCCAGGCCATATTTACCGAACCAAGACACCGTACCGGTATAAAACGAATCATATGATTAAGCTTATGCCGCTTCATTCCGGCCATATCGAGGGCTGGATAGGCATCGTTCTCACAAACAAGAACCAAGATGCGCAGTCTGTCATCATCATCTTCCGGAACTTCAATGGACTTGATCATGGAACCAATCAAATCTATGTTGTAATCCTTAAAGCCGATAATACGTTCAGGACATGCTCCCATACAGGTACCGCAGCGTCTACACCGGGTGGTATTCGGCAGCGGCGTACCTTTTTCGTCATCATCAAGAGCTCCGAAAGGACATTCCTCGGTGCACCTTTTACACTGCGTACAGCGCTGCATAAAAAATTCAGGATAGGTAGCATCGCCGGAACGCGGATGAACAGCCACACCACGATCGGTTGATTCAAGACATTGAATGGCCTTCAGCGCTGCACCGGTTGCATCATCAACGGTCTCATCCATGGTTGCCGCCTTTCTCACACCACCACAGGTGTACACACCTGTCCGCCGTGTCTCGTAAGGAAAGCAGATGAAGTGGGAATCGGCATATCCGTCAAATAGACCAAGATCGGGAAACATGGGACCCTGGCGATAAGCAAGATTGATGGAATGCTCATGCAGCGTTGCCGGCTCCATACCTGCGGCAAGCACTACCATGTCAACCTCAAGGTTGAGATTCTCACCAAGAAGAGTGTTCTCCACGTTCACGGCCAGTTTTGCGCCGGCTTCCTCCACCTTCATGACATTGCCTTTGGTCATGAAGATACCATCGTTCATTTGCGCATTCTTATAAAAGAGCTCCATATGACCGGGCGTACGCATATGCTGGTAGAGTATGTAAGCTCTGCCGTCGGCATTATCCTGGCATACATACTGCGCCTGCTTCAGAGCAACCATCGAGGTTACCGAGTTACAGTAGGGAAAATCCTCGTCATTATCCGCTCCACCAGGGCTCATGACAAAGGCAACATTAGCCGGCACCTTTCCTTCTTTTGCCAGTTTTTCAAACTCGGCATTGGTGACGACATTTTTGACACTCCCATAGCCCAGATGATCAAACTGCGACACATCGGCAGGTCTCCAGCCGGTGGCCAGTATTACGGCGCCAAAGATCTCAGCATTGGGATCGACTGCCGTATATTTCTGCCATCCTGCGTTGGGATCTTCCATTTCGCCTTTTTCGATTTTTTCCTGCTCATCAACTGTAACTTTTGCAGGCGCGTCCCATTCATTGCGATCACCGCTTTTCTTCAGGGACACACGAAAATTACCAGGTTGGCCGGCAACACGGGCTACTTGAGTCTCGGTCTTTACGGTGATTTTGTCATTGGCATTAATTTGGGCGACCAGTGATTCAACCGGATTCTCTTCAAGCTCTATCCAGGGAGCCTTGCTGGGAAAGGATTGTCTCCAGCCAAGCGCCTTGCCTCCGAGAACGGCCTCTTTTTCAATAATGGTTACCTCGTTGCCGGCTTTTGCCGCTTCCAGTGCGGCAGTGAGGCCGGCAATACCACCGCCCATGACCAATATTTTCTTATTGGTGCCCTCTTCAAGAACAAAGGGCTCGGGCAGTGCGGTCTTCTTGGCACGGGTACATGCCATTCGGACATAGTCCTGGGCCGTTTCATTGAGAAATTCAGCTGCTTCAGCGTGGGGTTCTTCGCCTTCGGCGGGTTTGCCTTCGGCCCAGACCACCTGCTCGCGCAGATTCGCACGTGTGGTGATTGTTCCATCACCAAAATCGAACTCTTTCTTCATTACACGCGGAGAACATGCGGCGATCATAAAGGTGTTGACTCCGTCGTTTTTCATGTCCTTTTCCATAAGAGCCCGTCCCTCGGCACCGCAGAGACAATCACTTGTTTTACATTCCATGGACATTTCACTGGTGACAACTTCGGCGAGAGCTTCCATGTCAAGTGCATCGCCGATGCCACAACCTGAGCATAAGTATGCGCAATATTTTTTATCCATTGTCATTACCTCCTGGATACCTGAATTGCCTTTAAGGCAGCTGCAGTGGATGATTGGGTCGTGGTTACAACATCAGCGGCTTTTCTGGCACACCCTGCCGATATCATACCTTTTTCAAAATCAGAAATGATAAAACCGCTGCTATCCATATCCAGATCAACAGGAGCACCATCTATTGCCATTGAGGGTTGCATTCCGGTGGCTAGAACTGCCATATCCACCTTCTGATGCATCTTCTCGGCAGTAACGGCATTTTCAGCTACTACCGTAACGCCACCATCTGCCTCGGGTACTATTTCTGCAACTTTGCCTTTGATAAATTCCGCATTTTCATCACTCATCAACTTAGCACGGAATTTTTCATATTTCCCGGGAGTACGAAGATCAATGTAAAACACATAAATCTTGGCATCGGGATATCTTTCACGAACGTAGGTCATCTGCTTCATGGTCGCCATACAGCAGATATGGGAACAGTATTCGAGATGATTTTCATCACGGGAACCTGCACACTGAACAAAGGCAATCGACTCTATTTCCTTATTGTCTCCAGGACGAAGGATAGCACCGCCGGTAGGTCCGCTGGGAGATGCCATTCGTTCAATTTCCATATTGGTGACGATGGCGTTGGAATGACCATATTTCAGGTTATCCATTTTAGTTGGCTCATAAGGGACCCAACCGGTAGCCCAGACAATCGAGCCTACATTCACCGTTACGGTCTGTGGCTTCATGTCGAGATCGACAGCATTATATTTACACGCTGCCTTGACGGCTTCGGCACCTTCAGCGGAAAGGGCTTCCTTATTGATAACGTACCGCCTGGGAAATGCCATTTCGTGCGGCAGATAGGCAGCGGTGATTTTGTCCATGCCGAGGTTGAACTCATTATCAATGTAATCGACACTTGCAGCAGCACAATCACCGCAGGCGGTACAGTTACTGTTTACATAGCGCGGAGCTATCTCAAGAGTAACCTCATAGTTACCTGGACTTCCACTGACTGACTTGACTGTCGTCATGGAATAGGTCCTGATCCTGCGATTATCCTTTACTCGACGGAAATTGATTTCCAATCCGCAGCTTGGCGGACACAGTTTCGGGAAATACTGATTAAGCTGGGCAACGCGACCACCAAAATATGCATTCTTCTCAATCAGAAACACATCATTTCCGACTTCTGCGGCTTCAAGGGCTGCTGTAAGCCCGCTGATACCACCGCCTACGACCAAAATTGCACCTGAGGTGCCTTGCTCGTCAGTCATACTTTCCTCCATGGTTACTCTTAATATATTTACAATTGATATTCGAACACGCCCGGACCCATTGGACATCAAGGGTAATATCAACTCTGGAATTGCTCCCTCAAAATCATGATAATCTGAGGCCAAACCCTATTAGCTTATGCCAGGCTGAGTAGAGTTTTCTCCTCTCAGTCTTGCATAAGCTAATGAAATCCATTCCAGAGGTAGCATCAAGATACTTTCCGCCACTGATCCGGATACGTTGTTTCTTTTTAGGCAGATTCTTGCTTGATGACATTCCGCTATACAAACACGAAATGAGTCACTTAGGTACTGAAAAAATCCGTTACATAGAAAAAATCTCCAGAAACCCGAGGCTTCTGGAGATTTTTCAAATCACATCATGTGGTTAGATCAAAACCATTACAGCCAGGGATCAGTCTCAATGATGTTGACACACTCAACCTTCTCACATTTCCATTCCTTGGATTCAGTATTGTAGGTAGAGTTTACAAAGCACTTCCAGTTCTCATCATCACAGGTCGGGTAGTCCGATCTGTAATAAAAACCTGGGTAGCGTGATTCCTTACGGAATTCGATGTGACGGATATGAGACTCAACACACCAGATGCGGTGGTAGTTCTCCCAGCAGCGGAGAAGCTCATGAAGGTCACCAGCTGCCATTTTCTCAGCATCTTCACGCAGAAGCTTGAGGAGGTCCAGGCAGATGTTGAGCAGTTTTCCGGAAGTCATGTAGTACGTTGCAACACCACCACCATATTCGTCGGTGGCCTTCATCAGACGCATCATCAAACCGGCAGGCTTGCAGTAGTTCGGATTGACGTCTGCAGCAGTGGAAGCACCAACGAATTCCTGATAACGTCTTACCGGAGCATAGATCTCATCGGCGATTTCCTGAGCGGTTACCTTCAGTTCCGGTTTGAAATCGGCATTGTCACGGCAGAACTTCACCATCTGCTTGGCGGCAATACGTCCCTCGGCGTGAGAACCGGAGGAAAATTTATGACCGGATGCGCCAACACCGTCACCGGCTGTGAACAGACCGTCTACGGTGGTCATGCGGTTGTATCCCCACTTGTACTTATGTGCACGGGAATCATTTTTGATATCCGGTACCCAGTCTTCTTCTGGTCCGGAAGTCCAGATACCACAACAACCGGAATGGGATCCGAGCATGTATGGTTCAGTAGGCATTATTTCGGAACCTACTTTTTCTGGCTCGATGTTCATACCGGCCCACAATCCCGCCTGACCGACTGACATATCGAGAAAGTCTTCCCATGCCTCGGATTCGAGGTGTTTCCAGAATTTCTTCAGAGACTTGTCGTCCATTCCAGCTTGCTTACGTTCATCAAGGAAAGCATTCAGGGCAACGTCGGTAGCCATGTAGATAGGTCCACGACCGGCTCTGAGTTCATTGATCATGAGGTGGTTACGCAGACAGGTGGGAGTAACTGCAGATCCGCCATAAGGCATGAACTTCTCCAACTCGTCTTTTACTGCATCGCTGTTTGCATAGAACTCTCCAAGGCCGTTGGAAACTTTGGCTTTGAAAAGAAGGAACCAGGCGCCAACAGGACCGTAGCCATCTTTGAAACGGGCGGGGGTGAAACGATTTTCCATCATGGTCAGAGTTGCACCGACCTCTGCTGCCAGGGTGTAAGTGGATCCGGCATTCCATACGGGATACCAGGCGCGGCCTTTTCCTTCACCAGTGGAGCGTGGACGGAAGATGTTAACGGCACCACCACAAGCTATCAAGGCAGCTTTACAACGGAAAACGTGTACTTTGTTTTCACGGGTGGAGAAACCGGCGGCACCAGCAATCTGGTTCGGCTTGTTCTTGTCGAGCAGGAGCTTGACAATGAAGACGCGCTCAATGATGTTGTCGGCGCCAAGAGCGGTTGCGGCTGGTTCAGCCACAATGCACTTGTAGGATTCGCCGTTAATCATGATCTGCCATTTACCTGTACGTACGGGAGTACCACCTTCACGCAGAGTCGGAGCAGGCTTGGAGCCATCAAGGTTCTCACCTTTGTCATCCTTTTTCCAGATTGGGAGTCCCCATTCCTCGAAAAGCTTAACGGATTCGTCTACGTGGCGGCCGCAGTCATAGATGAGATCTTCACGAACAACGCCCATGAGGTCGTTGCGAACCATTTTCACATAGTTCTCAATCGGATTCTCACCGATGTAGGTGTTAATAGCGGAAAGACCCTGAGCTACAGCACCGGAGCGCTCCAAAGACGCCTTATCCACAAGAACGATTTTCAGATCTTCAGGTGCCCACTTCTTGATCTCAAAAGCAGCGCCACAGGCAGCCATACCACCACCGATGATCATGACATCCACGTCATGCTCAACGACTTCCGGATTGACTACGGCTTTCAATTCACCTTTCGGTTTATTTGGTAATGCCATATTTAAATCTCCTTATACCATAAAGATTTGTTTACGATTATACGATTCCAGCACGCCTTTTACTTAGGAGTTGGAAGATCGGCCTCAAGAAGCAGACATTCGTCATCCAGACTTGCACCCTTTTCACCTACATAGCCATTAGCGGCACCTTCGGCCGTTGTGCGGATGGGGAACTTAAAGCGTTTCATCGCGCCATTACGGAACTTGACCGTCCACATAATGGAATCGGAAGACCTCATTGGGTGTACCTGCCCACCCATTGGTACGAAGTCATCGTATCCACGTACAAAGATCGCACCCTGCGGACAAATCTTAACGCAGGAATAGCATTCCCAGCATGCGTCGGGCTCTTGATTATAAGCCAGCATCTCTTCAACGTTCAAAACCATCAGATCGTTGGGACAGATGTACATGCATGCGGTTTTGTCTCCGCCCTTGCAACCGTCGCATTTGGAAGGATCTACATAACTTGGCATTAAACTACCTCCTCAGTTAGTTTTAACTGTTGTGATCCTGCCCTTGCAGGATCCACTTAACCTAGACACATCTATTCGTACAACAAAAATACAGCCGTAATTTTACATCTTGATTCAAGGTTAGCTTGGGCTAACCAGTCGAAATCCAAATATAAAGAAACTACTTATTGAATCACTTTAAAAATGAACGGTGACTCATTTTTCAAGTCTGACATATAATTTGTTGCCAGGATATTGTCAAGAAAATTCAGCACTGATGCCTGCTGTGCTCACTCATAATTTTGACGAACCAGGACTTCGCGCGGCTTGGACCCATCTGCGGGTCCCACAATTCCCTCCCGTTCCATTTTTTCGATCATTCTCGCCGCCCGGTTGTACCCTATGCGCAGGCGTCTCTGGATCATGGAAATCGAAGCCCCACCCGCCTCACCGACAACGGCTACGGCCTCGTCATACCTGTCGTCATAATCCTCATCGTTATCTCCTCCGGCGGCCTCATTGCCTTTCTCGACCTCCTCTATCACGGATTCATCATACGTTGCAGCACCCTGATTTTTCCAGAAATCAATGAGATCAGACGTTTCTTTCTCAGAAATATATGCTCCATGGATTCGCTTCAACGAACTGCTGCCGGGAGGAAGGTAAAGCATGTCACCCGCTCCAAGAAGATGTTCGGCACCCGAGGTGTCGATGATGGTGCGGGAATCAACTTTTGATGACACCTTAAAGGAAATACGGGTAGGAAAGTTGGCTTTGATCAACCCGGTTAAAACATCAACGGAAGGACGTTGGGTTGCCAGAATGAGATGGATCCCGGCCGCTCTGGCCATTTGAGCCAGCCGGGCGATGGCGGATTCGACATCTTTTGAGGCAACCATCATTAAGTCTGCTAATTCATCTACAATAATGACAATATACGGCATTTTTTCAGCAGCTATTTCATTATAGCTTTGAAAGCTTTTCACCTTGGCCTCCTCCAGGGCGCGATACCGTCTTTCCATCTCGCGCACTGCCCACATTAAAGCTCTGGAGGCAAGTTTCGGCTCAACAACAACAGGATGAAGCAGGTGGGGAATACCCTCATATCCGGAAAGCTCAATGCGTTTGGGATCCACCATGAGGATTCGGACTTCTTCCGGAGTGGCATTGAAAAGAATAGAGGAAATAATGGTATTTATAGCCACGCTTTTGCCGGCACCGGTGGCCCCTGCTATAAGTAAATGAGGCATTTTCGAGAGATCGGCTAGAGCAGTGTTGCCGACAACGTCGAGTCCCAGCGCTATGGTGAGTTTCCCTGTGCTCTGCCGATAGCTCTCGGAGCTCAACAGGTCCCGAATATAGACAATTTGTCTATCCTCATTGGGAATTTCTATTCCCAGGGCGGCCTTGCCGGGAATCGATCCCACCACCCTTACCGACTGAGCCTTGAGCCCCAGAGCGAGATCATCTGCCAGACCGGCTATTTTGTTGATTTTGACTCCAGGTGCCGGAGAATACTCATAGGTGGTCACCACCGGGCCCGGCGAAATGCCCACCACCGTTCCGGAAACACCAAAGTTTTTCAGCTTTTGTTCCAGCTTTTTCGAGGTCTTATAGTAGGTCTCTTTAGCGACCTCTTTTTTCACCTGTTCATTTTTTCTGAGCAGAGACAATGGTGGAATTTTCCAGTCGCCACGTGCGACAGGAGCAAGGGCAAACTCCTCATCGTTCTGTTCATTCTCTATTCTTGCCGGCTCCTTTACAACCGGAATCGTACCTTCCCGTCCGGCCTGTCTCTGTTGTACAGGCTGCTGCCGAGTCTCGTCGACTCTCTTGAGCTTTGGTGGTTTTTTCAGACCATTCTTTCTTTTTCCGGTGAAGGCTCGCAGAATAAAGGTGAAAAAACCACTAATAATCCGCCACAGTGAGGAGAACAGGCGATACGGGGAAAAATGGGTGGAGAGCATGAGCGAGATCAGAAACAGTAGAGCTAGCGTCAGTACGGTACCGGGACCGCCGGCAATCGAGAGCATCATGGTAAAAATGGTGCGCCCCAGGAACCCGCCGCTATCGATAAAATTTTGCTGGTACAGGGAAAGAGAAGCCAACAGTCCGCAGAAGGAGAGAACTGCACAGGTTATCCCCAAAGTTACCTGCGGCAGCCTTTCAAAAGACATATTGGGACTGAAAAAAAGCATGGAAAGAAGCAGGATCAGAAAGGCAAGCATATAGGCTCCCATCCCGGTAAAACCAATGAGAAATTGAGCTATCAGAAGTCCCATTTCCCCACACCAGTTACCTTCCGTCGCCAGGGAATGCGAGAGAAGACTCAAAAAAAGGAAGATAGCGAGAAAAATTCCTAAAACAGCTATAAGTTCCTGTCGGAGACTGGGGC
Source organism: Desulfobulbaceae bacterium (assembly GCA_016278675.1). Lineage (GTDB taxonomy): Bacteria > Desulfobacterota > Desulfobulbia > Desulfobulbales > Desulfocapsaceae > Desulfopila_A. The sequence goes on along the minus strand of JADQBJ010000013.1, from coordinate 68,933 downwards.
GGGATGCCCCATTTGCCTGTGCCATGATTACAAAACTCCTGCGTATATTGTGTGCATGACCTGCACTATCACTGAAGAGGATCAAGAGGAGATCCCAGTCTTTCATGAAGATGGGAACGATGGAAAACGACAGCACCCGAACCCGTAAAATCTAAAAATCTGCATCTCCGGAAATTCCAGATACGCCGGAGGACGAACAGAGGTATATCGTCTTAGAAAATTCCTTCCTAATATATAAAGAAGATTATTTCCTGGCTAGTGTCCCTCTGAGAAAGGCGCAGCGGGCAGATATAATTATTGTATTGTTCAGGTGTAATAGGAAAATTACTAAAATGCAAGTTGATCTCTCCTGACCGGGTGGAAAAGAAGAAATCAGGCGGGAATATGCTTCTTGACGGCATCCAGGATGCCGTTTACAAAGGATGGTGATTCAGCGCTGCCATAGCGTTTGGCGATCTCAACCGCTTCATTGATGGCAACCTGATGAGGTACATCGTCACTGTAGAGAATTTCACTGACGGCAATGCGCAGCAGGTTCCGATCGCAATAGGCGATTCGCTCCAGTCTCCAATTTGTGGCGCACCGGCGAATAATATCATCGATATCCTGACGATTGGCCAGGGTATTTCTAAGGAGTTCTATCGCATAGGCCCTGGCCTTGCGGTTCACCTGATACATCTCCCGGAAATGATCGAAACGCTCTTCGAGGTCAGCCGGGTCTTGCTCCATCTTGCTGCAGAAATCATCCTGAAAGAGAAACTGCAGAGCGGCTTCCCGCGCTTTTCGTCTAGTGCCCATGAAAAAAATGTTCCAAAAAAAGGAGAAGGAGCAATCCCGTATGATTTAAGGTATTGCTCCGTTAAGATAGTATGATTCGTCGTATGATACTTTATTAGTGCAGCAGCGGCAATGTGGTAGTATCAATTCAGACTGGTAACGAGATTGGCCATCTCTATTGCGGCAACCGCCACTTCAGCACCTTTGTTACCGGCCTTGGTTCCCGCTCGCTCAATCGCTTGTTCTATCGTCTCCGTGGTCAATACCCCAAAAAGCACGGGAACACCGGTCTCCAGTCCCACCTGAGCCGCCCCCTTGGAGACCTCGCTGACGACGACATCGAAATGGGGCGTCGCTCCGCGGATAACGACGCCAAGACAGATTACTGCGTCATATTTTTGGGATTCGGCAAACTTTTTGGCTACCAGAGGAATCTCAAAGGCACCTGGTACTCTGGCGATGTCGATATCAACCTGCTCTGCACCTGAGCGAGTCAGGGTGTCGAGTGCTCCCTCAAGCAATTTTTCTGAAATAAACGAGTTAAAACGTGCTACAACGATAGCAAATTTTTTCCCGTCAGCATTTAAATTTCCTTCAATCACGTTTGCCATTTTTTTCCGCGCCTTTGGTAATTATTTTGATATTCATTTCCAATACATATATTAATCATCGCTCACTTCTATGAGATGACCCATCCGATCCCGCTTACAGAGAAGATAACTCTTATTCTCTATATTGGCCTCCATTTCCAGGGGAAGCCTGGCAACGACTTCGATGCCGTAGCCTTCGAGGCCGATAATCTTCTTGGGATTATTGGTAAGCAGCCCCATTTTCCTCACACCAAGATCACGTAATATTTGAGCGCCGATGCCATAATTCCGCAAATCAGCCTTAAAGCCAAGCTTGATGTTAGCCTCCACGGTATCCATCTGCTCGTCATCCTGAAGTTTATAGGCTCTGAGCTTATTGACCAGACCAATGCCGCGACCTTCCTGGCGCATGTATAAAATTACACCGCATCCTTCCTGGTCGACCATTCTCATCGCCGCGTCAAGCTGCAGTCCGCAGTCACAGCGTGAAGAACCGAAGACATCTCCGGTCAGACATTCTGAGTGAACCCGCACCAGTATTCTCTTGTCCGGGTCTATCTCACCTTTGACCAGGGCGAGGTGCTCATGATCATCCACGTCGTTGGTGTAGACAATGGCCTTGAATTCTCCGGCATTTTGGGTAGGAATGCGAGCCTCCGCAGCGCGGTGAATGAGAACATCCTCCCGGAGCCGATAAGCTACCAGGTCAGCGATGGTCGCAATTTTAAGACCGTGTTCCGCAGAAAACTTCTCCAAATCCGGCATCCTGGCCATGGTGCCGTCTTCATTCATGATTTCACAGATCACTCCGGCGGTGCGCACTCCGGCCAGGCGGGCCAGATCGACAGAACCTTCCGTTTGGCCGGTTCGGACCAGCACGCCGCCTTCGCGCGCCTTCAGCGGGAAGATATGCCCCGGGCTGATTATGTCGTGCGGCTTCGCCTCAGGATGGACCGCGGCAAGCACCGTTCTGGCGCGATCTGCTGCGGAAATCCCGGTTGACACACCGGTTCGGGCTTCTATACTGATAGTGAATCCGGTACCAAACGGTGACTTGTTCTGCGACACCATCATCGGCAGATCAAGCTGTTCGATGATATCAGGACTCAAGGTAAGACAGATAAGGCCTCGTCCATTGGTTGCCATGAAATTTATTGCTTCAGGCGTTACCGCCTCTGCAGCCATGCAGAGATCACCCTCATTTTCGCGATCTTCATCATCCACCAGGATGATCATCTTTCCTGCTTTAATATCCTCAATTACATCTTCTATCGGACTGATGGCCATAATACTCACACAATTTTATAATTAACTGTTACTAGAAAAACCCATGATCGGCTAGAAAACCCGGTCCAATATCGGTTGCGGCAGCCTCATTGCCTTTTGACTTGGCTGCCATAAGCTTTTCCACATATTTGCCGATGATATCGACTTCAATATTTACAACGCTTCCTCTTTTCAACTGGCCAAGGGTGGTGATTTGCAGGGTATGAGGAATAATGGAAACTGAAAACCTCTGTTGCTCACAGTCATTTACCGTCAGACTTATTCCGTCGATGGTCACTGATCCCTTCTCTATGATATATCTGCTGAGTCTTTCCGCAAGGGCAAAAGTAAACAGGGTAAATTCACCTGCTTTCTTAATATCGACTACTTCGGCGGTACAATCGATATGCCCTGAAACTATATGACCCCCAAGTCTGTCGGTTAGTCTCAGAGCCCTCTCCATATTGACAATTCTTCCTACACTCAACCGCCCCAGGGTAGTACGCGAAATGCTCTCAGGCGAAATATCGACGGAAAATCTTCTTTGTTCGATATCGTAGGCGGTGAGACAGATTCCATTGACAGCTATTGATTCACCTTCCTGCGGATCAGTAAGATCAAAATCCGCCTGCAGCCGGAATACCAGGCCTCCGCCTCTACTCCTCTTCTCCAGCAGTCTACCTGTTCCTTCTATTATTCCGGTAAACATCGACTCCGCTCCCCAGCCATCTTAGGACCGCTTTTCCAGCTCTTCAGCCTTGTCAATATATTGGCCTGCGGTCTTCTCATGCTTGAAATTTCTGTGGATCGAGGCAATGGTCCGATATGCATCCGCAGCTTTGGCCAACTCACCTGATCTGACATATATATCAGCCATGTTCTCAATGATCTCAACGGTACCTTTGGGATCGTTATTTCTCTGATACAATTCGATCAGGTCCAGGCACCGGCTAATCGCTTCTTTATACCGCTCTGTTTCCGTATAAACAAGTATAAACTGCCTTGAAAGTGCCGCGAGACTCAGCGGATCCTGGAGTTTTCGACATATCTCTTCGGCCCGCTGAAAATGCTTAAGTGCTTTTTCATACTCGCCGCGCTGCACGCAGACTTTGCCCAGCTGATTTGAAGCATTGGCTATGCCGTTGTCGTTATCGTTCTCTTCAAAGCCAAGCAGGGCATTATGCAGGGCCACAGCGGCAGGCCCGGTCTCATTGCGCTCCAGTAAGGTCTTGCCTTGTTCATATTCAGCCTGAACGGGGTCTGTGGCTGCAGCTTTGTTCTGTCCCTCCGCCATCGGAGAAATTTCATTGATGTTTTGGATGGTGTTACTCATTTACTTGTATCTCCGTGAATTGCTTTTATGGCTTTTGCAGCTTCTCGTGCAACATCTGTTTCGAAGCACTTGCCGTCTTCCCAGATGGTTAGAGGCGCATTATCATCGCTCAGTCCCATGAGCTGAATAGACGCCTCCGTGGCTTTGATTCTGCCAAAGAGACGGGCAATCTGACCACGCACCTCAGCTCTGGGGTGATTGAGAAAGTGAAATAGATTAAAGAACGGTGTATCCCGGATAAGATCTGGTCGTTTTTCGGCTATTTCCGCCAAAGACCAGATGACCTGAACCTGGGTGGAGTCATCACCGAGATAGTTGAGCAGATGTTTGGTGAATGCGCCGAATATGTCCGGACGCTCCGCGATTACCGAGCCAAGTGTTTCCACCATTCCCCAGTTGGTTGCGGCGGAATCCGAGCATGCCTCGAACAATCTGTGCAGAAGCTCGGAAACCTGGCCGGGCTCGCGAGTCGAGATGCGCGCTGAAACCTTGCCTATAAGCCAGGCGGTATGCCAGCGGCTTTCCTCAGCCGGATCATAGAGCCGCCGCTGCAGCAACCTTAAAGTCTTTTTATCATCGAAACAGAGAGCGACCAGACCGTCAATATCATTGTTTTCGGCCAGCTCGTTTACCCGCTTCTTACTCGCCTTCTCCCTTTTTCTCTTAGGGTCGGGAGCCGGTTCAACGGCGACTCTTTCAGTGGCTGCTCCTGCTGTTCCCGCAAAGGCCGCCTGCTTTTTGCTGCTAAGCCGTTCTACCAGTTCAGACATCTCAGTGTGCAGACGGATAAAGTAGAGAACGCCACGGGCAGGTCTGCCATCAATATTGCCCTTGTCCACAACCTGATGGGTTATCTCGTCATAGTTCTCCACCCTGCCGGTGAGATAATCATCTTCCGGCAGAAGTTCCCAGGCCAGATCGGAATTATCGCCGCAGGCGTATACCAACGCTTCTACCAGAGCGGCGCCGACATTATGACCTGTAACATCGCAGCAGTAAACGGCGCCGCACTCGCAACGGCCCACCGGAAATTCATTCATTTTTCGCTGAACAGCATCGCTTGCTTTGCCGACTTTATGTCCGCAGAAAGGACACCAGGGAGGCTTTTTAATTATCTTTTTTCTCATTATTCCATACAATAACTTATACTCAGGAATTCTTTTCCGCTTCCTGCCTGAAAAGAATTCCCATAATTTACATCCTCGGGCAAGCATCTACCGAGGGATACTCCCAGGAAGAACCTTTATTAAAAGTCAAAGGTGGGCCAGGGACAGACACTTAGCCGAGCTTTTGCCCCAGGCTGGCCTTAAAGTTGGGATCGACCGAATAGCCGAGCAGTTCGGCCTTTTCCATATGCTGCTTCGCCTTTTCGAAATCCTCACCGAAGTACAGTGCTACTGCCAGGTTATTGTGGGCCAGCGGGGAATCCGGCTCGAGTTCCACGGCTTTTTTAGCCGCCTTCAGAGCACGCTCGTCTTCACCTTTCATAGTCAGCACAGAGGTGAGGTTCATCCAGACACTGGCAAGATCAGGATTATACTTTGCCGCTTTCTCATAGGATTCTATAGCCTTTTCAATCTCATCCTGCTGTTGCCGGATAAGTCCGAGATTAGCATGGGCCTGAGCAGCTTCGGGCAGAATTTTCAAAGCCCTCTCGTTGAGCTCCTCGGCCTTGGAAATATCGCCTTTGCCAAAATATATAGCCCCTAGATTTATCAGGCTTTCCACGGACAAGGGGTCTATCTCCAGTGCCCTCTCGAGGGATTTGGCAGCCTCTTCCATCTTGCCGACCTTCATATACACCAGCCCCAGGTGGTGGTGGGCTATGACATTTTCGGGTGATTCCTTGACTTGCTCTTGCAGCTCTTCAATAACTTTCTCTATATCTTCTTTCTGATTTTCAGCCATTTTCTTCCTCTACTGATAAACTTCAAACTGTTACGGAATGCCATCTTCCGTATGGACCGGAAAAGCATCCGGTTATTGACAATCCCGGTATTTATAGGAGCTTGACAGCATACCATTTACCCGCCGATATGCGCAAGCGCATACACTATAGACACCATGGTTGTACTTGCAAGCAGAAAATCCAAGGAGAGATCGCACCAACGCAAACCAGCAAAACCCTTTACCAGACGAACCTTTGCTCATCCTTGAGGGCAACATCAAGCACCTCTCTGGCACTGAGGACATCTTTGGCAATCTGCTCAGACAATTCCCGGATGGTTGTAAACTTCACCTCCCCTCTAAGAAATTTTAACAGATTCACTTTGATCGGTTTGCCGTAAATGTTGTGGTCAAAATCAAAGATATGGGTTTCAGCCACCAAAGTTTTTTCGCCGAAAGTAGGATTGTAGCCAATATTAATCACTCCGCCATAACAGACATCGTCATAGATTACCTGACACACATAAACCCCTGTTCGAGGTACCAGATCTTCCTCTGATATATGCAGGTTTGCGGTTGGATATCCGATTTCCTTGCTCCCCCGCTGCTTGCCCCGCTGAACCTTGCCGCGAATCTGATAGTACCTGCCCAGCAACCGGCTGGTGTCCATCATTCTTCCTTCGGCAACCAGTTCTCTGATTTTGGTGGAACTGACAATGGTATCATTTTCATAATAGGCATCAATCACCGTGACCGAGAAACCTTTTTCTTCTCCCTGTTTTCTGAGAAAGTCGATATTGCCCGCCCTGCCTTTGCCGAAAGCATAGTCATAGCCGACAAAAAGATCCTTCACTCCGATCCTGCGCAGCAGAATTTCATCGACGAAGGACTCGGCGGTTGTGCCGGCAAACTTCAGGTCAAAGGGAACTACGATAAGGACATCCATGCCGGAGAGTTCGATCAGCTCTATCTTTTGTTCAATTGTTGAAATCAGTTTAATGCCACCGGGCTTGAGTACCTGAAGCGGATGCGGATCGAAGGTGATGACAATGCTGGTGCCACCCACCCGGCGGGCGTTCTGCTGGACCACTTCAAAAAGCCTCTGGTGACCTAGATGCACTCCATCGAAGTTACCTATGGTGACGCATGGATTTTTATATTTTCCAGTTATATCTTTAATATTTCGAATAATTTTCATTTATCTTTTATTTAAAGCAACTCTTTTTTAATTGAAGCGCCAAGAAAGTCTTGACAAAAAACCTGCCAGCAAGCATATTCTTCTGCGTTGCCGAAGTGGCGGAATTGGTAGACGCGCTAGGTTCAGGGTCTAGTGGGGGTATCCTCGTGGAAGTTCGAGTCTTCTCTTCGGCACCAATTTTTCTATAAATCAAGCTGTCTTCCTTTTTGGGAAGACAGCTTTTTTTTATATCCTTTCCTTTCTCCGCTCATACTCAAGGTAATACATTTTCCTGCACCCGTATAGCATGATCCTTGTTTTATCGCAATCACACTCTTCCACGCAAACAATTATCGCTCTATGAATCCGAGCGTTCACCGGCAATTCTCTGATCGTGACGCAGGAAAACCCGGTCTCCTCTCCGTCATTACCTCCAGACAAAATCCAACGTTACAATGTTTTTGTTGTGCTATCCTATCACTTCGATAAATCAATGCAATTTCTTACACTTGCCGTAAACTTTCTATCCCATCAATTTTGATATCACGGATATTCAATTATGCTGAAAGTATTATGTGCAGAAGTGCGATATTGTTTGACGCTCCACCTGAAAAATAATAGAATACTTATGTAAGTCATTTTAAACAGGCCCTATTTTCTCCAGCAGGGCATAGTCCATATACCACTATTACATAACTTCAAGGAGTTAAAGAATGCTAGAACTTAAACAGGGAGATGATATTCTCGCCGCTGTCGGGGGAATATCCACCATCTCCGAGGGCAGAAAGCTGATCAACGCAAAACTCGATGCGGCAAACAGGGAGAAGATCGCTCTGATCAAAAACGAGGAAGCCCTTCTAAAGCTGGCCAACGCCATCTCCATGTGCAAGCCGGAACATGTCTTCATCGACACCGGCAGCGCAGAAGACATACAGTGGATCAGAGATTACGCCCTTGAAACGGGAGAAGAGAAAAAACTGGCGAAAACGGGACATACCATTCATTTCGATCTGCCCCAGGACCAGGCACGGCTGGTCAACCAAACCTATTATATTATTAACGAAGGCGAGCAGATGAGCTCGCTTGCCAAATCAGTGCTGCGCGGCGATGCCCTCGACTATGTCAAGAAATATATGATCGGCATCATGCGCTCTAAAACCATGATGGTTGGTTTTTTCAGCCGCGGTCCCGTTGGCGCCGAAGCCACCGTCCCGGCGATCGAGATATCCTCATCATCCTATGTATTCCACTCCGCGGAGATTCTTTATAGAAACTGTTTTGCCGATTTTGACGCTGAAGTTGAAAGAGCGGGCCTCTTCTTCACCAATGTTCACGCCCAGGGTGAAAACAGACCCGAGGATGTCCCGCATGCCCGAATTTTCATGGACCGCAGCTGGCAGACAACCTTCTCAACCTTCTGCACCTATGCCGGCAACACCCTTCTTCTGAAAAAAGGGAATCATCGATTTTCCGTGGATTACGCCACTTATTACAAGCTTGAAGAACAGCTGTCCGAGCATATGTTTATCACCGGCATGACCGGTCCCGGTGGGCGTAAGACCTTTTTCGCCGGTGCCGCACCTTCAGGGTGCGGCAAAACCACTACCGCCATGGTCGGCTCCGATTTCATCGGCGATGATCTGGCCCAGATCTGGATTGCCGAAGATGGCACTATTCGCGCGGTCAATCCTGAAAAGGGGATCTTCGGCATCGTCGAAGACGTCAACAAGGTGGGTGATCCCTACCTGATGGACTGTCTGCGCGGTGACGGTACCGAGGTTATCTGGTCGAATGTTCTGGTAGATGAAAGCGGTACACCGCATTGGGTCGGCAACGGTGAAAAGGTGCCGGAAAAGGGAATCAACTTCCAGGGTGAATGGCACCAGGGTAAAACCGATAGCGACGGCCACTCGATTCCCATGTCTCACAAAAACTCACGCTGCACCCTGCTCGCCTCAGCGATAAAAAATCATGCTAGCGAACTGGCCGAAGATCCTGCCGGTGTACCCTTAAAAGTATTCACCTATTCAGGGCGCGACGCCGATACCATGCCGCCCGTATGGGTTGCCAGGAATGCCGATGAAGGTGTGGCTATCGGCGCCTCTATCGTCTCACAGGCTACGGCTACCGAAGTCGGCGCTACAGGTGTGCGCCGCCAGCCATGGGCGAATGCACCGTTTATTCCAGGTCCACTTGCCGATTATATGGATGCCCAGTTCAAGTTCTTCAATTCCAAAAAATTTACAGAAGAAACCAAGCCTGTAATGGCAGGACTCAACTACTTTCTCACCCACGCCAACAGAGGCGGCAGCGGCAGCGGTCTTTTGGGAGAAAAAAAGGATGTCAGGGTTTGGCTGGGATGGCTCGAAAGATTCGCCAACAAGGAAGTGGAAGCAATCGAAACGCCAATCGGAATGCTGCCCAAATATGAGGATCTCAAGACGCTTTTTGCCGACATTGACAAAGAATATCCCAAATCACTTTACGATATGCAGTTTGCTCTGTATGTAGACAATATTATCCAGCGCCTTGACCTGCAGGAGCACGAGTACAGTAAAGAAACGGGCGTTCCCCAACGTCTCTTCGAAATTTACACCAGGCAGAAAAATGAACTTCTTGCCCTGAAAAAAAAGTTCGGTGCTATTGTCGCTATTGACAATCTCTGCTAATTAACAGTTACTCCGGGGACTAATAAGGGTCGTCCAAATCCGGGCGACCCTTTTTTTATTGCTTCTGCGGCAGGAGTGACCGCAAGTCCACCTTGCTTCATTCTTCGGCAATGTATATTTTTAAGGATTACCTCTCTACCAGTAAAAACCAGCCCTCAATGACCGACCGTACTTCTGAAGAAACCGCAGTAGTAGAAACAAACCAACAGGAACATCTTTCCGCCTGTTCACTGGTGCTGACGGCGGTACATATTCCTCACACCATTTCCACTGAGGGAAAGATATTCATTATATACGTTTCCCGCGAAGATGCCGAAAACGCCAGATATCATCTCTCATCCTACCAGAGCGAAAATGCGAACTGGCCGCCGCCGCAGCCGCAATTCAGCGAACAGAACTCTTCTGCCATCCAACCCCCTACGTTCATCGTCATCGGAGCGTTAGTTATTTTCTATAATGTTACTGGACCATGGAGCCTGCGTTCCGACTGGTTCGGCAACGGGGCAGGCGATTCCACCGCGATCCTGCAACATGGGGAATACTATCGGATCATTACCGCCCTGACGCTCCATGCCGACCTGACCCACCTGCTGGGCAACTGCTTTCTGGGAGGCTTCCTTCTCCATTTTTTTTGTAAAACCGTAGGGCCTGGCATCGGTGTTTTTGCCGTCCTCCTCTCTGCCGCCCTGGGCAATTACATCAATGTCTATCTGCATGGCCCGGGTCATCTTTTTGTCGGTTACTCCACGGCAGTTTTTGCCACCATAGGCATGCTGGCCATGGCCAGCTACCACAGCAAAGAGAGGGTATCGACCCTGCAGGTTGTGGTCCCCTTCATGGCCGGCGCCGCATTACTGGCCATGACGGGGAGTTCCGGGGAGCGAACTGATCTGGGTGCCCATTTCTTTGGGATATTGAGCGGTTTTTTCATCGGCAGACTGCTGATTACTGAATTGGCTATCAAGTTGCGAAAATCATCTTTACTGCAGCTGGTTCTTTTTCTTTTTACGGCCTTTGTCGTTTACTTCAGTTGGGAAATTGCAATGCAGAAGGTATATTAACGTATCTTTTTCCATTATTGCCTTATCCCCAATTGGCCTGTTTTCACCATGGCAAAATGAATCAAATGATCCGTTAGTATTTTCCCGGGCGCCGCGAAAATACAGCGGTTGCTGCTTTGCAACAGTCAATCTTCTCTTTCCAACTCCGCTTTTTCATGGTAAGTTAGGCTCTTATTTTTTAATTTTACAAACACTGGTTAATACTTATTTTTTTAAGTCGATTATTTACGGAACCATAACTTTACCTTCCGAAAAGGATAGTATCCTCGCCGTGAGACTTCGGAAAGTGAAGACAACAATGAAATCAGGAGATTTATATGTCCAATCATGATCAACAGCCTCCATGGGGAAGCAAGAAAAAACCCCAGACACCCGAAGAAATGGTGGCCCAGATTATCAAGAAGCTGCAGGATTTTTTTTCCGATCACAAAAAGCCGTCGGGTGGCGGTGATGACGGAGACAAGCCGCAAAAATCATTCAATCCCTTTTCCGGAATCGGCAAAATACTGGCCGTAGTGCTGGTGATTCTTGTTTTTCAGGGCGTCATGTCTTCCATCTATAAAATAACCCCGGGTGAGGTAGGTGTTATCCTGCGGCTCGGCAAATACAATAAGACGACAGAGCCTGGTCTCCACTTAAAAATTCCCTATTTCGACAAACTCTTCAAGGTTGATGTGGCGAACATCCGCAAAGAGGAATTCGGGTTTCGGCAAACCTCACCAGGCCAGAGAACCTCTTTTTCCAGAAGCGACTATGAGCATGAATCACTCATGCTTACCGCCGATAAGAATGTCATTAACGTTGCCTGGATTGTGCAATACCGGGTAAATGACCCCAGCAACTTTCTGTTCATGGTAAAGGATGTTCGCCAGGCCATTCGCGATCTCTCGGAAGCCACTACCAGACGAATCGTCGGCAACATGGATTTCGACTATGTTCTCAGCAATCGGGACCTTCTGGCCATGTCGGTGAAAAATGAGCTGCAAGCACAACTCAATAACATTCGCGCCGGCGTCGGCATTGGCACAGTTCAGTTCCAGGACATCAATCCTCCTGAACCCGTGAAGCCGGCATTCAATGAGGTCAACGAGGCCGACCAGGACATGAAGCGTCTGGTTAACCAGGCCGAAGAGCAATACAATAAGGTTATCCCGAAAGCCCGCGGCCAGGCCAAGGCGATCGTCGAGGAATCCTATGGTTACGCGGCAAAACGTGTCAATAACGCCAAAGGTGAAACGGGAAGATTCCTCGATATCCTCACAGAGTATGCCAATGCACCGGATGTCACCAGAAAACGAATGTATCTTGAAACCATGCAGGAAATCATTCCCACAGTCAGATCCGTCTACGTACTCGATAAAAATCAGCAGGCCCCAATCCCCCTATTGAATCTGAGCGGAGACAAAGGACTGGATTTTTCCAATCCCCAAAATGACAATCAGCAGAGGACCAAATAATGAAAAACATAGCAAAATTTCTAATCGTCGGCTTAGTGCTGGCGGCCGTCGTCATCATCTATGATGGCTTCTTCATACTTGAAGAAGGAAAACAGGGGGTTATAACGCAATTCGGCGCACCGGTCGCCTCGAAAACCGAGGCCGGGCTCCATTTCAAGAAGCCTTTTTTCCATCAGGTTCAGCTTTTTGATAAAAAGATCCAGATCTGGGACGGCGAACCTAACCAGGTTCCCACCAATGATAAAACCTACGTCTATCTTGATGTCACCGCAAGGTGGAAGATCGTCGATCCCCTGCAGTTTCTGCGGGCGGTAAAGACGGAGGCGCGAGCTCAATCCCTGCTGAGTGATATCATCGACGGTACGGTCAGGGATATGGTCAACAAAAACGATCTTAGCGAAATTATTCGCAGCTCTGACTGGTCGGAAGCTACCATGACTCCGTCCAACTATGGCCTTGAGGCCAGACCGAAAATGGGCAGAGACAAGATCGCCGCTCGCATACTTGAGATTGCCTCAAAAGTTACGCCACAGTATGGCATTGAGCTTAATGAAGTGATGTTTAAGCGGGTCAACTATATTGAATCGGTGCAGCTTCGCGTCTACGACAGGATGATCTCCGAGAGAAAGCGTATCGCCGCGGAGAAACGCTCCTTCGGTGAAGGCCAGAAGGCTGAAATTCTCGGTAAAGTCGAGAGAGAGTATAATGAGATTATCTCCGAGGCAAACCGTGAAGCACTTCGCATCAAAGGTAAAGCCGATGCTGAAGCGACCAAGATATACGGCCTTGCCTACTCCAAGGATCCAGAATTCTATGCATTCCAGAGATCACTCGAAGGCTATGCTAAAATTATCGGTGGGAACACCAACCTGGTGCTCTCTGCCGATTCAGAACTCTACAAATATGTAAAGGATGTTTCCGGCAACACCGCCGAATAACGGATAACCTTGACAACAATACGAACGGGGGCTGAAAAGCCCCCTTTTTTTTTTACTCTCGCTTCCTCGGCATTACCAGGAAGAAACGGTCAGACGATGGCTTCAGGCTTACGTGTGCGCCTGTTATTCAATCGCCTGGATCTTCTCCAGCGCTCGGATAGGCTGGGGCATGATGTCCTGAAAAAGGGATTCTGCCCTTTTCATCCAGCAGAACCTCCAACCGGTCCAGATCGCCTTCATCGGCAAGTTCATCGACATGCAGCTTTTCAAAACGGCAGTTGCAATAGGTCAACTGGGCGTCGCACCAGGGGCATACTTCAACAGGACAGCCCAGATGATGATATTCTCCCTCGGCCACTGCGCAGGCGGGACAAAAAGCACTGGGAGACGCTGCCGCGTCTATTTGACGGTTATCACGGACATCCACTTTATTGAGAAAATCCTCATCACTGGCATAGCCGAAAAAACTCAATACTTCATCATCACCGATACCATCTTTTTTCTCGCCCAGATAGACAGGAGTCTCGTCATGATAGAAATAAAGGTATTCGTAGGTGCCAGTTGCGACACCAAGCAGGAAGACATCATGCCGGGAGATTATCTGGGTGACTCTACACACCGCCTCCTCACGGAACTCCGGCAGCCTCGCATAAAAATCACGCAGGACATGCAGGGCAACTCTGTTCTCCTGATATTTTTCAAGGGCTTCCAAGGCAATCCGGCGCTCATTCTCGGCGACCGAATATTCAATGAAGAGTTTAATTTCTTCAATATCTTTCCTATTATCTTCTTTAGTTATTTTTACCATTACTACTCTCGGAAATCAGTGTCATCCATTTAGCGGTTTCCTGCTGTATGTCGCGGGCCTGACTAAGCGCCGTCACCACGGCGATACGTCGCACACCGGCAGCAACCAGCTCGCCGACATGATGGCTCTTTATGCCGCCCATCACCGTGAAGGGCAGCGAACACAGGGCAGATAAGCTGCGAACCGCGTCAGGCCCCAGAAAATCAGACAACCCTTCTTTGGTCTGCGTTGCATACAAGGGCCCGATGTTATAATAACTGACCGGGTTAGTATTAAGTGTACCATCTTTTGCCACTGCAATCACGTCCTCCCGGCTGTTACAGGAGAGTCCGATAATCATTTGCGGGGCGATCGCCTTAATTTCAGCAGGCGGCAGGTCGCCCTGACCGACATGAACTCCGTCGGCATCAGCCATGATAGCGATGTCCACCCTGTCATTAACTATAAACAGTGCACCTGCTTCACGTGTTTTTTTTCTGAAATATTTGGCCTTTTCCAGCAATTTGTTGTCTTTACTTTTCTTATCACGCAGCTGTACCATCTTTGCTCCACCGCCAAGGACGCCTTCCAGCCATTGCCTGTCCGATCTCCCCGCAGACAATTCCTCGCAGCTGACCGGATACACGGTGAGAGCGTCGAGCAACTGCTGCAGCCGTTGTCTGTAAAGAACACTTCTGTTTGCCTCACTCACTGTTTTTTTCTCCCAAAATAGTGTCATTCAGATTCTTTGCTTGCTTCTCCTGCAGGAAAAGAATCTGCCGAAATGTTATCCAGCTCAACTGGGTTGGACTTTACCGAATTTCTTCTCTGCAACGTAGTGACCCTGCCGCCGCAGCGGTGTAGTTTCAACGCCTTATTTTTCAAACCAAAGTATAGATTGAAAACATACGGTTTTTCAGGTAGCATTGTCTGGTTATATTGAACTTACGAGACAATCGTCTCGCTTCCGTTGTTGTTCGGCAAGGCGTTGCTGCTTTCGCCAAACAAAACCCCCTCTGGAATGATCGTCATCATTCCATGCTGCCGGACAGCTATAGTACTCCAATCCTGCGATTGGTGCATTAGTGCCTGAAAATTCTTTTCTTGCGTATAAAAAATGATTGCGTAAGGGCACACTCCGTCGGCACAACCGGGTTGCTTGCTACCCACCGAACACAACGATTTTTATTCTGCAAGAAATGGTATTCCGCCAGGTTTTGCCCAATAACGAGGTATACGTATGTCAAAAAAATATGCAGAGCTAACAATCGACGGCGCCACTCACAGCTACCCTATAATACAGAGCACCCAGGGTGAAAACGCCATCGACATCAGTACGCTATTACGCGACACAGGTCATATAACCCTTGACCGGGGGTATGTCAACACCGGTTCCTGCACCAGCGCCATCACCTATCTGAACGGCAAGGAAGGCATTCTCAATTACCGCGGTTACGCCATCGATGATTTGGCCGAAAACTGCTCTTTTGTCGAAGTCGCCTATCTCCTGCTCCATGATGACCTGCCCAATCTGGAGCAGCTCAATGATTTCAGGGAGCTTATGTCGACCTACGCCCTGATCCATGAAGACATGATTCATTTTTTTGATCACTTCCCTCCCAATGCCTCACCCATGTCGATTTTATCGACAATGGTAAATTCGCTGCACAACTTCTATCCGGAGATGAGCACCCACCCAGAACCCTTTGAAACCTTTGACAATGTGACTACCCGCCTCCTGGCCAAGGTAAGGACCATCGCTGCCTTTTCCTACAAGAAATCCCTGGGACACCCGCTGATCTACCCGCGCTATGACCTGAATTATTGTGAAAATTTTCTCAATATGATGTTCGACAAGCCGACAAAGCCATATACCATTCTGCCGGAGGTGGTTTCCGCCCTCAACAAGCTTCTGATCCTCCATGCCGACCACGAACAGAATTGCTCGACCTCCACGGTCAGACTGGTCGGCAGCGCCGGTGTCAACCTTTATGCCTCTATTGCCGCGGGAATCAATGCCTTGTGGGGACCGCTTCACGGCGGCGCCGCCCAGGCCGTGGTCGAAATGCTTGAAGGCATTTATGCCGACGATATGGATTTTGAGAAATATATCAGGAAAGCAAAGGATTCCAATGATGGCTTCAGGCTCACCGGTTTTGGCCATCGAGTCTACAAAACCTCTGATCCCCGAGCCACCATCATCAAGAAGGCCTGCGACGAAACCCTTGCCGCACTCAATGTCGATGATCCGCTTCTCGATATCGCCAAGGAATTGGAAGACAGGGTTCGCAGCGATGACTATTTCGTCAGCCGCAATCTCTACCCCAACGTCGATTTCTACAGCGGCATTATCTACAGAGCGATGGGCATACCCACGGATATGTTTACAGTGATGTTTGCTCTGGGAAGGTTGCCGGGCTGGATAGCCCACTGGCGTGAAATGAACAGCGATGAAGAACGGCGGATCGGACGACCACGGCAACTCTACATCGGTTATCCGGCAAAAAAATATATCCCTCTGGATGAACGCTGATCATGAAGATGAACGGTCCGCAAGCTTCCCGTTCATCCTCATCATGTTCGGCAACCTGGCTGGAAAACCAGACTGCCTTGTCTGTTCATGGCAATGAATTACTTGCTTAACGGACACACCGAGCAGAACCCACTCGGCCGGTCCTTCAAGTACTCTACTGCTCCGGCGACTTCCCGCAGGCAGTCTTAGCGCCTTCGGCTATCTCTTCCGGAGTCAGGTCCCTGGTGTGGGTGGCAAGGCTCCAGCTGTAGCCGAACGGATCAAGCACGGAACCCATGCGGTCTCCCCAGAACATCTCCTCAACAGCCATCTGAACTTCGGCACCTGCATCAACCGCGATCTTGAAGGCTTTATCAACATTTTGAACGTAAAAATAAAAACTGACGGGAGAGCTGCCGATGGTCTCGGCACTCTTGCAGTCATACTGCGGATTTTCTTCGCCCAACATGATGATCGAGGATCCGATCTTGAGTTCGGCGTGCATGACCCCTTTGCCGTCCGGTCCCGGCATGACGAAACGTTCTTCAGCGCCGAAGGCTTTTTTATAGAATTCGATGGCCTTGCGGGCATCCTTGAACATGAACATCGGTGTCAGGCTTTTGTATCCTTCCGGGATTGGTTCTACCATGATCTTGCCTCCTTATTGGCGGGTGAAATCTCATGTTTCCCCCGATGAAGTTCTTCGTTAAAAGTGCTTACTACAGGGTAATAACCCTAGAGTAAAGGTAGGTTTTCCTGTCTGAAATGCAAGAAGCGGAAGGAAAATCCGCAAAAGCCTTACGGCAAGCAAGAAATCAGGGTCACCAGTGTCAGGCTTGACGGAAAACATTCATATCCCGTCACCGTGGTAACTGCTGATACCCTGAGTTAAAGATCCGGAGGCAGGACGGACCGGACTCTCAAATAGTACCTGCGGTCACCCGGTGTGGCAGGAGAGCCTTGTTTTTTATCATGCTGTCTGCAATCATGTTTTTGCAAGACTTTCCCCTGTCTTAAAATTAACCACCAGCGGAACATCCAGAGGCAGGGCCGACTCCATGGCCTCACCGATGATTCCAGTAGCTTCTTCGACTTCATGGTGCGGCAGTTCGAAGACAAGCTCATCATGAATCTGCAGGAGCAGACCGGCCTGCAATCCCTTTTCGGCGATCACCTTTTCAACTTCTATCATGGCTAGCTTGATGATGTCCGCGGCGGTTCCCTGTATCGGAGTGTTCAAGGCGATTCGTTCTGCAAACTCGCGCAGGTTCTTGTTTTTCGAATTAATTTCGGGAACAAGCCGGCGGCGCTTGCACAAGGTTGTGACAAAGCCGTCCCTGCGTGCCTGTTCCTTGATTTCCTCCATAAACCGTTCCACTCCGCTATAATGGGCAAAATACCGGTCGATAAAGAGCTGAGCCTCTTTTCTGCTCAGACCCAACTGGTTCGCCAGACCGAAACTGCTCATGCCGTAGACGATGCCAAAGTTGATACTTTTGGCGACACGGCGCATTTCCGGGGCGATAAATAATGGATTGGAGAAGATTTCCCGCGCCGTGCTCTCGTGTATGTCCAATCCGTTATTGAAAGCATGGAGCAGCGCCTCATCCTGAGAATAGTGGGCAAGCACGCGAAGATCTATCTGAGAATAGTCAGCCGAGAGAAATATTTTCCCCTTTTCGGGCACAAAGGCCTGACGAATGCGGTTGCCGTCTTCCGAGCGTATCGGGATATTCTGGAGATTGGGATTGCTGCTTGACAATCTTCCGGTTGCGGTGATGGTCTGGTTGAAAGAGGTATAAATCCTGCCGGTTTTCTCATCGATCAGAGATCCCAGTTTTTCAACATAGGTTGACTGCAGTTTGGCAACAGTGCGGTACTCAACAATTTTGGCGGGAAGAGCGTGTTTGAGCGCGAGTTTTTCCAGCACCTTTACATCCGTGGAGTAGCCAGTTTTTGTCTTGCGGCCCGAAGGAAGCTGCAGCTTTTCAAAAAGAATTTCTCCCAGCTGTTTGGGTGAGTTCACATTAAAATCCTCTCCCGCCATTTGGCAGATTTCCTGCTCAAGGGAGTCGATTTTTTGCTGGAATTCGATCGAGAGCACCTGAAGTGCGGCAGCATCCAGGCAGATTCCCCTTCTCTCCATTTCTGCAAGAATCGGCAAAACCTTCATCTCCATGGAAACAAAAAGCTCCATCATGTCATAGTCGACGAGCTGTTTTTCATATCGGTTCCACAGGGACAAACAACCGTAAACATCCTCGCAACTGTAGCAGCTCGCTTCCCCCATTTCGACAAAGGCGAAACAATCCTCTCTCTTATCTCCGTTCACCACTTCTGCAAAAGGAGTCAGCTGGAGATCGATGTCGTAACACAGGTCATCAAGCTTGTAAGTCCGCCGACCCGCGTCGACAAGATAGGCGGCAATCATGGTATCAAGCAGTGGACCATTGCATCTGATCCCCAGGGTATACCAGAGCACGGCATAATCATATTTAAGGTTGTGGGCAAGCTTGGCCAGTTTCTCAGAGAGAAGATACGGCGCCAGGAACTCCTTCAGCCTTTCCAGGGAAATCTGCCCCTCCACGGCACAGCCGTTGCTCTCTCTGTGGCCGACAGGAATATACCAGACCTCTTCAAGGCTGACACACAACGAGATGCCGACCAACTCAGCCTTTCGCGGATCAAGCGACGTAGTTTCGGTATCCAGTACCAGCAGATCGGCATCATTAATCTTTGCTGCAATTTCGGCCAGCTGATCTTCGGTAGTGATACACTTGAAATTCTCAGTTGATATTTTTACCGCGGTATTCACCTCTTGGAGAAAGGAAGAAAATTCAAGCTCTTTGAATATTTCCGCGAGCGCCTCGGCATCGGGCTCTCTTCTGGCCAGTTCCTCGAGCGAAGATACGACCCCGACATCTTCCTTCAAGCGGATAAGATCGCGGGAGAGATAGGCTAAATCTTTATTGTCGATCAGCCTGTCCTTCATTTTCGATTTTTTCATGGAGTCGATATTATCGTATATTCCGGGAAGCGAACCATATTCATGGAGCAGTCTGGCAGCGGTTTTCGGACCGACTCCGGGGACTCCGGGGACGTTATCGGAACTGTCTCCGATGAGAGCAAAGTAGTCGAGCAGATCCGAAGTTTTTATGGTGTATTTTTTTTCAATCTCCTCCGGGGTCATGATTTTATCCTTCATGGGATCCCACATAACGACTCTGTCGTTGACCAGCTGCAACAGATCCTTGTCACCGGACACAAT
This sequence comes from Desulfobulbaceae bacterium, assembly GCA_016278675.1. Classification (GTDB taxonomy): domain Bacteria; phylum Desulfobacterota; class Desulfobulbia; order Desulfobulbales; family Desulfocapsaceae; genus Desulfopila_A. The sequence continues at coordinate 49,211 of JADQBJ010000013.1, read as the reverse complement.
GATGACATCATGTCCCTGATCTCCCAATTTCACGGCAAGAGAAGCGATAATATCATCGGCCTCAAAATCATCCTCTTCGAAGCAGGGAATATTATAGCCTTTTACCAGCGCCTTGATATAGGGAATCTGAACTGCTAAATCTTCAGGCATATCCGGTCTGTTGCCCTTATATTCGGGATACATTTCATGTCTGAAGACCGGTCCCCGGCTGTCAAAGGCGACGCATAAATAGTGTGGGGCCTTATCCTTTATCAGACGCCGTAGTATATTGACAAATCCGAAGACGGCGTTTGTGGGTATTCCTTTACTGTTGGTCAACGGAGCAATGGCATGATAGGCCCGGTAGATATAAGCGCTGCCGTCAATCAGATATAATGTCTCTTTCTTCAAAGTATATTGCTCCTTTCATAAATGTAAGTCATGTAGCATATGGTAATCTTTCATTGTACCGTTTTCCTGCAATTAAATCACCCCGGGAATAAAGAAAGAGAAGAGATTACTCGCCTTCAGGCTCTGCTTGGGATCCCGGGGAAGCAGAGGCCGCCAACACCTCTTGAGGATTTCCTCAAAACAACAGTATTGTATTGAAATAAAAAGGATATATCTAATTTACTCTTTCCAAAAAGCACAACTTTTGATGAAATGATCACAAGTAGAAGAAGCCTGTTAACTGAACGGCAAAGTGCACCAGCTTAAAGATGGCATGCACAACTCTTAAGACCTCTTCTCATAAACGGATGTATGCCGTTTGATTGAAATATCCAACTATGGCATGATCATTGCTTTAGAATAACAAAGGAAATTCGCCTCCGGATCCTGTTGTTTTTTACCCTTTCACTGCTTCTTGCTTGACAAAGGATGAGGCTGGGGGTAATGAGTCAGAAAATAGCCAGTGATAAGGAAATCCGTCTTGAACGCTATGTATACTTTCACATCTTCAACCATAAATATCCCTATGCGGCGCCTTTATGCCGGCCTGGTTTTTCGAGAACTCTTTTTAAAAAGTACAACAGCGCGCCAGTATCCTGCTATACGGATATATGCCGCTTTTTTTTAGTGGTTAGGGAAACCATTGTGCAAAAATCAAACAACGGCATTCCTGAAAAAGTCAATTATCAATCATTTCTCTAACGGCGCTCAATGGACTATCAAGACGACATACTGTATACGAACTTCACATACAACCCCGATATTTATTACTTTGTCTATATAGGCGACCTTAAGGCCTACGGCCTCAACACCTTTGTGCAGGAGACGCTCAGCCGGCGGGTATACAACAGAGAGGTTCGTTTTATTGCCATCATCCCTGATATCTGCATCCAATACAACTACGCGAATATTTTCGTCATCAACCCTGAGGCAAGACAGGGCTCTGTGGACGAGGAAGCCGGCCGGCTCAACCTCAAACCGTTCAGAAAGAGCTGTCGCATAAAATATGACAGCTTTATCACCGCGGTATCGCAAAGCCCCACCATTCATAAGCTGTTCGACACCATTCTGAAGAAACAGAATCAGCTCTACATCAGCTTGTATGAATCCATTGAAGAGCTCACTCTTGATGAAATCGAAGGAGTCTCCATCCTCGGCCCCGACAAGTCCATAGCCAAACGATTCAACTCCAAAATTTATCAGTATGAAAAATTAAACGGAGTTGTTCCCATCGCCGACTACCGCGTCTGCAACCATCTCGAATCACTTCTGCAAACCAGCAGCGCTCTCAGGGAACAATGGAGCGACGGGATTTTCATCAGTGCACCTTACTCGGCTGCAGGATCGAATTCAGCGGTAACCCGAACTCAGGAAGAAGTTGCCTCCATTTTCACCGAACCGGACAGCCTCTACCTGCTCTCACGATATATACCGCATCAATACGACCCCACGGTACTTGCCGTCGTGGCCAATGAAAACGAGGTCTATATCGCCGGGATCGCCGACCAGAATATAGTGGGCGGCAACAGATTTGTCGGTTCCAACTACCCAACGATCCTCGACGAAACTCATCAAAAAGTCCTGCGCGAATATACCGTTCGGGTGGGCCGGGTACTCGGCGAAAACGGCTATCGGGGGATCTTCGGCTGTGACTACCTCATCGACAATGACGGCAATGTCATCTTTCTGGAAATTAACGCTAGAAAACAGGGAACAACCCTGGAATTCTGTCATACTCTTGAGCAATCTCTGCCGGAAGGAAGTCCTTCCCTGATGGAGCTCGAATATTTTGCCGTTACCGAGAACCGCTTCCCCAAGAACGCCAGGGAGCTGACGGTTAACGCCAGAAATCTGCACTGGGGCACCTACAATTACAAAATCGATACTCAAAAACGAACTACCGGATATATCCCGCAGAATGTCTATGAGCGGGAGACCTTCAAAAAAGTAGCCAATGGTGAGTTGCTTAAAGACTTTGCCATACTCGAACATGTGGGTACCAATTTTTATGTCATGCCCGGCACCTTTCTTGCGCGCGTTGTCTCCGTCGCCACCAACCGAGAAGACGTCAACGAAGGACTGTGTCAAGGTGTGGGATTCATAAAACAAACCATCGAAGAGGCCTAAACTTTTATCATGGAACCGCAAACACGTAAAGATCAGGATTGTCACAACGCGCTGGACAAATATACTCTGGATCTCATTGCAGAACTAAGCGCCGGTATCAAAACTGAAAAGAAGAAACCGGCAGACGCCGAGGTTAAGAAAGAGATTTCCCAACTTTTCCAAACAGCCTGCAAGAAAAATCTGACAAATCCAATCATTCAGCTCTTTCAACGGCTCCTGGTCCGGCGGGATTGCGGAAACAGTATTGACGACTTCGGCCTCACCAAAAAGGATCTGTGCACTCTGGCCCTCAAACACCAGCAGATCGATGAACACATGGTATCGCTCGGTGGACGCCTCACCCAGGCCCTGCCCATAGCGAGCCGGGCCAATGCCCGGGTGGAGGACTATCTTGAACGAAAGGACAGGGAAGCTCCAAGCGGCATAGAACTCTGGGATACGATTCAGGAGAATGCTGCACGGATCCGCCGTCAGCTGGGGATGAGTGAGGAAGACTGGTTCAGCTACAAAGGACAGATACGAAACTGCATCACATCGGCCGACCAGCTTGCCCGGCTCATCGACCTTCCTGAGGAAGCCATCGCCTCGGTAGCCAGGGTAACGCAGTCTTTCCGCATGCGCCTCACCCCCTATTACACCAGCCTCATCCTTCCCGGCCAAGTCAATGATCCTATCATGCTGCAGTCTATACCCACCGGTGAGATGGTGGATAATGCCGGAATTGAAATTCCTCCGGTAGCGGCCGACCACTCCCCGGCCAGGCTCATCGATCAGTTTTATCCGAGAGTTTTGACCATCAAGGCCACCAATATGTGCGCGATGTACTGTACGCATTGCCTCCGTCTGGCCCATATCGGCAGAAAAGATAATACCTACACCAAAGAGGCCTATGGTGAAGCTTTGGATTATATCAGAAGCAACAAGCGTATCCGCGACGTTCTGGTCACCGGAGGAGACGCCTTTGTTCTGCCTGATTCTATTCTGAAATGGCTCCTCGGTGAACTGGATTCCATTGAGCATGTCCAGGTAAAAAGACTTGGTACCCGAATTCCGATTACGGCCCCGATGCGGGTCGATGACCAGCTTCTCGATATTCTCGAAGAATCCAATGACAAAAAGCCCATCAGGGTCGTTACCCAGATCAATACCGCCCAGGAGATCACCCCGCTGTCCCGTGATGCCTTCAGAAAAATATCGAAGCGGGTGTTTACCGTACTCAATCAGGCCGTTCTTCTCAAAGGCATCAATGACACCCGGGTAAAGATGTGGAAACTCTGCGAAACCATCCATGAATCTTATGTGCGACCCTACTATATTTTTAACTGCAGTTATAGAAATCCGCAATTCAAGCATTTCCGGGTGCCTCTGGAGGTAGGAAGGGATATTGTCGAATCGATGTACGGCAATATTTCCGGCGATGCCATTCCCCGCTTCATCGCCACTGCAGGCGGCAAAATCCCCCTGCATCGCTCCAATGTGGTTTCCACCGAGGGTGAATACATTCTCAGGAAACCCTGGAATGACCAGGAGGTCGCTTATCCCGATGCAGAGCCTGATCTCTACGCCGCGAAGGACTTTGCCTTCGGCAAATATCACCGGTAGATCATGGATCAAGACCTTCTTCTCTATCTGCAGGCAAGCGAGCGGGAGCAGTTCCAACTCCTGCAGCGGCTTATTCTGCAGACCAGTTTCAGCGCAGACAAAGGAGGGGTTGACCGGGTGGGCGCGATCCTCGGTGATGCACTGGCGGGCTGCGACCTGGAACTCACCATAGACAATGTCGAAAGCTATGGAAACAACATGGTCTTCCAGTCGGCAGCCTGCCGTTCGCACCAGCCTCATATTCTGCTGGTGGGTCACATGGATACGGTCTTTCCAGCGAACAGCAACTTCAACTCCTATAGGGAAGACAGTTTAAAGGCTTACGGTCCCGGGGTCTGCGACATGAAAGGAGGGCTGGTCACAGCCGTTTATCTGCTCAAGGCCCTGCAGAGCAGGGAGCTGCTGCGCCGCATCCCTATCGTACTGATCTGCAACTCCGACGAGGAGATCGGCTCCCCGAACTCGGCAGGCCTGATCAAAAGCTTTGCCGAAAAAAGTTGCTGCGCCCTTATCTTTGAGTGCGGCGGCACCGCTGGTGAAATTGTCACCGGCCGCAAAGGAAAATGCGGTTATCGTCTCGAAGTGCGCGGCAAAGCAGGCCATGCCGGATTCTTCAATAGATCAGGAAAGGCCAGTGCGATACTGGAGCTTGCTCATAAGATCATCCTGTTGGAGCAGCTCAACGATGCCCAGAAAGAGATGGTACTCAATGTCGGCAGAATAGAAGCCGGGATAGCACCAAATGTTATCGCAGAATTCGGTTGTGCTGCCATCGATACCCGCTTTCTCACCTACGAAGACGGCATCTTCCTCAAAAACAGCATTGAACAGATCGCCGCCAAAAGTACAATAGCGGGGACAACAGGAACTGTCACCAGGACGAACAGCAGGGTTCCAATGGAAGAATCGCGGGGTAATCTGGCCCTCTATGATATTTTTCGCAGAAAGGCAGCTTTTCTTGACATGCCCCTTACAAAGGAGATACGAAGTGGAGTCTCCGACGCCAATACCGCGGCTGAATGTGGAATACCTGTTATTGACGGGCTGGGCCCGATCGGGGAGCTTGATCACAGTGAAGATGAATATATAGTGAGAGATTCACTGGTTTCGCGCTGCAAACTGGCAACCCTTGCAGTTCTGGAAATCTGGGAGAGGCAGCAGCAGGGAGGATTGGAAATATAGCCATGATTATGCCGCCATACCCTTCAAAACAAAAAAGCCCGAAGCATCAATGCTCCGGACTCTGTCGATCGTGTATCAGCTTTTATAACGCCTCATATATTACCTTGGCCGGATATATTACTTGGCCAGACGCACCCACGAGGCCTGAGGCCCCTTATCTCCTATGGTTTCGCCGTATATCACTCCATCTCCTTCGCTTAATTCGTCCATGTTGGCATCCTTCAACGCATTTTCATGAAAATAGATATCACGCTCGTCATGTGTGGATATGAAGCCATAGGATTCATGAGGAGAGAGTTTGCGGATGGTTCCGAAACTGTCGCCATCCACGAGTGCTTCAGGGGCCTTTTTCACCTTCCGCATCTTCCTTAAGTTTTCTTTCAACTGCAGTGATAATACATCAAATGCCTCAACAAGCAGAGGTCGAACCGCGCCTCCCTTTCTTGCTACTACAACAGTATCATTTGGTACTGATGCAACCAGTTTGATCTCAAACCCTCCTTCCTTATGATGAGTAGTAGCTTCAATTACTACTCGAAGATGAAGCAGATAGGCGGCGTAATTTCGAATCAGTTTTTCTTTCTCCTCTTCGATTTTTGTCTGCCATCCTTTCCGCAACTCAATGTTTCGGGTTTCGATCTTTAGTTCCATAGAGTTCCTCCAAAGATTACATAAAACGATGCCGAAAAACATCGTTGCCTCTATGCGTCACTGGACGCATTCCCCGGTGAAATTTCAGATAAAGAAAGAGAATAACACACTTCACTTTATCTTTAAGATTTCACCCTTAATAGTATTATATTTCATAGAACCATGTTGGCAAGGATGTCGAGCCCTTTTTCCGGCTGTAGCACTTTTAAGATTTGGCTGGTGAAAGTAGATTTTGCATGTTCGCGAATCTTAGTGTAAGCTACGGCTTTATTCATTGAACAAACAGAGAAAAAGGTGGGTTTTATGACGGAGAAGACCGGAGTTATCCTCCTCAATATGGGAGGTCCGGAAAAGCCGGAAGATGTTGCCCCATTTTTGTATAATCTTTTCTCAGACAGGGACATCATACGGTTAGGTCCAAGAATCCTGCAGAAACCAATCGCCTGGTACATTGCCCGGAAACGCGCACCCAAAAGCCAGAAAGCGTATGCCAAAATCGGCGGGGGGTCACCTCTGATCCGGATCACCAACGAACAGGCGGAGTCGCTGCAAAGAGCGCTTGCCGACAGTGGTGAGTATGCCGTAGTCACTGCAATGAGATATTGGCAGCCCACCACCGCTCAGGCACTGCGGAATCTGGCTGAGCAACATATATCCAGAGTCATTGCCCTTCCCCTCTATCCCCACTACTCACGGGCCACATCCGGCTCATCGCTTGCCGATCTCAAGAGATCGGCCGCCGTTTCGGCAGAGACCTTCGACATTAGTGAAATACATGGCTGGCCCGACAATCCGCTCTATATCAGGTGCCTTGCTGAAAATATCAAAAAGGGTCTTGACGCTTTTTTCTCAAATGATGTTGAAGTTCTTTATAGTGCACACAGCCTGCCCACCTCCTTTATAGAAGAAGGGGATCCCTATTTGGAGCAATTGAAAATCACTATTGCCAAAATAGAGGAAGCTACCGGAATTACGGGGAGGTTATGCTTCCAGAGCAGAAGCGGACCGGTGGAGTGGCTCTCGCCTTCCACTCCGGAAATGATTGAACTGCTGGCCAAAGAAGGGTGCAAAAATATTCTTATGGTGCCGATCAGCTTCGTCTCCGATCATATCGAGACTCTCTATGAGATTAACATGCTTTATCGTGATATGGCTCAGGAGCAGGGAATAGATTGCCGCCCCAGTGAATCGCTCAACACCCACCCTCTCTTCATCGAATCACTAAAGCAACTTGTGCTGTCACATCGTTTTTCCACCGGGGGATAGAACCTCGCTCTTTCGACTGAAAAGCAGCGGATATGTCCACTCTCCATGAAACCGCAGGGCAGATCAGGCATCATCCTGGTGGTTGCCTCTGCCCGGCTGGAATCTTCGCATGCGCACATTCATGAGAATGCCTAAGGCCATAAGGGTAGTCAGCAGAGAGGAACCTCCATATGAGACAAGAGGCAGGGGAATACCGACAACCGGAAGAAGCCCCAGTATCATCAGGATGTTGATCAGGGCCTGCCAGAAAATCAGCATTACCACACCATAGGCAAGCAGCATACCAAACCTGTCCTTGGCATACATTGCCACCCGCAGCCCCCAGAGCAGCAGAAGAAAATAGACGCCAAGGAAAAACAGGCTGCCAAAGAATCCCCATTCCTCGCACCACACTGAAAAGGCAAAGTCGGTGTGCCTCTCGGGCAGGAAATGAAGATGCCCCTGAGTTCCTTCAAGATATCCCTTGCCGAATTTGCCGCCGCTGCCCACCGCTATTTTAGACTGCATCACCTGATAACCGTGTCCCATGGGATCGTTTTCAGGATTAAGAAAAGTCTGCACCCGCTGTTTCTGGTAGGGTTTCAAAAGTTTCTGCCAGGCGAAAAGCACCGCGAAAAGACCGCTGCCGCCAAGTATAAGATATGTTGACCTCCGCAGTTTGACAAAAACAGTCATTGAAACGAAGATTATACCGAGCATCAAGGCCGTGCCGAGATCCGGCTGCATTAGAATCAGCAGGAAGGGGATGGCTGTCAAAACTATTGGTGTTATCAATTGCTTAATCGAGTATCCATCCAGCACTTCTTTTCTGGAATAGTAACTGGCGAGAGTGACTACCAGCATCAGTTTGGCGGGCTCGGAGGGCTGCAGGCGAAAAAATCCCAAATCAATCCAGCGCTGCGCTCCTCCTGCACTCTCCCCCATGAAATATGCAGCGACCAGTAGAGCGATAATGAATAGATAAAAAGGATAATTCCAGATGTGAAGCTCGTTATAATCGAAGCTGAGAATAAACAGCACCGCGGTAAATCCCATCAGGAACAGATAGCTTTGTTTGAGATATGGAGGACTTCCCCATCCCTTTGGAGGATATGAGGCACTATAGAGATTAAAGAGCGCCATCCCACAGAGCAGCATCAGAAACAGGAAAAAGGTCCAGTCAAAATGCAAGAATAACCTTCTGTCAATTCGTAACATATCGCACCATCATCGATTTCACGGAAGAAGCGCCGGCCGCTAAAATGGAACCGGATATGCTGACATCGAACAACTTGGCAGCTTCCATCATTTTTCTTTCTCCTGCCCCTCTCCGGTGAGTCGATCCGCAAAGTAGGTCTCCAATACCGCCTTGGCTATGGGCGCAGCCCCCGAGCTCCCATGCAGGCCGTGCTCAACCAGGACCGTTACGGCAATCTCGGGATTTTCAGCAGGGGCAAAACAGGTGAACCAGGCATGATCCCGGAATTTATATGGGATATCTTCTTCTTTCATATTCTTGTAGACGGCAATTTTAACGACCTGAGCCGTACCTGTTTTACCACCGATTGTTATTCCCTCGACCCGGGCTATACGTGCCGTTCCCCGCTTTCCATGGACGACCTCAACCATTCCTTCCCTTATCAGGGCAAGTGATTCTTCAAGTCCCGTCAACTCATAGATGAGTTCCGGTTTTATCTCTTCAACGATATTACCATCAGGGCCGATAACTTTTTCGACCATCTGCGGACGATAGTTTTTACCGCCGTTGGCAATCATGGAGGTCATCACCGCCATCTGCAGCGGCGTAACCAGGTTGAACCCCTGTCCGATGGCAATCGAGAGAGTTTCACCCTCGTGCCATTTTTCATTGTAGCGTTGTCTTTTCCACTTTCTGGTGGGGATGAGTCCGCCCTGTTCATTTTCGATCTCCATTCCGGTTTTTTGGCCGAGTCCGAATTTCTTGGCATATTCGGCAAGAATATCAACACCGACCTGTTGACCGACCTGATAGAAGTAGACGTCACAGGATTCGGCTATGGCGCGTTTTAAGTCAACTGCACCATGTCCGCTATGTTTCCAGCATCTATAGATCCTTCTGCCTAATCTGTAATAGCCAGGGCAGTAGAAGGCTGTTTCGGGGGTGATGATCCCATTGTCGAGCCCAGCCAGTGCCGTTATCATCTTATAGGTGGAGCCGGGGGGATAGAGGCCCTGCACGGTTTTATTGAGAAGCGGTGTCTTGATGTTATTGAGGTAGGCATTCCAATTTTGCTGAGAAATTCCGCCAATGAATTCCTGCAGCCGAACAGGTGGAGTGGAGGCAAAAGTGAGAACCCTTCCGCTGTTCACCTCCAGCACAACCACGGCTCCCGATTTTTCTTCACCGTTCATCATTTCCTCAGCCACCTGCTGCATCTTCGCATCGATCGTAAGATGGATTTCGCTGCCGGGCAGGGGGTCTTCGCGCTTGAGCAACTGCTGCTCAAATCCTCTGGCGTTTACTTCAGAATAACTCATTCCCTTTTCTCCGCGAAGAACCTCATCGCGTAGTTTTTCAAGTCCCATCTTGCCGACCTGATCTCCACCATCATACTCATCCCCGCTTTGCTTCTTCAGTTCCTCCTTGCTGATTGAACCAAGATAGCCGATGACATGCGCGGCAAGATCACCGAAATGATATACCCTGCGGGGCGTCACTTCGATGCGAATACCGGAAAATTCGTGGTTATGATTTTCCAGGTAAGCCAGCGTCTGCCAGTCAATATCCTCTTGCAGACGAATGGGAATATGCAGAGGGATATTGGATGCCTCGCGTATTCGCTCCCAAAGCTGGGATACATCAACATCGAGAACACCTGCCAGCTTTTTTAACAGATGTTCATCATTTTTTGAATCTTCCCGTATGAGAAGAACGTTGAACGACGGCCTGTTTGTTACCAGAGGAATACCGTTCCTATCAAGGATATGTCCCCGTGGCGCGGCAAGAGTGCTAATGCGAACCCTATTATTATATGCCTTGTTAATATACTCATCGCTGTTGGATATCTGCAGGAACCACAATCTGCAGAATATCAGCACGGCAAAACCGATTATAAGAGCCGCGGCCAATATAATCCTGGGGCGGAGCATATCGAGAGCACTGTCGTCATGCTCATTTATTTCTTCCAGCTCGGTAAAAAAGGACCTTTTTTCTTTCATGTGGATTTAACGAAATTGATTGCCGCTGCGTTTACTGATTACCCGATGAATGATCCCGTTTTTATTCAGTATTTCATATAAGGAATTGAGAAGGACAAATAGGGGTATGGTGGCCAGCAGCAAAATAAAGGTATCCTGGATGATCCTGTTCCAGGACCACTCAGGCAAGGTCTCCGGCATCATCAGGGAGTAGAAAAAATAGAACCCCATCTGCACTATAAAATAACTGATTCCCACAAGTGGAACCTGATACGCACCCTCCCGCAATGGACTGTTTTCGGTGAGCAGTTTCAGGAAGGAAAATACCAGAATGCTCTGCAGCGGATAGATGCCCGGATGGATGCCGGAGACAACATCGAGCATCCATCCAAGGGTAAAGACAAAAACCATTCCCGAAATCCAGCCGAATCTGTATGCTGCAAAGCTAATGAGAATATAAAGAAAATCCGGTCGCCCCAGCCAATCCGGAAAAAGCTGCAGGAAGGTGGTCTGAGCGACAATGACGAAAATTCCCAGCATTAAGAAAACAAAAAACAACATCAGGGTCTTACCCGCGAAAGATTATTCATTTCGGCTTCCCAGGTCAATCTCTCGGTCAGGTTGATAAAAACTGTTTCCAGGCGCTGAAAATCTACCCATGGCTCCACCTCGATTTCCTGAAACATGCCTCGCTGTTTTTTTCTGACGGCTGACACCCTGCCCAGTGGAATTCCAGATGAAAATACTCCACCAATGCCTGCTGTGATGATTTTGTCACCCACAGCAACATCCGCCTTCTTTAAGACGTAATAAAGGGTGAAACCATGTTTTCCGGCACCCTTCAATATTCCGCGAACCCTGTTTTTCTGCACCATTGCATCAATAGCACTACTGGGAGCATTGGCCAGAAGAATTTTGGCATAATTGGGAGACACCTGAATTATCTGACCAACCACGCCCTTCTCGTTTCTTGCTACCATCCCCTCAACAATGCCGTCATTCTCTCCACGATCGACAATAATCGTCTTGAACCAGTAGGAAGGGCCTTTTCCCACCACTCGCGCGGAAATTGACGGGAAAGATTCCTTCTCTTTGAACTTCAGCTTTTCTACAAGGCCCAGATAGGTGGAATAGGCTTCGGTATACTCGTTGAGTTTTTCATTATAGTCAGCAAGCATGGTGCGCAGACGCTTGTTTTCGTCGCGAACTACCCACAAAGCAATATAATCGTTCCAAATACGCTGGACTCCACTGGAAACATTTGTGAAAACGACCTGGACAGGTCCAAGGGTTTCAAGGGTAACCTGATGGAACAGACCGAATCTGCCTCCGAATGAGGCGGCAAAAAGAATGAGGCAACTGACCAGAACCAGAAGGAGAACCACCTTCGTCATTGCCAGTCCTTTAAGTCCCTTTTTGGGGGTGTTTTTATTTATCACAACCGGAATGAAATATTCTATCTCTTTTTGAAAGCTGGTCTCTACTGGTCCAGCTAAGCCGGATTTTTTTCAATGTCACCACGCGGTAATATGGATATTGGTTGGCCACTCCACTAGACATCCTACCCGCTAACTTGCCTGATTAGGAGGGGCAGGGCTCAGGGAGTTGCGTTCTCCCGCGCCTCCCTGGACAACTGATCGGCCGATCAACTGATTGTCACTTCCTTGAGGATGTCGAGGTTGTCGAGTGCCTTTCCGGAACCGAGAACGACGGAGGACAAAGGGTCTTCCGTGACGATTATCGGCATACCTGTTTCTTCTCTGAGCGCCATATCAAGGTTTTTCAGCAAGGCACCGCCTCCTGTAAGAACGATTCCCTGATCAACGATATCGGCGGCCAGTTCCGGCGGAGTCACCTCCAGAGCCACTTTGACCGCATCAATAATGACATCCACCTGTTCGGCAATGGCGGACTGGATCTCATCAGCTGAAATAGTCAGTGTTTTAGGAACTCCGGAGACAAGATCACGCCCTTTGATATCCATGGTCTCGTAAGGAGGCTCAGGCATGACATTACCAATCGTCGTCTTGATCAGCTCGGCGGTTCTCTCTCCAATGGCAAGATTGTGCTTGCGTTTGATATACTGGAGTATAGCCTCATCCATTTTATCCCCCGCCACCCGGACCGACTTGGCATAGACGATGCCGGCCAGTGAAATGACTGCGACCTCAGTGGTTCCTCCACCGATATCCACCACCATATTGGCCGTCGGCTCAGTAATAGGAAGATTGGCACCGATAGCTGCCGCCATTGGTTCTTCAATGAGATATACTTCCCGGGCACCCGCAGATTCGGCGGATTCTCTGACTGCTCTTTTTTCAACCTGAGTAATACCGGAAGGAACCGAAATCATTATCCGGGGATGGACCAGTGTCCTGCGGTTATGAACTTTATTGATGAAATACCTCAGCATAGCCTCGGTAACTTCAAAATCGGCAATAACACCGTCCTTAATCGGCCGTATTGCAGTAATATTGCCTGGAGTTTTCCCCAGCATCTGTTTGGCTTCCTGTCCTACCGCCAGAACCTTGCTGCCCCTTCCGTCCTGCCGTACCGCAACAACGGAAGGCTCTCTCAAGACAATTCCCTTCCCTTTGACATAGAGCACGGTATTGGCTGTGCCCAGATCTATGGCAAGGTCATTGGATAGCCAGCCAAATAAAAAATTAAATGGTGAATACATGCGAAATTCCCTCTTCGGAAAACACGTTTGATTGAATTTTTATATTTCTCTGCAGAGATAACGAACTCTCTTTTCCTCAAAATCATCTCTGAAAGTTATTGTGAAAGTCAGTAACTCCGTAGCCGGAAGCTACAAGCGCATAACAATACCAGAGCTCCCCTGTATACGCAAGAAATATGCATTTTGGGCTGGAGAAATGAGCAAATTTTATTGACACCGACTGCAAAGCCTGTTATTGATTGACCTCGAATTTAGCCGATGCTTTTGTGGGGCTATAGCTCAGCTGGGAGAGCGCTTGACTGGCAGTCAAGAGGTCGTCGGTTCGATCCCGTCTAGCTCCACCAAAAATAAAAAGCGCTTATCTGATTTCCCGGTAAGTGCTTTTTTTTGTTTTTTATCTGCAACCCATCCAGTTCCTTCACTTTTTTCACAAATAAATATTGCCTCTCCATAGAAAACCCCTCTCTGCAGTTGTGCTTGCTCGAAAGATGCGTTCAATCCCCCCGGGGGCTTTAATACGGTTTCGGAAAACACAGAGTTTTTCTTTACCATTTCTTTTTATCGCATCTCTTTTAATGCGTGTTTCGCTCTTGCCAAACTCCTGCAGTAACCCTAAAGGTCTAATCTTGGTTAGGTGGCGCTTGTCCATGTGACATGACAAAAGAGATGGATCGTCTCCGGGCTGATTGAATGGTCGGACAGCCACAAATATATCACCTCCATGGTCCGTCCCAAGTTGCCCATAACAACTATAGACTAAGCACATGATCGAACGCTTCTCCAAAAACTGAAAAAGCGTTATATTATTTTCAACCATCTCCGCGGAGGGAACCTGAATGGGTCTTACTGAAAAAAAAGCCAAAAAACAAGGAATAGAGTATAAAAAGGGCGTGACCTTGTCTTGCCCGCAAAAGAGTGGCTGGTTCAATAAGCGACCGTATGCCGCCGAAAAGGGAATATCATTTTTATGACATCGGAATTAAAGGAAATTGAAATGTTCATGGCCCAGCATCCTCCTTTCGATCTGCTGCCCCCGGAGATCCTGGCACATGCTTCGCAAAACCTCGAAATCTCCTATTACCGCGCAGGCACCACTATTCTAAACTACGGAGACAGGATCCATCACCTCTTCATCGTCCGCAGTGGAGTCGTAGAGGTCTACAGACGCAACGGCGAACTCTATCATCGCCTTGATGATGGTGAACTTTTTGGCCATATCGGTCTATTGATGAGCAACCGTGTTCGCTTTCCTGCCAAAGCCATATCGGATACCCTCATTTACGCCCTGCCCGAATCCATCTTTATCGAACTTTGCCATGATTATGATTTTTTTTCCGATTTCGTCGAAGCTGACGACAGTACCCGAATACGCTTAGCTGTTTCCGCCGGAGTCGGCAGCAACATGACTTCATCGAAAATAAACAACTTGCTCACGCGGGATGCCGTCATCCTATCCGCTCAGGCCACCGTCCGGGAAGCAGCGCAAACCATGGCGGATGAAAATGTCTCTGCCGTTCTTATCATCGATACGGAAATATTGGGCAATCAAGGACAAGGGAGATATGTCGGTATACTAACAGACAGGGATCTCTGCACAAAGGTGCTGGCTTCCGGACTGCCTTCTGACAGCCTCGTCCAAAGCGTAATGTCGACGGAGTTGCTCTCACTTGATCATAACGCCTACGTTTTCGAGGCGATGCTCACCATGCTGCGCAACAATGTTCACCATCTGCCGGTGTTGCGTGACAATCATACCATCGGGATCATTGAAGTCACCGACATCATCCGACACGAATCGCAGAGCAGCCTGCTGCTTGTCAACACCATCTTTTTGCAGCCGTCGGTAGATGAACTGGCAGGCCTTGCTGCTCAGGTAAAAAGCTGCTTTAATCGAATGGTGAACGAGGATGCCAATTCTCATATGATAGGCAGCGCCATATCTGTAATCGGCAGAAGTTTTATGCAACGCCTGGCTGAATTGGGTGAAGAAAAATACGGCCCACCTCCAATATCCTATTGTATTCTCACCCTTGGTTCGATGGCGCGGGATGAGCAGATGATCGTCACCGACCAGGATAATGCTCTTATTCTCGCTGAAGAGTTTGATCCTGAAAGACAGGGTGGGTATTTCAAGGATCTCACCACTTTTATCTGCGACGGTCTTGCAGCCTGCGGCTATGCATACTGCTCCGGCGGAATAATGGCCACCAATCCGGAATGGCAGAAAACACTCAGTCAATGGAAGGAGTGCTTTGCCGGCTGGATCGATGAGCCGAAGCCCGAAGCCCTGCTCAACAGTTCAATTTTCTTCGATCTTGATGGTGTCTATGGCCATACCGACTGGGCAGAGCAGTTAAAAAACTTCTTTGTGGAGAAGGCATATAATAATAACCGTTTTCTCGCCTGCCTTGCCAGAAATGCCTTGAACCGTACTCCTCCATTGGGTTTTTTCAAAAACCTCGTTATGGAAAAAGACGGCCGGCATAAAAATTCGATAAATTTGAAACGGCGTGGAACAGCCCCGCTTACCGATGTCATCCGGGTCCACAGTCTGGCAGTGGGATCTCGCGTGCAAAATTCCTTCGAAAGGCTCGACGATATCATCAAGGCTGACATACTGCCAGAAAAACGAGGTCCCGATTTGCGGGATGCCATGGAGTTTATCTCCATGGTGCGCATACGTCACCAGGCATTAAACATTGAATCGGGACTCGACCCCGATAATAATATAGAACCGGAAAACATGTCGAATTTTGAAAGACGAAACCTCAAGGACGCTTTTCAGATACTCAGCAACGCCCAGAGCTTTCTAAAATACCGCTATTCAGCCAGTCAGTTATAATTATTTGGTAACTATTCAGCAGCACACCATCTGTCCATGATCAGGGCGTCCAGCATACCCAATGTATAGCTAACCACCCTGCTTATGGACATATGGCGCACTGCTAAACAGTCACAGACAGGCGGTTGGCCAGTTACGAACTGGTGGTTGGCCAAATAATACTGATCAACCTGAATAGTTACATTATTTTTATAAAAGGATCCGATGTTTGGCCTTTCCAAAATACATAACCGCAACGTTCCGGATTGGCCAATCATCCTGGCGGCACATACTAAAAATGCCAAAGATCAACGTCTGAAAGATTTCTATTCCGCCTCAATTACCGATAAAAAACTGCCTCTGGAAAAGGTACCGTTTGTGGCTCTTGACTTTGAGACAACCGGTCTTGATCCCCAGAGAGATGATATAATCAGCATTGGCCTGGCGTCCTTCGATCTTTGCAGTATCTACTGTGGGAAGGCCTTACACTGGTTGGTCAATCCCCGGCAGCCGCTTGGGGAAAATTCCATTATATTTCATAAAATTACTCATTCGGATATTGATAAGGCCCCTGATCTTAACAATGTTCTCGAAGAGGTGTTATCGGCTCTGGCCGGAAAAATGATTGTGGTTCATTGCAGCAGGATTGAACGTACTTTTCTCGATAGTGCACTTAAGATACGTCTGGGTGAGGGAATACGGTTTCCTGTAATAGATACGATGGCTATCGAAATTGCCACTCAGCGGAGAATGATAGGAAATATCTGGAAACAGCTACGCGGTAAAAAGCAGCTTTCGGTGCGGCTGTCTGACAGTCGCGAACGTTACGGATTACCGGCTTATCAGTCGCATCATGCCCTGACCGATGCCATAGCCACGGCGGAGCTTTTTCAGGCGCAGGTAGCATATTATTATTCCAAACGAACCACTCTTGGCGAATTATGGGTCTAACCCCGGATATTTCATGAAATAAACATTCCCGCCAGGCATGGAAATATTCGGGCTAAATCCGTCAGAGAAATCATTCCTGCCCCGATGAAGATAACTTTCCGGAACATCGAACTTGGTATTAATGAGTCGACCCTGTGGCAGCATGGAAACAAAGGCAGCGCTTCATCTTGGATAAATCATAAAAATTGCGCAGCAGGTCCATACAACCTGCTGCGCAAAAAGATCAAACCGTCTCAACTACTTTTTCAGTCGTTACTGAAACATCCGGATTGATAATTTCCGTCCGCAACCCCATCAGCAGGCTAACGCACATCAGCAGCAGGATAAAGGTGAAAGGCAACCCAGTCGAAATCGCACCGGCCTGGAGTGCCTCAATGGCCTCGGTGCCGCCTATCCACAGCAGTGCGGCAGCGATTGCTCCTTCAATTGATGCCCAGAAAATACGCTGAGGCACAGGAGCATCCATTTTCCCCCCTGCGGTTATGCTATCAATTACCAGAGAACCGGAGTCGGAGGAGGTGACGAAAAACACAAGGACCAAGAGAATACCAATTATTGAGAGAATACTGCTGAAAGGCAGCACATCAAACATCTGAAAAAGCGCAAGCGGGACACTGGTCAAACCTTCCGTGCCGAGAACACCTGCCTTATTAATCACCTGATTGATAGCCTGACCGCCAAAAACTGACATCCACAACACCGTTACCATTGTCGGCACAATCAATACCGCAATCAGAAACTCCCGAATAGTACGGCCCCTTGAAACACGAGCGATAAACATTCCGACAAAAGGCGACCATGATATCCACCAGGCCCAGTAGAAAACTGTCCACCCCTGATACCAGGCGACGTCCTCGCGTCCATGAGGGTTGCTCAGCGGGATAATGTTCTCCACATAGGAAAACAGGGTTGTGGGTATAGTTCCCATGGTCACAGCAGCACCCAACAGACCAACAAAGACCACAAGTGCAAGAGCGATGACCATATTGATGTTGCTCAGCAATTTAACTCCACCTTCGATACCTCGGACAACAGAGATAACGGCCATTGCGGTAACCGCTATGATAACAATAACCTGCATACCGATGCCGCCCTCGCTGCCGAACACATGATTGATGCCGCTTGTTGCCTGTTGCGCACCCAGGCCCAAAGATGTTGCCAGACCGAAAAGGGTTGCCAAAACCGCCAGTATATCTACTATATGCCCAGGCCAGCCCCAGGTACGATCTCCCAAAATCGGATAGAAGATCGAACGGATTGACAGGGGAAGTCCCTTGTTATAGCAGAAAAACGCCAATGACAGGGCAACTACTCCATAGATTGCCCAAGGATGGAGACCCCAGTGAAACATGGTGGCGCCAAGTGCCAGCCGAGCGGCTTCAGGCGTATATGCCTCCACTCCCAGAGGAGTTTCGTACCAGCCGGTAAAGTACGCAACCGGCTCAGCTACGCTCCAGAACATCAGGCCAATTCCCATTCCCGCTGCAAAAAGCATGGACAGCCAGGAGATTCTGGAATATTCGGCCACAGCATCCTTACCGCCCAGCCTGATTTTTCCGTACGGTGAAAAAATCAAAGCCACGCAGAAAATCACGAAAATATTCCCCGACCACATGAAAAGAGAGTCGAAGTTAGCGATAATCTTCCATTTAATTCCATCCAGCATCGCCTTTGCCGAAGCAGCGTCACTTACAAGAACTGCTATCAGAAACAAAAGAATCAAACCGGCGCTGATGCCAAAAACAGGGTTATGCACATCAAACCCATATTTCTGGACGTTATCCTGTCCTACGGTATAGTCTGTATTGGAAATGCTATACTTGTCATCACTTCTGGCCATAGACGTTCACCTCGTTGCATTTGTTGATGAAATATCGAGAACTTTCTTAAGAACAAAAGCTCTCCTCTCTTTGCACTCCCGCATCTGGGCCTGAGAAAATATATCTTGCCTGTCGGGATAACACTTTTTCCCCACTTACCTGCATTTAGACAGCCAGTGCTCGCAGGTAAGGGATGTCCCATGTCAGCTATATGATGTGCTTGCTTTTCTGAAACTGGTAACTGGCCGACAAGTTCTTGGTATTATATACAAAACAACAATTGAGGTTTCCCGGTACTGCAAGATGAGCATTCCGTGGAATATACCCTTATGTCCTTATCTGTTTTCAGAGAAGAACCTGTGAGTGGAGCTTCCGCTTATTCATCGATCGAGGGAAGTTCACCATCCGGAAATAAGGTGTCCTGCAGTTGGCTGACGCGTTCCTCCTTTGAAGTTCGAAGGTGCCCGCCGTTGCCGTTTTGCAGGGAATTGCTCAATTCCGGGAAATACACTCTCTTCTCGGACATCTCTAAAATTTTTTTCTGCCATTTGAGGAAGGCGCCTGTATTATTCAAGGTATGATCGGCGTTTTTGGCTCCGCCTTTTTCGGCGATCTCTCGAATGCCTCTGAGAGCTGTTTTGTCCTCGGGAAAATAGAGTGGAACTATAAAATCGTGTCTGGTTTTTAGCCAGATCCGGCGAGATTCCCGCTCTCGTTCGCAATCCTGAATAAACTTGTCAAGACTGAAGTAATTGAGACTTCCCATGGCACCCATGGCATGCCGCAGGATATGAACACCGTATTGACGAAGGGTATTTCTGCTAAGTTCCGATTCCGCTACCGCGGCGGGAATATCGTCAATGATACTGGTGCTTCCCCCCGATTGCGCTGAAGGATAGCCCGTCACCCACATGTTGAGACGTGCCATTGCCGAATTGATTATCGGCTGACTGGGATCGCTGTAACAGAGATCGCCGCTGATCCCGAGAACATCGGGGATCCCGCCATGCACGCAGGTGCAGTTCGGATTGACCGTTTGGGCCAATATCATCATGAACAGTACTTGCGCATGTATTTGAGTCAGCAGGGCCTCCGGACTTATCGGGCCGGTGGAACCTGCAATGGTAAGGTCCAGCAGGAGAACATTGTTGCCGCTCCTTATGCTGCGGAGAAAAGGCTGTACCATTGAAGGCATATAGGTCAGGGAAGTAATAAGGCTGGTACCGTCAAGCCAGTCGTCTCGATTCCGAAAATATGCCGTTTCAATGTCACTCATGTTTTTGGTATAGGTCATCTTCAGATCGGTAAAATGCTCTTCCATCAATTTGGCGCATCCGAAATCATCAATCGACTTGTCGGTGGCAACCGGAACACTGAATATGCCCAGAGAATCAGTAAATTCTGCTGCGGTACGACATATTTCTTCAAATTCTTCCCGGTTTGCCGGCGCCAGCAGGTCGGGTCTGTCCGGACGCAGCAGGAAGGGAGGGGTGGCTCCGGTACCAAAGCCGTTTTCGCCTGGATCTTCGGACATATACGTCGGTACATCGGCAAGACACGACTCGACGTAATCTTCCTTCAGGGGAATGTAGAGAGCTTTCTCGTTGTCGAAATCGATGGCGTCGGCTTCCATCAATATCTCCATCACCTCCTGGCTTCCAGATATGTCCAATCCTATTTCCGTCAATACGCGCCTGGCATTTCTATCAATTCGTTTATAGATCTGTTTTTCTTTGCTAAGTGCATCCATATCCTCGATTCTTTCTCGTGCAATATCTGCCTCGGGACTCTTCGGAAAGAGTTCGGCTACTTTATTGTAGTAGCGCTTGGCATTCTGGAACTGATACTGCTGTTCGCTTTGTACCGCCAAATCGAATAATGCAATAACTTTCTTTGCCCGTGTTCTCATGGTTCTCCGTACCTTTTAGCCTGAAATATAGTCACCTAAAAAACCGATATAAAACAAATCTTATACCTATCATTTCCCTGCAGATTGGAATCTTTTACTTGTCTTCGGTTAAATCTATCCGGAGAAAATACCACATCAATATACTTTTAGTATTTCATCTATGTTTTTGAATTTCAACACTGATATACATACGATGTGCAGATGTTGTCAAGAAGAAAAATATTGGGTGATGTTTTTTGCAAAGTAAATTCGGACGCCTTTAAAACACTTTAAAAAGTCGCGCCGTATCGGACTGTTGGTGGGCGGGGAAAGAAAAGCAGCGATGCCGAAAAGAAGGTAATGCGGAAAGAATGGCAGAGCAGTATTCAGTGAGCTAAAACAGGCACAGATTTCTTAACGAAAAACATGAAAATGGTGCTGTTCGTTAGTGGACTGGCGTCCATGATATGCGGCGCCTGCAGTTATAGGGATAACAAGATTATTATTGGAGTGTAAAATATTGTGTGTGGCGCCAGCGCATTGATAATTCTTACGCCGCTCGGGGAGACATAACCGGAGTAGCGCCTTGAATGTCGAAAAAATCGCAATTTTTCTGGCCCAGGCCGGGACCGCTCTTTCCATCGGGACGCCATAAACCCGCCCATGGGGCTTTGCGGCAACCGTCCGGGCTGCAGAGACCCGTGAAAAGAGCAGTCCCGGCCTTGAGCTGAGGATTAGGGGTACAGGTTTGGAAAAATCCACCGTAACGATGTTATGTTTTTTGCAACACAGCGGGAATAAATACACAGGCAATTTAAGCCGTTACAACGTCAAACATTTTTCTCTTCAGGGATGGGGGCTGTAAAGATAAAGAGTCCGACCCTGCCGGGCCTAAATCAACTGACTGCGAATATTTTCTACAAATCTTTTGGTGTGCTTTTCAAGAAGCTTCGCTGTGGCTTCTCCATCGTGTTTCTCCAGGGCCGCCGCAATTTCTTCAAACTCACCTACGAACTCGCCCCAATGCGTTGCCTCTTCCGGAGAAAAAGTCCAGATTCTTACGGCCTGATCATGGAGCGTCTTCAACATCTTAAAAAGAACCTCATTTTTGGTTGCCCCGTTTATAATCGAGTGCAGTTCCCCGTCGAGACGCATCAAGGTCTTGGGATCCTTCGTCTCTTTCATGTCGGCAATGCGCAGGCGGACCTCCGCAAGCTCCTCCTCGGTAATTCTGGCGGCAGCCAACTGACCGGAGAGTTTCACAAGGTAGGATCGAACTTCAAAGACATCCTTGAGTTGCTGAAAACTTATATCGGCCACAATAGTGCCGACATTCGGGATAATCCTCACCAGTCCTTCCATTTCCAGACGCATCAGTGCTTCACGTACCGGTGTGCGGCTAACACCGAAGCTTTCCATGACGTCCTTCTCCCGCAGCACCGATCCCGGTTTGTGTTCCAACAAAATAATCTGCTTCTTCAGTTCCTTATAGACGGCATTCTCACTCATGATGTTCGTATTCCTGGTGGAAGGATTTTCCGATTTATTTCGTAATATTGCTTTCAGCGTTTCGTATATAGTAAATAGGATGTTTTTTCGCAATAACGCCTATTGGGCGAGTCCTACCTCGCAATCTGTCGACGTTACAATTATTATATGGGCACACCCTATCTTTTTAACGATGTAATTTCCACTTTTTTATGCATTACCGGATTGCCGGTTACGTATTCCGCAATTTACCGTTCCTAAGGAATGACAGTCCCCGGCTGGCCATTCGCTGAAGGTTTTTTACATTGCCCAGGGTTTCCCCTTCCCTCCCAAGATATGCATATGCAGGTGAAAAACTTCCTGACCGGACTTTGCACCGTTATTAAAGATGACCCTGTAATCATCCCCGACTCCGTTTTCTTCGGCAATTTGAGCCCCAATGCGGAACAGTTTACCGGTTAACGAGTCATCGTCTTCTTTAACATCCACGGGTCTTGGAATATGTTTTTTCGGAACAACAAGAAAGTGGACAGGCGCCTGGGGAGAAATATCCCAAAAGGCCAGGACATCGTCGTCTTCATACAGTTTTTTTGAAGGAATTTCGCCTGCAATTATTTTACAGAAGATACAATCACTCATCGGTCTCTCCTCTTGGTATTCATCAGGAATAATGGTTCAGTATGTGATCAGCCTCTTTGCGAGTTACACGTTTACTTCGTCTCTAGTATTTCCCTGGCGCGGGAAGTGAAGGAAATTCCCTGCTGAAACTGTGCTCCTATCATGATCGATTCAACAATGGGCGGATTAACAGGGATATCGGATTGCCATTCAACCAGAAAATTTGCACCCGACCCGCCGCTTTCGTCCTTTTCAGCTATGATATAGCGCTGGGAATCCAGGGGCTTTAACTGCACCGGTTCAAAAACATACTGCTTCAACAGCTTTCCCTGAGTCTCATAATAATCCACCAGCATTAGCCTGATGGGATTTTTCGGGTCAATATTTCTGACACTCAGTGTCACTGTCAACAGAAAAGGTTTCTCTTTGTTGCCGCTGTAAATGTGAGAATAGGCAGGTACATACAGAACCTGTCCCTTAGAAAGCCCGGAGTAATCAGCACCATTGACAGCCAGAGGGCATAGCCAGCAGATACAGAGGAGAACACCTGTAATCGTTGATGAAAAAATCTTTGTCATATCACTCTCCATATAAATTATGCGTGAAGGATATCGGGTGATTCCAGAACCGTCAATTCCGACTTGAGAAGAGTCTGAATTACCATGCTGTCGTAGAGCACGATAGGTACATCTCCTGATTTCTGCCCTATAAAACCAGCTATACGTGTGGCAATATCGGCGTCGAACGGCATATCGTAGTGAGAAAAACACTCTGCACCTGGTCTTCTTTGTTATCAAAACTCCATTCGGCGGTGAATTTTTGAGTGTCCTCCAGATACAAATTGCTGTCAATCGATTGCTTTTTGCGCCTGTACGATCTCATTGGTTTCATCTCTTAGCAGACCGAATAACCGTTCGATTTCACCATCATTGACCGGTTCTATGATCAGCATTCTCCCACCTTTTCTGAGAACCCTGGCGCCTTCCCCAATGGCTGTTTCGCTATTCTGATGATGAAGGGAAAAAGTGAATATAACCAGATCAAAACAACCATCAGCAAATTCCAGATTTTCGCCGGAGCCTATGCGGAAATCTACTCCCGATATAGTCTCTCGTGCCTCTTTGACTTTTTCTGGATCAAGCAATCAGATGCTTCGGTTTACCAGCCAACAGAGAGGTGATGCGCCCGTTGCCGCAGCCTATTTCTAGGACATCCTTGTTTTCCAGGCTGGCAAAATGCAGTATTTTCTGAAATATTCGTCTATCACTATCGTTTTTCATAATAGAAATTGCCTGCTCTCTTCCCGCTATATATTATCGGGTATTCAAAGTTGATAATTTCGTGAAAAAATCATCGAAGGTGCCGGGATGGACTCTGCGATAAGCACCCTTACGGGCACTAACTCGGACTTCGAGAAAGCTTGATATACCAGGCGTAGTATCTGAAACGACGTAGATCGAGCTTTTTACGAGTCATCAAAGTTGATGCTACCATTTCCCGTGGCCCATTCCATGAATATTACCGCACAAATAAACAGGTGCGCAAGCCATGGATAGATTTTCCGGCGAACTCTCCTGTTCATGCAAATTATAGCGGTCGCCATGGCTCAAAGTTATTTAAGTAAATATCATCTACAACATCCCACCCAATGATGCAGCCATTAATAGATTTTTGCTCCGTCTAAAGAAAGTGTCTGGGTCAGCACTCTTGACAAAGTGTGTAGCTGATAGGGCTTACTGACGATATTGCAAAATCCGAACGATGAATAATTATCCAGAATAGGATCCCTTGAATAGCCGCTGGAAACGATAACCTTAGCTTCGGAATCAATGGCAAGAACTTTTTGTACGGCCTCTTCTCCGCCCATACCTCCCGGAATTGTTAAATCCATGATAACGGCGTCGAAGCGCTCGCCGGCTTCGAAATATTTACTGTACAAGTCAAGGGCCTCCCTCCCGTCCACGGCCTGGACGGTTCTGAATCCCAGGTGATCCAGCATCCTGCATACTACATTACGGATCATTTCCTCATCATCCATAACCAGTATTTGTCCTCTGCCGTGACTCACTACCTCTTCCGGCACTGCAGCCGCAGTATTTCCTGTTTCCATCGCAGGCAGATAGATGACGAAGGTGCTGCCGGTTCCGGGTGAGGAGTCAACCGTTATGGTCCCGCCGTGTTTGGAAATGATGGAATGAACGATAGCCAGGCCGAGTCCGCTGCCCTTATGGCTGTCCTTTTCCTTGGTGGAAAAATAGGGGTCGAAGATCCTTCCCAGGATATTCTGCGGTATGCCGATACCACTGTCCGTTACGGAGACCCTGACATACCGGCCACCCTGCAGGGCAGGAAATTCTCCAGGAGAGACATTGATATTTTCACAATAAATTGTGATCAAACCGCCCTCGGGCATCGATTGATCAGCATTGAGGACAAGATTCTGAATAACCTGATTGATCTGGGTCTTGTCCATGTTTACCGGCCACAGGTCCCTGCTAAAATTAAAAATACACTTCACATTGCTTCCGGAGAGTACAAATGAAGCCGACTCCTCCAGGAGCTGCGGCAGTGGTTCAGCGGATTTTACCGGATCTCCGCCGCTGGCAAAAGTAAGCAGCTTTACAGTGAGATCTTTCGCTCTGTTCGAGGCCTTCTGGGCGGATACAAGGAGATCATCCACCCGGCTGTCTTTGCCGATAAAACGCCGGGCCAGTGAGATGTTGCCGATGATGGCGAGTAGGAGATTATTGAAATCATGGGCTATTCCACCGGCCAGTACACCAATGGACTCCAGTTTCTTAACTTTGAGCAGCTCTTCTTCCATCTTCAGACGTATGGAGACATCCTCCAAACTCCAGATAACACCCTCGACTCCACCTTCTACAACTACGGTCCTTCCCCGCCAGTAGCACGTTATCAGCCTGCCATCTTTTGTTTGAAGCTCGGAATAAGACTGGCAGAAACCTTGCTTGCGGAGAATCGGATAATAGGTTTCTCCAAGAGTGAGAAATATTTCTCTGGAAGGATAGAGCTTTTCCGTGGTGTAGCCGATCAACTCTTCATTTCCGTACCCGGTGATTCGTGTAATTTCAGGGTTGACCCGTTGTATTCTGCGATCAAAGCCGACAAAGAGTATACCCACCGGAGAGTTGTCGAGCAGGGCCTGCAGTTCCGCTCCGACCACTCGCAGATCCTGGTTCATTTTTTCCGCTTCAGTCTTAGCGAGGTAGAGATCAGCTGTACGTTCCATCACCTTTTGCTCCAAGGTGTCAAAACTGATTTTCAGCTGATTGGCCATAAAGTTGTAAGCTGCAGCAAGCCGGGCAAACTCATTATTGCCTTCAATCTCTATACTGCTCTCCAGATTACCTCCGGCGATCTGCTTGGCATGGCTCTCAAGCCGCATCAGCGGTTCAAATACATAGCGTCTGGTTATAAGGACGGATGTCATTAGAATGGCAAGACACAACACCAGGACCAGCGCTAAAACGGTCAGGCCGGTGGCGAGCACCCCCCGTGTCATTTGAGCGCGTGAGATGGCCACTTCAAAAAGACCGACATTTTCCCCCATCCGTGTAACCGCCACGGATTTCACGGTATATTTTTCTGAATCCCGGAACGAAGAAAAATCGAGGGCCTCATATTGCGGTTGAGCCTTGGCTGCCGCCAGAATATTATCGGTGATTATTCGTGCCGAAACAATGGCATCATTTACCAGGATAGCCTCAAGGATGTCCTCCATTGAACTACGATCCATCTGCCAGACAGCAGTAGGCAGACTGGTTTCTGCAAGTTCCAGAGTATTGGCGAGCTGCCTGTTGAGATCTCTCTGGATTTTGTAATAATTATAGGCTGCGCCTCCAAGCAAAAAGAAAAGCAGGATTATTAGGACAACTACGGAAAGGGTGGCACTGAAACGACGACTGAGGCTACTCCTCGTTGCCGATTGATGGTATTTTAAATATGAGTTCATTAAACGACCTATTGCCACTTCCTGCCAATCGCCTCAAGGCCACCCCGCTGCTCGACCAGTCGATGACCACGATCAAAATCATTGATTACCTCCAGGGTCTCAGGATTATTTTTCTTTCCCAGCAGATATTCCTCAACTATGTCGAAGTGTCCTAATTTTTTATACTTCTCCGTTACCCCATGAGTTTCCAATACATAATCATAGTTTATTTCATAGCCGACCACGGCATCCAGCCGTTTTTTCTCCAGAACCTGAAAACTCTGAAAAATGGTGTCCATGAAGTCCTTGTTGATCTTCTTGTTGCTCTCCCATTTTTTGCCATAGGCCCATCCCCTCACAGCGCCGACATTCAGACCATTCAGGGAGTCGAGGCCGCTCCACACTATTTTGGAATCCGCCGTCGCATAAACAACCATGTTGATACTGTCAACATACTCCTTTGAGTAACTGAAGTTTCTCTCCCGTTCTTCCGTTCTGTTGGCGGGGAAAACGGCATCAACCCTATCGCTTTTCAAGTAATGTATAGCCCTGGCCCATGGGAGAATATACAACTCTATGGTATAACCGAGTTCATGAAAACTCTCACGAACCACATCCCAGCTATAGCCCTGAAGTTGTACCGAATCTTCTCCCGGTGGCACTATCTCCTTATTGAGCGGCAGGGAGTTTTGCTTATTGAAGCAGAAAGGAGGAAAATCAGTTAGGGTGGCCAGGGCCACCACCTTTTCCCGGGCAGAGAGGCTTACTGGGGAAAAGAGGAGCACAACCACTACCAGGGCTTTCTTTGTGAATCTTGAGAGGCAGCAATTCATTGCAATGGATTATTATTCTGCAAGAGCAGATTCTTCCGGGATGATCCGATGACAGTGAAACAGGACCATCAATTTATACGTTGAATGGTTCAGAAAAGCAATATGCCCCGCATCTCTTTACCGTATTTTTGAAGAATATTCCTTAAAATATTAAGTAATGGTCCGCCTACGCAGAAACTCTCCGAATATCTTGCCCACCTGCATGCAAGCCTCTGCAACGCTGGGGGCAGGGTATTTTACATGTCCATCATGTATAACTTCCCAGCAATTTGATGGTAGGGGATCACTCTGGAGCCCGGCTAAGGGCCAGGGCGGTATCCAGCATACGGTTGGCATAGCCCCATTCATTATCAAACCAGGCAATAACGGTAACCAGAGAGGCGCCGCTCACCAGAGTCTGGGAGCCGTCAACCACGGCAGAGCATGGATTATGGTTAAAATCGCAGGAAACAAGCGGTAATTCGGTATAACCGAGAATACCGTCAAGCCGTCCTTCGGCCTCCTGCCTGAGAATGTTGTTTACAACCGTAGCGGTCGTACCCTCTCTGACCTTTACGCTGAGCTGCATCAATGAGACATTCATGGTTGGAACCCTCAGGGAAACGGCCTCGAAGCGTTCGGCAAGATGAGGGAAAAGCCGTGCGATTCCCTGTGCCAGCCCTGTACTGACGGGGATGATGGAATTGCCGGAACTTCTGCTTTTGCGAAGATCCGGATTGTGATAAGCATCGATCACCGGCTGATCGTTCATCGAAGAGTGCACAATAGTAATGATGCCTTCCTCTATTCCCAGACGATTGTCCAGTAGATCTATAACATGGGCAGAACAGTTGGTCGTGCATGAAGCATTTGAAATAATCCGATGTTCCTTTTTCAAGGTTCGCTCGTTGAAACCGTAGACGATGGTAGCATCGACGTCACGCGTTGCCGGGCAGGAAAAGATAACCCTGGCCGCGCCTTGGTCAATATGTTGTTGGGCGAAACATCTCTCCGAATAACTGCCGCTGCATTCGAGGACAATATCGACTCTCAGATCACCCCAGTTGATCCGGCGTATATCACGCTGGGAATAGACCATGATTTCATCGCCGTTGACGTA
Organism: Desulfobulbaceae bacterium; assembly: GCA_016278675.1. GTDB lineage: Bacteria > Desulfobacterota > Desulfobulbia > Desulfobulbales > Desulfocapsaceae > Desulfopila_A. The sequence goes on along the minus strand of JADQBJ010000013.1, from coordinate 20,645 downwards.
GATTACTCCATCACCACGGATGACTTCTCCCGTAAAGGTGCCGTGCGTAGAATCAAACCTGGTCAGGTGAACAAGAGAGTCGATTTCCGACAATTCATTAATACCGACAATCTTCACCTGGTCACGGTAGCCGGACTCATATAGCGCCCGGAGAACGCATCGGCCTATACGGCCGTAACCGTTTATTGCAACTCTAATAGTCATTATTGGTTATCTCGTAAAAATCATCGCGGTCGCCGGGATGGACGCGTTTGGTCGCTGCAGCGGTTATTGCCCCGATACGGCTTTGGCAATCGCACCCTCCACCGAAACCGCATAAGGATCATGTTTGTGTAGAAATACGGGTAGACTGTTTCTCGCCTGCCGTGCCGAATCCAAATCAGGATATTCTCCATAATACACATACACAGTCGAGGCGTTACCCTTGACAATAAAAATATTGTCGGCAATCTCTCGATACTCTTGCTGTTCGAACCTTCCCCTTAAATTGTCCTCTGCATGTTCAGCAGTGAGCGCCATGAGCTGGACGGTATGGCTACCGCGGGCTTGACCGGTAAGCCATTTCCCTCCTGCCGCTTCCCGCATCTCGAAGAGACTGACGGCAGAGATGTTTTGTTCCGACGAGACTGGCTCTTTCACCAGGTTTTCCGGGGCAACGGCAATCTTGATTTTGGCTGGAGCTATCTTCACTATTTCCTTTGCTCCTCCAATGTCCGCCCGCGGCGGAGGCAGCCTTTTCTTCATTCCTGCAAACACTACCGGTTCGACCTCACTCGCTCCTTCCTCCTCTATCACCTCATCCATCATATTTTCCACCTTTACCGGAACCGGAGTCAACGCCAGAGCACTATCAGATATCTCTTCCCGGACGATGTCGGCTTGAGACGAATTTCCCGACCATTCCGCTGCTGCCTCCGATTTTTCTTTAACCACAAGCGCTTGCGCGGCTATCTTGGAGATCTCTTCGATTACCTCGGTTTTTTCGGCAGTGCCAATGGCGGGTTTTTCAATCCGCGGTGATATAACCGGATTAGCGGTGGCTGTTGCTGCTGCCTCGGGCTTGCCTTCTTGCACCATCTTATCGGCCTTCGGTTTTGCAGGCTCTGCACGCTGATCCGCAGCGGCTACTGAAAGAATGTCTCCAGCCTTCTCTGGACGATTTCCTTCCTTTTGCTCTACCGGCAGCCGGATCTCTTTTGCAGGGAGCTGCCTTCTATTTTCTGTCTCCGTTGATATTACCGGTACATCTGAATTATCCCTGACATTATCAGGCAATACCTTCGGGGCCGTATTCTTATCCACTGCGGCTAACTTGCTGCCGCTGCGCTTTTTTTCAGGAGCGGCTTCAGATTGCTCCGCTACGGTCTCCTGCGCTTTTTCCTCGGGTGCAGTATTCTCAAGCCTTTTTTCAATGGCCACGTGAGGACTCTCTTGCTGTTCTCCTCCTCCGACAAGAAGGAAAAATACAACCAGTACAAGCAAACCGCCACCGCCCAAACTCCATCTCCACCCAGGCAGCCGTGCCTGCGACCATAATTTTTCCCATCTCTCCAGCTTGGCCTCTTCTTTGCCGCTGACGTTATCGAGGAGGACCATAAAAGAGGTCTCGGAATCAGCAGCATCCAGGGACTTGACGGCCAGCATATTAGTCATCCGCAGATTACCCTGGGCCATGCTGAATATCTTTTTGGCGGCCTCCGGTGTAAAAATATTTTTACCACGGCCTGGTGATCGTTGTTTGGCGCAATGGTTCAGGTAGGCATAGGTTTCCGAAAGACCGAGGAGGTTCAAGCTGAAATGTTTTTCCTCAACATCCTGAAAATTGCAGATTTCAAGCTGCCCGAGATTTTCCAGCAGACTCTTGCGTCCCGCAAATATTATCTGCAACAGAGTCGAGTTGACATTCATTCTATCAAGCATTTTGCGGATTCTCTCGATGGTTGCCAGATACATTCTCTCGGTCTGGTCAAAGACAACAACAAGACGGCTGTCATTTTCTTCCAGGGTACGGGCAATTTCATCAACAAGAATTGTTGTCGTTTCCGGTTTGTCCGCACTAGGCGTACCGATCTTCAGTGCTAATACACGGACAACATCGTCGAACGATTCCAAGGTATTAGGCAGGTAAACACACGTGATTTGTGCCTGCACCTCTTTTTCCACCATTCTGCAGATCATGGTCTTGCCGGTTCCCTCTTCTCCGGTCAGGGTAATTACCGGAATGCCGTCGGCGATGGATTTCTTTATTTCATCGAGAAGTTTTCGCCGCTGTGCTCCGGAAAAGAACACATTTACGCTCACCCGGTCCTGAAAGGGAGCAGGATCACCGGACGGGTTGTCTATTTTTTTATCCATGATATGGTATATGTTGCTGATAAGATCTTAAAAAAACGATAGATTGCACCCAAAATAACAATAGTGTAAATTGATGAAAAGTGCATAATAGTACCAAGGTTCAAGCGAATCAACAATACGTTTTCCACAACAGATTCCCATAGTCTTTAATGTTATCCCAGCTTTCCAACAGCACAAGATTTTTCTTGATACAGGCTCACAATGACCATGATATTTGCAATAGGCATGATCTTCTTCCTGGCGGCGTTCGTGCAGGGACTGACCGGATTTGGTTCGGCACTCATCGCCATTCCGCTGCTCTGCCTGGTAGTCGACATCAAATTCGCCATTCCGCTCTCTGTACTCACCAGCCTTATTATTACCTCCCTGCTGACTTTGAAGCTCAAATCTCATCTGGATATCAGGAAACTCCTGCCCCTGTGCCTGTCAACGCTTCCGGGAATAGCCGTCGGGGCCACACTGCTTAAACATGTCCAGTCAGAGACAATGGCACTGCTGCTCGGCATTCTTCTCATCTGCTACAGCTCCTATAATCTCTTTTTTACCCCAAAGCCGAGAGCGATCCACCATGGCTGGGGGTATCTCGCCGGGTTCTGCTCCGGAGCAATAGGATCCGCCTTCAGCGCCGGAGGACCACCGGCCATTATATACACTACCCTGACCGGCTGGAGTAAGGATTATATCAAAGCCACACTTACCGGATTTTTTCTCTTCAATTCCATTATGGTAGCCACGGCTCATGGGATAAGCGGCCTGACCACCCAGTCTGTTTTAATATCCTTCCTCTATTCCTCTCCCTTCGTCTTTGCCGGCACACTCCTCGGCTCGTTCTGCTATCGTTTCCTTGCTGGAAAAATCTATTTGAAAACCGTCTATCTCTTCCTTATCGTCATGGGTATGATGATGATCGTATTGAAAAGCTGAAAAACAGCACAGCTCCATATAGTGTGATCGTTTGAGGGCCGACACCGCTCTCCTGAGCCTTGCAAGTTTTTGCACTGTGAGGTGGTCGGGAATTTGTCGTATCGCGCGAAGCTGATTGACATAGATGAATGCCGGGAGTAAATTTCCACATGCCTGTTTTTCGATTGACTGATGATATTATTTTTCCAAGGCCAGGTTTGGCTGAAGAGAATGGATTGCTGGCGGTTGGCGGAGACTTGAGCCCGGCACGCCTCATAGCTGCATACAGGCTGGGAATCTTTCCCTGGTTTTCTGACGGAGATCCGATTCTGTGGTGGTCCCCCTCACCCAGATTTGTGATTTATCCGGAGAAGTTCCGGATTCAGAAAAGACTGGGAAGGTATATGAAAAAGCCCCTATATCGGGTTACCATGGATGAGGCCTTCGACCAGGTGATCGAGTCTTGTGCTACTATTCGCAAGGAGCAAGGCGAAGAGACCTGGATAACAGCAGAAATGAAGAAAGCCTATCAGTTGCTGCACAAACTGGGATATGCACATTCCATTGAATGCTGGCAAGGTGAGATACTTGCCGGCGGCCTCTACGGTGTTGCGCTGGATCGTGTCTTTTTCGGTGAATCAATGTTTACCCGACTGTCAAACGCTTCTAAAATTGCCCTGGCCTCGCTCGTTATTTACCTGAAGAGACGGCAGTTCAGACTTATAGACTGTCAGATGATGACTGAGCATCTTTTGCGCTATGGCGCCTGCGAAATTTCAGGCAGAGAATTTAGAAAACATTTACAGGATTATATCCTCAAAACATATCCCGACGGAAAATGGAAATATGACACCAACAATTAATATTGAAAGATGCGATGGCTGCGGTGCAGATAAACCTGTGCATGAAATTGCCGGCAATGAACTTTGCGAAGAATGTCTTCTTATTGCAAATACATTGCACCGGGACCCCAACAAACTGGCACGAATTTTCAAACTCGCCGGGATCGATGTCGCTCCGGAAACCGTTTTTACGGGCAATGACAGCAGCCGGTCGCCTCGATTCGACGGCTTGCCTGAAGTACTTGATGCGGTCCGTTTTCGTACCACCGATTGTGACAAAAACAAATGGTATGTATCGATCAGTGAAATTGATAATCAACCGGTGGAGATTTTTGCCTCCACCGCCTTTGACCGAGACCATCACCTGCAAACCCGGATATCCAATCTCACCACCATCACCAGGCTTATTTCACTCATTCTGCGACATGTCTTTTTAGGGGAAGTACTAACCCTTGAAAAAACCCTGAAACAGCTTCACAGAAGCTCACGTCAGCAGAACGATCTGCCGGATATGTTGACGAGAGTTCTCAGCAAATACTGCAGACAACCGCAGCAAACGGATACTGAAAAAATGTAGTGATGAACTCGTAGAAAGCTTGATATATAAGGCTAGGCAGGCCGGACCTTCTCGAAGTCGGAGTTTATCGCGCCGCCATTTTTAATGACGGATTCTTGTCCAGTCAGCTGCTGGGTTAATAGTCAAACTCGAACTCGAACCGGATTCCTGATTTCTCAAAGTGTTTCAGGACATTGCTGAGAATGGCGAGGTTTGGCACCTCAAAATTCAGTTCCCAGGCTGGGGTTTTAGTGGGCTTGGAGGAGACAACTGAAAGCTCCGAGATGATCATCTCCACGGGAGCCACTCCGGTTATCATCATAATTCTCTGACGTTTTGCCTCAAGAATATGAATCGATTGCGGCTTCTTTATCGGGGTCTCCTGGGTTTTCCAGACAACATTGACGGCATCTTCCCGAAGGAATTTTATCTCTTCAAGACGCTTGCAGGCTTTCCTGTGGATGGAAAGGCGCTCGCGAGTCAAGAGGGCGCAATTATTTTTCTCGGTAGGCAGTGGCTTACAGCAGGATGACAGTTTGATGGTGACGGGATCAAGGGTAGTGAGCTCAATGGTATTATATTCCTCGCCTTGAGGGACAACTTTAAGATTTTCAAGATGAAATTCATGTCTGAACCGGTTGATGATCTCCGGTAGACGCAGACGACCATCACCAATATGTTCATACAGCTCATCCGCATCCTTCAGCGAGAAGAAATTATAGATTTGCTGCATTTCAAAACTCTTAAGGAAATCAAGAGGGATTCCATATCGCTTCATTTCCTGGATGAGGGTTGAATAACCGACATCCCTGGCAACCTTTCGCCTGCGTCCGCGAAAGCCTTTCGATAATTCAGCCCGGGTCCTGGGCACCTTGCAGAGATCGAGAATATCCGGATCGAACTGCAGTGGCTTTGCCGATCTGATGATACGCACCATGTCACCGTCTTTGAGAATATGGCCGGCGCTTCTGCGGATATTACCGACCATGGCGCCCATGCAGGAGTGCCCTACATCGGTGTGTACCCGGAAGGCAAAGTCGAGAACAGTGGAGTGCAGAGGCAGACAAATCAGATCTCCCTTTGGGGTATAGGTATATATCTCCTTTTTGCCGCTTGCAGCAATGACATCACGATAAGAAACCGAGACATCTGAGCCGATAACATCAAATAGCTCCTTTATTTCATGGATAAATCTTCCCTGTTTGCGATTTTTCGAGCTCCAGTTCCGGAAAAGCCCGCGCTGAGCGCGCCGGGCCATGTCCTCGGTTCGTATCTTAAACAGATAGCGCTGCCCTTTGATTATGGCACGGGCATGAAGGCCCTGATAACCGGTGGGCTTGGGGTTGGCGATAAAGTCCCTGATTGTCCTGGGGATCGGCCGAAATGTCTGATTGACAACACCGAGTGCCTGATAACAGGCGTGACTGTCATTCACGACTATCAAAATCTCATAAGGAAAATCTATCTGTTGAAGAAGTATGCGATTGTTATGATCGTAATAGGCCCACAGCTCCTTGACGCGCAGATCAACTTTTGTCTCTGGAAGTGTTTCCTGGGCCTTAAGCCGCAGAGTTTCGACAATCTCTTTAGGAGCCACCGCCTGCTTGAGGGTGTTGATATGGACGTCTAACTTAACCCATTGTTTAGGAAATTTGTAGGTCAGGGCAAGATTGTACATCTCTCGCTTCATATTGAACAATCCGAAAACAGTGGCTAGCGGCGCATAAATATCCAGCGTCTCATCGGCGATTTTCTGCTGCTTTCTCTTGGGCATCGCTTTCAGTGTACGCAGATTGTGCAGCCTGTCTGCCAATTTTACCAGCATAACTTCGGGCCGCAGCGCTGCTCCGGAGAATATTTTTCGATGAACCCGTTTATAATGAGACTGTTTGTCCCCGGATGACTGAGTTACCTTGGTGCAACCCTCGACGATGGCCTGGACATATTGTCCGAATTTTTGACCGACAACCTCTCCGGTTACCTCCTCAACATCCTCGACAGTATCATGAAGGAGGGCGGCGGCAAGTATCTCCGGATGAAGAATATCCATTTCAGCGGCGAGAATATTGGCCACGGAACAGGGATGGAGGATATAGGCATCTCCAGACTTGCGCCACTGATCGTCATGGGCCTCGGTGGCAAAGTTGAGGGCATCCCAGAACACTTGCTCATCAGGTCTGCCGCCGATTAAGCCGTGCATTTGTCTGCGATAGAGTTCCAGGTCAAAAGGGATATGCTGCATATACGTACTGCCTCGCTCAACTTCCAGAAGGTATCTAAATTTCAACTATATTGCTTTTTTTGCGTGTGCTCCTATGCTATGATGATAGAAACACTCCTTAAATGGAGCCAGAAGAGAACATAACCTTTATGGAAAACCACTTCAATACTCACGGCTCCCGGCTTTCCATTTCAATGACATACTGTAAGTCCTGTCGCTGGTAATGCCCACACTCTAACAAAATTCCACTATCAGGGAAAAGAAAAAACCTAAATGGCTAAAAAAAGAAAGCTTTTCAAAGAAAAAAAGCAACATCAACCACGGACCACCAGGAAAAACAAACTCCAGGGGTTCTCGCAGTCTCTTCCAACCTCCATTTTGTCCTTTGTCGCCATGAAACGGGAACCTGTCAACCTGTCGGAAATTCAGGAAGCATTATCTCAATATCTTCCGGCAAAAAAGGAAACCGAAGAGGCTGTTGCCGAGCTGGTTCGCAGGGAGGAACTGGTCTCTGCCGGAAAAAAACGCTTTCGCCTTAATAATAAAGGACATATCTTCACCGGAAAAATAGAAAAAAACCCCAGAGGATTTGGATTTGTCATTGATCTCCATCCTGCCGAGGCCGCCGATTACAAAAAGGATCCCTTTCTGACTGTGCGGAATATGGGGACCGCGAATCATGGCGATATCGTCCTTATACGCGTTAACAAAGTTCGCAGGGACGGCAGGCCTGAGGCGGAAATTCTCTCGATTCTCGAACGCTCCTCAGAAAAACTCACTGGTTTTTTTAAAGCAGGCAATCCGCCCAGAGTTATCCCGGAAGACCCGCGCTATCCCTCGACCATTGCCATTGTCGAAGCAATCGCTGACAACATAGCGGAAAACGACGTAGTTATCGTGCAGATCCTGCCCGAACCTTCTGAGAAAGGATTCGTGCAAGGCAAAATCTGCGAAGTTCTGGGTTCGGCGCAGAACATCGATGTGCAGATGCGCATGGTCATTGAAAAACACAACCTGCCCCATATTTTCCCGGAACCGGTTGTGCAGGAGGCGGAGGCCCTGTCCTTCAATATAGCTGAAACAGCCGACCGGCTCGATCTCCGGGAAGTAGCACATGTTACCATCGACGGTGCAACAGCCAAGGATTTTGACGATGCCATTGCCGTTGAAAAAACGCGGGGCGGCTATCGACTCTATGTTTCCATTGCCGATGTTTCACACTTCGTCAGACCTGATACTCCCCTGGATAAGGAAGCGTATCTGCGGGGAACCTCCATCTACTTTCCCGGAAGAGTTATTCCCATGCTGCCGGAGAAGCTCTCCAATAACCTTTGCAGTCTTGTACCGGATGAAGACAGACTGAGCTTCTCCGCTATTCTAGACTTCAGCAGTGACGGCAAGCTCAACTCGAAGACATTCGGCAAGTCGATAATGCGTAGCAAACATCGCTTCACCTACACCACAGTTAAAAACATTCTGATCGACAAAGATCCGCAGGTACGGCGACTCCATAAAGAATTTCTCAACCCCCTGAAATGGGCCGGAGAGCTAGCTCAAGCCTTGCATAAGCGGCGCATGGACAGAGGTTCCATCGGCTTCAATATCCCAGAACCCGAAGTCTCGCTCGAAGAAGACGGCAAGATCAGATCCATCAAAAGAAAAGAGCGAAACTTTGCTCATCTGATAATCGAAGAATTCATGCTGGCCGCAAATGAGGCAGTAGCTGAGCTCTTTACCGCACGAAACCTTGACTTTATCTATCGTATTCATGAAAAACCGTCTCCCGAGAAAGTCGAGGAATTCGCCTCCTTCGCCGCAACGCTGGGCATCGATCTGCCCAAAGTCAGCGCCGAACCGCGATGGTTTGGCCAGGTACTGGAAATTGTCAATGGCAGTCCTGGCGAGTATGTGGTCAACAATCTTTTGCTGCGCACCATGCAGCAGGCACGCTATGATCCTGAAAACAAGGGGCATTTCGGACTGGCGGCCACCGACTACACCCATTTCACCTCTCCGATCAGACGGTATCCTGACCTTATGGTTCACCGCTTCCTGGATGCCCTGCTGCAGCACAAGCCCATTAAAGATAGTGAAAAAAGGCCATCCTTCAAGGAGCAGGCCGAACACCTCTCCAGCCGGGAAAGAGCGGCGGTGACAGCTGAAAGAGACATCAACGACAGATTGAAGGTCTTTTTTATGGAGCAATACATAGGAGAGAACTTTAAGGCCGTGATATCCGGAGTCAGCGAAAATGTTCTCTTTGTTGAGCTTCTTGATCTGTTTGTCAGTGGCTCGATAGATATTTCAACACTTACCGATGACTATTATCTCTACGATATCAAGCGATACAGACTCATTGGAGAAATAAGCGGAAAGATCTATCAGCTTGGTGCTTCGCTCGATGTCACCCTCGTGGATGTCGATCATCGCCGCAGAAGAATCAACTTTGCTCCGGCCCGGGAGAATAGTAAATGAATCACACAGGGCATTGTGCGGGAAGAAACAGGGCTTTGCTTTTGCAGCTTGACTTGGTACAATATTTCGCATAAAGAGATTTATTATTCTTTATTGAAAGAGTACCGAGAAAACCATATCCTGCAACAAAAGAGCGCACGCGGGTGAAAATATTCATATTGGAGGAGTAGCTGATGGAAGAAACCAACTGGCTGATGTCGATCGTCAATAACCCTTTTGCCAAAGGTCTGGCTTTGGGTATTATCTTATGTATGGTTATATACATTCGTGGTTTTCTCCGCCGGAGGGAATTGACCAAGGAAGTAGACCGCCTGAGATCGCACCTTCACACCAAACTGGAGATCGATTCCGCGGAAAATGAGCGGAGGAAACATGAGCTCGAGCGGCTGAAGCAGGAAAGAGATAACCTGCAGATCACAGTTCAATCGCTGAACCAGAAACCGGGACGCAAGGAAATCAGACAATATTATGTCTACCAGACCGCCCTTGACATTATGTTTGAAAAAGCACCCGGATTTGCACCTGCCTGGCAGATAACCATCAAGGAAGCAGAAGAACTGTTTGAAAAATCAGAAAGGGGCGTCGTCCCTCTTCTCAAAAGGCTGATGCCTTCTACTCCCGATAAACAGGCCGAGGAGTATGAAAAAATCAGCCGTATCTCAATAGAAGATGGTGTAAAGGCGAACCAATCCAGCTAGACCCTCACCTTTTATACTCACCAATTTACTCCCCCAGCCCACCGTGCTGTTGGGGGGGGAGTAGTCAATCAACAAGTCTCCCCTGTGCCCAAAGCGCCAGATTCTAATAACGTCAATGCCGACAGAAAACTCCGTTCTTAACAATATAGCCATAATACTGGTTCAACCCAAATTCCCGGAAAATATCGGTGCAGCGGCACGCAGTGCCTTCAATATGGGGCTTTCGCGGCTTATTATTGTTCGTGATCATCCTCCCGAATATGAAGCAATGGCCAAAATGGCTACACACAAAGCAGTCCATCTTATTGACTCGATGGAGCTGCACAGCAGTCTGGAAGCGGCAGTCGCGCCTTTCTCCTATATTGTCGGCACTACGGCAAGACGCGGGCGGCAACGTGGCTCCGAGCGCAGCCCACGACAAATTATCAGCGGCATGGTCGAGCTTCCTCCTAATAACCAGGTTGCGTTTCTCTTTGGCCCGGAAAACTGCGGGCTTGCCAATGACGAGCTCAAATATTGTCATGACATCTCCGCCATTCCCACTGCAGATTTCTCTTCTCTAAATCTGGCTCAGGCTGTGGCCATTCACTGTTATGAGATCTATCATGGTTTAGTTCATGAGCGGAAAGACATTGAACCGGCTCCACAAATTGCCACCTCATTCGAACTCGAGGGCATGTACCGGCATGTCGAGGAAGCTTTGATTCAAATTGACTTTCTCGAAGGAAAAAATCACACATACTGGATGAACAATATACGACGGTTCCTTGGCAGGCTCCGCTTATCATCAAAAGAATCTAATATTATCAGAGGTATTTGCAGGCAGTTTTTGTGGCATCACGGTCAATCCCGATAAAATAAAAACAGAAGGTGTTCTATGAATGCAACATTGACACCGCTTCACTCTTCGATTCCTTCCAATAAGTTTTATCCGCCGCATATTGATGAAAATCAATCCCTCTTCCGCTCCAATCTAATCGAAAAGATCTTGCCGAAAAGAGGACGGGACAATAAGATTATTGCCATAGAAGCGCAGGCGGGTCAGGGCAAGACCACCTTGGCTTATCAGTACATTAACCATTACAAGCACAGCCACATCTGGTATCAGATCGGCAAAGAGGACGTCGACCCGGTCCTGCTGCTTTCCGGACTTCTTCACTGTCTCGGTATAGCCATCGAGAATTTCTCTTCTCCCCGGCTGGAAGCCATCATCAACAAAGGGGAAATCGGGCCTCTGGATCTGCTGCGGTGCACCAACATTCTGCTCAATGATGTCGACAGGTATCTGCGCGGCAACCTCTATATAGTCTTTGATGACCTGCATCTTATCAGCAATGCTGATCTGACCAATCAACTGCTGGCACATCTTCTTGATACTTCCCCGCCGAAACTTCATTTTGTGCTGACCAGCAGGCATCCCTTTGAGCTCAAATCAAAAACCATCAGAAACCGCAACGCCGTTGCCTACCTGGGAACCGATGATCTGGCACTGACCAGCTCGGAGATCGAGATGCTCTTTAACGATGTGTTCAAAAGAAGCATCAGCATCGCCGATGCACGAAAGATAGAAGACGTGACGAGTGGCTGGGTCATGGGCATTGTCCTCGCGGCGCATCCCATGTCCGGGCGCAGATCCATAGAAAAGGCCTCTGCTACAAATTTTAAACTGACCGGGACTCCGACACAGAAGGATTTGCTTGAGTATTTTCAGGATGAAATTTTCTCTCATATTCCGGAGAAACTTCACCTTCCCTTTCTCAAACTTTCTTTTCTTGATGAAATTCATATCGATCTTGCCGGACGTATCACGGCTATTGCCGGTATCGCCTTGATTCTGCGGGATCTGACCCAGGAAAACCTTTTCATCTATAATCTCGATAGTAATTATATCACTTTTCGCTTCCATCATCTTTTTCAGGAATTCCTCCAGGCACGTGCAGCAAAAAAATTGAGTGAACAGGAGATTCGGGATATTTACACCGAATCGGCTCTCTATTTTCTCGCAAGAGAGCAGATTGATAAAGCACTTTCCTGTTATCAGCAGGGGGGCAACTACCAGATGATGGATCGGCTACTTCATCGCTATGGCGTGGATTTTTTAGCACAGAACAGAACCTTGATGATTCTCACCATGCTCAAATCGATTCCGGAAGAAACGCTTCTGCAATACAGCTGGCTCACTCTTTTTTCAGGGATACTGCAGAGCGACTTTCAGCCACAGAAAACTCTGCCACACCTGGAAGCGGCTCGACAGCTCTTCGTACGCTCGGGGGAAGAAGTCGGTGAACTGCTGGCAATTGCTACAATCCTCTATTATCATTTTGTTGTTTCAGGAAGTTATCACACCGGTGCTTCATTGCTGCCGCGAACGGAAGAACTACTGAACAGGCATCGTAAAAATCTTTCCAGCCATATTACTGTCCTGGCCATGAGAAATCTCGCCGCTGGTTTCTGTTTTTTTTCCGCCGATATGGAAAAGGCTAGATGGTATATCGAAAAGGCACGGCAGATTGCCACTGATGATTCTATTCATAATTTCATGGCATCCACAGTATTCATCAAGGCATATATCGAATTGCTCAGCGGTAACCGCAAAAGATTTCGCTGTGAAGTTGAAGATTCCCATTCCCTGATGAACGACCCGTTGGTTGGTATATCCAACAAACTCAGCTTACGCGTGCTTCACATCTGCAATCTCAGTATGTTTGGCGATATACCCAACTACTTCCACCAGCAGCAGCTGATCCAGAAAAGCATTGACGAAAAGGTGGTAAAACAAACCATAGCAGGACCTTACTTTTTTATCTGGGGATGCAGCTGTTTTCTCTCGATGGGTGAAACTTCCAAAGCCCTCGACCTGATCAATAGAGGGGTGAATGTATCATCAACGGCCAAGTCAGAGCACATGCTCAGCCAATTATTGCAGTGGCAGGCATATATTCTGGCAATTCACGGCAACACCAAAAGCGCTGCAGTAAAAATCGAAGAATCCTCCCGACTCAGGGAAAATGCCGGTGGTCCTTTTTATCTGGCATTCCACTCCATTATGGCTGGCGCGGTTTTCGCTAAACTCCGGAAGAAAAAACAGGCAAAAGAGGCTTTTGCTAAAGCACAGGATCTCGCCGAATCGATCCCCTCTCCTTATCTTCTGTCATGTTGCCTCATGCAGAGGAGCTCCTTCCAGCTCAGATCATATGGGGAAAAATCAGCTCTTCAGTACCTGGAGCAGGCATTGACCATAATGGCTGAAAATGGGTATGACCATTTCTGGAGCTGGGAGCCCGAACCAATGCTCGAACTGCTCAGACTGGCAGTGGTTAATGACCTGCAAAGAGTATTCAGCCAGCAACTGGCCCGCCGGCGTTTGAAGGTTAACCTAACCGATGACGGCACAGTAATTCCCCTACTCCATTTTACTATCCTCAACGGCTTTTTCTTGAAAATTGGTAACACCACCTATCTTACTGTTGAGCATTTCACCCCTCTGCAAAGAGAACTGCTGAGCTTGATGCTCTTTTCCAGAGACAAAAAAATCTGTCAGGAAAAAGTGCAGCTGCTTCTTTGGCCTGATAGCAGCCCTGAAAAATCAAGAAAGAAGCTGGACACGCTGCTTGGCCGCCTGCGCAATACTTTTACAAAATCCCTTCCAGGAGACATCAAGAATTATATAGTCCTCAACAAGGGAATTTTGAGCCTGGAAAACACCACCACCGATACCGAAGAATTCCTGGATTTTTGCAAAGCCGGTTTTAATCATGCAGACAGGGAAGAATTCTGGCAGGCGGGCAATCGATTCTATAATGCCCTGACTTTATGGAAGGGGAATCTGCCTTCGGATACTTTCAGAAACGACTCGACCTTTTCTTTCGAGGATCTTCTTATTGCCACCCATGAAAAAATGTCGCTGCGCTGGAGCGAATTTCTCATAGATGCAGAGAGACATGCAGAGGCAATTCCGGTACTCTCCGCATTGCTGCAAACCAATAGCCTTTCAGAAAAAGGAGTGTGGCTGCTTTGCAGAATATACCAGACCACCTCTCAGCCGCTCAAAATCAGAGAAACCTTGGAGAAGTACAGAAGGGCTCTTCGGGCCGAGGAATACCACGAAGATGAAATTGAAGAGATGATAGAGGAAATAACATTCACGCTCAGACAAGAATAAATATCTGAACCGCCGTACAAATACAAATCTCCTTCTTTCCCTTAGACAGGTCGTCCGTAATACCAGAGTCAAAAACGCCGCAGGCGCCTGCCAATGTGTTGTGATCCCGAAATTAATGCAATCCTGTCCAGATTTCCATCAGACCATAAAAAGTCGCCACTTTTTATGACACCATCAGTTTTCATTACATGCCCTGAAGCGGGCAATCACTACAGAGAGGGTTGGTTTTCTTACAATATTCCTTTGCGACTCTGACGATAAGGGCATGATACTCATTAAAAAGTTGTGCATCTTCCGGAAGATTATCCATAAATCTTTCCTGGATATCCGCGTAAGTGCATTCTTCCTCCAGCAGGTTATGTCTGGAGAAAACCCGATGAGTATAAGTATCCACGACAAAAATAGGATGACCGCAGGCATACAGCAGAATTGAATCGGCGGTTTCTTCTCCAATGCCGTTAACCTGCAGTAATTTCTCGCGGCAACTGCAAAGTTCTTCCTCCAGCAAACGCTGAAGACTGCCCTCAAACTCCTGACAAAGCATGTTCAGCAGATTTCGCAACCGCTTGGTTTTGAGATTGTAATACCCAGCGGAACGGATGCAGCCGGCAAGCTCTTCATTACTACTGCCACTCAAAGATTCTATGGTCATAAGGTTCACGGCCTTAAGACAGGTTATAGCCTTGGCGACATTTTTCCAGCTGGTATTTTGAGTAAGAATTGCTCCGACCACCATTTCAAGGGGCGATTCGGCTGGCCACCAATTCTGGGGGCCATAGTGATTGTAAAGAGTCGTATAAATTTCAAGGAAAATATTTTGTTGAGCCATACCTGATTTATCAATCGCCAAGACAGATGCCGATATTCCTTGCTGTAAGAATTTTATCACTGTCGAGGTCGACTTTTTTACGCGCCCTTATGGCATCGGCAATCGGAACAGCCCCCATTTTTGAATCCACCAGAGCAACCATATGCCCAAAGATTCCCTGCTCCACGAGACGCACAGCTGCGGTACCAAAGCGCAGAGCTAGCAGACGGTCGAAAGTTGTAGGCGACCCTCCCCTCTGCAAATGTCCCAGAACCAGGGAGCGTGTATCTTTCTCGGTGTCATGCCGAATTTGCTGAGCTACCCACTCTCCAACCCCGCCTAATATCACCTCTTCACGGCCGAGTTCCCCGGCACCTTTATTAAAGACTTTGCCGCCTTTCTCAATGGCACCCTCGGCTACCACCACGATGGAATAATGTTTATCCCGCAGCTCATTATCCGATATTTTGGCATTGACCTTCTCCATATCGAAGGGAATTTCAGGAATAAGAATAACATCAGCTCCCCCTGATATTCCCGAATAAAGCGCTATCCATCCCGAGTCGCGTCCCATTACTTCAACAACCATCACCCTGTCATGGGATTTTGCCGTGGAATGCAGCTTATCCAGTGCATCGGTTGCTGTGGAGACAGCGGTATCAAAGCCGAATGTCCTGTCAGTGGCTTCCAGATCGTTGTCTATGGTTTTGGGAACCCCGATGACGGGCATACCTTTTTCGTAGAACTTCTGGGCCAGTTGCAGACTGCCGTCACCGCCTATAGCTATATGACAGTCAAAACCCATTCTATTAAAATTTTTCAGTATCTTATCGGAAACATCAACGATCTGAACTTCACCAGCCAGGTTCAAAACCGGCCTGGCAAAAGGGTTGCCTTTATTGGTAGATCCTAAAATTGTACCGCCGGTGGAATATATACCTTCGACGTCTTTGGGTCTCAACTGAATCATATCGTCGAGATCGAGAAAGCCGGAATAACCGCTTTTGCTGCCATAAACTTCCCATCCCCTTCGATAACAGGCGTGCACTACAGCATAGATCACAGCATTGAGACCGGGGGCATCGCCTCCCCCTGTTGAAATAACCACCTTCTTCATTTTTGTCCTCGCCGATAATTTCTGCAATGGTTTAGGTGTTTACCCGGCTGAGCTAGGGCAAGACCCCTTAGACAGCTCGTCCATAACGGCACTTTCGGAATATGCTTACCTGCCCTCCTTCCGGAGTCTGATGCTTCGCTTACCAGTTGCTCTTAAAATTTAATCCTCGAATAAGAGCACACTCCGCTATCAATTATATGCCTGCGGTTTAATTTATCAAGCGTCTTGAATATAGAACAGATAGCGCAGTCTTCGAAATTGCTCATTCCTGGACAGACACTCGTTTGTTTTCCTGTAAAAAAATAAGAAAACCAAATTGTAAGGTATTAAATAGTATCATCATGATTCAAACTCAAGCAATAAAAAATTATTCCCGGTTTCGGCGTGATCAATCAATTTAATAATTAAATTATTATCTATCACTCCAAAACCTTACTGATACGCGCATATACATGTTTTTATGATACAAAATCAAGAAAACAAGTTTTATGCCGAAATCGCTTTTATTGTATTTCAGTCGAGGATTGATTGACTTATTCTGCAGCGCACATTATGTTTTGGCTACGGAAAGTTGATATTTGCTTTCGGAGCATATATTACGGACACAAAGCAAACGTTAATAATAACAAGGAGAATTTAATGTCTGAGTTTACCGTCACAGACTTGGCTGTGGATAAATTAAAAGAGTATCTGGCGCAGAACAATATTGATTCTGCTCTAAGAGTCGCCTTGATGCAGGGTGGCTGAGCCGGTCCCTCTCTGGGCTTGGCTCTGGATGAGCCAAAAGACACCGACAAAGTATATGACAACGACGATCTGAAATTTCTGGTTGAAGAAAGTCTGCTTGAAACCTGCGGTTCAATTAAGGTTGAATATGTAGAGGCCGGTCCCCGATCCGGATTTGGTATAACTTCTACAAATCCAATCGGCGGCGGCGGTGGTTGCAGCAGCGGTTCCTGCGACAGCGGCAGCTGCGGTTAATTCTTGCCGAACAGCTGAGGAATCATCCTCTCCAGGATTGATTCCTCAGCCCTCTAAAACAAATCTTTCTGCTCCACCAGACCCGTTTTTCCCTAATTTGTCCCCCACGACAATCTCATAAACAAATCCAGCATCCAAAGATATTTTTGAACTTTCAGTGTGTCATTGTTGACGCACTGGTATCGCATCATTATTTTCTACCCGAATCATTGTGTGCAGAATTTTATTACTTATTGTTGAAGTAATGCATAGAGGAGAAAAAGATGCAATTCGACAAATTTACCTTGAAATCGCAGGAAGCCGTCCAAAGTTCCCAGAGGATCGCGCAGGAGAAAGGCCACCAGCAGATACAACAGGCCCACCTTCTCAAGGCGATTCTCAGTCAACCGGACGGTGTAGTATTTCCTGTTTTGCAGAAAATGGGCATTACCCCCTCTGTTATTCTCCAGGAAACCGATAAGCTCCTTGAACAGATTCCCAAGGTTTCCGGAACCGGTGCCGGACAGGTTTATGCCTCGGCAGAGCTGCAAAAGAGTCTCGATACAGCCCTATCAATAGCATCGAGAATGCAGGACGACTACATTTCTCAGGAACATCTGTTCATGGCTATCATCAATGATGGCTCTTCCGCATGCTCCAGAATGCTCAGGCAACAAGGAATCAGCGAAAAGGATTTCCTCAACGCTCTCACCACCATCAGGGGCAACCAGCGGGTCACCGACCAGAGTCCGGAGGAGAAGTATCAGGCTTTGGAAAAATATGGTCGCAACCTTACCGATATTGCCCGCAAGGCCAAACTCGATCCGGTTATTGGAAGAGATGAAGAAATTCGTAGAATCATTCAGGTTCTCTCACGAAGGACCAAAAACAACCCCATCCTCATCGGCGAGCCAGGGGTAGGCAAGACCGCCATTGTCGAAGGACTGGCCCAGAGAATTGTCAACGGAGATATACCGGCAACCCTTAAAAACAAACAGGTTGTGGCTCTCGACCTGGGCGCGCTTGTAGCCGGTGCCAAATATCGCGGGGAATTTGAAGATCGGCTCAAGGCTGTTCTCAAAGAGGTTGAAAAGCGGGCTGGAGAAATCATTCTCTTCATAGACGAGATGCATACTCTGGTTGGCGCCGGAGCCGCGGAAGGCTCCATGGATGCCTCAAACATGCTCAAACCGGCACTAGCGCGTGGAGAACTCCACTGCGTCGGCGCAACGACCATAGATGAGTACCGAAAATATATAGAGAAGGACGCCGCCCTTGAGCGGCGCTTTCAGCCGGTGCTTGTCCAGGAACCCAGCGAAGAGGACACCATTGCCATTCTACGCGGCATCAAGGAAAAATATGAGGTTCACCATGGCGTCCGTATTCAGGATGCGGCAACTGTTGCCGCAGTGACCCTCTCCAATAGATATATAAGTGATCGCTTCCTACCCGATAAGGCCATAGATCTCATAGATGAAGCCGCCTCCTCGCTGCGAATAGAAATCGATTCCATGCCGACGGAAATTGACGAACTTGAGAGACAGCGCATCAAACTAGAAATTGAGCGTGAAGCACTAAAGAAAGAAAAGGATGAGGCCTCTAAAAATCGCCTTGAAGAGCTTAAAAGAAAATTAGCTGATCTTGGCGACACGCTTAATGCAATGAAAGGCCAGTGGACTCTTGAAAAAGAAGCAATTCAGAAAATCCGTAAGATAAAGGAAGATATAGACGAAGCCACCAAGGAAGAGCAGCAGGCGGAACGAAATGGCAACTACAGCAAAGTCGCCGAGATACGGTATGGCAAAATTGTTCAGCTCCGCAAGCAGCTGGAAGAGGAAAACGACAACCTGCAGAAGGCACAGCAGGATAATCTCATGCTGAAAGAGGAGGTTGGAGCGGAAGACATAGCCTCCATCGTGGCAAAATGGACCGGTATCCCCGTCGACAAACTTCTTCAGGGTGAAAAAGAAAAACTCGTGCAGGCGGAAAGTTTTCTCCGCAAGAGAGTGATCGGCCAGGAAGACGCTATTGTCGCGGTCGCCAATGCGGTGCGACGCTCAAGAGCCGGGCTGCAGGATCCGAACAGGCCATTAGGTTCTTTTATCTTTTTGGGTCCGACCGGTGTCGGCAAAACCGAACTTGCCAGATCACTGGCCGAATTCCTTTTCGACAGCGAACAGGCCATGGTCCGGGTGGATATGTCTGAATTTATGGAAAAACATTCGGTCTCCAGGCTTATCGGCGCCCCCCCCGGCTACGTTGGATATGATGAAGGCGGCTACCTGACCGAGGCGGTACGACGCCGACCTTACTGCGTAATTCTGCTTGATGAAATTGAAAAGGCTCATCCCGATGTTTTCAACGTTCTTCTCCAGGTCTTGGATGACGGCAGAATGACGGACGGCAAAGGCAGAACTGTTGATTTCAAAAACACCATCATGATTATGACATCCAACCTTGGCAGTAGCCTGATCATGAAAATGGCCGAAGAAATGGCCGGCGAAAGCGAAATACGACAGCGGATAGAAGAGATCCTCCACGAGCAATTCAAGCCTGAATTCCTAAATCGGATCGACGAGACCATCATATTCAAGAGCCTCAGCAGAGAAAACCTGATTGGCATCCTCGATATTCAGCTCAACCTTCTCAACAGGAGACTAAAAGCAAGGAATATTACGCTGCATATACGCCAGAGCGCTAAACAGCTCATAATCGATTTGGGATACAATCCAAGCTTCGGTGCGCGTCCATTGAAACGAGCAATCCAGCGCCATTTAGAAGATCCGCTTGCCATGCACATCCTTGACGGGACATTCAACGAAAATGAACATATTCTTGTTGAAGCGGAAGGGAGTCAAATGAAGTTCACCAAGCATGACAAATCATGAATGACTTCAGCTAATCGTTAATCCCCTTTACCTTTTTCCCTGAATATGTTTGCATAGCGCCAAATCAGGCAGAGGAGACTGTTCTCCTCTGCCTTTAAATTTATGAATTGTGTCTGTTCGGGGATGAGCCATTCATTCAGGCATTAACTAGACTAATACGGGATATGACTTAATGAGTAAAACAGTTGATGACATCACCATAAATTATGAAGAAGAAGGCCTACTGCTGGTCAAGGAAATCGATAAGAAAATTCTCTCAAAAGGCGCCTGGACTACTATCATTTTCCAATATCAGAATTGGAATCGTGCCAAGGGTGAATACGGCAAGGATATGTTTACCATCCGCCGATACCAGAAGCGGGATGGTGAATATATTCCCAAATCAAAATTCAACATCTCGAGCGTCGAACAGGCCAAGAAAATCATTGACGCTCTACAGGAATGGGTTGACTAAAAGATGATCTCTCCCTGGGTATCTTGTATTTTCAAAAACACACGAACTGCCTAATCTCCGAATATTCAAATACATAATTAAGATATCGGAATCACCGGCACACCTATCTCCCACAATTACACCTTTTCTTCAAAAAAGGCGTTGACAGCCCGAGGGCGATAATGTAGGTTTGCTCGGTCCTTGGGGCGCGGGTGATCGGCAACGAT
>JADQBJ010000047.1:0-3505 GCA_016278675.1 Desulfobulbaceae bacterium | reverse complement strand
TCAGTATTATGTTCCCTTCCTCATTATGTTGCCCTGTTTCCTGTCACCCCAACAATTATGACCTATAATCCCACTTCTCGGTAACATAATTCAATAGGCCAAGATAGAATAACCTCCAAAACCCTTACCCAAAAAGGAGGTTGTTTTATGTTGGAACATTATTTTACAAAACCGGAGACAACTGACCGAATCAGAGAGTCATGGATTGGTGAACCAATTGAAAAATACGTTATTTGGCTTTCTAACCAGGGCTATGCCGCTAGGACTGTTCACAGACTTGTGCCTATTCTTCGACGTTTTGGAGAGGTTGCCTGGGATTTGGGCGCCAGAAATCTGAATGATTTACCGGCATATGTTGACCCGTTTATTGAAATCTGGGCGCAGGAGCATAAACGGAGATCAACAAAAAAAAACTGGAGATCTTCAGTCGGTAGAGATCTCAAAAGTTCAGTTGAGAAATTCCTTAAGATTGTGGTGCCCGAATATACTGGCAATTCAAAGAAGAGGAAGGCTCCTTTTTCAAATCATGCACCTGCTTTTTTCTCATATTTACGCAATGAAAGAGGACTTGGTGAAATTTCAATGGCGCGTTATTTCCTGCATCTACGGCGTCTTGAAAAGTATCTTACCAAAATATCACTTGGTGATCTTTACGACATATCCTCTGTAGTTCTCAGTTCCTTTATATGCGATATCAGCCGTTCCTTGGGGAAATGGGGGATGCGAGAGCTTTGCTGTGTGTTGAGGGTATTTCTTCGGTATTTATATCAAGAAAGAATTGTGGCACGGGACTTAAGTCCTACAATTGAGCCCCCTCACATATATCGGCTATCAGACATTCCACGCTCTATTTCTTGGGGTGAGGTTTCTCTCTTATTGGAGACAGTTGATCGTCGGACTCACACCGGCAAGCGAGACTTTGCAATTCTTCTTCTGCTGGTCACTTACGGCCTCCGGGCTCGTGAAGTTTCAAAATTGACTTTAGATGATATAGATTGGAAAAGAGAACGTCTTTATATTATCGGGCGTAAAGCTGGACAATCGACAGCTTACCCACTTTCTGTGTCGGCTGGGGAAGCCATCATTGACTACATTAAGTATGGACGGCCTGCAACCCAGGACCGGCATTTATTTTTTCGATCTTATGCTCCACGAACTCCAATCACCCATGGGGCAATCTCAACTCTCGCCTCTCTTTATATACGTAAAGCCGGGATCAAGGTCACTAGACCAGGGTCGCACACATTACGCCATACCTGCGCCCAACGCCTTGTGGACGCTAGTTTCTCATTTAAACTGATTGGTGATTACGTGGGACATAGGTCTTTGTCATCCACAGAAATTTACACCAAAGTGGATATTGAATCTCTGCGAAAAGTAGTCGCTGAAAACGAGGAGGATATATTATGAGATCAAAATGGATCGATTTTGAAAGTCCTTTGGCAAATAGCATCAAAGCCTTTATTTCATATAAGCGTGCCCTGGGTAAAAAGTATTTTACCGAAGAGAAAAATTTGAGATTGTTGGACCGCTACCTTGTCGAGAAAAAAATTGTTCACATCAATGATATTACCCCGGATATAATAGATTCTTTTCTTGTTTCTCGGCCGCGGAAACGAGCCCGCAGCTATAATGACCTTGTTGGCATACTTAACCGCTTTTTTAATTGGCTGGTTGTTCAAGAAATAATTTCGCTATCCCCTCTCAAAGCTAGAAGGAGACGGGATACCGACGAGCAAATCCCTTGTATAATTGATACAACACAGGCACGCCAGCTTTTCGAAGCAGCCAGTTGTTTAGCCGATAGCTCCAATGCCCCCATGCGAGGACC
Organism: Desulfobulbaceae bacterium; assembly: GCA_016278675.1. GTDB lineage: Bacteria > Desulfobacterota > Desulfobulbia > Desulfobulbales > Desulfocapsaceae > Desulfopila_A. The sequence goes on along the minus strand of JADQBJ010000047.1, from coordinate 1,674 downwards.
GACGTATCAGATGATATTTATATTGTTATACGGTCTTGGACTGAGGGCTGGAGAGATCTCACGCCTCAACCGAGAAGATATCGATTTCCAGCGTGATCTCCTTGTAATCCGCCACACAAAATTTTCTAAAAGCCGACTTGTACCCTTTGGAACAGGAATGTCGGCACGACTGCTTGACTACATCAGGCAACGTGAAGATCGTTTTGGAAAACTTGAGCCTAACAGTCCTGTATTTTCCTTTCAAAAAAACAGAGCCATTCGTCCTGCTACAATAAGCCAGGTGTTCCACTATGTAATGCTTCCGATGCTTCACCTCCATGTGCCACCGGGAGTCAGACCTTTAAGATTGCACGATCTTCGACATTCTTTTGCGGTCAGGACATTATTATGTTGGTATCGCTCAGGGATTAATCCATCAGCACGGTTGTATCATTTATCAACTTTTCTTGGCCATACAAGCCCATCCTCTACAGCGGTATATCTAACAATTACAAAAGAACTCCTGACAGAGGCCAATAGAAGATTTGAGCAGTTTGCATTTCCTTCATTAGAGGAGGCTGGGGATGAATAAAAACAAAAAAATTGGCCAAGTTATCTATAGTTTTTTTGAAGATTTCTTAAAGACCCAAAAAGGGCTTCGCACTTCATCGGTGAAGAGTTATCGGGATGTATTGAGGTTATTTCTGATTTTTATCTCTAAGGATACTCATCGGAAAATTACCAGCCTCTCACTTCAAGATTTCACCGCTAATCGTGTTATTCGGTTTCTAAAATATTTGGAAGCTGAACGTGGGAACCATGTCCGTACCCGTAATCATCGACTATCTGTTCTTCATGTATTTTTTCAGTACGTTGCGAGACGAGAACCGGAATTTCTTATTGAAGCAGAGCGTGTCGCAAATATCCCTCTAAAACGCGAATTGCCGCCTGAAACACTATTTCTTGAGCGAGATCAAATTCAGAAAATTCTAGATAATTTGGTATCAAAAGATCCCCTTTCAGTACGGGACCGGGCATTAATTATGTTTCTTTATAATACCGGAGCTCGTGTTCAGGAAGTTGTAGACCTACGCTTGGCAAACTTTGATTTCGAAGCCCAGTCTCGAGTTCATCTTCACGGTAAAGGAGGAAAATGGAGAGTCTGCCCTCTATGGAAAGAAACTGTAGTTCTACTGAAAGTACTTATAAATATACAAAAAGTAACAGAACCGGATGATCCAATTTTTGTTTCTCGGCGAGGTCAATCTTTAACTCGATTTGGTATTTATAAAATTGTTGTCCGGCACACCAAGATCATATCACTGAAAGGTTCAAACGCTCAATCCCGATCAATATCACCCCATGTTTTTCGTCACACCACTGCAGTACATCTTCTGGAGTCTGGTGTTGAAGAAAATGTTATTCGGTCTTGGCTTGGGCATGTAAGTTTAGACACCACGTATCGATATGCTGAAATTAACATTCGTGCCAAGGAAGCGGCACTGAAATTTTGTGAACCTCCAGTGGTTTTTTCTCAGGCATTTCCTAATAAACCACTTTGGAGGGATGATGAAAATCTCCTGAATTGGCTTAATACTTTGTGAAAATTATGTTCCCGAACCAAAGAAGTCCCCCCTGCGGATAATGCTTATATTCCTTTCCGGCAACATAATAAGGAAGGAAACATAATGCTGA
>JADQBJ010000065.1:0-3616 GCA_016278675.1 Desulfobulbaceae bacterium | reverse complement strand
AATAAACAGAGAAGAAAAGGCGCAACATAACTGATCTCGCAACATAATTCCTGAGAGGGTAGGACCGACCAAGCACAGAGAATTGCCAGAAATGGAGTGACTCTAAAGTAGAGAATACCAAAGATAAGTTGAAATCGAGTTGTCAGGCAAGATCAAGGTCTAATACAGAAAATTGTCAGATAAAATTCCGATTTCTACATATTAGTCTATTGTATCAAGAAGTTTAATAGTCAATCTGTCTTGATGGCCGTCATAGTACTTGTTTATGGCTCGTTGAAAAAGGTCTATGTGCGGTGCCGCCACAAGAAATAATGTCATTGAAGATTTGAATTTGAGATCGTCGGGATAACCGAATATGGCGTTTGCTGATTTTCCATCAATGTCCAATACCAATTCGATACACTCTTGAAGTCGCTTCCCAAGTAGTGGGTGGGCTACATAGGCTTTAGCTTCATCAAGTGACTTGATTGCATACTTTTTGGCAATCTCAGTTCTGCCAAGCCCTTCAACTTGGGGAAAGATAAACCACATCCAGTGACTGATTTTTACACCAGATTTGAGTTCTTCGATTACGGTGGGATAAACATTTTTTTGTGCGACTACAAATCGTTCAAGATTGAAAAGATCGTTCATGGATATCGCCTTTAAAAGTTTTCGGACAGCTTGAATCATTAATGCTGCCGTCTTTAAAGTACTATCCGGCAGGTAGTGTAGGGATCTCTCTCTGTCAGAGCAATGCTTGAATACTTATAAATTGATGTTTTGGCAATAAAACTCGTAAAGAGACGGGTTTCAGGAAGTGTCATAAGTGCTCAGGAGATAATTAAAGAACCTGCCTTGGGAGCAGGAGGTCGTAGGTTCGAATCCTACCGCCCCGACCACAATATCAAGCACTTACGGCTTCGGCTGGAGGTGCTTTTTTTGTTTTTGCAAAATTTTTGCAAACTTTCGTAAGGTAGTAGCCATACTTCTAATCCGTAGGTCGCAGGTTCGAATCCTGCCTGGCGTACCAGATATTTCAGGCACTTAGCTCACTTTGAGTTGGGTGCCTTTTTCTTTGCGCTAACACAGCGCTAATCAGCGAGTGTCTTTTTAGTTCTATTTCTGTCCACATTGCATCGCCCTTGATGCGTCAATTACGTATATTGAATATTGCTGTCAATGCTGTCATGCTGACTTTGATTGACTGTAGCGCGTCGCGAGGTTTGAGACCATTTTTCACATGGTTTGAAACCAACTTTACAGTTTCTTCACGTCCCTTTTAAAGCTCCCTCAACACCATTTTAATCATAGTTTGAAATGAGCAGCTCTGTACGCTGTTTTGCTCTTGATTTTGCCTTGGTGCTTACCGAATATTTTAGATGCACCTCCTCAATGTTGAAGCCGTTGAACAGCTCTCTTACTTCAGGGGTATCATTTATGGTCATCAGGAATTTCCCCTTGATGGATCCAAGAATTCGCATCAGGTCCTGAAAATCATTATCAGTGAAATCATATTTGTAACCTGGGATTTTCCAGTATGGTGGATCTAAAAAGAACAAGGTGTGCTCTCTATCGTATCTGGGAATCAGGTCGCGGAAGTCCTTGCACTCAATAATAACTTGAGCCAGCCTCTGCCATGATTCTTCCAAGATAGTCTGTAGCGTAAAGAGATTAAGTCGGGGCTTCCCGGTGGTGGCTATTCCGAAGGTCTGACCAGTTATGTGCCCACCGAAAGCTGTTTTTTGAAGATAAAGATATCTTGCAGCCCTTTGAATATCGGTGAGCGTCTCGGCGTTCACCATCTTCTCCCGCTCGAATTCTGCCCTTGATACAAGCGAAAATTTAAACTGCTTATAAAGCTCTTCTGGATGATGTTTAACGGTCCTGTAAAGGGTGACAAGATCGAGATCAAGGTCATTCAGCACCTCGGTTTTAGAAGGCTGTTTTGTGAAGAATACTGAAGCCCCACCAGCAAACACCTCTACGTAGCATGAATGCTCCGGAAACTTCGAGATAATGTTTTTTGCTAATCGTGATTTTCCTCCGAAATAGGGTATAAGTGCTCCCATTTTATTCCTTTTATTTTGCCAGATCATCTGCTAGATTCTCCCCCGTGCTACCACAGCATCGGGACCGAAGCAGGTGTACCTGTGGACTACCTTCCACCCTCCCCTGAGTGGTTGGCTGGTTCGGGGATGTTAGCGCATCCCCGGTCCCGTCCTACCTCTGAAACAGTTTAATGATGCTTTCTTTCAGCTTGGCGATAGACGCCGAAGTGAAAGTAATATAGAACAACCACCTTACTATTTGACTCCGCCGTTTCGGAGCTGGGCCGAATTTACTCTGCATCACACCTCCGTCACATTCGGCCGGCCATTTTTCCCGGCGCTTCTAATAATTCGTCCATCTGAAACAATCACCACCTGCCCGGCCTGCCAGCTCTGTCCGGCCTGCGGTTCGGCGGTGAGGATCCTGCCCAGGGCGTCTTCCAGTTGATAACGCCCACCAGGCAGCGGGCGGATAATAGTGCAGATGCGCCGCTCCGGCTCAGGCTCGGCCAGCAGGTTGCGGATTATATTTTTCATCGCCGGCGCTCCGTTTTATATTCGAGCACCACATTGGTGGTGGCGGTGAAGGTCTGGCCGTCATTGCCGCCGGTCCTGCTGACGGTGCAGGCGGCCGAACGCAGCATGCAGCGGTGCTGGTTGCCATCCCTGTCGGTATAGAGCACGATCGATCCCGGTCGCATGTATGGCCGCAGGGCCGAGGTGCCGCGTATCTGTTGACGGTCGAGGTGATTGCCGCTGATCTCGGCGCGGCCACGGGCTATGGCCATGGCGCGGGTGGCTATCATCTGGTCTACGATTTCAGGGCCTGGCCGGTCGGCCGGCGGTGTTTGGATAATTTCGGATATCATAATTTAAACACCAGACAGCATTCGCCGAGATCAGAACCAACGGCAATTTTCAAAGTTTCCCCATTATCCAACTCAAGCACCAGTGTTTCACACCAATCATCAGCTTCTGGGCAATCAGGAGTTATGGAAATGATGGTTCGTCCAGTAAGTTTTTTGCAAAAATCCTTTTTTGATATCATGCAGCCTCCATCCAGGCGTATACTTTTATTGGATAGCTCTCCCCCTCAGCCAGCGCCACTTCCGGGGTGATCACCTTATAGCCCTGCGCGGCGATAGGGTATGATACCTGCGCCAGAGCGGGCAGATCACCGCCGCTGATTCCCATTTTGCGGACGGTGCGCTTGAGGCCGACGCCGGCATTGCCACACCATTTTGTCGTGAGCGGCCCTGCAGGCAAATACTCCAGCTCGACACCGTCAGTCACCTCAACAAAATCCAGCTCCTGTTTGCGGGTGCGGGTGATCATAGCCTGCTTGACTATCTGGCCATGGGTCACGGCCACCCGGCCGATGCGCAGCGTCGGGGCATGATGGATAAAGAAATAGGCGGGATCGCCAGGAGCAAAGCTGCTCTTACCCTCACCGGCGGCATCGACATTGAGCACCTCATCCCACTCCATTTTGACCAGGGCCGAGCTATCGGCACCCTCGCCGAACTGAATCACCAGGGCCGCGACAACACTCATGAGATCACCTCATCGTCCAAACGCCGCACCAG
>JADQBJ010000052.1:0-34822 GCA_016278675.1 Desulfobulbaceae bacterium | reverse complement strand
CTTGGGCACAACTTGGGCACAAAATTAAAAATTAGGTTTTTGCGACCTTGTCAAGCTTGATAGACTCGTAAAAAGCTCGAGCTACGTCGTTGTAGATCTGACTACGCCTAGTATATCAAGCTTTTTTCAGAGTCCATCCCGGCACCTTCAATATCTTTTTACGGAATTATCAAGCTTCGCTTAAGGTTTCAGGAGAAGGATTGTATCATCCTCGATGGATATCAATCCCTCCTCCTTCAAAACCTGCAGGATCTGGTGCTTCAGTGCCTCAGTCTGTTCGGGATTCCTCCTGGCGGCTATCGATTTTTCCATATAGAGTTCGAATGCACTTCGGGAGAATACCCCGTTTTTCTGTCTCAAAAGCCTGAGAAAAGAGAGGGTGAAAAATATTCCGGCAAATCTCTTTCCCAGCAAATAGGTGGTGAAATAGAGAAGCAGAAGAAGCCCTGCGGCCGCCACATAACTGCTCCGGTATATCAGCAAGACCGAACCGCTGCAGAAAAGGGCGAGCAGGCAGAGGACCACCAGCAGGAATGAGGCATAGCGAAGCTTAAGAGACATCACTTAGGGAATAATAGGCTTTGTTTTTTGCGCTGCGCACCAGATATCCCATCATGTTATAGGCCAGTTGAGCAACGGTGAAGGTTGCACCGTGCATGCCCGTTTGCGGCGCCAGCTCAACGAGGTCGAAACCCAGACAGATACGATCCCTGAAGAGAGAGCGGAGGATTTCCGTGACCTGATACCAGTGCAATCCGCCCGGTACCGGGGTGCCGGTGGCTGGCATGAGCGAGGTGTCGAAACAGTCGACGTCGAAGGTGATGTAGATCTTTTCTGGGAAGTCGGCGGGAAGATTTACGGCTTCGATACCCTTCTGCCAGATGGTTTCGGCATCGCAAAAGGAAATGTTGTTCTCCCGGCGCAGCAGGTGTTCTTCCAGGCAGTAGCTGCGGGTGCCTATCTGATAGATGGGGATGTTCTCCTCGTAGATGCGGCGCATGACGGAAGCGTGGCTATGCGGACTGCCGTCGTAGCTGTTTCTCAGATCGGCATGGGCATCGAACTGGATGACGCCGAAATCGTCACCGTGCTGCTTGAGGCCTTTGACACAGGCCAGGGAGAGACTATGCTCACCGCCGAGAACAATGGGGGTGCCGCGATGCTCCAGGGTGCTGCTCACCTTCTCTTGCAGGTCTTTCAGGACTTCTTCGATGGCGGGGGAGCAGTCCAGAGGATCGGCGGTATAGATGCCGTATTCTGCGGGAATCGATCTTCCGTCGAAGAGCTCCAACTGGCAGGAGGCTTCCAGCAAGGCCTGGGGGCCATGCTGCGTTCCGCCCAGATATGATACCGTTTTTTCAAGTGGTACAGGCAGGATATGAAAAAGTGCCTGATGCGGCGGAGAGAAAGCGACATCATCGCCATGGAAGTTGATTTTGTTCATGCAAGCCTGCTCCGGTAATCTTCATATCCAAATTTACGAATGCGCTCCAGGGTGCCTTTCTTCAAAGAATAGGTGTAGATGGAGGGAAGTTCGACACCGTTGAAGGTGGTGTTTTTGACAAAGGTGTAGAGCGCCATGTCGGTCATGACCAATCTGTCGCCGCAGGCCAGGGGATGGGCAAAGGAGTAGTCCCCGATGATATCGCCGGCAAGACAGGAGATGCCTCCGAGACGGTAGGTATAGGGCAGCTGCTGTGGTTCGTCGCTTTTTGGTATCTCCGCCCGGTAAGGCATGGCCAGTACGTCTGGAAGGTGTGTTTCCGCTGAACTGTCAAGGATGGCGATATCCATGCCGTTGTGCATAATATCCAGAACCGAGGTCACAAAGAAGCCGCCGTTGAGTACCACGGCCTCCCCCGGCTCGAGATAGACCTCGACCTGGTGCCTGTTTTTAAAGTCAGTGATGGTGCGGCAGAGAAGGTCGAGATCGTAATCGCTTCTGGTGATATGATGACCGCCGCCGAAATTGACCCATTTGAGCTGATTGATATAGCGGCCGAATCTTTCTTCGAAGCGCTCCAGTATCCTGGCCAGAACATCGGCGTTCTGCTCGCACATGGCGTGAAAATGCAGACCGCTGATGCCCTTTAGATCGATATTCTCCAGATCGGCTGGTTGAATGCCGAACCTGGAGCCTGGCAGACAGGGGTTGTAGAGAGCGGTGGCCACTTCGCTGTATCCCGGATTTACCCGGAGCCCGACTTCTATGTCTTTACCGCTCCCGGCAATGGCTGCTTTATGTCTGTTCCATTGGGAGATGGAGTTGAAGAGAATATGGTCGGAGTATTGGATGACTCTTCCCATCTGCTCTTCCGAATAGGCCGGAGAATAGGTGTGCACCTCTTTTTTGAAATCTTCGCGGCCCAGTCGTGCTTCAATAGGACCGCTGGCGCAGACTCCCTGGAGACTCCTGCCGATCAGGGGAAAAAGGGCGGGCAGGGCGAAGGCCTTGAGGGCCAGAAGTATCCTGGCCCCGCTGCGGCGCTGCACTTCCTCGAGAATGGCGCAGTTCTCCCTGATGATATCCTCGCTGATAAGGTAGCTGGGAGTTTCAACCCGGCCGGCGATGTCGGCGGGACATGCATCACTGGTATAAATCGTGGTCGTCATGGTTTCTCAGGGAAGCTTGCCTTGGAAATCGACGACCTGCCAGGGAAGGCCGTAGCTGTTCAGCGCATCCATAAAAGGATCGGGATCGAGCTGCTCGACATTAAAGACCCCCTCTCCCTTCCAGTCCCCTTTGACCATGAGCATGGCTCCGATCATTGCCGGCACGCCGGTGGTGTAGGAGACCGCCTGAGACTGCACCTCGGTGAAGGCCTCGTGGTGGTCACAGACGTTATAGATGTATTTCTGGTGATTCTCTCCGCCTTTCTCGCCCTTGAGGACGCAGCCGATTACGGTCTTGCCGGTGTAGTTGGCAGCCAGCGAACCCGGATCCGGCAGCAGCGCTTTGAGAAAACGCAGCGGCACGATTTTATGGCCCTCGTATTCCACTTCGTCAATGCGGGTCATACCGACATTTTCAAGAACCTTGAGATGGGTAATATAGGGCTCGGAGAAGGTCATCCAGAATCTGATCTGCTTCAGCCCCTTGATGTGCCTGACCAGAGACTCCATCTCTTCATGATAGAGAAGGTAGCTCTCCTTTGGACCCGCCTCCGGATAATCGAAGGTAAAATGGATGCAGTCGTCTTCGAGGATGGGTGGTGTTTCCACCCAGTCACCATCGCGCCAGTGCCGCACCACCTGGGTCACTTCACGAATATTGATCTCCGGGTTGAAGTTTGTGGCGAAGGGATGGCCGTGGTCGCCTGCGTTGCAGTCAAGAATGTCGATGGTCTCGATGGAATCGAACAGATTTTTTTGGGCATAGGCGCAGAAGATATTGGTCACTCCCGGATCAAATCCGCAGCCGAGCAGCGCCATCAGCCCTTTTGCCTTGAATTTCTCATGATAGGCCCATTGATGGCTGTATTCGAAATGCGCCGAATCCGGGGCCTCGTAGTTGGCAGTGTCAAGATAGTTGGTGTTGGTCTCAAGACAGGCCTCCATGATGCTCAAATCCTGATAGGGCAGGGCAACATTGATTACCAGTTCGGGCTTGACCTGCTCGATAACCCAGACAAGTTCGGAGACATGGTCGGCGTCCACCTGTATGGTGTTGATATCGACGCCGTAGTTTTCCTTGACTTCGACGGCGATGGCGTCGCATTTATGCAATGTCCTGCTCGCCAGGGTGATGTGGGTGAAAATCTCGGAGAGCTGTGCGCATTTTTTGGCTACAACATTCCCCACCCCGCCGGCACCGATGATCAAAACTCGTGACATAATTTTCTCTCCTCAAAGCTGCTGGTTTAGTACCTTACTCCTTAACTTCTGCTACAAAAAACAAGAAAAGGAGAGATGCATTTGAAATCGTCAAGCTGGATATGCATCCAAGGTACTTACTTACCGTTTACCGGTGTTAGGTACCCTTCAAGTCAATCTTTTTCAAAATAAGTATATCCGCGTAACCCTGCGGTAAAGCTCTCGACGATGGCCTTTCGATCCTTGGCCGTTATAAGGCCAAGCTGGATTGATTCCTCGGCTATCTTTTTCAATCTGTTTTTCATTGAGCGCACGTCATACTCGACAAAGGCAAGCACATCGGCAACCGAGTCTCCCTCCACTTCACGAATGAACTGGTAGCTGCCGTCCTGATTAACATTGATAGATATAACATTAGTGTCTCCGAAAAGATTATGCAAATCGCCCAGCGTTTCCTGATAGGCGCCGACCAGAAAAACCCCGAGATAATAATCTTCATCCGGCAGCAGCTCATGCAGCATGATGTTTCTTTTTTCGTTGTAGGGGTCGGGAAATTTATCGATCTTGCCGTCGCAGTCGCAGGTTATGTCGGAAATAATGGCGGGATGCGTGGGGGCCTCGTTGAGCCTGTGAATCGGCATGACCGGCATAATCTGATCTATGGCCCAGACATCCGGGAGAGACTGAAAAAGGCTGAAGTTGCCGTAATAGATGTCATACACCATACGGTTGATGTTCTGCAGTCCGCGGGGAATCTGCTTCATATGGCGCGATACCTCGGAGAGTTCGATGAGGATATGCTGCACCAGATTTTCGGCGAGAGCCCGTTCCCGGATGGTTATCTGTCCGTGTTTAAAGAGCTGTCTGGCCTGGCTTTTATAAAAAAGGACGTCGTTTAAGCATTCCTGAATATCCTTAGGGGATATCATCTTGTAGGTGGCCAGCAGGTTTTCGAGGAGGTCGTTGGTCGATTCCGGCATCTTTTCGGGAATGGGAGGAGGCAGGAAGGAAGACACATCGAGGATGTTGAAAAGCAGCAGGGAATAATAGGCAACCGTGGCCCTGCCCGACTCGGTGATCAGGGTCGGGTGAGGGATATTGTTTTTGTCGAGAACGCTGATGACGGAGTCGACGATATCGGTGCAATACTCCTCCATGGTGTAGTTTCTGCTGGAGTGATGATCGGTATGAGAGCCGTCATAATCGACCGCCAGACCGCCGCCAAGGTCGAGGTAGCCCATTGGCGCACCTTCTTTGATCAACTCTTCATAGAACCTGCAGGCTTCGATAGCCCCGGCCCGGATATCGCGGATATTGGGAATCTGGGAGCCGATATGATAATGCAGGAGCTGAAGGCAATCCAGCATGTTCTCTTCCTTGAGACGGTCCACCACGGTAACGATATGGCTCATTCCCAGGCCGAAGACGCTGGCATCCCCGCCCGAGTGCGACCACATGCCCTCTGCCTGGGTCGAGAGCTTGATGCGCAGACCCAGGTGCGGCCTGATGTTGAGATGTTTGGAGCGATCGATGATCAGATCGACTTCACCGGGGACCTCGATGACGAAAAAAACCTTGAAACCCATGCTGACCGCATACAAACCCAGGTCGATAAATTCCTCGTCCTTGTAGCCGTTGCAGATCAGGCAGGCATCACGATTCTTCATCATGGAGATGGCGGCGATCAGTTCCGGCTTGCTTCCTGCCTCGAGACCGTGGCCGTAATCCTTACCGAACTGGGAGATGGCCTCGATGACCTGCTCCTGCTGGTTGACCTTTATGGGAAATACGCCTTTGTATTCACCCTGGTAATTATTCTCCTTGATCGCCTTGCGGAAAGTTTCGTGGAGCAGCTTGATCTGAGAACCGAGAATATTTTCAATGCGCAGCAGGACCGGCATGGAGAAGCCTCTTTCCTCTATCTCCCGGGCAACCTTATGCAGGCTTATCCGCGGACCATGATCGGAACCAAAGGGGGTGACCACTACGTCTCCGGACTCGTCAACGGAGAAATAGCCGGCTCCCCAGTTGTTGATGCCGTAGAGTTCCGAAGCATCTTCAATGCTCCACTTCTGTTTTGAGTATAGGTTTCGAACCATGCCGTTACTCACCTCTTTGGGTTATCGCGATTCAGGGTAAATATCCCCCCAGTTAAGCAATTGTCCGGGGGGAGCAAAAAACATCACAGTCAATGCTCTTGTGAGCCGCAGGAATGTACAGCCAAGCCCCTGCAAAAGTCAACATAAAGATATGAACCAGCGTAAAAATATGGAGAAGCAGACAGACTGCTTTAGCGTGATTCCTCTGCCCCTCCTGTATGCCTTTTTAGCTGCTTTTGGGCAACCTTTTTTTTCAACCCAGTTGAGCTGGAGGCAGGTGGTACTTTTAAGTTTTTTGGCCTTGATCGTTCTTTATATTTCTGTCGGCTATTAAAGATTGGCGAGCTATCATTTCTCTTTGTTCTTCCAGTCCTTATAGGGGCGGACTCTCAGCCCGGCATTATAATAACGGCGATCCCGAGAGACCTCCCTTCCCAACCAGGAGGGTTTGGGGAATTTCTGTTTTTCGTTTTCGAGTTCTATCTCGGCGATGACGAGTCCTTCATTATCGCCATAAAATTCATCAATTTCCCATAGAAATCCACCATAATTCTTCAGGTAGCGTCGTTTATGAATAAATGGCCGTTCACAGAATTTTTCCAACAGCTCCCAGGCCTCGCCGACAGGGATGGGATATTCGAACTCAAGACGGCTGATGCCGCTGCGTTTTCCCTTTACCGTGAGGAAACCTTTATTCCCTGCGATGCGGATGCGAACGGTGCGCCCCGAAACCGAACAGAGGTAGCCCTGATAATATTCCATAGAAGTGGCGTCTTCTTTCCAGCTATCGTTTATCACCAGAAATTTCTTTTCAATTTCAACGGGCATGGTTAGGTTTCCCCTTATTTTGAGCGACCAGTTCAAGGGCGGTAAAGTTGAGGGTGGCATGAACGGTGAGCACAGGAAAGAGCAGGGCGATGAAGAAAATGTTCAAAACAGGAACCATGCTGACTATGGCTGGGAGAAGACCCAGACGAAAGGAGTGGCCCTTGTGGCTCTTGATCCAGGCAATTTTCCGGCCCAGCGACCAGCGGCGTCTTGAAGCCGGATAGTCGAGAAACATCAGAGCGGAATAGTAGGTGTAGAGCAGAAAGGTGATGATCAGGCCGACCACCGGTATAAAGCTGGTAAACAGTGCTGCTATGGTTACAATGATGCCGAATCCGGCTATTTTGAGGCCTTCCCAGAGATCAAGCAGTATTCCACGCAGGGTAAGGCCTTCATCCATTTCGTATTTTTCTCCCGCATGGAGCTTTTCCGCCGAGGTGGAAAGGAGGACATATCCGGGGGTGGTTATGGTGTAGGCGACTAAAAAGGCAAGGTAGAAAGCCGCAATTCGGGTTATCAACAGATAGATCCACTTCAGTATCAGCCAACCTTTGTGCTGCAGCCAGCCCAGGATGGTAGTGGTGTCGGGTGGCGAAACGAAAAAGCCGCCGGTGATGCCGTCGATAAGGTTCAGGGAAAACTGATAGCACAGCCAGGTCAGAAAAATGGTTACCAGGAAGAGCAGGAGGCTGAGCCCCACCAGCCGTTTTCTACTGAAAAGAAAAGCAATGGAGCGCGGCAGCGGGATATATCGAGCTGTTTTTGTGGCTGTTTTTTTTTCAAATCCAGTAGTTTGCATGGCATTATATATCAGTGTTGATTATAGTTAATGGCTGTCCATAAACCAGGCAGACACCTTTTTCAAACAATTTTGGACCCAGAGCCCGATGGGCTTCCGGTTGGAGTAGAATAATATTAGTTAATCCCCTGTGAGTAAAGGGGCTGGGCAAATTTTTCTTGTTTTATGTCTTATATATGGTGCTTATGTGAGCAGTTTAGGGAAAAAGAAAAGTAAAATACAGTATGTCTGCAATAATTGCGGATTCAAGAGCGGCAGATGGCTGGGACGCTGCCCCGACTGCAGCGAATGGGACAGTTTTGCCGAAAGGGTCAGCCGGCCCGAATCAGCAGCCGGTTTACCCAAGGCGGAACCACAACCGCTGCATCTGGCCCCCGACGGTGATGAGGAGCGTATCTTTACCGGAATTGAAGAGCTGGACCGGGTCCTCGGCGGCGGGGTCGTGCCCGGAGCGGTGGTCCTCATAGGCGGCGATCCCGGAATCGGCAAATCAACCCTGATGATGCATATGCTGGCGGCAGTCGCCAGGCAGGACAGAAAGGTACTGTACGCCTCGGGAGAAGAATCAGCCCGGCAGATTAAAATGCGTGCCAAACGGCTCAATGCCCTGCATCCCGAACAATATCTTGCTACTGTCTCCAATGTTGAACAGATTATCGAAATGACCCTGACGATGCGGCCGTCATTACTCGTCGTCGACTCTATTCAGACCCTGAGTTGTGATGAGATTTCCTCTGCACCGGGTTCAGTGACCCAGGTACGTGAATCGGCGGCAAGGCTGCTCAGCATGGCTAAGGTGGAAAATATTCCGGTGATGCTGGTAGGTCATGTCACCAAGGAAGGTGCTATTGCCGGCCCTAAAATCCTTGAGCATATGGTGGATACCGTCCTCTATTTTGAAGGCGATAGAAACCATGCCTTCCGGATATTGCGGACCCAGAAAAACCGTTTCGGATCCACCAACGAAATCGGGGTCTTCGAGATGAAGGAAGAGGGGTTGGTGGAAGTCAAAAACCCTTCGGAAATATTCCTGGCCGAGAGACCGCTGGATGTACCCGGATCGGTTGTCATCCCCAGTGTCGAGGGAACCAGACCAATTCTGGTTGAGGTACAGGCGCTGGTAAGTCCGACAAATCTGGGAACGGCGAGAAGAACAGCCATCGGAGCCGATCCCCAGCGCCTTGCCCTGCTCTGTGCGGTATTGGAAAAAAAGGCCGGAATGGACCTCTATGGCCATGATATATTCCTCAATATTGCCGGAGGCATACGTATTGAGGAACCTGCTCTCGATCTGGGGGTTATCAGCGCTCTGGCCTCAAGCATGCTGGAGCGTCCGATTCCCTCCGCGACCGTGTTGTGCGGAGAAGTTGGGCTGGCCGGAGAGGTACGGGCCGCCGGCCAGGTGGAAATGCGGGTCGGAGAGGCGGAACGCCTCGGCTTTCAACGTTTTATTATGCCGAAAGCCAACCTTGACCGCCTTCATCAAAAATCCGGCATGCACCTTGTCGGAGTTGCAACTCTTCAGGAACTTCTGGAGGTTGTCTTTACGGAATAAGATAGACTCCGGAATTGCTCATTCTAAACAGACACTATCTACTGGGAGATTCGAGGCGATTCATTACACGTTAACAATCAATATGAAATGGAGGGAAGAATGGATTTGAAAGTTCATCTGGAAAAGGGCTGGGGCAGTTTTTTACAGTATATCGGACCGGCTTTGCTGCTCACCTTTGTACAGATTGTAGTGTCGATTTTCAGTTTGGGAATTCTCGCCCCGGTAACGGCCGCCGGCTATTTCCAGTCACTTTTGCTGGCTCAGCGCGAGGGAAGAACTCCCGAGGTTAAGGATCTGTTCGCCCATATGTCGCTTTTTCTGCCTTTGCTCGCTTTTGGCCTCGTGGCATTTCTTGCCGTCGCCTTAGGCTTTGTGCTGCTGGTTCTCCCAGGATTCGGCGTGATGATATTTATTGTATTCGCCTGCCTTTATCTCCTGCCGCTGATGACGGATCAAAAACTGGGACTTATTGACGCCGCAAAAGAATCATGGAACATGGCGGTGAAGGATCCAATCGCCGATCACATTATCATCACCATAGTGTATATCGCCATCATTTCCATAGGTGGTTCTTTGCCGCTGGTTATCGTGCTGGCTCAGCCGCTGGCCACCTTCATTCTGTTGAGTTTTTATGATGAGCGTTTGAACAAGCCTGCCGCAGAATAGCACAAGCTGATGATATCGCGATAAGCCCGTACAGCATAAACTCCGACTTCGAGAAGGCAAAGACACCCGGAGCTTATACTCACCGGTAAAGGCGGGGTTGTCACATCTTGAAATCAGGTGTACAGTAAAGAATATAGTGAACCAAAAATAGACGAGGTTGATATGGATGAACATCGGCATGAGCCTGAAGATGAGATGGTTAACGTCAAGGTCGCCATCTTTTTTGCGGTGGTAGTGGCGGCGTTATTTTTTCTTGGAATTATAAACTGAGGTTTTTCCCGAGCCTCAATAAATCCAGAGACGCCGGCAGATACAGAATACAATATACCGGCTGAATGGAGACGGCGGTAAATGGAAGGTAGCGAAAAAAGAGTTGTTATCCTCCTCTGCGACATGGTGCGGTACTCTCAGAAAACCGCAGATATGCGCCCTGTCGAGATCCGTGATTTCATCATTGAATATCATCGCAATCTCCAGGAAATCATCAATGTCGGCGATGAAGATCACCAGGATATTGAACCGTCGGCAGGGGACGGCGCCATTGCTATTTTTGAAAACAGGGAGGGTGAGGGCAAGACCGATGTCTGCGACCGGGCTATCCAGGCGGCGCTGAACATGGCACGTGCCATGGAGCGTGGAGCGATACCGCAGACCCGCATCGGAATTTTTGCAGGTGATATCATAGAAGCATACATCGGCGGCAGGACCATGCGGTTTGGGGCGAGTTTTTCCGTGGCCAGCCGTCTCGAAGAGCTGTGCGGATATTTCGGTACAAGCTTTTTGATGGATCGGGAAGTAGCCTTCTGGCAGGCTCGGGAAAAAGGCAATACAGTCAGCATCGGCAAGATAACTCCCAAAAATTTTCACCATCCCATTCACGTCTATACCATTTATAAACCCGGGATACACAACTGTCCAATGGATGGCAACCCCGAAGATCTCTTCAGGTTTATCGAGATGAAGAATGAAGCGGTGGAATTGTTTTGCGGCAATCAGCTTCAGGGTATCCGGGCGGATTTTCCCCTGGCCAAGGAAAAGCTCAACGAGGTTCAAAAACTTTTTGTGTCGATGACCGGCAAGAAAGACGTGGCTTCTGAGAGATTGCTGGAATATATCCGCAACACCCCGTATCCCGGTGATGAATTCAACAAAGCCGGCATGATGATACGGGGAACGACCGGCGACTCTTTGGGAATCCGGCTGCTGCATCTTTCCAATGAACTGCTGCGTGCCATGGATGTCGATTTTTATCACACCCTGGTAGTCGATACGGAATGGGAGCGTTTATTCAAACTGATCTGGAAGAAGAAAGGCGAGATGATCCTCAAGATTAATGATCCGCCAAACGGCGTATATTATATCGATAACGGCAGCGTAAACGCGCTTGACGAGAACGACAATCTGATTACCACCCTGACGGCCGGAAATGTCTTCGGAGAGATGGCCTATTTTTCCAGCAGCCGTACACGCAACGCAACTGTTATCGCCAACAGCGATGTTGTCTTGCGCCGCATATCCGGAGAGGAATTCGAGAAGCTGCCGATCATTATGAAAATATTTGAAAAAATTGCCGAAAGGCGCAGGGGCAATGACTAAAATAAAGTTACTATTCAGGTTGATTCTTATTGTTTGGCCAGCCACTTGTCTGTAACTGTTTAGTATCTTACTCCCTAAAAACCGTCACTCAGTTCAGTACCCCCTTGAGGGGTGTAAAAGACAAGAAAAGGAGAAATGCATTCAAAATCGTTGAGCTGGATATGCATCCAAGATACTTGCTTGTCGTTTACCGGCGTTAGAGGCAAGCACCCTGACGGGCATAAACTCCGACTCAGGGTGCTGCTGAATAGTTACGAAATAAAAAAAGCCTGCTCTGTTGAAAATTCTACCGAGCAGGCTTTTTTGTGTCTTTATAAGGCCCCTATTCTACGGTGCTTCAAGTACCACATATGAGCTGTACCTTCCTGTTTTGACTCTGAGTAGTATTCTCTCCGGGGAAGGTGTCTTTTGCAGGATCTGCTGAACATCCTCAATATTTTCAACTCTCTGCCTGTTGATTTCCTGGATCAGCTGACCGGGCTGCAAACCGGCGGTTGCCGCAACGCTGCCTGGTTCAACACCGCCGATCAAAACCCCTTTCTCTCCTTCATAACCTAACTGCTCGGCAAGCTCCGGCGTGAGCTCCTGAAAGGAAAGGCCGAAATTTTCCAGGAATTCCTTTTCACCCGGAGAAGCCTGCGGCTCACCGGTCAGGTCCCCGGGCTGCTCGCCGATTACCACTTCAACTTCCTTTTTGCTGCCGTCGCGAATGACGGTCAATTTGGCCTTTACTCCCGGGACGAGAAGAGCTACCGCATTTCGAAGCTCGATGACATTCGTCGTTTTAACTCCATTAAGTTCCGTTATCACGTCTCCTTGCCGGAGACCGGCTGCTGCGGCCGGTGAATCCGGCTGGACTTCACTCACCAATACACCTTCGGCCTGTTTGAGCCCAAAGGATTGAGCCAGGCTCTCATCGACGTCCTGAATGGCGACCCCCAGCCATCCTCTGGTTACCTTGCCCTCCTCACGGAGCTGTTCATAGATGGCCTTGACCATATTGATGGGAATGGCGAAACCGATTCCCATATAGCCGCCGGTGCGGGAAAAAAGAGCCGAATTTATACCGACCACTTTGCCCCGTATGTTGAGCAGCGGTCCTCCGGAGTTGCCGGGATTAATGGCGGCATCCGTCTGGATGAAATCTTCATATTCATTGATGCCCACCCTGCTTCTTCCTTTAGCGCTGACAACACCGACGGTGACCGTCTGGTTTAAACCGAAGGGATTGCCGATGGCGATTACCCATTCACCAACTTCAAGAGCATCTGAATCTCCCAAGGGGACAACAGGCAGGTCCTTGCCGTTGTCAATTTTTATAAGAGCGACATCGGACTGTGGGTCGCTGCCGATTAATTCCGCTTCCAGTTTGGTGTTATCCGACAGCGTAACGGTAATGGTATCGGCATCGGCAACTACATGATTATTTGTAAGAATGTAGCCGTCACCGCTGATGATGAATCCTGATCCCTGGCCCTGCTGTTTGCGTTGCTGGGGGGGAGCCTGGCGGCGAAACTCCGGGCCGAAAAATCGTTCGAAAAAAGGATTGTCAAAGAATTCATTGGTGTAGTCCCTGGCCCCTACTTCTTTTTCAACCTGCACATGAACAACAGCAGGCGTCACCTCCTTGACAACGGTAGAGAAAGCACGTGAAGTTTTGGTCAAAACCTCGACGCCTTCGTCGGTGGCAGCAAAAGCCGGGCTGATAGATGCTGCCAGGAAGAATAAGGTTAGAAAATATGTCATCTGCCGTTTCCTTCGAATGATTGTCTCCATAAGTTTTTTTCCTCTTTGGGTTTTGAATAGGGAGTATTAACCTGACAGCTATTGCCTGATTGCCCGGTGCTCAGCCGAAGAACAAAGTGTATTTTAGAAGAGATTGATCACCGGCAATTCCTGCAGGAAAGGATTGGTTGTACGGAATAATCCATCCTCCTGGCAGGATAGGGTGACTCCTGGCTTACATTGTTTGCTGAGCCTCGTGGTATGCGGATACTCTATATTATTTGAGTAACAGTAAAACTTAATGGAATAGGGTCAAGAAAAATTACAGAAAAGTAATTTTGATGGGCACGAAAAAGCTCGTTCTACGCCGTTATCGATCTGAAAAGGCGATTCTCCGTACCACATGTACTGGCTGATCGTCATTTTAGATACTTCAGCTGGTATATCGAACTTCTGGCCAGATAAAAAGACGCTTCGAACCGGCACTGAAAGATTATTGTATCTCAGCAAAAAAGTTAAACAGAAAGACAGAAAAATGGAGGTGGAAATGGAAGAATGGCGGAAAACCGGTGAGGGTTTTCCGCCATAGGGAGCTCAATCAACTTCTGATCATATCGGCGATCTGGAAGGCAACCTCAAGGCTTTGTTCGGCGTTAAGGCGTGGGTCGCAGGAGGTGAGGTAGTTATTGTGCAGTTCCTCGTCGATGATGTTTCTGGCACCGCCGGTGCATTCCGTAACATTATCGCCGGTCATTTCAAAATGAACGCCGCCCGGAATGGTGCCCTCCGACCAGTGTGCCTCGAAAAAGCAGGTGATTTCGGCAAGAATGTCGTTAAAGTTTCTAGTCTTATGCCCAGATTCGGCAGTGTAGGTGTTGGCGTGCATCGGATCACAGCTCCAGACGATATTGTAGCCTTCCTTTTTGGCTTCACGCAGAAGGGGCGGCAATACCTTTTCGACATTTTTCATGCCGAGTCTGGTAATCAGCGTCAGTCTTCCCGGCTCGTTTTCAGGATTGAGGGCATTGATGAGACGCTTGATGTTATCGATGTCGTAATCTGGCCCAACCTTTACTCCCAGCGGGTTGAGAACACCGCGGAGGAATTCGACATGAGCCCCGTCCACCTGCCTGGTCCGTTCCCCTATCCATAGCATATGAGCGGAGCAGTCATACCAGTCCCCAGAGGTTGAATCGACTCTCGTCAGTGCCTCCTCATAGCCGAGCAGCAGGGCCTCGTGCGAGGTGTACAGCTGGGTTTGGTGAACCTGTGGTGTATCCGTGGGGATACCGATGGTGTTCATAAAACGTATAGCCTGATCTATCTGCTTGGCAAGACGATTATAGGATCTGCCCATGGGCGATTGGACGACAAATTCCTGATTCCACGCCTGGACCCGGTCGAGGGCGGCAAATCCGCCACGGGTGAAGGCTCGCAGCAGATTGAGTGTCGAAGCCGCCATGTTATAGCCCTGCAGCATCAGTTTAGGATTGGGGGTCCGCGCCTTTTCCGAAAACTCGGCATGATTGACCATATCTCCCCGATAGGAAGGATAGGTCGTGCCATTGATGGTTTCGGTGTCCGAGGAGCGTGGTTTAGCGAACTGACCGGCTATTCTGCCCACCTTAATGACGGGTTTGCCGCCGGCATAGGTGAGGACGATGGCCATCTGCAGCATAACTTTGAGTGTCTCCCTGATCTTAGGTGCTGTAATCTGCGAGAAATTTTCGGAGCAATCCCCTCCCTGCAGTAAAAAGGCATCGCCGACCACGGCTTTTGCAAGCATCTCCTTCAGCGACCTGATTTCACCGGCAAAGACCAGTGGTGGAAGAATAGAGAGATTTTCAAGTACCTTGTGGACTTCCTTTTCGCTGGGCCAGTTAGGTTGCTGCAGAGCCTCGAAGTTGCGCCAGCTTGTTTTTGTCCACTCTTTCTGATTTACCATGCTCCTTCCTTTAAAAAAAAAATTACTGGGATAAGTAGATAGTGTCTGTCATTATTCCTGATGGCGTCGTAAAAACTCTTCATCCGAAGTCGGAGTTTATGCCCGAATGGGTGCTTATCTGCGTCGTTGCTACAAAATTTCTATCATTACGACGTACCCTAGTACGCCGAAATAATAGAAATTTTGCGCGCCTAGCATATGAAGTTTTTTACTTAGCCATCCAATAATTCAGGTTTTTACGAGTTTATCATTCCTGAACAGGATACAAAATAGTGCCGGAATTTCTACAGGCAACACCGCTCCACATCAAATGCATTCAGGATACGCTTTTCACGCTCCAGTTCAAGACCGTTCTGCCTGGGGGGAAAGGTGAGAGTGGAGACCAATTCTTCTGCCTCGATCCGACTGGGGATAGATTCTAACCCATTCCCGAGAATCTTGCCAGTGGCAGTATCAATTAATTCCGCACTACGGCCATTTGTAACGACTGCCAGAGGAATCTGATAGTCCGGATTGAGTATTCTCGCTGCAGCAATGGCCGATCGCTCCCGGCTGACGAGGGAACCGGGACCATACCTGATGATCATAAAGCGGCGTCCGCTCACGGCAACGGTGAGCTCGATCGTTGACCTGACGAAGTTTCCACCGAACAGGGTCTCAATATAGAGGCGAGGCAGAAGGTTGTTCGCGGTATATCCTTTCTCTTCGATCATGAGTCTGCTGAGATTCTGGCGGATTCGCTCATCGTCGGTATCGACAAGTACCTCTCCGGTCAGGTAGTCCCGAAGAGATCCATATACCAGGTGGTGGAAGTGATCATGGTTCATCATTTTCGCTGTCTTGTTATTCAGAAAATTAGCTAAAAAGTTCTTTAACCGGATCAGCTGGGTTTACACGTATAGTAAGGGCTGAATCCGGCAAATGTCAACAAATGAAAGTCGTTGTTGCTGGTTTGTATATATTTTCATGATGAAAACAATCAGTATTATTGAAAAGTGTGATGTCTGTGTTATTGTATACTGCAAACAGGAGATACCGATGAATAGATGATGAAAGAATCTGGGTTCATCCGCAGTTCAAGCAGCAGGAGGAGTCATGAAAGTATTGGATATTATGGAACCTTTAGGTGACTGGCTGACCCCCGAGATGACACTGCACGAAGCGATACAGGTTATGCGCAGGGTTAAGCGCGGACACGGACTGTCGGTCAATGCAATCGTGGTCCTCGATGCTGAAAGAAAACTGGTCGGCATCGTTTCCACCACGGACATTCTGCGGACGATTCTCCCTCCCGGAATGTTCCTTGATGATGACCTGAATGCGTTTTCCTGGGAAGGAATGCGGCAGGATCGAATCAAGAAAACCAAAAATATCCGCGTTCAGGACATAATGACGGAGGATGTCCGGGTTATCCGCACGGATGAATCGATAATGCAGTGCGCGGACCGCCTGCTGGTCGAGCAGATTCGCAGGCTGCCAGTTATTGCACTTGACGGTCGGGTGGTTGGCGTGGTGTATCTCAGAGACGTCTATAACACCGTGACCAGGCTTCTGTGTGAGATGGAGCCGGCCTCCATGTAGATAAAAAACCTGGTCTTCTGTTACCGGTGCAGCTGACATCATCAAAATGCTCAGCTGGAGTTTACTTCCTCCCTCACCTCGATGAGCCGCTTGGCGTCTATGCCATGCCGCTTCATTCTATTCCAGATGGTGACTCTTGATACACCTAGTATATCCGCGGCCTTAGACTGATTTCCTCCAGTCCTCTTGAGGATCTCCAGTAGTTCCCTGCGCTCTATCTCCTGCATATTGAAGGAGCTTTTTTTGGCAGCGGATGGTGGCCGTCTTCGCGGTTTGTAGATGGTTTCGGGGAGATGCTGTGGCTGAATTACCTCTTCATGGCAGGTAACGAAGGCATATTCAAATGCCCCCTTCAGCTCTCTGACATTGCCTGGCCAGGAGTGATTCATCAGCACTTCGACTGTGTCTTTGCTGATTCCTTTGATGGTCTTGTTGTCTTTGAGGATCATTTTCTTGAGAAAGGATTCAGCCAGAAGGGGTATGTCCTCAACCCGGTGGCGCAAGGGGGGCAGAAAGATGGGTATGACGTTGATTCTGAAATAGAAATCCTTACGATAGTCACCGCGTTCCACCAGCTGCATGAGGTCCTGATTGGTCGCGGAGATGATGCGTACGTCGGTGCGAATGGGGCTGCTTGAGCCGACCCGCTCAATTACCTTTTCTTCAAGGACGCGCAGCAGTTTAGTCTGGGTAGAGATGGGAAGATCGCCAATTTCATCGAGGAAGATATTACCCTCGTTGGCTTTTTCGAAGCGGCCCACCCTGTCTTTATAGGCACCTGTATATGCTCCCCGGACGTGGCCGAAAAGCTCGCTTTCCAGTAGTGATTCGGTAAGGGCGGCGCAGTTGACCTTGATAAAAGGTTTATCTTTTCTCAAGCCCAGGTTATGAATGGCACGGCTGACCAGCTCCTTGCCGGTACCACTTTCACCATAAATGATAACCGGGGCATTCGAGCCCGCGGCATTTCTGATCATATCGAAGACCTGGTGCATTCTCGCCGAAACCCCGATTATCCCCTGAAAGTGATCCTCGGAGTGGAGCTGCCGGCGGAAGGCTTCGATCTGGTTTTCTTTCTCGGCTATATCGGAAATATCGGCAATGGTACCCACGGCGCCGATAACATTATTGTCGGCGTCCTTGAGAATGGCGGCGTTTTTCAGGGCCTGGAAAAAAGTGCCGTCTTTGCGGCGCACCGTGCATTTTCGCTGTTCAACCTCCCCGTAGCGGAAAAGAGCGCACCACTGATCCTCTCCCAGCGCCCGCGAATCCGCACAGATATCACACTGCAGAATTTCGCAGGACTTGCCGATGATTTCGGCACGGGTATATCCGGTAATTTTTTCAAAGGCTTTGTTGACTGAAACAATCGCACCATGGGTGTTGACAATCATGATGCCGTCGCGGATGGTATCCACCACGGTTTTCCAGTATCCCTCAAGCTCTCGGCCGATCATATGTTCTCCTGTTAAGCATTAACACTTGTAAAGCACAACACCCTTAACAGTTTAACACTTTGTTGACAAGGCGAATAGCTTTTGTTCTACTACAGTGTAGGAGAGGTGCAGATTTATTTCGTTTATGTCCTTGTATAAAGGAAAAATATTTATATTTATGTTATGGATAAATATTTCTGATCTGGCCATGGCGCGGATGTTGCTCGTAAATGGTGTTGAACACTTTACTTGGAGAACATTTCATTGGCTGTAGATATTGAAAAAATAATTGATTTCAGGGACTCACTCTCGTCGATATCACTGCTTAAGGTGACGCAGGTATTCAACAAGATGAAGCCTTCTGAGATTTTGGAAATACGGGGCGCCGATCCCGACATCCGGCAGGATCTGTTCAAGGTTCTGCCGCAGACGGCTTATGAGATCGTCCGCATCGAGGATGCAGCTGATGAGGATCGGAACCGGCTGCGGATTCGCAAATGCGGCTGAACCTCTGACGATGAAAGGCGTTGCCGGTTGCATCGGCAACTGAACCAAATATCAAAACGTGTACAGGACAAAAATGACGAAATCAATGGCAGAGAGCAGTATAACAATCAAAGGGAAAAGGAAGGGTTCCTTTCTGGACAAGGTTAAGGAGATACTGCCTGAAGGCGGCAACCTCAACCTTTGCCTGACGTGTGGCGCCTGTGCTTCCGGTTGCCCCGCTACCGGGCTTGCGGACATGGACCCCAGAAAATTTCTGCGCATGTGTGCGATGGGAATGGACGAGGAAGCAACACAATCTCCGTGGGTGTGGATGTGTACCATGTGCCAGAGATGTATCTATGTCTGTCCCATGGAAATCAACATTCCACAGCTTGTCTATAACGCCAGGGCCACCTGGCCCCGAGACGAGCGGCCTAAGGGAATCCGGGATTCCTGCGATATGGCGCTTCGCAATGATTCAAACAGCGCCATGGGAACGGCTCCGGATGATTTCATCTTTGTTGTCGAGGACGTACTGGCAGAATATCAGGAGTCGCAGCCGGAGTTCAAGGAAATGGTGGCCCCGATCGACAAGGCCGGCGCGCACTTTTTCCTTAATCAGAACTCCAGGGAGCCTGTAACCGAACCTGATGAACTGGTACCCTTATGGAAGATTCTCCATCTGGCCGGAGTGGACTGGACCTACGGCAGCAAGGGCTGGGCGGCGGAGAATTACTGCCTCTTCCTGGCCGATGATAAATGCTGGGAGCATGTGACCAGGGTTTCGGCAAACCAGGCCGATGAATTGGGGTGTAAGGTCTTTCTCAATACCGAGTGAGGCCACATAACATTCTCAGTCCGGGCCGGACTGAAAAAATTCAATATAGACCATAACTTTGAAGTCGCTTCAATTTATCAGTATTACGCTAAATGGATCCGTGAGGGCCGCCTGAAGGTAAATTCCGACTGGAATAAAGAGCGCAAAATCAAGTTTACCATCCAGGACCCCTGTCAAATCGTGCGCAAGGGCTATGGGGATGCCGTTGCCGATGACCTGCGCTATGTCGTGCAGCAGGTTGTCGGAGCAGAGAATGTCATCGAAATGACGCCGAACAAATCCAACAATTACTGTTGCGGCGGCGGCGGCGGCTTCCTCCAGTCCGGGTATACGGAGGAACGCAGAGCCTACGGTAAATTCAAGTTCGACCAGATAATGGAGACAGGCGCCGATTACTGTATCACCGGCTGCCATAACTGTCATGCTCAGGTTCATGATATCGGTCATCACTTTGGAGGATCATACAGCACGGTTCACCTCTGGACGCTTATCTGCCTGTCTCTGGGCATTTTAGGCCCGAATGAGCGTGAGTATCTTGGAGATGATCTGAAGGATGTTGACGTTTTTCACCCTGAAACCTCCCTGTTTTAATGATCCGGCGTTTTTTCTGCGTCTTTGCGGGAGAAAAAACCGGAGAAGGTGCTTATCCGGGAATACCGGGTCGGTGCCCGGATAATTATTTTCTTGTATTTTTGTAAGAATCTAATTTTTCTAGAGGCGTCAGCTTCGCTGGCTGATTGAAGGGAGAATTACTAACCGACATCTCTGATTAGGAGGAAAAATACATGAGTTTGCAGAAAAAATTGTCATCAAAAGAATTTGTTGTATTGGCCGAGATGCACACCCCCAAAGGCGTCAATATCGCCAGATTGGTAAATGATGCGCGTCGAATCAAGGGAAGAGTGGATGCCATAGTCGTGCCCGATATGGACAACGGTATCGTCAGAATGAGCGCCCTGGCTGGCGGTGTGCTGATGCGCCAGGAAGGGATCGAGACGGTTATGCATATGTATTGCCGTGATCGCAACCGCCTTGCTCTTCAGGGTGATGCCATGGCGGCTCATGTGTTGGGCATTCAAAACATTCTCGTGGTTCATAGCGAGGAGATGAGCCAGAGTGATCACCGTGAAGCGCAGACCGTCAATGATATAGATGAAGTCGAGCTTCTTGCTGCTCTGAGATCGCTTTCCGGAGGCAGGGATATGGAGGGGTTTGAGCTTGACGGCGCCCCCGCCTTTACGGCCGGCTGCACCATTGCCCCTTATGAAAATGACAAGGAGCTTGATAAGGAGCTTGAACTGGCCAAAAGGAAAATTGAG
The DNA here is from genome assembly GCA_016278675.1 of Desulfobulbaceae bacterium. GTDB lineage: Bacteria > Desulfobacterota > Desulfobulbia > Desulfobulbales > Desulfocapsaceae > Desulfopila_A. The sequence goes on along the minus strand of JADQBJ010000052.1, from coordinate 14,136 downwards.
GCCGGCGCTTCTTTCGTTATTACACCTCCCGTTTTCGATATGGGCGGTTTTGAAAAATTCATGGAGAAGGCCAAGGGGCTGGCGGTACCAATCATTCCCACGGTTTTCCTGCTAAAATCTCTTGCTATCGCTCAGTATATAGCCAACAGCGAACCCGGTGCCGATATTTCGGATGAACTGATTCGTAGAATCAGAAAATCTCCCGACAGGGAGCTTGAGGGCATCAAGATTGCCGGTGAAACCATTGCGGTGCTGCGGCGAGTGGCCCAAGGTGTCAAGGTCCAGACGCTGGGCTGGGAACACAAGCTTCCGGATATTCTTGATGCCGCCGGAATCTGATCTTTGTGCAGATGTTGACAATAAAGGCTGAACTGTACCCTTTCAATCAGTGACTAAGAAGGTAGAAATGCAGAATACAAAAGAACTTCCAACCAGCAATAAGGTGCTTGTTATAGGCGGTGGCCTTGGTGGCATTCGCACCGCACTTGATCTGGCAGAAGCTGAAAAGGATGTGATCCTGGTCGATAAGTCCTATAATATCGGTGGACTGATGACCCAGCTTGACAGAACCTTTCCCACCAATAACTGTGATTTGTGCACCATCTCTCCAAACCTTTCGGAGAGCGGCAGGCAGAAGCATATTGACCTCCAGGCGATGACCACGGTGCTCGGTATCAGTGGAGAAAAAGGAAATTTCACGGCCAGTCTGCATACCAGACCGCGCTATATAAATCTGGAAAAATGTACGGCCTGCGGCGAATGCCTCAAGGCATTTCCCGAATGTGTACGTTTTACTCCGGGGCTTGATCACCGTGCCCCAACCTGTATGCGCTATCCTCAAGCCATTCCGCATGCATATTCGATCGATCTGGAAAAATGCGATGACATCGAGGCCCTGGTCAAAGTCTGTCCGGCAGGTGCCATCATCCCCGATGATATCGGCAGAAACCGGGAGGTGAAATGCGGTGCCGTTGTTCTGGCCATGGGTGCCGAGCTTTTTGACCCCAGCCATCTCGATTATCTGGCCTACTCCGCCCAGCCGGATGTGGTTACCAGTCTGGAATATGAACGGATCCTCTCGGCTTCCGGGCCGACCCAGGGTATGCTGCTGAGACCGTCCAACAATGAGCGGCCCAAGAAGATTGCCTGGCTCCAGTGCATCGGCTCCCGCGGCATCCAGAAGGGTGCGGGCTCCCACTGTTCCAGTGCCTGCTGTATGTTTGCCCTGAAGGAAGCAATGGTCACCAAGGAGCGTTTTCGGGATGATATCGAAACCACCATTTTTTATATGGATATGCGTACCTTCGGCAAGGATTACGAGCTGTATTATCAGCGGGCCAAAAATGATTTCGGCGTCCGTTTTATCCACAGCCGGCCCCACTCTATCCTCCAGGCCGAGGGTGAAAAGGATCTACATCTCTCCTATACGCTCGAAGGCAATGCCAGTCAGATCACCGAATCGTTCGACATGGTGGTTCTCTCCACCGGCTTTAAGGTGGGCGAAGAGAGCAGGGAGCTTCTGGAAAAGCTTGGCCTGAAAATCAACAGCAATAATTTTCCCGTCACTGCCGGATTTAATCCGGTGGCGACCTCTAAACCCGGAATTTATGTCTGCGGTACGCTTCAGGAGCCAAAAGACATCCCCGAGACCATGGTTCAGGCCAGCGCCGCGGCATGCATGGCGGGCAAGGATATTGCACCTTCCCTAGTCGATGAAGATAAGGAACCACTGATGCCGGAAAGAGACATCAGCGGAGAAGAGCCCAAAGTCGGGGTCTTCATTTGTGACTGTGGAGAGAATATCGGTGCGGTGGTCGATGTGGAACAGCTCGTGGAATATGCGGCTGGGATTCCCGGCGTTGCCGTTGCCGAGGCTAAAGGGCATGGCTGCAGCCGTGAATCCATGGAACAGATCAAGTCCACTATCATCGAGCAGGGACTTAACCGCGTTGTCATTGCCGGTTGCTCTCCGAGAACCCATGAAGCCAAATTTCAGGATTTGATTCGTCAGGCCGGTTTGAACAAGTATCTTCTGGAAATGGCCAATATCCGCGATCAGTCCACCTGGGTTCATGGAGCCGAACCTGCCCTTGCCACCGGCAAGTCCAAGGATTTGATTCGGGTGGCGGTTGGCGGAGCCATCGCCTCCAAGCCACTTTCCGAACACAGTCTGCCCATGAATAAGAATATTCTGGTGGTCGGAGGAGGCGTTACCGGTATGACAACGGCCCTGGAGCTTGCCGGACAGGGATTTAAGGTATACCTGGCTGAGAAGAGTCCATCACTGGGAGGTGTGGCCAAGTCGCTGCGCAAAACCCTGGAAGGCGATGATGTCCAGGCCCTGGTGGCTGACCTCATTGTCCAGACGGAGGCTCACGAGAATATAGAAGTGATTACCGGAGCAATCATTGTTGATCATACCGGTATGCCGGGGATGTTCAAAACCGGAATGCAGGTTGGTAAGCAGATGTTTTACCGGCAGATTGAACATGGCGTCACCGTCATGGCCACCGGTGCCCTGCCGAACCGTCCCAAGCAATATCTTCTCGGTGAAAACGACAATGTGCTCACCCAGCTGGAGATCCAGACCCTCATTGAGGACAAGCCGGAGACTGTCAAGACCTGGGACAACGTGGTCATGATCCAGTGTGTCGGCTCCCGCAATGAAGAAAATCCCAATTGCTCGAGAATCTGCTGCCAGAATGCGGTAAAAAACGCTCTACGACTGGTTGAAACCAATCCGGATATTCGCGTGTTCGTCCTTTACCGCGATATGCGAACCTATGGCTTCCAGGAAGAATACTATCAGAAGGCTCGGGAGAAGGGCGTCATCTTTGTGCGCTATGATAGCGATACTCCTCCCCTGGTCAAAGAGGCGGGCAAGATTATCGAGGTTAGCTTTACCGATCCCATTCTCGGCATGAATCTGACGGTTGCGGCGGACTGTCTCTGTCTCAGTACCGGTCTGATTGCCGATAAAGACTCCACGGAGGAACTTGCCAAGGTCTTTAAACTGCAGCGCACCGATGATGGATATTTCCTGGAGGATCATGTCAAGCTGCGTCCGGTGGACCTGGCCATGCCTGGCTTCTATGTGGCCGGAACGGCGCATTCGCCCCGGTCCATCCGGGAGAGTCTGGTTCAGGCCCGCGCCGCCGCATCCCGGGCACAGGCGCTGTTGGCCAGGGATTTCATCAACCTGGGTGCGGCATCTGCTAAGGTTGATGGAAATAAATGTGCGGCCTGCCTGATTTGCGTCAGGGCCTGTCCTTTCGGCATTCCCTTTATTAATGCGGAGGGCTATTCCGAGATAGATCCTGCACAATGTCATGGCTGCGGACTCTGCGCTTCCGAGTGTCCGGCCAAGGCTATTCAGCTGATGCAGTTTGAAGATGATAGAATTCTAGCAAAAATTGAAGATTTGTTTGAAAGATTGGAGGCCAAGGCATAATGGAGAAATTCGAACCGGTAATTGTGGCATTCTGCTGCCACTACTGTGCATATACGGCAGCCGACATGGCAGGCAGCCAGAGGCTGCCTTATCCTGCCAACGTCAAGATCATCCGGGTCCCATGTTCCGGCAAGGTCGATGCCATGCATATTGTCAAGGCCTTTGAAAAAGGGGCTGACGGTGTCTATGTAGCGGGTTGCCTGGAGGGTGACTGCCACTTTAAGAACGGCAACAACAGAGCTGCAAAAAGGGTCGAATATGTCCAGAAGTATCTGGATGAGATCGGCATAGAAAGCGAACGGCTGCAGATGGTGCGGATGTCCGCCGGAATGGGGTATCGCTTTGCCCAGATAGCCACCGAGATTACAGAAAAAATCCGCGAGCTCGGACCGAGCCCGATTAAGTCAGGCGCCGCCGAAAAAGCCGGCAAAGTGACCTGTTGATGGAAAATTCAGAAGGAGAGTGAACGACAATGATCACTGCTGAGAGAAAACCCTTAGAAGAACTGATTGAATATATCAAACCCTACAAGCGTATCCTGCTGCTCGGCTGCAACGAGTGTGTAACGGTATGCGCCGCCGGCGGGCGCAAGGAAGTGGGGCTTCTCGCCTCCGGTCTGCAGATGGCCCTGTTGAAGTCGGGAAGTTCTATCGATATCAGGCAGCACACCTTGGAGCGACAATGCGACCCTGAATATGTCGAAGAGCTTGTTCCCATGATCGGCGGCGCCGAGGCTATCATGTCCATGGCCTGCGGCTGTGGTGTCCAGCAGCTTGCCGCCAGATTCAAGGATATGCCGGTTTTTCCGGCGGTAAACACCAAATTTATGGGCGCATCCGAACGTCAGGGTGTCTGGGCGGAGCGCTGTCAAGGCTGCGGCGACTGCATGCTCGGACGGACGGGTGGCATCTGTCCAGTTGCCAGGTGCGCCAAACAGCTTATGAACGGCCCCTGTGGTGGTTCAGCAGGTGGAATCTGCGAGATTGGCGATGATGTTGATTGCGCCTGGCAGCTCATCTGGGATCGTATGAAGGCACTCGGCATAGAGGAGAGCTTTGTTGAGATAACGCCTGCCAAGGATTGGAGATCCGGCGGAGGCAGTGGACCGCGAAAGATAATTAGAGAGGATTTAGCAGAATGAAAACCGATAGCAATCTAGAAAAAGTATTAGCCGCTGGTCATCTTGCCGTTACCTCGGAATGTGGTCCCCCTCGTGGTGCTATGCCTGAAGAGGTAGTCAGGAAGGGAAAATTTCTTGAAGGCGTGGTCGACGCCGTCAATATCACCGACAATCAGACGGCAATGGTGAGGATGTCAAGTTTTGCCGCGTCCGTTATCGCCAAGCAGCAAGGACTGAATCCCCTGCTGCAGATGGTAACCCGGGATCGTAATCGGCTTGCGATGCAGGCCGATATCATTGGTGCCTACTCCCTGGGTATCGATACCATGCTTTGTCTTTCCGGCGATCACACCAAATTCGGTGATCACCCCATGGCTGCAAATGTTCATGATATTGATTCCATTCAGCTCATCCAGATGGTAAAACAGATGCGTGATGAAGGTCTGTTCCAGGGCGGAGCCGAGCTTAAGGGCCCGCCGCCGAAGATGTTCATCGGTGCCGCCGCCAACCCCTTTGCAGATCCCTTCGAGTTGCGGGTAATGCGTCTGGCAAAAAAAATCAACGCAGGTGCTGACTTTATTCAAACTCAGTGTATATTCAATGTTGATAAGTTTGAAAAGTGGATGGAAGGCGTTCGGGCGAAGGGCCTGCATGAAAGATGCTATATTCTGGCCGGCGTCACCCCGATAAAATCCGTTGGTGCGGCACGCTACATGAAAAACAGGGTGCCGGGCATGGATGTTCCGCAGGAGATCGTTGATCGTATGGCTTCTGTTCCCAAGGAGAAGCAGCCGGATGAGGGCGTGGATATATGTCTGGAAACCATGGAACGCCTAAAAAACATTGAAGGCGTTGCCGGATTTCATATAATGGCAATAGAGTGGGAAGAGAAGGTAGGGGAAATTGTCAAAAGGGCAGGTCTCTACCCAAGACCTCAGGTGTAGAAAGAACGTGCAACCGAGATTGTCAAAGGAGGAGTAGACTGATGAGCGACAAAAAACTCATTCTGGTAGTGGATGATGATACTGATCTGGTGGAAATGATTTCCATGAAACTGGAAAGCGAAGATTTCCGTGTGGCCAAAGCATACGATGGTGTCGAGGCTCTTGATAAAATAAAAGAAGAAAAACCAGTTCTTATCATTCTTGATGTAATGATGCCCAGGAAAGATGGCTATGCCCTCTGCGATGAATTGAAAAACTCCGAGGAATACAAGGACATCATCGTTGTTCTTCTCACCGCGGTCTCGGATGCTATTAGTTCCACAAACTACACGCACATGGGTGGCAAGACCACCTTGGCCGATGATTTCGTGCCAAAGCCGATAGACCTCGACAAGCTCATGGAGATAGTCAAAGATAATCTGTAGCAGGCTGCACGGGACATTCCGGGAACGGTAGTTCCCGGACAGTCCCATGAGTTTCGCATGGAAAGACCGGCAATGATGCGGGCTTCCAGGCCTTCATCATTCCTGAGGGGCATCACATGGTTGATACAGTCGGAATTGGCGGTATCAAACTGAGCGGCAAACTGATTCAGGTTGATTTTCTGGAGCGGAAAACTCCTGGTGAGAAACTTATTCGATTTCTGCGCAGGATCGCTTCGGCCAAGATCAGCATTCCGCATCTGCACCAGGGAGAAGCCGGCAGGGCAATGCAGACCACTATCTGTATTGGTGCCGAGGATTTTCAAGGGTTGCAGGCCGATACCGATGCGGAAACGCCGGAGGGATGGAGCAGAATTCTGCCGTCGGTCGGCACCATTTCCCTGTTTCCCCACGGTCATGATCTGTCTCTTTGTTCACGAGCTATTTCTGCACTGGCACAGAAAAACATCCCTCTTTACGGAATAAGCTCATCCGTATCCACGCTTGTCATTCATACCGATTATTCCCTGCTGGACAGTGCGGCGGAAGCATTGCTGACAGTTTGCAGGCTCCCGAAAAACCATACCCCTCTTCGCCCTGTAGTCCTCCTTGATGGTGAAGCCGTGGAAACCGTTGCGGTGTATTGGGAACCCAAAATACGCATCTACGGTATGGAGATTATTAAGGACTTGATCTCTGTGCAGCTTGACTGCCCCGCGGCTGTCTTGCAAGGTGATTGCCGGCAGGAGTTCAGGGCCTTGAAGGGAAAATTCCGTCAGGTGGCTTTACAGACGGGTCCGCAGGATAGAGTGACATGCGTTTTTCTGGTTGAGCCCGGAGGCAGAGACCAAATCTGCGCGGGACTGGAAAAAATAGCGGAATGCCAACCGGGATCACATCTGGCGGTCGGTGTTGGCAGGGAACTCATCTCTTTTCATGGACCGCACTTCCATGATCGCTACGGCATTGCCGGACTGACATTCTCGACATTGATGAAAAACGGTATTACTGCATCGGCTTCAGGGTGTACCGGGACCAGTGTTCACCTGGTCGTGGCCGCAGGCATGAGTGAGCATGTCGAGAAATGCCTGAAGGAAATCTGTATCATCCCTCAATAGCCGAATACTGGAAAACATTATCGGGAAGAGAGGCAAGGAAGGTTTATTGAAAAATTACTCTTTACGTAACGGATGATCATGACCCAAAAGGAAACTGAACTGGACTGGCGGCTGCGGGTTTTTGACTCGCTGTCCTATCCCACCAGAATTCTCAAACCCGATGGCACCATCATAGCCGTCAATCAAAGGTTCATTGAGATTATCGATGGCAGCACTGAAGAAATCATTGGAAAAAAGTGCAACGACATCAATCGGATCTATGCACCCGATCAGCAGTTCCCCAGTGGTGAAGACTGCCCACTGTATAAGGCGGTTAAATATAAGACAGGACAATCGGTTGTTTTTAATGTTGTTGACCGCAACGGCAAACAGAAATGGGAGGATCGCGTATTTTCACCCATTTTGGGTGATAATGGAGAGGTCAGGTATGTCATAGAGAGCGTCCGCGATATAACCCGCGTAAAGATTCTGGAAAAGATGTACAACGGCATGCGCCAGCTTATCGACAATGTCGTGCAGAGCTCAGTTTCAGCGATAATGGCCGCCGATCGTCAGGGCAATATCATTTTAATGAATGCGGCGGCGGAGAAGCTCTTCGGATATACCGCACAGAAGGCCAATGAGGTCAACATTGAAGACTTCTATCCCAAGGGAGTGGCGCGGGAGATCATGCGGAAGCTCCGTGATCCCGATATCGGCGAAAAGGGAAAGCTGCCGGTCACCAATGTCCATATTCTCACCCGCAATGGTCAAGAGATTCCTGTGGAAATGACCGCCGCGATCATTTATGAAGACGGCAAAGAATCGGCGACGGCGGCAATTTTCAATGATTTGCGGGAAAGGCTGGCGGTTGAGAAGCAGTTAAAGGAAGCGCAGAGCCAGGTTATCCAGACTGAGAAAATGGCCTCGCTTGGTCGCCTGGCCGCGGGTGTTGCCCATGAAATCAACAACCCACTCACCTCCATTCTGCTCTACAGCAACATTATGCAGGAAAAAATGACAGGTGAAAATTCAGTACGGAAAAACCTGGATTATATTATCGAGGATGCAGAGCGCTGCCGGGATATTGTTAAAAACCTGCTGGCCTACAGCCGGCAGACAAATCCCAAAAAGGAAGTATTTCTCATCAATGCTCTGGTTAACGAAAGTCTTGGCTTGATCCGCGATCAGAAACTCTTTCTGCATATCAAGGTGATTAAGGATCTCGCTGATTACCCGATCTATATAGATGCCGACAGGAATCAGTTGTGCCAGGTGGTTATTAATCTGATCATGAACGCAATAGATGCAATGGCAGGGAATGGTGTGCTCACTATCAGGACATACGGAGTGCCGCGAACCGGCAAGGCCTACCTTGAAGTCTGTGATACCGGCTGCGGCATCCCGGAAGAAAACCTCTCCAAAGTTTTTGATCCTTTTTTTACAACAAAAGCTCCGGGCAAGGGCACCGGTTTGGGACTGAGCATGGCCTATGGAATACTTGAGGAGAACAAGGGGCGTATTTCTGTGAAGGAGACGGGTCCAGCGGGAACCACAATTATGATGCAGTTGCCGGCGCTTGCCGACTGTGAAGGCCTGCTTTTTGATTCGATAGGTTAGTTAGTGCCTGTCCATAAAATGGCACTTTCGGAGTCAATGCTTACCTGCCCTAACTCCCGGAGTCTCATGCTTCGCTTAGCGGTTGCTCTCAAATTTTACCCTCGGAGGTAAGCGTGACTCCGATATCAGGTATATGCCTGTGGTTAAATTCATCGAGCACCTTGATTTAAAACAGATAAGCTTAGACTTCGGATAGCATAGACTGCGAAATTGCTCATCTGGACAGACACCAGTTAATATCAGTGGGGGACGAACAGGAGAAAAAAATGGAAGGAGAGATGGAAAAACCACGAATTCTTGTCGTCGATGACGAGGAGAGGATTCGCGCTGCATGTACAATGGTCCTCGAAGATGAGGGCTACGTGGTGGAAACGGCCGACAATGGGACTCTCGGCATGCAGATGATAGAGGATAAGCATTATGATGTAGTTCTCCTCGATCTGATGATGCCGGTCATATCGGGCCTTGATGTGCTGCCCAGGCTGACGGAGCAGCATCGCGACACTGCAGTCATTGTAATTACAGGTTATGCAACGGTCGAACATTCAATAGAGGCGATGAAAAAAGGCGCTTTCGATTTTATCCCCAAGCCTTTTTCTCCTGACCAACTGCGGGCTGTTGTGGCCAAATCGATCAAATATACCCGGGCTCTTCAGGACATCAGTGATTCCAGATCGCGCCTCCGGGCTATGGTGAATCGCCTGCTCGACGGAGTAATGACCACTGATGCCGACAAAAAAATTGTTCTCGCCAATCCCGCTTTCCTCGATTTGATCGGGTTCACCGGAAATCAGGTGCAGGGAAAAACGGTCGAGGAGGTCATTGACAATGAGGAGATTCTCCAAATTATCGGCGAGGCATTGGCCATGCCGGTGGATGCCGTTGCCGGATCATACAAAGAGATTTCGCTGATCTCCGGGGAAAAGGATACCACCAGAGTGGTGGGTGCCAATTGCGCGCCGTTTCGCAGCAGGACCGGGCAAATTCAAGGGATGACAATCGTTTTACATGATATTACCGCGGTAAAGGAGATGGACAGGATGAAGTCGGATTTCGTTTCCATGGTCTCTCATGAGATCAGAAGCCCGATGAATTCCCTTCTTGCCCAGATAAAGGTAATTCTTGATGGACTAGCCGGTGATGTTACCGAGAAGCAGCGACAGATATTGGAAAGGGCCTCGGGTAAGGTCAATAATCTGGTGAACCTGGTCTCCGAACTGCTTGATCTTGCCAAAATCGAAGCGGGAGTAGTGGGTGGGCAACAGGAAGAAATTCACCTCAGAGAATTGCTGCAGGATCAAATAGATTTCCACAGACCGGCGGCGGAACAGAAGGATATCCGGCTTCAGCTTGAAATTGAAGAGGAAATTCCGGCGATTGAGGCAGACAAGCAGAGCATGGAGGAGGTTATGACCAACCTGATAACCAACGCCATTAAATATTCGCCGGCAAAGAGTGAAGTTATCGTTACAGCAGGAAAGGAGGGCGAATTTGCTTCAATAAAGGTACGTGATACCGGTTACGGAATCCCCGAGGAGGATCTGGCGGAAATATTTACACGGTTTTATAGGGTGAAAGATAAAAATACCAGAGAGATTCATGGGACCGGGTTGGGACTTGCCATTGTAAAATCTATCGTGGATGCTCATCAGGGCTCTATTTGTGTCGAGAGTAAACTCAATCAGGGCACGACATTTACCGTCCTTCTGCCGCCAAAGGGAAATGCATAAAGGGGGTTTTCCGGAACATTATCAGGTGCTACATTGTGGCATAATGGCTGGCCAGTGCTTATACTACTGACTGTGACAGCGCACTCTTTTTGAAAGCCGGCGGTGCCGGCCGGAAGAGAAAGAAAAAAACGTGTAGACAAAGAGTTTTTTATGCAGAAAATAATACCTGTTATTCCGGAATTACCGGATTTAGTCAGTGTACCTCAGGCTGCAAAATATCTGGGGGTGGGACGCAAGGTGGTATATCAGCTTTTGGAGTATGGCGAACTAAGAGCCATCCGGCAGCAGGGAAAGATCTGGATTGATCCCTGCAGTCTCAAGGAATTTCACGATCAGGGAAGAATGGCCTGATTTCCCTTCTAAAAAGTAATATAAACAGGGTAAATCATTTCGAAATGGCCTTACCCTGTCAACTTTCAATGCTGTTTTCTCAGAACGGGATGTCATTGGCGGATATGCGACCGACAATCGCTACTCCTGCGATCCGGCGTTTCACAGGGGGCCGGGCTTATTGAAATTTGACTTGTTATGTTAATCCTTTGAGGGATATTTCCTGGCGTAGACAATTCTTGCAGATCCCGTCGACCCGGACTTCGACCCGGTCAATTTCACCGGAAAAACTTTTCTTCAGCTTTTCCAGGTCAACTGCCATGCTCTCCGGCTGAAGGCAATCGAGCCGACCACAGCGCGTGCAGTAAAAATGAGGGTGCGGAGCGTGGTTTTCATTTGGTGCCATACCGTAATGGGCCGCCCGGCTTCCTGTACTTATCCTTTCCAGGATATTGTTTTTCACAAAAAGATCCAGAATTCTATAAACAGTCACCCGGTTTATCCGGTGAAATTCCTGTATGGCGTTGAAAATTGCGACGGCACTGAGAGGATGGCCGTTGTTGCCGATAACCTCAAGGAGCCGCCGCCGTTTAGAGGTCGGTTCAAGTCCGGCGGATTCGATTATCCGGGTATAATCGCAGCGGCTGCACATAGCTATTTCTCCACTCTTTTGACTTCCTCTTCATGGCTTCGTATAATACTTCTCTTTCTCCCCAAAAAGATGACCCTGTCGGTGAGGAGAGAGAGAAAGAAGGCAATGCCTGCCAGAAAGATAATAACGGCTCCCGACGTCAGATCGAAGGCATAGGAGGCCCACAGACCGCCTATAGTGAAGATCAAGGCCAGGCAGCAGGAGAGCATCATCATCTGGAAAAGCGATCTGGTATATTTTTCGGCAATATAGGGTGGAATCGTCAGCAGGGCGATTACCAGAATGAGGCCGACTACCTGGACCACCATCACCACAGTTATCGCGACAATGGCGATGAGCAGAAAGTACAGGCCCCTGACCGGTACTCCGCGAACCATGGCAAATTCTTCATCATAGGACATTACCAGGAGATCCTGGAAATAATAGGCAATCAACAGGAGAATGATGCCGCCGATGATAGACATGGTGAGCAGATCCGAGAAAGGCACACTGAGGATGCTGCCGAAAAGATAACTCATTAAATCGACATTATATCCGGGGGTCATATCCAGGAGGAGGATGCCTGTGGCCATACCTACGGCCCAGATAACGCCGATAATGGTATCGGAACGGTGTTTCGACTTGATAGTCACAGCGGCCATGAACATGGCGGCAAGGAAAGAAAAACCAACGGCCCCGAGCATATAGGGGATGCCGAGGAAAAACGACAGTCCAATGCCGCCATAGGCGCTATGGGCCACTCCGCCGGAGAGAAAGACCAGTCGATTGACGACGATAAGAGTACCGATAACCCCGCAGATGACACTTGCCAGCACACCTGCCATAAGGGCATTACGCATAAACTCGAAATGAAGTGCCTCAATCATTGATGCCTCCTGGCTTTTCCTGCTGCATGGCAATTTTCTGAGAGACGGCTTCCACGGGGCAGGATTCGTCCACGGAACAGGAATAAAAAGCGCTGAGCAGCTCGCTGGATGTTTCAAAGCTCCGGTGATAATGCAGTCTTTTATTGACGCAGGCTATCGATTTGGCATAGGAAGAGATAGTCAACAGGTCATGGCTTGCCATAAAAATTGTTAACCGACGGTTGAGAGAGCTGAGAAGTTCATAAAAATCCGCCTGTCCTTTTGTATCTATACTGGCTGTCGGTTCGTCCAGCACGAGGAGGTCCGGTTTGGTAACCAGGGCGCGGGCGATGAGAACGCGCTGTCGCTGTCCTCCGGAGAGGTCGGCAATCTTGGCATCGGCAAAAGTAGAGATGCCCATCTGCTCGAGGGCATCCAGCGCATCTTCCCGATCACTTGGAGAATGCCTGAAAAATAATCTTCTCTTGGGAGTATGCAGGCCCATCAGCACGATATCTAAAGCTGTGGCGGGAAAGCTGAGATTATGATCGATCTGCTGTGGAACATAGCCGATTGTAGTCCGCCCGGATCCCAACGGCCTGCCGCTGAGTTTTATTGAACCCCATGAAGGCTTTAAAAGCCCAAGGATCAGCTTGAGCAAGGTCGTTTTTCCGCCGCCGTTTGGACCGATCACGGCGACAAAATCCCGTTCGAAAACCGTAAGGTTGATGTTATGGAGCACCTCTGTGCCACTGTAGGAAAAACAGAGGTCGTTAATTTCTATAATCGGAGCAGCCATGGTCTTTCCTATTGAACAGCCATTGAAAATGTGTGGGCGGCTTTTTTCATATTGGCAGCCCAGTTTTCCGCCAGGGGATCGACTACTATGACTTCGCCGTCTATCTCTCTGGCAATGATCGAGGCGCTTTTTTGTGAGAACTGCTGCTGGGCAAAAATCACTTTGATGTCGTGCTCTCTTGCGTATTCTATCAATTCCGCCATCTGCGCAGGTTTAGGAGTTTTGCCCTCGATTTCTATGGCAATCTGCTCAAGCCCGTATTCCCGGGCAAAGTATCCCCAGGAAGGATGGAAGACCATAAAACGTTTGCCGCGGTGCTCCTTGAGGAGATCCTGCAGTTCGTGGTGCAGCGCCTCCAGCTCCGCTTTAAATCGAGTATAGTTGGTCTGAAAAAGTGAGGATTTGTCGGGAAAAAGATCAACCAGGGCTGAGTAAATAATCGCCGCCTGTTTTTTCACCAGGGTGGGAGATAGCCAAATATGCGGATCCTGTGCCTTTCGTGCAAGATTGTGGCGTTGCTTGTGTTCATCTCCGTTGTCGTCCTCGTGCTTGTGAGAGGCATCCATGGCGATTTTATCTATGCCTTGATCGGTATGGATAATCTTTATGGCGGGGTTTGTACCGCTGATTTTATCCAGCCAGACGTTTTCAAAAGGAACGCCGATGGCGAAATAGGCACTACTGGAGGCGAGCATTACCATCTGTGACGGTTTGGGTTCATAGGTCGCGGGATTCGCTCCGGGTTGAACCATAACTTGAACATCCACCGTATCTCCGCTGATCTGCTCCACGAAGAATTTCTGGGGAAGAATGGAGACAAACACCTGATCGGGAATTGTTTTTGCCGCTCCTGATGTTGCTGGAAATATGACGAATAAACATGAGATTATAGATAACCAAAGGGTTTTCATCACAGTCTGCTCCAGAGATGAAATGAGATGGCTAATATCATGCAACTAAATTGCATTGAAAATATTACTATGCAACTATATTGCATTTACCTGCATTGGCAAGAAAAAATATGGTGAAATCATGATCCTGCTGATATGCTGGGAATAGCTGAGCCGTAATTTTTGACAAGGTCGCAAAAAGTCTTTTCCTTTACTAATTGCTTGTTATAAAACAT
>JADQBJ010000060.1:0-35136 GCA_016278675.1 Desulfobulbaceae bacterium | reverse complement strand
GGGTGGTTTTTGTTGGGGTTCGCTGCACTCACCGCCAACCTACTCTTTCAAAATGAACTTGAGGTAAATCTGTAGGTTGGCGCTGACGAAGGAAGCCCAACGCTTTGCTTTAGAACCACATTTACTGAATTTTGGTTGTTTCAGATTCATCAAAGCCATGGCGGGTGCCATGGCTTTTTTCTTTCTCTCGTAATATCCTTTGTGCTTCCGCCACTTCAACACCGAGTGCCCTGGCTATTTCGGCTATATCGTAACAGAGCTCACCCTCACGGGTACAGCCTGTTGCCTTGAGATCGGGGAACTGTTCACCGATGGCGTACATTGATGCGGATAGCAGCATCTCCTTGATTTCTTCCGGTCCGTAAAGCAGCAGCCATTCGACTGCTTCAGCCCAGAGTTTTGCATCTACCGTAGGGTGCTGTACGACTTGCATGGCGTTCTCTAGTGTCCAGCTTTCCCTGAACCTCAGATTGTCTTCTACAGGTCCGGATATTTTTTCTTTTTTCATAACTGTGAATGTACTATAGTTGACGATTAAGCCGATATGGCTTGATGGTTCTGCAAGAGGCCTTTTTAACCGTCTGAATCCGCAGGACTTTATGAAGAATGGATTCCGGATCCGTCATCCCGGACTACGATCCGGGACCGGAATGACGGTAAAAATGGGCTTTTGTAAAAATCTCCAAGACAGCAGCACGAAACTGGCTGAGTTTCATTGGTAATCAAGAGTTTTGTTGGTTGCGTTTGATAGATAACCAATATGAATATAGTTTTAATCTACTGCAGAAAGAGATATTTTTCCACCGGGAAGCGGCAGCATCGAAAAATTCGAAATTTTTGAGGAGCAAAGCACCATGAATAGATTTGACAGCGGCATTTTTCTGGAAAACATTGAATGGTTCGATGAGACCGGTAAAGAAATGGTGCACAGATTGCCGGAAGCAGGTTCCGGCGAGATTAAATATGGCGCTCAACTTACCATCAGGGACAGCCAGGCCGGAGTTCTCTTTTATAAGGGCAGGGCCTGCGATGGTTTTGTTCCCGGCAGACACACTTTAAAAACAGGCAATCTCCCGATTCTGACCAAGATCCTTTCCATTCCCTGGCGCGGCAACAGTCCGCTTCGTGCCGAGGTGTATATTGTCAATATGAAATATTTCACCAATCTCAAATGGGGAACCAGCAATCCTATTGCCTTCCGGGACGAGGAGCTCGGACTGGTCCGATTACGCGCCCATGGCATCTTTAATATTCAGATCGTTCAACCGGTGCTGTTCATTAACTCGATGGTCGGAACCATGGGGAAAATGGATACCGAAGAAATCTCCACCTACCTCAAGCGCATCATAGTCTCGAGATTGAACGATTATCTGGGTGAAAAACTTGATACGATTTTAAACCTTCCGGGAAAGTTCGACGAACTTTCCATCGAGCTGCAGAAGAGACTGGTCAGCGATTTTTCCGATTTCGGCCTGCGCCTGAGCCATCTCTACATCACCTCCATAACCCCGCCGGAGGAGGTGCAGAGCGCCATCGACGACAAGGGGCGGCTCAATCTCATCAGTGATATGGGGAAATTTATGAAAATGAAGGCTGCAATGGCCATGGAGAAGGCCGCCACCGCTCAGGGCGAGGCGGGAGCCGGCATGGGAATGGGCATGGGACTGATGATGCCGGCCATGTTTTCCCAGAGCTTTTCGGCACAAAATGCACCCTCCAGCGGAAGTCCGGGCACCAGCTGTCCTGATTGCCGGCAGCCGATAGCCGACGATGCCAGATTCTGCCCGCTTTGCGGACACCAGCAGCTCATCCTGAGCCGCTGCGGAAACTGTCGGAAAAACCTCGCTCCCAATGCCCTGTTCTGCTCAAAGTGCGGGGAGCCGGTGGATGGCAAACCAAAACCTGTTTTCTGCCCCCAATGTAAGGCAGAAAATCTGCCCGGCGCCATGTTCTGCAACCAGTGCGGCACCAGGGTGAGCTGATTGTTATGGAACTCAGTTATATTCAGGATTGTCCCTCCTGCGGTGCTCCCGTAGAAGTGGCCGAGGTGGACAGGGTAGTCGACTGCCGGTACTGCGATGGCCGCAACTACATGGTCTCCGGTCAACCGCTTCGCTTTGTTCTACCCACTATGGTAGGCGAGGCCGTAGCGCCGAGGGATATTATCCATATCCCATATCTGCGCTTTAAGGGGCACGTCTACTCCTGCATGGGCACGGAATTGGAACACAGAATTGTCGATACCACTCAGCTGGGCTACAGCAGTGAAAAAATTCCTGCTTCGCTGGGGCTGCGGGCCCAGGCCATGCAGATACGTCTGGTTGGAGCCGGCCACGGCGGGCTTTTTGCCGGACTGACCGAAAAGATCAAGGATATTTTCGCCAAGGCTGCAAAACTTACCAGCGCCTTTTCCGACAATCAGGATACATTGTATCATCGTTCCTTTATCGGTGAAACCATCAGCTGCATTTACCTGCCTGCCTACTTCAGGGAGGGCAGGCTGATCGATGGGGTGCTTAATCGGGATATCTGTGCAGAATCCACAGATCTTCTGAAAAAACATTGCAGACCGGTCAAGGAGAAGTGGCTGCCGACCTTTATCTCCACTATCTGTCCACACTGTGCGGCGGCTCTAAGCGGAGAGCGGGACAGCCTGGTGATGGAGTGCCGCAATTGTGAGTCATTATGGCAGGAAAGAAACGGCCGGTTTGAAAGAGTGCCGTTTTCCTGTGCTCCTGCCGTTCAGGGTGACCGGTTTCTACCCTTCTGGAGGATTTCGATCAGCAGCGAAGGTTTGCAACTCAAAAGTTTTGCCGATTTTCTGCGGCTAACCAATCAACCCGTGGTTATCCGGGATATGCACGAGAATCTGGAATTGGATTTCTGGGTGCCGGCTTTTAAAATCAGGCCAAAACACTTCCTCCAAATTTCCAAAAACATAACCGTATCGCAACACAAAATTCCATTGAAAACCGGTAATCTCGGCAAAAATCTTTATCCCGTGACCCTGCCGGCTACGGAAGCGGTTCAGGCATTAAAGGCCATTCTTGCAGCTGCAGTTATGAACAAACGGGACTTCATGCCTTCCCTTCCCGGAGTTACCATCAAGGCGCGGCATACAGCGCTGGTATATCTTCCTTTTCATGTGCTCGGCCATGACCTTGTTCAGGATCATACAGCGGTCGCGTTTTCAGAAAAAAATCTCCATTACGGTCGGTCGATGTGATGTCAGGCAGGAATTTGCACATGCATGAAACCTATATGAAGCTTGCTTTGGAAGAAGCCAAGATCGCCCTGGATAACGGGGAATTTCCGGTAGGCTGTGTTATCACGGACAACGAGGGCGTGATCTCTAGCGGCAGAAGGCGGAATAGCAGGGAGAACAACGAAATGGATCACGCTGAGATCATTGCCCTGCGTGAGATATATCGGAGATTTCCAGAAAAGCTCTCCGGCGATGTGGTTATCTATTCGACCATGGAACCCTGTCTGATGTGTTTCTCCACCTTGATTCTCAACAATATAAAGACCATAGTATTTGCATATGAGGATGTTATGGGAGGAGGGACCAGCCTTCCGCTACCGCAGCTTAAACCACTGTATGCCTCGATGGAATTACAGATTATACCCAATGTACTGAGGAGTGAAAGCATCCGGCTTTTCAGAAAGTTCTTTGCCGAAAATGAAAACGGGTATTGGCGAAACTCTCTGTTGGCGGAGTACACCATGAGTCAGAATATCGATAGCCTCAATGAGAAAGAGTAGTAGAAATGAGCAACCCTGAAGCACGAACAGTCGGTTTTAAGGCCGGAGAACGGAATGTGTTTTTTCATATTCTAACCGCCTGCAATCTCAAGTGCAGGCACTGCTATATAAATACAAGCCAGCACGGTTCGCAAACGTTGAGTCGGGAGACCATCGAAAAGTGGCTCGAGCTTTTCTGCGACCCTTCGAAGAAAAGCAACCTGATATTCCTGGGAGGGGAGCCGACGCTGCATCCCGATCTTGCAGAGTGTGTCGCCACCGCCAAAAGGATGAAGTATTCGGTCACCGTCGATACCAATGGTTATCTTTTTCATGATTTTTTGGAGAAAACACGGCCCGATCTTCTTGATTATCTCAGCTTCAGCCTGGATGGGCCGGACAGCGGCATCAATGATGCCATCAGGGGCGAAGGGGTTTTTCGTACCTGTACCGATAATGTCGCACGGGCGGTCTCGCTGGGGTTCAAGGTAAGCGTTATCTATACCGTGAGCAGGAAAAATATTGATCATCTTCACCGCATGATTCCGCTGCTGCAGAAACTTGGAGTAGGACGGTTTTTTATTCAGGTCATCGGTTTACGTGGAGAATCGGCAAAAAACGCCGATGGGGAAAACCAATTTGAGACTCCGCAGGTGAGTCGGCAAAAATGGCTTGATATTGTGCCCGCTGTTGCCGCTTTGGGGGCGGAGGCGGGACTGCATGTAACCTATCCGAAGGTGTTTTTGGAAGAAGACGAACAGTTCGAGTGCGCCGGAGAGGTCGCTGAAAATTACTTTATCTTCCCAAACGGCCGTGTTTATCAATGCCCGCTGTGTGAAGACTATGGCCTGCATACCTATACTATCGAGAATAATGTCCTCGTTGCACAATCGGGATTGACCGAGAAAATGATGTTTCCCCTGAAGATCGAAGAGGGATGCGTCATGAACAAACTGCTGCAGCCCGACACCATTGAATATGATGAAAAAGGCAAACCAACAAACCGGATTTCGTGCTGTCTTCTTAAAAATGAAATTTATCGATAAAAATCGGAACCTGCTTGTTCGTCATTCCGGACTCGATCCGGAATCCACTCATCTATTCCCTCAATATTCTTGCAAGAATTCCTGCCATTACCATAAAACAGGTTAGAAGGCTTTGTCCTGTATACTAAACTGCAACAGCAACAGCTGGATGCTGGATCGGGGTCCGGAATGACGCTAACCTAGCTAACCTGGAGTACTGAATACTCGGAGGAAAGTTTGAGTGCTGGAATGATGATAATAGAGAAATTCCAGTCTATTTCCTGCCGCGGAAAAGCCGCATAAGCAAGATCCCCGATTCATAAAGTAGAATCAGAGGTATGGTTAGAAGAACCGTAGCCATCAGGTCGCCGGCGCTGAGAAGAAAAGCGATAACGGTTATGGCACCGTAGAAATAGATGCGCTTGGCTCTGAAATATTCAGCTGAGACAATATTTGCTCTGCCGGTCATCACCATTAGAAAAGGAATCTGGAATGCCAGTCCAAAAGCTATTACCGTCCGTATCACAAAGGTAAGGTATCTGCCCAGTCGGGGCAGGGGCTCAAGGCTTTCACTGGCATAGCTCATAAAATATGCCAGCATTCTCGGCAGCATTCCGAAAAGGGCAAAAAAGGCGCCTAATGCAAATAGTAAGCTTCCCCAGAAAACCACGGTGAAAGCAATTTTTTTCTCATTTTTTTTCAGACCGGGAGCGATAAACGACCACAGCTGATAGAGAATCACAGGAAAACTCGCAGCTAAACCAACCAGAAGAGAAAGCTTGATATAGGCGATGAACGCTTCCGGGAGATTGGTATAGACAAGCTTCTTCATCAGCGGAGTCGCGCTATACAGTGGAGCGATCAAATAGGCGGCTAGCTGTTCCGAAAAATAATAGGCGACACCGGAGCAGAGGATAATGGCAAGGAATATGCGAATTATTCTCCTTCGCAACTCAAGATGATGCGGCCGGAAAACCTGGATTGTCCTCTCCAGCATTATTCTTTTTCCTCGGCAGGCTTATCGGGAGATGCAGGCTGATTGGCGGAGAATGGTGCTGCGGACGGTGATTGGGGTTCATCGGATTCCGGAGATGCGGGATGCTCTGCAGCTTTCCCGGAGGGGTCAAGTTTGGCGAGATCGGCGGGAGGTTCCAGGGTGTTGTCTTTAGCGTCAAGGACGGTTTCCTTGAAATTCCTGGCAGCGTCTTCGAGTTGAGGCTTGATTTCCGAGAGTGGATTATCTTCCGCTTCGAAGCTGCTTTTCAGGCCCTCCGCAGTCTTGCGCAAATCAACCAGTGTTTTGGCAATTGAGCGGGCGAAGTCGGGAAGTTTATCAGGTCCGACGACGATAAGCGCCAGCGCGAGAATGAGTATTAATTCTGGGAAACCGATACCAAACATATGTTCTACCTTCTAGAGAGAGTGCCATGCCTTCAAGTATTTTTAGCTGTTCAGCGCTGTACCCCGGAAGACGTGAAAATACAAAATAAGGTATTTGGCTGGGGCTGTCAATATAACCTGGATTACCTCATCTTGGGCTGGAAATTTATTTTTACCTTTTCTTCCCCCAAGGCATGATTGACGGTAAAAGCCTGTTCCCACGCGTGCAGGTTTCGGCGGTCCTTGACATACTACCTGTATAGTCGAAGGCCTGCAAAACATATACCGAACTTTTTGATCTACATCTGAGAGTTCCGTAGCAATTGATCAATTGGCACATCTATCGGCCGGACCTGCATTTGCGCGCGGTGGGAAAATCCGGGTCACAGATGAAAATATCAGATAGATTGACTTTGCTGTTGTGATTAGCTATAATCATTCGTTTGACCATTGCGATTATAGGCGGAAAATAATTATTCCGATACTCCATTTTAAGAGGAGATCAGAATTTCCGTGAAGGTTTCTATCCCTCCGGGGATACAGCAAAAAGACCTTAAAATAGAATCTTGCGTAAAAGTATTTTATTTCTCAGGAGAGGATATGTCCAGCGTAGTTATCGTAGGAACCCAATGGGGTGATGAAGGAAAGGGAAAGATTGTTGATCTCTTGACGCGCTATGCAGATTATGTAGTCAGATTTCAGGGTGGAAATAATGCCGGTCATACCCTGGTGGTCGAAGGTAAGCAGTTTATCTTTCACATCATTCCTTCAGGAATTCTTTATGAGGACAAAAAATGCATGATCGGCAATGGCGTGATTATCGATCCTGCCGTGCTTCTTGGCGAGATTAAAGAACTGCAGGAGAAAGGATTACCGGTGACTCCGGAGCGCTTAATGATAAGCGAACGGGCTCATTTGATCATGCCCTATCACTCAACTCTCGACCAAGCGAGTGAAGCCGCGCTGGCTCAAGGGAAAAAGATCGGAACCACCGGTAGAGGAATAGGACCATGCTATGTGGACAAGGTCGGCCGCCGAGGCATAAAAGTAGGCGATCTTGCGGATATGGGAGTGTTTAGGTACAAGCTGCAGACAAACCTCGATGAAGCAAATTTTTTACTGACCAAAAAATACAATGTCAAGCCTTTGGATTTTGATCTGATTTATGATCAATTTCAGAGTTATGCCGAACAGCTCAATCCTTTTAGTGGAAATGTTTCCCTGGAACTGGACAATGCAAGAAAACGGAATGATAATATACTTTTTGAGGGGGCTCAAGGAACACAGCTGGATATTGATCATGGCACCTACCCCTTTGTAACATCTTCCAACACCATAGCCGGTAATGCCTGCAATGGTTCAGGCGTCGGACCGACTCATATAGATGCGGTGATCGGTATTCTCAAGGCATACACCACCAGGGTGGGAGAGGGGCCTTTCCCAACGGAGCTCTTTGATAAAACAGGCGAGGAACTCCAGAAAAAAGGCGGTGAATTTGGTGCGACCACGGGAAGGAAAAGACGTTGCGGCTGGCTGGATGGCGTAGTTGCCGCGGACGCCGTAAGGCTCAACAGCATAACCGGTATGGCCATTACCAAGCTGGATGTTCTTTCCGGGCAGTCGAAGATAAAGATTGCGCGAACGTATCAGTTCGACGGCAAAAAATATCAGGCAATGCCTTCAAATATTCAGCTTGCCGGATCCGTTCAGCCTGTATACGAGGAAGTTGACGGCTGGCAGGAAGAAATAGGTGATGTGCGCAGCTTCGAGGATCTTCCTGCAAAGGCCAGGGATTATATCAAGAGAATTGAGGATATTACTGAAGTGGAAGCGTCCATCATTTCCGTTGGACCGGATCGCGAAGAGACACTTTTACTCAAAAATCCTTTCGAAAATTAAACATTCTGTCTGTCTTGTGATACAACGGAGCAAGCAGTGGCAGAATCCATCATTTACTCACTAAAGGTGAAAATATGGCGCGAATTACAGTCGAAGATTGTCTGGAAAAAGTAGGTGACGACAATCGTTTCAATCTTATTCATCTTGCTGTCAAACGCATTCGTCAGCATCGACAGGGAGAGCCCTTTCTCGTTAACGGCAAAAATAAAGAAATCGTTATGACCCTCAGGGAGATAGCATCCGGGAAAGTAACCATGGATAATATCAATGATCTGCCCGGAGCCCTGGAAGAGAAGGAACTGATACTTGAACACTCTGATCGGGAAAAATTGACAAAGCAGGATGTGTAAACAGGATTAAGTAGTATTATGCCACGAGATTATTACGAAATATTATCAATCAGCAGAAACGCCACAGACGGTGAGATCAAAAAATCTTACCGTAAACTGGCGATGAAATACCACCCGGATCGTAATCCCGGAGACAATGAAGCGGAAGCATCATTCAAGGAATGTACTGAGGCATACGAAGTCTTGAGCGATGCCCAGAAACGCAAGATCTACGATACTTACGGCCACGATGGCTTGAAGAACAGCGGCTACAGCGGTCCTGGAAACTTTGAAGATGTCTTTTCGAGTTTTGGCGATATATTCGGTGATATATTCGGCTTTGGCGGCGGCCGCTCTCAGGCACGAAGAAATGGACCGATTCCCGGTAATGATCTGCGCTATGATTTACCGATTTCGTTTATGGAAGCGGTTCATGGGGTTACCAAGGAAGTCAAAATCACCAAAAAAGACACCTGCTGGACCTGTGAAGGAACGGGGTGTCGGCCGGGATATTCCCGGGAAACCTGCCCCACCTGCGGGGGGCGTGGTCAGGTTATTCGTTCTCAGGGATTTTTTCAGGTGAGTTCAACCTGCCCTCAATGCGGCGGTGAAGGACAGATTGTCACGGAGCCCTGCAGTGACTGTGATGGCAGAGGTCTTGTCGATAAAACCAAAACAGTATCCATCAAAATCCCGGCAGGCGTCGATACCGGAGCCAAAATGCGCCTTGTCAATGAAGGCGAAGGCGGTAGAAGAGGAGGTCCGAGCGGTGATTTGTATGTTGTCATCCACGTTGAAGAGCATGAATTTTTCAAACGTGAGGGTGATGTGATATACTGCAAGTTACCGGTCCCCATGGTCAAGGCAGCCCTTGGCGCCGAGATCGAGGTACCTACTGTTCACGGTAAGAAAACAATAACCATACCGGAAGGCAGCCAGTCTGGTGATATATTTACCCTGGAGAAAGAAGGCGTTCCAAGTCTGCGGGGAAGAGGGCGCGGTAAAATGCTGGTTGAGTTGCAGGTAATGACTCCGACCAAACTGTGCAAGGAACAGAAGGAAATGCTGCGTGAATTTGACAATCTCTGTTCGAAACACGGACAAAACCATGAACACGAAGGATTTTTCTCCCGGCTTTTTGCTGAAGTTCTGGGTAAATAATTTCTCTTTTAAGGAGTGCAATGGCTCAGAAAAATAAGATATTCACCCATTTTGATGAAAGCGGCAATGCCATAATGGTAGACGTCAGCGGTAAACAGGATACCGAAAGAGCTGCCGTTGCCGCCGGAGTCGTTACCATGAGCAGCGAAGCCTATAATCTGGTAAAAAGCGGCTCGATGAAAAAAGGTGATGTTCTTGGAGTGGCAAGGATTGCGGGTATAATGGCTGCAAAAAAGGTTGACAGTCTGATACCTCTGACCCATCCTTTGATGATTACCAGAACAACGGTTGATTTTGTCCTCAATGATGAGAACTGTGCAATCGAAATACAAGCCACGGTCGGCATAACGGGAAAGACCGGAGTCGAGATGGAAGCCCTGACCGCAGTCTCAGTGGCCGCACTCACTATTTATGACATGTGTAAAGCCATTGATAAGTCCATGGTTATCGGTGATATAAAATTGTTGCGCAAGAGTGGTGGGAAGAGCGGTAATTATTTCCGGGAAATGTAACTTACCTAAATAGTAGGTACAAAATAGTAGGTAAAAAGCAGGTACTAAAACCCTTTTTTATGTAGTGTGCCTTCTATTCAAGAACCTGGTGAAGGTACTTTTACTCCTCGAGATAGGCTGATTCCGATGTTCGAGGTTAGTATCATCTTTTTTCATCCTTTTTAAATTATTGTACATTAGGGAGTATTCGAATGGAGAAAGAGACGTTAGAAAAATTTCGCGAACAGCTTATTCAGAAGCGAGAAGAAATAATTAACGAAGCGGGAAGGACACTGTCCGATATGACGGACCAGAACGAAAATGTCCCAGACCCCAATGACCGTGCTACCATCGAATCGGGAAGAAGTTTCGAACTTCGGATCAGGGACCGTGAGAGAAAACTCCTCTCGAAAATTGAAGCTGCTCTACAAAGAGTGGAAGATGGTGAGTATGGTATCTGTGATGAGTGCGGTGAGGAGATAGGTCTCAAGCGCCTGGAGGCTCGTCCGGTAACAACGCTCTGCATCGACTGCAAAACTCTTCAGGAAACGAAAGAGAGGTCCCAGGGGAAATAGTCCATGCCCGAGCTGAGGAAGGACCCGATACTGGGACGCTGGATTATCATCTCCCAGGAACGCAGCAAACGACCGACGGATTTTCTGGTGGAAAAAGCCGAAGTGACCGGAGGTTTCTGTCCTTTATGTGCCGGCAATGAAAGTACAACACCTCCGGAAGTTTTTGCCTTTCGGGACGAAATATATGGTTACAGAGACACGCCCGGATGGCAGGTGCGGGTCGTACCGAATAAATATCCGGCCCTGGTAATCGAGGGTAATCTCGATAAAGAAGGTGAAGGGCTCTATGATAAGATGAACGGCATCGGGGCGCACGAGGTTATCATTGAAAGTCCTCGTCACGAAGAGGACTTTACTTACTTTTCTCACGTCCAGATGTCTCGGGTATTCCAGGCTTACAGAAACCGGATCACGGATCTGAGCATGGATAAAAGGTTCAAGTACGTTATGGTTTTCAAAAACCATGGCAGGGCTGCAGGAGCGTCGTTGGAACATCCTCACTCCCAGCTGATAGCCCTGCCGATACTGCCGCGCATGATTGTTTCCGAACTAGAAGGTTCACTCTCCTATTTTCGCTACAAAGAACGCTGTATCTTTTGTGATATTATCAGGCAGGAGATAAAACAGGAAGTTCGCGTTGTCTGTCAAAATGATCAATTCATTACCATCACCCCTTTTGCTCCACGTACTCCTTTTGAAATGTGGATCCTCCCTAAAAATCATTCATCCTCATTTCGCAAAGCCGATGACAGCACGCTCCTCTCACTTGCCGATCTTTTTTCTGAAACACTGAGGAGGCTGGACCGCTGTATCCCGAATGTTCCTTATAATTTTGTCCTGCATACGCAACCTGTACGTACAGATAATCTCGAATATTTTCACTGGCATTTTGAAATCGTTCCTAAACTCACATCTATAGCCGGTTTCGAATGGGGTTCAGGCTTCTATATAAACCCCATGCCTCCCGAAGAAGCCGCTGTATATTTACGTGAATCTCTTTAATGTAGGAGAATCGGGATGAAAAAGATACTGCTTGTTGACGATGAAGATAGTATCCGCTTCATTTATGAAGAAGAACTGAAGGAAGAGGGCTACGAAATCATTTCCGCCGCCAACGGTATGGACGCACTCGAACTTTTTCAGCAGGAAAAGCCTGATCTCGTTGTTTTGGATATACAAATGCCTGGCTTGAACGGCATTGAGGTGTTACGAAGAATGAAAACTCTCGATTCTTCTGTTCCTGTTATTTTGAGCAGTGCATATCCTGAGTTTAAACAAGATCTTGGGGCTTGGGCATCGGAGGAATACATTGTTAAATCTTCAGATATTCAACAATTGAAAGATGCCGTTCAGCGATTTATTGGAAAATGATTCATTCCGGATTCAGTATCGGGATGATAAGCTTTTAATTTGTCTGTAGAGTCAGGCAACAGGGATCACGACATGAAAGACATCCAGAGCCAGCTCGATCACAGGCGGGTAAATATTAAAAAAGTCGGCGTAAAAACAATCTCATATCCGATAACTGTCTTAGATAAGAAAAATAATCATCAGCATACCGTGGCCTCTCTTGATATGTATGTGAACCTGCCGCACTTGTTTAAAGGTACGCATATGAGCAGATTTGTTGAGATCCTCAATCAGTTCCATGGTGAAATTGACCTTAGTAGTTTTAAGAAAATTCTCGAGGAAATGAAAGACCGACTCGATGCGGAAGCATCCCATATCGAGATCAGGTTTCCTTATTTTTTGCGCAAAGAGTATCAGATGGGATCTCTGAAATCGTGTCGCTATGATTGCCGCATGCATGGTTCCCTTAAAGAAACAGATGAACTGGAATTCTGTTTTAATGTCCCGATTTTTAGACCGCTGAAGAAAAAAACCATGCAGGGTATGCCAAGATCCCGTGGTCACTGGGGAAATTGCATTGTCACAGTCAAATTTAAAAAATTTATTTGGATCGAAGACCTGATCCTGCTCGTCGAAAAAGCCATTTACGTCACTCACCAGCAAGGAGAGGATGGTTTGGTCGATGTATACTCGGTTGAATCTTTAACGGAAAAAATCTCAGAAAAGCTCTCGACATTAAAAGAATTAAAGTGGTATTCTGTGGTCGTTGAAAATCTTGGTGAAGGATATTCAACCTTTGCCTTGCTTGAGTCCGGCAATGAGATGTCCGATTACCACCGGAGTTCTATCTGTTCCTGATTTTCTTACAAATTGTACTCAGGGAAAGAATACCTGCAGTTTTGTAATCGTCGCAAATTCCTGGAATTCCATGGTTGTTGTTCGCAGGGTTCTGATTCCGGAACTATAATCCCGGCAACTTCGGATTCCGGGGCAGCTCCGATAAGATACTGTAAAACCTGTTAAGATCCTGCCTTCACCGGATTGCCGAAAAAGAAAACTTTTATGAAACATAAGATTATCTCTTCAAAACCACTATGAAATCAGCTGATTAAATATGAGCAATCTACTTTTTGAAATAGGCACTGAGGAACTGCCCGCGGGATATATAGAACCTGCGCTGGCGCAACTTCGCGAGAAATTTACAGTCAAGGCTTCTGACCTCAGGATTTCCCATGGAGAAATACGAACCATGGCTACTCCGCGCCGGCTCACCCTGATTGTCGAGGATCTGGCCGGGAAGCAGCAAGATATGCGCGAGGAAATTATAGGACCCTCTGCCAAGGCAGGCCTGGATGCTGATGGGAAGCCGACAAAAGCTGCATTGGGTTTTGCCGGATCAAAGGGTGCCTCTCCTGATGACCTGCAGATAGTGGCGACATCAAAAGGTGATTATCTCATGCTCGTTCGGGAAGTACCGGGGCAGGAAGTCCAGGAACTGTTGCCAGACATTCTCCATCAACTCATTGTAGAGCTGTCCTTCCCAAAATCGATGCGCTGGGGCAGCAATTCAAGTTCATTCGCACGACCGATTCAATGGTTGCTGGCTCTTAATGGTGGGGAAGTGGTCAAATTTAAGCATGAAGACATCGAAACGTCCAATCTCAGCCGAGGTCATCGTTTTCTTAATAATTATGAAATAGCCATAGGCGGTACTTCGGCTTATGAGAACCAATTGGCAGAAGCGAACGTCATTGTCGACCCACGGAAAAGAAAAGATGCCGTGGTCAAAACCATCAATGAAGCCGTTGCCGCCTCTGAAAACCTTTCGCATGGCCAGGTTTTCATAGACAGTGAGTTGCTTGACACGGTGACCAACCTGGTGGAATTGCCTTGCGGTGTCTGTGGTGTGTTTGATCAAAAATTCCTGGATCTACCGGACGAGGTGTTAATCACATCCATGCGGGAACATCAGAAATATTTTCCGATAGTGGATGATAAAGGTAACCTTCTTGCTGGTTTTGTCGCGGTAAATAATACTAAAACAGAAGATGAGTCCATTACCCGGAAAGGGCATCAACGTGTTCTCAGGGCACGTCTTGAAGATGCGCTCTTCTTTTTCGCCGGCGATAAAGAGCGCAGTCTCGATGAATTAATTCCGGAACTGAAAGGCATTATCTTTCAAGCCCGGCTGGGAACAATGCTGGCTAAAAATGACAGACTGGTCAAGCTGTCCCGCTTGCTTGCAGAAAAACTGGCGCCGGAGGATGTCGAGGATGTATGTCGCGCCGCAATGCTTTGTAAAGCTGATCTGCTCACAGATATGGTAGGCGAATTCCCGTCTCTCCAAGGAGTTATGGGAGAGGCATATGCAACCTTGTCCGGTGAAAAACCACAGGTTGCATTGGCAATACGTGAACACTACATGCCCAAGCGGTCCGGAGCCGAACTGCCGACGCAGACCGCAGGTGCGCTGGTTGGACTTGCTGATCGCATTGATACTCTGGCGGGATGTTTCGGCATCGGGCAGGTACCTACAGGGGGAGCTGATCCTTTTGGTCTGCGCAGGATTTCATTGGCAATCCTTCATATAATCCGTAAAAACAGCTACTCCCTTTCTCTACGTGAAGTTGTTCACAAGGCTTTGGCATTATACGGTGACAAAGTTGATGGAAGTTCGGCAACCGTCGACGCTGTTCTGTCTTTTGTGGAAGGAAGATACCGCAACGACTGCATTGCAAAAGGATGGGATGCCGAAGCTGTAGCTGCAGCCACCACAGTTGGGTTTGATGATCCCAATGACTGTTGGCAGCGCATTGAAGCTCTTTCGGAAATGAAGGCTGATCCTGCCTTTGGTGTGCTTGCCTCTTCCTACAAACGCATCAAAAACATAATTAAAGATAACCGGGACACCGCTGTGCGCGATGATCTCCTGGTGGAAAATGCTGAAAAGGATCTCTTTCAATTGCTGATCGAGGTACGCCGGCAGATGGAGCCATTGCTTACCGAGAAAAATTACAGGGGCTATCTCAAGCATCTTTTAAAAATGAAAGAACCGGTTGACGTTTTCTTCGATGAGGTGATGGTTATGGCGGAAGAACCCGACGTTCGCTGCAACCGCCTCAATCTGTTGACCGCGCTTGGTGAGCTTGTTCTGCAGATAGGTGATATATCGATGATGCACGAAGGATAAAAAAAGGTAACTATTCAGCAGTGCGCCATCCGGAGTCGGAGTTTATGCCCGTCAGGGGTGCTTACCTCTAAACAGTTACAGGCAAAGGGCCGGCCAAATATTACGGATCAACCTGAATAGTTATAAAAAAAGATAAAAAAGGCCTGCCGTTTTAGCGGCAGGCCTTTTTCCTGGGCGTTTTTGTATCTATTTTTACTTTTTCTGATGACAGGTCGTGCAGCTTCTCAGTTTCTTTTTGCTGGAATCGGCTTTGGCGACCTCTTTATGGCATTCCAGGCAATTGCCATGACCGGCACCTTTAAAGGTGGCAAGATCTTCTTTTCCTTTTTTCTTTCCTTCCAGAACGTCACTGTTGTGGCATGATTCGCACTTTTGTATTTCCATGCCCTCTGTGTATTCCACTTTTTCACCATCTTCCATTCCATGGTGACATTCGCCACACTCATATGCCTCCTGGTGGACCTTATGAGGGAAGACGGCTGGAGCCATTTTATCGCCGGTGCTGCTGGTCAGCTCCATGCTTTCGGGGCCGGAATCAGTGCTTGTAAAAGCCGGACCTGCATAGCAGACAAGAGCCAGGAATAAAACAGAAATTCCACATGTAAATGTTTTTTTTACCATAATCACCTCGCTAAGATTTCAGTTGATGTGTCAGAGTGATTGATGCAACTCTACGCCTAAAATGAATTCTTTTTATGATTTATAAAAGGATACATTAAATTCAGGTATTATTCAAATGGTCATTTTGGTTATGCCGGCCATGGTTTAGCTCGACCCATAACTGTGAAGTCCGGAGAGAAGGAAATTAACCCCATAATATGTGAAAATCACGGCAATAAAGCCAATTATCGCCAGCCAGGCTATTCGCGATCCTCCCCAGCCTCGGGTGTAACGGGCGTGCAGGGTGATAGCATAGACGAACCAAGTGATCAGCGACCAGGTTTCCTTTGGATCCCAGCTCCAGTATGTCCCCCAGGCGGAATTAGCCCAAACGGCACCTGTGATGATACCCGCAGTAAGCCAGATAAAACCGAAAACCATCATTTTATGGGTAATGGAATCGATGACCTTCAATGGAGGAAGGGATGCCATAAGTCCCTGTGGACGTGACTCAACTGTGGAACCACTCCTGTTTTTCAACAGATACATAACGCCAAGAGCTGCGGCCACCGCAAAGGCGGCATAGCCGATAAAACAGGTGACCACATGGGCTATCAGCCAGTTTGACTGAAGGGCGGGGACAAGAGGAGAAATACTCTTGCTGATATCGTTGGACATGGAGGCATAGGCCATGGCCAGAAAGGCAAGGGGAACCGTGAAGACTCCAATGACCCTTGCTTTAAATTTCCATTCTATAAACAGATAGAGAGCGACGATGGTCCAGGCGAAGAAAACCACCGATTCATACATGTTGGTGAGCGGGGCGTGACCTATTCCCAGTTCATAGGATTCATGCCAGCGCAAGCCGATTCCAAGTGTCTGGATAAGAAGGGCTAAGGCGGTGAACCATGTAGCTATTTTCCCGAGCTTTTGTATTTTAAAGATAAATACAACAGCATAAAGTATGGAGGAAAATAGATAGGTAAAGGTGGTGATACCTAATAATGTTGAACTGTCCATAAATAAGCTCCAAAAATCAGATTCCAACTTTCATGATGGAAACTTCTCCTCCTTCTGAAGAAAGACTGAGAAACCCCAGCTTGACTAGCACTAGGTCATTGCATCAAGAGACTCTGCCAGTTTTTGAAATTGAGTATCAAAAACTTCTTTATTTTTATTAGCGGTCCCTTTCAAGACAATAACAGTTTGGCTTTCCTGTTCCCGCAGTATTAACCATATGCGCTTGTGGGAGAGGAAAAAGGCCATGTAAAGGCCAAACAGCATCATTCCGAAGCCAACGTAGACTAGCCATACACCCGGATCCTTGGCAACCTGTAGTCCTGTAGCATACCGCTGTTTGGCTGAGAAGAGATAGGTTGTGTCAGGGCGTTCTATTTTCACCGTCTCTCCCGAATTCATCCAGAACTGTGAGGGCTCGCCTTGACCATCATTGAACCATATTTTCATCTTGTCCACCCGATCACGTATCGCTTCAATGTTGATAATTCCAAATTGAATCCCGGGTTCTGCCCATGTCAGTTCTTTTTGATATTCTCCGGTGAGAGTTGTGTCCGTGGAGGTGCTTGGATCCGTGATTTTAAAAATAAAATCTCTGAATCCCTGATAGCTCGATTGATAGAAGGTAATCCCTTTGTATTTTAGGGGGTCATTGACCGTTATATCTTTTTGCCGAACGATCTCGCCATCCTCAATAACGGTCAACCTCGATTTATATTCTTTGGGCATACCGTTTGAGTAGAATTCGATATCGAATCTCTCAGCTCGAATTTCAAAACCAAGATCGATAGGACTATTATTTTTATAAGGGTAGACGACAGCGGTGTTTTGCAACTCAGGTAGCATTATGCTTGCTTTAAAGCCGGTGAACTGGCCATAAAGAGCACCTGCAAAAATAACGAGAATAGAGAAGTGAACGATGTAGACTCCGATCCTGCTCCAGGCCATTTTCTGGCTGAAGAGGAGAAGGGTTTCATCCCTCTTGCGCTGTCGGGCATTCCAGCCGTGATTTTTGAGCAGGGACTTTACCTTGTCCGCTGCTTCCAAAGGAGGCAGATCGGAATGGACAGTTGCCGAAAGCCTGTTCTTTTCGATACGTTCTAACGGTAAGTCCAAATTGTCTCTGGTTATCTGGCGCAGAACGGTGGGAAAACGGTCAATGCTGCAAATAATGAGATTTGTGGTCAACAACCCGAGAAGAGACAGGAACCACCAAGAGGTGTACATGTCCGTGATGCCAAGGAGTTGAAAGAAATGGGCAGTCTTTACGCCGTAGGAATCGACATAAAATGACGCAGATTCACCCTGTGGAATGATCGTACCGATAATTGAGGTGACGGCGAGACATCCGAGAGTGAAAAGCGCCAGTTTGACGGAGGAAAAAAAATTCCAGGCAGGATTTGAGGTTTTCATAAATGTTTTGTAAGTGGGAATTGTTACTATTTTAATTCAGAGCATTGCTACCATGGCCAAACAGTTATTGCAACAGAAAACGGGAGGAAATAACATTGCTGGAACACGGTAAGGACCTTCGTCATTCAGAGATTCTCTCGGGTTCGCCTTTCGGTTCAAAAATGCCATCAGGTTTACTATGAAGACCCTGAAAGTAAAAAAAAAGTTCATTTCCAGACAGACATCCTGTAATGTCTCATAAAATTCTCAATTAATCAAATTCGAATTTATAGAGAGCCATATTGTGGAAAATTTGCTTTATGCTCTTAGCTTAGAGAAGGAGGTGGCATAATGAATAGTTTCGGAACGCTGTTTCGGGTGAGCATATTTGGGGAAAGTCATGGTATCCAGATTGGAGCGCTAATAGATGGCTGTCCTGCAGGTATATCACTTGCCGAGCAGGATTTGCAGGACGACTTTGCCCGAAGAAAAGCAGGAGGACGCGGGACAACTCCACGGGTTGAACCTGATCTGCCCAGAATCGTCAGTGGCGTTTTTCGCGGCAAAACGACCGGGGCCCCCATTACCATTGTTTTTGAAAATACCAATACCCAGTCAAAGGATTATGATAATTTGCTGCACCATCCCCGTCCGGGCCATGCGGATTTTACCGCTCAGAGAAAATATGGCGGATATTCCGATCCGAGAGGAGGCGGACATTTTTCCGGAAGGATTACCCTGGGCATCGTTGCCGCCGGAGTAATTGCCAAAAAAATCATGGCACCGGCTCAGGTAAATGCCACTCTTATCGAGGCGGGCGGGAGTAAAGACATATCTGCTGCTGTCGAGAAAGCCCTGGCGGAAGGCGATTCGATCGGTGGCCTGATCGAATGCAGTTGTACCGGGATGCCGGCTGGCTTAGGGGAACCCTTTTTTAATTCAGTGGAATCCGTGATCGCCCACATGATATTCTCGGTCCCCGCTACTCGCGGCATTGAGTTCGGTTCGGGATTCTCCTCGGCTCGTATGAAAGGCAGTGAACATAATGACAACCTGATATCTGCAGACGGTAAAACTGAAAGTAATTTTGCATCGGGCGTTAATGGGGGGATAACGAATGGAAATGATATAGTATTCCGTGTTCCAGTTAAACCTACATCTTCCATTAGTAAACCGCAGCATACCTATAATTTCCAGAATCAAAAACTTGAAAAACTGGTCATTGAAGGAAGGCATGATGCCTGTATAGCTTTGAGAATTCCTGTTGTCATTGAATGCGCGACAGCTATTGCCCTTGCTGATCTCATGCTGCTGGAACAACAGAGACCCCGGGTTTTTTAATATTCCATAAATCGGTGCGAATATACTTTTAAAGCTTTGCTGGAGTATTTGCGAAAGTGGTTAGTGGATCATATATTAAAAAAAGGGTAGCTATTCAGTAGCACCCCATCTGCAGGCGATCAGCCCGAGAATCATAGGCATACAGGATCATAGGCATACTATAGTTTCCCCGTCTGCTCGGAGTCTGCGCTTACCTGGAGCTCCCGGAGTCTGCGCTTACCGCTAAGCAGTTACGATGCAACGAATCTCATAGGAGATACCCATGTGGCGCATGTGATCCGGAAAAAAAATGTTGTGAAAGGAATCCCCGAAGGGATTTATCCCCTCCGGGGAGCTGAATTCGATAAACTCATTTGTGATTTTGGAATTTTGCATGGAGAGAGAACATGGGCGGGTTTAGAACCCGCTCCCTGCAATTACCGAAAATAATGGGTTTTTGAAAATTGATTGTTCTCAACAAATTCCCGTCCGGGTTAAATGAAGCAAGCAAGACTTGAGCTGGATTTAATCGAAAGTATCCTTAAGATCGTTTTTTCAAAATAAAGAGCTACGGTCTGATAGATCGTTCAGGCGTGGTGGTGGTTTAGATTTTTTATCGGTAATCACTGGAAAATATGATTTTTGAACTTGCTATTGTTTTTTAAAAAAGGTAATTTGTAGCGTTAATGAGAATAATTTATTGTTTTTTACTGCCGCCACTATCCCGTACGGTTTACCTGTAGTGGTTGATATAAAAGGAGATTGAGCAATGGCAAAGAAATGTGAAATTTGTGGAAAGGGACCGGTTACCGGCAATAATGTCTCCCATGCCCACAATAAAAACAGAAGAAGATGGTTGCCAAACCTGAAAAAAGTTCGCATGCTGACCGACAGCGGCAGTGTACAGAGAGCCAAGGTATGTACCCGCTGTATCCGTTCTGGGGCGGTCGTCAAGCCAGCGTAAGAAAGTTGTGAGTAGATAATTAGAGGCGAGGGGAGAGCATTCCTGCTCGCCTTTTTCATTTTGAGGTGTAACCCCGATGAGTGAGAACGAAATTAAGTTCATCTCCTATGAGGAGGCCATAAACATAGTTGCCGCCATCCAGGAAGAAGAAGATATAGAACAGCAGAACAGGCGAATCCTTACCGTGTATAATCAGGATGATAAGGAGATTTGCTGGTTCGATTACGAGCAAGTGATGGAAGAGATTGCGAGTGATGGGAAAAAACCTGAAAAAGAAGTAGTTCAGGATTATATTTTACACCGCATTCCCGACTGGGCACTAGAGATATAAACTGCACCGCAAAGGTTCTCGTTATTCGAAAGGAATCCGCATCAGCAAATTCAACCTGTCCCAGCGGAGCTCGACTCTTTACAGTACTCCCTTGAGGGTAATAATGCTTTTGGTTCTGGATGCCGATTAACGGACGTAAACACATTTTCGTCTTCTTGTTTCTTGCGGCGGTTTTTCAAGCATAAGGCACTAAGCGCTGACCGCCAACCACTCCTTCAGCGAATCCGGCACCAGTGCACAGTTTGTCATTGATCGCCACTGGCACCGTCCCTGCAATACTATACCCTGCTGAATTACGGAAACCGGTCTGTCCGACGACACTGCTACTACAATAGTCTTGTGGTTCTCGGCGGTGAATCGGAGAGCTGAGTTATATCTGGCGCCCCGAGCACGATCCTCGCCTTCGATGGTTCGTCCATCCAGCAGACAGGCAAAACCGAGCAGTCTCTGGTCTTGAGAGATATGAAGGGCACCGTCAACTCGGGAGAGGGCGCAGGCAAGTTCAAGAGAATCATTGTCATTAAGATCCAGAGGAGCATCGAGCAGCTGTCCGGAAATTCTGACAGGCTTCGAATTTAGATCGAGAACAAAGGCACAGCCATGCCTCATCGATTGGGCGCTATGTACCAGGGTGGTAACGATATGGAAGAGTTTATCCCGCGTTTCCGAGTCAAGATCATAATCAAGCAGAGCCTCTTCTATTTCAAAAAGTTTTGCCTTGAAAGAGGATGACCTATATCTGCCGTCTGAGAAACTGCAGATTATGTCTTGATTCAACCTTACATACCCGTATCGGCGGTGATATGCTGCAATGAGGGAATATTGCGGCAGCCTGGAGTTGCAAATACCCAGGATGTTCTGCCCGTCCGATATCAGCTTGTGATTGGTATCCTGAACAGTCTGCAGTAGTTTTCTGACATGTTTGCTGTGACTTAGCTGGGGAAGTTCTGTTCCTGTAAACTTTGCCAGGAAATTGACCTTGTCGGCATCCCGGGGTTCTATGAAGGCAAGTTCACCGGATGGCCAGGCTCTCTCTTCAAGTGTTTTGGATATTTCGAGAATGGCATCCAGAATCGGATAAACGTCGAGACCGGAAAGTTCCCCTGTGAGTCGAAATGTCTCTTTTTTGATATGGTCATGGATGGCGTGGGTTGAATATTCGCGTAGGAAACTACCGGAAATTCCGGTATACAGCCTGGGGCCATTGGCTATATCGTGGGAAAAACGAAGAACGGCATGTTCCAGCCATCTTTCAGTCGGTCCTGTTGAACAGAGATCCGGATGATGCTCCGTAAACCACATCTGGTAGGGAACCGTTGCCGAACTGCCGCCGAAGGAGAGAATCCCGTCAAGTTCGAATGCGGGAACCTTCTCGATCGAACTGTAACATTTCGAGGTGCCATTATATCTTGAAAGGAACTGATGTCCTTTCTCATCGAAATAGAAATTCTTTATCTTCAGTTCATGACCACGAAGAAGACTGTCCGGATCATAGATGGAAAGATGGGTTTGTTCCGGGAGGCTGAAAATGACGGCAGCTGTGCTGGGGCCTGAAAAATGGCTCAAACCTTCGCGCAATCCCATCAGAGTGTCGTTAATACATGTATTATTAAAGGATGCCTGCATATGCCTGAAAAGTGTACGTTACCCCCGAAAGTCCGTAGTCAAAATCAAATCTGATTACTAACGAAACTCAGCTAATTTCATGCTGCCTGCCTTGGCAGATTTTGCAAAATCCCATTTTTACTGTCATTCCGCCAACATTCCTGGATGATTTGCCCATAAATTAAGTTTCTTTGGCTGAATTTTATTGGCGATTAAAAAATCAAAAAAACACTTATGCCCCTCAAGAGGTATTGTAAGGAGTCGAGCTCAGCTGGGTTAGGGATGAACAATATTTTCCCGGTACGAGCCCGTTTCAGGATCATGGTATCGTAATATAATACTGATACCAGAGGAAGAAATCGGACCGTCGTAGGAAAGCGAGAAGGGATAAATCCCGGGACGAACACTTTTCAAAAACCATTTTGAACTGCCGGTACCGTTACCGGTTTTATCAGCAGCGGGAGAAGCCCTTAGCAGTCGCCTTCCGGCAGGATGAAAGTGCTGTATTATAAGGCTGGCCGGAGGAGAACCGTCTACCTTGACAAGAAATACTACTTTGTTGCCGCTGACTGACTGATATTTTGCCGCAATCTCGGCTACGGCAGCTTGGGGGATAGCTAATAAAGCAAGCAGAAGCAGAAACAAAGGAAGACAGGAGACATGAGCGAGCGCAGATATTTTTCTCATAGGAGCCTCTCCGGGATTCTGGCTGATGTTCATGGGGTTATGGAGATGAGATTTTTGTCACGATCCCAGGAATAACCTGAACCCAGCCACATTTTTTCAATAAATTCTATATCGATAGTGAAGTCATCAATATCACTGTAGTAATCGAAAACAGTTAAAATTTCCTGGTCGCTTATGGTATTGTCTCCATCAATATCAGCCCAGTGGAATTGACCAAGGGTTATGCTGTTGCTGCCCTGTACCGTTAAAGCCTCCTCGTTTTTCGAAGTTGAAAGAAGACCGTCAAAAATGTACTCGCTGCCGGTGGTGCCATTTATCTCGACGAGGTAGGAAAAACGGGTGGGTTTTTGCAGTTTATGTATCCATTTAATTTCTTCATCAGAGTTTGAAGCGCCGGCGGTGGGGGATATCTGAACAATTCGGCTTCCTTCCGGTAGAATCTCCTTCAGTATGATTGAGGTAGACTCACGCGAATCCGGGCTGACCTCGATAACTACAGGAAAAGGGGAGTTAGGTATTGCTCTGGGAGGCATATTTCTAAAGGCCTGGGCCTGAAGTGTTTTTGTTCCTGATAAAAATATCCTGCCCAAGATTACCGCGCTGATGAGAGCACCAATGATGAGGACAAACAGGATGAGGGCTCTTTTCCGGTGGCGAGGTTTTGCCAGAGGTGCCGTGGAGAGATCGGAGCCATCTCCGACAATCGAATCTTCCTCGGGAAGGAGGATGTCCTCTATGCTGACGCCCAGTGTTTCGGCAAGCTTCTGGGCATTTTCTTCTTTGATTGTGGGATATCGCTTATTTTCCCAGCGTGATATCGTGTCGGTAGTAACCTCGACGGCAGTAGCCATATAGAGCTGGGTCAAACCCTGGTGTTCCCGCAATTCCTTGATTTTTTCGCCATCTATCTTAATCATTTTTAATAACCAGCTAACCCCCAAAAGGGGATAAGTACCTTGGCAGTAAGTGTAAGTTGGCGGCTTTTAGGCTAGTTTCCATTTTCCTGTTTTTTGTGTCGGTTTTTGGGGAGTAAGGTTCTAATTCCATCCAAATCGTACTGAATTATCGAGAGGATCGCTTTTTTCCACCCTCACCTTGACGGTTGAACCGGGTGATGGTTTTGAGCCTGCCGGGCTGGGGAGATCGAAGTCGAAGAGAATATCTTTGAGTAACAGCATCGTTCTCTTGGGGCCTGATTCTATTACCAGAGCATCAAGAAACTGACCTTCCCGGTCTTTAAGGTACACCAGGAGCCAATAGCGATGCCGCTGCTGTTTGACCGCATTGGCATTGGATAATGTGCGCGTAATTACCGATGTGAAATCCTTGCACATTTCTGCGTTGAATCGAGGCTCCTGGCGACGCATCAGAGAATGCAGCTGATGCTGCATGACCAGATCGAGCAGACGGCGTATGGGGGAAGTCACCGTGGTATACTGGTTTACTCCAAGGCCGCTGTGCCTTTTGGCGACGGTGAGCAACTCACCGCGGGACAGTTGTTTTCTCTGCCGGGTATTGATGAATAAATCGTTGTCTTCACCATGGACAAGTTGCTGTTTCGGTGGTTCCTGGGCTCTGAAGAGTCCGGGAGCCAGGCGGTCTGAAACGTATCGGGCCGCTTCCTGGTTGGCCAGAATCATCATTTCCGAGACCAGAATGCGGGATGGTGTATCCGTTGCTCCGAGAGAGACGTGAACCTTACCGTGATGGTCGATATGAATATTGACATCGGGGAACGGCAGCAGTAATGCCCCTGACGCCATCCTGCGGCCCCGCAGTTTCTTGCTGAGGGTATTGAGCAGAGCCAGCTCCCGGTCTTTGGGAATCATGCCGTCGGCTTCCTCGTAGGTAAGCCGTCGTGCTACGCGTATAATGGAGGGGTAGATGCGCAGGCGCAATACCTCGGCATCGCTGGACAGCAGGATCATGAAGCTGATTGCAGCCCTGGTCTCCCCCTGGATGAGGCTGCATATTCCCTGGGAAAGATGGCGGGGCAGCATGGGGATCTGGCTTTCCGGAAAATAGATGGAGGTACCTCTGTTCATAGCCTCCTGGAAGAGAGGATCGCCTGGTTTAACGTATTGTGCCACATCAGATATATGGACCCCTACCAGGAATCCCTCCTCTTTTTCTTCAATGGTGAGAGCGTCGTCAAAGTCGAGCGTACTACCTCCATCGATTGTAAGGGGGGAAAGGTGAGTGAAATCTTTTCTTGCCGGATCTTCAAAAAGCGAAGAGGCTGAGCTTTGCAGCACTGTTTCCGCCTGTTGAATGGCAGCAAGGGAAAAAGTGGTGGGCAGACCGCTTCGCAGCAGGGGGATATTTACATTTTCGCGCCAGATACCTGCTTTGACAAGAATATGATAACTGTCGTGCGGTTTGGAGAGGCCGGCGTCTTTAAGCATTTGTTTTGCTAATTCACAGAAAGGCGCCTCCGTACCAAAAAGATAATAATCCTGAATAATCTTGAGACAGTTTTGCACCTCCGGATCGTCCAGGAGATGAATGCTGTCATGTTCCCTGAGGCGGCGAAGGATTTCCGTACCTTTTTCTATCAGCCTCTGTTTATCCCTCTCCCGGGCGGCCTCCATTTGCAAGGCTTCAACCTGTTCGGGGCTATGTACCTTTATTTTGCCTTCTTTATATTTAAAATAAAGCCTGTTGGTGAATACCGAGCGTAAAAAGGCGGAGACTATATCGTCGCCTGCTTCTTCCCCGAATACCAGCTCGGCAAGGAAAGAGGGTTCGAAGCTGTCCGTGTTCTCCTCATTGATCAGCTCCCATATTTCCTCAAGGTCGATCTTCTGCATCAGCGAGTTTCTATGGCGATTGGTGTCCTGCAGGACTTTAATCAGAGCTTCTTTATCGGTATCAAGCGGATGGCTGCTCAGAGAACAATGTAGAATGCGCGATATTGGAAGCTTAACCTCTCGCTTGTTCTGGTTGACGAGATGCACCCTTTTGGGCTGCAGTTCGGTGATGAAACCACAGATGAACTTTCCGTTCTCAAGGTATTCTATTATTTTGCCGGTCGTTATCATTCAGTTTTCTAATAATATATTTAGTAGCCATCTTTTGTACGCATCATCAAATAAAACACGCAAAATGGATCCCGATGGTATACTTTGTCGTTTAAGCCTTAGAGGTTATTCTCTTGCACTGTTTTTATCAGGAATAGAGATATTTCAGTAAAAGATACATATGCTGCTCAGGTAAGCGACATGCTCTGAGGCAAGTCTAAATCCACCAGGAGAAACTGTCGGAGAATTCCCGAGTGCACTCCTAGCTTAGCTAAGAAAGTAGCACATTCACCATAAAAGAAAAGCACTATAGTATCAATTTTACAATTCAATACATTTATTCATACAAATCAGAGAAAATAGAATGGATACAATCACACCTTTTGAAAATGTTCGATCCGGCCTGGTTGCCATAGTCGGTCCACCCAATGCCGGTAAATCCACCCTGATGAATTGCCTGCTTGGGCAAAAAATCTCTATCGTTACCCCAAAACCGCAGACGACGCGCAATAGAATACTGGGTGTCCTCAATAGCGCCGATCATCAAATTGTTCTGGTAGACACCCCCGGTCTGCACAAAGCGGATCAGGTTCTGAACAGGGAGATGGTGCGGATCGCCATGGAAAGTCTCGCTGACGTTGATGCAATTTTATTTTTGCTCGACGCTTCCATTTTAGCGAAGAATACAGGAAGGAAAGGCATCGATTTGGGGAAGTATCTCAGTCAGACAAGTGCACCGGTATTTCTGGTGCTCAATAAAATCGATATGGTCGAAAGAGGAAAACTGCTTCCCATCATAGATCAATATAAAGAGCAATTTGCCTTTGAATCAATCCTGCCGGTTTCCGCAAAAACAGCCGAAGGCACCACTGTGCTGGTGGATGAAATTCTCAGGGTTCTGCCCTATGGACCGAGATACTTTCCTGAAGATATTCCTACCGACTCCTCGGAGAGATTCCTGGTAGGTGAAATAATCCGGGAGAAGGTTTTTCTTCTTACGGGTCAGGAGATCCCCTATTCTACCGCAGTGGTAATTGACGCCTTTATCGAAGAGTCCAGAACGATGACCATACACGCTTCGATCATTGTGGAAAAGGCCTCGCAGAAAGGCATCATTATCGGTAAAGGAGGACGGAAGCTGAAAAGTATCGGCATTGCAGCCAGGAAGGATATAGAGAAGATGGTAGGAGAAAAGGTCCTTTTGAAACTATGGGTCAAGGTCAAGAAAAACTGGACTGAAAACAGCAGTTTTCTCAAAGAGTTGGGATTTTAAATGCGGCAGGTCCCAAACCGACCAAGACTCTTCAGCAAAAAAAACTTATTTCTGGGATTTCAGGTCCGCAGTATCTGAAGAGAGCAGGTTGACTCCTTTGAGAATATTGAGGGCCATCTGTACCTGGTTGTCCTTTTCCAACCTTGAAAGAATGTCATTCTCATCATCGTTCTGGTCTAACGAGGGACTTTCTTCGGGGACGGACAATTCCTTGAGTTTTTCAATTTCAGTATTTAAAAAATGATTTCTAAGATCGGCTTCCCGCGGAAATGTGCTGGAGCTTTGTTCATTCTCCTGCTCGGCAACATAGGCAATATAAGGTACCTCAATATCGGGAACAATTCCCTGTGCCTGGATTGATCTGCCGGAAGGAGTAAAATATTTGGCAGTGGTCATCCGCAAACCCGCTCCGCCCTGAAGCGGAATGATGGTTTGCACCGAACCTTTGCCGAAAGTCCGGGTGCCGAGGATGATCCCTCGTTTATGATCCTGAATGGCGCCGGCTACAATTTCAGAAGCACTGGCGGAACCTTCATTGACCAGCACTATCAGAGGAACCTCGCTCAGCGTTCCGGATTGATGAGCCGCAAAGACGATATTCTGTTCTTCGGTGCGCCCTTTGGTGTAGACGATAAGTCCTGATTCCAGAAACAGATCGGCTATGGAGACGGCTTGATTCAAAAGTCCTCCGGGATTGTTTCTCAAATCAAGTATCATAGCCATAATTGTTTGAGATTCCTGAAGTGTACCCAGCATCTCGATGTAATCATCGGTGGTATGGCTCTGAAAATTGGTGATCCTGACATAGGCGATTCCCTCGTCAATAAACACGGAACGTACCGACTGGACGGGGATGATATCCCGCACCAGGGTAAATTCTCTGAGATCCTCCCAACCCTGTCGATGGATGGAGATGGTTACCTCCGAGCCTTTGGGCCCTCTGAGTTCCTTCACGGCTTCCATTGGACTCATATCGTCGGTCCATCGCTCGCCGATCTTGACGATGGTGTCGTTTGCCTTCAGACCTGCATTATCTGCAGGAGTGTCTTCAATTGGTGAGACAATGGTCAATTTCCCATTCTTGATGGTAATTTCGATACCGATACCGGTGAAACTTCCGCTGGTCTCCTCCTGCAGGTCCTGAAAACTCTCGGGGGAAAGATAGGAAGAATGTGGATCCAGGGAAAGCAGCAAGCCATTGATTGCTCCCTCTATAACCTCTTCGATATTGATCTCTTCGACATAGTTTTCCTGAAGGATACTAAGGACGTTGGAGAACAGTTCAAGTTTCCTGTATATCTGTTCCTGTTCCTTCTGGCTGACTTCAGGGGAAGAAAATGCCAGGGACGGTAGAGCGAAAATCATTGCGACAAACAGGAAGGTCAGGATATGCAGCTTTTTGTGGAATTTCATGTA
The DNA here is from genome assembly GCA_016278675.1 of Desulfobulbaceae bacterium. Classification (GTDB taxonomy): domain Bacteria; phylum Desulfobacterota; class Desulfobulbia; order Desulfobulbales; family Desulfocapsaceae; genus Desulfopila_A. The sequence continues at coordinate 6,367 of JADQBJ010000060.1, read as the reverse complement.
TTTTTTCCTGGATTGCGGTCTATATCTTTCCGGTATCACTTTACATTTTTACTTTCTGGAAAACTATCCAGGCTTGTGTGCTGATTCCCGGTTTAATTATCATCGGATGGTATCGTCTTTAAACTTCAAGTTCTTGGGGTCGAGCCATTGCAGGGGATCCATCGGCGTCTCTTTCTTTCGAACTTCGAAATAAAGTCCTTCATCAGAGATTGTCGCGGTCGATCCCATAATTCCTATTATATCATTTCTTTTAACTTTTGTGCCCTTCGTCACCAACATTCTTTCAATGCGTGAAGTAATTGTAAAATAATCATAACCGTGATCGAGTATTATGGTATTCCCATAACCTTTGAGATAGCCGGAATAGATGACATCCCCGTCATAAACAGCATGGATTTTGCTGCCGTCAGGAGCGCTAATGGCAATGCCGGGATCCTTCCTGGTGATTCCGAATTGATTTACGGCCTCTTGATTAAAGAGCCTGATAATATTGCCTTCAACGGGAGCAATATGCTTGCCCTTGTTCACAAGGAATCCCTGGTCATAGAGAATTTCCTTTTTCTTCATGGCGCTAAGAGTACTGCTGAGATCCTTTTTGGCCTTTTCAATTTCCTGAATAGCCTGCTCGTGCAATAGAGCCTGTGTTTTTACTCGGTTGAGAAGGCTGTTCTTGTTTTGTCGGGCAGTCAGGATATCCTGCTTTTCTTTATTTGCCTGGGAAATAAATTCTTCAAGCAGGCCTTCCTCCAGAGTCAGGGCGGTCTTGGCGCCTTCAAGGTCCTCAATGGTATTTCGGTAACGCTTCATAAGATCCTGATCATAGGCGATTACCGTTTGGAAAGAGTCATGGAATCTCAGCAGTTCCGGAAACGTACGTGTTGAGAAAGTAATGTTGATAAGGTCTATTTTTCCAAGTTTGTAATAGGCGCCAATACGATTCTGCATATGGAGCTGTACTTTTTCACTTACTTTCCGAACCTCTTCGAGTTCCGTTTCCTTGGTGGCAATGAGCTCCTGCTGCTGCGTCATTCTTTCGTCAAGCTGACGCAGTCGCTCAGCCATTTTCCAGAGGTTCTGGTCGAGTTCCTGCAACTCTTCCAGGACACCCTTCTCACGCAATTGGGTATGTTCGATACCTTCCTGCTGATCTTCAAGACTTTCCTGGAGACGCTGAATTATAATCTGGTTACGCTTGATTTCCTGTTCGATTTTCTGTTTTTCCTCGAGACGACGGCGTTCGCTGTCTTCGATATCGTCGGCATGGCAAGGAGCGGCAATCAATATTAACAAAATAGCCGCGACGGCAATGAGCGATGCTGCAGTGAATTTTGTGATGAGCTTACAAGAGGGGAAAATCATGGATCTATATACGCAGATATTTCTGCATTGAGGTAAAACTTCCGGCGGAGCAGAGGATGATCGATGTTGTAATTATGGCGAGAACCACTTCCGGTGAGAAAAAGGTAAAGGAAAAAAGTTCCAGAAGCCCCGGACCCGAAAAATGAGCCTTGATCCATTGATAGAGCAAAAACAGAGAGAAAATACCCAGAGAAGAACCCAGAAGGCCCTGAAGTACACCCTCGATGAGAAACGGGGTACGGATATAATTGTTGGTGGCCCCCACCAGTTTCAGTAATTCCAGCTCTGCCTGTCTATTGAAAATTGTCAGCCTGATAGTATACGAAACCATGAAAATCGTGGTGAGAATGAGCAGTGAGCCGCTCAGGAAGACGACAATAGAGAGCAGTCTGGTAAAATAGTAAAAACGCTCGACCCATTCCTGACCATACTGCACTTTCAGGGTACCGGGCAGACTCGATAGATATTCGGAAAAAAGCTTGACCTGGTTGAGACTTCGCAGATTTTTCAGAGGAATGACTTCTACGGAAGCAGGAAGGAAATCTTTGGGAATATCCTCGAGCACATCCTTATTGCCACCCAGCTGCTCTGCAAATCTCTCATAGGCCTCGGCGCTGGAAACAAAAATAATATCTTCAACATCATCAAAGTTAATGATTTTACGGCGAATCTGTTCACGCATCTGCGGTCCGGGATCATCCTCGAGGTAGATAATCAGGCGAAGATCATCGCCGAGTTTCTCACCGGAGCTGATCATATTGGTGTAGACCAGATAGAAGAAGGCGAATATCAGCACGGACAGACTGACGGTCAGCAGCGTCATAAGCTGCGACGGCCATGTCTGTCTCAGGTTTCTTCCTGCCTGGCGCAGGACTGCAAGCCAGAATCTCATGAGACAGCCGCCTTCCGCACGCCGCGAATTATGCCTTGCCGTAACTCCATAACACGGTGATCGGTATTTCGATAAATAGATTCGTCGTGGGTGGCTATCACAACTGTTGCTCCGGACTTGTTCGATTTATGAAGGAGCTGCATTACCCGGACCGTCGTTTCAGCGTCAAGGTTGCCGGTTGGTTCGTCGACCAGCAGCAAAGCGGGCGAGTTTGCCACTGCTCTGGCAAGAGTGATGCGCTGCTGTTCGCCGCGGGAGAGTTCGCCGGTGATGGTATTGTGTTTGTCGGCAAGCTGCAGCTGGTCAAGAAGAGAACGCACCCGTCTTTGAATCTGTGAAGGCTGCTTGTAGGAAACCTCCATGGAAATGGCTATATTTTCCGAGACGGTTCTGTCGAGAAGGAGCTTGAAATCCTGATAAGCCACACCGATGCGCTGGCGTAACTTTGCCAGTTTATTCCCTTTAAGGCGACGCAGATCGTTGCCGGCTACCTCGATCAAGCCGCTGTTGGGAGGCTCCATGTAGCTGATCAATTTCAGTAATGTGGTTTTTCCGGCTCCACTCTTTCCTATTATGAAAAACATTTCGCCAACATCAATGGAGAGTGAGACGTTGGACAGGGCAATTACGTCGGGGGGATACGATTTGCTGACCTTGATCAGCTCAACCATGGTATGGCCGGTGGCGGATGGATTTTCTGTCATTTAGTACCTTACTTCCAAAAAACTAACATAAAAAACGAAAAACGGAAACTCTTTCAAAAGCCTATGGCCCGCAATCACTGGCAAGGTACTTATCCAGCTCCTCTGGGTTAAAAACTGTTCCTAAAATGAGGCTTTCCAGCTGAAAAACAGCGAATTGTACCATCACTGGTAGTGAGCAAGGTGAGCCTGCACAACTAAAAAAATATTTCCCGATCGAATTTAATCGGCAAAACGGTATATTAATAAAATCAGGAATTTGTGTCAAATTTTTTACACGCTTAATTGAAAGAAACATGAAAGGGATTAAACGACTCGATTCAAAGAAAAAAATCCGCTTAGGCCCGCAGCAGCACTTTAAAACTTGCAACTTATCATGCAATTGTTATTCTTTGGGGTTATTTTTAGAGTAATTATTAAACGGCATACTCTTCGGAACCGCGCTACCTGTTTTAAGCGATCTTTTAATCCAGCCTTCCGGGAGCTCCGTCACAACTTTTTACGAGATTATCTTATTTTGAAAAACCATTTGTTTCAAAGGAGAAGGATATGGACTACAGGGCGACACTGAACCTGCCCCAAACCAGTTTCAAGATGAAGGCAAACCTTTCTCAAAAGGAACCGATGTATCTCAAGCGGTGGGACAAGGAAGATTTATATGGGCAGCTTCAGGAGAACGCAAAGGATAAGCCTTTGTTTATTTTGCATGACGGTCCTCCATATGCCAATGGACATATCCATCTTGGTACGGCATTTAATAAAATTCTCAAGGATATTATCCTCAAATCCCGCAGAATGGCAGGATTTAATGCGCCGTATATTCCGGGCTGGGACTGCCACGGCCTTCCCATTGAGCATAATGTCGATAAAGAACTTGGAGATAAGAAAAAGACCATACCAATTCTCTCAAAAAGAACGGCGTGCAGGAAATATGCGGAAAAATGGATAAAAGAACAGAAAGCAGAATTCAAGCGGCTGGGTGTGCTGGGTGATTGGGGTAATCCGTATCTTACCATGAATTACAGGTATGAAGCTGCCATTGCCCGCGAATTCAATTCCTTCTTATTAAACGGTTCGGTTATCCGCAACAAGAAACCCGTCTACTGGTGTTCAACCTGTACAACTGCTCTGGCGGAGGCGGAGGTTGAGTATTTTGACCACCGATCTCCCTCGATCTATGTAAAATTTCAGGTAAAAGACGATATTTCCGATATAGATCCCGCACTATCCGGCGACAAGCTGTTTGTCATTATCTGGACCACAACCCCATGGACTCTGCCTGCTAATCTGGCCATTGCCTTTCATCCGGATTTCGTCTATGCCGCGGTCAGGACCGGCGAGGAAACCTGGATACTGGCCAAGGATCTGGTTGAAAAGGTTATGGAGGAGGTTGGCATCGGCGATTATAAAATCCTTGCCGAGTTTTCCGCTGCTCAGCTGGAGAAACGCCACTGCCGCCATCCCCTCATGGAGCGGGATTCACTCATGGTACTCGCCGACTACGTCACCACGGAAGCCGGTACCGGATGTGTTCATACTGCGCCCGGTCATGGCGCCGACGACTATCTGACCGGACTGCGATACGGGCTTGAAGTCCTGTCACCAGTAGACAATGAGGGAATCTACACCTCTGAAGCCGGTGCGTATCAGGGGCTGAAAGTCCCTGAGGTGAATGATCGCATCAATGAGGATCTGGCCCAGTCTGGTGCGCTTGTCCATAAGGATGAGATGCATCACAGTTATCCCCATTGCTGGAGATGTAAAAAACCGGTGATGTACAGAGCGACCCCGCAATGGTTCATTTCCATGGAAAAAAACGATCTCCGGAAAAAGGCGCTCGCCAGTATAGACAAAGTGGTGTGGACCCCATCCTGGGGCAAGCAAAGAATATACTCAATGGTCGAAGGGCGGCCCGATTGGTGTTTATCCAGACAACGTGCCTGGGGAGTACCGATTACCGTTATCAGCTGTAAGGACTGCGGTGAGGTGGTCAGGGACAACAGACTTGTCGAGAAGATCGATGAGTTGTTCAGGAAAGAGGGTGCCGATGCCTGGTTCAGGCATGACCTCGATGTTTTTCTGGAAGATGGTTCTACATGTACAGCTTGCGGGAGTGGTGAATTTGTCAAAGAGGACGATATTCTCGATGTCTGGTTTGATTCGGGAGTAAGTCATGCCGCCGTCTGCGAGGAGCGGGAAGAACTGCGCTGGCCCGCCGATCTCTATCTCGAAGGAAGCGATCAGCACCGGGGCTGGTTTCAAAGCTCACTGCTTACCGCGGTGGGAACCCGTGGACGTGCACCTTTTGACGGAGTTTTGACTCACGGGTATGTTGTCGACGGCCAGGGTAAGAAGATGTCGAAGTCCATCGGCAATGTCGTTGCCCCCCAGGAAGTCATTGATAAATATGGAGCGGAGATCCTGCGCCTCTGGGTCGCCAGCGAAGATTATCGTGATGATGTCAAGGTTTCCGAGGAGATCCTCAAGCAGGTATCCGACGCCTATCGTAAAATCCGCAATACAATCAGATATATGTTGGGAAATCTCAGCGATTTTGAAGCGGAAAGACACCGGGTGAAGGCCGCCGACCTGCCGGAGCTGGACCGCTGGGCCCTGAAGCGCTTTGACGAGCTCAACACCAAAGTCAAAAAGGCTTACGAGAAGTATGAATTCCACTCGATCTACCACAACCTCAACTACTTTTGTGGTACGACCATGAGTTCTTTCTATCTCGACATCATCAAGGACCGGCTTTACACGGCGGGTACCGAGGCGCCTTCACGACGGGCTGCACAGACAGTGCTGCATGACATCCTGGACGGCATGCTGAAACTCATGGCTCCCATTCTCAGTTTCACCGCTGCGGAAACCTGGGAACATTTTCATAGCCTCGATACCAAGGCGCCGTTGTCTCAATCTGTTTTTTTTACGGAATTCGCTGCTTCCGGCGAGAGTATCATGGATGAAGTGCTGGATTCCAAATGGAACAGGCTCATTGAAATACGCACGGAAATTACCAGAGCCCTCGAGATTGCCAGGCGCGAGAAAGTCATCGGTCATCCCCTGGAGGCTGAGGTGCTGCTGAAATCCGATGCGGATCTGGAGCCCTTTCTGGTCGATGAATGGCAGACAATCAAGGAAATCTCGATTGTTTCCGCTCTGAAACATACCAACGAGACGGTTGAGGCGGAGTTGCCGCCATATGTCAGTGAGACAGTCAAAGGACTGGTAATCATGGTTCGTCCGGCCGCGGGAGAGAAATGTGAACGATGCTGGATACGCTCGACAAGCGTCGGCAGCCATGAACAGCATCCGCAGTTATGCGACAGGTGCAATACAGTCCTGGAGAGTATGCATGTTTGATGGACTCGTAAAAAGCTCGATCTACGTCGTTGTAGATCTGAAACGACGATTT
>JADQBJ010000019.1:0-3835 GCA_016278675.1 Desulfobulbaceae bacterium | reverse complement strand
AATACTATCTTTCCGGCTTGGGCAAATTGGACCGCAATGCAGAACGTAAAGAATATGCTCGAAAGGCCGAGGTAATGGTTAAAGTGAGGAATATTCTGGTCGACGTTCTCGGCGATAAAGCCCGCTGGGAAAAGTTTGCAAGCAAGACCAAAAAGGATAATCTCCGGCGTCCGGCGTTTCAACAGGAGTTTACCAAGGTGGTACCGGGTTGGAGGGAGCTGGGTATTAAAAGTTGAGAGATGAGTGCATTTCATGAACTTACGAAGCAAAAACAGGGGCCAGGTCTTGCTTTTTGACTATTTTCTGTGCTACCTCGTTCATGTTGACTCCCATATTGATTATTTAAGTGAGAATAACCTCGTATAAATAGTTTTTTGCTATGTGACATCTAAAACCAGATATGAGAATTGGTTTTCTTACCTGATAATTACACTCTTTGGGTGTTCTACTATAGTAGTGGTTACCTCTCGTTTCAGCACATCTGAATAATGCAATCCTAACCTCAATTATGTCGAAAAGGACATTTGAGGTATATATTGCGTTTTCGACATATTGCTGTATTATGTCTCTGTCGACATAAATATATGGGAGGTTGTAATGCAGCAAATGGTGATGTCTTCGAAAGAGCTCGGGATAATGTTGCGCGATCTGCGCAAGAAGCAAGGGCTGACCCAGACGGAACTTGGCCGCAGGGTTGGGCTTGACCAGAAGAAAGTCTCTCTGATCGAGAACGGCAACCCCAATGTCAGACTGGACACTCTTTTCAGGCTACTCTCTTCGCTTGGATATGGTATGGCCCTTCAAGCGAAGATGGCTGAGTCGACAGAGGAGGATAGCTGGTAATGGCCAAGGAAAGAAGTGGGCGTCTCAAAGTCCTGATGAATGGTGAGCTGGTGGGGTGGCTTGAGAGCTCTTCCAAGGGGTTGCTGACATTTATTTATGATCAGAGCTGGCTTGACCATGATGAGCGCAGATCTATTTCTCTTTCTCTCCCTCTCAGTTCACAAAAGTATTCAGGCATCCTGGTTGAAAACTTTTTTGATAATCTTTTGCCTGACAGCCAACCTATCCGCAACAGGCTGCAGGCACGTTTGGGTTCCAATTCCACCAAAGCGTATGAACTTCTCTCCCATATTGGCAGAGATTGTGTAGGAGCATTGCAGCTGATTCCGGAGGACCAGGAAAGCAATGTGTACCGTATTGATGCAGAAGCATTGAGGGACGAGGAGATTGAGGCACTCCTTAAAGGCTACATGACTGCGCCTCTTGGAGTTGATCTCGATGCTGATTTTCGTATTTCTGTAGCAGGGGCACAGGAAAAAACCGCGCTCTTGTATTATCAAGGGGGTTGGTGTCGGCCATCAAGAGCGACTCCAACAAGTCATATATTTAAACTGCCCATTGGTGAGCTTGGCCATACCGGAATTGACCTGCGGGAGAGCGTTGAGAATGAGTGGCTCTGCCAGAGGCTGCTGGAAACATTTGGTGTGCCAATGGCAAAAGTCGATATTGCCCGGTTCGGTGAACAGAAGGTGCTGGTGGTTGAGAGATTCGACAGGCGTTGGTCCACAGACGGGGGGTGGTTGATGCGATTGCCGCAGGAGGATATGTGCCAGGCAACTGGAACGGCGGGTGGTCAAAAATATGAGGCTGAAGGTGGCCCGGGTATGAGACCTATCATGGATATACTATTAGGTTCGGCACGTAGTCAGGAAGACAGGAAACTCTTTATGAAATCGCAACTACTGTTTTGGATGCTTGGTGGGATTGATGGTCATGCAAAAAATTTCAGTATCTTTCACCTTCGTGGTGGGCTGTATCGAATGACCCCCTTGTACGACGTCATTTCAATATACCCCGTGGTTAGTGCAAAACAGATTGATATTCAACGGGTCAAGATGGCCATGGCAGTTCTGGGTAACAACAGACATTACCGCTGGGACCGCATTGTCAGAAGACACTGGTTGGAAACTGCTAAAAAATGCCGTTTTGACCCAACCATTATGGAGTTAATACTACAGGAGTGCTGTGATATCGTGGGTGATTGTATTATGACAGTAAAAGATATGATCCCTAAAGGTTTTCCAGACCACATAGCTGGTGCAATATTTACAGGTCTTATGAGGGCGAGAGAGAGATTAGTAAAGGGATTATGAAATAAGTGTACGAAAGGATAGGTGACGGTATTTATGACGGTATGTTAAAGTAATTTTATAAGATTTATGTTTAAATTACATAAAGTTATTTAAGAAATGCGACTCCCGCCGCCTCCACCATTTAACTATTTGAAATTATAAAACAAAATATTCTTCATTTTTATGCTTGTGTGCTTTTTGGCTTTCCCAGCTAATTTCCTTACCTGTCCATTTCTTAGGTGAACAGTAGGAAGCTCAAATTGTGGCAATAAAAAGATATTCTAAACGGCAATATTAACGGTTTGCTAACAAGCCCCACCATAATTTTCGAATCAAGCAAGGAAACCTCCAGTGTACTGTGAAGCGATTTGTTTTTTCTGAATCAATTGATCAGGTTTATTATTTTTTAGATGTATATTCGCCTACATCGGCAAGCCCATCTATTGGCATAAACTGGTTTGCATTATTTGAGTATAAACATGTAACAGATGCTGGAAAATCATCATCTGCTTCATAGAAAATATAGCATAGTGCAATTTTGGGTAATGGAAAAACAATAAAAGAAAAATCTCCTCCTGCTTCAGAAGGACCCTGTTCACCCATAAGATTTTCTGTAATGACCTGCGTTCTTTTTTTTATTTTTCCACATACGGAACAAGCAATTGTTCAGTATGCGTTGTAAATGCTCCAACATAAGGCATACTATCGGGAAATTCCTTGAATGATTTAAGAGGGGAAATATTACAATTACCAGAATTGGCATTTAAAGCGTAAAGAGATATTAGTATGCTAAATATAGAGGAGTGCTCTTCTTTTCCAAGAGTTGTTCTACTAGGAGTAATTACACATTTTTCACCAAACGCGTTAAAAACAAAATGTTCATCATTCTGCTCCCCTGGAAGATTTTTTGCGAGGTCGTTTGGTAGGTCACTATAAAGTCGATCGAGGTTATCTTGAGCTATTTTTGCATAATTATCTGTCATCATTTGCACTCAGTAGATTTTAGAAAAATAACATAGATTCCAGATTATTGCGAGGCTTCTCGCTGCGCAGCCTTTCAAATCCTCCAGAATGATAGGTTATATGTTATTTTTCACTTTTCAGCATTTATTTGTTGGTCCATTAATCAGGGAAAAAAGTTTTCCTCATGCGCCCACCGGACATGCAAATTCACAGGCTCGGCAGGAAACGGATATAAGATCGCCGGATTCAATTTCCTCTTTTTGGAAGATGGACTCATCTGGATGGAGACGCTTATCAGATTCCAAGGCACAAGCTTCACGATCATATACGCCTTCCCTGGCGGGTAATTCCAACATGCCATAGTCACTTGAATCGAAGTTTTTATTATCAAAAGCCTTCCGGGGACAAGCTTGGCGGCAGGGCATGTCGCAAGTTGAGCATGGATCGAAGTTAAGAGAGTCGGTCTCAGGAAGCTTTACCCGTAAGGCCAAGGCCCGTAACCGCACCCTCGGACCATATTGTGGGGTGATCAGCATATTATTTTTGCCAATAACCCCCAAACCGGCCAGAACTGCGGCGTCTTTAAGGCCGATGCCACCCTTGTCAATGCCGTAAGGAATCTGCTTGCTTTTGATTGCCTTTTTCTCTTCAAGCCATCTGATTACCTTATTGTTTATTTTGATTAATTTCTTTTAGGTAAACCCCCGGCTTTGCCGGGGGACAACAAAAGTTTGACA
>JADQBJ010000006.1:0-193684 GCA_016278675.1 Desulfobulbaceae bacterium | reverse complement strand
TAATGTTTTATAACAAGCAATTAGTAAAGGAAAAGACTTTTTGCGACCTTGTCATTATTGATGGGACTCGTGAAAAGCTCAATCTGCGTTTTGTAGATCTGCAATGAAACGGCAATTGCCGTAACACATAGTGGTAAAAAATTAAAGCATGGATGAAAAACGTATGGAAAAGCATCTGGTAACTATCGGTATAGATTCGGATGCACTGCGGGCAAATCTGCTGGAGACTGCAGGTGAGGTAGTTATCGCCTCGGAGCTTGAGCCTTTGCTCGATATCGTCAAGAAATATAAAGGAATTCACTCCAGCCTGGAGTCTCTGCTTTATGAGATCTCCCACCCCTTTCGCAACTGGGAAATTATCATACCTCTTTTGCGAAGCTTTGCCCTGAGAAATTTCAGTCATTTTGTCCGTCACGAGAAGGGCCCCCATGCCGTTCGTCTTTTTGGGCAGATCTTTTTTGAAGCGATAAAGGATTCAGAGAAGAACAGTGCACTGCTCGCTCAGATTATAGAGGCGAAGCTGGCCTGGATTGAAAAGATATTACATCTTCTGGATGCCGAAACTCTACTTCACTACGAGAGCGCACTTAACGAAATTTTCGAGAAGATGCAGAGCCTCGAAGATGGCGACAGCCCCATAATGCTGCACATCGTCCAGGGACAGCATCCCATGAAACGACTGGCAACCCTGCTTCATAAGGCTTCTGCACAAGAAAGGATTCCTTTCGACTACCGTCCTGTAGCCTCACTCATGCGCACGGTTCTGCTGAAGAATTACGGCTACTGGCTTGGCGAGGATGATCCCATGCCCTGGTTTTTTGAACGCAGCGGGGTTCTTAAAAATGAATTTCACTCTGCCGCTCTCTTTAATTCCATCAGCCATCAATCGATACATCGTTACCGGCGCGAGCTACAGGATATCGATATTGAAAAAGATCCTTATGACGGACTGGGACGGATACTGGAACTCCCCGCCCATGTCGATATTGTCCGCTTTTATAAACAAATACCCGCACGTCTGGCGGAGTCTGCCGAGGAGGAGGGCAGGCTGGAGGCCATGGACACAGGGAGCAACACGCTTGCCGAAAACTGGAAGCTGCTCTTTCTCTTCAAGATCATGAACACCGAGGGGCTCTATCTCATCCATGAGGAATCGCTCAGAGAGATTAACCGCAGCCTGGTGCAGCTGATTCGGCAGCAGAGCTTTGAAGAGATTGAGGAGTTTCTCCTCACCACCTTCGAATTGCTCAGGGCCAATGTCAATAAATACCCGCATACCTCCCTGCAGTGCATCCAGGTGCTGGGCGGAGAGGTATTCAACAGGGGTAACAGCAGGATGGTGGAGGCCTTTCTTTTCAGTGTAGTGCGTTTTGGATTTCAGTATGCCAATGTTATTGGTGTCGATGAAGACTGGCAGCCGCTGACCAATCCGGCGCATTTGAGCAATATCCGGGTCTGGCTCCATTTGATCGAGCAGGAGCCGAAATGGTGTTCAACCCTCTTTTCCGCCCTTATCATCAATCTGAAACTCACCGGTACCTGCGTCAAGGATACCGATCTGTTTCAACGGGACATTACCGAACTCCTCAATCATCCCATCGAACCCATCTATAATCTGGCCAAACAGTTTACCAAGTTGATGCCGGTATTTTTCAACGAGATCGGAGCCGAGGGAGAACTCAGGGATGTTTCAACGGAGCTTGACGAGCTGAATAAGCGCCAGGACGTTCTCATCCACTTTCTACGGAAGCAGAGCCATGTGGAAAGCTCAAATCTTATCGTCAACTTTATCAAGGCTATTTTTTACTTCTGGAAAAACAAAGATAAGGAACGGCTCAAACCCTTCCTTCCGGCAGAGGTATATAGCCAGGTGTCTACCAGCGGCAGATTTATCGACGAGCAGCATATTCTTACCGCGCGGCTTTTTGCCGATGCAGGCTTTGAAGGTATCAGCAATATTCTCGACTGGGACAGCCTCGAATGTAAAAGGTATCTCGATGCTCAGGATGACCTGTCTGTTGCAGAGCGCCGCCGTTTTGAGCTGCTTGTCCACATGTACAAGCTGCTGGACAAGAAGTATAATCTTGGCATTCAGGAGCTTCGCTCCGAGCTGATCCAGGCATCGCAGGAAGGAATCGAGGGTATGGACGGGCTTCTTGATGATCTCAAGAACAGCGATACCATTTCCGGATTGAAGGCAATGCTGAGCAGGCTGGAGGCGCTCAAGGAAATAATACTTTCCGAGGAGTGTTTCGAGGCGCAGGAGGATATTTACTATAAAAGGCATATCGCCGTTGATATTCCCTCTGTCTACGGGCGCTACCGCGAGCGCAAGTTTGATAGCCTCAGTCTCACCTTTCGCCTGGAGAATCTGGCCAATACATATCTTGAAAATCTGCCGGAAACGGTAAATCTCTCTTTCATTACCCAAGCCACCCTCTACAGGGTTGTAACGTGTATCGAACTCTACTTGCGGGCCCTGAAAATTGACGGCATCACCTCCCGCCGTCTCGACATCTACCTGACCCTGCTCAGGAATTCTCTGAAGGTGCGTCGTTTCTCCTACACTCAGTATCTTGACATTTTCCGAGGCATGGCGGAAGGGGTCAAGGATATCATTTATGCCTTCTATACAAACATTCATCAGAACAACCTTTCCATCATCATACCGCAGATCAGCGCAAAAGATCTGCTGACAAAATACAGATCCAAGTTTGACGAGAATGATAAGGCAAATACTTTGCACCGCCTCTCGGAGGCCTTTTTCCGCGACCTGATAGCCTCGACCTTTGGTCTGCAGCATCTCGACAATTTTATTATCCGTATTCTGCAGACCCTGGAGAACCAGAGGAATATTCTCGACAAGGAAGGGATCGATTTGCTTATGACCTACAATCCCGAAAAGGCGATCTCCTCGCTCTACAAGGTCAATCCCTATACCAATAACCTCATCCACCTGGGCAACAAGGGTTTCAATCTTCTCAACCTGATAAACGACAACAAGCCGGTGCCCGCGGCTTTCGTGATCACCACCGAAGTATTTCGCTGCCGTGATGTCGTCTTCGATTTTTCCAAAGCACGCGAGGAATTCATGCAGAGAATACGTGCGGCGCTCACCGAGATTGAGGAGCGTACCGGCAAGATCTTCGGTTCACCGGACAAGCCGCTGCTCCTGTCTATTCGCAGCGGAGGGGCCATTTCCATGCCCGGCATGATGGCCACCATTCATAACGCCGGCTACAACGAAGAGCTGATTGAAGAGCACGTCCGCGAGCACGGCAATGCCTATTTGTGTTGGGATAATTTTCGCCGCTTCGTACAATCCTGGGCCATGATTTCCGGGATGAAGAGGGAGGACTTCCAGGAGTTGATGGATAACGCCAAAAAAAGGTACAGCGTCAAGCTTAAACGGGAGTTTTCATCCGAACAGATGAAAGAGCTGGCCCTTTCCTATCGCGAATTAGCCAGAAAGAGGGATTACGATATCCCGGAAGACCCATGGCTGCAGCTGATAGGCGGCATAGAGAGAGTACTCGATTCCTGGGAAACCCGTAAGGCCCGGGATTATCGCAAGGTCATGGATGTTTCAAACTCCTGGGGAACCGCTGTCATTGTCCAGGAAATGGTGTTTGGCAATCGCTCCGACTCGGCGGGATCCGGGGTGCTTTTCACCTCGCATCCCTACAGGAAGGTGCAGCGGGTCGCTCTCTGGGGGGACTATGCCTATGGTGATCAGGGTGAAGATATCGTTTCCGGGTTGGTCACCAGCCGTGCTATATCGGTGGAACAGGCTGAACTCGATGGCCGCGAAATCGATGAGACGCTGGAAGTGCGTTTTCCGGAAATCTACCACAAGCTCCTTCTTATCGCCAGAGATCTGGTCTATGAAAAGCGCTGGAATCCCCAAGAGATAGAATTTACCTTCGAAGGAGCTTCCCCGGATGACTTGTATCTTCTGCAGACCCGGGATATGATAACAATCAAGAAGAAGGAGCGTCTCAACGTTTTCGTGGAGACGCCGGATTTCGAGGAATATCTGCTCGGCAAGGGTGTGGGTGTTTCGGGATCCGCTCTGTCGGGCCGGGCTGTGTTTTCCGAAGGAAATATTCGGGAGCTGCGCCGTACCGACCCCGAAAGTCAGCTTATCCTTTTCCGCCAGGATACCGTGCCGGAGGATGTCAAGGTGATCAATATGGCTGACGGTCTGATAACCTCACGCGGCGGCCAGACCTCCCATGCCTCCGTAGTGGCCGTCCGGCTGGAAAAGACCTGCGTTGTCGGCTGCAAGCATCTGAAGGTTTATGAGAATTGGCAGTATTGTGAGATTGACGGGGTTCGTATAGGTTATGGCGATCCGGTGGCTATAGATGGCCGTAATGGTTTGTTGTTGCGGGGCAATCACGAAATTCGGGAAGAAATGCATATATTGCCGATTTAGACAGCGCATACCACCACACCACTTATTCGGACACTGGTTTTCTGATGTTGATCCTGACGGTGATATCGCCTTCACATAAACATTTTCCCAGAACAATAAATTATCTTCAGTTTACTCCCCATGCTGGAACAAAGAGAAGTGAATTCGAACAAATATATTGGCAAAGAGTAAAAGGAGGCCAAAGTAATGATGCAATTTGAAAAAGGTTTAAAGCTGTACAGTGCTGTGAGAAAGAAAGCCCAAAGTCTGGAAATGGTTCCCGGAACGAAGAGTATGACGGATTTGATATGGCAGATACAGGAGCGGGAGGGTAACCCTTGCTGCTTCCGCAAACAGGCGAAGTGTTCTGAAACCTCGTGCTGCTGGCAGGCGGCCTGTGGTGCGGACATGGTCGAAAAATAAAGTGACCGCCTTTTTAGTGCTTTACTCCTGAAAAACTGCCACTCAGTTCAGTACCCCCTCAGCTGGTTTAGGTTATCTGGTTTCCGGGACACCCAGGGCCTTAAGAATCAAGGCCAGAGGGCAGAATTTGGTGATACCGTACTGCAGGAGATTAGCACCGACAAAGGCGGTGAGAAAAAGCCAATAGCTGCTGTGAAAAACAGGGCTTACGGGAACGCCGAAGGCCAGGCTCAGAAGAATCATTGAGCCGGCTATGGCATGTACCCAGTCCGTTACAATCATAGTGTTTACCTCGGCGGCTGCATTATTACTTGAAGTCAGGACAAAAGACTTCCTGCATATTCAGGATCAGATCGAGAATGCGTTTGTCGGTAATACGATTATAGATAAAGTTGGCATCCTTTCTGAAGTCGATAATACCCTGATTCCGCAGAATATTAAGATGCTGCGAAACATTGGCATTGGTAGTCTTGACCTCGTTGCGGATATCACCCACAGACAATTCGCGATCCTGCAGGAGGCAGAGAATCTTCAGTCGAATCGGGTGGGACATCGATTTCAGGATTTTGGCGACAGCCTCTATCTGTTCATCTTTCATCTGTTCAGCTTTCATATGGTTGCACCTAATGTTTATTTTAGCAAATAGTTTAATGCTCGGAAATATTTTGTAAAGTTTTTTTTGTCTGATCTCTAAACATTGCCAATACTCCGTAATCAAACGACCTGTGCATTCTTGCCGTGATCGCAGGGCGACCGGTTGGGAGGGCACCGCGTGTGCGGGGTGGAGATATCGACATGTCCTCTTTCTCTTGGAAATTGAGGAAATACTTGATTCGACGGCAAGAAAAAGGTTTACTGTCCTTGAAATCTGGTGTTCAATCTCGCTGTGAGATTGATAATATCAACAGATCTTAACGTGTATTGCATTTTTTACCGGGGAGGAGATTGATGAGCACCTATACACTTGTAAAGCCCGCCGAATGCTGTCTCCATATAATTGACCCGCAGAAAAGCCTGATGAGCCAGATAACCGAGGCTCAACGGGTCTCAAGAGTTATCGGGCTGCTGATACAGTGTGCCGAAATTTTGAAAATACGGACTCTGGCCAATACACAGTACATTAAGGGACTAGGACCCTATGTCGACGACCTTGAGAAGCTGGTCACCAACATTCCCCGCCGTGATAAAGTTGAATTCAGCGCTTATAGTAACAAAGAGACTATGCAACTCTTCGATTCTCTCAGCGAAGGCATTTCAACGGTTATAATGGTTGGGGTCGAGACCCACATATGCATCTATCAGAGCGCTATGGGGGTGTTGGAGAGGGGCCTTACGCCCTGGATAGTGGCAGATGGCGTGTCTTCGCGACACCTGGCCGACCACGAGCTTGGCCTGGCGAGATTACGACAGGCAGGTGCGGTCGTGGGCCCCGCTGAAATGATCATTTATGAACTGCTCGGCAAAGCTGGAACCGCGGAGTTCAAAGAGATGCTTCCGTACATCATCGCCTTTAATAAAACAGTACAATGAAGAAATCAAAATAAGATGGTTTAAAAAGACATCGAAGTTGCCGAGTCCATCAATAAACATAACCAAATAATAGTAGAAAGCATATGACAGGAAATGAGATTCGCTCCAGGTTTTTAGAATATTTCAGAAAAAAGGGTCATACCATCGTCGACAGCTCATCGCTGGTGCCGGCGGATGATCCTACTCTACTCTTTACCAATGCCGGCATGGTGCAGTTCAAGACGGTATTCATGGGTGAGGAAAAAAGGGACTATCTTAGAGCCACGACCAGCCAGCGTTGTGTCAGGGCCGGTGGAAAACATAATGACCTGGAAAATGTCGGCTATACCGCCAGGCACCACACCTTTTTTGAAATGCTCGGGAATTTCAGTTTTGGAGATTATTTCAAAAAAGAGGCTATTGATTTTGCCTGGGAATTTCTCACCAGGGAGCTTGGTCTGCCTCCTGAAAAACTATGGGTGTCGATCTTTGAAGATGATGACGAGGCTCAGCAGTTATGGGAAAAGATTGAGGGCTTGCCGGCGGGCAGAATCGTGCGGATGGGCGAAGAGGATAATTTCTGGGCGATGGGAGATACCGGTCCCTGTGGGCCGTGTTCGGAAATTCATATCGACCAGGGTGCGGAGGCCGGCTGCGGCCGGCCGGAGTGTCAGCTGGGCTGCGACTGCGATCGCTTTCTGGAATTGTGGAATCTTGTCTTCATGCAGTTCAACCGCTCCTCTGACGGTGAAATGACGACCCTGCCGAAACCAAGCATCGATACGGGTATGGGACTTGAACGTGTTGCCGCCGTGCTGCAGAATAAGCTCAACAACTACGATTCGGATCTCTTTGCTCCGCTCATGAATGCACTGGAAAAGCTCTCCGGCAGGAACTATGGAGAGAATGAAGAAACCAATGTGGCCATGCGCGTCATTGCCGACCACGCCCGGGCCACCACCTTTCTTGTCGCCGATGGCGTCCTGCCCGGAAATGAAGGCCGGGGCTATGTATTGCGTCGCATCATGCGAAGGGCTATCCGGTTTGGTAAAAATCTCGGTCTTAAGAAGCCCTTCATGGATGAGGTTACCGCAGTGGTCTCATCCTCCATGGAGCATGCCTATCCGCATCTCAAAGATGCCACGGAACTTCTGAAAAAAGTGGTTCGAAAGGAAGAGGAGCGTTTCCTTGAAACTCTGGAAAACGGACTGGTGCTGCTCGATGAAGAGGTTAGCCGCCTGCAGAAAAGCCAAGAGAAAGTCATTCCCGGTGATTTTATTTTCAAGTTGTATGACACCTATGGTTTCCCTGTGGATATCGTCAGGGATATTTCCCTGGAGCGGGGCATCGGTTTCGATGAGCCGGGATTCAGCGCCGCTATGGAAAGTCAGCGTGCCAAATCCAGAGCGGGTCGCAAGGGAGAGGGTATCAGGCTTCGTGGAGCGGGAGTGAAACAATTGCTCGAGGAGGGCCGCAAGACTCGTTTCCTGGGCTATGACCAGCTCAACGTCAATACTATCGCGCAGGCACTGCTGGATGAATCAGGCTCTATGATTGAATCAATCTCCGGGAACGAGCCCGGGCAGCTCTTTGTTCCCGAGACTCCGTTTTATGCGGAGTCAGGCGGGCAGACAGGTGATATCGGAGAGGTTACCTGGCCGGCAGGATCGGCGAAGGTGCTGACCACCTACTCCGAAGGAGATCTTATCCTCCATAGGATCGAGGTAATTAAGGGAGAACTCAAAACCGGACAGCCGGTCGAGATGAAGGTTGAGATTGCCGGCAGGAAGGAAACCGCCGCCAATCATACAGCAACCCATTTGCTGCAAGCCGCACTGCGGGAGATATTGGGGGATCATGTCAAACAGGCAGGTTCTCTGGTGGGACCGCAGCGACTTCGTTTCGATTTCACCCATTTTTCACCCCTGAGTGCAGCTGAAATAGAGAGCATTGAAAAGGCCGTCAATGCCAAGATTCGTGAAAATATCGTGGTGCGCACCAGGTTGCTGAGTCGGGAAGACGCTATCGCCGAAGGGGCGACAGCGCTTTTCGGTGAAAAATATGCAGAACAGGTCCGGGTGGTCAACCTCAATGATTTCAGCAAGGAGCTCTGCGGCGGCACACATGTTGCCGCAACCGGGGAAATCGGGGTCTTCAAAATTCTGGCGGAAAACGGCATCGCCTCGGGAGTGCGAAGGATAGAGGCAATTACAGGCCGGTCTGCCTTTGACTTTCTCTCTGCTGCCTATCAGAGGCAGGAGCAGGTTGCCAGGTTTCTGGGCAGCCGTTCCGAGGATCTGCTGGAGAGAGTGGGTAGCCTTCTTGAGGAACATAAGAAACTGGAAAAAAAGGTGGCTGAGCTTTCCCGGGAAATTGCCGGCTCCGATCTTGAAACTCTGCTCGATCAGGCCATCGAGGTTGAAGGTATTAAAGTAGTTGCGGCCGAGATAGTCCTCGACAGTCCGCAGACCCTGCGCGAAGTAGGAGATAAAGTCAGAGACCGCCTTGATAGTGGTGTTGCTGTTCTGGGAGGTGTAATTAAAGGCAAGGTTGCCCTGCTGGCAATCGTCACTCAAGATCTCACCGGAAAAATCACCGCTGGAGAGCTGGTCAACCGAACAGCCAAAATTGTCGGCGGCAAGGGCGGCGGCAGGCCTGACATGGCTCAGGCGGGCGGTAATTTTACCGATAAAATCGGTGAGGCGATCCGCGCTGTCCCTCAAAATGTAAGCGATATTCTCAAAGGTTAGGCTCCAGGTCTGCCAAGTGTCGTAGTTATGGTGGCCCTTTGCACATGCTGACTAAAAAAACCAAGATTATCAGTGCTAAGTTCAAGTCATATATAAATTGGTTGACACCTGAGAATATTTGCAGTAAAGATTTTTCACGTTGTGAATGACCATTCATTTTTAATACTGAATGGTCATTCATTCTCCATTTATTTGCTTGTACGAGTACGCCTTCTTCAATATGTCGTCATTCGGGAAACCGGATGTTAATGTTTTTATCTAAGCCGATCGGGAGCGTGTAAACATGATTACGATGGACATCACCTTAGTTTTTCAGATGATAAACATCATTATCCTGATGTTTCTTCTGAACAAAGTTCTGTACAAACCCGTACTTGGGATCTTGCGCCAAAGATCTGAAAAAATGAGAGGAACACAGCAGGAAATCGAAAGATTTAAGAAAAACGCAGGTCTCCGCCAGGAGGAAGTAGATAAAAAAATGGCCCTGGCATCCGGCAAGGCAAAGGCGGCATTGGATTCTGCACGGGCAGAGGCTGCCGCGGCAGGAAATGAAAAGCTCTCTGCCATAAAAGCGGAAGTCGAGGGGGAGAAGCAGAAGAAGATGACGGATATGAAAAACCAGATAGATACTGCTGGAAAGAATCTCCAGGAGAATCTCGCGGGTTTTGCATCCGACATGGCCGGAAAAATTCTTGGAAGGAGTCTCTAAAAATGAGAGGAGTAAAGCACATTACCAGCGGATTGTTCCTGGTTGCAGTGGCACTTTGTTTCTCCCTATCTGTCGGTAACGTATGGGCAGTGAGCGGGGATAGTCATGCTGCAGCGGAGAGTGCAGGTCATGGCGTCGCCAGTGCAGCCCCCGCAGTTGAAGATGGACATGCGGTTGAAGGCGCAACAGCGGAAGCCCATGGCGGAGGCAGTCTGGCCCCGGATAAATTATGGGATCTGTTTTTCCGCATTCTCAACTTCGCCGTGCTGGTATTCATACTTGTCAAATTCGGCGCCAAACCGATTGCTTCCGGACTGGCCGGTCGTCAGCAAAAAATAAAGGACGACATCGAAGATCTGGAAGCCAGGAAAGTCGAGGCGGAAAAGACCTATCGTGACTTTGAGGCCAAACTTGCCGGGATGGAACAGGAGATCGATACCATAGTCGATAAGGCGATTGCCCAGGCTGAAATTGAAAAGGCAAAAATCATTGAGAAAGCCGAACAGGCCGCTAAAGATATCAAGCGCCAGGCTGAAATGTCAGTCCAGAATGAAATCATGATTGGACGTCGTCAACTGAAAAACGATATCGCCGATCAGGCTGCTGCCATGGCTGAGCAATTAATCGTTAAGAATCTTACATCTGAGGATCAGGTGAAGATTATCGAAGATTACCTAGATAAAGTAGGGGCCGTACAGTGAAACATACAATACTAGCGCGACGATACGCCAAGGCATTGTTTGCCGTTGGCAAAGAAAACGATGCGTATGAAGCCTATAACGAAACTCTTCAGGGAGTTGCCGGGCTTTATATATCTACTCCGGAAGTTGCTGATGCTCTGACTAATCCCCTCTACCCAATTGATGTCAGAGAGAAGGTAATGGCAGGTTTAATCAACTCCATCGGAGTTGATAAGGTGTCAGCTAATTTCCTCAATCTGCTGGTAGAAAAGAGACGTGCTGAAATTCTGCCCGAGATTGCAGAGGAATATAAAATCATGGTTGATGAAGAGAAGAACATCAGTCATGGTTCGGTGACTTCAGCAGTTGAGTTGAGTGATGAATTGCAGGCCAAGATTCAGGCGGCACTAGAAAAATTAACAGGCAAGAAGGTGGAACTGTCTACCAGTGTTGATCCATCCCTTATTGGTGGAATTGTAGCTAAGGTAGGAGATTTAGTTCTGGACGGCAGTATTAAAACACAGCTTGCAGGTTTAAAAGATTCCATTAAGGGGAGAGAATAGATGCAGATCAAAGCCGAAGAAATTAGTCAGATTATCAAAGACCAGATTGGGGAGTACGAGACAAGCATTGACCTGAACGAGACAGGGACCGTAATCTCTGTCGGTGACGGTATTGCCCGTGTCTACGGAGTGCAGAACTGTATGGCCCTGGAACTCCTTGAGTTCCCGGGAGGTATTATGGGACTGGCGCTCAACCTTGAGCAGGACAATGTCGGCTGTGCCGTATTGGGCAGTGTCGATATGATCAAGGAAGGCGACATCGTCAAGCGGACCGGCCGTATTGCCGAGGTTCCCGTTGGACCTGAAATGGACGGCCGTGTTGTTGACGGCATCGGTTTCCCAATAGACGGTCTGGGCCCGATCGATACCAAGCTCACCTCCAAGATCGAAGTTCTCGCCCCTGGTGTTATCGCCCGTAAAGGTGTACACGAGCCTTGCTATACCGGCGCCAAAGCCGTTGACGCCATGACTCCTGTCGGACGGGGCCAGCGTGAACTCATCATCGGCGATCGCCAGATCGGTAAAACCTCCCTTTGCGTCGATGCCATAATCGCCCAGAAGGATACTGATATTCATTGTATTTACGTCGCCGTCGGTCAGAAGAAATCCACCGTTGCCCTGGTGGTTGAAGCACTGAGAAAGCATGGCGCCATGGAATACACCACAGTCGTTGCCGCCTGTGCTTCCGATCCCGCGCCTATGCAGTACATCGCTCCTTTTGCCGGTTGCGCCATGGGTGAGTATTACAGAGACAACGGCCAGCACGCCCTGATCATCTATGACGATCTCTCCAAACAGGCCGTTGCTTACCGTGAGCTTTCTCTGCTGCTTCGTCGCCCTCCCGGACGTGAAGCCTATCCTGGTGATATTTTCTTTAACCATTCCAGGCTCCTCGAACGTGCTTCCAAATTGAACGACGAGCTCGGGGCCGGATCGCTTACCGCTCTGCCGATCATCGAGACCCAGGCCGGTGACGTTTCAGCCTTCATTCCGACAAACGTTATCTCCATTACCGACGGCCAGGTCTATCTCGAGCCAAACCTGTTCTTCTCCGGTGTGCGTCCTGCAATTAACGTTGGACTTTCCGTATCGCGTGTTGGTGGCGCCGCCCAGGTAAAAGCCATGAAGCAGGTAGCCGGTACGCTTCGTCTTGATCTTGCTCAGTTCCGCGAGCTGGCAGCCTTTGCCGCCTTCGGATCCGATCTTGATGCCAAAACCCAGGCGCAGCTCACCAGAGGCGAGAGACTTGTTGAAATACTCAAGCAGCCCCAGTACCAACCGTTGCCCATGGAAAAGCAGGTTACCATTATATATGCCGGTGCCAATGGTTACCTGGACAAGCTGCCTGTCAATACATTGGCCGACTATGAGCAGGAACTCTATAACTATATCGAGTCAAATGATCCATCAATCTTTACCGATTTGAAAGCGCAGGAAGAGTTCACTGATCCAATCAAAGAGAAACTGAATAAAGCACTGACCAGCTTTGGTGAAACATTCAAGGCAACCAAAGGTCTTAACTAATCAAAGATAGGTCCAGCTATGCCCAGTTTAAAAGACGTGCAAACAAAGATCCAGGGAGTTAAAAAGACCGCCCAGATCACCAAAGCCATGAATATGGTCGCCTCGGCAAAACTGCGGGGTGCCCAGGAGAAAATGGAAGCCTTCCGGCCGTACACCTCGAAGTTCAACGAGGCTATGTCCAATCTGTCCGGAGGTGCCAATACCACAAGTTTTCCGCTCATGGAAGTTCGTGAGGTCAAACAGGTTGAACTTGTCGTGATAACTTCCGATCGTGGACTATGCGGATCCTTCAATTCGAATATTATTCGCATGGTCGAGAAAAAAATACGGCAATATGAGGCCGAAGGGAAAACGGTCAGCCTTGTCTGCGTTGGGAAGAAGGGGTACCAGATACTCAGAAAAACAGGCAAGGTAAGAAAACAGTTTCTGGATATCATGGGATCCTTCCAGATGTTCAATGCCCGTGAAATTGCCAGTGACGTTTCCCAAAACTTCCTTGATGGAAATTCAGATAAGGTAGAAATCATCTACGGAGAATTTCGGTCTGTGGCCCAACAGAAGCCGGCTTCAAAGAATTTCCTTCCGGTCCAGCCCATCGAGAGCGGGGAGAGTGAGAAGAAAATCTCCGGTGAATATATCTATGAACCATCCACAGAAGAGATTATGGATGTGCTTCAGCCTCTTTATCTCAATGTCATGGTGTATCATTCCATGCTTGAGGTGGGAGCCAGTGAACATGCTGCACGTATGACCGCCATGGATAATGCGACGAATGCATGCAAGGATATCGTGGATAATCTGACGATTGTGTATAATAAGGCTCGCCAGGCCGCCATCACAGCAGAACTCATGGATATTGTTGGCGGTGCCGAAGCCCTTAAATAGCATATTAAAAAATCGTATAAATTTTAGACCTTTTAAGGAGGGGTAAGGCCCTATGAGTGAGCAGAGAAAAGGAAAAGTATTACAGGTTATTGGACCTGTCGTAGACGTAGAATTTGATGCCGGAAATCTGCCGAACATCATGAGTGCACTGATGGTAAGCAATCCCAGTATCTCC
The DNA here is from genome assembly GCA_016278675.1 of Desulfobulbaceae bacterium. GTDB lineage: Bacteria > Desulfobacterota > Desulfobulbia > Desulfobulbales > Desulfocapsaceae > Desulfopila_A. The sequence continues at coordinate 180,049 of JADQBJ010000006.1, read as the reverse complement.
GATGTGGAAGATAATCTGGTTATAGAGGTTGCCCAGCACCTTGGTAATAACGCTTGCCGCTGTATCGCCATGGACCAGACCGATGGCCTGGTTAGAGGAATGGAGGTTCGCGATTCAGGTGAACCCATCACCATACCCGTAGGCGAGGCCGCACTTGGCCGGATCATGAATGTTGTCGGTCGTCCGGTTGATGGTCTTGGTCCGATCGCTTCCACAAATATGTCCAAAATCCATCGACCTGCTCCGCTTTTTACCGAGCAGGACACCGAAGTACGTGTACTCGAGACAGGTATCAAAGTTATCGATCTTCTGGTACCATTCCCGCTTGGTGGAAAAATGGGACTGTTCGGCGGTGCCGGTTGTGGTAAGACGGTAATCATGATGGAAATGGTCAACAACATCGCCATGCATCATGGTGGTATCTCGGTTTTCTGCGGTGTTGGCGAGCGTACCCGTGAAGGAAACGATCTGTATCATGAGATGAAGGAATCAGGCGTTCTCCCTAAGGCTGCTCTGGTTTATGGACAGATGACAGAGCCTCCTGGAGCGCGTGCCCGTGTCGCTCTCACCGGCCTGACCGCTGCTGAGTATTTTCGCGATGAACAGGGACAGGACGTACTTTTCTTTGTTGACAATATCTTCCGGTTTACCCAGGCTGGCTCCGAGGTTTCCGCGCTTCTGGGACGTATCCCGTCTGCTGTTGGTTATCAGCCAACACTTGCAACGGATCTTGGTGCCCTTCAGGAGCGTATTACCTCCACCACTAAAGGTTCGATCACCGCCGTGCAGTGTGTTTACGTGCCTGCGGACGACTTGACCGATCCTGCACCCGCTACCACCTTTGCACATCTTGACGGAACGGTTGTTCTTTCCCGTCAGATTGCCGAGCTTGGCATCTATCCCGCGGTTGACCCTCTGGATTCGACTTCCAGAATCCTCGATCCAAACGTTATTGGCGAAGAGCACTATAATGTAGCTCGTGGTGTTCAGGTTTCCCTGCAGAAGTATAAGGATCTGCAGGATATCATCGCTATTCTCGGTATGGATGAGCTTTCCGAGGAAGATCAGCTGCTGGTATCACGAGCCCGGAAGATCCAGCGCTATCTCTCCCAGCCGTTTACCGTTGCCGAAGTTTTCACCGGCATGGCCGGCAAATTCGTCAAGGTTGCCGATACAGTTCAGGGATTCAAGGAAATTCTGGAAGGCAAACATGACGATATGTCTGAAAATGCCTTCTATATGGTCGGTTCCATTGATGAGGCCATTGAAAAATCGAAGAAAGTGGCATAATCACAAATCAGAGGAGTCATACCAATGGCACAACAGATACGTTTAGAAGTAGTCACTCCGACCGGGGCAGTGGTGAATGACGATGTGGATATCGTCAATGCTCCCGGATATGGAGGTGATTTTGGTGTGCTCGCTAATCATGCGCCTTTCCTCTCGACCATCAAGATAGGCCTACTCTCCTATGAACAGGGGAAAAAGAGAGAAAACCTGATGATAAGCGGGGGATTCTGTGAGGTGTCCAATAATAAAATCACCTTTCTCGTCGAGAGTGCGGAATTCGGAACAAAGATTGATGTTGATCGGGCCATGAAAGCCAAGGAAAGAGCCGAGAAACGACTTGCTCAGGCGGCCCAGAAGAGCGAAAGTATCAATCGAGCCCGCGCTGAAGCGGCGTTGCAGAGGGCTATGGCCCGGATAAAGGCCTCAAAAGCTATGTAACAACTAGAAGTATTATTTTGTGAAGGGCTATCCTGCTATGGGATAGCCCTTTTTTTTTGATATTTTCCTGCCCCGATTATGGAAAGACTTTCTCTTCAAACCGGACCCGGAAGATCGGGATGACAGTAGAAATAGACTTCTCAAGATCTTTAAATCCTGCAATCCTGGAATAACAACCAGCTCAGTACATTGATAATCAGCAAAAATGACTGGCGCCGATTCAGGCTTTTAGGTTCATTGCAGGGCCTGAAGGTTGAGACGTGCACTGTTTGATTCGATATAATTTTTGACTCCTTGGGAGATATTGACTGCGAAGGAGTTGAGGAACAGGTCGCTGCTTAGTTTTTTTGCTTCCAGTGGATTACTAATGAAGGCTGCTTCCAGGAGGATAGCAGGCATTTCGGCTCCGATAAGAACGTAAAAGGGAGCCTGCTTTACTCCTAGATCCTTGAGGGCGAGATCGTTATTGTTCAGCCCTGTAACCAGAGTGGTGTGTACTGTATGAGCGAGACGGGAGGATTCGCTGATTTTTGAATTTTTCATGATATGGGCCAGAACATCCTGGAGATCGCTCATTTGTAACTCAGAAGTGGCATTCTCATAGGCGGCCACTCGCATTGCCTCAGGATTGTTGGAAAGATTGAGGAAATAAGTTTCGAGCCCATGCACTGAGGATTGTGAATGGGCATTGACATGGAGCGACAGGAAGAGATCAGCATTGTTGCCATTGGCAATGGCCGTACGTTCTTCCAAAGAAAGATAAACGTCAGTGGTTCGGGTCAGTACCACTTCACAGCCCAGTGAATCCTCCAGATTGTGGGCCAGTCTTTTGGCAAGCTTGAGCACGATATCCTTTTCCTTCAGCCCATTGGCTATCGCTCCGGGATCCTTGCCTCCATGACCGGGATCAATGACAATCTTGCCTACTCCAAGACCGAGCTGCTGAGCCAGGGAAAGTTCAGGACCGGATGGTATTCCGGAATCCAGGGTATTACCAGCTTTTGCAGAACTGACTATGCCGTGCTTTTTCTGGTCTTTGAGGACAATTATTTGTTCATGGTTGATGTTCGGCTTGAGCAGTTCCTTGATGGATTTGCTGTTTGAGGGTGTGCTGCGGCGTGCAACTCCCCGGATGTCTACGACAACACGGAAGGGATCAGGAAGGCTGAAAATTTTATACGATGAGATTGACTCTATATCAAGGACAACCCTGACTGTCTCCTGGGTATTCTGCCCGGTACGGATTTGTTGCAAAAGACCGTCAGAGACAGGGACGGGACTGCGGTACAGCGGTTCTATATAGCTGTTCTGAAAATCGATATAGAGTCGCCGAGGCGCATCACCTGTCTTTTCAAGAAGCTGGGCAGAATAGGTCACCGGCCCTGAGGCTTTGATGATAACACGGCTATAATCTTCTGATGACCAGTATTTGACCGGGAGCACGTTGGTGAGTTTTTTGTGGTTGGTCTCACTAATCATGCTCTGCGGCAAGGCTATATCGTAAGCGCTGGAAAGCTTTTTCATCTCCTCTGCGGCCCGGCTATACATATCTCCTTGAGGATAACGTGTAACAATATCGCTGAAGTATTTTGCTGCTCTGTTGTTATCGTCAAGTTTATCGGAAAAGATCATCCCCAGGGCAAACAGAGCGTCGTCGGCAAGCCGATGATGAGGAAAGAGCGAAGCGCAGTCCCGATAATATCCTATTGATTCCTTAAGGTCATTTTTCAGGGAAAATCTCTCAAACATGCGCCGATAATTTTCACCGAGCATAAACAAAGAAGCAGGAGCAAGTTCGGATTTGGGATTGGCAAGGTATACCCTTCTAAAATTTCGGCTGCTTTTCAACCATGAGGTTCTCTTCTCTCCAAGCTCTGCATTTGTTTCCAGTTGTTTATAGTAAAATTTCGAGGCATTATACCGAGCCTGAACAGATGAATGAGTGGCACTATCATGTTCTGCGGAAAATACCGGAGAAGAAATAAGAGCACAAAGAATGAGAAGTAGAAATGGTGGGCAATATCGGATCATTTTGTCATATTTATGATGACTGAATCTGCTGGAAAAAATGAAAATAATGTGATTTTCTGCATATAATGTTATCACCTGCTAAAGTAATTGTTTGGGATAAAAATAACAAACAGAAAAGATAACTCTCCGGTGAGAAATGGAAAATTGGTTATTTCTGCCGCTGTCAGATATCCTGCAACACTGCGGTTGATGCTGATTTTCATCATGTTTTAGCTGCATTTTCCCGGGTGCTAAATTCCAAAAAGGAAGGAGTCGTAGATGAGCTATACCAGAGATATCACGGATTATATGGGGCTGCAGGGACTGTTGACGGATGAAGAAAAACTGGTTCGGGAAACAGCCAGGAATTTTGTCAATGAGAAGGTGATGCCGATCATTGATGATTATGCCCAGAAAGAAAAATTTCCGGAAGAGCTTATAGCCCAGATGGGAGAGCTTGGTTTTCTAGGACCGACGCTGCCGGAGGAATATGGCTGTGCGGAGCTTTCCAATGTAGCGTACGGCCTGCTGATGTATGAACTGGAGCGAGGTGATTCCGGGATACGCAGCTTTGCCTCGGTGCAGGGGTCACTTGTGATGTACCCCATATTTGCCTTTGGTTCGGAAGTGCAGAAAAAGTACTGGCTCCCCAAAATGGCGGCGGGAAGTGCTGTCGGCTGCTTTGGGCTCACCGAGCCGGATTTCGGCTCGAACCCTTCCGGAATGAAAACACGCGCTGTACGGAACGGGGATGGAACCTGGCGTCTCAACGGGGCAAAGATGTGGATAACCAACGGCAGTATTGCCGATGTTGCCGTGGTTTGGGCTCAGACCGATGAAGGGGTACGCGGCTTTCTCGTGGAAAAAGGTACGAACGGTTTTGAGGCTCCGCGCATGAAAGGAAAATGGAGCCTTCGTGCCTCGATTACCTCCGAGTTGGTTTTTGACAATGTCATTGTCGAGGAGGAAAAAAGTCTGCTCCCCGGTGTTAAAGGACTGAAAGGGCCTTTGAGTTGTCTTACCCAGGCCCGCTATGGCATTGCCTGGGGAGCATTGGGCGCCGCTGATAACTGTTATCAGACGGCACTTGAATATGCCCAATCACGGATCCAGTTTGACAAACCAATCGCGGCATTTCAGCTGCAGCAAAAAAAACTGGCGGAGATGGTGACGGAACTCACCAAGGGGCAGCTTCTGGCGTTTCAGCTTGGGCGGCTCAAAGATCAGGGCACCTATACTCCGGCACAGGTATCCATGGCCAAAATGAACAATGTCAATATCGCCCGTGAGATTGCCAGGACTGCGCGAACAATGCTGGGGGCAAACGGCATTATGGGCGAGTATCCGGTCATGCGTCACATGAACAATCTGGAATCGGTCTATACCTATGAGGGAACGCACGATATGCACACCCTGATAATAGGTCAGGAGGTTACCGGAATAGCGGCATATCGATAGTAAAAAAGTTGGAGCGCCGGTCATCATGGACCGGCGCTAGCGTTGTCTTTTGTCTTAACAGGGAAATGTTTATGGGGGAGATAATTTATGTATTGGCGATTCTGTCGAGTTCATAAAGTACTTCCAGGGCCTGTCTGGGGCTGAGATCGTCGATTGTGATCTTCTGTAAATAACTGCGCAATGGGTCGATTGGAGTCTCAAAGAGTGACAGCTGGTTGGGATGCCTTTTCTTGTTTTGCGCCGTGACTGTTGAGAGATTCCTCGTTCCTCCACCGGCCATCTCGCCGGTTTCAATGGCATGCAGGATTTCCTTGGCCCTGGCGACGACGCTGTCCGGAACACCGGCAAGCCCCGCCACCTGAATACCATAACTCCGGTTGGTGCCGCCCCGTACCAGCTTGTGGAGAAAGATAATGGAATCGTTCCATTCCTTTACGGCGATAGAGAAATTCTGGACTCGTTCCTGCTTCCTGGCCAGCTCGGTAAGTTCATGGTAATGAGTGGCAAAAAGAGTCTTTATGCCCTTGTCGTCTTTCTTGACAAGATGTTCGGCGACAGCCCAGGCAATCGAGAGGCCGTCGAATGTGGATGTCCCTCTACCGATTTCATCCAGTATCACCAGGCTTCTGGTGGTTGCATTGTTTAAAATATTGGCGGTCTCGTTCATTTCTACCATGAAGGTCGACTGGCCGCGACGCAGATCGTCCATGGCCCCGACCCGGGTAAAGATTTTATCGACAATACCGATTCTGGCCTGATCGGCGGGGACAAAGCTGCCCATTTGGGCCATCAGTACAATCAGTGCGGTTTGCCGCAGCACGGTCGATTTACCGGCCATATTCGGGCCGGTAATGATTATGACTTCATCTGATTTTTGGTTGAGCGAGATATCGTTGGGAACAAATTTTCCGCTGGGCAGTGCCTGTTCAATAACCGGATGCCTCCCTTCGGTTATGACGATCTCATCGCTCTGATCGACGGTGGGACGCCGGTAATTGTGCAGATGGGCCACCTCGGCAAGTGAGGCAAAGAAATCGATTCGAGCCAGCAGGGCGGCGATCTTCAGCAGTCTTGAGCTTTGTGCGGCGAGGAGGGAGCGTATCTCGATAAACAGAGTATACTCAAGGTCGAGCCTGCGATCATGGGCACTGGCTACCTTGCTTTCGAATTCTTTGAGTTCCGGGGTAATGAAGCGTTCGGCATTCACCAGGGTCTGCTTGCGGATGTAGTGCTCCGGAACCTTATCGACATTGATCTTGCTGATTTCGATATAGTAACCGAAAACCTTATTGTAACCGACCTTCAACTTGGCGATCCCGGTGTCCCTGCGTTCCTTGGCTTCCAGGTCGAGTATAAGCTGTTTGCCGTGGCGCAGCAGGTGTACCAGCTCGTCGAGCTCACTGTTATAGCCCTCCTTGATCAGCCTGCCGTCCCGCAGGGTCACCGGGGGATCTTCGTGAATCGCGTTTTCAAGAAGGGTGTGAAGCTCTGCAAGGGTCTCAAATTGATCGTCTATTTCCCGAAACTTTCTGGTACTGCACTGGGTGAGGAGATCTTTTAGTGTGGGCAGTCCGGCAAGTGAATGTTTCAGGGCCAGCATATCACGGCCATTGCCGTTGCCGAGCACCATTCTGCTGTTGAGCCTTTCGATGTCGAGAATAGTACTGAGAGATTGGCGTATCTCCTGACGCAGCCGGTTGTTCTTGTAGAGATGATTGACGCTGTCCAGTCTGTCGTTGATTCTGCCGGCATCCTGAAGAGGAAAAAGCAGGTTGTCCTTGAGCAGACGCGCTCCCATCGGTGTCGAGGTTTTATCGATGACCGAAAGCAGTGAGCCCTCACGGCTGGTACCGATGATGGTCTGGGTAAGCTCCAGGTTCCTGCGCGAAGAGTCGTCGATCAACAGGATGGATTCCAGATCGATGGGTGTCAGTGCCTCTATATGATTAATGGCGGTTTTCTGCATTTCCCGGACATAATCGAGCAGAACCCCGGCTGCCGTCAATCCGTATCGCATGGAGTCGCAGCCGAATCCGCGAAGGTTGATGACGTTGAAGTGTTCGAGGAGAATTTCCCTGCAGGAGGAAAGATGAAAGAGACCTTCGTCTCTATCCGTTATACATAGATCAGGCAGCACTGTTTGTGTAACGGCCAGGAAACCTGAAAGATTTTCTTTATCGCTGGTGTCAATCAGCAATTCGGCAGGGCAGAGGCGTGATAGTTGATCCAGGATTATCTCATAATTGCCGGTTTGATTCTCGAATTCGCCCACAAGAAATTTTCCCGTGCTGAGATCGAGCAGGCTTAGGCCAAAGACCTCCACTTCAGTTCCGCTCTTTCTTTTGATTGCGGCAACGTAGTTGTTGGACCTGTCATCCAGGAGCTGATTATCGGTAACTACCCCTGGTGATATGGTCTGTATGACTTCCCGGCGGACGATGCCTTTGGCCTGAGCGGGATCTTCAGTCTGTTCGCAGATAGCTACCCGGTGTCCTGCCCTGACCAGTTTGGCAATGTAGGATTGGGATGCATGATAGGGAATGCCGCACATCGGTACCCTGGCTGCATCACCCTTGTTGTTTCTGGACGTCAGGGTGATGCCGAGGATTTTTGAGGCAATTTCGGCATCATCCATGAACATTTCATAAAAATCCCCCATACGGTAAAAGAGGATGGAATCAGGATTATTTTCCTTGATTTCCAGATACTGCTGCATCATGGGGGTAAGTTTTACTGATCGTGTCATAATCTGTAACTATTTAGAAAGAAAGTTGGAAATAAGGAAGCAGCCGGTCGAAGGATTGTGGGAGATGCTCGGGAATTGTGTGGATTTCGGCTAATACAGAGATTGAGTGATGGTCGCCGCTCCTATAATCCACTCTCCATGCTGCCCGGAGCATTTTCATCGCAGTGTCCTTATGGTGTGGAGCTTCGCGTTGAGGCTGTGGCCGTCAATGGTAAGTATCGCATAGGATGCCGGGCTGCCGAAAGCTGATGTGCACTGAAAGCTGCCCGGATTAATAAAGAGAATACCGCCCTTCCTTTCACATACCGGCTGGTGTGTGTGCCCATAGATGATACAGTCCGCCTCGGGAAATTGCGCCCACATCCTTTCTTCTATATTGTGACGGGGACCGGCACCGTGGCAAAGAGCGATTGTGAATCCTCCCGCTACGATGATTTTGCTTTGCGGCAGAGCCATGCGTGCGGCGTATCCGCACATATTGCCATGGACGGCATGGACGGGTTTCGGGTGAAACTGCTCCAATATTTCCATAGCGGTAATATCTCCGGCATGAAAGATCATATCGCAATCGTCAAATGCTCTTGCGGCAATTTCTTTAAACTGCTCCGTTGCCGCCACCAGATGCGTGTCGGATAAAATCCCTGCTCGAAACATGAAGCTCCTCTTGTTTACTGGAACAAAACTATTATACATATTGTATAAACGAGAAGCATTGAAAAAAATACAGCAGCGGAAAAATGAATCAGGCAGTGAACAATCTTTTTTCAAGCCATTCTTTTGGCTTGACGGATTAAACGTTGCAGAACGACCGGCGACATAGGTATATTGACAGCGGAAAAATTTTCCGGTAGCGATCCGGGAATATGTCTATTGAAGAATAATCTCCGGTGCTGCCGGACTAATATGGAGAAAGTATGTATAGCGCTTCAGATTTACGTAAAGGGTTGAAAATCCAGATTGACGGTGATCCCTATATAGTGACCGAATTTGAATTTTCCAAACCCGGCAAGGGTCAGGCCCTGTATCGAACCAAGATGCGTAATATGATCACTGGAAATCAGTTCACCCAGACCTATCGGTCCAATGACAAATTCGAAAAGGCTGCCTTGGAAGAGCGGAAGATGCAGTATCTGTACAATCAGGGAGATGAATATCATTTCATGGACAATGAAAGTTTTGACCAGATTTTCATAACCGCTGATCAACTGGGCGACAGTGTCAATTTCATGGTGGACAACATGGAAGTCGAGGTACTGTTTTTCGATAGGAAGCCGATTGACGTAAGCCTGCCTATTTTTGTCAATCTCGAGGTGATAAAGGCTGATCCATGGGTGAAAGGCGACACTTCCGGAACCGATACCAAGCCTGTGACGGTGCAGACGGGTTATGAACTGCAGGTCCCTCCGTTTGTAGAAGAGGGTGACAGAATTCAGATAGACACCCGCAGTGGACAGTACGTGACTCGCGTAAAAGAGTAACGCCGTGCTGTCTGTCAAAGAGCTGCATCTGCGTGCAGCTCTTATTGGTGCCATCAGGAGTTTTTTTTCACAGCGCGGCTTTCTTGAAGTGGATACACCTATCCGGCAGCCGGTGCTGATTCCTGAATCGCATATCGAGCCGCTTTCTACAGAAAACTGGTTTTTGCAGACATCGCCCGAACTCTGCATGAAGCGGCTGCTTTCCTCGGGCTGCAGTTCCATTTTTCAAATCTGCCGCTGTTTCCGCAAGGAAGAAAGAGGGCGGCGCCACCTCGAAGAATTCACCATGCTGGAATGGTATCGTTCCGGAGCCGATTATTATGAATTGATGGCCGACTGCCAGCAGTTGCTGCACCATTGCCTGGCCGAGATCGGCGAGCAGCTTGGCAACCTTCTGCCTCTTGCGCAATCACTTTTCTCTACGGATCATTCTTCTCCAAGTCATCCTTGGCAGAAAATAACGGTGAATGAGGCCTTCGATCGCTGGAGTGATAACTCTCTGCGGGAGGTTTTGGCAAACGATACCTTTGAAGAGGTTCTGGTGGAAAAAATCGAGCCTAATTTAGGCATTGAAGGTCCGGTTTTTCTCTATGATTATCCTGCGAGTATGGCCTCGCTTGCCCAAAAAAAGAAAGGAAACGCCGAAGTTGCGGAAAGGTTCGAATTGTATGCTGCCGGCATAGAACTGGCCAATGGTTATTCAGAACTTACCGATTCCAGTGAACAACGCTTGCGCTTTGCCGCAGAAATCGAAGCAATTAACAAAAAGAGCGGTCGGAGGACGATCATGCCCGAAAAGTTTTTGGAGGATCTGAGCAACCTCGAAACCTGTGCCGGCATAGCCTTTGGCGTGGACCGTCTTTTTATGCTGCTGCTTGGTAAAGACGAAATTGATGATGCCGTGTCTTTTTCTCCGCGGGATCTGTAAGAGATTACAGGAGAAGAATATGGATTTTTCTGAACTAATTGGCCACAGGCAGAGCGTTCGTTCCTATACGGATTCCCCGGTGGAGAGCTGGAAGATAGAAGCCTTGATTGAAGCCGTCCGTCTGGCGCCATCGGCGAGTAACTCGCAGCCCTGGAAGCTGATTATTGTCGATGATCAGCAGAAAAAGAATGCTGTCTCTCATGCCACCTACAGCAAGCTGGTCTCTTTCAATAAATTCGCAGTGCAGGCACCGGTCATTGCCATCCTTACCATCGAACGGCCGAAAATAATCAGCCAGATAGGGGGACGTCTCAAGGATCGTGAATTTCCTCTTATAGACATAGGCATTGCCGCTGCTCATTTCTGCCTTCAGGCGGCTGATCTCGGTCTTGGCAGCTGCATGCTCGGCTGGTTCGATGAAGACGCTGTCAGGAAAATCATGGGAATACCGGAGCAAAAGCGCATCGGACTTCTTATAACACTGGGATATGCCGCAGATGAGATCTTTCGCCCCAAGCAGCGCAAGCAAAGGGATAAGATGTGCAGCTTTAATTTTTATAATGCCAAGGAATAGCGCGGAGCAGGATAGAACCAGTTATTTCTTTCCCGGTCGTTTCTTGTTCGGTCGGAGGCTGCGTTTGTGAAAAGCCGCCTCCAGATGTGCTCTCTGTCGCGATCTTTGCGAGGCTGAGGGAATAATGATTTTCTTCCTGTCTCTACCCAGACCGCTGACGAACATCGCTGTGGAGAGAGTTCCCGGTGTTGGCGTGAAATCCTGAAACTGCCTGATGGGAAGTTCGAGCTTCTTGAAGGTGTCGACAAGCTGTAACGCGCTTTTTTCGGTGCTGCCGGGATGACCGATGATGACATAGGGGGTCAGCTGTACCTTCTTTTTCTGCTTTTGTGCTATCATTCCGCAGTGCTTGACGAATTGGCGCAGGATGTCATGCGACTCCTTGTGCATTATTTTCAAGATATTGTCATCGCTATGCTCCGGAGCGATTTTCAGAGATCCCGGAGTATGGGAAGTAATCAGTTTTTCGAGTAACCTTGGAGTCTTCAGGAGCAGTTCCATGCGTAATCCCGAGGAGATAAAGACATGTTTAACTTTATCCAATGCGGCAACATCTTTGAGAAGTCCGATCATCTTCTCCTCATTGACCTTGAGGTGTTCACAGACTTTGGGATAGAGGCATTCATGTCTTTTGCAGCCTCCGATGGCGCATGAACTGCCATAAAGGTTGGCCGTCGGTCCGCCAAGATCACTGATCGTCCCGGAAAAATCACTCATGGTGGTGATTTTCCGAACCTCCTTCAGGATCGAGGCTCTGCTGCGGCTGCTGATTGCAGGCCCCTGATGGCGGGTAATTGCGCAAAACGAACAGTTTCCTGAGCAGCCCCGGACAATAGTCGCCGAATGGCGAATCATCCGGTATGCCGGAATATCGCCGGCGCCTGGATGCGGGGTGCGCTGGAAAGGCAGGTCATAGAGCTCATCAAGCTCCTCTTCATTGAGGATGGAAGGTGCCGGATGCTGAATAACCCAGCTGCTTTGCTGCTGCTGCACGAGCATTTTGTCAGAGCCGCTCCGGGCATGTTGATCAATGAGCAGTTCAGCCTCCAGAAAAAGTCCCTTGTCTTTTTGGATATCATTCCAGGAAGGGAGAATTATGCTCGTTTCCGAGGTGAGGGTGCCTTGCAGCTCGCTAAAACGGGTTTCGGTGAGCCGTTCACAACAGCCCTTAATGCCGGTGGGGATACGCTCCTGAGCCAGGGCGGCGGCTGCGGCAACAATACTCTTCTCGGCCATTCCGTAGATGAGCAGATCAGCCTTGCCGTCGGTGAGGACGGAACCACGCAGTCGGTTTTGCTTGTAATCATAATGGATAAAACGCCGCAGTGACGCCTCGATACCTCCCAGTATAATGGGAACGTCATTATAGGCAGCCCGGGCCAGATTGGCGTAGGTGATTGTTGCTCTATCTGGACGCTTTCTGTTGATCTTCGACTGCAGGTCCGATCTCCATGGGTTGCCGGCGCTGGAATAGGCGTCAAAGTCGCGGACTTTGCCGTTGCCGCTGTAGTTGGCCACAATTGAGTCTAAATTGCCGGCGGTGATGCCGAAGAAGAGTCGCGGTCTGCCGAAGCGGTAAAAATCCACGGCTGAATCATGATGAGGTTGGGAGAGGACAGCCACTCGATAACCTTTGCTTTCCAGGAGCCTGCCGATAAGGGCTACACCAAAGGAAGGATGGTCAATATAGCCGTCGCCCGTGACCAGGACAACGTCAACGGCATTCCAGCCGCGTAAGCGGCATTCTTCCGCGGTCATGGGAAGGTGTCGATCAGAGGAGTGTAACATGGAGGATGTATAAGGTTCCGGGGAGATTCAGGAGTATTCCATTTTAATGCTTATAGATTTCAATGAGTGGCTGTCCAGGAATGAGCCATTTCGAAGTCTATGCTACTGTTTTAAATCCGGGAACCGGATGAACTTATCCACAGCCATATCTGATATCGGTGCCTGGGCGTATCCCGAAGAATTAAATTTTGAGAGCTACCAGCAAGCGTAGGCTCCGTTGAGTTAGGGCAAGGTTGCCATTGGTGAACAGATACAAACTATATATCGCCTTCGTCTTGCAAGCAATAAAAAAGCCTGATCCTCCTCAGAGGATCAGGCTTTGGCGTTTGCACAAAACAAGCCGTGATCTTAATTCTTGGTCTGATCTGCAGGAATATATTGCTGCAGAGGGCAATCTCCGCAACCCGCCTCAGGCAGGTCGGTTCCCTTATGGATGCGGTCGATCAATGCAGCAACGGCCGCTTTGCTGTCGGGAAAAATATGCTGTTCCCCAATTTTGTCGTACAGCCCCGTGCGCTGCATGACATTGATTACCTGTCCTTTGAGTCCGCATATCGCAAAGCCCATACCGGCACTGCGGATACGTTTGACCAGCATCTCCAGGGCTTCCTCGCCGGAAGCGTCCATGTCATTGATGCCTCTTGCATCAAGAAGAACATAGCGCAGATCCGGTTGTTCGTTTCTGAATTTGAGCACCTGTTCATCAAGATAACTGGCATTGGCAAAGAAGAGGGCGCCGTCAAAACGAACAACGGAAATATGACGACATCCTTTCAGTCGGTAATATTCAGCAGATTTCAACACCTTATCTTGGTGGAGCGACAGGCTTGCCACCACCGGACGCATGGATTTGTAGAGGAAGACAACCATGGAAAGTGCTACACCCACCATGATCCCCTTATCCAGATGGGGCGCAAAGTACAGGGTTACCAGAAAAGAAAAGACTGATATCGCCCCGTCATACCACTGGGCCTTCCAGGAGTGGACAAATCCCTTAATATTGATCAATCCGATAACCGCCATCATAATGACTGCGGCAAGTACCGCCTGCGGTAGATGATAGAGCAGAGGAGTGAAAAAGAGCAGGGTGATAACCACTACAATAGAGGTAACCACCGATGATATCCCGGATACCGCACCGGCCTGCAGATTGACGGCTGAACGGGAAAAGGATCCGGAAACGGCATAGGAGGATCCAATGGAGCCGAAAATGTTGGCGAGTCCCTGTCCGACAAGCTCCTGGTTGGGATCGAGCTTCTGGCCTGTCTGAGCGGCCATGGCCTTGGCGATGGCTATTGCCTCCATGAAACCGAGCAGCGAAATAATAATGGCGGTAGGCAGCAGCTTAAAGAAGGTCTTTGCGGTTAATTCGGGAACGGCAAACTGGGGAAGACCTTCCGGGATCTTACCGACTATCGCCCCACCGCCGGTTACTTTAAGATTGTTTGGATCCAATGCCTTGTTGCCCACCGATATCCTCCAGGTGCCGCTTGCGGTTTCGACGTCCGCAGGTACATTGTTCTGCGGATAAAAAGCATAGGAATCTTCTTTCTGGACCGCCTCAAATTTCATGTTGCGGATATCAGAGCGAAGAAGATGGGCTTTGTGTTTGGCTTCATCCATTTTCAAGGTGAGCAGGGCCACCTGACTTTCGAGATCGATGAGTTCAGCTGTCATCCCATGACTGCTTTCCCGTTCCTGATCTATCTTCGCACCAATCTGAGCGCGCTGGGCACCAATCGTTTCAATTTCTTTGACGGCACTGTTGAATTCTTCAACTTTGTCAGTAAAGCCGGAAGACTGAATAGTTGAAACAGGGACGTAGGCATCTTTGTTAAAGTTGATGAGGTAGGAAAGTACTGTTGTTATAGCAACGGCAATAAGAACGTTTGGTATCCGCGGATTGATCTTTCTGAGAATCACCATGATGGCAACAGCGGACGCACCAAAAAGCAGCGTGGGGAAATGAGTATAGTCAATAGCCGCCTGGGCCACTCTGGCCATGGTTTCATAATGATGCGGAGCTTTGTCGACATAAACTCCGAAGAACTTGGAGAACTGGGAAGAGGCTATAATTATGGCGGCGGCATTGGTAAAACCGTTAACAACCGGATGTGAAAGAAAATTTACCACCAGGCCAAGGCGAAGTACCCCGAGGGAAAACTGAAAAAGACCGACCGTTAAAGCGAGGACGATGCTATAGGCTATAAATTCGGGGGAGCCAGCGGTGGCAAGTGGCTCCAGGGATGCAGCGGACATCAGTGAGACTACGGCCACCGGTCCGGTGGCAAGCTGGCGGCTGGATCCGAACAGTGCAGCAACCATCGGCGGCAAAAAGGCAGCATACAATCCATAATAGGCAGGCAGACCTGCAAGCTGGGCATAGGCCATGGATTGCGGAATAAGAACAAGCGCTACGGTTATACCCGCAAGCAAGTCTATCTTAAATTTGCCGGTATCATAATCTTGAAACCAGGCAAGGAAGGGAAAAATCTTCAAAATCATGTGTACACCTGTTGTTGAATCAGCTTGGTTGTTTTTAGAGTAAAATCACGGTTCCTGTTGATATATCGTAATATGCAGCGACAACCTTGACTTTGTTGTCGTTGACAAAGTCAGCCAAAATAGGCTCTGATACGGAAATCTGTGAGGCTATCATTAATGCCACTTCCTTGGCGGTATTGTCTACAAGGTCTCCTTCCAGATCTTTGACCTTTTTTATGGCGGTCTGGATCGGAGCCGTAAAGGAAGACATGTGGCCGTCCAGTCGGACCCCGCTGGCAACGGCGCCTATCGCGCCGCAACAGGAATGACCCATAACAATGACGAGGGGGGTATTGAGCTGCTGGACAGCATATTCAATACTGCCGAGTGTATGGAAACCTATTATATTGCCTGCAACCCGGACGACGAAAAGATCACCGATTCCCTGGTCGAAAATATCGACAGGCGGGACTCGGGAGTCGGCACAGGTAAGGATCGTCGCAATAGGTTCCTGGCCACTACTTGACAATCGTCTGCTCTCCTTACAATGATTCGGATGTTCCAGGTTTCCAGCGACAAAACGTCTATTGCCTTCCAGCAGGAGCTGTAATGCTTCATCTGCGGTGGGGCGGTTTTTGGGTGTTCGTCCCATCGTATTTCTCCTATTATTAAATAATCAAACCCAGTTGAGCTGGATAAGTCCTTTGCTTTTTTTCGGAAGGTTTTCAGGTACTTTTCTTCAAAAAAACATAAGTAAAACAAATTTCCTGAGAAACTGAAAGACTCACGTATTCTCGACTGTATAGATTAACAGTAAATGAATCATCATTCATTTTCTAAGTAGCATAGTCAAAGCTTTCTTGGCGATAAAGTCAAGAATAAAGATATGTCGAAGTCGTTCTGGCTGTGTTTTTTTTGACTTGTGGCATTTTTTCATTGCAGTCGAAGATGGGTTTATTGCTTTAAAGAAAAGGTGGAAAAAATCGTTTTAATGAAGTTATGTATAATTCAACATGGGGATGCCTAAGAGGGGGTAGCTAATAATTCAGGAGGAACGGTTAAGGCATAGATATGGAATCGAGTGAAAGAAGATACACTGTTCTACTGGCGGATGACCATGTGCTGATACGCCATGGTATTAAAAATATCATTAAGAAGAACGAAAATCTTGAAGTGATCGGCGAGGTCAGTAATGGCGAAGAGCTTATGGAATTCCTGAAAACCGGCATTCCCGATCTTATCATACTTGATATTTCCATGCCTAAAATCTCGGGAACCGAAGCTGTTTCGCAGGTAAAGAAAAAATATCCGCAGGTCAAGGTGTTGATGTTGACCATGCATAAAAACAAGCAATTTTTCTATCATGCAATGTCCAGCGGTGCCGACGGTTATCTGATGAAGGACGATTCGGACGAGGAGTTGCTGCTTGCCATCAATAAGGTGCAGAACGGTAAAACCTACATTTCCCCGATCCTCTCCGATGATTTTGCCGCAGATGTGATCAGCGCCCATCGTAATCACCGGGCTACTCCCTTCCAGGGGTTGACCGCCAGAGAGTATGAAGTTCTGCAACTGGTAGTTGAAGGATATACCAGCAAGGATGTGGCGGAGAAGCTCTGTCTCAGTCCCCGCACCATTGATCACCACCGCTCCAAACTGCTGAAAAAATTCAATCTGAGAAACAGTGCCGATCTGGTCAGTTTTGCCGTGCGCAACGGTTTTGTCAGGCCGGATTAGGAGTTCTGTCGGCAGGATGTCTACTCTGCCATGAATCAACGGCGTTGTGGATCGGACTTTGGCGTCATTGAATACCTTACCATCTGTTTTCTTTCAAGAAAACAGATGGTAAGAGGACTTCGTGGGATAGAAATTATTGCTTGAGTCAAATATCAGGAAACCATCCGCTGGATCTCTTCTACTATCTCGGGATTGGCGAGAGTCATGACATTGCCGACATCGCCCTTATTGGAAATGGCGCCGAGCACCCTTCGCATAATTTTACCTGAGCGGGTTTTCGGCATATCGGGGACAATCCAGACATTTTTACATTTAGCGATCTTGCCTATCTGTGTTGTGATGGCGTCTGCTATCTTTTGGGCAACTTCTTCCGTGGCTTCATAACCCGGCTTGAGGGAAACATACAACTCCGGTTCCTTGCCTTTGATTTCGTGATTGACCGGGACAACGGCCGCCTCTGCTACTTCAGGGACGGTGAGTGCTGCCGATTCTATTTCCTTGGTGCCAAGACGGTGACCGGAAACATTGATAACATCATCAATTCGGCCAAGGATACGGAAGTAGCCATCGGGTGATTCGACGGCGGCATCGCCAGTCAGATACGGCCAGTCGCGCCAGTCCTTGCTATTCGGGTCTTTATTGTACCTGGCGAAATAGGTGTCGACAAAACGTTGCCGGTCGCCCCAGATGGTTTGGAAACAACCGGGCCAGGGGTTCTGGATACAGATATTGCCGGCCTTGCCCGAACCTGGTGGAATGACCTGGCCTTCCTCGTCATAGATGACAGGGTGAATACCTGGGACGCCGGGACCGGCGCTGCCCGGCTTCATCGGGGTGATACCGGGGACAGTGCTGCACAGGAATCCTCCTGTTTCGGTCTGCCAGTAGGTGTCGACAATGACGGCTTCGCCTTTGCCAACTTCCTTCTGGTACCATTTCCATACTTCCGGCTCAATCGGTTCGCCAACTGTGGTCATATGCTTGAAATGATAGGTGTATTTAGCAGGCTCGTCGGGCCCGACCTTGCGCAGGGCTCTGATTGCTGTCGGGGCGGTATGGAAGATATTGACATCCAGCTCCTGAGCGATTCGCCACGACCTGCCGGCATCCGGATAGGTGGGTACGCCTTCATAGATGACGGATGAGGCGCACAACGCCAGCGGTCCGTAGACAATAAAGGAATGACCGGTGATCCAGCCGATGTCGGCCATGCACCAGTAGACATCCTCGGGATGGATGTCCTGTATGTATTTCGACATGGCGGTGACGTAGGCGAGATACCCGCCGGTTCCGTGCTGACATCCTTTTGGTTTGCCGGTGGTGCCGCTGGTATACATCAGAAACAGCGGGTCCTCAGAGAGCATCTTTTCCGGCTCGACCCTGGCCCCATAGAAATTTTTCAGTTCTTCGTTGACGATGCAGTCACGTCCTTTCTGTAGTGCGGCATCAGATGACATCTTTCCGGGGTAACGCTGCCAGATAAGAAGCTTGTCCACTTTCTGTCCTGAATTTTCCGCAAGTTTGCAGGCTTCGTCATCGACGGATTTGTGGTCGAGGAGTTTGCCAGCACGATAGTAGGCGTCCATGGTGATAAGAACCCTGGAATTAGAGTCAACCACCCTGTCTGCGCAGGCGCTTGCGGAAAAGCCGCCGAAAACAACGGAATGTATGACTCCCAGACGGGCACAGGCCAGCATGGTGATGGGCAGTTCCGCTGACATCGGCATATGAACAGTGACCCTGTCGCCACGTTTCAGTCCTGCATAATCACGCAGCAGAGCAGCAAATTCATTAACGCGGACATACAACTCCTGATAGGTTATATGCTGGACGGCTTCCTCTTCCAGCTCAGGAACAAAATGGATAGCTGTCTTGTTTTTGTTCTTCTTCAGGTGGCGGTCAATACAGTTGTAACTCGCATTGATTTTGCCGCCTTTAAACCACTTCCAGCATGGTGCGTCGCTGGTGTCCAGAACCTCGTCCCAGTATTTGTACCAGGTCAACATCTCGGCGAATTCAGTATAACAATCAGGGAAATTATCAAGACTGAATCTCTCGAAAACCGATTCGTCCGTCAGATTAGCCTGACCAATGAAGGTGGGAGAGGCGACGAAATAGTCCTCTTCCTGCCAATGTACAGCAATTTCGGCCTCTGATGTTTCCATTACCTTTCTTTCATCACTCATGCTTTCGCTCCTTTGAAGTATCTGGTTGACGAATGAAACTCCAATCCAATTCCCATTGGGCGCCGCTGCTCCTCCAAGGTAATTATCGGTTTTTAACTACACCGCAAAACTTGATGTACATGTTTTATGGCGTCGTAAATAGCCGGTTATGCCGTGTTGCAGTTTTCTGATTATGGCCCATCGCTGTTGCTGCTCCACATATCACCGAAGGCCTGTCAAGAAATTATATCGAAATTTATATGGCCTGAGGATTTAGTGACAACTCTTTACGAGATCGTCATGTTTGGTTTGTGGAAAGATCGAACTGCTCCTGATATACCTGATTTCTTATGACCTACCATAAAAGCAGTTGTAATGCAATTAATTTTAAATTCTAATTAAGTAATATTGATGTAGAGTTACGGGAAATTGCTTGACATTCTGTCGTTGTTTGGTGGTAAGTATAGTTATTACTATGGGAATAGTTACCATTTATGCTGTTTTGAATAATTTAAGTCCTATTGCGCTAACTAACATAAACAGTGAATGGTAAGGTAGTATTCTGGTAGAGTTCTGCGGCACAGTGAACGTTGTTCTCCGGACCTGAGAATGTAGCTGTTTTGCAAGTAGTTGAGTGAATACGATGGGCTGTAATAATTGTTTCCTTGTTTTTTGTGCAAGAATTTCCTAAAGCTTCTTAATGGAGCTTAACGGCAGCATCATTATCAGACGCCTTCTGGATTTGATGGTTGAGATCTGCAGCGGCGTAGATCGAACTCTTTGCGAGTCTGTCAGGATTTGAAAAGAACGATGAATAGTGGAGAATGCATGATGAAAAGAACTGGTTTTGTGTATGATGAGAGGTACCTGATGCATACCACGTTTGAAGGGCACCCGGAGTCGCATTATCGGCTGGTTGCCATAGTCAACGGTCTTCGGGAAAACGGTTTGCTGGAAAAACTTCTGCCTATCGAGGCGGAGCCGGCGCGCCAGCGGTGGATAGAAGCGGTTCATAATATCCGCTATATAGTACGCTTCGAGGAGGCCTGTTTGATGGGATTGCCGGACTTTGATCACCAGGACAACTCAATATGCCGTGAAACCTATGAAATTGCCTTGCTTGCTGTAGGCGGAGTGCTGCGAGCCGTAGATAAAATGATGGAAGGTCTCATCGATAACGCATTTTGTGCCGTCCGGCCGCCTGGGCATCATGCCGGGTACGACAGGGCTATGGGGTTCTGTTACTTCAACAATATTGCAATTGCCGCCAGATACCTGCAGCAGCAGTGGGGTATTAAACGGGTAGGCGTTATTGATTTCGATGTTCATCATGGAAACGGTACACAGCAGATTTTTGAAGAAGATGATTCTGTGTTTTATTACTCCATTCATGAACATCCATCATTTGCTTTTCCGGGAACAGGCAGAGAATTTGAAGAAGGTGTGGCGGCCGGAACCGGCTTTACTCTGAACACGCCTATTCTTCCCGGTAGAGGTGACATGGATTATCGCAAGAAACTGACAACGGAGATGGTGCCGGCCTTTAAAAAATTCAAGCCTGAGGTAATTCTCGTATCGGCCGGTTTTGATGCACACTCATCGGATCTGATGTCCGGCATCAATCTTACTGCTGAAGGATATAAATTTATAAGTAAGACAATTGTCAACCTGGCCAATCGATATGCCGACGGCCGGCTTATTTCGATCCTTGAAGGCGGCTATAACCTGGAAGTACTGCCTCTGCTGGTAGCCGATCATATAAAAATTCTGGCAGAACTGTAATCTGTCATCATCACCTACTTGGGAAAGGGGGACATATGTTTGTAAGTGAAAGCATGGCCAAGGATCTGATAACCGCTACACCTGAAATTACCCTGGCGGCAGCTAAGGCATTGATGGAAAAGAAAAATATACGTCATCTTCCGGTAGTGGACGGCCAGGGCAAGCTCCTGGGCATCGTCACCGACAGGGACATGCGGGATGCTCAGCCCTCGACACTGCTGGCCAAAGAGGATTATAGTCGAACCTACCAGAAGGTAATGCAGCATCGGGTTGCAGATATCATGATTAAAAACCCTCTGACCATCTCTCCGTTTTATACCCTGCAGGACACTCTTCTGGTAATGGGGAAGAAAAAAGTCGGAGCCCTGCCGGTCATCGATGAAGATGGGTACTTGAAGGGCATCATGTCAACACGAGATCTGCTTAGGGCTTTTGTTAATATAATGGGCATCGGGGAGCCGGGGACGCTGTTGTGTATCTTGGTGAAAGAGGAACCCGGTCAGATGAAAAAGATAGTAGATATCGTTACCGAAGAGAATGTCTCCCTGGGCAGTGTTCTGGTGGCCCGATACTGGGATAAGGAAAAACGAGCGGTTTTTCCATATTTAATGACGGTCAACGTCGTAAAAATTAAAGAAAAACTTGTGGCTCAAGGCTTTGAGCTGATCGATCCGATGTCCTGGTATCTTGATCAACTCCCAAAAAGAGAAGGCAACGATTAGTACCTTACAGATTGTTTTCTTGTTTTTTTGCAAGAAAATAATCTGTCTAAAGGTTCTTATGCCCCTCAAGGGGGTACTGTAAAGAGTCCAGCTCAGCTGGGTTAAAGCCACCTATCTGCCTTTTCTATACCACCATATGAAAAAACCACCTGCAATCATGGCGCTGCTAAGGACTTGTCCCATGGTCAGAGAACCGAGCAGGTAGCCAACCTGCGGATCCGGTTCCCGAAAAAATTCAATACAGAAGCGGAAAAAACCGTAACCGCCAAGGAACAGCGCCAGTAGAGAGCCATGGGGCCACCTGTGGTTGGCGCTGAGGGGTTTATTGCGCAGTGTCCAGAGTAGCACGAAGAGAACAATTCCCTCAAAAAATGCTTCATAGAGCTGGGAGGGGTGCCGAGGCAAAGGTCCGCCGCCGGGGAATCCCATACCCCAGGGTTGATCGGTCACCCTGCCGTAGAGTTCTCCGTTGATGAAGTTGCCGATCCTGCCCAGCCCGAGACCAATGGGAATGGTCACCACATAGATATCTGCCGTTTTCCAGAAATCGAGATGTGTAACCCGGCAGAAAACCCAGCCGGCAAGGATCAGGGCAATGACGGCGCCGTGAAATGACATGCCGCCATGCCAGGTCGCCACTATTTCCAGGGGATTCCTGAGATAATAGGGGAGGTTGTAGAAAAGGACATACCCTAATCTCCCTCCCAGGACAACGCTGAGTATCAGGACAAAATTGAGGTTTTCGAAGTGCCGGGCCAGTGCGGTGTTGTTGGTTTCCTTTATCTGCTTTTTAACGAGAAAATAACACGCTGCAAAGCCCAGCACGTACATCAGTCCATACCAGCGAACCTGCAGGGGGCCGAGGCTGAATATGACCGGATCGATTTCGGGAAAATTCATGTCCTGCTACCTTTTTCGAAGATGAACCTGGAGAATTGAAATTGCCGCGGGAGTAATTCCCGAGATCCTCGAAGCCTGTCCCAGCGAGAGCGGACGGACATTGGAGAGCTTTTCCACCACCTCGGTGGAGAGTCCTGACATATTGGAGTAGTCAAGCTCGTCCGGCAGCGTCAACTCCTCCATTTTTTTGAATCTGTCTACCTGCTCCTGCTGGCGGTCGATATATCCCTTGAATTTGATCTGCAGCTGAATCTCAGCCCCTACTTCCGAATCATCAAGGTTCTTGAGGGTACTCCTGATCTCCTCGTCAAGCGGAAGCTTCTGCAGGTGTGCAATGGTCAATTCCGGTCTCCTGAGGATATCAGCCAGTGAGCTCTTCTGCTTCATCCTGGCGCTTCCCATGGATTCCAGGGCGTCGCTGATAATGCCGGATGGTCGGACATGGGTGGTATAGAGAAACTCTACACCGGCGTCTATACCTCTTTTCTTTTCGAGAAAGAGGCGGTAGGCTTCATCGCTGAGCAGGCCGACACTGTGACCTATTCGACACAACCGGGTGTCGGCGTTGTCTTCGCGGAGGAGGAGGCGGTATTCCGCTCTGGAGGTAAACAGACGGTAAGGTTCCTTGGTTCCCCTGGTGACCAGATCATCGATCAGTACCCCGATGTAGGCTTGCGATCGGTCAAGAATGAGGGGGGCTATGTGGCGAACATAATGCACGCTGTTGATTCCCGCCATGATTCCCTGGGCGGCGGCTTCTTCATATCCGGAGGTGCCATTGATCTGTCCGGCAAGAAAGAGCCCTTGATAGCGCTTGGTGGCCAGTGATGGATGCAGTTCGAGTGGATCGACATAGTCATATTCAATGGCATAACCGGGACGGATAATGCGAGCATTTTCCAGACCTTTAATGCTCTGCAGCATAGCTATCTGAGTATGCAGCGGCAGCGAAGTGGGCAGCCCGTTGGGATAGACCTCGACGGTATCGAGTCCCTCCGGTTCGAGGAATATCTGGTGCCGATCCTTTTCAGGAAAGCGCATCACCTTGTCTTCGATGGAAGGGCAGTATCTGGCTCCGATTCCCTCTATGATTCCCGAATACATGGGAGACTGATCGATCCCCCGGCGAATAATCTCGTGGGTTGTACTGTTGGTGTAGGTGATATGGCAGGGTCTCTGCTCCAGCGTATAGGGCAAGCCCCGGGCGGCAAAGGAGAAATGGGCCGGTGGTTCATCGCTGTATTGGGGTTCGAGTTCGGAATAATCGATGCTGTTGGCGTCGATTCTGGGGACGGTGCCGGTTTTCATCCTGCCCATGGCAAAACCTGCCTGGTGGAACCATTCCGCCAGTTTCAGGGAGGGTGAGTCACCCAGGCGGCCGGCTGGAAAATTTTTAAGGCCTATATGGATGAGGCCGTTAAGAAAGGTCCCGGTTGCCACTATGACCGCCTGTGATCTGATTTTCTGTTCCAGGGCGGTGATGATACCGGCAACCTTACCGTCTTCGATGAGAATTGAATCCACCGCTGTCTGGATTATGGTGAGATTTTTCTGATTTTCCAGAACCTTCTTCATGCGGATCCGGTAGTACAGGCGATCTGCCTGTGCCCGCGAGGAGCGTACCGCCGGACCTTTACTGGTATTGAGCCTGCGAAACTGGATGGAGGTGGCGTCGATGTTTTTGGCCATCTCTCCGCCCAATGCGTCAATTTCGCGGACCAGGTGACCTTTGGCCAGTCCGCCGATTGCCGGGTTGCATGACATGGCGCCAATAGTGTCGGCGTTGATGACGGCGATTAGGGTTTTGCATCCCATTCTGGCAGCGGCAAGAGCAGCTTCACAGCCGGCATGACCGGCGCCGATTACTACTATATCATATTCATTCATGTGTCTTCTGTTATTCTAATTTAAAACATTACCGGCAGATGTCGTATCAGCCAGTAAAGATTTGTATATAAAATTGGTGATGATGAAGGGAATCGGTATTATAATCAAAAAGTATATATTAGTGTTAGTATTTTTAAATCAGCTCTGGTCAGGAAAATAATTGCTAAACCCTCCCCACTGTCTGTTATTTCTTCACTGGTTAAAACTTTAAACGTACATGAAGGAGTTGCATATGTCTATTATTACTATTTCGAGAGGGTCGTATAGCCGAGGCAAGGAAGTAGCCGAAAAACTGGCGGCAAAACTTAACTATGAATGTGTTTCGCGGGACATCCTTCTCGAGGCATGCGCGGAATTCAATATTCCGGAGATTAAGCTTATCCGTGCTCTGCACGATGCTCCTTCAGTACTTGAAAGATTCAAGAACGGCAAAGAGCGCTATTTAAGTTATCATCGTTACGCGCTGCTAAAACATGTCAAAAAAGATAATGTCATCTATCATGGACTTGCCGGACAATATATCCTCAAGGATATTCCACACGTCCTCAAAGTGCGCATTATCGCCGATATTGATGATCGTGTCCGTGAAGAAATGAAACGGGAGAACATCTCTGCGGAAAAAGCGCTCTATATATTAAAAAAAGATGATGAGGAGCGTCGCAAATGGGGGCTCCAGGTTTACGGCACCGATACCTGGGACAGCAGGCTATACGATATGGTGCTGCGCATCAACACCCTCACTGTCGATGACGCCGTACAGATACTCTATGAAACGGTGCAGAAACCAATTTTCCAGCTGACGCCTGAATCACAAGAAGCACTTGGTAATATGGAGAAAGCTGCGAAAATTCATGCTATGCTGGTCGATCTCTCTCCCCGCAATAAGGTCGAGGTGGCCAATGGCACAGCCTATATCAGCAACGTGGGTGAGGATCTCAAAAGTGACTCGTCTCTGCGGGAGTCTATTGAAAAACAGATCTTAGAAGTTGAGGGGATCACCTCAATTGAAATTGCGGAGCCGTTAACCTCAAAATCAACCTATATAAATCCATATCACAATATTTGACGATGCCGTGATATTTTCTGCTGCCGTTATTCCGAAAAATTCCGGAATAACGGCTTCGGATTTACTACCCTCCTCACATCCGCGGTCGTACGGGACCTTCCTGTTTGCTAAATTATTCAAAAACTGCTAATTCTCTATTCCATCATTTTACCGCCCCCGGTGCCAAATCAGGATGCCGTAGTCAATAGGTGCAATGTTGCAGTTCATACTGCCAATTTTTTTTGTAAAGGGTGGCGCCTTCCTGAATAGCCTGCAAAAAGGTAAATATCGTTTTGTCAGCAGGGAATTATGAAATTATTCTATCATCTGTTCAGTTACTTACTTATTGGCATTATTGCCCTGATAGCAGTAGATGAATATCTCTCTTTTCAGAAGGAGATTGAGCAATATGAAGCTGATATGATAACTTCTGCCATCCAGGACGGCAGAAGTATTTCGGGTCTGTTTGCCCATGCCTGGCGGGAGAGCGGAGAGGAAACGGCCCTCGAGCTTCTTGATGATGCGAGTATTAATGGTGATATTCGCATTCGCTGGATGTGGCTGGATTCGGTGGCGGAAAAACTGGAGATGTCGGTTGAACAGGAAAGACAACTGCACAGCCTGAATAGGGGGAAACCCTTTTCGTTGAAGATGGATAACCGCAAAGGTGATCTGGTTCGTTATACCTATGTTCCAGTGGATATCGGACAGACCCGGAAGGGGGCCCTGGAGCTCCGGCAGACCCTCATTTCCCTGCGGGAGCATACGCGGAGCATGCTGTTCCGGGCATTCACTATTACGGCCCTTCTCGCTCTGCTTTCCGGGCTCGTCCTCTATGTGTTTATGGAGCGCAAAATCGGCAGGCCGCTGCGTAAACTTATGACCCATGCGGAACGAATAGGTCGGGGTGATTTCAGTGCTGACCGAAGCATCACCGGTAATGACGAACTGGCGATCACCGCGAGAACCATGAATGATATGTGTTCACGTTTGGTCATCGCCAAGGAAAAGATTAAATTTGAATATGATGCCCGCCTGAAAACCCTTGAGCAACTCCGCCATACCGAGCGGCTTTCTTCCTTTGGGCTCCTTTCGGCAGGAATCGCACACGAATTGGGAACACCTCTCAATGTCGTGGACGGCAGAGCAAAAATGATCGTCGATGAGGATTTGAGCGAGTCGGAGGTCAAGGAATGTGCTGCCATTATCAGGAATCAGGCGGAACGCATGACCGGCATAATCAGGCAGCTGCTGGACTTCACCCGGCGCCCAAGGCAGCATGCATCTCCCCAGAACATTGCCGTTCTTGTCAAACAGGTATTCCAACTGCTCTATCCCATGGCCGGCAAACAGCATGTCATTTTCTTCCTGAATAAATCCGATGGTGCCGATGTCACTCTGCATGTCGATCCCTCTCAGATCCAGCAGGTCCTGGTCAATCTGTTGATGAACAGTATTCAGGCAATGCCGCAGGGTGGCAAGGTCGACGTCAGTCTTTCCAACGAATTACTTTCTCTTGAACCGGGCGGAACCGAATCATTGGAAAAATATCTGAAAATCCGCATACAGGATGAAGGCGAGGGGATCTGTCAGGATAATCTGGAGAATATTTTCACACCTTTTTTTACAACCAAATCCATAGGAACCGGGACCGGATTAGGGCTCTCGATTGCTCACGGGATTGTGGAAGAGCATGGCGGCTGGATAGATGTGGAGAGCAAAGTCAAACATGGCGCCTGTTTCACCGTCTACCTTCCTCTACAGGAGACTGCGAAGTAATGAGTAACATTATAGTTATCGAAGACGACGGAGATATGTGCGACATGCTTTCCGTGGGGCTTGGCCGCCGGGGCTTTAAGGTGTCTGCATACCAGTCGGGGCGGAAAGGATTGGCAGCTGTACATTTGCAGCAGGTGGATGTCGTTCTTGCCGATATTAATCTGCCCGATATGAACGGGCTTGAAATTTGTCGGACGATTGCCGCCAACCAGCCGGATATTCCGGTTATAATAATGACGGCCTTCGGCAGCATGGACACCGCTATTGCCGCCATCAGGGCAGGGGCCTATGATTTTATAACCAAGCCCCTTGATATGGATATTCTGGCGTTGTCTCTGCAAAGAGCAGAGCGCTTCAGGAACCTTCAGGAAACGGTGAAGGAACTTCGCCATGCCGTGAAGCAACCGCGTAATTACGACAATCTCATCGGAGAAAGTCCTGTAATGGAGGAACTTTTTTCCAAACTCAGCCGGATTGCCAATTCCGATGCCACCCTGCTGATCACCGGAGAAAGCGGTTCCGGTAAGGAATTGACCGCCCGTGCGGTCCATATGAACAGCAGCAGGAAAAATCATCCACTGGTGACCATCAACTGCGCAGCCATGCCGGGACAGCTTTTAGAGAGCGAGCTTTTCGGTCACAAGAAAGGGGCCTTTACCGATGCCGGCAGACACCATAAGGGGCTGATCCTGGAGGCCGACCGGGGGACACTGTTCCTTGATGAAATAGGAGAGATACCGCTGGACCTGCAGCCCAAGCTGCTGAGGGCGCTTGAGGAGCGTTGTGTCAGGCCGGTGGGTGGGACGACCGAGAGCACTTTTGACGTCAGAATTATTGCTGCCACCAACCGGGATCTTGAATCTGCTGTCGAAGACGGTCTGTTTCGGGAAGATCTTTTTTACAGGCTCAATGTCATCAATATCGAGCTGCCGCCCCTGCGTTCCCGCGGAGCCGATATTCTTCTTCTGGCGGGAAAATTTCTTAAGGACATTGCCGACAGACAACATAAGGAGGTGACCGGCATTGCCAACAGCGCTGCCGAAAAACTGCTGGATTATGAGTGGCCCGGTAATGTGCGCGAACTTCGCAATGCCATTGAGCATGCTGTGGTGCTCACTCATTTTGACAAGATCGTTCCTGAGGATCTTCCTGAAAAGATACGACTTTTCCGAAAAGACTATATCCTTGTAGGGGCGCAGGATCCCATGGAACTCATTTCCATGGAGGAAATGGAGCGGCGTTACATCATGCATGTTCTTAAAACCACCGGAGGCAACAGGACTCTGACGGCACGCATCCTTCAGGTTGACCGGAAAACTCTCTATCGTAAACTGCAGCGCTATGAGGAGCCGCAAATCTTGTAGTTCTTTATTTTCCCTTCCCCCTCCCGAATTTCTCGCCATGACTTGAGGCATTTTGCCATCATGGGGAAATTTGCCCCAAATTGCACCATCCCTGAAGGATCTCTCTTTTTTTGTGTGTGAAAGTGGTTTCTTGTCTCTTGCTTCGGTTATTTGGTTTGAGAGAAAGGAGAAGGGGGGTGGTGGTCGATACGGGGCATAGTGCCTCATGCGGTACATGATTTTTTAGTAAATAAGCCTGTTTTGTCCCTTAAATATCGGTACTTTCGTGTATATTTTTTATGGCACATAATTTGCTTATGCTGTTTCGTCAGCAAATACAGCTATTTTCTCAATCGCTCAATGGTACCAGCAGGAACCACTCATGAAAATTGTTATTGGAATTACAGGACATCCTGAAAAAATAGTCGATTTCATTGAATTGTATCAAGGAGAAAAAGATTCGCTAACGGAAGTTGGCCCTTTCCTTTCATGGGAAGAGGCACTTGGCTGGCAGAACGGCCTGAAAAGCAAAATTGAAAATATTGAGGAAGTATCTGTCGAACCGCAGACATTTTCTGAAACTGTTTATTACGGATTTACCTTTGAGCGCGTTGGTTGAGTAGTAGCTCTTTTTACCATCATCATGAAGGATTGTATTCATTAACAACAGAAGAAGCACATACCTTAGGCGTAAAGGACATTGCTATGAAGGTTCTCATTGGAATCACACAGGGTCTTGAACAAACACGGGATTTTATCACCAGGGAATTCAGAGAAACGGGATCGGCTACGGAGACAGGTCCTTTTTTATCCCGGGAAGAAGCCTTTCGATGGGAACAGTTTATGATAGAACGGGCCGAGGGCTGTGAGCTGTTAAGCCTGCCTCAACAGCCCCCCGAGGACAGTCTCTGGTATGGTATCACCCTGGAATGGGATCAGCAATGATCACTGATAAGGCGTGTCACACCAGTTGGTCTAACTCTTTTATGGATTCGGTGTAGATGATGAATGAAAGAAAGCCGGGTATTATACGGGATATCGCCCCTTTCAATGTGCGCGGGCTGGCGATTCCCTATGCCGAATTTGTTCCGAAGCTTTATAATCTCTGTAAGTCCCTCGGCTTTGAAAGTGGATATATAATGCCTTCCCGCGCTTTTTGCTCCGACGAAAACCAAGGCTTTCCTATTATTCTGATCAGTAAGCACTTCGGCACCTTTCCTTTTGACCATGGAAGAGTAGGGGGCATCATCGCCACAGACCGCCATGGGCCTCATGCCGGTCATGGCGAGGATTCGGTTATCGTGCAGGCCAGTCATGTCGGCTACGACCCGGCAACCTCCGTCTTCGGCTACTGCAGGCGTCCGAAAATGCATGGCGACTGCATCTCCAGCAGCTGCGGCAAAATCTCTCATGTGATTCAACCTTATCTTGATCAATATATATTCGCCAGACAGCGGATTTTTCTACATCGTACCGATACCGGCGATCATCTGATCACAGTAAAAGACTCGTTCATCGACTTTGATACAAAACCAGTCACCGACGGGCTCGTTCTTCGCTTGCACAAAGTTGTCAAGACTACCGCGGACAACCGGATCGTCCCGGTGGCAACACACTGTACTTCGCATACCTACGAGGTATCCGAAGACTTTCGCAAGCGCATCGATTCTACAGGATATACCTGGAAAGGAGGTGTTGGTGAGGCGATCAACGGCCATCTTTGTGCCGATCTGTTTTTTTTCAGGGAGAACCTCCACGAAACCGATGATTCGGTTCTCCTTGAAAGAAATCTTATCGAATTCATGCCGGTCATTGTCACTCATAAGAGTCCGGCCTTAAAGGCAGCGAAGATCAACATCCAGATGGAGTTTGCCCGGACAGTTGAATCCATCCGCCGGGGTACCGATTACGAAGGCAAGAATCTTTTGTATGTGGCTGGCCTCAACATAGATATCTCGGCGTATCAGAATTATCCCGAGACCACTTACTTTGTCCCTTGGGCTGCTCATGTGCAGCTCAAGGACGCTTGCCCGACCGAATATATACACCCGCTTGAGCAGGAACAGCTCTACGCTAAGCTGATGCAGCAAAGCACCACCAATGCCGATCAGATCAGTCTCAAGGATGAGATCGATCGGATGCTGCGTGCTCCCCGTTACGATATTTATACCCCCAGATAAACAACTACATTCCATTACGAAACAATGAAAATCACAGCGCTCACAACATGGAGGTACTATGACCACGGAATGCTGACCCAGTGGCCGGCGCAAGCAACGCAACATTCGCCATAGTAAATTAACGACACATATTATAACGAGGAATGATGGACACCTTTTTACTTTCACTTACTGTTATATTCGCCGGCGGTCTCTTTGCCCTGTTGAGCTGCCGACAATTCAGCCTGATGAAAGCCGGGTATACCGCAATCACCATCGCCGGCTGTCTTATTGGAGTATATTCAACCATCGATCCCTTGCAGGGAACCGCGGTTGCAGTTATTTCAATAAAATGGCTGCATATCTTTACCCTGTCTTTTTCCATTGATTCACTTTCCGCATTTTTTCTAATCCCGATTTTTGCCATATGTCCGCTTGCTGTTCTCTACAGCTTCCATTATATGGACAAAGCGCAGCAAAGCGGCCGGGTCGCCCTCAGCTTTATATTCTTCAATCTGCTCATTATTTCCATGGCCCTGGTGGCTACGGCCGATAATATTATCAGCTTCGCCCTGGTCTGGGAGTTGATGTCGCTCTCCTCCTTCTTTCTGGTCTTGCACGAATATCAAAAAGAGGAGACCCGCCGGGCCGGTTACATCTATCTTATTTTTACCCAGGCAGGGGCGATGTTTATTTTCGCTGCTTTCGCTTTGGCCTATAGTCACACAGATACTTTTGCTTTCGCGGCTTTTGCGGTGATGCCCGGCGATATCAAGTTGATTGTCTTTTTTCTCGCACTCATCGGTTTCGGATCTAAGGCGGGTATCTTTCCTCTGCATATGTGGTTGCCCCATGCCCATCCGGCGGCACCCAGCCATATCTCGGCGGTCATGTCCGGGGTAATGATCAAAATGGGAATATATGGGATAATCCGGCTCTACTCTCTGCTGAATGTGACTGATATTGTCTTTGGCCAGGTTGTTCTTTGCTTTGGTATGATTTCGGGGGTGCTTGGGGTCGTTTATGCCCTCGGTAAACATGATCTTAAAAAACTGTTGGCCTATCACAGTGTGGAGAATATCGGCATTATCCTGATCGGCGCCGGAATCGGCATGATCGGTATTGCCTCCGACAACTCCCTGATGGCCGCATTCGGGTTTGCCGGCTCTCTGCTCCATGTCCTTAATCACTCCATTTTCAAATCCCTGCTGTTTCTTGGAGCAGGCGCTGTTTTGCAGAAAACCGGCACACGCCATCTCGATCAGCTGGGCGGATTGATAAAAACGATGCCAACCACCGGCAGGACATTTCTGGTCGGCTCCATATCCATTTCCGGCCTGCCGCCATTCAATGGTTTTGTCAGTGAATTTTTAATCTATTTTGCTGCTTTTCATGGCCTTGTCCTGCATGGTTCCTCCTTTATCTTCAGCATGCTCGCCATAATCTCACTTGCCATTATAGGCGGGCTGGCCGCAGCCTGTTTCACCAAGGTAATCGGCGTGGTTTTTTTGGGTGAACCCCGCAGCAAAGAGGCAGAAAATGCACGGGAAAGCGGTCCTGCCATGACGGTGCCCATGATAATTCTGGCAGTTTCCTGCCTTGTTATCGGTGTTTTTCCGGAACCATTTGTGGGCGCGGCCTTCCTGGGGCTGAAAAATATCGAACTACTCACCCCGGTGGATCCGCGATATCTTGCAATGGTGACAGGAAATCTAGCCTTCGTAGCCCGATTATTTCTGGTAGTTTTTCTGGGCAGCACTCTTCTGCGCAAACTGCTCTATGTGCGCAAAACTGTGGTTCGGGGCCCCACCTGGGGCTGTGGGTTTACCCAGCCGACGGTGCGTATGCAATACACCGGTACTTCCTATGCAATGAGTGTGCTGGAGTTTTTCAAGCCGTTTGTGCGGATACGGACCAGGTATTCGGGAATTACCAGGATTTTTCCCGGCAGAACCCTCTATGAGACACGAGTGGATGATATTGCCGAGATAGTCCTTGTTGATCGCCTGACCACTCCTATTCTTTACCTGCTCGGCAAGCTGCGCTGGATTCAGCATGGTCATATTCAGCTGTATATCGGCTATATAATCGTCACTATCATTGTGCTTCTTTTCTTTATTTAGAACCTTACAGATTGTTTTCTTGTTTTTTGCGAGAAAACAATCTGTCTAAAGATTCTTATACCCCTCAAGGGGGTACTGTAAAGAGTCCAGCTCAGCTGGGTTAGAACCTTACAGATTCATTTTTCAGATAGAGGTATATATGGAAACCTTCGTATCACTGGCCGTCGCCATGCTTGCGGCACCGCTTTTTCCCGGTATCATCTTGAAGGTGAAGGCCTTTTTTGCGGGAAAAAAAGGTGCACCGCTGCTGATTAAATATTATACGCTGGTTAAACTGCTGCGTAAGGGATCGGTATATTCCACCAGCACCAGTACCGTGTTCAGGCTTGGGCCCACGGTTTCTTTCGCTTCGGCCATTATCGTCCTCCTGTTTTTCCCCTTTGGCGGCGCCGCACCGCTGTTTTCATTTCACGGCGATGTCATTGTTCTTTTCTACATCATGGGAATCGGCAGGTTTTTTACGGTGATCGCGGCACTGGACACCGCGTCGCCCTTCGAGGGAATGGGGGCGGCCAGGGAGGTCTTTTTTTCCACTCTTGCCGAAATCACCATTTTCACCGTCCTCATTCTGTTCTACCGGCTCAACGGATCCCTCAGCTTTGCGGAGTATTTTAGCGGAGCTGCTCCCATCTCGCTGATGGGTGAATCGGGAGCACTGCTGCTTTTCGTCATCGTCTCGATGTTCATGGTGCTGCTCACCGAAAATTCGAGAGTGCCCGTCGATGATCCGGCCACTCATCTGGAACTGACCATGATTCATGAAGTCATGATCCTTGATCACAGCGGTCCCGATCTTGCGCTTATCGAACTGGCTTCTTTTTACAAGCTGCTCTTCTACTCAGCTTTTATCTCCCACCTCTTTTACCCCTTCGCTCCAGGGTTTGTCGGGGCTCTGACCTTCTATGGCGTCGTCGCTCTGGTCTATGTTGCCGTGGGCGTAACGGAATCAATAATGGCGCGGTTTAAGATGGATCTGGTGCCCAAGTTCATCCTGACTTCGTTTACCCTGGTATTTTTTGCCGCCATCTTAACCATGGGGATATTTCAATGATAAATGTGAGTGAATCCATATTGGTTATCATTCTTCTCTCGGTGCTGTTGTCGCTGGGTTCCACCCGGTTGATGGCGCTAGTGAGGATCATGGCCCTGCAGGGAGTTATGGTCTCGCTGGCGCCGCTCTTTCTCTCCGGTCATGGGTCACTGGAGAGCGGGGGGCTGATCTTCTTTCAGATCATGATCCTGATCAAGGGACTGCTGATCCCAGGTTTATTGTATATGGCCGTGAAAAAGGTGGCGATAAAGCGTGAGATAGAGCCTTTTATCGGTTACCACGCCTCACTGCTGGCAGGGTTGGGCATTATTCTCGGCTCTCTTTTTATCACCTATCACCTGCGTCTTTCGCTGCCTGAGGGCAGGGACATGGTTTTGATAACTGCTATCACCACTCTGGCCACCGGTTTTTTTCTGATGATGGCAAGGAGGAAGGCCATAACCCAGGTCATCGGTTATCTGATGCTGGAAAATGGAGTCTATCTGATTGGTGCTGCTCTCACCAGGCACAGCCATACCATGTATATAGTCGAGTTCGGAGTGCTCCTCGACCTGCTGGTCGGCGTAATGATTATGGGAATCATCCTGCACAATATCAACAGTGCCTTCGATGATGTAGATACCTCCTTGCTAGGACGCTTAAAGGATTGATTATGATTGAATATGTCTTCTTGCTGCCATTCTTCACCGGAATCGCGGCATTGGTTCTGCCGGCTAATCTGGGCAGGGTACTGCTGTTGATCACGGCCCTTCTGCATCTGCAGTTTACCCTGATGAGTTGGGCCGGCAGGCTTACTCCGCTGTTTACCAACTATTTCAGCGCATCTCCTGAGGGGCTTCTGGTACTGCTGGTCACCTCGTTTGTCTTTGTCTGTATCTCCTTCTATGCCTTTTCCTATATGGGGGATACTGAGATGGAGCAAAAGCCGGTTTTTTCCTGCTGTATGCTCCTTTTTCTGGGAACCATGTCCATGGTCACCTTATCCGATCATCCCATTGTCCTCTGGATTGCCATCGAGGCGACCACCCTGGTCAGTGCGCCGCTGATATTTATCCATCGCTCCAAGGAAGCGCTGGAGGCAACCTGGAAATATATATTGATCTGTTCCGTCGGCATTGCCCTGGCGCTGCTGGGCTGTTTCTTTATTACTCTGTCCATGGATATCGGCAATATCGAGGGCCCTCTGACCTTTTCTTCACTCAACAATGTGGCCTCGCAGCTGGATCCGCTCTGGCTGAAAGTGGGGTTCGTCTTTATCGTGATCGGCTTCGGCACCAAAATGGGGCTTGCCCCGATGCACACCTGGCTGCCGGATGCCCATAGCCAGGCGCCCAGTCCGGCTTCGGCACTCCTCTCCGGGGCGCTGCTCAACTGCGCCTTTCTTGGTATCTATAAAGTGCATGTGCTGATGAGTATTGCCGGGCTCGGTACATTTTCCGGCAATGTTTTGATCGGTTTCGGTCTGCTCTCCATGCTGGTTGGCGCTGTCTTTATTATTTCTCAGCCTGATTATAAACGTATGCTCGCCTATTCGAGCATCAAGAATATGGGAATCATCGCCTTTGGTGTAGGGATAGGCGGCTTTGCTCTTTATGGCGCCTTCCTCCATCTCATCCATCATTCCCTGCTCAAATCCTCACTTTTTCTCTCTGCAGGGAATATACTGCAGAGCTTCGGCACCAAAAGGGTCCAGAGAATCGGCAGTATCGTCCGCTATCTCCCTAAAACCTTTGTCCCCTTTTTTGCCGGTTTTATCGGCATTTCCGGTCTGCCTCCCTTCGGTACCTTTATCAGCAAAATAATGATTATCATCGGGGCTTTTCAGCAAGAGCGGTATGTCAGTATCGCAATTTTTTTCTTTGCTCTGGTGCCGGTGGTTGCCGGGACGGGCCGCATCTTCATGTCAATGTCGTTTGGTGAAACTTCGGAAAGAGTGGTAGCCAGAGAGAAACCCCTCCGTCTCCTGCCATCCTATGCCCTGCTTCTTGCCTCGATTACACTCTGCATCTGGATGCCGGATATCGTGCATGCAACTATTGTCAATACTATTAAAGTAATTGGAGGCCATCATGGATAACCTCCTCAGAATAAAAAGCGGCAAGGCGATTAGACGTCGGGCCATTCCTCAAATACCCTTCGAGCTCTTTTTCACGACGCTTGCTGAATTTATTAAGGACGATGGCTACATAGTCCAGTTCTTTGCCTATGTTGACGGGGAAGACAGGAAAATTATGGCGGTCCTTCGCAACAGTGCACTCTATGTGGTCGAAACGGATGTTGATAGCTCCTTCAGGTCCTTCACCGGTGGTGTCAGCGAGAAATTTCATATGTTTGAACGGGAGGTCGCCGAGCAGTTCGGGATACGGCCCGATGGCCATCCCTGGCTGAAAATGGTGCGCTATCATCAGAACTACAGCGGCCTGGAGGATGTCTTCGGCAATAATTATGAAGAAGATATCCCCGGAAACTATCCTTACTTCAAAGTGCAAGGCGAGTCCATCCATGAGGTGGCGGTAGGTCCGGTGCACGCGGGTATTATCGAACCTGGACATTTCAGGTTTCAATGCGCGGGAGAAGAAGTGCTCCATCTTGAAATTCAACTGGGCTATCAACATCGGGGGGTGGAAAAGATGCTGCCCACGCTGCCTCACAAACGCTACCCGATCATCTGCGAATCCATTGCCGGAGACACCGCCATAGCTCATAACCTCTGCATGTGTCAGGCCTTTGAGGCTCTAGCCGGACTTGATGTTGACAAGGGGTCACGCATTGTGCGTACCATAGCCCTGGAGCTTGAGCGAATAAGTAATCATTTAGGCGATTTGGGAGCATTGAGTGGTGATGTGGCCTTTAATCCTCCTGCAGCCTATTTCGGCAGGATCAGAGGAGAATTTCTTAATCTCCTTCAGGTGTTGAGTGGCAACCGTTTCGGCAAAGGTCTGATCCGACCCGGTGGAATCGCTTTTATAATGGGGAAAGAACAACGTCTGCTTATCAGGGAAAAACTCGCGGAGGTTACCTCGGAAATCGAAAATGTTTGCGATCTGCTTTTTACAGCCCATACCGTGCAGGCCAGATTTGAGCACACCGGAACAGTTTCGCCGAAGATGGCTGGGGACCTTGGCCTGGTAGGATATGCCGGCAGGGCTTGCGGCCTGAGTTATGATGCCAGAAATTTCTTTCCCGGAGAATGTTATGCCGAGCTTCCCGCCAACTCCAACCATGTTACCAATGGCGATGTGAACAGCAGGGCCTGGGTACGGCGGGAGGAAATCATGCATTCCCTCAAACTCATCGGACTTCTGCTGGATATGGATCAGACTGCTGGGGCCGAGGTGGGTATGAAGGAATATACGCTCAGTCCCGATTCATTTGTCGTCACCGTCAATGAAGGGTGGCGCGGTGAAGTCTCTCACTGCCTGATAACCGATGGCGCCGGCGGGGTACAGCGTTACAAGATCAAGGACCCCTCGTTTCACAATTGGACTGGGCTTGCCATGTCGTTGAGAAATCAGGAAATTTCAGATTTTCCGTTGTGCAACAAAAGCTTTAATCTCTCCTATTGCGGGTTTGACCTGTAGGACATACAGGTGGTTGGCCAAATAATACGGATCAACCTGAATAGTTACATAGAATGTTGCTCAAACCGAATACATAAGGGTTTCTATATATGTTAAAAATATTAAAGAATAAAAAGGAACAGGGCTGCAAAACCTCGAAATATCCGAAAGAGCCCATTTCTCTGTATAAACGATACAGGGGAATGCCTGAGATCGATGCCGGGTGCAGCCGGGAGATCGTTGAACGCTGTGCCGGGATCTGTCCGCAGGAGGCAATCGATGCCCAGGACAAAACCATTGATCTGGGACGCTGTACTTTCTGCGGCTCCTGCGAAACCATGGAAGGGGGTTTTGTTCGTTTCAGCCAAAATTTTGAGCTTGGTGCGGCTAACCGCCGGGATTTGATAGTGACCGGATCACTTCCCTCTTTGGCCGACCATGCCAAGCAGCACTTCAAAAAGCTTTTCGGCCGCTCCCTCCAGCTCCGCCAGGTCTCTGCTGCCGGCTGTAATGCCTGCGAGGCGGATACAAATGTCCTCAACACGCCTTTCTTTGATCTTTCCCGTTTCGGCATAGACTTCGTGGCATCTCCGCGCCATGCCGATGGTATCCATGTTACTGGTCCGATCTCGCATAATATGAAACAGGCCCTTTTTGATACTTTTGAGGCGGTTCCATCGCCCAAGGTCGTTATTGCCAGTGGCGCTTGCGCTATTTCGGGGGGGCCGTTTTACGGCAGTCCGGAAGTCGTTGGCGATCTCAACAATCTGATCCCGGTGGATCTGTATATACCCGGATGCCCGCCTCATCCCTTGACGACGCTGCATGCATTGCTGCAGTTTTTTAAATAAGATACTCCGCCTGGGCTCTTCTCTCAAGACTCCTGTTTCCACCAGATCATCGCCCACCGGGGAGGATAACGGCGACGAAGTACAAGACCGTCGGCAGTGGCGATAATCCGGCTTTCAAGGTGTTTCTTCAGCTTTTCCAGTTCGGTATCGGTGATTTCCTTGAACATCCAGCGGTAGGTTTGGAGTGCTTCCTCCATGCTTTTGAACTCTATGTCCGGGTCAAGCTGGAGGATCTCGACATTGGCATGAATGCCTTTGCTGTAGAGAAGATTAAGGGTGAAGATATAATCCGGGCCAGAATTAAAGTCCCGGCCGATGGCGGCGAAGGCCTCAGGGTCAAAGGGGCTCGGCGCGATACGATCGGATATGAACACGTATCTGCTGCCGTATGCATTGAGCTTATCTATGGCGGCGGAGAGATCGGCAACATTCATGGATCGCGAGGCGATGGCAATGTCAGCCGGTTCGATGCCATGGCTTGGCCAGTCGCTCTCCCACGAGCAGTGTACGCAGCTGATATTGGTAAGTCCTTTTTCCTCGGCCTGTTGGCGCAAGGCATCGAGCATTTTTTCGGAATAATCGATGGCGGTAACCCTATCAACCTGCACCGCCAGAGGCAGGGCAAGTGTTCCCGGGCCACAACCGACATCGAGAATCGAGAAAGAAGGATCCAGCGGCAGTCGTGAAAGAAAGAGTGCAATATAGGGGGAGTGGTTGTTCCTCTCACTGAAGGAAGCGGCCTTTCTGTCCCAATCCTCAGCGCCTTTACTGTGCCATGACTTCTGTTTTCTGCCATTGCGCCAGAGTTCGTTCCAGTCGATATCCTCATACCTTGTCATTTGTCTGTTTTTCATGGGAGGGGCTATAGAGATATGATAGGAAAATTCCTTGCAGATTGGCTTCTTATCGTATGTGAGAAAAGATCTGTCTAAAGGTTCTCATCCAGTAAAAACGGATAATATCATCCCAGTCTAGCATGGGAAAGACCTATTGACAAGCCGGGTACATGGGTTTGCCTCTGAAAAAGTTTGACACCGGGGTACATGTGTGGTTAATATTACTGGTTTGTAGTTTATAGGTTCCGGCAGGAATTCCGGGACAGGAGAGGATTGTAGCGAGAACACAACTTTCATAGCTCCTCGTTGTGATCGAAAAAATGAAACATTTCCGCCTTCGAGTGGATTCAGACCAAGGTGTAAGCAAATGAGTAAACGTACTTTTCAGCCCAGCAACATCAAGCGCAAGCGCGCCCACGGTTTTAGAGCCCGTATGAGCACCCGTGCGGGGCGTGCCATTTTGAGTAACCGTCGGGCACGAGGCAGAAAGAGATTGTCAGCCTGATTCGCTTGAAAAAATACGGGCTTTCCAAAACATGCCTGTTGCGTAAAACCAAAGAGTTTGAACAGGTTTATAAACAGGGAAGACGTTTATACGGCGATGGCTTTACTTTGATTTATCGCAGAAACGATCTCGGTTTTAACCGCTTGGGTATAAGCATACATCGTCAGGTTAAGGGTGCTGTTAAAAGAAACCGGATTAAGCGGATTATACGGGAATCGTTTCGCCTGCATAGGGAAGTTTACCCTGACGATTCGGATATCGTTATGGCGGTAAAGCCTTCTTTTCCGTCTGATTCACCAGGGGCAGTCGTTCGGGCCGTATCACTTCTCGCTTATAAGGGTGGCGTATCAGATGACAATTAAGATAAATCCCTTGCAGTGGCCGGGAAAGACGGCGTTAGGACTCATTAAGTTTTATCGATATATTATCTCCCCTCTTTTGCCTCCGAGTTGTCGATTTACCCCAACCTGTTCATGCTATGCCCTTGAAGCCATTGAACGTTACGGACTCCTGCGGGGTCTGTTTTTCAGCGTCAAGCGCATAGCTCGATGTCATCCCTTTTGCAGTGGCGGATATGATCCTCTCCCATAGCGTCAAAAACTTTCCTTTGACGGATTAACAATACTTTACCAAGGACTCCTCTAGAGCAGGATAATTAATGGATACCTATAGAGCCTTTCTGGCAATACTCATTTCGTTCGTCATCTTGATCGGTTATCAATACTTTTTCGTAGGGTTTGGTACCAAGCAGACGGTAGTGGAGGGTGAGCGGACGCAAGCCCCGTCCACTACTGAACAAGCAAAACCTCCTGAATGGACCGAGGTCGAGCCGGAATATGAAACACCCGCTGATGTGCCGGTCCCCGCTGCTGATGGCGATGCCGAAAAGATCACCGTAGAAACCTCGCTTTACACCGCCGTTATATCGGAAGCGGGCGGTACCGTGACCAGTTTTGTGCTTAAGGAGCATAAGGAAACCAATGCGGAGGATTCACCGGGCAAACAACTGATTAACAACACTGCAAAGATGGGCTACCCCCTCAAATTTGCCTGGGGAAGTGTTTTTCCTGCTACAACTGTATTTAAGGCTGCCGACAAATCTATTACCTTTTCCAATGGCAAAGGTGAACTGCACCTGTCTGCAGTTGCCCCGAGCGGACTTACTGTCGAAAAGGTGTTTATCTTTGATCAAGACAGCTATTTGATAGACCTGCAAATCAAGGTATCGAATCCTACCGAACTATCTCTGCAGGGCAGTCCCCAGCTTCATCAGGTTGGCGTGCCATTTCAGGAGAGCAGTACCTTTAATCGGTTTCTTTTCAACGGACCGGCGGCCTATGTAAACGGCGAGCTGCAGGAATATAAAGCCAAGCAATTTGAAGAGGGTCCCAACACTGTTCAGGGAGTATTTGAATGGATAGCGTATGAGGGGACCTATTTTATGCGGGCAATCATTCCCGGGAGCAGAGAGCCATCCACCTTTCAGATGCAGGGTACTGAAGATATTGCTTATACCAGACTCACCGGTGAGTTGGATACCCTGAGTCCGGGAGAGAGAAAAGTGTATGACTATCGTCTTTTTTATGGTCCTAAAAAGCTCTCTCTTCTTAAGGAAACCGGTTATGGCTTGGATAAGTCTATAGATTTCGGATGGTTTGATATTATTGCCAAGCCAACGCTGGCACTGTTGAACTTTTTCAACAAGTATTTTCATAACTACGGTATCGCCATAATCCTGGTCACCATCATCTTCAAGGTAATTTTCTGGCCTATTACTCAAAAGGGTCTGAAGTCGATGAAGAATATGCAGAAACTTCAGCCTAAGATGGTGAAGATCAAAGAGAAATTTAAAAATGATCCTCAGGCCATGAACCGCGAGGTCATGAGTCTGTATAAAACCTACAAGGTCAACCCACTGGGCGGTTGTCTGCCGATGGTTCTGCAGATTCCCGTCTTTTTTGCACTCTACAAGGTTCTTCTCCTTTGTATTGAACTGCGGCATGCCCCGTTCATGCTCTGGATAAACGATCTATCCGCACCGGACAGATTATGGTTAGGTTTTGATATCCCTTACTTAGGCGGCCTGCCTGTACTTACCCTGTTGATGGGCGCATCCATGTTTATCCAACAGAAGCTTACTCCGACAACCGCCGACCCGACACAGGCCCGGATCATGATGATGTTGCCGGTGGTCTTTACCTTTATGTTCGTTAATTTTGCTTCCGGTCTGGTACTGTACTGGTTTGTCAATAACCTTCTGTCAATACTGCAGCAGCAGCTGATAAATCGGGGAGTCGCCAAAAAAGAAAAGGCAGCGGCATAGCCGCTGCCTCGTGCCGGCATACATAAATTGGCGACCGGTGAAATAACTACTTAGGGAATGTCTATGACTTCACAAAATAAAGATTTTTATGGAAAAGAAGTTACCGATGCGATTCAAAAGGCGTGTAAAGAGCTGCAGGTGCCTCAGGAACAGTTGGAAATCGAGGTGGTTGAAACAGGTTCATCCGGAATTTTCGGGCTGATCCGCAAAAAGGCACACATCAGAGCCCAGATAAAAAAGTCCGGTTCACCTTTTCGGAGGCCTAAGAGGGAGAATTCCAAAACGGTCGAGGAAAAAGCTGTTTCACCTGTTGCACCTGAAAAAGAGGAGCAGGAGATTTCCTCCCCGGAACCCCAGGAATCGCCACCTGTAGCTGAAGAGAAAAATACCGCAGAAGAGCCTGTCACTCCTCAACCCGCCATAATTTCTGAACCTGAAATTGCAGACGATACCGAAGATGAGTCTGAAGATGACGTCGATATGCCAGATGATCAGGAGATCCCGGAAGAAGAGGAGCTGCCCGAGGAATCATTGCTGCTTATCAAAGAAGAGTTGAGCAGGATGCTCGATCTCATGGGATATCCTTCGCAGGTTGAGGTAAGTGGTGCCGGAACCTCCGTTTTATGTCACGTCGGTGAGGAGCACGAAGACATACTTACCGGGCAGGATGGAAAGACTCTCGATTCGATCCAGTATCTGCTGCGCAAAATCATCGCCAGAAAGGTACCTAACAGACTGCGTCTGACCGTTGATATCGGCAA
The DNA here is from genome assembly GCA_016278675.1 of Desulfobulbaceae bacterium. Lineage (GTDB taxonomy): Bacteria > Desulfobacterota > Desulfobulbia > Desulfobulbales > Desulfocapsaceae > Desulfopila_A. Next base: position 137,326 of record JADQBJ010000006.1, on the reverse strand, counting down.
CTACCGGGAAAAGCGTCTCTCTGAGCTGAAGGAGCGCGCCCTCGAACTTGCCGAGATGGTCAAGGCCGATGGTAAAACGCAGGTGATAGCAGCGCTGAGTCCGTCTGAGCGACGCGTCATCCACATGAGCCTGCAGGAAGATAAAGAAATTCGCAGCAGGAGCGTAGGTGATGGGTTATTCAAAAAAATACTTATTTATAAACCGGGCAAGGGAGGTAAGAGCAGCGGTCGCAAGCGCAATAATTCGCGAGGCCGGAGAGGTCAGAGCAGCCGCAAAAAAGCGAGTAGTTCCGAAGATTAAAATATCTTCTCCGATTACTCAGTTAGCGACTTACTCCGGAAAAGCTGCCGTAACAAACAAGAAAACGAAAAACGTTTTTATTCCATCATGACTGAGTATACATCCGATACGACTATTGCCGCCATTTCGACACCGCCGGGTTCCGGCGGTATCGGGATTATCCGTATCAGTGGGTCCTCAGCCCTGCCGGTGCTGCAGTCACTTTTTCAGCCCGGTAATCCCTCCTGCGATTTCCGCAGTCATCATCTTTTCCACGGAAATATTGTCGACCCTGAGCAGCAGCGTATACTCGATGAAGTCCTCGTCGTCTACATGGCATCTCCAAAGACATATACCCGCGAGGATGTTGTTGAGATCCATTGCCACGGCAGCTTTCTTGTTCTCCAGTCCATACTTGAATTGATACTGCAGCGTGGCGTGGAACTGGCCGATCCGGGCGAGTTTACCAAACGCGCATTTCTCAACGGCCGGATTGATCTGACCAAAGCCGAAGCCGTGATCGATATTCTTGCTGCAAAAACCCGTAAAGGCGTTGATATAGCCCAGGAGCAGCTGGCTGGCGCCCTCTATCAGCGCGTCGAAAAGATACGTGAAGCCTTAAAAGGTATGCGCGCTCTGATTGAGGTTTCCATCGATTTTCCCGATGAGGATGTAGAAATTGTCGATCGGGAGAGTATGGTGCGCAGGATGAAAGCGGAGGTCATTGCGCCTATCGATCACCTGTTGCTCTGTGCCGATCAGGGAAGAATTTATCGAGAGGGCATTTCCGTGGTTATAGTCGGTCGGCCCAATGTCGGCAAGTCCAGCCTGCTCAATGCCCTGCTGCAGGAGGAGCGCGCTCTGGTGACCGCTATTCCCGGCACCACCAGGGACAGCATCGAAGAGCATATCGATGTCATGGGAATGCCCGTCCGAATCACCGATACCGCAGGTATCCGTGAGGGGGGCGACGAGGTGGAAGCCCTCGGTATCCAGCGGGCGCGCAGGCTTCTCAACGAGGCCGATATCGTCCTCTTCATGATCGACGGCGCCGACGGAATTCTCGCCGAAGATACGGCGCTCTTTGCCAGTGTTTCTCATAAGCAGAATATCCTGGTTATTAATAAAACCGACCTGTTGCACGACACTGACCGGGCGACATTTATTCCCTTTCAAAAAGATCTGCCGCGGGTATTTATATCTGCTAAGGAGCAGCATGGCATGGATGCTCTGAGGCGACTGCTCTTTGAGACCGTCACCGGAGCGAAAGATCAATGGCAGGAGGACGCCTGCGCCCCCAATCTTCGTCATAAGCAGAACCTGACCAAGGCCAAAGCCGCCGCCGATGGAATAGTTGCCGGTTTGGAGATGGGGATAACCAGTGATCTTCTCGCCGTCGACCTGCAGGAGTGTCTCGATCAGCTCAGTGATATTGTCGGTGAAACCACCACCGAAGATATTCTTGATGTCATTTTTGAGCAGTTCTGTCTCGGGAAATAATCTCGTATTTTCAGATATAATGTGTTCCCCAACCGCTTATGGACAGGTAGGGTGATACAATTTCTGCCTGGCCGGAAAACGGAGAAACGGCTATAGTAATTGTATACTGATATATCACCCATTTCTAAGCTGTTACACTCATCAATAATACGGTACAAAAAATGTCGACTATCGAATATTCGGAAAGCTTGATTGTCCACTTCCGCAGGGCCGAGATACTGCGGCAAGAAGCCCTGACGCTGCAGAATATCGATCTTTACGGGCGTCAGCTGGCCGATATAGAACTGCTGCTCAATCGGGGGATGTATCCTCTTGACGGTTATATGAACAGGGAAAATTACGAAGCAGTTCTTGATACCATGCGCCTGGTGGACGGCACCGTTTTCCCGATGCCGATCAGCCTCGATGTCACTGAAAAAACTGCCCACACACTGGAGGTCGGCCAGCGGGTGGCTTTGAATGACCAGGAAGGCGTGTTACTGGCCGTCTTAACCATCAGCGACATCTGGCCGATGGACAAAGACCGTGAGGCGGAGGCAGTCTATGGTACCAGGGATGCTTCACTCCATCCAGAGGTCCAGCCTCTTCTTGAAAGAGAGACCGACTGGTATGTTGGCGGTACCCTGGAGGGGGTAAGTCTGCCTGTACATTATGATTTTCAGGATCTGCGTTTCACCCCGTCGGAGACGGTTCGCCGCTTTACCATGAATGGTTGGCGCAAGGTTCTCGGTTTCCATACCGATGATTATCTTCATTGTGCTCACCGGGAGATGGTTTTGACTGCTGCCCGCCGGGCCGGTGCCGCTATTCTCCTGCACCCGGTGGCCGATCTATCTCACCCAGGCGATCTCGACTACTACACACAGGTGCGCTGCTATCAGCATTTCGTCGATAAATTTCCGCCAAACATGATTCTGCTGGGGCTGATGCCCCTGGCCGGCAGAAAATCCGGTCCCAGGGCGGCACTGTCGCAGGCGGTGATCAGGAAAAATTTCGGATGCAGCCACTTTATGGTCGCTGAAGATCATGCCGATCCATTCATCAACGGCAACGACAGATTTTATCCCAGAGGGGCTGCCCAGGAACTGGTGGCGGAAATGGCCCCGGAGACAGGTATAGAGATGGTCCCGCAGATCGATCTCGGCTATCTTCCCGAAAAAAAGATTTATGTGGAGATCTCCGCGGATCAGGAGGAGCAGGTCGAAACGATTTCCTCAAAAGAACTGCAGCGGCGCTTAACATCGGGGATATATATTCCTGAATGGTTCTCCTATCCGGAGGTCGTGCAAGAACTGCAGCGCACCTTTCCGCCCAGATCGAAGCAGGGATTCACGGTATTTATGACCGGACTGTCGGGCTCGGGAAAATCGACCATTGCCAGGGTGCTTCTAGTCAAATTTCTGGAAATGCGGGATCGGCCTGTTACCCTCCTTGACGGTGATATTGTCAGGAAAAATCTCTCATCAGAGCTTACCTTTACCAAGGAGCATCGTAATCTCAACATTACCCGCATCGGATTCGTTGCCAGCGAAATCACGAAAAACGGCGGCATCGCCCTTTGTGCTCCTATTGCGCCCTATGAGGGATCCCGCCAGGCGAACAGGGACTTGATCTCGCGCCGTGGCGGGTATATCGAGGTCTATGTTTCCACACCTCTGGAAGTATGTGAGGCCCGTGACCGCAAAGGACTTTACGCCAGGGCACGCGCCGGTATTGTCAAGGGTGTGACCGGAATAACGGATCCCTACGATCCGCCCAAAAATCCGGATATTGAAATCGACACCTCTGAGATAACGCCTATGGAGGCGGTTCAAGAGATTCTTTTGTACCTGCAGCAACAGGGCTATATCGTCTGATATTGCAGAGCTTGATGAACCTGCGACGCGGAAGATCGGGCTTTCTCAAAGTCTAAGTTTTGGCCCGCAAGAGTGTTTATCGTGACACCATCGTGCTTGATTATCATGAAAAACAATCCCAGCCTTGAAATGGCCCAGAAAGTAATTCGGGAGCATCTCCCCGTTCTCCTTTCAGAAAATATATTGCTCAGCCAGGCGCTGGGCCGTGTTTGTTCGGCATCTCTTTACACTTCCGAATCTTATCCCTCCTTCAGCCAATCCAATCGAGACGGCTATGCCGTTGGCAAAACTCCTTTTGGGAAAATAAAGGACGGCCTGGAGTATCGTCTCGATGCTGAAATAGCAGCAGGCGATATACAAATAAGAAGGAACAGGCCGGGATTTGCCCACCGGATAATGACGGGTGCCCCGGTTCCTCGTGGCGTCTGGAAGGTTATCCCTCAAGAGATGTGCAGGGAAAGAGAAGGGCGTGTTTTTATAGCTGAACAGACTTTACTGGCTGCTGCCTCCCACATACAGAAGCGAGGTTCTTCACTGCGCCGGGGAGCCCTTTTGCTTCGTGCCGGTGCGTGCCTTGGTCCAGCCCATCTGGCTCGACTGGCTGATTCAGGGTATGTCGAACTGCAGGTCTATCAGCGGCCCAAAGTAGCTTTTTTTTGCACAGGCAGCGAGCTTGTCGACAATCCGGCCAGGCAGAGCAGAGGGCAGAAGATATCATCGAACAGGTATCTGCTGGCCGGTCTTATCCGCGGATTTGGCGGCCGGGGTGATGACTGGGGGGCAGTGCGGGATCAACGCGAGGCGCTGGAGAAACACCTTTCTGCCGTTGAAGATGGCAACAGTGAGATCATCATTAGTACGGGGGGCATGGGACCAGGTCGATACGATCTGATGGAGGAGACCTTTACCCAGTGCGGCGGCAAAATAATTTTCAACTCACTGAAACTGCGGCCAGGGAAGTCCGTGCTTTTCGGCATCATCGGCAACAGCCTGTATTTCGGGTTGCCGGGCCCTCCTCAGGCCGTTCAGGCCTTATTCCATGTCCTCATACGTCCTGCTCTTTTAGCGATGCAGGGTCTGGTGCAATGGAAGACTGCGGCACGTGCCTATCTCAAGGAAGAGATGATGGTACATAAACCGGGGGTATTAAAGCTTCAGGAAGCCGTGCTGTCCGAAGAGAGAGGATTCGTCATGGTCAGACCTGCCGGCGGAAAGGAGACGGGCAACTGCTACCTCTTCTGCCCGGCTGCCAGGAAGCGCCTCAAAAAAGATGAGCTGGTGACCGTCCAGCCCTTGACTCCGCCGTCTTTTCTCTCCATCTAAGCTGCAATGACGCTATCGTGTCTTCTGGCACTTGGGGCAGAAGACACTGGCTCTGCCGGTTATCACCTGTCTGACCAATGTTGTCGAGCAGGCCACGCAGGATTTTCCATCGCGGCCATATACCCTGAAGTTCGCTTGAAAATAACCGCTGCCGCCGCCGGCATTGAGAAAATCGCTGATGGTCGATCCGCCGCATTCGATGGCCCAATTGAGAATTTCACGTACCTTATTAAGGAGCAGCTGCCACTGTTTTTTACTCAGCTTACCGGCAGGAGTTGCGGGGTGAATTCCGGCTGCAAATAAGCTTTCATTGGCGTAGATATTTCCAACCCCGGCGATGATCCTGCCATTCATGAGGAAGGTCTTGACGGCCTGGGAACTGCCGCAGGCTTTGTGATGCAGATAGGCAGCCGTACAGGTATCACTGAAGGGTTCGGGACCGGTTGACTGAAAAAAGCTCATCTCCGCTTCACCTCTTTCTTCCTGTGTGATCAGATGAACCGCTCCGAATCTTCTGACATCGTGATATCTCAGCTCTATGTTGTCGCTGAGAAGGAAGAAAAGATGATCATGTTTGGCATCCGGAGTCCCCTTGCTGAAGAGACCGAGCTGTCCGGTCATGCCCAGATGAATGATGAGGAGATCGCCGCGGTCTGTCGGTAAAAGGAGGTATTTGGCACGGCGGCCGACATCGGTGATAACGGCATTTGTCATTCTCTCCCGAAGGAGGTCTTCGGGCACAAGGGTGCGTAGATTCTTGCCGCTCCAGCGAAAGCCGACAATCTTTCTGTTCTTCAGATGGGGAAGAAGACCACGTCGGACGACTTCAACCTCGGGAAGTTCTGGCATTGTTTTTGTCCTCAAGAAAACAGACCGCTATTCCATACTCCCTGAAATGAGTACAGATGGCTGCTATTTCTCTGTTCTGGTAAGAAAATAGGAAGATGGAATACCCCTCTCCATGATGTCGGATTCCACAGAGCTTGAGTTGAAGGAAACCTGGAAGATCGTCATAGCTCAAGGTCTTGCGCACGGCTTCCTTGGCAGTCCACAACAGGTTGAGACTGCTGACCCGGCTTGATGAGCTGAATTCCTCGCGGAGAAGTCTTTCTTCGCTGCAGCTGCAATAGCGATCCTGTACACGTACAAGGGCCTCCCGACACTGTTGGATATCGATGCCGCATAGTGAATCAGCGGCTAGAGCGGCGGCAAATTTGCTGCTATGGGTGATAGATACATCCAGAAATTCAGGATGAGTATCCCCATCCGCCAAAATGCAATAAGGTCTGCCGTCTGCACGATTTGCAATACCGATCTCAATTGGGGACAAAAGTCTCCCGGAGGAGCGGCCGATGGCAGCGGTGCTGAGTTTGGCGCAAACTCTTCCTGCCAGCCATTCGTTCCTGCGCCTGGTCAGTTTGAAGGATTGGCACTGTGAGAGCTCATTTTCATTAAGCCATTTTCTTAGCAATTTTCGTTCCGACAATTGCTGTACAGCTGCAATCTCGATCATCGTTGCAGCAAAAAACAGGCGTGGCAAGATAGTGGAGACGGTGTCAACGAACTTCTGCGGCAGGATATTTTCGGGGGAGAATATACTTTCAACCATCACGTCATATAAATATTCATTGCAATTTCAACTATTCCTGCTACTTTTCCAGAGAGAGGAAATTGCGGGATCAGATTTTTATATATTTTAATGCATTCAACCTAAATAACACGCTGCTATACCGGCTGAGCTGGATCAGAAGCTTAAGACAGAGTATTTTGGCACCCCTCAAGATACTGAATTGAGTGACAGTTTTTCAAGAGTAAAGCACTATAGTGGAGAAATTATGGAGACCGGTGTCAATCTGACAGGATATGATTTTGTTGTTGTTGGCCTATTGTTTCTCTTTATCGCCCGCGGTCTCTGGCTGGGATTTCTCAGGCAGGTAACCGGTCTGGTAGCACTCTTTGTCAGTTATTATGTCGCCAGCCAGTATCATGACAGATTGTTTCCATTTTTAAAAGATTTATCGGATAATCCGACAGTCATATTCATGGCAAGCATCGTCATCCTGTTCCTGGTGACCTATATCGTTACGCTGTTGCTGGGAAAAGGACTCTCGCGCGTTATTGAAATTGTTGTCAGCAAATGGTTTGACAAGCTCCTTGGCGCGGTTTTTGGAGGGGTGATGGGGGCTCTCGTCGTGGTCATGCTTCATATGATACTGAGCTCGATAATGGCCCCCGAAAACACCATGCTGCGGGAATGTCAGACATGTCCCACCCTGAACTCGTCGGCCGAATATGCCAGAACATTCATAGAGGATGAAGAAGTGCGCAAATCCCTGACCCAGCAGTCTCCTGCAATTTCAGTGGAAGATGTCATGAAGTTTTTCGACGACAAGTCGCAGGAGAGTGGGGCTGAGCCGCAGGAAAAATCAACGGTTGTAGAGTAGGGCAAGCCGTCGAGGTGAAATACCCAGGTAAAAACCGGCAATGACAAGCTGGTTGATCAAAGTGGTTCGAGCGATTCCCAGCCGCCGCCATCTTCTGGCGGAGGTGACGGCATACTCGTTTAAGATGACGATTTTGCCGAACTTTCGTGCATTTTTGATAAAGACATAATCCTCCATAATTGGAAGCTCGGGGAACATATTCAGCCTGAAAAAGTTCTCTCTGGAGACAAAGATAGCCTGATCGCCATAAGGAAGCCGGAAAAGCAGTGAACGGGCATTGGCGCAGGCTGCGATAAAACGCAGGCCTGGAGTTGCATTTTCAACTGCCAGTCGGAAGGCGCCGGCGCTGCAGGTGGGAGCGCTGATCGCCTGGCGGACGGCGACCTCGAAATTTTGCGGCAGACGGCTATCGGCATGGAGAAACAGCAGGATATTGCCGCCGGCCTCTGCAGCACCTTGGTTGAGCTGTGACGCTCTTCCTGGCTCCGTTTTCAGGACCTTGAAGTTAAAGAAATCAGCCAGTTCAACAGTTCTGTCGCTGCTGCCTCCGTCAACGACAATCACCTCACAGTCAACATCTGCCAGATTCGCCGCCAGCGGGGGCATGTTGGCTTCCTCGTTACGCGTCGGGATTATAATCGAAATATTGGAGATCTTCCGGGGTGTCGATATCATGAAGCTTCTTCAAAAGTTGATGGTTGAGTTGCAGCGTGCTTATTCTCTTGAGGGTCTGGGCCAAGACAGCAGAGGTGCCCCAGGTAATATCGGAAAAGAGAAAATGAAGACTCTCCCGGGAAAGACTCTTCCGGACTCCTATAAGATAATAACCGCCGTCGAAGGCAGGGCCGATCACCACATCATTGGTCTGCAGTGCGGCAAAACCTTCCTGAAAAATACCGCTATCTATGGATGGGCAATCCGCGCCAACCAGGAGAACTGCCCGGCAGTCGGAGAATTGCGCCGAAATCGCCTGGAACATGCGCTCTCCCAACTCACCGGGATGCTGTTTTTTATAGAAAAATCTCTTCCCCAGCCATTTACTCATTTCCCCGATGGAGCCGCCATCGTGATATACTATGGTTTTACAGGGATATATTCTTGAAAAGTCGTCTATCTTCTGTAGAACCGACTGGGTCATTATCTTCTGCACTAGTGCCGCTTTCTCGGGACCAAGGGCCGGGATTAGCCGGGTTTTACAGCACCCTGGCCGTGGAAATTTGGTAAACAGCAGGATAATTTCGTGTACAGAGGTCATAGAATAGCGTATTTTAAAATCAGGAGGCATTGATCCGATCAAGCTGGAGCAGTGATGCAGGAGAGATAAAAAGTTCCCTCTTTTCCGGATTACTATAAGCGACACTTCACTACAAGGGTATAATACTGGTGTGGCAACTTCAAGACCCTTTTTCAATTGGATGCCGACAGTAAAAATGAGCTTTTCCCCAGGGCTAAAAAATGCCGGTGGCGATGAAAAGTAAACAGAGAAGAAAAAAACCCGAATCATATACAATCCGAAGCTATCGCGGGCAGGCGCAGGCTGCAGGCTTGACCCAGGCGCATGTGCTGATAAAGGAAACAGATCTGCACATCCAGGCGGACAGGGATGTGCAAAGGAGGGCAGAGGAAATTGTTCTGCAGTGCAGGCTGCAGCTCGAGGATCATATTATCAGGTATCCGGCCTTCTACTCATCCCTCTCTCCCCTCTCCAAAGATTTCGCAGCACCACCCCTCATCCGCGATATGTACGACGCCGCCAGAAAGGCAAATGTAGGGCCAATGGCAGCCGTAGCCGGAGGAATTGCCGAATATGTCGGCAGGACACTGCTACAGGAAGGGGCTCAGGAAATCATCATAGAAAACGGCGGTGATATTTTCATTAGCCGCAAACAATCCGCCGTCATCGCCATTTTTGCAGGTGAATCACCGTTGAGCAACAGAGTCGGCATTGAGCTTCCCGTGCCGATGCCGTGGGGGGTCTGCACTTCTTCAGGGACGGTGGGACACAGTCTCAGCATGGGTGATGCTGATTCGGTCACGGTGGTTGCCAGATCAACTCTGCTGGCCGATACCGCGGCAACCAGGCTCGGCAATGAGGTTGGTCGTGGAGCCGCGGGAAAGGAACGTGTTAAACAGGCTCTGGCGGCAGCAGAGACAATAGAGGGTATAACCGGGGTGGTGGTCATCTGCGGGGAAGTTCTAGGTGCCGTCGGTGATATCAGGCTTGTCAGGGTAAAAGAAGGGAGTGAGTGATGAGGGATTCTTCTGGGGGAGAATCGCGGGAAAGAAGAGAGGTCGAAAGAAAATATCTGGTTTATTATCTGCGGGTTTTCGATGGCATGAGCTCCAAGGTATTGGGACATATCATCAATCTCTCTTCCAGGGGGGCAATGCTGCTCAGTGACGACCCCATAGCAGTGAATAACGACTTCCGTTTGCGAATCCAGCTTCCAGCTGAAGCGAGCGAACGGCGTGATTTGATGCTTGATGCCACCAGCCTGTGGTGTAAAAAGGATACAAACCCGAATTTCTTCTTGGCGGGTTTCCAGATCCACGATCTAAAACTTTCGGAGAAAAACGATATTCTCCACCTTCTCGACAAACTCAGTTATCTGGAAGGCTGAGGCATCTTTACCGCAGCTCTTTGAAAAGGGCATCCCCATACCGCTCGACAAATTTATCGACATCATTGCGCCAGTCCGTAAAGACAGACAGCGAGAGATCATTTAGCACGGTATTGGCAAGAATGGAGTTGGCGGGGCGATGTGCCGGAGTCGGGTATTCGCTGGTATTACAGGGAGTGAGGCGATGCTTCACGCCCATCTTTTCCAGAAAGTAACAGGCGGCTTCGTACCAGCTGGAGTAGCCCTCAGCAGTTGTATGGATGATCCCCTGGACGGAGGAATCCAGTAAACCCTCAATCTGTTCGGCCAAAGTGTATGACCAGGTAAGAGAACCATATTGATCATTGACAACCTTGCGGATTGCTGTTGGGTCGGCAAGGGTAATTCGCAGCATGGTCTTGAGAAAGTTCGGTCCATGTGCGGAGTAGAGCCAGGCGGTGCGCAGAATTGCATAGTCATGGCAATGAGCCTGCACCGCTTTTTCCCCGTCGAGCTTGGTCCTTCCGTATTGCGAAAGCGGGTTTACCCGATCATCTTCGCGATAGGCCTGGGGGACCGTTTTCCTGCCGTCAAAGACATAGTCAGTCGAGATATGAATGAGCCTGCTTTTTGCCTGCCGGCAGGCGCGAGCCAGAAAGGCGGGTCCGTCGCTGTTTATCCTGCGGCAGAGCTCTTCTTCCTTTTCGCAATTGTCAACCGCAGTGTAGGCGGCACAGTTTATAACCACATCGGGTTGTTGCGCGGTTATAAAGGAGATGGTGTTTGCCTCGTTGCAAAGATCAAGTTCGGCCAGAGTGGGAGTAATGAGTTGGTGTTCCCTGTCCAGGATGCTCCGGCAATCCGTGCCTAATTGTCCATCAAAGCCGACGATGACGATTTTCATGAGGTGTCCGTTTACCTTACAGATTGTTTTGTTGTTTTTGTGCAAGAAAATAATCTGTCTAAAGTTTCTTATACCCCTCAAGGGGATACTGTAAAGAGTCCAGCGCAGCTGGGTTAGTTGTGGTTGTTGCGGTAAGGGCTGGAACCCTTTTTTTCAGCGATGATGTCGACGATGTATTTGCCGTATTGGTTCTTCAGCATATCGGAGGCCAGGCAGGTGATTTCATCAATGGAGATATACCCCAGCTCCATGGCAATTTCTTCGATACAGGCAATTTTCAGTCCCTGTCTGTCCTGGACCACCTGGACGTAGTTTGAGGCATGCTGCAGCGATTCGTGGGTTCCGGTATCGAGCCAGCAGAAGCCGCGGCCGAGAGGTTCTACCTTGAGTTTTCCGCGGCGCAGGTATTCCATGTTGACGTCGGTAATTTCAAGCTCGTCTCGGGCGGAGGGTTTGATCTGCTCTGCAATGGATACTACTTCGTTATCGTAAAAATAGAGGCCCGGGACCGCAAATCTTGATTTTGGGAATTGCGGCTTTTCTTCAATACCGATGACATTATGATTTTTATCAAATTCTACCACACCATAACGCTCCGGATCCTTAACCAGATAACCGAAAATAATGCCGCCCTCTTTGAGGCCGGCGCAATTTCGGACGATCCGGGAGAAACCCGGACCGAAAAAGATATTATCGCCAAGGATGAGCGCCACCGTATCATTGCCGATAAACTTTTTACCGATGATAAAGGCCTGGGCCAATCCCTTGGGTTCGGGCTGAACCTCATAGCTCAGGGACAGACCAAATTGAGAGCCATCGCCGAAAAGCTCCTCGAAGCGGGGCAGATCGGCAGGGGTGGAAATGATAAGGATTTCCCGAATACCTGCGAGCATCAATACGGACAGGGGATAGTAAATCATCGGTTTGTCATAGACAGGGATAAGCTGCTTGGAGACAACCTTGGTGAGTGGGTAAAGCCGCGTGCCTGATCCCCCGGCAAGTATGATTCCTTTCATAAAAAGTAGTATATTTATTTTTGCTTGTTAGCGGGTTAGCGAGTAGACTTAGAAGACATCTTTGTGAAGAAAAAGAGTATAGCATTCTTGTATAAAAAGGGAAATGAAAAATTTGAAATCAATATCGTCGTGTTTTAAGGCATATGACATACGAGGCAAGGTTCCGCAGGAGCTTGATGGTGATCTGGCCTACCGGATCGGTCGTGGTCTGGCTGGGCTTTTCGGCTTGCGGAAAGTGGTAATCGGCAGGGATATCAGGCTCAGCGGCGAAGAGATTGCCGGTCGGCTCAGCGACGGCCTGCGGCAAGGAGGATGTGATGTCCTCGACTGCGGTCTTTGCGGGACGGAGGAAATATATCATGCTGTTTTTAGTCTGGAGGACCAGGGGGTGGACGGCGGCGTTATCGTTACAGCCAGCCATAATCCTGCCGACTATAACGGCATGAAGATCGTCACTTCCGGAGCGCGGCCTCTCTCCGGCAACACCGGGCTGCAACAGCTGGCCGAATATACGGTTGAGGAGCCCGGGGAAGCGCCGGTGCGCAATCCTGGGAAATATTCAGCTTTGAGCTGCAGGAAGGAATATATCGAACACCTGCTGGGCTATATCAAGGAGGAGGCGCTCATGCCTCTGAAGGTCGTGGTCAACAGCGGCAATGGCTGTGCCGGGCAGATAATTGATCTTCTGGAGGAACATCTTCCCTTTACCTTTCATAAACTGCATCATCAGCCTGACGGTCATTTTCCGCATGGCGTTCCCAACCCGCTGCTTCCTGAAAAGAGGGAAGAAACTTCTCGTGCCGTCTTGGAGTATGGCGCCGATTTGGGCCTGGCCTGGGACGGAGATTTTGACCGCTGCTTCTTCTGGGATGAAAAGGGGGAGTTCATCGAAGGCTATTACCTCGTCGGGCTGCTCGCTAAAGAAATGCTCAACAAATATCCCGGCGAAAAGATCCTCCACGATCCCAGACTGATCTGGAATACCATGGATCAGGTGAGAAAGTGTGGCGGGATTCCGGTTATGACCAGGACCGGCCATGCCTTTATAAAAGAGCGGATGCGTCACGAGAACGCTCTTTATGGGGGCGAAATGTCGGCCCATCACTATTTCAGGGATTTTGGCTTCTGCGACTCCGGCATGATACCCTGGCTGTTGATATGTTCGCTGCTGAGCAAGGTAAAAAAGCCCCTCTCCAGTCTGGTTGAAGACATGGTTGCCGCCTATCCGGTTTCGGGGGAGATCAACAGTCTCGTCGAGGATGCCGACGGCGTCATTTGCAAAATCGAGGAGCGCTATGGTGACGGCGACAGGGATTATGTCGATGGCCTCAGCGTAGCCTATGAAAATTTCAGATTCAATATTCGAAAATCGAATACGGAGCCGTTGCTGCGACTTAATGTTGAGAGCCGCGCTGACAGCAACCTGCTGAAAGAAAAGACCGAAGAGCTTTTGCGACTGATAAACGAGTAGTCCGACCTTGTTTGGAACGGAAGAGGTTTCATGTGATACAAATTCAACCTATTATACTTGCAGGGGGCAGCGGCTCCCGGCTCTGGCCGGTTTCCCGGGAAATCTATCCCAAGCAACTGCTCCGCCTGACCTGCAACAGATCGCTTTTGCAGTCCACTCTGGAGCGGGTATACAGGATGGACGGCAACATTCTGCCGCCCATAATAGTGGTTTGTGAAGAGCACAGATTTGTCACCAGGCAGCAGGTTGAAGAACTGGGAATATTCCCGGAATATACCATCCTGCTGGAACCGTTCGACAGAAATACCGGTCCGGCCGTCTGTGGGACCGCCGAATATGTGCGGCTGCAACGAGATGAAACGACTATTATGCTTGTGCTGCCTTCGGATCATCTGATCAACAAGGAGCAGGAGTTTCTGGACGCGATCGAAAAAGCGGTGGCGCTGGCCGAAAATGGACGTATCGTCACCTTCGGCATTCAGCCTCAAAGTCCGGAAACCGGCTATGGCTATATCGAAGCGGGTGCCGATGGAGCAGTCCTCTCCTTTCGAGAAAAACCGGGAATTGATCTGGCCAGGGAATATATCAGCAAGGAGAACTGGTATTGGAACAGTGGAATGTTCACCTGCAGTGTAAAGACATTGCAGAAAGAAATGGCAAACCATTGCCTCCGGCTGCAGGAACATATGGTGCAAGCCATCAAAAACGGCGGCAGAGATGGTCTCTTCTTCCGTTTTGATTCGGTGAGCATGGCCGGCGTCGAGAATATCTCCATTGATTATGCTCTCATGGAAAAGACCGAATGTGCTTCGGTTGTTCTTGTGGATCTTGACTGGAGGGATGTAGGTTCCTGGCAGTCCTTATGGGAGATAATGGAAAAGGATGCAGACGGCAATGCCCACTGGGGAGATGTCATTCTTGAATCCACCGGCAACTGCCTGATAGCTGCAGAGGATAAACTTGTTGCCGCCGTTGGTCTGGAAGATACAGTGGTGGTGGAGACGGCGGATGCTGTGCTGGTGTCATCTATGTCCTCGGTGCAGGGGGTCAAAAAAATCGTTGAGTATCTCAAGGCAAAGAACAGGGACGAGTGCCGCTTCCATCGCACGGTTTTTCGCCAATGGGGAAGTTGCACCGTATTGGAGGCCAGAGAGCTTTACAAGATAAGTAGAATTGTAGTAAACCCCGGTGCCGGCCTTTCCCTGCAGAAACATTATCATCGATATGAACACTGGGTGGTAGTTAGCGGTACTGCACGAATCACCAGTGGCAAGGATGTTCTGCTTCTGGAGGAAAACCACTCAAGTTATGTGGCTCCCGGCGTTGTGCACAGGCTGGAAAATCCCGGTACTCTTCCTTTGGAAATGATCGAAATTCAAATCGGCGCTTATCTCGGCGAGGATGATATCGTGCGTTATGAGGATGATTACGGCTCAGGTCGGAGGTGAAATGTCGTGATGATCCCCCTGTCGCTGCATATCGTCGAACAAGGCGTGGATTGATTCTCTGTTTGCCCCGACAATGCCGCGTTCGGTGATCAGGCCGGTGACCAGCCGTGCCGGGGTGATGTCGAAAGCGTAATTCTCCGCTATGGTATCCCTGTCGGCAATCCAGATGCTCTCGGAGGTTCCGGCATCGGTAACTCCGCTGACTCTGGTGACTTCCTCACCGGAGCGTATCTCAATGGGAATATCACTGCCGTTATCGAGACTCCAGTCGAATGTGGAGGAGGGCAGGGCCACGTAAAAGGGAATGTTGTTGTCTTTTGCCGCCAGGGCCTTGAGGTATGTCCCTATCTTATTGGCCACATCGCCGGTATGCGTGGTTCTGTCCGTACCGACGATAACCACATCCACCTTGCCTGTTTGCATAAGGTGACCCCCGGCGTTGTCGGTGATCAGGGTGTTGGGAATACCTTCCTGCTGCAACTCCCAGGCGGTCAGCTTGGCTCCCTGATTCCAGGGGCGGGTTTCGTCAACCCAGACATGCACTTTGATTCCGGCATCCCGGGCTGCGTAGATTGGGGCAGTTGCACTGCCGTAATCGACGAAAGCCAGCCAGCCGGCATTGCAGTGGGTGAGGATGTTGACGGGTTCGCCATTTTTTCTTGCACTGATTTCCTCCAGTATTGCTCTGCCATGTTCGCCGACTTTCCTGCAGAACCTGGCATCCTCGTCGGCAATCCGGCAGGCCGTGGCATAGATGATACGGCGCTTTTCCGGGACAGTGTCCACTCCGGCGGCAGCTTGAAGTACGCGGTCCACGGCCCAGCCGAGATTTCTTGCCGTAGGTCTGCTGTCGTTCAGATATTTTCCAGCTGCTTCAAGATCCGCGGTAAAGGTCTTTTCTTGTGCCTCCAGGGCGGCAAGATGCATGGCGAAACCGGCAGTCGCCCCAATCAGGCCTGCTCCGCGAACATGCATATCTCGTATGGCTCTCCAGGCCATCTCCAGATTGGTCAGCTCTTCTATGACAAAATTGTGCGGCAGCTGGCGCTGATCGATGATGCAGATGGTGTCAGAGCTGTGGGCCGCGGGCCAGATTGTTCTGTAGGGTTTTCCGTTGACGTTCATTTTTTATAATTTGGCGAAAAATTGCTACGAAGTTCTCAGGTAGGGATTTTACAATGATTTGAATACCGAACATAATATGGCTTGGAGAAATTGCAACGCAATAACGGCTTCATTCATTGACGCTTGCCTTAATGCTAACAGAAATGTAATCATTTCGTTTATTATTGACAAAAATGTGTAATCAGATGGTCGGGAAACGAGGCTAAATTTATTGATAACTAGCATATATTACAACGTAAAAATAAATAAAACGCGTTGTGGTATACTCCTTGGATAGCGTATGGCAGATAATAAAAATTGTTTAACGGCGCTTGAGATACCATCGTCCCCTTGCTTTGTGGGAAACGTGTATAGTGTTATTGCTAAGCGGTTGAGGAAAATGACTGGTGCACCATTATTCTTAGGGGAGCCCTGCGAGAAAAGTGACAAAGGGGATGTGATATGAAAAAGATCGAGGCAATAGTAAAGCCTTTTAAGTTGGATGATGTCAAAGAGGCATTGAATGAAATCGGGATCCAGGGGATGACCCTCTCGGAGGTAAAAGGCTATGGCCGACAGAAAGGGCATAAGGAAATTTACCGCGGTGCCGAATATGTCGTCGATTTTATTCCGAAAATAAAAATAGAAATAGTTGTCGCTGCGGATCGGGCGGATGCGGTGGTTGAAGTCATCAGAAAAGCGGCCAATACCGGAAAAATCGGTGACGGCAAGATCTTCGTCATGCCTGTCGAGCGGGTTGTGCGGGTGCGCACCGGAGAGGAAAACAGGGACGCGCTATAGTATGTACATGAAGCCTCCAATACGTGCAAAAAGAGAAGCGCTCGAAGCTCTGTGGCAGCAGGGTCTGAGCGGTCAAGCCCTGTTGCGGGGCCAGGCCAAGCTGGTGGATGAGTTTGTTCAGGAGCGCTTTCTCGGGGCGGATATTGCCGCTATTGCAGAATCTGTGGCGCTGGTTGCCTTGGGCGGCTATGGCCGGCAGGAACTGTTTCCCTATTCCGATGTCGATTTGATGATTCTTTTTCGTCCTGACGTCAGGGACGATATCGGCCGGGTTGCAGATGCGGTCCTCTATCCTCTCTGGGATACGGGGCTTGAGGTGGGTCATGGCGTACGCAGTGTGGAAGAGGCGGTGGCGCTGGCTGGAGAAGACTTCTTTTTTCGGGTGGCCCTGCTTGACGCCAGGCTGCTCGCCGGGTCCCAGCTCCTCTATTTTGAACTGCTCTCCGCCTATCGCTCGCAGTTTGTCGAAGGGCGACGCCGGGATTTTGTTGAAACCATGGAACGCTTCCGGCGTGAGCGCCGTGAAAAATACGGCAGCCACTCCTATCTGCTCGAACCGCACATCAAGGAGGGCAAGGGCGGACTGCGCGATATCCAGTCAATGCTCTGGACAGCAGGGGTTGTCTATGGTCTTGAAGGTTTAAACGGCATCGTTAACGCCGGCATTCTCGCTCCTGAGGAGCAGGCCCCTTTCGTGGCTTCCTGGGATATGCTGATCAGGATACGGAACAGGCTGCATTATGTCTCCGGACGAAAGAATGACCAGCTCCACTTTGAACAGCAGGAGGAGATCGCCGAAGCCTTTTCCTACCGTGACCACGGAGGCTCTCTCGCTGTCGAGGTCTTCATGCGGGACACCTATGCTCACATGCAGAACATTGCCGTTGTCACTGATCAGTTTTTCGCCCATGTCGCTGATGTTTTGGGGATCGGCGGTGACGGGGAGGCGGCGGATAAAGTGATTGAAAAGGGTGTCGAGTTGCGTGGCGGAACTCTCCATCTCGTTGCTTCTCCGACCGATCTCCGGAAAAAACCGCACCTGTTGCTCCGTCTGTTTCTTGCCTCCGGACGTCTTGGAGTACCGGTGCATCATCGTTCGCGAAAGATGGTATCGGCAAATCTTGACCTCATAACTGAAAAGGTGCGGAGCTCTACCCGTGCCGCCAAAGCATTTCTGGCCATCCTTGAAAATAGCGTCAAGGCTGCCGATGTCCTTGGAGTAATGCTGGAGACCGGGCTGCTTTCGGCCTACATTCCTGAGTTTTCCAGGATCCATACCCTGGTACAGCATGATGTCTATCATGTCTATACCGTTGACCGTCATTCACTGCAGGCTGTCGATGAGCTTCAGCGGGTTGTGGCGGAGCAGGAAGCTGCCTTTACTCTGGTCGAAAATTCCCGGGTCATGTTTTTGGGGACGCTGCTTCACGATATCGGCAAGGGTTCCGGCAGGGATCACTCTCGGGAAGGCGCGGAAATTGCAGCCGGCATCGGGCTTCGCATGGGACTGAGTGAGAAGGAGTCCAACGAGTTACGCTTCCTGGTGGAGTACCATCTCTTTATGCCGGAAAACGCCCTGAGGCGGGATCTGAACGACAGTGAATTCATTAAAAACTGTGCACAGCAAATCGGGACCCCGGCACGGCTCGGAATGCTCTATCTTATTGCCATAGCAGATTCCAGAGCGACGGGGCCATCGGCCTGGAGTGAGTGGAAAGCCTCTTTGCTGCAGGAGATGTTTCTCAAGATCAAGCCTTATCTTGAATTTTCTGGATTTGATCATGCTCATGCCGGTCTGGTCGAGAGCCAGGTTGAGCAGGGAGTTCTCTGGCTTAGGGAGCAGGTATCCGATCTGCTTGCCGGGGAGGATGGTCTTAAAATCACAGTTGATGAGCTCTCTCCGGATTATCTGCTTTCCTTTAATGCTGAAACGGTGGCAAGACATGTTGTTACGCACCGTGATAATTATCGCCTTCTCCGTCAAAAGTCGTTGGTGTTTGCCGAGGAGGAGAAGGAATATTGGTCGCTGTTGATCATGGCCACTGATCAGGCCGGCCTGCTCGCCAAGATTTGCGGTGTCATGGCCTTGAACAACCTGACCGTGCTTAATGCGCGGATTTTTACCTGGAATGACGGAACCGTGGTTGATGTGCTTGATGTCCGGCCCACCGATGGTACATCCTTTTCCGAGAGAGACTGGCTTTCTCTTAACAGGGAGCTCGATCTTGCCATTGCCCATCGTTTGGGGCTGAGTCACAGGCTTTTCAATAAGCTTGCCGAGGTATACGGCCGCAGAAGGGAGCTGCTTTCCAAAGAGCAGCCGAAGGTGGTGGTGGATAACGAAACTTCTGCCCGCTATACCGTCATAGAGGTGTATGGCACGGACAGAGAGGGGCAGCTCTACAGAATAACGCAGACTATGGCGGATTTTGGGTTAAGTATATACAAGGCATTCATTGCGACTGAAGTGGAGCGATTGATTGATGTTTTCTATGTACTTGACAGCAGCAGCACAAAAATACAAGACAATGATTTTAAACAGGAAATAATTAATGGACTGCTGTATACGATTGGCTTGGAAGAGGAGAAAAAATAACATTCTTGTAATAAAAAACTATTTACATATTGCGGTTTGTGTAATAAATAGTAAATAGGTAGTTGTTGAATCGTAGATGAATTCGAGGCCGGAAATTGGCGAAATTTTATAACTAAGGAGACAGGTAAAATGACCAGAGAAGAAATAATGAAGACTATTAAAGAACAGAATATTCGCTATTTTCGTCTTCAATTTGTCGATATTTTCGGTTTAATGAAGAATGTCGCGCTCCCTCTGAGCCAGATCGAAAAGGCTCTTGACGGCGATATGATGTTTGACGGTTCTTCCATTGACGGTTTTGCCCGAATAAATGAATCGGATATGTATCTCAAGCCCGACTATGACACCTTTACCGTGCTGCCCTGGCGCAACAAGCAGGGGGTGGCTGCTGCACGTATCATCTGTGATGTCTACAAATCAAACGGGCAACCTTTCGAGGGCTGTCCCCGGGTGAATCTGAAGAGGGTTCTGGCAGAGGCCCGGGATCTGGGCTTCACCATGAATGTTGGGACCGAATCCGAGTTTTTCCTCTTTGAGAAAGATGCGAATGGCGCTCCGACCACCAGAACCAATGATGTAGCCGGTTACTTTTCTCTGGATCCCGAAGACACCGCCAATGACTGCCGCCGCGAGATCATCGAAACTCTGGAATTAATGGGCTTTGAGATCGAAGCCTCCCATCATGAGGTTGCCGAGGGCCAGCACGAAATCAACTTCAAATATGCCGATGCCCTTGCTGCGGCGGATAATACCGTCACCTTCAAGTGGGTGGTCAAGACCATGGCTAAGAATTACGGTCTTCACGCAACGTTCATGCCTAAGCCGATATTCGGAGTCAATGGTTCGGGAATGCACACCAACCAGTCTCTTTTTCATCTTGACGGCACCAATGCCTTCTATGATGATACCGACTCATTGCAGCTCTCTGAGGTCGCCTATCAATACATAGCCGGCGCATTGAAGAACGCCCGCGGGTTTGCAGCAATCACCAATCCGCTGGTCAACTCCTATAAGCGCCTGGTGCCTGGTTATGAGGCTCCGGTGTATGCGGCATGGTCGGCCTCCAACCGCTCCGTTCTTATCCGGATTCCTGCAGCCCGGGGTATGTCCACCAGAACAGAGATTCGCTGTCCCGATCCGACCTGCAATCCCTATCTGGCCTTTGCCATGATGCTCAATTCAGGTCTTGACGGAGTGAAGAATAAGCTCCAGCCTCCTCCTCCGGTCAACAAAGATCTCTTTGAGATGACCAGTGCGCAGATGAGTGAGGAAGGCATTACCGTTCTTCCTGCAAATCTCATGGAAGCCATCGAGGAGCTCAGGGTAAATCCGATCGCCAGAGAAACTCTCGGTAATCATATCTTCGAGAAATTTATCGAGGCAAAAATCAAGGAATGGGATGCTTTCCGAACCAATGTTTCCCAGTGGGAACTTGATGAATACCTGGCAGTATACTGATCCTTGATGATTTCGTAAAAATCATCGCAGTTGCCGAGATGGATGAGTCCATCACCCTTTACAGCTGATAAGACAAGCCCGCATGCTTTTGCAGTATGCGGGCTTTTTTTCTCTCCTCAGAGTACATCCCTTGCCATTTTTGCTGATCCACATTAAAGAATATGAAGGTTTTATTACAGAGGAAAAGATGGATGGGATCAGGGAAAAACAGAAAATACACGAGAGTTTCTGGGGTGCTGCCGGAGGTGGTTCGCCATCAGGGTTGGGCTGCCAAGCTTGAGATGCATTCTTTCTTTCCCATCTGGGAGAAGGTGGTGGGGGAAAATGTTGCCTGCTGTTCCCGGCCTTTAAAGATCGTCAAGGATGTTCTCTGGCTGGAGGTGGAAAGCTCCACCTGGATGCAGCAGCTGCAGTTCGAGAAGATGCGGATATTGGATGATATCAATGCAACGCTCACCAGATCGCGTATCCGCGACATCAGATTTCTCCTGCCGCGGGATGAAGATCAGGGGCCTTCCAAAGAGCTGCCGGAAATCATCTTTGTTGCCCCGGATCCGGAGGCATTGCGTAAATTTGAAAAGCAGGTCGGAATAATCGAGGACGAACCCATTCGGGAATCGCTTATTCGCCTATGGTATCTGACCAAGGCCTGCCGCCGTAAGCAGAAAAGTTGATAGTGCCGGATGGCAGCCGGCCAATGAAATAGCAGGAAAAAGGAAGGAAAGAGAGTCACATGCTTTTAAATACCATACTGGATGCAATCGGCAACACGCCGCTTGTTCGTATAAATCGTCTCGTCAAACCCGGCAAGCTCCAGGTTTATGGCAAAATAGAATCCTCCAATCCCGGTGGTTCCCTCAAGGAAAGGATTTCCCTCTCCATGATCGAGGCCGGCGAAGCCAGTGGTGAGCTCACCAAGAATAAAATCGTCCTCGAGGCTACCAGCGGCAACACCGGTATTGGTCTGGCCATGGTCTGTGCCGCCAAGGGATACCGCTGTGTTTTGGTTATGCCGGAATCCGCCTCCGTCGAGCGGCGTAAGATAATGCAGGCCTACGGCGCCGAAATTCTGCTTACCCCCGCCAACAGAAGCACCGACGGGGCCATCGAGAAGTCCTATGCCATGGCCCGCGAGTTTCCGGAACGCTATTTTCTCACCGACCAGTTTAACAATGAAGCCAACTGGAAAGCTCATTATAATCATACAGCACCCGAGATCTGGAAGCAGACCGGCGGCAAACTCACCCATATTGTTGCCACCCTTGGCACCTCGGGTACCGTTATGGGACTGTGCGCCTGGTTTAAGGAGCATCAGCCTCAGGTGCGCGTCATCGCGGTCGAGCCGCATCTTGGTCATAAAATCCAGGGGCTCAAGAACATGAAAGAGTCCTATAAGCCTGGTATCTTCAATAAGAACGTTCCCGATGAAGTGGTCTGGATAGAGGATGAGAATGCCTTTAACATGGCGCGCAAGCTCGCTTCCCATGAGGGAATTCTGGTCGGCATGTCCAGTGGCGCGGCCATGTCCGCGGCCCTTGATTACGCCAGACATCTCGAGGAGGGGCTGATGGTGGTCATCCTGCCCGACGGCGGTGAGAGATATCTGAGTACTCCGCTCTTTACTAAGCAGGAGAAGGGCGATGGCAAAAAGTCAGAGCTGCGCTTCTTCAATACCATCAGCAAGAAGAAGGAGGTTTTTGTGCCGCAGAACGAGGATGAGGTCACCATCTATTCCTGCGGTCCCACGGCCTATGAACCTGCCGATCTCCTGCTCTGTCGCCGCTTCATCGTTACCGATCTGATCACCCGGTATCTGGAAATAAAAGGGATGAAGGTGCGTTCCTATATGAACTTCACCGACCTTGACGACAATACCATCAATGGCGCCGAAGAGGCCGGAGAACCGATAAAGCAGTTTACCGAACGCTATATCCAGGGGTTCATGGATGATATTGATACTCTCGGAGCCAAGCATGCCAGTGGTTATCCCAAGGCCTCGGAAAACGTTCAGGATATGATCGAGATGGCGCATGAGCTGGTACAGAAAGGGTACGCCTACGAAAAACATGGCTCGATCTATTTCGATATTTCCAAGTTCGAGCGCTACGGCAGGCTCTCCGGGGTCGACCTCAGTAAGATCCAGGTGGGCAAAACCGTTGACCTGGATGATTACGAAAAGGATAACCCCCGAGACTTTACCCTGCTGAAGCGTTCTACCCTGGCAGAGCTGAAGAAGGGGATCTTTTTTGAGAGCGAGTGGGGCAATGTCAGGCCCAGCTGGCATGTGGAGTGCTCCGCCATGGCCACCAGGCATCTGGGAACCACTCTCGATATTCATACCTCGAGCAGGAATCTGATGTTTCCTCACCATGAGAATGAAATTGCCATCGCCGAGGCGCTCACCGGCAAGCCCCTGTCGAAATTCTGGCTTCACTCGGAACTGCTTCTGGTAGACGGCAAGAAGATGTCGAAGGTAACCGGCAATGTCGTCACCGTCAAGGATTTACTGCTACAGGGCTATACCGGCCGTGAGATCCGCTTTATGATGCTCACCGTCCACTACAGAAAGCCTATCAATTTCACATTGAGACGGCTGAACAATATCCGCACCGCCCTGCGCCGCCTCGATGAATTTACCTGTAAGCTCAACTGTCTGCCGCCGGGCAAGCCGCATCCAGAGGTGACAGCCTTCGTCTCCGCCATGGAGGAGCAGTTTTTCGAGGCCATGGATGACGATCTCAATGTCTCCAAGGCCATGGCCGCAATCTATAAATTCATCAAGAAAACCAACCCGATTTTGCAGGTCAATCACCTTGACCGTGATCAGAAGAACTATATCCTGGAAAGCCTCAGAAAGATGAACGAGGTGCTGCGAATTTTCAAACTGCAGGGCTGCCCGCTGGGCCGCGAAGTCGATGCCCTGATT
Organism: Desulfobulbaceae bacterium; assembly: GCA_016278675.1. Taxonomy (GTDB): domain Bacteria; phylum Desulfobacterota; class Desulfobulbia; order Desulfobulbales; family Desulfocapsaceae; genus Desulfopila_A. Next base: position 113,599 of record JADQBJ010000006.1, on the reverse strand, counting down.
AAGCTCAGGGAAAAGGCACGCACCGGCAAAGATTGGCAGGCCGCCGACGCTGCCCGTGAAGAACTTGAACGCCAGGGCATCACTGTTATAGATACGGAGTCGGGGCCGGTCTGGAAACGAGTAAAAGAAATAGAGTAGTACCAAGAATGGAGTTGCTTTTTACATCTTTCTGGTTAATATGTCGACCGGTGGCTTTTCACCACACACACCGATATCAAAATATATGCGCCAGTAGCTCAGCTGGATAGAGCAACGGACTTCTAATCCGTAGGTCGCAGGTTCGAATCCTGCCTGGCGTACCAGTAATATCAAGGGGTTAAGGCCTCAGACTGCAAGTCCTTTTTCGTTACAGGGTGATTTGTCCCGCTCCTGTCCCGCCTTTCTTTTTTCCTGATCAAAGAAAAAAATAAGAATAGCTTTTGTATTCGCATCCATTCAAAAGGGAATTACCGGGTCCAATTACTTTTTTGTAATCAGCTTGCTTTCGTTTCCGGAAACTATAGGAAGTAACCTAGAGAAGAATTTGCTAATGAAAAAAACTAAGGCAGCGGCATGAAACCACTAACCACCGACGAAAAGCTTGACCTCATTCTGGAAAAAATCGAGAATATAGAAAGAATGCTTGATCCGATGGCTTCAATTTCGGCTGAAGAGGCAGGGAACGAAGTCGCAGAGGCTATACTGTCTGGAGACAAGGCAAGATATAAGGCGGCGGTTAGAAGAATGAACGGGGGTAGGAAGTAATCAATATTTATACCTCTGGTGGAGAGCAGCAACTTTTTCCAGGCTTGTATTAATCAACAAACAGTTTTCGGCTGTCGCTATATCAAGTCCTCAGTCACTCTAGTCCTGCAGTGGCAATAAGCAAGTTGGATGATGAACGGGCTATGTTCAACATAGGTCGTCAGGGGGTAGATACTATCGACACCCCTGGCAAAGAGCACTACACGCAATAATTAGCCTAGCTTGTATTCGCTCATTCTCTGGTTGAATGATCCGGAAACAAAATATCAGAATACTTTTCATCGGCTTCAAGCGCCAGCCGCTCAACAGCCCCGGCAAGAGAACAGCCCCACGTTTCAGATAGTTTTTTAAGCCGCCAGGATGCAGAATTATTTATATAGCCGTCCAGCCGCTTTCCTTCCTGCTTCTTTCTCCAGGCTTGAGCCTTGGCCATCTCGTCTTTATGTCTTAAATTAATTTTTTTTCGGCATCTATTTGCTTTTCGTGCCATTCCTTCCATTGCAGTTTTTCATATTCGTACATCTCTTGATCAACAATACGAGGGCGTATGTACTCTATATTCTCTATCGGCTTTATTGAAAATATCATACGGTGTGCATGCTGAGCAGTTATCTTATTAAAGAGCTTTGCTTTCTCTTTCGTTATGATTTTCTTTTTAGGAACCTTATCTCCAATGCAGGTGTACAATAGGTGCCTTGGGCTTATGGGTAGGAAAAGATCTATTTTCTTGCGTCCCCAGCCACCATTGAAATTATAACCTTTCTCATGATAGTTTAACCGAACCGCCGGATTGTCACTTGTTAGCCAGTAGTAGCCTTTAGGGGGATATAGAATGGACCAATGGTGCTTGTAAAGTACATTAATTGTTGATTCAAGGTGAATTTTGATACTATATAACCATATAGCCCTACCGAGGATCGTTTTGCATTCAATGATTCCATTCTCTCCATTTTCCCCTGGCGTGCATTGAACACTTAAGGGAAAAAGATGTTCGTTCCTTTCTGCTATTATCCTAAGAGGCTCACGGCTCCTTTCTCTTAATTTTGAAGCATTTGCTTCAGGGTCAGTAGTAAATTTTTTTAATGTTTTATCTAAAATTAGTGGCAATTCTTTTTCCCACCTTGGAAGAAAATCCAGTAAGCTTGCAGGCGTACGGACGCTCTGGGCCGCATAATATCTCGCCAATAACCTCCAGTCTGATCGAGTCAGTCGGTGCTCATTTAGAATCTTGGGAAGTACCACTTCAGTAAATGGGTTCTCGATATTCTGGTCGAACCATCTTTCTATATCATCAATTTCTCCAGATTCAGTTATTCTCGTATATAAATCAGTTTGAAAGGCGATTTTCCGACGACTTTGGGGTGACCACAAGGGTACATTTTTGTTAGAGACAAGTGTTCTGCAGGTCCAAACTTTTCTTTCAGCTTCCCATTGTTTAAGATAAATTCGCGGGACATAATGATTGTCCCGCTTAATATTATTGCCTTTGTTCATAGTACTTGCAGTGAGTAGCTAAATTTTTGCTTATCCTATCCCTTTTTTTGAACAATCATAAGATACTTTATTGTGACAGGCTCAAATTTCACTCATAAAAAGGTATCGATTAGGGAATTTCATTAATTCTTCACGGATCATTCTTTTTTCCCTTTGAAGTAATCTGCAGCGCACTATATCATGAGAACCGGCAAAAGAATGTTTCCTTTATGATTACCACTCAAAAAGGCTGGTTGGTTTTCTCTAAAAAAATCGAAAGGATTGTGAAACTTCCCCTTACCTGAAGAGTTCGGGTTGGTGTATAGGGGGGATTTCCAACAGAAAATAGTGACAGTTTCAGCCGTGGGTGATTTTTAATAATACTCTTCTTGTTCCTTCCACTCCAACCACTCCTCAAATTCTTCTTGAAGTATTATTTCGTCCATTTCGAAATACTCATCACCATATTTTTTGGTTGCCCATGTATCAAAGGCTGAAGCGTATTGTCTTTGAATAGTATCCTGTTTTCTTTGCTCATGAACAATCTTGTGACACCCACCGCATAATACTGCAACGTCCTCTAATTTTTCATGATAGAGAGTTTTATAATGTTTGTGATGAACTTCTAGGGGATTTTCTTGGGTCCCACACCTTTGGCACTTTACACCCAAGGTTTTCAGGGCATACTCTCTCTTTTTCCTCCACTGGTAGGATTTTATGTAGGCTGGATATCCCATGAAAGGGCTTCTGGGCCCTAAAAAATTGTCTTCAAAAGACAACGGATCGTCTTTCTCTGTAATTTCGAAGATTGACCTTTGTATCATGTTCAAAAATTAAATTGGAGTTCACCGGCGAGTTTTAAAGAGCCTTTGTTGAGTACTTTGTAAGTCAATTTTTCAATATAGTATCAGCAGAATCAGTTAGCTTCTTTTTGCTTATAACTGAATAACCAATATTTTCTAATTCCAATTCGATACTGCTGCACATATGTGTGATCCTGTGAGGATCTAACCAATTTGTTTATTTTTGTAAACATTAACTCGGTAAATAAACATTGACTGGGCAGGAAACTGAAAATATGATGCTCGATTCTCGATGTTCCGTACCTTGAAGATATAAGGAGTCTGGACGACGATGAGCTGACCTCAGTAATTCTTAGTTCAGGTGGCCAAAGGCGGCGACACGCCCAGAGGATTGAGGCTATCGACGCAGAAATTACCGCCAAGAAAAGAGAAGTTGCCGCGGCACAACAGACGATTGAAGGCCTTGCGCCGGTCAGCCATCACCGTAACAGGATAGCCCGGGCCGGATCGTTTCGGCTCGGGCTATTCAGTAAACTCACATTTACGGTTTGTCTTTGAGATATTTTAGTAGGTAGTATTATTGCTCACCGCATAAAAGTTCGCACCAAAAGGAGCCTTGGGAGTCAGTTTTCGGCATATAGTCTACTGATTCTTCCTTCAATTCACTTTTGGTTTGTATACCAGACCGGAATTTTCCCTCGGTAATTAAATCCTCAGTAGCAATCGCTCTTATAGCTTCTTCCTCTACACTAAACATCCAGCCATCTTCCATGGCCTCTAATTTTCTTTTTTCAATGCGAACATGCCGACGGAAACGAAGTTGCATCTCTAATTCAAGATCCCTCAAGTTTCCCCGTAAGGTTGCTATCTCTAGGCGCAGGGGGTTTTCCTTGTAATCTGGATTCTTGCTAAGATGTTCATGAACAGCCTTTGCAAGTTTATAAGTCTTGGTAATGAAGTCCATATTCTCTTGCAGGTACAGACTTCCTTCTACTAAGCTGGCTTGATGAGCATCTCTTTTTGCATCTCTTCTTTTTGACATGGTCTTTCCTCTTTACTGTAATTAATTGTCGTTCCGCCGGACAATAAAAAAGGCGGAAACTATGCAGGTTGGCGTACCGGCCAGAGGACCGGCGAGCACAAGGCTCCCTACATAGCTCCGCCCAATTGAGAGTAAGCCTATGCTATGGACAAAAAAAACCGCCAAAATTGATAAATGGCGGTAATGTCCGCCTCTGGTTCGTGACGCCAATCACGGTCGCTGATTTTGCAGCAACAAGCTAATGTTACTCCTACAGTTGGAAAGGTGCAAGAAGTTTATTAAACAAATTGAAAAAAAGCAGAATCATGGGTGCTATTGAGGCTGACATGATGAGAAGACATGTCAGCCTTTTCGCCACTTCTTTGCGTTCCGCCAAGGGGGTCCATCAGATGGACACCCTTGGGGAAGAGATGAACGCTTTAGCAATTTTCAATTATGGTGATAGCGAAGTTAGAACGGTATCTAAAAACAGTGAGCCTTGGTTCGTCGGAAAAGACGTTGCAGATATACTTGGATACGCCAATACCAGAAAGGCAGTCCGCGACCATTGCAAAATGGCTGAAAGCGCTGGGGGGAACGATTCGTTCCACCTCGACCCTCAAACCAGAATCATACCTGAAGCGGATGTTTACCGGGCACCCGATTAACAAGCCCGAGCCGAACAAACAATTCAGCTCGGGCTTGTTCCCCTCACATTTCCCTCCTGATGACTTCTTTACAGGTTTGCTCTATCTCACGTTTCAAGGTAAGGGAAAGCCGCCGGCTACCACCGTCAACCATTATCTCATTCGTAATACTGGCCGTTTTGCTGCCGTCGCCATCGCCTCTTATCATGCCGCCAAGCGCTTTCATTTGCCCCGGCGTGAAAACCCCTTCGCCCTCTTCCAGAATTGCCGGGAATTCCCCGGGGAGTAGCCCTGTGTGGTAGCGCGGTGCGTTCTGGAATGTATCCAGAGGGACCGGTCTGATCTTGGTCTGTTCAACACCAGCAACACCGCCAGTATGGAATAATGCGCTGAAAAGGCCTCCAAGCCCCGCCCCCATGTCACTCCCAATCGCCCCGATACCTGAACTGGCGAGAAAAGATGAAGCCATGGCATTAGCAAGAGCCCGGTTAATCGAAGTAAGAAACGATTGTATATAGTCGGAAAAAGAGTCAAGCTCACCCTCAAGGGCGTCGAAAAAGAATTCCGAAAAAGCGCTGTGCATCGCTCTGGCCGTCTCTTCTCCGAGTATTGCCATATTACCTGCGGTATCCCCCCAAAGCCGTTCTATTCTTTTAAACCCTTGCTCAAACGCCGTTAACGGGTCAAGTAGACTCTCCGCAATGGCAAGCTCTGCCTTAAGTGCCGCGGTCATTCGTCCGGTTGCTTCGGCCTGGGCAATTAAATTTTCCAGGATGTCAACCTGCAGTTGGTAATACTCTTGCCAGTCACCTTTCAGCTCTGCTGCAATAGCACGATCATCGAGCACTCTTTCCCGATAGGCAAGTGCAACCTTCTGCTCTTCAAGAGCAATTCTTCGCTTAACATCCGCAAGCGCCTGGACCGCTTGAAGGTTTCCCGCCGCTGCCTCTCGCTCAAGCTGCAGATACTCTTTTGATGAGAGAGCAAGATCATTTTGCGCCTGCTGCGCTGCTACTGTCTGGCCGGTGAGGTTGAGAATTTCAATGGACAGCTGCTGATAGCCGCGTTCCTGGTCGTGGAGATACTGCTTGATCTCTTCAGAGTTCTTGGCGCCGAGTACAGCCCGCTTTCCTTCTAATTGAATGAGTTGCTGCTCTGCGGTGTAAAGTTCCCTTTCCGCCCTGGCCTGTGCGATTCTGTCCCGTTCTGGTGATGGCTGCCCCTGTTTGTCGGTGACCGGTGCAAGTCCTTCCATCGCCAGTTGTGCCGCGGCAACTTCTTTTTTCTTGGCATCGATTTCTGCATCGATTGCCTCCATCCGCAGGGCGTGTTTTTTCTCAAGATACTCCCCGAGAGTTTTCAGCCCCCACTCATATTGCTGTTGGTTGATCTCTGCCTCGAGCGATGCACCAGCCTGAATCATTTCCGCTTTTTTATCTTCAAAGGCCTGGATAGCATCAAGTTCCAGCTGTTTCGCTTGATTTATGAGTTTTCCGGCGCTGGCGTCAACAGTATCTTTTTTGGGGTCAGGCACATAATCTGCGCCACCGCCCTTGTCTCTACTGCTGCCGTCAGGGTTCAGCCCTGCTTCAATATTGGCCATCTGCTGCAGGGCTTTGTCCTGGGCTTTGTAACGCGCTTCGAACATTTCGTTCCATTGGCGCATTTTTTCATCCCAACTGCCGAAGGTCGCCATGGCACCTATGGTTGTCATGGTGCCGCCGACCTTGTCAACCAGCATTGAGAATCGGCGAAACTCGGCAATGATAGACCGGACTGCCCCTTGTACCTTCTCTATTCCATCAACGAAATCAGGGTTCCAGTCCATCTTTTGTGTTGCTTTGTCCAGAACCATTATATCGTCGATGATGGCTTTCAGGTCGTACTTGACCGCCTCGAACAACGGCTCAAAAGCCTTGCCGCTTTGTTGCTGGGCTATGTCGACAAAGTTTGACCAGATACCACGCCATGATTCCTGCAGCCGGTCACCGGCTGCCTGATATGCAGAGAGCCTTTCCATGAGGAAAGAGAAAAGTCCGTCGGCGTTATCCCTATATTGCCGGATATCTTCGTTTCTGATACCGAGAGCGGTTGCTATACGGGAAGTTCGCGGATTAATCGATTCGGTGAGCAGGGACCGTGTTTCCTCACCGAGTTGGTTCATTAACTGGCCGGTGTCGTCAATGGCTCCAGCGGCCTGGACCATCGCCAGGGTAAACTGAATTATCTGGTCATTATCAAACCCCTTGGCAAGAGCAACCGGCATGGTGACCTGGTATCCCTTGACGACCTGCTGTAGTGTGGCGATTGTCTGCAGGTTTGCCGCCTTGAGTTTTTCGGTGGTATCAAGAGCATCACGCTGCGCCTCGTTAAAGGCCCGCTGTCCTTCAAGCACCTTGCCGGTGAGTTGATCAACATAGCTTCCTTGCGTAAGAAAACCAGAAGCAATACCGATTTGAGCAACTTCCATGCTGGCGTTGAAATCAAAAACAGCCCTATCAACAGCCCTGATGACCATCTCAGCGGTGTACTGCCAGACAATCAACTGCGTTGCCGCCCGGGTAAAAGCACCGCCGATCATATTTCCGGCACGCTCACCAGCCCTGCCGGCACGATTCATGGAAGTTACAACATTGTCAATCTGCGCCTTTGACAGATTCATCTGAATGCCAAGAGCACGGATCTCGCTTTTCGTCAGTTGCGCCGACCTGGCAATACTGCGCAGTGCTCGTTCTTGTGCTCGTTCAGCACTGGTGTTGAGCATTCGGCGTTGCAGAGAGAGGAATTGCGCCTCAGTCATCCCGAGATTGTTTCTCAGTCTGCCGATATCAACGCCGATATTATCAAAGTCTTTGCCGGTGAGCTGTGAGGCTCTGCCGAGTGTGTTGAGCGATTTGACAAGGCGGTTGACAGATCCTTGTATTTGCTGGGGAGAAAGGGCGTTGTTGAGAGCATTTGACATGCCCCGCGCCTGCTCGGTTACATTCTGCCGCGCCTGGGCAATGTCCTTTTTCAGTCGGTCATAGTCACCGCGTATCTCAACATATATACCGGGTATCTTCGTCATGTGTCACCTCGTTTGATTTAGATACGCCGAGCCTTGTGGGGAGGGGTGGACGCTTAGAGAATTGGAGGGAGGGAGTGTAGCTCCGTGCCTGGAATTATTGATTCGTTAGGGTTTTATATTACCAGCCTTTCTCTTCCTGGCCACCGAAAGAAGGTCTTTTATCTTTTTCCTCCGGGTTCGAGGATTTTCTGTGAACATGACGTCAGCAATCGAACAAGCCAGACCTTTGGGCTTATTGCCGCCTAATCCTTTGGTGTGTTTGAGAATGTGGCGCATCTCTTTGGGTTCTATCTTTTCTTGTGAGAATTGGATTAACATTGCAATTAACTCCTGTGCTTGAGCGCCGAACCGTAAAAACTCGGCGCTCTTTAAAATAAAGCTGGCTTATGATGCAGGGTGTTGAAAGACCTTTACAGCCCCGCCCGTATCCATGTAGTTACCGCCTGACCGCATAAAGGCGAGAAAACCAACCTGGCCTTTTTTGGCATAGGCTGAATCGGTGAAGCGGTGATATAAAATTTCGATAACGTCACGAATGAAGTATTTCGAGAAGTCACCGAAAGCCATGGACTTGGCTGAAGCGGCAGGAACGGCAACGTCCTGATTGATCTGGTATCCGTAACCGAGAATGGTTCCTGTGGTTGTGTCAGAAATAGACGGCAACCAAAGCGGTCTGCCGTCGCCGTCGCTGAGTTCCTTTAAAATCTTCAGGACTGTATCTGAAAAAACCCATTTGCACGAATCTAGCTTTCTGTAAGCAGGATCAACAGAGTGCTCTAAATCAACCAAGTCACCATATACGACAGTTGTCAGCTGTCCCGAAGCGCCGGTTTTGCCGACTGATGCACCAGCAATAACGCCGGTAGGTTGATCTGAACCTGTTCCGACAGTAAAATGCCGGTTGGTGATTCGTCCAAGACGCTGGGCAATCCTGCCGTTTATGTACAAAGCCAGATCAACGGCGGAATCCTGAAGCAGCTCAATCGGCACTGTGATCACTTTCGAGCTGTACTTGTAAACAGGCAGAGATTTAACACCGAAATCAATATCGGCATCGGTAGCGGCTGCATTTTCAGTAACAAGCTCGCCTTCCTCTGCAGTGCCGTCGGAAGTAGGCCAGCTCATCGGATTGCCTTTCTCTGTACTGACGACAGTAGCAAGAGCACGCATACCACCAAACGCCTTCAGCGCGTCAATGACGTTCTTAGCAACATCGGTCTGAACAGCATACCCGCCTTCACTGTCAGTGGTTGTCGACATGGTGTTGTTGATATGCTGCCAGTCCTCTGCAGACAATGCCCGGTCGCCGCCTCGCATCCACTTGTTAAGCTGGGCGTGATCTTTGGTTTCACCTGAACGCTTTTTCAAGTACTCGCCAATACTTTCACGTTCAATACGTTCCTTATCGCCAGCCAGAGTCTTTTCTTCTCTGGCTATACGATCCTCGATAAAGGATATCCCATCACGGAGATTATCTAACCGCTGTGTCTCTGCTTTGGTCAGCTTTCCTTTGTTCTGGTCGAGAATGTGACGATACTCTTTTGCTTTTACCGTGCGCTCTTCACGCAATTTTTGAATAGACATCGACGTTCAACTCCTTTCTTGAACGCCGAGCCTTAAAGGGTGGGCGATATATTTTTGAGGGGTGGGAGGGGCCTTTGAGCCCGTGCCGGTATTGGGTATTGCACTATTTTGACAACTGTCTTAATAACCCTGTGATGTGCCGATATGCTTCTGGAAATCTCTCTTTCATGATTGTAAGCAGGGTAGCATATTTAATGGCCTGCGGTGTTGGATTACTCATCTCGTGCGTTCTGCAGAACGTGGTGGTTATATGTATCCGTGCTCTGCAGCCTCCTTTTTGATTCGATCAAGATGGCCTAAAGGGTCTTCTGCTCGGTCGATGCCACGCGGAATACAAAGCGGCAACCGACCGACGAATGCAATGTCTTCGTTAATGAGCAGCTGCCGAAAAGCCTTCTCCTTTTGGAGCGCCTCGGCATATGCCTCCGCTGCCTTGAGCGAAGAACGCACAAGGACAGCGTATTGATCTTTGATGTTTGATTCCTTGATAATCCTCTGGGAAAGCTCCCCTCTCAACTCCGCAATCCTTCTGGTTTGAATAGAGATGGCCTCTCTCACGACCTGGCGCTTACGATCCACTTGAGCCAACCTTTCGGTTGTAGACTCTCGCTGAATTACTTCTTTTCCGTCAAGCAGGTTTGTAGCGTCATCTGACAGGCTCCCTTTTCCTTCGCGTAGGCGCCAGGTCATGATATCGTTATGCTCTACATTAAGCTGGGCAAGATTCTCATGAAGCTCTTGAAACTTTTCGTTGGCTTGATTCCACTCGGGATAATCCATAAATCGCTTGATACCCATGTTTAACTCCTTGTGTTAATATTGTGGCCCTGTGGGCCTAGTGTCCCGCCCTTAATGATAGGGGGGTGGTTAAAGTTTGACCACTTTTCGCTACGACCGAGTGTCGGCGTGAAATTTTTGCGCTGTCAAAATTGAAAATTTTTTCATAGCTCTCCAAAACCGCCTCCAAGTCCTTTCGAACCCGCTCGATTAGCTACAATTCGGCTCAAAGCTGTCGGAGTTAATCCGAACTCGCTCAAAAGGCTCTGCAGATGCCTCAACGCTTCAGCCCGTTGCTTGACAAGAGGGTTCGACCTCGGGAAGTTTGCTCCCTCGTTCACCAGCGAGTCATTTTTGAGCAGGTCGTTTATCTCCGATATCTCGCCAAGCCGGATCGATGCTATTGAAACAAGTACACCATACGTACTTGAGTTGAGTCCCAGCTCTTCAAGTGCGGAAGATAGACTTTGGAAATGTTGTTTACAATCCTCCGGCAGCCAAGGCGGTGGCTCTAACTGTTTCCTCGACTGGAGAATTGAAGCCCGGGACTCTCGATCTTTACGATGAGTACCTTTTAAAAGCTTCAGGTCGTCTGATGTGCGTTTTCTTCCGGCCATACGAGCCCCCATTAATGGATTGAACCACTATTCTCGGTAGAAAAATTCATCTTGTTTTCGATAATTTCCTTCTCCCGCAGGGCCACTTCTCGGGCGGTTGTTTCTGCAGTGAGGTAAAGAAAACCCAGATAAATTTGGGACAGGTGCTCTCCAACAATGGGCCTTTTGTGTTTCCTGTAAAATACTGCGAGCTCTTTGAGAGTATCCTTCGAAAAGTTGTGCTTGATAATCAGCGACGTGCAGCAAAAAATTGATAATTTTAGATCTTGCGTTCCGCATTTTTCAACGTCATGGAAAAATATCTTCCTGTCCATTGCTAGTTTTTCCAACGTCTTAAGCAGGTCTGTTTCTCGGAATCCAAAGTGCTTTGAAATTTGTGAAAGCTTGAAAGGCTTTTCGATCTCTTTGAAATTAATTAGACTCGTTTTTGAACTCATCGAGCATACCTCCTTACCTGACAAGGTTTTGAAAACTGACGGTCCCGCCGGAGAAACATAATTTCACAATCCCGGTCGGCCCATTCCTATGTTTGCCTACTATGATCTCGGCAATACCTTTTGCCGGATTTTCCGAGCTCTTGTTATAGACCTCGTCACGATAGATAAAACAGATGATGTCGGCATCCTGCTCGATAGCGCCGGATTCGCGAAGATCGGCCATCATCGGACGTTTATCTGTCCTGTTTTCTAGCCCCCTATTAAGTTGTGAGAGGGCAACGACTGGCACATTTAGCTCTTTAGCAAGAGCTTTTAATCCTCTACTAATTTCAGATACCTGTTGTTCTCTGTTTTGACCTTCTCCACGACACAACTGCATGTAATCAACCACGATCAAGCCAAGCGTATTTCTTGAATGGATCATCCGGGCTCTTGCTCTTATTTGGGTAATGGAGAGTGCGGCCGTGTCATCTATGACAACGGGCAAGGCCTGCAGCGCACCGCGATAGTTGATAAGCTTCGGCCAATCGGAATCAGTTATTGAACCGCTCCTGATAGAGCTGAGATTGACGCCCGAGAGCCTTGCCAAACTACGCTCAATAAGCTGATTACGTGACATCTCGAGGCTAAAAACAAGAGCCCGGTGTCCTTGCCTGGCGACGTTCTCAGTAAGTTGCATAGCAAAGGCGGTTTTGCCCATGGAAGGCCTGCCAGCAAGAATTATTAAGTCAGAGCGGCACAGTCCCGAAAGTATCCGGTCAAGGTCGAAGAACATGGTTTCAATACCTGCAAGACCATCACCTTTTTTGTGGCGCTTCTCGATTTCGTCAAATACTTCGGAGAGGCTGTCCTCGATTGATTTGGCACCTTCACTGCTTCGGCCAGCTGCCAACTCGAAAAAGTCTCTGCCGAAATCATCGGCTATGCTTTGTGGATCCTGTTCCAAATAACAGTCAGCGACAACTCCACTTGCAACCTGAATCATCCTGCGCAGTTGGGATTTTTCGTGGATAATTCGGCAATAGTTGCCGATCCTGGAACTTAAAGGGATGATGTCGGTCAATTTTGCCAAGAAGGAAGCCCCGCCAATCCCATCCAGTTTGCTTTTTTTTCGGAGAGTATCCAGAACGGAAATTGTGTCGGGCGTCTTGCCTGTCTGAAAAATCTCTTTTGCAACGGTGAAGATGATTTTATGCGCCGGGGAATAGAAATCGGCCTCACTTATTCTGGAGATAACGGCGGGTACTGTCCTCTCATCAAGCAGCATGCTTCCGAGTACAGCCTGTTCAGCCTCTAGATTGTGCGGCGGTACTTTCAATTTACTGGCGTGAAGTTGCTGCATTGCTCCTTCCCTCCGTCACAATGTCCATGAAGTTTGTATTGACAGGCTTCGCAGTCGAAAGACGATTGGCTATCTGGTTGCTCGTCTTCCCATCTGCGTTGATTCAACCAGGTTGAGCCGTATGGAATGAATTGACCTCCGTCTTTCTGCCAATCACGTGACTCTTGTTGCCATTGAAGAGTAGTTTGGATTTGTTCAAATAACGCCTGATTGACTTTGAGCTTTTTCCAGGCTTTTTGCGCTGATGCTTTGTTCTGCTTTCGAGGATAGAGATCCCAAAATTCTCCAAAGGGGATGAGCGCATCTGTCTCTGTCTCTCCCTCTGTCTCTGTCTCTGTCTCTGGTGCATCATCTTGATACCGTTCTGATATCGTCGCGATATCATCATGTATCAGCCAGTGGCTAAGTTGCTGAATATATGACTTAAGTTTGTGCTCATTTATTCTCAACCTGAAGGCTAATTTCTTTATCTCTGGCAACCCCCCCTCTTTACCACAATCCTCAGATGCTACTAGCCATAACATCACCAGTACTTTTGCTTGGTCACCGCTGAGCTCATGCCAATCTGGATCATCCAGCAGATCTTTGTATAACTTGATCCATGGTGGGCACCGGTCCTTGAAATGTTGAAACTGATCCCAATTTTTGACCCTGAGTCGCTTCATAAAATAGACCTCAATGGTTGGGTATCGATGGGGTGGTCTTTGCCAAGGTCTCATAGTGCCCCCGCAGACAATTAAGAGCCTCCGTAAGGGTCAGCTCGCCATTTTCGACGAGTGCAACAAACTGCCTCGCCAGCTGCCGAGGTGCCATTCCTCGAGCTTCTTCGATGTACAAGGCTATTTGCTCAATGGCTTCGATTTCTCCCGGTAGCAGCATTACACCGTTATTCGAATTGACTTTGTGAGCGGTCATAAGATCCTCTCAAAATGAATTTAATCTTCAAGGCGACTGATCAACCACTCACATACCTGATCGACAGGATAGGCAACTGTACGACCAATGCGAAATGCACCGGGAATACCACGCTTCTGCGAGTCTAAATTTGCAAGGGTCCCGGGTGCAATCACCCCTCCGGTAAAACGGTTTATTTCTTTACGGGTGATGATGGTTGAAGGCCAGCGCTTACCAGCCTCGAGAATAATTGTCTTTGCCCGCTCGGAATTCTTCACCATGTCACATCTCCTTTTATTTACTATTGAACAAGTCAGGGGTAATAGCCCCAAACTCCAACATTCAAGAAACGGTGTAACATGGTTTAATTAATGAAAACAAATGGATAAAAAAGGTGAATTTATAAAAGAGGTAGGTGGTTGTTATGATTTAAAAAAGCCGAATGGCGTGTAGTTTGAATTATATCCTTGTGTATTTTCAGTAGGTTATTTTTACTCAATCTCCTTTTTCATTTCATCGCGGAGGGTTTCCATAGTTCCCACCAGGGAGGTTTTCAATATGTTATCCTCTTCAAGTGCTTTTAGTACATCAAATGCACCCCCGGTCGTCTGGCCGCTGGTAGGGGAATATGTCTTTGCAATCGAATTTCGAAAATCAGCCATCAGACAAGCTTGTAAGATCATCTCACACAAATTATGACCGGCAAAGTCAGTGGAGCGCCCTCTCTTTTTCTGGCGAGGTAAAACGACTTCATTGAGACACTCAAAAAGGAAGTGAATATCCATTTTTGCCAGCTCGATTGATGCCTTCCGTCTCTCAATATTTATGTTCTTTGGACGTGAATGCTTAATCGTTAAATTTTCAGCTTCCCATAGAAGATCTTCATCGTTCAAAATATTCACTACAGAATCAAGCGGCCCCTTGATAGAATCTAACAAATCCCTCAATTCTCGGAGTTTGACTGGAATCTCCTTCTCTCGGAAATCATCTCCTTGAGTGGCTACATAATGCTGACAAGCCACCCTGATAGAGCGATAGAAGATTCTTCTTTTTTCCTGGTCGAAAACTCCTTGCGAGTCCAGCAAATTGTCGAGAATTTTTATTGCTTTATCGGAAAAATCGAAATCTGGTAATATGCAACCTTCCATATCTTCACCCTTAAAGATTACCCTGAAAAATCCCCGGTCAAGCGGCAGGGTGTACCGCTTTTCGCTCCGTCGAGCTAGACCGGGAAAAACGTTTTATCTGATTTTCTGAATTTTCGCTTTGTCCGCCGTCTTCTGCTGGTTGTCCAGTATTGCCATTGCGCCTTGTACGCTGTTGTCGTTCACATGGCTGTACCGCATTGTCATGGCAAGGCTCTTATGTCCCAGGATTCTACCTATAACAGGCAATTCAACACCGGCATTAACGAGCCATGAGGCGCAACTATGCCGCAGGGAATGAAACACGGCTTTCATTCTTCGATCCTCCACGCCGTCATTGAGCCCCATCTGCAGTACAGTGCGGTCAAAAACTTTAGATATGGCCGTCATCTTACCGCCGCCCCTGGCAGGAAAAACCAATTCATTCGGCTTGCCCGGTTCCATGCTTTCAAACATGGAAATAATAGCCTTTGTCATAGGGACTGTTCGGCTTTCGCTGTTTTTGGGATCGAGTACAAATATTTCCCTGTTGTTTAATCTAATATGCTGCCATTGTAGCCGGGCAATTTCTCCAAACCTCATGCCGCTATTGAGAGACAAAAGGCATATTCTGTATGTCTGTTCGGAGTGCTTGCGGATCTCGTCAAGAAGTAATGCCGCCTCTGCTGGTTCAAGGTATCGCTGCCGGCGGTTATCAATCTTCTGCTTTTTCAGGAAATGGATTGTAGGTAATGAGCCGGAATAAATATTGTGTGCAGAGGCATAATTATAGACCTGCCGGACAATGCTTTTCACGTATTGAATCGACCGAGGTGCCCGGTCTGCCTTTTCCATTGCTCTCCTGATTCGTTCAAGATCGAGTAAGACTATTTCATCCAGCCGCTTTTTGCCGATGTAGGGGCCGATCCAGTTACGATAATAGCTGATTTCGTCGCGTAAGCTTTTTTTCTTGTTATTGGCTTCGCAATACTTAGGAAATATCTTGTCAAGGATAGTGTCATTTTCAAGCTTGATTCGCTGTTCTTCAGCTTCCCTCTGCCTTGCTTCCTGTTCTTCTTTCTGACTCTTTATTTCGCGTTTCTCAGCTAATGAGGTTGGTCCCTGCCCGGTGGTATGGTTTGCTTTCAATTCGGCAAGCACAGCGGAAGATTTGCGCTCTGTCCATCCTTCCGAGGCCCAACCAAGCCCCTCTGATTTTTCCTTGCCGCTTATCTTGTACCGGATAGTAAAATATCTGTCGTAATTAACGCCATGCTTTCGAGTGGCATGCTGTCGGTATCTGACCCCTGTACTTTTCGTCTTGATCCACTGTCCCGCCATTGTCCGGCCTCCCTGCAAAAGTCCGTAGGTCTATTTTGTCCCGCTCCTGTCCCGCCCAAAATTGATTAAAGCGTGTTTTGGTAAATGATGATATGTTAAACATAGAATACCATATATGCACGTATATGCAACATTAATTGATTGTTTAAGTGATAGTTAGTGAAGGTAGGTGAAGGTTAAAAAATCGGACTTCTAATCCGTAGGTCGCAGGTTCGAATCCTGCCTGGCGTACCAGTAATATCAAGGTTACCCGGAAAGTACAGCTGGTTAATCTGGGTCTACATCAAAGAAAGGGGATGGTCCATATCCCTGCCATCAATCCTGATCAAATTTCCACCAGTTTTACCCGCACAAAACTCTTACGCGCAAGCGGTAATTTTCAAAATTCCTAAACCCATATGCTCTTCGCTGAATGAGTTTCATTTTCCGGTGAAATCCTTCGAGGATACCATTGCTTTTATAGTAGCGGAACATACGGGCAATCGGGTTCAACCAAGCCGTTAAGCTTTTAGCGGGTCTACATCAAAGAAAGGGGATGGTCCATATCCCTGCCATCAAATCTGATCAAATTTCCATCAGTTTTACCCGCACAAAACTCTTACGCGCAAGCGGTAATTTTCAAAATTCCTAAACCCATATGCTCTTCGCTGAATGAGTTTCATTTTCCGGTGAAATCCTTCGAGGATACCATTGCTTTTATAGTAGCGGAACATACGGGCAATCGGGTTCAACCAAGCCGTTAAGCTTTTACCCAGCGTTTGCATTGGCCGGAATGGACTGGCTTTCAACATCTCCACCTTCCTCAATAAATCAAGAATCAACATCCGACAGTATCTGTGATTCTTTTCTTTGTTTCTGCATAGCATTATGATGAGGATTATTTGTTCGCATCCCGATAATGCGTGCAGGATTACCGGCGAGAATTGCGAATGGGGGATATTGCTTAGCGCCAACTACGGCACCCGCCGAGACAACAATGCCGTCTCCGAGTACGGCACCAGGCATTATAAAGGCATTAGAACCTATCCAGCAGTCCCGGCCGATTATAATTTTCTTATACTCTGTTCCCTGTTTTTGGATAGGGATATCGGTACTGTCCGTGATGTGGTTCTGGGTCCAAATCTTCACCCCCGGGCCAATTAGAGTATAATCGCCGATTTCAAGGCTACCGCTTGCTTGAATAAAACAGTCAACGCCGATATTGATGTAGTCACCTAAATATATCTTGTGGATTTGTCGGAACCGGAAACCCTCATGGATTTTGATGTTCGTTCCGGTTGAGCCGAATTTCCCGATCAACAAACATTTTCGCAACAGAAAGCCATATTGCCCCGGCAGATTGCGGACCAGTGCATATAAGAAGAGAGAACGCTCCCAGCTGCTCCACATAGCTCGCCATATTTCCTTCAGTATCTTCATCTTTTGAATTCCCGGATTTTATTTCTCCATGATAACCATATCGTTAATTGGATACTCATTATCTTGCGCCACATTTAACCAGCCAATGATAAAGAAAATCAGACATCCTTTTCATTGCATTTCTCTGAAGTAAAGAAAATTGACTGTTTTTCCAGTGGTTTTAAGGCATTGGTCCAAATGTCGAGCCATTGCCGTTCGCAGGTGTGAGGTTGCTTCAGCCTGGTCATTTCGCGGGCCAGAGAAAGAATACGGCCTGCGTACCAAAATAAATTTGCCTGCCATAATCCTAGGCGGCCATAGAATTTGGCATAGTAACGGTTACGTGAAGAATACCAATATTTAGGAGGACGTTTTCTCGCAGCCGCCAATTGTTTGACTGGCCCACTACCGCCTCGAAGATGTACTACACGTGCAGCCGGCCAGTGTAGTATATCCAGCCCTTCCTCGCGTGCTCGTCGGCAGAAATCCATATCATCGAAGTACATGAAGTAGCCTTCGTCAAGCAAGCCAATGCGATCTAACGCCTCTTTCCGGATCAGTACACAGGCGAAACTTATCCAATCAGGTGTCATCGGTTGGTGGGGATCAGAGTAGGTGATCCCCTGGTAAGCAAACAGCTTCTCCACCATTCCAGTCCGCGCAGCGGCAAAAAACTCATGAGAAGGACGCCAAAAACGAAAGCAACTTTTCTGGGGTTTCCTGTCAGGCCATTCCAACCTCGGGCTAAACAGGAAAATTTCCTTATATCTTTCACTGGCATATAGTAGTTGCTTGATTGCGTCGGGCCGGACAAGAGTGTCACTGTTGAGCAAAAGGTAGAATTTTGAATTGGTCCGCCGGATTCCATAGTTATTTCCAGCTGAAAAACCTCCGTTTTTCGGGGACCGCAAGAGGCGTACCCATTGTGTCCAGCTTCGTTCCTTGATGAACTGTTCTATTATAAAATCAGATCCATCGTTGGACGCGTTATCGACAATGACCACAATATCGCGCTGCGGGTCAAGCTGGCTGTTGAGACTTTCGAGACAATTCCGAATGAAATTTGGCGTTCGGTAATTGATGATTATAACAGCAAGTCGAAAAATCATCTGCTTTCGAGTGTTCATTTTATCCGTTGTGATTTACCTCGGCAGTAAATGTGATGACAGAAGTATCCTTTTGCGCAAAGTCCGGGATATGTTGGTAAGAGATAAGTGCCCCGGCAATGACAAAATAGATAGGGCTGATCATTGCATTTGCCATGGAGTCGATTGTAAATCCTAAAAGCACCACCGACAGTGCGGCCGCAGGGCCGTTTACAGGCCGGGACCATTCAACCGCGGGTAAGCGTTTAATCAGCAAAAGGATCGGCCATAGCAGCACTGTATAGAGGCTTAGCAAGCCAAGAAAACCATTCTGGCCAAAAACAATAATCCAAAAGCTGTCAGTGACAGAATTTTGTCTCCCTGGGCACCCTGTGTTTTTATTGACGCGATTACGGTCCCACCCACCCCACCCAAAGTAAGGGCGTCGTAACGCCTTGTCGATAAGCGCGGACTCATGGCAGATCCGGCTTTCCAGAGATCTGGCGCGCGATACATTGATTGATTCGGCTGCTTCTATCAACGGGGCTGCATCCCAGTCCATTACAATACGCCCTTGGATATATATCATTGGAAGCAACACAAGCAAGAGTGCTACAGTGCGGATTTTGAGTATACTGATTGCGAAGAGAACTATGATACCAATAATAAATGTGCCATATCCATTCAATGCCCGGCAGAGTAGAAGAATGACGAATAAAAATAAAGCTGCCGATCCAGCAGATAGCCATCCATACCTCGCAACAGAGCGGGTTCGCCGTAACCAGAAAGCTGTTAACGTGGCACCACTCACCAGCGTTCCAAGTTCCAGACCGTGACGCAAAAAGACCATTGGTCGATACCAGCCTAGTCGCAGAACCATGTGGAAATGAGTCTGCATAAATCCGTAGATGATTTTGTGTAACTGAGGACTCATGCGGTACTCATAAAGGATCAAAGGAGTATAGCAGAGAACGGCGATGACTAATCCTTTTGCAAATTCTCGCATACCTTTTGGCTCCGAAAAATACGTTCGTCCAATTATGTAAGGTATTCCATAATTTATTGTGTTTGTATAGACTGCAGAAATGCCGTCATAAATCCCGAGCCCGTTACTTAAAGAACTGGCCATTGGACACATGCACAAGGCAATGGTCGGGATGTCGAAAAATCTCAGGCGAATTTGAGCCAGTTGACCAGGATCAAAGATGATTACGCCTAGTAAAATACCAAGAACTACTGCTGCTGTTCGCGTATAATCAGGGATTCCAGTCAGCAAGAAAGAAAACTGGGGTAACAGCAACCAGCCGGACAAGAGACTTATAAGCACGGCACTTCTTGGGCGACAGCAAAAAAACAGAAATAAGCTCACTATCGGCCAGCCGAACATCATGATATGAACCGTTGGAAGCATCAGGAGCTTCCTCCCTGCAATTGTCGATCAGTTGATTTCTGGTCATTGACTGCATGATATAAAACGTTCTCAAGTATTTTTGCCGACAAGTCCCAGTCAAACCGCTTAGATATCTCATAACTGGCTCGACTCATCGCACGCCATTGATCATCTGCCAGCTCCAGCACACTGCATGCAGCATTAGCCATCGCTACAGGGTCACTGGGAGGAACCAGATACCCCGACCTACCATTCTCAACATAATCCTCTGGTCCTCCGCATCGCGTGCTTACAATCGGGCAATGGGAAGCAGCGGCTTCAAGGCCGGGCATTCCGAATCCCTCAACAGTCGATGGCACAATCCAGCAGTCTGTTTGCTGATAGATTCTGGGGATTTCGTCCTGTTCAGGTCTGAGGTGGAATTCCAACCATTGAGGTGGATTATATGCCTTTAGGATGAGTGATGATCCAAAGGCGACAGCCCGCAAGTGAGGAAATTTTTCCCGGATAAGACGCAAGGCCTCAAATGCCGTGGTCGCACCTTTCCATTCTTCCCGACCGTAGAGCAGGCCTACCGTAGGTCTTGTAGCACGTCCTCGCGGCTGAGACTCGAATTGCAGCCAGTCCACACCATTAGGGACAAGAACGGCCTTCGGATCGTCGTAGTCTTCTGCCATGATACTTTGCAACCACTTCGATATGACTAGCTTTATTCCTGGCATGCGATATGTAGCCGCTACCCTTTCGGGGTCGCCTCCGTGAATTTCGTGGTGGCGGATAAAGTAAGCCTTGATCCCCTTCGTGGCTGGTAAATCTTCAATCCACTCTCGTGTTTGCCACCAGGTAGCGATGGTGATGTCGGCGTCCGGTACATGATTTGGCCGGATCTTGTGATCCATCACCGGTATTAATGTTGCAAATGAGTGTTCAAGGTGATGGTGCTGTCGTTCACATATCGCCAACTCATCTCTGACACGCCGCAACCATCTTCGAGGCTTCCAAATCTTCGGCCAGGGCTTCGAAAGGGCGATAAAGACAATATTAACGTCGTGCCCAAGCCGAACCATCGCTTCGGCGATCAGCCGGTTTGACTTTATGCCTCCTGAAAGGTTTGCGCCTGGCATTATCCAGTTGATACGAAGTTTGTTCTTGGTATACCTCATGAAATGTCTCCTAAACTTACCGTCATCGTAAATGTGGATAAGTTATTCCCCGAGTGCGAAACGGAGCAATCATTTGTTCCAATGATTCAAGTCTCGCCCGGTAAACTCTTGAAGCCATTGGTTAGAGTCACGGTAATCCGCAAGCAGTCGTTGGCGCGTCTCGGCTAACATTGGGGGGGGATCATATTTCCTCCTTACGTCTTTGCCATAGGTTGTTGCTTCCATAGACGAATAAAGCAAATGCCTCACCCTTTTAGGCAAAAGATTACCAATGGACGTTGCCCCCGGTATCGAGCGGAGCGAGGCGATAATATGATCACATGCTATGACCCGACTATGCTCTGCCGATGTATTTGCTTTAACTGTTGCTGCCTTAGTTGCCTCAGCCGGATCAGCCCCTAAAAACTTAAGGAGTCTAGCAAGCATTCTGGTACGATTGTTCACCAGGTCTTCGAAAAACAGGACCAAAATCTTATCACGGTCAAAGTAACGTAAATACTGTTCCAGCTGGGAATGGTATCTGCCAGCTTCAATTATCCAGTTCGCCTTTTCGATTACATCCTCAAAGCTTGCTCCTCTTGCAAGCCCACCTCGCTGTTCTGCAGCTTGAATCATTTGACACAGCTCAATTTCTTCAATGGTCCACTGCTGGAATCTATCTTTACTTCTTTGCGCTAAGTGTCGAGCTGATTTCACACGTTGATAATAGTGGGAGAAAGCCCGATCTACGGGATGGCGTACGATATAAATAATTTTTGCGTCTGGGATCACTTCATGCATCCGGCGAGATGTTTCTAAAAACTGAGGATAGAAGGAATATGAAGGGCTGGCCTCTCCGCAGAGCTGAGAATTCGTTGCGTCTGCGAACTGTGAGGAGTACCAATCCAAACCACGTGTGCGGGAATTCCGTACGAAAAACTCCAACTCCTTTTGGATGGGAACGAATATCTGCTCAAATTGCATCAAGTATCTGTGCAATGTTGTTGTTCCTGACTTGGCGGCACCAATAATTACAAAGTCAGGTAGTCTGCGCTTGGTATTGTCCTCAGATTTGCTGCAGGATATCACACTGGACATATGGACTCCTATAGGAAACAGAATCAGCGAATGAATGTAAGGCCGATACAGATAATCACGGCTGAGGATCCGATGATCAAGAGGTCTATCTGTGGCATCCAAAGCTTATGCCTGGATATGGCCCATGTCAAAACTGGATATACTAATAGATTACCTATGGCGATTCCGCCGATGAGTCCGGCAAGTCCGGCGATGAACCAACCCGCCAACATGCAGATTATGACCAGCCCGGCACGAGATGTTTGAACGACCATGCAGGCAAATGAATCCCCCTTTGCCAATACGGCATTGAGCGACCCCATACCGAGGGTTTGTGCAATGGCACTAATCGCCAAAAGCTGCAGCATCCATCCAGATTTTAAATAGCGTGGGTCATAGAGTAGTTCGATAAACCATTGCCCTCCGATAGCGAGCATCCATAATGGAGGAAGTAAAAGGGCCATTAAAGCCAGCCGCGCTCTGAAAACCTTTTGTCGAAGTTGATTTTCGTCTTGATTAGCCACTTGTGAATAGAGTGGAAACAATACTTTTGAGTTTATCTGCGTCATCATAATTATTACGTTATTTGCCCAAAAAGTAGCCAGAGCATAGAGCCCCAAATCATTCATATTTATATTTATACCGAGTATCGCTTTGTCGCCCTCCCTGATCAAGGCTGTTATTGCAGTGCTTAAAAACAGCCATTTACCAAATCGGATTACGTCCCGGGCAACCCGAGAGTTCCATTCAAAACGAACTGACACGCCGGAAAGCAATCGATATGAGCTAGAACAAGCTACAAACGAGCGAATCACGTTGCCAATCACTAGAGCCCATACTGAAGGAAAAAAATAGGCAATCAGAATAATGCTGATCAGGCCTAGCGATTGCGAGCTTAATTCCCATATCATAAGTGGCCTTAGCTCGACTCGTCTTCTCAGAATATATACCGCCGGCGAAGTCAGTCCTGTAAGAACCGCACTTAGTGCTGCGACCGGAATGAATTGTACAAGTGAAGGTATTTCAAAGAGATGGGCTGCAGGGAAACATATGGCCACTGAAACAAGCCATAGCAATAGACCTCGAAGGACAGCTATCGTCCATGCCGTATTAAAAAATCGAGGATCTTCTCCGCGAGGGTCACGTATGAGTGCAGCCCCTATACCGAGATCGGAGAACATCTCCAGCGAGTGGATCACCACATTAACTAAAGCCATTACTCCGAACGCTTCTGGAAAAAGCATTCGTGTGAGAATCAGATTGCCGCCTAACCGAAGGAGCCTTGAAAAAGCAAAAGTGACCAGCGTCCAAAACGAACCATGTATTGCATGTTTTCTTAGTGAGTGTTTAGCATGAGTTGGTGTGCTTGCTTCCCCAGACAAAGTAACCTTCACTATTGGAATGGCTGGTTCAGTACTCATACTTACCCCTGCAATGCAGTCTTATTGATGATTTGCTAAGAATAGCAATAGCTTTTCTGCCACTATTTTTCGTCCTACCTCATTTAAATGGCCTCCGTCATATGTATACTCCGGGGCCAGAGAATAATATTGATTGCCGTCCAGTTCATAGGACACTTTTGGGCCATTAGGCAGTGTCGACTCTATTTTGGCAATGTCAAAAACCATTTCATTTCCGTGGTCATAAATGAGCAATTGCTTGTTGTACTTCCACCTGTTGGCATTTTCTTTATGTCCGTTTAAAGGCTTGCCAAATATTCCCTTTAGCCAGGCCTCAATACCACTCTCATTTTTTGTTAAGGGAACTGTAAAATGAATGAGCTTGGTTCTATTGTTTTTCTTTCTTATCTCTTCAATAGTTGAAGCATAGTCCTTAAATATTTCTTCAGGGTTTGAATTTCCGGTAATATCCACATAGCATAATTTCAGAATGGCTATGTCAATTTCTTCTGAAGAATCAGAGGTCATTTTTTCTTTAAATTCTCTCATCTTCGATATAGGGTCTTTATTTTTCCCGATACGCGAATGGAAAAAGCCTCCTCCACCGTGTTGGCCGAACCCGCTACTTGCTTCCTTGATATTTAATTCTATTTGCGGATTTTCTTTCATGATATCTTGTATACCGTCCAAAATATTCATACCTACGGATTGATGTCCGAAGTATATTTTTTTGTTCGCAAGCTGTTGCCACTTTGCAGTTGGTACAGCAGATAGTTCGTGGTGGAGTGCTTTGTTTTCATTCATTTTCCCTTCATTGCAACCTGAAAGAAGATGTAAAATGAGGATACAGGCGGTTAGGATTGTTGATATTTCAAATATTTCCACTTTTTGATTCAATTTGTTCATCTTTTAGGAAGAGTTGTTTTTGTAACTGTATTTTGCCATTTCAAAATAGCTGGTTACCTACGGGGAACAAATATGGTGAGAATATAGTGGTCACTAATGGATATGTGAAAAACTTGATCGAAAATTACCCGTTCCCCGACTTGATGAAAAGTAGTGGCACTAGGCATTGATTGTGCACGTTTCTGGGCGAGAGGCAAGTCGATGTCTTTTTGTGCCAGGCCATCGATTTTCTGGAATTCCTATCGTCTTGTGCTGTTCATTATAGCAAATTCTTCGAGTTGAGAGCAAACCTGAAATCATAAAAAAGATTATAGAAAAAATAATTTCTCCTTGCTTGAGGGAGAAATGACAACCAGAGAAGAATATAGATAAGTATTTGAAAATATAAATATTTATGAAAAAAAGGATAAGGGAAGACCTTCCAAGTTGCTGATTAATGGTTAGCTACCAATTGCCATGATAATGGGCTACATGCATAAAATGTTAGAAGTAGGTATGGCGTGAGTAATGTAGTAATTAAAAGAATAACCTGTCTCCGCAGCCCGGACGTCTGCCGCGAAGCTCCCATGGACGGATTTACGGCGTCCCGATGAAAAGAGCAGTCCCGGCCTAGTACCATGTAACATATAATATTTCGTATATATCTCGAAATCGTGTATAATATAAGCAACCACTACAAGGAGGCTGCTATGACACCACGATATCGAGTTACACTGACCTCTTCAGAACGTGAAGAACTGGAGGCATTAACGCGTAACGGCAAAACACCAGCCAAAAAATTTATCCATGCCCGAGCTTTATTGCTCTGCGATGCTTCTCCAAACGGTCCGGCCTGGAAAGTTGCTGATGTTGCTACTGCTCTCGGTATAACCAGCCGTACCATCGAGCATTTAAAAAAGCGATTTGTTGAAGAAGGTCTTGAGGCGGCACTTGTTCGTAAACCACGAGTACGGCCTCCACGCGAAGTAATTTTTGATGGGGCTTTTGAGGCAAGACTTATCGCTTTGGCTTGCTCTGAAGCTCCACCGGGACATCGCCGATGGACGGTAAGATTACTTGCAGACAAAGTGGTTGAACTCGATCTTGCACCTTCTGTTTCGCACATGACGGTGCAACGGGTATTAAAAAAAATGAATTTAAGCCTCACCTCAAAAAATACTGGAAAATCCCACCAAAAGGGAGCGCCGCCTTCGTAGCGGCAATGGAGGATGTGTTGGAGGTGTACCATCTGGCTTATGATCCGAAATATCCGGTGGTATGTATGGATGAGTCCTGCAAACAATTGGTTGGTGAAGTTCGTACACAGATCCCTTGCAAACCCGGACAACCAGCGCGCCTTGACGATGAATATGTGAGAAATGGCGTAGCGCAAATTTTTATGGAGGTTGAACCTTTGGCTGGTCGACGACATGTGGCAATCACCGAACGTCGCACCAGAAAAGACTGGGCAAAGCAAATCAAACAGATGCTTGATGAGCGATATCCTGATGCAATTAAAGTTCGCCTTGTTATGGATAACCTGAATACTCACAATGTGGCTTCTCTTTATGAAATGTTTGAACCTTCTCGTTTAGCAGAACGACTCGAAATTCATTATACCCCGAAACACGGTAGCTGGCTCAATATGGCAGAGATCGAACTTAGCGTTCTAAAAGGCCAGTGTCTCGATCGCCGCATTCCAGATATAGCGACTATGCAAGCTGAAGTTTCAACTTGGGAGCATAATCGGAATAACGGTTCGAAAGCTATTGACTGGCAATTCACAACAACTGATGCGCGGATAAAACTTAAAAAGCTTTATCCGAACTTATAAATGTTACATGGTACTAGGCTAGGAGATGCTGAGTTTCCGGGGGGATAATCAGAAAGAACAAACTTGAGAAGGAGGAGGATTATGGTGGAAAAAACAGTTAAAAAAATGATAGACTTTTGAGAGGATGGAGAGTGAGGAACTCAGTTATGATAGGCTAGATTAGGCGTTAAATCAATAATTTATCCTAGTATGCTTGACCTCTCACTCTTTCCATCCTTATTCATCTCTTTTTCGATTGCAATTTGTAAAATTTCTCAAATACTTCTTATAGCACTCAGGCAAATTATCATCAGGCAGGCCCTTAATTATGAATATGTTTCTGTACTTCTACTTCTGGGGCGATTTTCCCTGGAGATAGAACAGATGTTAGAGAATCCAACAACTTCAGAAAAGAAGATAAAGACATGGCAATGAATCCGATATTTTTAGTTGGCGCTGAAAGATCTGGAACTACATTGCTTCGTTTGATGCTCAATGGGCATCCAGATATTTCTTGGCTAAATGAATTCGAATATGCAGTTGATCTTATTACAGAAGATGAAAGATTGCCAAATGTTGAACATTATATCTATTACTTGTCAACCAATAGAATTTTTCAAGCGTCTGGTTTAAAAATTGACAAATCTTCAGAATATCTTGAAATAGTAAAAAGTTTTCTCGCCCAAAAACAAGAATTAGACAATAAGTCAATAATAGGAGCAACCTGTCATAGGCACTATGATAGATTGCTCCGGGTGTTTCCTCAGGCTCGCTTTATTCATTTATTCCGCGACCCTCGTGATGTTGCTCGTTCAAATATTGGAATGGGATGGGCTGGAAATGTCTGGAATGGTGTAGACAGATGGGTGGAAGCTGAAAGGTTATGGGAACGTGTTAAACAAGTTCTAGAAATAAACGCATTTATCGAAATCAAATCAGAAGAATTGATCCTCTCACCAAAAGAAACACTTTCAACTATTTGCAGCTTTTTAGATGTTCAATATGATGGAAAAATGATGTCATACCCAGATCATACTTCATATTCACTGCCAGACCCAAGGCTAACTCAACAGTGGAGAAGAAAAATGTCTGAGAGGCAAATCAAGTTGGTTGAATCCAAAGTTTTTGAGCGCATGGCTGCTAGAGGGTATTTACCTTGTTTTAGGACGAAAAATGAGCCTTTTTGCATGCTGAAAATTTTTCTTCAAATACAAAATTGGATTTTCCGAAAAAATTTTAGATTTCGACGTTATGGTTTCCGGCTAACCGCAGGATACTTTTTTGCTAAAAAATTAAGATTAGAATCTTCAGAACGAAAAATAAAACTTTTATTAAATGAGCGGACGAGAAAATATTTAAAATAAAGGGTTAAAGTAATGTATGAAAAGTACAACTGATATTTATAAACCGGATTTTATCCTCATTGGTGCCATGAAATGTGCAACAAGTACACTTCATGAGCAGCTTAGCCTTCATGATTCCTTTTTTATGGCAACTCCAAAGGAACCTAGTTTTTTTAGCGATATTGAGAATTATGAGAAAGGTTCTATCTGGTATCAGTCTTTTTTCAAAAAAGCCGGGCATGGTCAAGTCAAGGGTGAGTCAAGTACGAACTATTCCAAGCTGCCAAACTACCCAGAGACAGTTAACAGAATCAAATCATTTTGTCCTGAAATTAAATGCATTTACCTGATGCGCCATCCGGTCGACCGGCTTATATCACACTATATCCATGAATGGTCCCAGGGAAATATATCATGCGATATAAATACAGCCGTAAGGCATCATCCTGAATTAATTGAATATGGCAGATACAATATGCAGTTGGAACCATATATATCGACCTTTGGCTTTTCCGCCATTCTGCCTTTATTTACAGAGCGTTTACAAATTACTCCTCGCCAAGAGTTACAGGCCATTTTTGACTTCTTGGAAATTCCAGCAAAACCCGAGTGGTGTCATGATATTCAAAGCAACAAATCGTCGGAGCGGCTCAAGGTCTGCGCTTGGCGCGATGCCTTAGTAAACGATCCAACATTGCGCTTTTTTCGAAGAGCGTTTATTCCGAAATCAGTCAGAAGGAAGGTCAGACGAATTTGGACTATGACCGAGAGACCAATGCTTTCTAATGCAGTACTGCGATATGTCGAACAGATTTTTGATGAGGATTTGGAATTGTTAGGTAGAAAAGTAGGGGTTGAGTTAAATTGTAGAAATTTTAAGCAATCAGTAACCTCAACCACCTCCTCTCGCTCCTGGATAACGGGTAGAACATGACATATTTGAAGGCTTCAATAGGGGTCGTTGTTATTGGACGGAACGAGGGGGAGCGATTGAAAAGATGCCTCAGAACACTTCTCTGTCACATAGATGGCAGGAGGATTGTCTATGTTGATTCCGGTTCTGAAGATGAAAGCGTAGCTTATGCTCGTTCTCTGGGGATACACCTTGTCCAACTTGACAAAAGAATTCCTTTTAGTGCTGGCCGAGCAAGAAACGAAGGATTTAAACTGCTTGAAAGTAAGATATATTCACTGGAATATATACAATTTATTGACGGAGATTGCCAGTTGTGCCAAGGATGGCTTTCCAGCGCTGCTAAATTTTTAGATGAAAATGAACAGTACGCTGTTGTCGCAGGCAGAAGAAAAGAAGAATATCCTAACGACAGTGTCTTTAATCTTCTATGCGATATAGAATGGAACATACCAGCGGGTGAAACTGAAACATGCGGTGGTGATTTTATGATCCGCAAATCTGCATTCCAACAGATTAAAGGATTTAATCCTTCTGTTATTGCAGGTGAGGAACCGGAGATGTGCTACAGGTTAAGACAGTTTAACTGGAAAATATTTCGGCTTGACAAACTAATGGCAAAACACGATGCGAACATTTGCTGCTTTTCTCAATGGTGGAGAAGGACGGTCCGGACCGGACATGCTTATGCCCAGGGGGGCAGCCTTCACTTCTTGGAAAAAGAGAGCTTTTGCTTAAAGCAGTCTTTAAGCTGCTGGATATGGGCTTTTTTTGTTCCAACATTTACTTTAATTGTATCTATAGTATTCAATGTGTATTTCTTATGCTTGGCGCTTCTTTATTTTTTTCTCTTTATGAAGATTTATATCAAGACATATAATAGAACCAACAATTATAGGAGTACAATGGTATACAGTTTTTTTACTGTAATAGCTAAGTGGCCACAACTTTTTGGACAGATGCTTTTTATAAAGAGAAAAATGTATGGAAGTAGATATGCTATAATCGAGTATAGCTGAATTTTTAATTAGTTTAAATTTACAATAGGAGAGGATGATTTTTATTATATAACTGCCTGTACAATAAAAATTGTTTTTTCAGCAGCCATTTAATAGCTGACAAGTTTCTTTTCCTCCAGTTGATTGAAAATAATACTAAATATGCTATCCCAAGTTGTAATCTCCACATCAGGGTATTGCTTTATTCCGGAATTATTTAATGAAGTTAGATGCAGGATCAAATCTATCCATGAAGTAAAATCCTCAGCGATATGAATTCGATCTTTAAATATTTTCGATGCCGGAGTCGGTGTCGCTATAACATCTTTCTTTGCTGCTAGATACTCCATGAGCTTTATAGGACGGCACTTCAGGCCCCATTCAGTCTGCGCGGTTGGCAAAATGCATATATCAAAATTGTGAATATAACCTGGAATGGCCTCGTGATTCTTGTATCCTAAAAAATAAACATTTGGCAGCTTTCGCAATTCATCCGTACTGGGATGAGGGGTGCCCACCATTACAAAGGAGCATTCAGAGAGATTCCGGGCGACTTGAAATATAAGCTGACTATTAAACTTATGGGTGTCCATGCTTCCGACATAGCCTAATATTGGCCTGGGAATAAATTTTAAATCTTCAGGAGTTGATCCATTGAAGCGAAAAAACATTTCATCCACTCCTTGAGGCAGTAACAGTGAGCACCTTGTTATTTCCTTCGCCTCCCTGTGGAGTTCCTCACTGACATGGATGACAAGGTCTGCTCGTTGGAGTAATTTCATGTCCACCTTAGCGACATACTGAGCATCAAAATTGTCAAAATCATACGCAGCATAATCATCAGTGCGTTGATAGACGAGTCCTCTTTTACCATCCTTTTCCATTGCCGCCCATGCTGTTGGAGTATTGATCCAAAGCAAAGGATTTTTTATTCCCAGGTAAAGATAAACAGCATGAATCTGTATTCGCAGGATAAGGGCATTAAGAAATCGTCCAAAGCGACTCCTGTATAGGGGCAAGGGAACAGGACTGTAGACATATAATTGGGGGGAAACCTTTTTCAACCCTCTTAGAATGCTGTTGATTTTTCTTTTAATTCTCAACCAGAACTGTTTGTCTTTTCTGATACTTGGCATGCGCATACCGATTGAACATATATAGAGAACTGACAATCGTTTGGAAAATCGTTTCATAATCTGGATATCAAAATGGGCATGACTGTGATACCACCAATCTTCACCGCCCATACAGACGACCCAAATTTTGGCTTTTTTTTTCATAGAGACTGATTAATTTGTCTGATTTATGAATTCAATAATAGAATCAATAAGTTCAGGAGACGCGAAGCATGAAGTGCTCTTATGAGGTACTATCTTCTCATAGTTGTCAAGATGATGCACGATTCTTTCCTCATCTGCTGCATAGACTACGAGACCAAGTGCGGCGAGGCGTTGGGCTGTTGCCACCTGATGGTCATTTCTGGTTTCACGCAAATAACTATAGCGGGGGACAACGATCAGTTTTTTACCCAACTCTAAACAACTGAGTATCGTTCCCATACCGGCATGCGCAATGACGAGACTTGCTTTATTTATTTTTTCGGCAAGAACTTTTGGTGGCAGTAATTCGACCCATTCCATATTTTTGGGGCGCCAGCCGCCTTTCCCTATTTGCGCATAACAAAAAATGTGCTGATTCCAAGAAGCCCAACCATCAACTGCTTTAACGAGGCGGTCGAAGGGCATCTGTCCCCCGACAGTAACTAATATCACAGAATATTCCCCTTGAAATATGGGCCATTCGGCTTCTCAAGCTCGGGCCATTGAGTGAGCCATAAATCGGCATAGGAATGAACAAGCTGTCCTGTCAACGAGAGGACTTCTACATTGGCTATACTGTCTAACCATATAGTTCGGGCATTGAATATTTTGGCAAAACGCAAAGCAAAGTAACCGCAGGCAGCTCCGGTAGAAATGACAACATCGGGGCGAAAGGAAAATAAAACAAAGAAAATACGTATTGCCATTTTGACCAGACCTATTTTATTCCAGCGAGTTGCATCATTAATTAAAAAGAATCGACAGTCAGGTACTTCGGCAGCGTATTCCTTTCTGGTCGTCGCATAAGCTACTTCATGCCCTTCAAAAGCGGGTCTGAGTCGGAGCAATTGTATCCAATGTCCTCCTCCTGAGGAGATGGCCAGGATTTTCTTTTTATTCATCAGTGATTGGCTTGATATATTTCATGAATATCTGCTCTAAACGAGCTGTTTCTGTATTTGTGTTATGGTTTTCATAAGTCAACTTACACCCATTGGCAGCCATTTCTTCCAGGCGGCTGACAGGTGTTTTCAGCACATCAATCATAGCTTCCATCAATTTACTGATATTTCCGGCTGGAACGAGCCAACCGTTTTCTCCATCCTTTACAAGTTCAGGTATTCCTGCAACAAAAGTGCTTATGACAGGTCGACCCATTGCAAATGCTTCCATGATCACCATAGGCAGACCTTCGGCAAAACTTGGCAAGACAAGAGCCCGGCTTTTTGCTATATATTCACGGACTTGTTTTTCTGAAACAAAACCGGTGATTTGGACTTTTTCTTCTATCCCAGTTTCTGAGATTTTCTGTTCTATAATATCGCGAAGTTCGCCATCGCCCACGAAGGCTAATCGAGCATCATATCCCTTTGCGACTAAGTTGACGAAAGCCTCAAGAAGCACGAGTTGTCCTTTTTGCGGAGTCAAACGACCTATGCAGACAAACTGTTTACTGCTCGATGATAACGGTTTGTATTCCAACGAGTTGAAAAAATCTTCACCAACCGTGCATCCGACAACATGAATCTTCTGCCAATCCTTTGGACTGCTCCAACGACAAAGCTGCGCATAGCAAAAATCTGTTATTGCTACAACAAACAGTGCATCGCTAATTTTACCTTGTAAATCAAATGCATTTGCTGAGTCAAATTCAGTGGGTCCATGCACGGTAAAACTGTAACTTACCCCCAATCGATATATCAACCTGGCTACAGCAGTGGAGTTGGTGCCAAAGTGGACATGAACATGCTGGATTCCATGCTCTTGCAGAACCCTGTAAAGTGAACAAGCCTCTACGAGATATGCAAGATGTTTGAGTATTCCCCTATCACTTCGGGCTCCCATCCCTATGGCTACACGAAGTGCATCAAAAAGATCTAACGGTTTGGACAGGGCTATTCGCAGAAACGAGGTAGCATGTTTGAAAAGAGGCAGATTGAGGCAATGTATGGTTTTGGCAGCTTCCTCCTGGTCCTTTGGGTCCACAAGTACTCCGTCTGATTTGCGAATTGCAAGACGTAAAACCTTGTGCCTCCTTCTCTCTATTTCACATAGTTCTCGACGGATAAAGGTGTGGCTTACCGAAGGATATTTTGTGGTAAGATAGGCAATATTTAACCTTCGTGCATTCTGTTGAGTGGCATTCCCGATAGAAAAATCATCCAGATGTTTATCCGAGATGGGTTTCAATTTAGGTAGTATTCATCTTTTTTTTAATTTGAAAAGCCTATGAACCGTAAATCTTCAGTTACTATGGGGGCTAAAAGAAACATCAATATGCAGCTGAACTGAAAAAAACTCTTTACTCTAGTAATCTGAAACCACGAGGGATTGACACAGGTGGCGAGTCATTTGTCATAAATTCAAAAGCTCCTACATCCGGAGTCTGATCTCTTAAATTTCCCCGCACGTCAACCGGAACTAATGAAAAAGATAGCCTATTTACCAGCGGTGAGCCAGCAAGAGGTTCTCCGAAGGTAGTGGATGCGGGATCTGTAAGGTCTATTTGGGGGTCTCCGACAGTCTGGGATACATTGATGTCACTATCGGGTGATTTTGAATACCAGTGTGGCTCCGAGCCGGTGCAATTTCCTTGGTCAGTACAACTCCAAATATAGTGATTGTGCTGAAAGTCATTATTTCCAGAATTTTCAGGAGCGGCATAAGAAGGGTCTCCACCATTTTTCGTGACATTATCACGGTATTCATAGAATACATTGCCTATGAACGAAGAATTGGTGAAACCAAAGCCAGAATCATCAGCATTTATAGCAAAAAACTCCGTCGGAAACGTGCAATGCCATAACAATAAATGATCCCAGACTCCATAAAGTGCACCATTTGTAAGTATGGTTTTCCCCCCGGAGCTACCCTGCCTTCCGGGTTCGCGCATCTCCAAAAACATGTTTACAAATGCATTATTGTTTCCTGGGGATTGAGTAGCCCGCATAAATAATCCTTGATAATGTAAATCGGTTCCGTAAAAATTATAAATAATCCGATTGGATGGTCCATCTCCCCATGACTGGTACGAATCAGCGTGCCAATACGTGCTACCAGGATCCTGATCATCTAAAGTGGTGTTTATGACAAGAGGAAAATTTTGAAAAGCATCTTCTCCTATTTGCTTGATCTCGAGACCACGAGCGATAAGACCTCCGCGCACTGCTCTGTCAACATTGTAGATATATGTATCTGTATAATACGCGCCTTTATGATTGATAGGATTCGAACCTTGAATCCATCTCCCTGAGCCAATGATGCGGGAGTTGTGAATCCAGAGATTTTGTGGAAAACCTGTGCTGAAGATAAGCTTATTGGAGCCGTTGCTTAGCAAGGTAACACCATCTACCTTTATGAGTTTTGTGTCAGTGAGATCTCCACCAGTATCGAGTATTGTCTCTTCTTTCTCAGCATCGGCGTTTCTTGCAATTGTAAGCCACTCGTCAAAAGTATTTATTGATCCACTCCCCATGGCATATGTTCCCTCATCCAAATAAATTATTGCGCCGTCAGCTTTTCCTCCATTCCTATTTTGAATCTCATTGGCCGCTCCTGCAATAGTCGCGAAACGCGTGGAACTGTCGTTTACCAAACCAGTGGCATCATTTCCTGTAATACTGCTGACCCAAGCTTTGTGCTGAAAAAGATTTCCTGTCGCGTCGACAATTAAGGGAATTTTTTCAAGGGTTCTTGTGTCTCCGTCGCTGCCATATATAGTAGCTATCACACTAAATTCACCATTAGAAGCGAAACCAGAACTGCGTAATGGGACCCAGTACTCATAAACATTGGTCCGAGAATTATACGTCATAGAATTTGATATAAGAGGATTTTCACCAGAGTACCCTTGACCATCAACTTCAAATTCAACCCTGTCTATCCCATCCTTAGAAAATGCAACTACTCCTATATTGAAAGATTTTCCAAATTCAATCCTTTGAAAGGGTACAACATCCCAGCGTGCAACAGGAGTTAGAGCCAGCGAAATAGCCGGAGAAAAGAGGGTAAATATCGATGCTAGCACAATGTACCGTTGAAATAATGTTCTGTATATCATTTTCAAATCCCAAATAGTTTTAAGTACTTCTTAACATAAGACAAAGAATTCCATGCAACATGTCCAAGCAAATTCTTTGCCAGTTTCTATTTGGAATATGTATTTAACCGAAATGAAATAACTATTATAAAAAAATGTAAAATCGCTAATTCACAATTATGTAACCAAATTGCAGTCAGGGTTGCCAAGGTGAGCAAAAAATGAAATTATAAATGTATAAGCCACGACTATTCAGAGCCAACCGCAAACGGATTGCCGGGTTGCTTTAAATAGAGTGTTATGGGCATGTCCATTCCCTGTCGGATCGGTTCCGGTTGAAAACTGGGCAAGCCTAAAGGTTCTTTGGGCGATTTGTTTTTGTACCATAAGCAAGTCTTTTAAATCTCTGTGCTGCTTGACTGGTTGGTCTGGTACTGTTCTTAAGGCACTTAAGAGGGCGGAGTAATGCGCTGGCGATTTCATTGTAGTATTCCAGCTTATTGCCCTCATAATTGTTTGTTTTGCGTCCAAAGCTGCCTTGACCATGCGGAATTAGTCACGAATGTAGCTAGAGATTTGGGATGCTTTCTCCTGCCGGAACCGCAGGATCTTAATCTGGCTGCCAGGATGTTTTTGGTTTTCATTATTTTGTTCTGATCCTTGACTCCGGTAGGATACTCCGCTTCACCTTTTCCAGTCGATTTGCTCATCGGTTTTATCATTTGGCACAAAGTTTAAAGGCTAGACAACGAGCGACTTAGTGAAATATTTTCTCTATTCTCAATTATTTTAACTCATAAATAAATTACATTGCAAATAAAAAGAGATTCTATTTTCTGATAGGAATAGCTTGCTGCAGGGCAATATGTAATTTTGGTTCTATTGCTCTCCTAATAGAAATTATGCCGAACGAAAGGGGTACTTACAGAGCAAGGTTCGTGATATCCATCACAGATGGTGACGTTCGCCTACATAAAATCAGCTAATATCTGGAGTAGCGCGACCCCAGTTTCGAGGAGAAGATGATCGATGTCCTGTGTGTATACAAAGACAACCAATCTTCCGACCGTGCCTATGAGCGGGGATCAACCACTACGAAGAGAAACCAGGAATTCAAGCCATCAAAAAAATAGCAGCCCAACTCCGCCCGGTACCCGGAAAGCAACTCCAGTATCGGCCGGTATTATGAATATAAGCGCTTAGGAACTGCCTCTTTGCTGGACCGGCATCGATTACTACATCGGCAAGGTTCATGGACTGGTCAAGGATCGCCACCGGAGCCGTGAGTTTATCGAGATTCTTGACATTGACGGTAGATATCCGGAAGACTGAATATTCATTCCGCCCATGTGTCAAAAGAACTGTGCATCGAGGACTGAACTGTTTCCATTTTGCCTTTATGCGAAAGCATGGTTACTGGCTTAACCTGATCGAATCGCTCTTCAGCAAAGTTGCCAGATCGTTTTTTGCCACTGTGTAATTCGCTTGTTTGGTTGCTTGTCGGGGTGGTTTTACGTTGCGTTTTCGAAGTCGGTCATTTTTCTTTCTCCAACTACAATGCTCCTTTAGTAAATAATACTGCAGGGACGGTTTTGTAGAGAATTTTTAAATCCAACCAGAATGACCAGTTTTCTATATATTCCAGATCCAATTCCAGCCACTTTTCAAAAGGCAGATCGCTGCGCCCGGATATCTGCCAGAGACAGGTGAGCCCAGGCTGAACGCTGAATCGTTTGCGTTGAATACCGCGGTCGAAAAGATCAACATCGCGTGTGGACATGGGGCGGGGACCGACCAAGCTCATTTCGCCTTTAAAGACATTGATGAGTTGCGGCAGTTCGTCCAGGCTGGTCTTGCGGAGAAACCTGCCTACCTTTGTTATTCGCGGGTCATTCTTTATTTTAAATATCGGCCCTTCCGCCTCGTTGAGGTGCTCGAGATCGTTGAGTCGTTCTTCGGCATCAATGTACATTGAACGGAATTTATACATGGGGAAAACGTTCTTCCGCAGTCCGACACGCTGCTGGACAAAGAATACCGGGCCCGGGGAGTCGATCTTGATGGCGATGGCGATAATGGCGAAAAGCGGCAGCAGCAGCGGTATGGCTAAGGTGGTAAGGACCAGATCGAAGATGCGTTTGGCAAAGAGCTGCTGAGGGTTCTGGGCGACCGGCTCCATGTTTAAGAGCGGTATACCCTTAACAGTGGTAAGGCTTACTCTGGCGACCTGGACGTTGAAGACATCGGCCATAAAACAGAGGCGGATGCCTTCCTCCTCGCAGGCCATGACAATGGGTTCGGCATCCTTGAGCATGGAGCGGGTGATGGCAATGATAACCTCGTCGACGACATTGTTTTTCAGGCATTCGCTGGTGTTTTCGACGGTGCCGATAACCGGGATGCCGGAGATAATTTTTCCTTTTCTTTCCTGATCGGGATCGAGAAAGCCGACAATCTCGATATCTTCATCTAATTGCTGTTTTAATGCTGCAACCAGTGCCTTGGCGCGGCCTTGCGAGCCGATAATCAGTACTTTCAACTTTCTTTTACCGCTTTTTGTCTGGCTCTTATAGTGGAGGATAATATAGGCTCGCACCCCCATCAGAGCGAAATATTCGATGATGGCGAAAATGAGGATGACGAATCTGCTGATATATTTTATTTCCAGGAAGAAGAGCAGAGCGAGTGTGACACTGAAGGTGACTACCATGGCACGAATGATTGCCCAGGAATAGTCAACGTAGGAGATTTTCCTGGGAGCTCTATAGCCGCCGAAATAGGTGAGAAAGCTGGTAACGAGGACGATTATCAGCGGAAGAAGAAAAACATGAGAACTCAGGTTGAGCGTTGTTCCGACAGGAAAAAAGAAATCTCTGGCCCAGAAGGCGAAGAGAAAGGCCGCTATGGTACAAACCACATCGAGGCTGAAAGTGAGATTTCCTAGGTCATTATCTTCATACATAACTAGATCTGTTTGAGGTGGAATGCAGAGCAGTTGCAGTCTGTTTTTCCAGGAAGAATGTTTGCAGCACGCGGCAGACTGTTGGTAGATATACGCAATATTTTCGTTAGGGTGAGATGGGATTGCCATCACCTTGTAGAAACCCTCCAAGTGAAGGCTGAAACTCTAAATAAGCGAGGTTTATCGCTTCCTTCTTCGCCGGGTAATGAATATAACTCCGGCCATTCCCGCCCCTAGAAGAAATACTGTGCCTGGTTCGGGAGAGGATTTTGAAGACCGTTTCTCGGTCGGTTGAATAAAGACCTTGCCGATTTTGCTTAAGGAATTCAAATCCTGAAAACTCGTCGTTGAAATTCTTGTATCAAGCCGGGTCTTGTTCTCAGTGTTCCCAGAAGCAGCATCAGTCTGCATATACTGGCTGCCTGTTGATTCTTTCTGCGTAAGATTTCCTAAGGCTGCGGCATTTTGCATATCCAGTTTCGACAATGACGCACGATGCCCCCACTGTGCAGTGCACAATAGTGCTGCACAGATGAAACAGTGAACTTTCATCGTTATCCCCACTGATGCGATAATATTACAACAATCTCTTAGTAAGATATCCCCTGATATAAACAAGCAAAAATTGCTTTTGCCTGCTGTCAGGCATTTTTAACAATACCTGATCACGCTACAACGAATTGCTGTACTATCGGTTTATAGTGTAGAACGTATCGTCTGCAGTGAAACTCAATTTCGTGCAAAATTAGAACTAACTCGATTTGAACTAAAATAAGATTACTGCGGTTTGTGGCACTCATCTTTTTCTCTGTTTTGATAGTTGGGAGCTTAGAAAAAACAGTTGAATGCAATCGAAACTATTATTTTAAAGTCTATAAAAAATAGTAGTTGAATGCAATTTTAAACTAAGACAACTGGGTAAAAATATCTGGTTGAGAGAAAAGATAATGTAATTAGTAAAACTTGAGGGTGCTTATCCCGATCGACTTTTTTAAAGAAAAACTGAGTATCACTAAAGCATAGCATGACAAACGGGTATGGCTGCTTTTTTCGTTCATATACCCCTTCTTAAATGTCAATACAGTATAGCCGAATTTGTAATTCAGTATCTCTATCGACAACTTCCAAAAGCTTAACAGTCTATATTGAGTAATGTATTGAGTTTGTCCTTTTAAATTAGTACAATACCTGCAAGTAAGTGACAATTTGTTGGCCTATCTGCCAAGGCGTGTAAATTCACAAAACAATAGTTTTGTTTCTCTCATATGATATTCCAATCACGCTTCAACAGCCTTTTCTAATTGTCACTGCTGATTTAAGATCATTTTCTTTGTTAATATCTCTCCGCTTTTGATATTATCATACTACTCACTCGGCGGACAGGGCAACTATGAGGAGCGACAGAAGCGCCCTGGTGAGTGACCTAATTAGGGGAGGCTGAGTTATCTGTTCGGCCTCTCTTCTCCTGGTGCGCGAACCCTGGCTGGAAACCGTACAGCTAGTAACAAGCTAGGCCTGATAATGATGCATAAAATCATAACAGCCCAAGAAGATATAAAAAACTTCAACGAGCGTAGCGCCTCATTCTTCTTGATCTTACTCCTTTTTGGTGATCTCGCCTTTGTCATGCTGCATTTTATTAACAGTTTGACACCCATATATGAAAATCCTCTGCTTAATCTCGAAAAAGATAGAGGGTATTCAGAAGTGTACCAATATCTAAAATTTCTATGGATTATCATCATCCTGGTCTTCATTTCATTTAAAAATGCCTCTCTGCGTTATGTTTTGTGGGCATTGGTTTTTGTATACTTTCTTCTTGATGATGCCTTGCAATTACATGAGCGAGTCGGAGGCTATATTGCGGCAAATCTAAGTCTAGTACCCGCTTTTGGGCTCAGGCTCCAAGACTATGGAGAACTCATCGTCTCAGCCGCTGCAGTAATTATTATATTCCTTCCTCTCGTCTGGGCTTTTAAGAACGGCTCGAGGGTGTTCCGAAAATTATCACAAGACCTTGCCCTCCTGATATTGATTCTGGTCTTCTTCGGTATCGTTGTCGACATGGCTCAAATAGCTATAAACTTAGGCTGGACCGTTAGCTTTGTCCTAGGCGTAATCGAAGACGGTGGCGAAATGCTATCGGTGAGTCTCATTGTTTGGTATGCCTTTCTAATGATGGTGCGTAATTGTGATCTTGGTTATTATCTATGTGATTACGCGCACACTGTCCTAACGAAAAAAGATAGATTGTGAGCGAAGTGACCACGACCTATCTGTGTTGGTTAACCATCGCATCCCTGGGTGTTAGTGATTCGGCAAACATCCCAAAAGTGTTTCTATATGGTCATAGCGGAGAAAGGATAGGGGGGTACCATTTCTTGGTCGTGAAAAGCAGCGCGTTGCTCTTTCCATACTGACACACCAGTATTGAAGCAGGAGCGACGCAATAATCGACTCCTGCTTACTGTTTCTTTATTACATTTTAACCAGAGTTTTGAAACCTCCGTAAACTATCTGCTTGCAATCAAAAGGCTCTGATCCCTGTTGCATCATATCACCCATTCGGGGATCAGCCATTACCGCGGCATTTACCTTGTCACGGTGTTCACGGGACTCGAAAACGATCCATGCGAAAACAACGGTTTCGTTTTTCTCTGTATTAGCAGCTTTTTTAAAAGAAACCATATCTGGAATTTCCAGGTCATCACCCAAACACTCCCAATATTCCAGAGCCCCGTGTTCTTTCCATATGGAACCTGCTTTTTCGGCTATGCGTTTATATTCCTCCACCTGGTCTTTTGGTAAAGGAATGACGAATCCGTCTACATATCTTTCCATGGTAAAACCTCCAATAGCATCTTGGTTCATCTTTATTATCTGCTAGGATGATAAAGGTCATGTTGTCGGCTCTTATACACAGTCATTTAATAATGACCAGTCCAATTGGTTCGCCCATAGCGCGGCCAATTCTCAATCGTGGCTTTGAGCGCATAATGCAGGGCTTATTTGGCAAGGTCGAAATCCCTAAGTCGAGAATCTCATAAATGATTTCGACTTTTATGGTGTCCTTTGCCCTTAAAGGAAAATAAACATCATCAGTGAAAGAAGGAATGCGATCTGGATAATTCCCTCATTCTTTGAAAAGTAGAATAAAGATATACTCTTGGCTTATCAGAGAAATGTTGTCAACATTTCCAGATTGAAGACCTTTTAAAGCCCGATGCTCAGGGCTGTATGCCTGGCTGGATTTCTCAAATGCGTTCTTTACAATACCCGTAGGCTGCGATTTCCGGTAACTTCTCAATCACGTGGGATGGGCCTAAGCCTGGGTGACAGGGCATTGGCGACAAATCAAACCGGGTTTCCATCCGGCGATTCTAATCAAGTCGGGGTTGTTGCCCGGGGATTTAACCAATTCGTTCCCAGCTGAAGGGAAAGAATAGTTATACCTCAAGTACTTGTAATAAAAAAATATTGCTTTATTCTAATTGCAATACACGTTTCAAAAAGCTTACATCGGCCCTCATTACCTGGAAGCCGGGAGTTTGAGACAAATTACAGAGGCTGTCCGTGGAAAAAACTGGTCTACAGGGCAAGCCCGGAAATGATGAATAGGATTATTTTCCTCATACATTGTTAAAAAGCGTGATTATTACATGCACTTCTAAAGGAGTCCTCACCATGCAAAGAAAAATCGTATCATCCCTGTTGCTCATACTCGCATTCTCTCTAACAATCTTCAGCTTTGGCTGCGATTCTCAAGGACCGGCCGAAAAAGCTGGTGAAGAAGTTGATAAATCGATAGAAGCCACCAAGGATGCTGTTGAGGGAGCAGGTGAAGAAATAGAAAAGGCAATCGAGAAAGCCAAGTCTGACTAAAAAATCTGCTGATTACCAATGAATTTCAGCTTTTATGCTGCCGGGCTTGAAGATCTTCCAAGAGCCCTTTTTGTCGTTATCACGGTCCCGGATTGGTGTCTGTTATAATGGATCCGGAATCCTGAGCTATCAAAGAAAGATGGATTCCGGATCAGGTTTGTACCAGCGACGTCAGCCATCCTCCTTGATATGGATCTTCCCAAGCGACCTGTCAAAGAGATGGTAAATATGCTTCTGATATCTTTCCTATAAGGATTTCGTACCTATTCTTCTACAAATCAATTTTTTAGCATCTTACAGGTTGTTTTCTTGCCAAAAGAACAAAAAACAGACTGTACGGTTCTAACATTGTCATCGCCCACTAAACAACAATGCTGAGGCTGTTGGATGTCACCTATCACATCGAGGCGGCACTGCAACATTTTGCACTCCAACAATGTCAATATTAATCATGATGCCAGTGTCAAAAGTTCGCTCTCAGGCTCTTCTTTTCATTGACACATCACATACTGATATAGATATTTATACATACACAAGCAGGTTAATCCTTCCCCGGAGTAGATAGATGATTCCGAAAAAAATCGCGAATCTAGTCAGAGGCGGAAAGCTCCGACAAATGTGGTGGCTGCTGATCTTTTTTCTAGGACTGGCCATTTTGCAGACGTCTTTTGTCGAAGAAGTCCTGCCGGAAAATTCCGACACCCGGAAACAGGGTCTGATATTGACCATTGATGGCACCATAGGACCTGCCACCATGGATTATGTCATCCGCGGTTTACAACAGGCCTCCGAAAAGCAGGCCGAGATCGTGATCCTGATAATGGATACCCCAGGCGGCCTGATGAACGCCATGCGGGGCATCATCCAGGAAATCCTCAATTCTCCGGTTCCGGTGGCAACCTACATCAGCCCGGCAGGCGCCCGTGCTGCCAGTGCGGGAACCTATATTCTTTACGGCAGCCATATTGCTGCCATGGCACCCGCTACCAACCTTGGTTCGGCGACGCCGGTACAGATGGGAGGATTGCCAGGTGCACCGGAAGAACAAGAGGAAACCGCTCCGACTGAAGAGGATAAGAAGGCCGATTCTGAAGGTGAGGTGTCGGAAGATGAGGGTCAGGATAAACAGCCTGCAGAGAAGCGAAGGGGCGGTTCCGCCATGGAGCGAAAAATCCTGGAAGATGCAGTCGCCTATATTCGGGAATTGGCCCAAAGGCATGGCCGCAATGCGGAATGGGCTGAAAAAGCAGTGCGTGAAGCAGTCAATTTAGGCGCCGGGCCTGCGCTTGAGATAAACGTCATTGACGTTGTTGCCAATGACATTGATGACCTGTTGTCTCAGATAAACGGGCGTACGGTGGTTATGGAAGGTGGTGAACGCCTCCTGAATACCACCGATCTGCAACTGAACCGGCTGGAACCTGACTGGAGAACCAGGCTGCTTAGCGTTATAACCGACCCTAACATCGCTTACTTTCTAATGATCATCGGTTTTTACGGCATCATTTTCGAGCTTGCCAGTCCGGGTAGCATGTTTCCCGGGGTAATAGGGGCAATCTGTTTAATTCTAGCTCTATTTTCTTTTCAGGTTCTTTCGGTAAACTATGCGGGGCTGGCTCTGATTCTGCTCGGCCTGGCCTTTATAGTCGGCGAGGCATTTATGCCAAGTTTCGGAATTCTGGGTATCGGCGGTATGGTTGCCTTTGTGGTGGGTTCGATCATCCTGATGGACGGTACGAATCAGAAAATTTCCCTGCCCCTCATTGGAGGTACGGCTGCGGTTGCGGCCGGTTTCATGTTGTGGACGGTCACCCGGTTTATGTCGGTGAGCAGGGGGGCCCACGCCAGCGGGATCGAAAAGATGCGGCATGAAACGGTAGTGGCGCTGGAAGATTTTATTGCCGCGGAAGGAGTCTATCGAGGGCATATCCGCCTCAGTGGCGAACGCTGGAATGCAGTCAGTGGAAAA
The DNA here is from genome assembly GCA_016278675.1 of Desulfobulbaceae bacterium. GTDB lineage: Bacteria > Desulfobacterota > Desulfobulbia > Desulfobulbales > Desulfocapsaceae > Desulfopila_A. The sequence goes on along the minus strand of JADQBJ010000006.1, from coordinate 70,113 downwards.
CCGGTCTCCAAGGATCAGCAGATGAAGGTGGATCGCATAGAAGGATTGACAGTGCATGTTGCTGAAAAGGACTGACGGGCTCGTGAAAAGAATTATGCGCATATTGCAGAGTCCCATATCAGCAACTTCGGCGGCTTTTTTCGAGATCATCAGAATTGAAAGAGGATGTACCGACTGAAAACCGGTATGAGTGATTTTACAAACAGATCTTTTACAACCCAGGAGGTTCTATGTTGAACGAACTGCTTCCATATCTCGCCCCTATCGGACTGCTGGTGCTTATTCTGGCTTCGGCCATTCGTATTCTGCCGGAGTATGAGCGCGGCGTGGTGTTTTTTCTCGGCCGCTTCCAGAGTGTCAAAGGCCCTGGTCTGGTCATCATTATCCCCGGTCTACAGGTAATGAGGAGGGTTGACTTGAGGGTCATTACCCTGGATGTTCCCAGTCAGGACGTAATTTCCAAAGACAATGTCACTGTGAGTGTCAACGCCGTACTGTATTATCGTGTTGTTGATCCGGAGCGGGCCATTATCCGGGTCGAGGACTATGGCGGAGCGACCACGCAGCTTGCTCAGACCACTCTGCGATCGGTGCTGGGGAAGCATGATCTCGATGAAATGCTGTCGGAGCGTGATAAGCTTAATGCCGATATTCAGGAGATACTGGATTCGCAGACGGAAGAATGGGGAATCAAGGTTTCCAATGTCGAGATCAAGCATGTCGATCTGAATGAAAGCATGATACGCGCCATCGCCCGGCAGGCTGAGGCTGAACGTGAACGGCGGGCTAAGGTCATACATGCCGAGGGCGAATTGCAGGCTTCCGTCAAACTGGTGGAGGCTGCCGAGGTTATGTCCAGAAATTCCGGAGCCATGCAGTTGCGCTATCTGTCGACATTGTCTGATATGAGTACCGGCAATGCCTCGACTATTGTCTTTCCGCTGCCCATGGACATGATATCGCACTTCATGCAGGGAGGCGGCAGGAATCCTGAGGGCGGCACATCCTCTAAGAAAACTGATGCAAGCTGATACCGTGAGCAAGGAAAATACTTTTAACTTTATGGAGAAAGAAATTATTAACAGCACGGCTATAAAAAAATTGCTGGTGCAGAAAGCGAGGGATATGCAGATCCTGAGGAAAGCAAGACAAACAGTAAAGCATGTTCTGAGAGATTCCTTCTGGTCGGTATATGGTCTAAAGGAGAAGAATCCTGCTATTCCTTTAAAATCCAAAAAAATCCTCTTTATCTGTCTCGGCAATATTTGCCGAAGCGGATATGCTCATCATTATGTTGCCTCCAGATTTCAGAAGGACAATCCAGAGCTTAAGGTTTTTTCGGCAGGGCTGCATGTAAAAGATGCGGGTTCTCCTCAAACAGCAATTTCTGCCGCAAAATCCCGTGGTGTGGATCTGGCTGGCCATATTCCCAAACAGGTTGATGCGGGAATGATAGAGAAGGCAGATATGGTATTGGCTATGGAGCCGAAGCAAATCAGATTGCTGCGAAGCAAATTTCCCGAGTACTCCGGTAAATTTTTCCTGCTTACCTTTTTTGAAGGAGAGTCTGGTTCTCAATATCGAGGCTGGAGTCGCTATCATATTAAGGATCCCTACGGCAAGTCTTCTGATGAGTTTGCAGAATGTTTTGCAAGAATCGAACGATGTGTTAATGGATTAATGTCTACCATAACCGATACACGAGGTTAGAATGTTACAGGGAGACCATAGCAAGGCATTATCAGTACATACAGGATGTTGGAAAATAATTAGCAGCATTTTTTGCATCTTATGTGTTTTTTTGCCGGTGATTGGCTATGGAGGAGATAGCGAAACCACTTTCCCAGCTCACGGTACTGACTCTTCTGCACCCGAACAGAAAAGCCAGAGCAACGATATAGTGCTTATCGGAGCATCTTACGCTGAGGGCCTGAAGTTGAATGAAGTAGCCGGCATGACGATGATCAACAAGGGAGTCGGAGGGCAGCAGTCATTTGAAATGTTGAATCGTTTTCAAGATGATGTCATTAATCTCAATCCCCGTAAAGTTGTGGTCTGGGGATTCATAAACGATATTTTCAGAGCTGGTCCTGGGAAGATGGACGACGCTATCGTCCGGATTCAGGAGAGCTATCGCGAAATGGTGCGTCTCTCCCGTAAAAACAATATAGAACCTTTGCTTGCAACCGAGATAACAATGGGCCCATTGGGAGGTTTTAAAGAGACGATTGTGAGATTTGTAGCAGGGTTGATGGGGAAAGTCAGCTATCAGGAGCGTATTAATTTAGAAGTCAGGAAAGTGAACGAATGGTTGAGGAAATATGCTGCCGAGCAGGGTCTGTCTGTGCTTGAGTTCCAGCAAGTACTGGCTGACGAAGAGGGACTGATGCGGGAAAGAAATTTCACTCAGGATGACGGCAGCCATATCTCCGAAGAGGGCTATAAGACCCTTTCGCAGTATATAAAAAATAACGAAGAGCTTTTCAGGTAAAGAGGCTGTAATGAAAGAGACTAATGATATGGCAATGAAGACAAGCTTTCTTATGATTGCCTGTTATCCGAGACTCCTAGACTTCATGGTTTATCTCCACGACCGGAGATACTAATAAAGGTGGAAGTTGCAGGTATGTGGTGGTAGCCCTTTTGGTGTCAATGTCCTGATAGACTCTTTTGACTTGTTCCTCTCTTAGACCTATAGCTCGAGCTACCTCTATTGGAGCAATATTGTGGTTCTTTCCATAGAGGCAGAGATCCATCTCTGCATAAGGCAGCGAGAAATAAAATTCATCCTGCCCCTGTTCCAGGGAATAGGTATCTGTGGTTGGTGTGCGATTGCATATTTCCTCAGGTACACCTAGATAAGAAGCCATCATGTAGACCTGTGATTTATAGAGATGGGCAATAGGTTTAATATCTCCCGCACCATCACCCAGCTTGACGAAAAATCCTTGATCATACTCAAGCCGGTTCGGGGTGCCGACCACAGCGTAATTCAAACGGTCGGCATGATAATATTCCAGCATCTTGCGGATGCGTTGTTTAAAGTTCGTCGCTGCGACGATGGCCAGATACGTTTTATGCGGCAGACGTTGCTTGATGATATTATTGTCTGGCGACTGTGCGATGAGAGAAAAAAAGGTGAATCCTTTAGAAGTTGCCACATTGGCTATGACAATTTTTGATTTCCATCCCTGTCCATACTCAGGAACAACCTGACGAACGGCGTCATCATAACGCTTATAGAAGCCGACGGCTTCCAGGATAGAGGTGATATCCTCATGCTGCGTCGCAACTCCGAAATGTTGGGCCAGTCTTGAACTGATGCCAATGGTATCCTCCGAAGAATGTGCCTCGGGCATCTGCAGACAGAAGACCTTGTTTTTGCCGACGGCCCTGACAGCCAACGCCAGGCTGACACTGGAATCTATTCCTCCAGAGATGGCAACGATCAGTCCCCTGCGTTTTAAGGGTACTCTCAGGTAGTATTTAATTTTTTCACAGATTAATTCTGCCTCATGCTGGAGGTCGAGGCTCAGGACTGCTTCGGAAAAGCTATCTGTCATATATGCAACCTCTTCGTTCTTAGAAAAATACCGGAAGACTACCTTGTCCTGTCAACAGAGGGTATTCAGTTTCCGAGTAGCATCTTCCTGGTGCTATTCTCGGGAGGTTTCTTTTGTTATATACCATTAACGCCGATGAAAAGAACACGCTGAAACCACAGCCACTCCTGCACAGGAGTTGGAGTGACTGCGGTGATTTTAGATTTAAAACATTATCATTAACAATAGCAAATTTTTCTTGCTCTTGTATATGGTGAAACTTGTTTTTTCCCAATTCTGCCTAAATATTTTCTCATACTATTCCATAGACCTTTGAGATCAATCTTTCAAAATGTTGAAGAGTGCAGAACGCTTAGCCAGGATATTTCACGAGTCTGGCAGGTTTATGGACAAGGCATCACGAGTGAAGTCGTTATAATCTACTGCAAGCTCGTGATAACGCTGTACATGAGCCTGCCAGGCTCGTTCGATGGGTGAAAAACTTGTATGAAAAATACTCGGCACATAGGTGAACCTCTATAAATATACTATATTTTCATACCTAGGGTGTGAGTATTTCATGGAATGTTCGGGCTAAGAAGCACTATTAAGGAGCAGCATGCGGATGGCTGGGAGCGCTCTGACATTTGAACTGCCGGAGCCCGGTGGCGTCGATTGACTATTCGGTGCTATCCTTATCTCCCGAGTATAATTACTTTCCTCTGAGGGACTAAGAGCGGTTAAAGCCAGATGCAAGGTTCCTTGAAGATTCGATAGTGTACATTGGGGAGTACCGCTGTTTAAGCCTTCACAGTATAGCTCATTTCTGGGTAAATATTCGCAATCGTTATTATAGCTCAAATTATTACAAAGTACGGATTCTGAAAGATCTATGTAGTGATCATAGGCGAAGTTGCTCTTGGGGTTTCCACTGGAGTCAAATCTGGACTGGGATCCGTAATAGAGCCTGTAGCTTGTAACATTTTCTGCGGCCGGGTTTGCCTGCCATTGGAAAGAAATTCTTCCGCCGACATAAGCTTCAGCCGGAATTGTGTTTATGAAAAAGGCGAAAAAAGAGTAAAGAAAAATCCTGCTGAGTTGAAGCCTTTTCAAGGGTAGTGCTTTTTCTTTTTCGTAATTCATTTTGTTTTTAAATGTTTTGAGGTTGATCTTCAAACCTGATGGAAGCTTTTCCAGCAGGCATATACGTCTTTGGCCCTTGAGCAGGTTTCATGCCCGTTGGTCTTATTGATGCATCCTTGGAAAATCTGCTTAACAGCCTGCGAAATGAATTATGGCATTCAATGACTTATCGGAGATGACGGGCGAAGAATTAAATTTTGGCAGGAAAAACGGTTACTGAAATCTGGATGGTTTTAGGTAAAAAATTGCCCAGTGTGTACATGGAAAGTGACGTTTCCTGCACACTCACTATCGGAGGAGTGGAAGTGAATTGTTATTTCCGAAAGGGAAATTGCCGGTTCAATTTCTTCGGACGTTGAACAAATAAGATTAGCTTTTGTTAATCCGGTCATGAAGCGACCAATATTGTATGAGAATGCTGGTATTGTGGAAGGAGAAGGTCGGGAATTTTCAATATGGGAGAATATTAATGTTTCTGGCGAAAAATGAGGAATAGGGGATTAGTAGTTAAAAAAAAATGAGAAAATTACCTCGCTTTTTTGAATTCAAGTTGAAAATGAAGTAAGCTTTCAGTGTGTTCGTGTCCATCAATGAGGAACTCTCTCTTTGTGGCTCCAACTTGATCTGAAAGTCCGAAGAGATAAATATCAGGAGCACACTCTCTGTCATCCTCAGGTCCTTTACATCGGAAATTGATTCAGGATGGCGGTTTGATAGAAATCTGTTTTTATTTGCCGACCGTTTTCTTGATTAAGTAACGGAAAAATGCAGCGGAACTGCCTGATGGCGGCGTGATTCATAACCGGGATGGAGTTTATACTATGATTTACTGTCCTTTCTTTCCGCCTGGGTGGTGAAGATCCCCTTTTCTTACGAGGTTAAAGTGTATGAAACAGCATAACAAAAGTTCCATGATGTATGTTGCGGTGTTCATCCTTATCTGCTTTTCTTTGCCGGCGGTGGTGTTTGCAGCACAATCCGCATCGGATGTGACTGTGGACCCCGCTCTCAAGGAAAAGCTGCGCCAACAGATTATCGGCCAAGGTGGCTCCGTGGATGACGAATACGTGGTTGGCTACAGGGACATACTGCACGTTAGTATTTATGGCGAGGGTTCGATGTCAGTGGGAGGCGGCATTGAGGCAGAGCCACCGGCAACCATGGCGGAAGGTGAGGCACCCGCTGTTGATTTTATCAGAGGAAGGGGGGCCGGCATAGAAGTCCGCCTGGATGGCCGGATATCTCTGCGCCATATCGGTGACGTAGCGGTTGTCGGCATGACTGTAACCGAAATTGCAGATTACCTGAAACAACTTTATTCAGCCGTTTACAGCGATCCCGATGTTACCGTTACTCTTGTACAGAGCAACAGCCTGCAATATACGGTCATGGGCCAGGTTATTTCGCCAGGCCTCTATCATCTCGATTTTCCCCTCACGGTTGTCAGGGCCATTGCCCGTGCGGGGGGATTTACCGAGTGGGCCAAATCCGACATAACCATCATTCGGCCCAACAAGGCAAACTTGAAGGCCGGCATTGCCAAAAACGCTAAGGGTGAGTCATTCAAATTTGATTTTGATGACTTTCTTAAAGGCAGGAATTTGGAGAGCAATATTCTGATCAAATCCGGAGATGTCATAGTCGTTCATTAATATAAAGGATGAGGAGAGCCATTATGGAGAAGAAGGGTGGATTGCTGTATATTGTTCTTGTAATGACTGCACTTATGGTCATGTGCTGGTCTGGGAATACCATCGCTCGGCAGAATTCACTGACTGGTGGTATCGGCGCTGGTTATCACTATGGGGAAAGAAGTTACGATAATGAAGAAGAGATTCTCGAAGATGACCTCGGAGACCGCAGGGATTATTTATTATGGCCGGAGTTCGAGTTTGAAACTTCCGGAATCCATGATTCCCTGCTGTTACGCTATTCACCTGTAGTCAGATATGATGACCTGGAAAGCGAAACGGATATAGATCAATATCTTGACTTGAACTGGCTTACCCAGATAAACCGGAAGTGGAGCTTTGAATTGACTGATCAATTTGTTTTTTCCAGTGATCCTACCCGGTATGAGGGCCCTTTTGGAACTGTTGCTGAGGAAGCCCCCCTAGAAGATCCAACAGATGAATTAATAGGTGCAGATGGATTAAGCCAGAACTTAAGCACGAGGAGGTATTGGACAAATTTACTGAGTATGTCGACGATATATTCCTATGCCGCTGAGAGTAATGCGGAATTCGGTTATGAATATCGGGTGTTGCGTAATGATTCCGGGGGTGATGAGCTCATCGAGTACGATGAATACGACAGGCACGGCGTCACTGCGCTCTGGTCCCACAGGTACTCTCCGACCTGGAGCAGCGAATTTGACCTCGGCTATATCAAGGGTGATTTCGATGATCCGGGAGTAGAAGAACTGTCACAGGATCTGCAGGAGTACCTGGTGGATCTGGAACTTAGGTACAGCAAAAATATGAACAATTCTTTTCCCATTGGCTACAGGTTTCAAAGCATAGATTATGAAGATCTGCGGGACGACGCCTGGGGGAATGAACTGACATTCAGCTGGGATTATGTATTGGACTCCCGAAATCATTTTATTGTCGGAGCCGGACCGTCTTATGCAAAGACTGATGATTTGAGTGGTGAATTTGACTATAATGTATATGCCAATTATATAAGAAGTTATCAGCATGGCACGGTCGAGGCGTTGATAGCAAAGAGTTATCTGCCGCGGAGCTTTTCCGGTATTGGCGATACCGGGCTGGTGGATGTTACTGATGTAAGAGTTGATATCAACTATGAGATGAGTCCGAATGTTACCTTTGATGGTTTCGCGTTATACCGCTATGAGGAAATTCTCAATCCTGACGGAGAATACTATATCGCGGCACTTGGCAATGGTGATCCAGCGCTTGAGAGTGATATCGGAGATGTGACCTATACCAGAGACGCCTATTCCGTAGGCGCAGGGATAAATTATACTTTCTGGCGATGGTATACTGCTTCGGCCGGTTATATATTTTATAAACAGGATGGAGACTTGAGCATCGATTCCTATGAGGATCATCGGGTATTGCTGACCCTTACAGCCACAACTACCTTATGGCGTTAATAAAATTATCCGGAGTCCGGAAGATTTTATGTTTTCGGATTCCGGTATCGAAAATTTATTTTTTTCTGTCATTATATAGATCCTGCGGGACGTGCAGTACATCTGGGTGTATATAATTCCCTGTATACGAAATTGTATTCCGAAGCATTTAAAACTCTTAGTACCAGCGAAGTATCGAGTTTCCTGCTTCCCTCTCCTCAAGTTCACGGCACACATCATCGTAGAAAACTTCGACAACTTTCTGCAACTCAAGGGCGGAAACCTTAGGTAGCGATGTCGGCAGCGGAAGAACCCTTGACGAAGCGCCTAACGCTATTTACCCCTATCTATAAAGGAAACTGCAGTGTAATCCATTACTCAAAATGAAGAGGTGTGTAATGAAACGGTCATTATGGCTTAAAGATACACAAGGCATCGGATATGTTGCAGAAAAGAAAAAGGCAGACGTTATCGTCATTGGTGCGGGACTTACCGGTCTCGCTGCAGCCTGGCGCTTGTGCCGGGAAGGGCGTGATGTTATCGTGCTGGAAGCAGCCGAGGTCGGCTGCGGCACCTCGGGACACACAACCGGAAAGATCACCAGTCAGCATCACCTTATCTATCACTATCTGCTTAATCAGTTTGGTGAAGAGAAAGCAAAAATGTATGCAGATGCCAATCAATGGGCTGTGCAGGAATATATCGATTTAATCAACAACGAAGGGATTGCCTGCCATCTCGAGGAAAAGTCGGCCTATGTTTATTCTCATTCAGATTCAGGCCCCCTGGAACAAGAGTATAATGTCGCGGTAAAGCTGGGTTTGCCATGTTCCATGGAGAGTGTATCATTCAGCAAAAACGAGGCGCTGGCTTTTCATCGGCAGGCACAGTTTCATCCGCGGGAATATATGATGGGACTGGCGGCCAAGATCGTCGACAAGGGGGGGGCTATTGCCGAATATACCCGTGTCCTCAAGGTGGAAGAGAAAAAGGATTTCTGCACCGTCACTACCGAGAAAGGAAGCTATGAGTCCGAATTTATAGTTTATGCAACACTGTATCCAATTCTTGATCATACTCTCTTCGCCATGCGGCTCAGGCCGGTCCTGCACCATGGAATGGCCTTTTCTGTAGAGGAGCAGGAACATGAGGGCATGTATATTGGCGTTAACGATATCTCATTTCGCTATTATAAAGATACACTTATTGTTGTTGGACAGCATCAGCATATGGGTGAAGAAAAAAACAGTTACGAGACACTTGAAGAGAAGGCTCGTAAGAAATTTAAAGTCGGCAAAGAGCTGACTCGCTGGTCGGCACATGACCAGAAAAGCCCTGATCGGGTTCCTTTTATCGGCAGCTATGATCCGATAACCAGGAAACAATTTGCCGCAACTGGATTTGGAGCCTGGGGAATAACTCATGCCATGGTGTCAGCAAAAATTATTGCCGATAAGATAGCCGGCAGGGAAAACCCCTGGGCCACTCTGTATTCTCCGTGGCGAACGGGAAAGCTCATTTCGACTGCTATTGAAAAAGGCAAGGATACTTTGAGAAGTCTGGTGAAGGGAAAGCACATGTGTTCGCATATGGGCTGCGGACTGGTATTCAATGAATATGATCAGACATACGATTGCCCATGCCATGGATCACGCTTTGACAAGGACGGTAATGTACTCTGGGGACCGGCGGTGAAAGGAATACTTGGAGCAAAGAAATCTCAGTGACTGCCGTCTTCGGGCTCTCTTTTGTGTTGCTCAACCGGGAGAACGAAGAGCTCTCCTCGATTAAAATGAAAAATATGGCAAAAATCGCAGTATTAAGATAGGTTGGCCGGGAAACTTACAGAAAGCGTAAAACAGGAATATAGAAGAGGAGAATATGATGAAGGTTATATCCGTTATGACGGGATTTTTTTGGGCCACAATCCTTTGCGGACTGGTGATGGCGGAACCTTTTGCACCCCTTGTGGAAATTCCTGACGATTTGAGCAGCAGCAATATTTCTTTTCTGGAAGCTGCAACGACCCAAAAGAGCACCATCCCTTCCCAGGAAGAGGTCGGGATTCCGGCATATCCGCAGGCGAGGATTCTGTTCACTCAGATGGATAACCGCATCGAGCAAGCCGGTGTTCTGGCTGATTTGCCGAACCGTATCTTTATGGGAGCGCCTGATACCGTCGAGCAGGTGGTGGATTTCTATAAAGACCATCTTGAAAAATGGGAATTCAGGGAGATCGACGGGGTGCCGACTTTTTATAAAAACGGTGAATTTGATCCCGAAGAGAATCTTGACACTCCCCGGATCATTATCTCCCCGGAAACGGCGAACAGGAGCCTTATGCCTTCATCTCAAACTACCATTGATATTTATTATGTCCCCGTTAATTAAATGGATTTCAGTTTGCCACCATTAGGCTAAAAGCATTTTTTTTTATTTTTCCTGATTCGGATTTAGGCAACTCGTCGATGAAGGTGACGAAGTGCGGTACCTTGAAGATGGGGAGGTTTTTGCGGCAGAAAGAAGTGATTTCTTTGGTGGTCAAAGAATATCCCGGCTGCAGAACAACATAGGCATGGATTTTTTGGCCGAGAATTTCATCCTCTGTGCCGATCACTGCGGTTTCCTGTATACCTTCAAGCTCGTCGATAATTTGCTCAATTTCTTTGGGCGCGATAAGATGGGAACCACTTTTGATCATGTCTGACCTGCGACTGACAATATATAAAAAGCCGTCTTTGTCGTAATAAGCCAAATCGCCAGTCCATAGTTTTCCATGGCGCAGGACCTTCCTGGTCTCTTCAGGCCGTTGCCAATAGCCTGCCATGATATTGTCGCCGCTGGCGACAATTTCTCCTATTTCACCAGCAGCCGCCGGTGTCGCATCCTCTTTAAGAACTTCCAGGGTAACTCCAGGAATAGCTTTGCCGATGGAGCCGGGCTTTTTTGTTAAATCTTGAGGGGCAAGATAGGACAGGCGGGGCGATGCCTCGGTTTGGCCGTACATAATAAAAATTTCACTCTGCGGGAACAACTGATGAAGCTGTTTTGCCAGTTTAGGGGACATGGGGGCCCCGGCCTGAGTCAGATAGCGAAGATGGGAAAAGGAATACTCTTTTGCTGCCGAGCGATGCAGCAGAATGGCAAACGTTGAGGGCACCCCGGAAAGACCGGTAACTTTTTCTTTAGCCATCTGATCCAGGATCAGGTTGGGATAGACAAAGCTTTGGTTGACAACCAGACTACCGCCTGCGGCGATGTGAGTTAACATTACCGAATTTCCATAGGAGTAGAAGAAGGGCAGGACAGCCATAGCCCTATCTTTTTCGGTAAGGCCTAGGTATTGAATGATTGAGCTTGTGTTTGCTATCAAATTCCTGTGAGAGAGCATGACTCCTTTAGGATGCCCTGTGGTGCCGGAAGTGTAAATGATTTGAGCGATATTATGCGGTTGCAGGGAGGGCTTCGCGAGAGTGTTGCTAATACCCTTTTCAACGCGCGTGACCAGGATTTCTATATCCAGTAATTTGATAGTTTCCCAGTGGCTGAGGATATATCGGCTATATTTTTTGCTGCGCCCGGAGACAAGAAGAAAGGAAGGCTGACAGTCTGAAAGCACTTTCTGCAAGGATCTTTCCGAGGTTAGAGTATTCAACCCCACAACGATGCCTCCCGCCTGCATAATTCCAAAGTAACAGGCGATATAATGTGCTGGATTGTCGGTGAGAATTGCTACCCGATCACCTGTTTGCAGTCCCTCTTCCGTCAGCAGAGCCGCTGTTTTCCGGGAATATGCGGCAAGAGTGCGATAGGTGACGCTTTTGCTGTCATAAATTAAGGCAGCCTTCCCACCTGCCCTGTCGGCAGAATTCTGCAGTAGATTGTGAACAAGCATTAGCTCTTCTTGCGTTGTATAAAGGCAGCAATTTGTTCGATGCTGTCAAGGTTTTCCGGAACTAGCTCTTCATCCTCGATCTGGATGTCGAACTCTTCTTCAAGCCATTCGACGAGTTCAAGGACGCCGGTGGAATCGATGATACCCATTTCGAGAAAGGAGTCATCGTTTTTCAGGGCATCCTCTTCGGCATCGAAAAGGAAATTTTCAAAAAGAAAGGACCGTATGGAGGCAATGTATTCTGACATGTTTGAACTCAATATATTGAGGATTATCTGGATCCTGTGTCGTTCACTCTCACTTTGACATGGGGGAGCTCATCAGGTGTTTCAAACGGAAAGCTTTTAATGAATTTATCATAAATAATTTGTGTTGACAATATTCCGATAAAGGCCATGTTCTCCCTGAAACCCTGCCGGCTCTTTTTCCTACATTTGGCCATGAGTCCGGCCACGGCCTCAGGTTTGAAAATTTTCGATTCTCTGAGCAAATGGGGAGAGAGGTAATGGTCAAGGTACTCCGCTTCCTCTTCTGCGAAAAAACTGAGTATGTCAGGCGCCATGTAGGGTTGCTTTTTACGACTGACGATATGTTGAGGCAGCAAGTTCTGTACCGCTTTCTTCAAGATGTTTTTTTCGTTGAGTACCTTCATTTTCAGCTGTGGCGGAATGCGCCCTGCAAACTCAACAACGCGATGATCGAGGAAAGGAAAACGGCCTTCAACGGAATGAGCCATGGCCATCCTGTCACCCTGCGAGGAGAGCAGATAATTGCCCAGCAGCAGTTTTGACTCGAGAAACTGGGCGCCCAGAAAAAAATCAAGCCCCTGCAAGTCGTCTGATAGATTGGCCAGACGCTCTCGGGGTGAAGAAATATCCCTTGTGATCCTCTCATCTAGAAAGATATGGGTTCGACCCGTGGTTTTCCAACGCGGACCATGGGCGTAGTAAAGATCCTCAGGATCCGCCTGGGTATCAAAGAAGTTCCTGGCATACTCCGCCGAACGGGTCGGGGAAAGTGCCAGATAGGGATAGAGCCGTTTGAGGAGCAGGGGCCGTAGAGAAGAGTCGGGGTTTTTATGGATAAAGGCACGGATCTTGGCTTCTTTGAAAATATCGTATCCACCGAGGATCTCATCGGCACCTTCGCCGGTGAGCACAACCTTATACTGATTGTCTCGGACCAGCGATGAGAGCAGGTAGAGCGGTGATGGCGCTGTGCGCAGAATGGGAACTTCGGTGTGCCAGATGACCTGGGGGAACGTGGCGGCAATGTCACCATAGGAGCAGGCTACCTCATGGTGAGCGGTTCCCAGATAGCGCACCATCTCCTGTTGCTCCTTTCTTTCGTCGTAAACCTTGTCGGCGAAGGAGACGGAAAAGGTCTTGAGGGGATTGCTGGTAAAGTTTTTGATAAGTGAGGTGATGGTTGACGAGTCAAGTCCGCCGCTGAGGTAGGCGCCGACGGGCACATCGGCGCGCAATCGCAAGCGGACGGCATCGATGAGCAACTCACGCAGCTCATCTGCGTACTCCGCTTCTGAAATGATCCCGGGGACGTCAGGACGTAGAGGGATTTCCCAGTAACGCCGGGGGGCATGCATTCCTGATTTGTCGACTCGCAGCCAGTGTCCGGCGGGCAGCTGATGGACGTTTTGAAAAACGGTTTCCTCCAGGGTAGGGGTCCAGAAGGTGAAGATATCGCTGATTGCTCGAGGGTCAAGTTCCCTGGAAATAGCGGGATCGGCATTGAACAGGGCTTTAATTTCGGATGCGAAATAGAAATTACCATTGTGTAAGGTATAGAAGAGCGGTCGAATTCCTATTCTGTCACGGGCCAGAAAGAGTTCGTCTTTCCTGGTATCGTAAATGGCAATGGCGAACTGGCCGTTGAGATGTTCAAGGCATTGCCACCCCTTTTCCTCAAAAAGATGAATGATGACTTCCGTATCCGAGTTTGTGGCGAAGACATGGTCACGGCCGATAAGCTCCTTGCGCAGCTCGGGGTAATTGAAAATCTCCCCGTTGAAAATGATCCAGAGGGTGCGATCCTCATTGGTCAACGGCTGCCAGCCCGTGGAAAGATCGATAATGGAGAGCCGGGCATGACCCAACCCCACTCCGTTTCCGTAATACAGGCCATAACCGTCAGGTCCTCGGTGTTTCAAGGTGACAATCATCCTCTCGAGGATTGATCTTTCCGGCGTCAAATTTCTGGGGATGTTGAAGAATCCTGCTATTCCACACATAAATATTTCTTTTCCGCTTATCTTGGCGAGGGATGCCGATGGTGCACTTCTTTTCTCCGGGAGAGCGTATTCATATCATAGTATACTTTTCAAGCAATAATCAATGGACCATCTGAAATGATCGAATTATCATTTCGGATATTGTTCAACGGACGCCTCAGTAGTGTTGTTTTTTTTCGATAGGCAAGAATATAATGTATAATTCACTGTCATATAAATGTCTTGTGTAGATCTTTAAAGAAAGTGTGCAGAGTTTGTGAGATCTTTGCAGAAAGTGTGCAGAGATTGTACCTTTGCAGATTGTCTGACACAAGGGTGATTCTTGTCGATAATGAGGATCATAGGCCGCTTTTTGTTCGGTAAACCAATGTCGTAATACTATCAGCAGCTTGTTCCCACTTCTCCGTCGGCGCCGTTTATAAAATTCGTTTTTCTTGTTTCTTGGTATGTAATGTGCACCTTGGCGGGAAATACTTCCCCAGGGAGGAAAAAGCTGCAGGGAGTCAAAAGCAGGATAAAAAGTGTTGGCGTGTCCATGCGTCATGAGTATCATTTTAATAGAGGAAAACGTATATGAGTTATAAGTATTTAATATTGTTAATAATTTTTGGAAGTATTGCCCTGGCAGGCAATCCTGCCGTGGCCAATTTGATCGGTAGCGGCAGAAACATAACCTCTTTCCCGCACCACGAAAATTTTAACTCGACGGAGTATATCGATGCGCTGGTGCTGCAAAACGACGAAATCGCCACCTTCACCCATGAACCTTCCGGCGGCTGGCAGGGAAGCGGAGCCCCGAAATTCACTTTTGTCAGCGGCAACAATGAGAGGGGTTCTGGACTGGGCGTCTGGAATCTCCCTTCCCGCAGCGGCAGCAGGGTGAAGAAGATCAATATTCGCTGGCTTGCTTATTACGGAAGTGGTTATCACAACGCCCAGACTTCCGAGGTGAAGACACTCATCGTCAGAAGAAGCAACGCCGACTTTTCCGGCATCGGTGAGTCCGGCCAGCGCGGAATGATACTGGAGAGTGTTGGTTCCGGTGAACAGTCGCCCTACATCTGTGAGAATATCGAGTGCGGTGGACAGGAGCCCCCGGAGCGGGGCAAAACCAGATTCAATATAGCCGATCACCTTGAAGAGTGGATCTCCTTCGAGGCGGAACTTGATCTGAACACAGGTGTATTCTCGCTCTTTATCGACACCCTCGACGGGGAACAGAACTCCGAGGGCGGCAGGAGTCCATATCAAACCTACACCTATGTCGACACCTCGAACTGGTGGTATCACGTCCAGAGAATCATGGGCTATTGGGAAGCACGGTCTTTCAGCGGTCCCGATCCGACGGCCTACTACAAAGTAGATGAGGTCGTCATTGATACTGTTTACATAGGTCCGCCGTCCGGTTTCGGCTCCCAGGAGAGCATCCGTCCAGGTATTTCCACTCCCTCTGGTTTTTCGGTCTCAAACAACACCTCTACTACGCCACTGGAGCCCATAGCCGATACAGGGTTGCCCTGGAGAGCGACTTTCGAGTCCTCAGATTTCAGCGAATTCAACCGAAGCGTAACCTCCAATCTCGCCGTCAGCAGTGATGCCCCTCAAAGCGGTACGTATTGCGCCACGGCCCCTCTGACGAGGGGTACGCACAGTGATAACTATGCCGATTTCGTCTTCGGCGATTTTTTCAATGTCAACAGAGAAAAGGTGGAAGAGGTTTATCTGCAGCTTTACTCGAAGTTTTCCTCTGGGTATTCCTGGCCGAGCAATTCCCAGAAAATCGCCATTATCAATCTGACCGACGGTCAGAGCAGCCAGAGGCGATATCAGGTCTACGTCTATGTCAACCGCTATGGACAATACGCAGTGGATCACTCTTACATCGACACCTGGCAGTTTAACGGACTACCGACCAATATCGGTTCACCGGCAGCGGTCGTTGGTGATCGCTGGGATAAATTGAAACTCTTTGTCCGGTTGAACACGCCGGGAGCATCGAATGGCATCGTACGGCTTTGGGTCAACGATACCCTCAAGATTGATTACAACAACGTCGATATCAGGCAACGTAGTAATTACGGCATGAACAAGCTCATACTTTCCAGCTATGCCACGGACAGCAGCGGCTCCAATGGAAGGCAGTGGTATGACGATCTTATTCTCGCGCAGACCGATCCAAGGTAAAACCCTCTGCATCGTCTCATAAATAAACTGTCTCCTTTCTTTTCCGTCAGCTCATTTTCCAAGGATCTAGATCACCTTTTTAAGGTTTGATCGCTTTGGTAAATCTCGCTTGATCCCACCTGGAATTACAGGTGGGATCAAGCGAGCTGAGTCCGTAATTTTCAGTTCCCGCCCAACCGCTCGGTTTTCTTTTTCCCCCACCTTTGCCACTTTTAAAAAAAGTACCTTGGCTTGATGGAACACCACCCCAAGACAGCGACCCATGAAGCTTGGCCCAAGCTTTCAACTCTGATGAATAATATTGTGTGATATCACATATGGATAGCATATACCAGATGGTAGCCCAAAACCGTAAGGGATTTGCTGATGGTTCCTGAAAATTTTGGTGACAATTGAGCAAAGAGGCCATGAGCCTAAAAAAGATCATTGGATGGAATATTCTTGCCGCTGCCAAGCTATCAAGATCGACCCTTGATCGAAGCATTGCAGAAGTTGCTGACTCTTGTTTTCGAAAAATCCGCTATCAGGTGAATTTGCTTAAGGACATTATTAGTGCGATAATTGATGCAATCATGGGTCGGCAGTTGAATTTATTCAAGAAAAAAACAATTACCAGAATATAATTACACATATTCAACGTGTTAAACTAATTTATGCATATTCGTGAGGCTGGGTTGCTTGTGTTTAGGCGCTAAATCGCTATACTTAATTATGTTATCCTAAACAACAAGCTAAAGGTTCAATCATTTATATGGTTCTCTCCCCGGAGGCAGGCATTGCTTTTCGGATCGGGAATTCTATCGTTCTTCATTTGTGCAAAATTTTTAATACCTGAGAAGAAATTGCGGACGAATTTTAAGATTTAACGTTTGTAAAGGAGACAAGGGCATGAGGAAAACAGGAATGATCATAGCATTGACGACTTTATTTATCTCCCCGCTGGTGATGGCTGACCCGAATGTGCCACGCACCGGTATAACCGAAGACGTGAGCGGAGTCGCAGGTGATGACGGTGACATCCAGGCCGGCATGCCCCATCCCACTCCCAGGTTCATAGACAATAGCGACGGGACGGTCAGAGATAATCTTACTGGTCTCATTTGGCTGAAAAATGTCAACTGCGGAGGTGACATGAGTTGGACAAATGCCCTCAACTGGGCGGAGGAGGTTAACGATGGAGAGTGCGGGCTGAGCGACGGATCCGGCGCTGGTGACTGGCGGCTTCCTAATATTCGTGAGTTAGTAAGTCTTATGACTTTCAAATATCGTAAGCCGGCGCTGTCGAATGCAGATGGCTCAGCGCAGTGGAATGAGGGCAATCCTTTCAACAACGGCCAAGTTCTCCAGGAAACTGCGCTTTACTGGACTTCCACTTCCGCTTTCACGGGTAATTTGGCTCATACGGTCAACATAGCTCGAGGAATTACCTCCACATACGACAAGGTCAACCCGGTAAACGAGACAGGCGCTGTAGAAATCTATTCCTGGCCGGTAAAGGATTGCAGCAGTATAGGCGGCGGTGGATGCGATTAGCACATGGTAGGAAATATGCTGCCAGGCAATGTCGAGGTTTTATACTTTTTATAAATGAAAATTTTATCGCAGCTCATTCATACTACCAGCTCATCGGCTATAGTCAGCTGCGTGATCAACGGAGAGAAAAATATGAAAATATATACCTTGCTTCTCATGATTGTGCTCAGTGTGACCGCAGTGACAAATCTTTTCGCCGCCCCGGCGGATGTACCAAAGACCGGACAGACTACTTCATTTTCCAGTGCCAGTGACTTTGAAGATGGCGATCTGCAACGCGGCTCTCCCCTTCCTTCATCCAGGTTCGTCGCCAACGGAAACGGCACGGTAACGGATAATCTCACCGGCCTGATATGGTTGCAGAATGCAGGTTGTGCCGACCTGCATTACTGGGAGGATACCCTTTCCTGGGCAGCTTCGCTAGGCAATGGAGTCTGCGGTTTGACCGACGGCTCCAGCCCTGGGGAGTGGCGCCTTCCCAATATTCTCGAATTGTGGAGCCTGATGGATTTCGGAACTGACACTCCTACCGCTCTTCCGGCCGATCACCTCTTCCAGAACGTGGCGGCCAGCGGCGATTACAATTATTGGAGTTCTTCGCCATATCCAACGTATCCGAGTGAAGACCAAGTATATATGGCCAACTTCGAGCAGGGAATCATCACCCGGGAATCAGGGGGGGCTAGCACCCAGAACGGTTGGGCCGTGAGGGGAGAGGACACCTATTACAGCCTCCAAATCTCCATGCCCGGTTCGGGATCGGGAACGGTCACCGGCGTCTATACCTCCACCTCAGCCGATGCCGGCATATATTGCCGGGACGACTGTGCTTTTTTCTTTGATGCCGGCTCTGGCCTGTCACTGACCGCTACAGCCGATGATGACTCTCGTTTCAGGACATGGCTCGGTGATTGCGATAGCGATGGCAACGTCACACTCAATGCGGCGAAACGTTGTGATGCCGTGTTCGCCAGTAATAGTGCCATACTGATGATGGTGGTGCCGGCTATCAGTGGCAACGGTGACAGGTAACAGTACGAATCTGGAGAGGAGCACAAAGATGAGATAAGGTTCAACTTTTGTGCTCTTATCTGTTGATTCATCCCACTTTCTGGTGAACGAATCTTAAATGATAAGTTTACCCGCTCAAGGACTGGCCTTTCTGTTATTTCATGAAAGATATAGGACATACCCATTGTGAATGACAAACGCAAAAAAATACTGTATGTCGAATCAAATGTTGACGGGACCATCGGCGGATCATATTTCAGCCTCCTCTACCTCATACAAGGACTCGATAAAACAAAGTATATTCCTGAGGTTGCTTTCTACAGAGAGAATGAATTGATTGAGCGGTACGAAAAGGCGGGCTGTAAGGTCCATATCATCAACAAAGCCATGCCATTGAGTTTTTGCAAGAGGAACAATAACCATGATGCTCCAAACAAAGTCTCTTCCATCTATGGCCCTCCTCTTCTTGCTGGGCAAAAATTAATTAATTATTTCCGTTTGTTTCTCCTGCCGTCTTTCCAGTGTATCGGTTTCATCAAAAGAGAAAAGATCGACCTCATTCATTTGAACAACACACTCTTACGTCCTCAGGAGTGGATTCTGGCTTCGCTGTTTACAAATAGCCATGTCGTGGCCCACGAAAGAGGAATAAATGATTCCTACCCGTTTCTCTACCGCTTGAATGCAAAGAGATTAGAGGCTATCTTCTGCATTTCGAAGTCTGTTGAAAACAGACTTCTTGCAAGCGGTTTTCCTAAAAAGCAACTGCACCTGGTTTACAACGGCTTGGATCCAGAGGAATTTACCATCTCCAAGTCAAAGGAAAGCATAATGAATGAGTTTGAACTGAATATCTCCGATCCTGTCATCGGGTTGATAGGAAATATCAAACCATGGAAGGGGCAAGGGTTAATGGTTCGGGCAATGGATTTGATTGTCGAAAAGATGCCCAATGTCAGATGCTTGATAATAGGCTCCTGGGCGGAGTCAGCGCAAGATTATTATGACCACATCTGCAAACTCATATCGGAGAGGAATCTTGAGAAAAACATAATAATTACCGGTTATAGATCAGACGTTCCATGCCTGATCAATGTTCTTCGCGTCGTTGTTCATGCTTCCATACGTCCCGAACCTTTCGGCAGGGTCCTTCTGGAGGGCATGGTCCTCAGAAAGCCAGTGGTTACGCCTGATATCGGAGCGGGTCCTGAAATCGTCGTGGATGGTAAAACAGGAAGCGTCTTTACGTCAGGAGACCCTCGCTCCCTGGCAGATGCCATTCTCTATCTTTTGGAAAACCCGCAGGTTGCTGAGAAAATGGGAAATGCGGGACACAAAAGAGTCGTAGAACATTTTCATATCCGGCGAAATATCAAGAGTATCGAGAGTATCTATGCCAGTATATTCAACAACCAGCCACTTTTCTCCTCTCGTACAGTTGAAGCTGATTGATTCATAGATATCATGTGTGTTGAAAATGGTTCATAACAGCTTTGTTATGTGCCTGGTTCAGAAATTATTTTTTATGTCTTTCCAGAAAGATAGTAGATCACGAGGAGAGTGGAATGGTCGGCACTCGATGGAAAAAAGTAGTACGGCGTTGTCTCGGGGAGATGCATCGCGAATTGAAGATCACTTTTACTCCTGTTCCCACCGGCAAGCGATGGGTTTTCATCGTGGGCTGCTATAACTCAGGGACTACGCTTTTGAGTGAGATTCTCTCCACGCACCCGCTGATCAGCGGTCTCACCACCGAAGGGCAATTTCTCACCGACCAATTTCCCTCGGATCATATATTGGGGCTGCCGAGGATGTGGGTACGCCGCGAAGATTTGTACAGGTTAACGGAGAAGGATGAAGGACCCGATGTGGCGCGCATAAAAAAGGAGTGGGGGATGAGACTGGATCTCTCCAAAACCATTCTCCTGGAAAAGTCCCCGCCGAACGGGGCGCGGACCCGCTGGCTGCAAAAGCATTTTGAAGATGCCCATTTCATTGCCATCATCCGCAATCCTTATGCCGCCATTGAGGGAATCTCCCGCAAGGCCGATCCGCAGCATCTCAAGGACGGCTGGCCCCTTCAGGACTGCGCCCGTCAGTGGTCGCGCTCAAACGAGGTAATCGAAGAAGATTCACACTACCTCGACAGGTTCATGTGGACCCGATATGAGGATATCGTTGAGAAGACCACGACGGAATTGGAGCGGATTCTGCGCTTTATCGGCATCGAGGAGAGATGGGATTTCGACTCGCAAAAACTATTTGCGGTTCATGAAAGAAATGAGCCGATCAAGAACATGAATATGCAAAGTCTGCGGAGGCTTTCGCGCGAGGACCTTGAGATAATCAATGGCATTGCCGGAAAACATATCAACCATTTCGGCTATGAAGTCATCAGTGAGCCTCTTCTGCGAGTCTGCTCATGAAGGGAGAAAAAGCAGCATTGCAGACCTTTGCTTTTGCGAAAGGTCAGAGGACCGAAGGGAATATACTACTGGTCGCCAACTATGCCTCGGATGTTGGTTATGCCTGGTGGTTGATGGAGAATTTCTGGGTTCAGATCGCCAAATATGCCTCGAAAAGATCGAAAAAATGTTTCCTGCTCTATCCGAAAATCACCACGGTTCCCCCAGCGATAGCAGAGTCATCCATTCAGCTGATTGAAGGGAAATTCGCTTTCCGGCCCAAGCCCGTCCGGGAAAGATTAAAAAAAATTATCAGAGATAATGATATCAGGTTCATCTATCTCACGGACAAGAAGAACTACGGCATGGAGTACTTCTCCCTGAGAAGATGGGGGGTCGAGAAAATCGTGGTCCATGATCATGCGCCCGGAGAACGCCCTCCCGCGCCCATGTGGAAAAGGATGTTCAAGTCGTCTGTTCATGCCCTGGGCTGGTTTTCCTGTGATCATTACATCGGGGTTTCGAAGTTCGTCTATGATCGTTTTCTCGAGAGCGGATGCATACCCGCCGCCAAATGTTCCTATGTCCTCAATGGCATCCATCCAATAGCCATGCATGAAGATTATCAAAATTATGCCAGACAGCAATTTTCCATCCCCGCGGAGGCCGTCATCGTTGTTACCACCGGACGGGCTACCTACTATAAGGGAATCGATTTCTTGATCCGCTGTGCCCATGCACTCATCAATGAACAGGGTAAAAACAATGTCTATTTTCTCTATTGCGGCGATGGCCCTGATCTCGACGCATTTCGCAGTCAGACAAGGGAATGCAATCTGGACGGCAAATTCATTTTTGGTGGAAGAAGGTCGGATATCTCCCGGATTCTCCAGTCCTGCGATATTGGTGTCCAGGCGTCTCAGGGCGAGGCCTTTTCTCTCTCAATACTTGAGTATATGAGTGCCGGACTGGCAACGGTTGTGCCCGACAACTGCGGCAACAAGGAGGCCATCAGCAGCGGCGAGAATGGAGTTCTCTACCCTCCCCGGGATCACGAGAATTTGGTGAGGACGCTTTCCGCATTGATCGACGACGAACAGTACCGGAAGAAACTGGCCGCTTCAGCCGTGGACACCGTCAATCGTCGGTTCACCATCGAAAAGGCCAACAGGGAGTTTGTCGAGGTTATCTCCCGCATATTTTAAAGGCCACCTTGAGAAATTGCCATTTCATCCTCATTCGGTGGTGTAAGAGAAAAATTTCTTCTCAGCAGATTTATGTTTGGTTAATTTTTTCAAGTTGGCCTCGATTCTGAAAAAATTGATCTACTTCAACATACTCCTAGAGGTTAAAATGGTTTTTTCAGAACGAAGTCAGCTAATAAGTTTGCGAGCAAGTATATGAAGAAGAAAATATTTTTCCTTGAAGGGAACAGGGATGGGACCATTGGCGGATCTTATTATGTTTTATACGATCTTCTTTATCACCTGGATAAAAGCAGGTTTCTGCCCGTGGTCGGATTTCACAGGGACAATCTTTTCGTGGAGAAGTTCAGAGAACTCGGAATGGAAACACATGTTCTCGAATTGCCGCAGCCGCTCAATTTTCGCTCTGCCGTATTCACGACTCTTCTCGCTCCCTTGAAAAAGGGGATCAATCTGTTCAGAGAATTACTACTCCCTGCCTGCAGGTATGCATTTTTTCTGAGAAAAAACAAGATTGACCTGGTCAACCTCAACAACTCGATAACCCGGAACCACTGCTGGTCCCTGGCTGCACTGTTGTCCAGGACGCCGTGTATCACTCATGAGATGGGGATAAACGATCACTATTCCGGGCTCGACCGCTATTTTGGCAAAAGAATGAAGGCCGTTATTTGTGTCTCGCATGCTATCAGGGAGCATATGCGAAAGCACGGCGTGGTCTATCCCGGAACAGTGGTTGTTCAAAACGGTCTCGATACTGAGCGATACCAGGTGCGTACACCGTCGGAACGATTACGTGAGGTGTTCGCCGTTGACGGCAACTCACCAATTATCGGCGTGGTCGGCAATATCAAGAAATGGAAGGGACAGGAGACGGCCCTCCGCGCAATCTCTCTGTTGAAACAGACTTTTCCCGATATCAGATGCCTGCTTGTTGGTGACACGGGCGCCAAAGACCGCAAATACCATGATCATTTGTCCCGCCTGTGCAGCGAACTGGATATTGAGGCAAATGTTGTTTTTACGGGATTTCAAGAAAATCCGATAGATTACCTTAATCTCATGGACATATTTCTGCATACCTCCATCAGACCCGAACCTTTTGGTATTGTCCTGCTGGAAGCGATGCTGCTAGGCAAACCAATCATTGCCACCAACATCGGCGGCCCGACTGAAATCGTGGTACACGGGAAAACCGGCTTTCTTGTTGCTCCGGGGGAGCCAGGGAAATTGGCGAGGACCGTGACCGCGCTCCTTCAAGCAAAAGAACTCGCCGCAGAGATTGGGGAAGCGGGACACAGGCGTCTGTTTGAATTGTTTACCATTCAACGCAATGTGGAGAAGACCACGAAGGTCTATGAGGAAATTTTTTGCGGCGCAAAAAATGATGGCAAGGATGGTTCATCAGCATCCTGAGGTAGGACATGTGAGAGAGTGGAGGGGGGAAATACCTCTTTTCAGCAGACCGCAGGAACTCTTCGGCATGTCGTTGACTACCGGCAGTCATAGCCGAATTCCTGAAGATCTATGCCTATTGCCTTGCTGGTTTTGGTGTTGCTCTCGGCATACCGGTCGCCGAGATTCTCGGCGATATACCGTCGGGTGTTTCTTTCCAGAAAATTGTGCATACCCCGTAAGATGAGGGTGCGGTTGATAAAATAGGCTGCTCTGCGCGCGTTTTTTATGACAATTGGGGCATTGAACAATGCTCCTGAATTGAGCTGATTTCGGTGGAAAAGACGGTTGGCGGTTCTGGTGATCGTAACCCAGGGAAGCCCTATACCCTCGTTTCTTGTATTTCCGGGGACATCTGCTATATCAGGCAGATTCGCGAATTTGGTTATTCTTTTCATAAAATCCAAATGGTTGGCTTTAAGAAGTTCAAAGGGCAATACCAGGACCCGTTCGCGGGAAAAGAGAGTACGGTAGTAATCGATAAGCCGATCATATTGATAGAAATCATAGTTGAAATGGGGCACTCTCAACAAGTCAGGCTCGGGTGGGTTCATATATTTTTTGATCGACAGTCCGCCGCCGTCACGGATGTACTGCGTATACCATGAACGAATGATGCTTTTCTGCTCCCGGATGATGATAATCACCCGGCCTTCCGGAAATATCGAATAGAGTCTGTCGGCAATGGTTTTACTGTCAAATCCGCCGGATGCCGGATATCCTGACATTCTTTCGTGTGAAAGTACCGGAAGCAGGCCTTGGTTTCGCAGCTCATCGCATTTTTTTTGATAGCGGAGGAGTACATCGTTCCGGTCAAAACTGAAGGGAGGAGGGATGATAAAATCGTCGGTGATGGTCTGTCGGGACCATGGAGAAGCCATGCCATAGCGGGCATTGTTGAAAACTGCATCCTGCAGCCAGGTGGTGCCGGTTTTGTGGTAGCCGATATGGATCATCAGCCCTGACGGGGAAAAAGTCTCTACCATGGAACTGTTACCTCTTTGCAATATGATTAAGTGGATAGTGTGCCCTGGGGCAAAGGTGGTAAGAGGAGTATACGATTATCTCTCCAGACAGACGTCTCCTGCGCCTGCGGTTCTGTATAAACAATAGTGAAAGAATATATATTTTGCAAATGGATGGGGTATGATTATTGTGGTGCAAGCAGGTATTATTAAACAATTCTCTTCAAGTTTTGTTTTTCAAGAAATAATTCCGCCGGGAAAAGAAGTATGATAAACGTCCTTCATCTTCGTGATACCGACAGGGTATGCGGCCCGGGTAAGACCATTCTCGAAACTTCGGTGCGGATAGATACTTCGTCCTATAATCTGTCTATAGGGCTAATTTGCCTGGACCGCGAGAATGTCGAGAAAAATTTGTATCTTCGTGCTGCCCGAGAGAGAGGTGTCAGGGTATTCCCCATACGTTCCTTTCATCAATATGACCCAAGGATTGTGAAGACCATCAAGGAACTCATAAAAAGGGAAAATATACATATACTTCATTCTCATGAATACAAAACAGACATTCTCGCTTTTTTGGTCTCCAAGGTACACGATATCCCCATAATTACCACCTGCCATGGCTGGATAGTCAACAGTCTCAAGAGCAGATTGCTCATATCAGCCGGCAAGCGGATTTTGCCTTTTTTTGACAAAGTTATCGCGGTATCGCCTCTCATTCGTGATGAAATCCTCCGCTATGGCACCTCACCCGAAAAAGTAATTCAGGTCTTTAATGCCATTGTCGCAGACAATTACCGGCCAGGATTATATGAAGACGGTATGCTGAGAAAGAAGTACGACCTGCCAAATAATGCGGTATTGATAGGAAATATCGGCAGGTTAAGCCCTGAGAAGGGGCAGAAAGATTTCCTGCAGGCGGCGGAATTAATCTGCCGGCAAGACAAGTATGGCAATGTCTATTTTTTTCTAATCGGGGATGGGGCGGATATGCAGGAATTGCAAAGGCATGTGGGAATGATGGGTTTGTCGTCACGAATATTTTTCACAGGTCACCTTCAAGATGTACGGCCTGTCTATCAGGATCTGGATATTTTGGCCCTTACCTCGTACACGGAAGGTTTTCCCAACGTTATTCTGGAATCTCTGTGTATGGAGACCGCCGTTGCCGCAACCAAGGTGGGCGGCGTTTCCGATATAATAAAGGATCGCCGGACGGGGTGTTTGATAGCTTCCCATGATCCGGAGGCAATAGCCGAACAGTTGATTTATCTCTTGGACAATCCCCAGGTCGCCCGCCAATTGGCCCTGCAGGGGAAGCAGATGGTGCTGGAAAAATTTGAGTTTCAAAGGAGGATAAGTATAATCCAAACAGTCTATGATGAGATTATGCAGACCGCCTTGGAGACAAGATCGCCCGCCGGCTGGAAAAATTAATGGGATTCTGCAGCCTCTCCAGAGAGATGATAATAACCCGCAGTCAGAGGAACTAGTTCAGCATGCCTATTCCTTTTTTGTTGTACATTTTTGTGATGCTCTATGAGTACCTCGGAATCGACCGTGGGTACTTTCCTGCCCTCAAGGGGCTGCCGATTGCTTTGGGCATACAGGCTCTTCTCCTGCTTTATGTGGTAATAAAATACAAAACTGCCGAAGTCCTCAAAACAAAACAATCGATCTACTTCCTTTTTCTAATATTTTTTACCGGTCTTGCCCTTTTCCATGGCCTCATACGATCCTACGCCCTGGATCCGCTCAAACAAGAAATCGGATATTACATTTTCTTTTTCATCGGCTGTTATCTTTTGCGGAATAAAAAACTCTTCGAAACCTTTATCTTCTCCTATGTTATTATTCACATTTATCTTGTTGTCGCAAATCTGGCGAAATTTTCGATCGCCACGCGGGTAGGTGGTTTCAAGGCAGGTTATTTTATGGGAGACGGAAATGATTTTTCCTGGGGGCTGGTGATTGCCCTTCCCCTGGCCATTTACCTGCTGACACAGAAAAAGATACTGATAAAAATGGCTGGTGTTTTGGGCACGATTTTCTCTTTGCTTGGCCTTGTCGGCGCGCAATCAAGGGGAGCCACCTTAGCTCTGGGTGCTTCTCTGCTCTATTATGTTCTGGCCAGTAAAAAGAAAATTCAGGGATTGTTCGTTCTGGCATTGGTCGGCTGTCTGGTCCTTTTTCTTGCTCCTCCCAGTTATTTCACCAGGATGGAAACCATCAGTTCATATGAGGAAGACTCATCGGCGATGGGGAGAATGACTGCATGGGGGTATGCCGTTGAGATGGCGATCGATAATCCCGTCTTAGGTGTAGGAGCAGGTAGTTTCAATTCGGCCTATGGCAGGATTTATCGAAAAGCCGGGGATCCTGTCAGGTGGATATCAACGCACAGTATATATTTCAATATCCTGGCTGAATACGGCTTCCCGGGTCTGTTCCTTTTACTTTCGCTGATCTTTATCAATTACCGGGAGAATAGAAAGACGCGGCGACTGATCTCCGAGAATGCAGGAAATGTTTCCTTTAGTGAGATGCTGCCGGCTTTTTTGAACACCAGTCTGGTCGCCTTTGCGGTAGCCGGTGCTTTCCTTACTGGTGTAGACTATCCCCATATCTATTTCCTTTCGATGTTGACTGTCTCTTTGAGGAAACTGGTTGAAAAGGAGATAGAGGAAAAAGTCGAACCCTCCAGAGAAGAGGTGTTCGCCCAATACTGAGCCGCCTTGGATTTTTTTGGGGATTTTTGGAGTGCTGCAGCTGGCTTTGGCTGCCGTTCAAGTAGAAAAAACGAGAGGTTCTGGGGCGACGGTAGGCGAATTTTTCGATGCCGATTTATCACAGAGCTCATTTAACCAAACCAATATCCATGGAACTCTTCATCAATTGCATACTTCTTTTTTGGGGAGGAATTCTCTGCTTCTTCGTGACATATCAGTTCATTTTCTTTGTCCTGAGTGTCCCGGCTCTCTTCTTGGGAAAAAAGGCCGGAGAAGAGCTAACGACCTGTAATACTTTCGGCATTATTATACCTGCGCATAACGAAGAGCTTCTCATAGGTGATCTGGTCAAAAGTATCCGGAAGAGTGACTACCCTGCAGAACTCTATGAAATTTTCGTCGTCGCCGATAATTGCACGGACCGAACGGCGCAAATAGCCCGGGAGGCAGGGGCTACCTGCCGTGAAAGATCCGATCCGATCAAACAAGGTAAACCCTATGCCCTCAATTGGCTCATCTCCCAATTGAATCTTGATGCCTTCGACGCCTATGTCATCATCGACGCCGATACCCTCGTCGCCAGAAACTTTCTTTCCTCAATGAACATATCTCTGACCGAGGGGAAGAAGGTGATCCAGGGCTATTTCGGCGTCATGAACCCGGATGAGAATTGGTTGACCCGCCTCAGTATCCTCCCGGGAATCCTCAAATACAAACTTCATTTCCCAGGTAAAAACCTTCTTGGACTTTCCTGTCCGCTGGCTGGCAACGGTATGTGTTTTTCTTCTGAAATCTTTAAAAAATACGGATGGAATGCTTACTCCATCGTGGAAAACTGGGAATACTACGTCATGCTTACCCTGGAAGGTTATGTGGTTGTTTCAAATGAGAACGCCGTGATCTATTCCCAAGTGGCCAAGTCACTCAAGACTGGAGAAAATCAGCGAATACGCTGGTCCAAGGGACGTTTGCAAGTGCTGTTGCACTACTTCGGAAGACTTGCGGCCGGTGGTTTTCGCTCAGGTGATCTCAACAAATTCGATGCCTTGGTGGAATTGATGCGTCCTTCGTACGCTATCTTTTTCGGCTGGTCTGTCATTTACCTCCTGCTGTGTTTGTTCCTCCATTTCAGCTATGCGTACAGCTCATTTTTCGTCTGGATGGCCGTTGTCGTCTTCGCAGTTCAACTGCTCTATTTTTTTTCGGGGCTAATTATCCAGCGAGCGCCGCTGAAAACCTGGCTGGCACTGGGAATGATCCCCTTTTATATACTCTGGAAAATGGCAATCACCTTAAAAGGATTGCTCTCCTATGGGGAGAGGAAATGGGTAAAGACTGAACGTCACAAGTCAACTAAATAACCGGGGACCAATGAAAATACTTCAAATAATTGGTTCATTGCACATAGGCGGAGCGGAACGGATGGTGTACAAGCTGGCCAAGTCGCTCACGGAAAGGGGACATGAGATTGAAATCCTCTGTGTCAGGGAGAAGGGCATCATTGCCGAGAAGCTGGTGGAGGAGGGAATACCGGTTAACTGCGCCGATTATGGAAGCGGTGACTCCGTTTTCTCCCAGATGAAAAACCTGCGATCTCTTATCCTGGGCTCGCGATGTGATCTGGCTCATTCACACGGAACGGCGGCTATGGTCTCTCTGGCTCCGCTCTATGCTTTCGGCCGGATGCCTCCTCTCGTTCATACTTTCCATTTCGGCAACTATCCCCACTTGCCGAGGAAATATATGTTCATCGAGCGCCTTATGTCCTTCTACGCCAAGAAGCTTGTTGCCGTCTCAGACCATCAGCGCCGGGCCATCATTCATTACCACAAAGTGAGGGGGGATAAAATCGAAACCATCTGGAACGGGGTCGAAAATCCAGAGCCGGCAAACAGCCTGATCGCGGATAAATACAGGGAGGAATTCTCCCTCTCAAAAGAAAATGTAGTAATCGGCTGTGTAGCAGTCCTCTCGAGACAGAAGGGCTTAACCTATCTTTTGGCTGCAGCAAAAAATATTCTCGATCAATATCCGCAAACGTGTTTTCTCATAGT
Organism: Desulfobulbaceae bacterium; assembly: GCA_016278675.1. Lineage (GTDB taxonomy): Bacteria > Desulfobacterota > Desulfobulbia > Desulfobulbales > Desulfocapsaceae > Desulfopila_A. The sequence continues at coordinate 40,644 of JADQBJ010000006.1, read as the reverse complement.
GGGAGGCGGTCCTCTGGAGGAAGATTTGCGAAAGGAGGCCAATTCTCTTGGAATTGGAGAAAGTGTAGTTTTCACCGGTTGGCGGGACGATGCATGGCAGATACTGACGCTTTTCGATATCTTTATCCTTCCCTCTCTGTGGGAAGGACTTCCCGTGGTTCTGGTCGAGGCCATGGCTGCCGGCAAACCGGTGGTGGTGACCGATGTGGGTGACAATGCCAAATTGATGGGAGAGAATGAAAGGGGGCTGCTCATCGAGCCCCGAGATGTCCGCGCCATTGAAAATGGTCTCAAAGAATTTCTCGACAACCCTGGAAGAGGCAGGCAACTGGCTGAAGAGGCGCGCAGGTTTTATTTCTCTCATCTCACGGAGGAGAAAATGATTAACAAATATGATCAGCTTTTCGGTACCTTGGTCCGCGGAGTTTAGTCCCACCTTCAAAGGCCTGAGGAAAACTGCATGACTCTTTGGCGCCGCACTCGAGCCCTTGGAGAAGACTTGATTAGTCCGCAAAAGAGAAGATTCGTAGGTTAACCAAAAAAAAATATAAAAAAATCATATGAATAAAAATAAATTACAGATAGCTCTTTTTGGTTGCGGGAAAATGGGAAGGCATCATATCAAGGCAATTTCTCTTCAAAAAGAAGCGGAATTGGTTGCTGTAGCCGATTCGTTCATGACGGAGGAGGATGTCCGGGAGTCGCTCCCTTCCCACTGTCGTTTTTATCAAGATCCCCGGAAGCTTTTGCAGGAAGTGAAGCCTGATGTCGTTCATATCGTCACACCGCCTGCTACCCATGCGGAACTTGCTGTGGCGGCTCTTGAGAGCGGGGCGAGCATCTATGTCGAAAAGCCGTTCGCCACCGAGGTCAAAGAGGCGAAGTCCATTCTCGCCCTTGCAGAAGAGAAAAACCTGAAGGTTTGTGCGGCTCACCAGGTCCTCTTTCAGGAGAGTGCCGAAAAGATGAAGGACTTTATCCGTCTCGTGGACGAAATTGTCCATGTGGAAAGTTATTTTTCCTTCAAAACAGTCCGGCAAAACATCTCTGAGGTTGATCAGCTGATGGATATCATGCCTCATCCGGTCTATCTTCTCCTGAGCGCATTGGAGAGTGAGAAAGACGATAAGAAAAGCGATCCGCTGAAAATGGAGTCTGTGGTGGTTGATCCGCGCGGTGATGTGCATGCTACCCTGACCGGCAGAGGAAGAACCGGGATTCTGGCGGTGACCTTGCGGGGCAGGCCGGTTGAATCCTATTTGAAGGTTGTGGGCACCAACGGCACGGTGACGGCCGATTTCGTGCTCAGCGGAGTGTCTAGATATCTCGGTCCCGGTTTTTCGGCTCCTGCGGTGGCGCTGAAGCCCTACGTTTATGCCAAGCAACTGATAATTGGCACCACCGGCAGCATTTTCAAGCTGGTTTTCAAAAAACAAAAGAGTTACGCGGGACTGTCGGAAATCATTTCGCGCTTCTATGACAGTATCAGAGGAAATGGCGAGGTTCCGGTCAGTCCGGAATCAATTTATCAAACGGTGAAGATATGTGAGGATATACGGAGCAGGCTGCTGGAAGCGGAAAAGATGCGGGAAGAAAATGCCAAGAAAAGCCTGGTGAGCCAGGAAGCGGGATTGCCGCCGCTGAAAAAACAGGAGTACGTGGTGGTCACCGGGGGTACCGGCTTTCTTGGCAGGGTGCTGGTTGCCGACTTGCGAAACCAAGGATATGCCGTGCGGGTTCTCACCCGTAAGATTCCTCAGCCTTCACGACGGATCGCCGGCGTAGGATATGTCGCTGCCGATCTGGCCGGCGAGATTCCACCTGAGCATCTTGAGGGGGGAGATATCATGGTCCACCTTGCCGCAGAAACTGCGGGAGGCAAGGAAGAACATCAAAAAAACACCATAGATGCCACCAGAAATGTTCTCGAGGCGGCCTCGCGGGCAAAGATAAAAAAAATCATCAACATCAGCAGCATTGCGGTATTGAAGCCGGGAGGCAAGGGCCCCGGCGGGCTCAGCGAGGCCTCTCCGGTGGATTATGACAACCTTGGTCGCGGCCCATACGTCTGGGGCAAGGCTTCGGCGGAAAAGATGCTGGCCGATTCCGCCTCACGATATGGAGTGGAGAGCCGGACCATTCGGCTTGGTCCCCTCGTCGACTACGCAAATTTCACTCCTCCGGGACGATTGGGAAGGGAGATCGGTCCGCTCTACGTGGCCATGGGCAACCGTAAAAGCACGATCAGTCTCTGTGATGTCCATACCGCATCGGCGGTAATACAGTACTACATAGACAATTTCGAAGAGGCACCGCCGTTGTTGAATCTGGTGGAACCGGAGACGCCTTCAAGGGCCGATCTCATCCACAAACTCAAGGAGAAAAGAGAGGAGTTGAGAGTCGTATGGATCCCTGCCCCCTTGCTCAAGGTTCTTTCTACCGGCCTTCAGGCTTTTTTGAAAGTGGCACGACCCAAGCAAACACCTCTCAACGTGTATGCCGCGTTTGCTGCGGAAAAATACGACGCGGCGCTGGCCGGAGCCGTTTTAAACAAAATCAATAAGAATTAGGGACTTTCTCCTGAAGGTAGTTATCTCAGCCTGGGCGGAAAGTAGGTACCGTTTAGCTCCCCGCCAAGAATTGAGTCACTTGGCAATGGTCGCCAGCAAAGCGGCCGGAACAGATAATGTCCATCCGGAAGTTTCCCAATGGGCACGACTAACTCATTTCTGGAAAAAGAAAATTATGAAAGTGGATTCTTCGCTGAAATACTTCATGAAATCGGTTAGCAACCTGCATGTGCAGGGGGAGAAGAAGAATATTTTCCTTTTTGCAACCCCTCGAGGTGGCTCAACCTGGGTTATGGAAATTATCGCCTCCCAGCGGGGCATGAAATATTACGACGAGCCCTTCAACATACGCCGGGATAATGTGCAGAAGGCGGGTTTTTTCTCAACCTGGGATGAACTCATGCCGGATGAAGGGCAGTCCGATAAAATAATCGAATACCTGAAGCTGCTGGAAGCAAACAGGATAAGGTTTATGAACCCTCCGCCTTTCAGGAAGAACCACCGCTGTATAACCAGGCGGGTGGTTTTCAAAATTCATGAAATAGAACATCTGGTCAACGAGATAAAGGAGAAGTGCAACGGCAGCATCCTCTATCTGCTCAGGCATCCGGTGCCGACCACTCTCTCGCGGAAAGTTTTTCCGCGTCTGGATCATTTTATCCGCTCTCCCTATTACAGAAAATTTTTCACCCAAAATCAGTTTAATAGCATCGTCGAAATCCGCCAAAATGGAAGCAGGCTGCAACAAGGGTTTCTTTCCTGGTGCTACGAAAATTTTCTCCAACTCAATCACCTGGATTCGAGTGACTGGACCATCCTTACCTATGAAGAGGTTGTACTCAACTCCGGCAAGTGCTGCCAGTATTTACACGACAGCCTTGATCTCGATGATCTGGAGATAATGTTTAACGCCGTTGATGAGCCGGCCATGAACATAGCCATGTCGAACCAGGAGACTATCGATACCTTGAAAATAGAGGACAGTCAGCGCCGCAAACGAAATATTGTCAAAAAATGGGAAGGAAAGGTCAGCGACGAGGAGCAGGAGGCGGCGTTTGCAATATTTTCTCTCTTCGGAGTGGATGCCTATGAATATGACAGCTATCTTGCCAACCCCCGCCACCTCCATTTTCGGGACACCCAAACTATTTTGCAGGACTGAATGTGAGATCAATCAAGAGGCGTGGCCGTTTCCAGCACTTTTCTCCGGACCGTGAAGGTGAGGAAAAAACCGGAGCTAACCGGCAGAGGTAGAAGAGAAAACGTAATGAAGATTTTTGAAGGTAAGATATGAGTTACTACAGCAAGGCTCTGAAAAACGTTTTTTTCAACTGGGTGATTCTTTTCGTCAACATCGTTGTCTCTTTCTTTCTTGCCCCCTTTGTCGTCCATAAACTCGGCAACACCTATTACGGCATCTGGGTGATAATGATGCAGCTGACCGGCTATCTCTACCTCATGGATTTCGGGGTAAGGGAGTCACTGGTGCGATTTATTTCCAAATATCATGCCACCGAAAATCAAACAGACATAGATAATGTCATCAAGGCCGGCCTAATCCTCTATTCAGGTATCGGATTGATTTGTTTCCTCCTTACCTTCCTCTTCTCTTTTGCTGCCCCCTATGTTTTTAATCTCGCCGAATCCACCATCGAGACAACCCGGATAGTGGTTCTGTTAACCGGCATGAATGTGACCCAGGCCTTGGTGTTCAATGTCTTTAGCGGCATCATCATGGGCATGCAGCGGACGGATCTCACCACGAAGGCGGGGGTGTTGTTTGTCTTTATCCGCCTTTTTCTTATCGTTTACTTCCTGAATAGAGGATATGGGATAATTGCGTTGGGAGCCATTCAGCTGGGGGTAAACCTTGGACTGAATTGGGTTAGCTATATTATCTCAAGGAAGCTGTTGTCCTTTAATATACTCTCTGCCAGACCCGACCGCCATGTTTACAGGAGCATAATCAACTACGGCAGTATAGTGCTTCTCAATAATGTCTGTGAAAAAATTATTCTTTATACGGATACCATCCTCATTGGTATCTTTCTCGCCCCCGCCTCCGTCACTTTTTTTGCCATAGCCGGTAACCTGGTACAATATGTTAAGCGCATGGTTTCCTCTCTTGCCAGAGTAATTAACCCTCTCACCAGCGAACTGGAAACCAGGAACGAGACGGAGAGAATACGGACCGTACTCCTCCTGGGCAGCAAGTTTTCTCTCCTCGTGGCGCTCCCTCCATGTATCACCTTTCTCATTATGGGGCGACGATTTATTTCACTATGGATGGGACCGGAATACATGGATCTTGCAGGGGATGTGCTGATGGTTCTGGCCGTCAATCAAATTTTTTCCACGCCGCATTATACCTACAACAACATTTTTTATGGAACAAGCAGGCACCACATTATCGCTATTTGCCGACTTTTTGAAGCGGTTTGCAACCTTACTCTTTCTCTGCTGCTGATAAGGACATTCGGCATTGTCGGCGTCGCCTACGGAACCGTCGTTCCGCATATTGTGGTGACGGCCTTCGTTTTGCCCTATCTTGTGACAAAGCAGGTCGGTATACGGCTTTACGATCTCTATACCATAAGCTACCTGAGACCCGCCATAGCAGCAATACCATTTGGGATAGCAATGTATTTCGTCAATCGTTACTACCCGGTTGACTCTCTATTGATGTTTTTTGCAGAGATCCTCTTGCTGCTCCCCATCTATTTTCTGAGTGCCTGGTTTATCGCCATAAACCAAGAAGAGCGAAATGCCTATAAGGCAAGATACTTCTCAAGGTTTTTTGCGTTTAGCAAATAATGATGGGGATCCAAGGCTGGTATACTCAGATTAAAGAATCTCTGCAGGTAGTGTTAAATTGTGATTTTCCATAACCAGGGGGGGCCGAAACATCCTCAAGCCATTTGCAGGAGATCTCCATCATTTCCTTTTGCCACTCCCCAAAGGAAAATACATGATTGGCCTCCTTGACCACATGAATTTCAAAATTGTGGCCATTGCGGTTAGCTAGTTCTTCATAGTAGTGCATGAATTTTTCTTGAAATTCCCAGTAGAGGCGATCGGTTTCGCTGAAGATGAGCAAAAGCTTTCGTTGAAAAGTGAACTCGAGAAAGGCCTTGGGAAAATGGGGATTGAGATTGGTGTCTTCGGGAAGAACGGGAACTGAGGCTTTCATTTTTCGCGATTTCTCCAGTTCGGCTTTCGGTTTTTTCAACATCGGCAAAAAAAACGATTTCAAAAGTAATGAGTAGTCGGTCTGGAATCTGAGAAATCTCTTCCAGGAATCGAGGTCGAGAGCCTTTTTCAGGTAGCCGTCCCGCATAGTCTGCAACTGCCCGGTGGTGATATATTTTGTGGGATCGACCTTCGAACTTGCCAGAATCGAGGGCATGCCCAGAGAGAGAACCGCGCTGACCCTTTCGTCCCTGTTACCGGTCAAAAGAGCGGTAATGGCTCCGCCGCAGAGTCCGGCGAGGATCACTTTTTCGACACCGCATTCCTCGATCATCCAGTCGATAGCCGCTATGGTATCTTTTATGAGCAGCCCGGTTTCAATGGAACAGTAAACATCCGCAATCCACTGCTGCTCTATTTCACCTTCGGCATCCCCCAAACCTTCCGGATCGACGCGGAGGATGGGATATCCCATCTCGGCGAATTGTCTGGCCATCTTGAGGTAGAGCCGGTGGGGGGCGACTCTGCTCTTGATGCCGGAGCTGATGAGGATAATACCGGTATCCCCTTTTTTCTCTGCCGGTTGATGAAGTATGCCGAAAAGCTTGGCATTATTGTCGTTGATGAATGTAACTGCTTTCATGGTATCTGTCATTCGTCCCCCAGCCATTGAAGCGTAGTGTTTTGGAGATTGGCCGCCCTCGGGTAATACTCTTTGATTTCCTTCCAAAAAGGCTGTTCAACAACCGAGGAGCAGGTGGCGTCTTTATAAAGTTTCGCCAGTTCGACGATCTTGCCGATCTTCTCTTTTTTACGTTTACCGGCTTCCACGAGCAATACCTCTCCCCTGAAGATCTTTTCCTTACTCAATAAATCCACCGCTACCATCTGCTTGTAGAACGGCAGCAATATCTCATATCCGTTGATGTTGACGGTCCCGCCTTCCTCCAGCCGCTCGATGAGCATCTCCGTGTTCCATCGAATTTCCTTGTAGACGGCTGTCTGGGTGATGATATTGGTGCGAAACAACTCTTTCATGTAGGCGCTGCCGTCCAGTACAGGTTCCCAGAGAACGAGTTTTTTCAAATCGGGGTTCCTCTCCGCCGCCAGAGCGGCCAGGGTGGCCCCCATTCGCAAACCGATAAGACCTGTTTCTTTTACCGTATCATGCCTTTGAATTTGGCCAATGGCTGAATGAATGTCCCGGAGCATGGTGTCGGGGCTGGAGTCCACATGATCTCCATAACTGTCGCCGTGGCCCAGGTAATCGAAACGTAAAATGGTATATCCCTTTGCGGCCAGTTCCCTGGCGAAGTTGACAAAAACCCTGTGGGTCCAGAGTTTTTCTTCGACAATCGGGGTGCACATGACGAATCCGAAGCCATTGTTGTTCCCATCGGGTTTATGGAGAATGCCGAAAAGCCTGCCTGCTCCATTATCGAAAAATAACGGGGTTTCGTCATACATCTTCTTCAATCTTCTTTGTGGATGATCCATAAGGATCTTTCCTTTAGTCTGATGAGCCAATCTCATGGCTGCGATAATCTGCCCGCTCGCTTCAGGGTGTCGATCAGCTCGATATTAAGTCCCTGCCCTACATAGACAAAGGCTATTTTTTCATTGTCAAAGGCCTCTCCCGGCTGGGGAGCGGCCAGTATTCTCAATCGCTTCTCCTTCAATCGCTCCAATTCCTCTTCCATATTTTCGCAGAGAAAGCAGAGGTGATGCAATCCCCCGCCCTTTTGGGCGAAGGTGTGTATAGGGGATGTTATATCCGTGGGTTCGATAAGTTTGACCGGAAGAGAATCTTCTTTCTCCAGGAAAACCACCCGGACTTTCTGTCGGGTGTTGGTGACGACTCTTGTCGATTGGCGATAGCCGAAGATATTCTCCCAGTCATGTATTCCCTTCTCGATTGCTTTGACGGCGATGCCGACGTGGTCGATTTTCATGGATAACTCTTCCCCCAAGACATACTTTTTTTTCAACGCTGTGACGGTGTCCAGATTTCCTGTCTCTGTCCTCGTAAATATTTCCACCACGCTGTCAGGGCGGCGATGTTGACTATGACAAAATAGTTGGAGATTTTCCCAATAGGAATTCCCCTGAAAAAGGGCAGATTGTATAAGGAGCCGAGCGCCAGCAGGTAGAAGAGCAGCTGTCCCAGGAAAAGCAGGAGGTAGAAGGGATCGGTGCTCAGAATCATGTTGCTGGCAAAAGCCGAGATAAGAAAAAAGGGCACCAGCCATCTGATGATCTTGTGCGAAATCAGTTCAAAGGCGAAAAAACCGTGGCGAAAGGGATTGAGGAGCTGGCGCTTGAAAAAGAGGGCGGTCATTCCCCGGACGATCGTCCTCACCTTGCGAGCCAGCTCATCACTGCTTTTTTTGACGGCGGTCATGTAGCCGATTGCCGTGGGTTCGGTGATAGCACGGGATCCCTGTTCGACTGTGTTGAGAACCGAGATGAAGTCCGGGGCCAAGCCTTCGCTGAAAGGCCGGCACAGTTTTTTTCTCTGGGCATAGAAGGAGCCGCTTGCTCCGACGATTGAATGCATCTTTGATTCGAGGTTGCGCAGTTTAAGCTCGTACCTGCCGTAGAGACCTTCACCGCCAGAACCTTTGATATGATCTTCTCCTGAAATGCAGCCTATGCTGGAGTCGGCGAATTGGCTGACGACATTTTGCAAGGCGTCCTTTTTGAGCATTATCGAAGCATCGAGGAAGACGATGATCTCGTTTCGCGCCTTTTCCAAACCCAGATTCAGGGCCGCCGACTTGCCGCTGCGCTTCTCGAGTTCAAAAAAATCGAGCCGGTCGAGATATTTTTTGGCGATAGCGCCGGTATTATCGGTAGAGCCGTCGGAGATGATCAGAATTTCCCTTTTTTCCTTCGGGTAGTCGAGCTCGAGGATATTGACGATTTTGGCCTCGAGAATTTTACCTTCGTTATGGGCCGGTATGATGATCGAGATTGAAGGCTGGAAGTTGCTGGATATTTGCCCTTTTTCCCGGCCGAAACCCATGCCGGCGAGCAGATGCAGCAGAAGGGGGTAGCCCAGATAGGCATAGAAAATGGCTGCGAAGGATGTCCAAAAGATAATGATCAGGGGTGTCATTGGGTTTTGCACGAGTTGTATTGTGGGTTTCCCGAAAAAAGCCGGTTATATGGAGGCAGGTGCCGGGTGAGTATACCTAAGCCTTCGGCTATTAAAGGAGCTTCGGTTTTTTTTTCAATTCTAGGTAGTTTTGGAGCACGGTACTAAAAATTTTATTGATATCAATTCAGCAGGTGGCCTATCATCGCTTTGCCCCGAGAAGTCGCAGTCGTCGATTTTATTATCTCTGCCCTCACCTCTTGGAACTCAGCTAGTTTGATTGACTCTGAAGAGTCTGCTCTTGCTGCTTGTTCACGGACACCGGTCTGTTGTCTACCAGTATAACAGAAAAGAGCAATGAGGTGAAAAATCATTTCCGGAAAAAAGATGAATAATATGTTTGAATATATCGACCAAACTCACCTGCCGCTAAGGAAGTGCAGCGTAATAGCTGTCAGATGCAGCGCCTTGTTATCCCTTTTCCCCCATCTGCTGACAACTGCAATAGATCTCCACCAATTATTTGATATTTTTCAGAGATTGTCTTTGATCCCAGCTTGCTACTTTTTCTAGCTACTGTATCAGATACAAAGTCTTCTACGTTTGGATCACGATCAATGCCAATAAACTCGACGAGTTTCGAAGTTTGTTCCACGGGATTGTCAATAAATTTTTCATAATTTACTTCAACAAATGCGGTCTCCGGAAGGCTACGCAAAAAAGCTACCGCTGCCTCGGTGCTGAGCCTCCATTCGAGTAACCCTTTATCATAGTAGGTTGCGCAAAGTTCCGGTAAATCATTAGTGTCATCGTTATTCCTTGCGTAATTGACAAGCATATTCCATTTATAGGAATTTTCCCCAAACCACTTTCCATTTTCACTGGCTTTCCCAATTGATCTGGCAACTTCCAAGCCATTCCTGTATATATGAATGAAGCGTGCATCAGGAAATATTTTCTGAATAAACTTCAATCGAAAATTGTTAATGGGCAACTTCTCAACAAGAATTGGTTTTCTTTTCACAATGGTGGCGAACCGAAATAAACGGCTTAACTTCTTGCTCTTCTTGAAATCGAAGTCAGCTTCTGTGAGAACAAGCTTACCATTGCGCGAGCGAGCCTTAGATGTCCAAATGTCTGTTTCAGGAAAAGCTGAAAACCAAAGATGGCGAGGCTCATTCAGATATGTGATCTTCTTATGCTTAGATAAGGAGATGCCAAGTATTGTTGTACCTGAACGGCCACAGCCAATGATGAACACGGGACTATTTATTCCTGGAAACGGAAGACTTGCATATATATTTTCAGAAATTACAGATGCGCCGTTTAGAATTTGTCTAGCTATCATAGTTTTCCTCTGTGTGTCTCAGGGATAACAATACTAAAACCTGACGCCAAGCGACAAAGCGGTTGGTTCGTGTCTATAGTTAAATGATAAGCTTACGATTTTTAATTAAATAAGTATGGCTTGAAAATAAGTATGGCCTAAATAAAGTCAACCATGAGCAAGAGCCTCTAAGAGGGTGATGGAAAAAGCTCTGGAGGAATTATTTTTTGTTCTGATGGTGCCACTGACCGAACTCGTAGAACCAGGGTCTCATATCATCCCACTTGAGGACTTCATAGTTGGTGTTTTTCTGCCACAGCTTCAGAAATTCAAGCAGATATTGGATCCTACTCCTGTGGCCTTTTGGCAATTTGAGTTTGCTCCTTCTTTTGAAGAGGATCATCAACAAGCTGTCTACATCACCCAGAAGCCAGCGGGTCCTTATGCCCGCGGTGTAGTTCACCAGTGACTGCGAGGTCTTTTGGTCGATAATATCAATGAGCAGGGCGGGAAAATCGACCCCTGCGTCGATGGCCAATTGCAACGAGCCCCAGAATCGCCCGTTTATTTCCATGAGCTTTGGTGTATCGTCCCGCTGATCCACCTTGAATTCCACCATAGCCACGCCGTGCCACTGCAAGTGGTTTAGCAGCCGTTCGCTGAATTCCCGGGCGACGGGAGAGACGGGTATACTTTCCCTTAAGACGCTGACTCCTCCGGAGGGTGGTTTTTCTCGGAGTCTTCGGTGGCTGAAAAATGCCAAGGGAGTGCCGTGATTGTAGCAGACGAAGATGCCAACGCCCGGACCAATGATTCTTTCCTGGAGGAGCAGCGGATAGGCAAGCGGGGACTCGGCTGCAAGTATGCTGTTTAATTCCCTCTGGTTGTCGGCGTATTTGACCATGGTTGAAAGCCAGCCGTTCTCCGTCTTGATCCTCGATTTTCCCGGTTTGATGACCAGGGGATAGGACAGTTTATCGCCAATTTTGTCTTTGTCTCCCTCCTCTTCAAGCCAAAACGATTTAGGGACTGCAACACCCAACTCTTCGGCAAGATGAAATAATTTGCTCTTATCTGCTGCGAAATTGACGGATTCGGAATTGGAGAACGGCACGTGACAGTAAGGCTCCAGATCTTTTTTGTTTTCGCAGACGGGGATGGTGGTCACATCGGTTACCGGCAAGATGACTTCTATTTTCATCTCCTTGATTATATCCTTTATTCGATCTATGAATTCCTGCGGCTGCCTGGTGGGGTCAGGATAGGTGATGCACTCCCGACAATATTTTGACGAGGAGGCGAGGGAAGGATGTTTGTGCTCTCCGACAATGACATGGTGATTCTTTTTGCCAAGCGATCTGGTTATGGCTAACGCTGCGCGACTGTTACCGTCGGTTACAAGAATTTTCATGATTTCCTCTTCTCCTTGCCGCCCATTAGAATAACCCGAGAATTCTCGCCATGAATAGAGGCGTGGAATTTGATATATGCTGGTGGATATTTATTCGCCGAAGGCCGTAGTGATCCGTGGAAGGGTCGATATAGCCGGGGATGGTCGACATCGCGGCGCGAAAACCTGCCCTTGCAACTTCTTCTTTTATTCTATCATTATGGTTGCCATTGGGATAGCAGAAAAGATGGGGCGATGTTAGGCAATTATCCTCTATCGCCTTTTTCGATTCCCGGATCTCACGGACAGCGACTTCCGGCGGGATGTGAGTGAGGATATGGTGATGTACGGAATGGCAACCGAAAAAAAGAGAGTGTCCTGACATCTCCCGCACCTGTTTCCAGTCAAGAAATTTGTCTATTCCATGGCTCTCTCGGCTTGCAGAGGAACTTTCGGTGATTTCTTCCACAAGCGAACGCAAAGTGTCTTGGTCTTGTTCCTTCTGGAAGGAAACAAAGGTCCTGATGGCTTTTTTCGCTTCCTCGTCCGACAGGGTTCCAATGTTTTCCAATCCACATCGACCAAGGATTTTCCTCGCCTTTTCACCGCGGTCGAGAAAACAGCCGAACAAACAGGCGGCAAGACGTTCCTGCCAAAAGAGCTTTTCATTGCCGATAAATCCGGTGGCCAGGAAAATTATGGCTGGCAACTCTTTTTCTTTGAGGATGGGAAAGGCGTTGGTGTAATTATCGAGCCAACCGTCATCGAAGGTGAGAAGAACCGAGGAAGAAGGGAAATTTCGCTCTTCGAGATGTTGCAAGAACTCGGTTTGGGTAAGAACCCGGAAATACTTGTGCAGACAATCCAGTTGTCGGGAAAATGTCTCGGGATCGACGATTATGCCTGGATGGGAGAAGGAACCTCGTCGTTCATCCTCCTTCAGCACTCGGTGGTACATTAAAATTACCGCCCGCTTACGCAAGCGGATCCATTTCAGGAGGAAAAGTACGCCGGTATAGAAGAGAAGGTGAGCGATACTGTTTTTGGTCCAGTACTTGAGTTGATCCATAAATTTATTGATTGCGTTGAGTGTTGATGATATCGAGAAGTTGCCGGGCCTTGCGTGAGTATAGCTGCCTTGGAGTTCTTCCTATCTGTTTGCTGCAGTGTCTGGCCGCTTTTTCCAGATCGCCCAAGGCATAATAGGCTCTGGCGAGGTGATAGTGAATGGTGTAGATATCGGGGTCGAGGGCATAAGCCTGCTGCAAAACCTGCAGAGCTTGGTCGTAGTAACCGTTTTCCATCAGGGCCAGCCCGTAGGTATCAAGGAAACCGGGGCTGTTGGGTTTGAGCTCCACCGCTTTTTTGGCATAGGCTAGAGCCTGAATTCGATCACCGGCGAGATAGACCAGGTCCAGCCAGGCAATGGCATTGAAGACACCCGCTCGGCTGTTGCCCGCTTGCAGTGATATGACATAGTGTTTTCGCGCCCTGTTGAATTCGCCTATCTTTTCAAGCCTCATCCCCGTATAGTAGGGCTTCAGCTCGGCATAGGAGTTGTATGTTAAGGCGGTGAGAGTGAGCAGCAGGGCTGCAAGGCACCCGTACTTGATGGGTGGGCTCAATCTTTTGAAGGAGAGAAGGATCATTACTGTAAGGGCACCAAGAATGTTCGCTGCAATATCGGCTAGTTCAAACGATCGTTCCGCAGTCTCGCTCTGCAGCCATTCATCGATGAGAGAGAAGCTCAGGGAGAAAAGCAATCCGATAATCAGCCGCTTGCCATGGGAGGAACACAGAGATGTTTTCCATAGCAAATAGTAAACGCCGAGAACGATCGCGCTGTGCTCGAGAAAATGGGCAATTTTGTCGAAGCCGGGAAAGTGCAGGAGGATCTGATCCATCTGCGCAATGGCCGCATAGGGCAGGGCGATGGCCGCCGCCAAGACGAGAGATATGAGAAAAAGGATGAGCAGTGTCTTCTTTTCTTTTGTTTTCATGAACAAACCAGCCGTTGCGGCAGTCTTTTTTTCAACCGATCCGATCCAACTTGGAGCAAATCTCTGCCGAATCCAAGAAATCCCGGCAGGCTGAAAGGGTAATAGGCCAGGGTCAGGTAGTCACGCCTGCCGTTGGCCCAGACTTCTAGCCATGATTCCGATGAACCGAGAAATTCGAAGTAATCCTTTTCCTTTTTAAAGGCATGCTCGATGACAGAATTCATCAGCAGCACTCCGGGAGAGCAGGAAGACCATTCTTCGTCGTAGCCTATTTTTAGAACCCACAGTCTGTGTGCATAGTCCAAACAAATTTGCATGGCCGCGGCTTGTCCATCGATATAGAGAAAGAAGAGACGGAGCATGTTTTTTTCTGCTGCATATCCACAGTATTCCAGGTAAAATTGTCGCAGGCCCTGGTCGCTCAGCAACGCCGAGCCATGGCGTTTTTTCCAGCCGGCACCTTCAATGCGGAAGGCCTGGTCCATGAGCTGTGAGTAATTCTCCCTTGTCGGATGACAAATTTCGAAGCGGAGCTCACCGGCTTTCTCCGCCCTTCTTCTGGCGCGACGGTGATCGTAGCGTCGCCTCGAACTGATGGATGAGTAAAAATCGACCCAGGAGGTATCGCAGCTGATCAGGGGAGACGGCCCCACAATGCGGTGAAAGACAAGCCCTTTAGAAGTTGTTTTCTTCTTGAAAAACGAAAGGACAAAATCTTCTTTGCCAATTCGTTCCAGAACCAGAGGATATTTCAATTCGATGAGGATGTTGACAAGTCTTGTCAGGGCCTCTTCATCCCGGTAGAGCAATCCGCAGGGCTCGTGAAGATGGGCGGTTCCCATCAACTCAAGCCTGGGGATTCCGTTTCGCTGAAGGAGAACCAAGGGGGCAGCTGCTACGATCTCTTCAGCCTCCCGTATGAGTACCACATGAAGAGTGTCGCCCTGATGGAAGGCCTTTATGGAGCTGAGAAACCATTCATGACCCAACAGTGGAGTTTCGAATTGCTCTGCCAGCCGATCCCACTGTTTGCCCAGCGAGATAAAGGTTTGCCGGTCACTGATGATTTCGATCATTATTTTCTCTCTTTTGTATCCTGACGGAGCGAGTTCAGCACTCTGTTGCTGGCTGGAATCTTCAGAAGCAGGTGAAGAATTTCCGCCGTCAGTCTGCCCTTGGCAACCTTTTGTTCCTTCCATTTTCTCAAGTAGCGCTTGGCATCGGCAGGGCGGTCGAGGCGAAAGGACTGCTTGGCCAGCCCCAGCAGCAAATCGCTTTCGACCCGCCGTATATCCTCGCCATGTTCCCGGGAAAAGTCGTTGTCCTCTTTCCATATCGTTTCTACGGCCTTCAGACGAAATCGCAGTTTTTCCAGAAGCGGTGTCGATAGTGTCGATCTGACCTTGTCGTTGTGACTTCTGTTCAATGTCGTTTCGTGGTGCAAAAGAGCGCCCTTGCAGTTGTATTGCGAAAGCAGGGCGAAAAAATTCCAGTCGGCGGAGAAAGGATCTCCTGCGGTGTGTTCCACACCGAAGGGAATTGCCGATTTTCTGACGACCGCGGTGCTGGGAAGGATATATGGGGCGAAGAGCAGACTGTGGTAGAGGTTCCCGCAGGAAATCCTGTACCCACCGGAAGTTCCCCCGTCCTTTTCACCATCAGAGGGGAAGCTGAGCTGCTGCGGAAGTATTTTCTCCCAGTTCTGCTCTTTTTTGAACCAGGTTTGCAGGCCGCTGTGTATCTTTTTTCCCGATGTCTTAACGATGGTGAAATCGGAAAAGAGGAAACCAATGTCACGATATCGATCCATGATGCCAATCTGCAGGGCAAGCTTGTGTTCCTTCCAGATATCGTCGGAATCGAGAAAGGCGATATATTCACCAGCCGCAACCTCCACTCCCTTGTTTCTTGCCACGGCAAACCCTTGATTTTCCTGATATATATAGCGAATTTTCTTTCCATAACGCCTGGCCAGCAGCGCTTTGGTGGTATCAGTTGATCCGTCGTCGACGATGATGATTTCCAAGTCCGGGTATTCCTGACACAGCACAGACTCCACCGCATCGGCCAGGAAGTGGGCTCTGTTGTAGGTAGGGATAATGACACTTACTTTCATTCAGTATTCCTCCAACGGTGCTCGAAGCAAACCCTCTGCATGACTTTTCATCGTTTTGCCAACCGCCTTTTCAACTGTTTCGCTTTTAAGAAAATAACAACCAGGGTATGGGTCAGCTTGCTCCTCGTTATCCAGAAGTTGACGTTTTTCCGCACATCGGTGGCGTAATCTTCCTTGAACGGCTCGTTACCCACTGTAAAATCAAGCTCAAGCTTGTTATGGTCCTGACAGTACTGAATGAGATACTGCAGGAGAATCCGGCCGGGAGAGCGATTGCGAAAGCCGATATCGAATGTCGGCTTGTACCAGATCACCTTATTGCTGTAATCAAAACCGAAGTGAAAGGAGATGGGTTGGCCGTTGAATTGAAGACAGGAGAAGAAAAGCCAACCTGATGGCCAGGCCCGGCGGGCCAACTCGTTATAGAAGAGGGTATACCTGCCGTCATTGAAAAGGCTGGGCTTGCCAGCATTTTTCCAGCGCCTCTTATGTTGCTTGTAAAAGATATCGAGGGATTTCTCGGCTATTGGCAGGGATTTGAAGATAATGAAACGCAGATCACCGTTCTTGTTGAAATAGTTGAGGTGGCGCTTGAGGGTTCGCGAGGGTTTTAGTCGAGAATCTGCCGAATCCTTGCCGAATTTGAGTACGGGGCAAT
This sequence comes from Desulfobulbaceae bacterium, assembly GCA_016278675.1. GTDB lineage: Bacteria > Desulfobacterota > Desulfobulbia > Desulfobulbales > Desulfocapsaceae > Desulfopila_A. The sequence goes on along the minus strand of JADQBJ010000006.1, from coordinate 24,297 downwards.
CCACCTGCGAAGCTACGGCATGGAGGCGGTGGTGAAGGAAGATTGGCTGCAAGAGGGACGTAGTCGACGAGGTTTCCGGGATATTCATCAAGTATATGGAGTCCCAAAGATTCTTGTTCTTCTGGAGATAGTCGAAAACGGCGCTGAGCAAGGCTTCTTTTTTTGAGGAGGAAACGATAAAATCACAATAATCGGCATTGATGTCGCTGACAAACCTTAGCTCCCTGGTTTTCCATTTCCTGGAAAGCATCATGGGGGCGATACCCGCCACTCTTTCCTTGTCGTAGAGAATGAGCAGGAAAAGGGTATTGTCGCTGCCAAAAATCGACCACCAGCTCATGAACCACTCATGAGTTTGAAATACCGTATTGGTTTCGCTCAGCGAGGCTAGCTCATTCCACTGATCCTTACCAAAGGGTATTTCTTTGATTGCCGTTATATGATGTATTCTCATCTGAGAACCTTGGCTATGCAGTTGAGTATTCTGTCCTGATCCATTTTCTCCACCAGAGCATGAGTCGGAAGGGTGACGATTTGTTCTGCAATCATCCTTCCTCCCCGAAAATCCCTGCCGTCAATTTCGAGTCTGTCTCGTAGTTGATAAATGTCGACGATGGCGCCAGGGTAAGACCCGCTGGCCCCGAGTCCCGATTTTTCGAGAAGGGCAAGTATCGTTCTTCTCCGCATGTTGTCGGTGATGCGCAGGGGATACCGTAGGTATATGGGTTTGCTCATTGGAGGCGGCTGGATAAGATGAAGGTGCTCCGAAGAAGGTAGATTTTCTTGATAATAGACGGCTTTGGCAATGCTCTTGTTATTGATAGCCTCCAGCTGCCGAAAAAGGCTCAGGGCGATTCCGGCGAGCATACTATTATAGCCGCTCACCGGATAATCAGTGGTGTATTCAGTAATCCCGAGTTTGACAAAAGGCAGAGCGGCGGGTATCCAATACCGCCGTGGTGAGAGAAAACCGGAGTAGACCGCCATTTTCAGAACCTCCACCAGGCACCAGGGGATGGGGGCAGGAGGAATTTGCCGGGTTCTGCGTTGCAAAATTGCGCCAAGTTTACTCGAACGGGTAACAATGATTCCGCCATTGATGGAAGTGATCACCTTCCCTTTGTCGAGACTGTATAATCCGGCTATGCCGTAGGTGCCGGCCGGCCGCTTGGCTTGAGACAAGGCGCCCATGGATTGGGCGGCATCATCGAGCAAAAAGAGGTCTTTCTCTTCGCTCAGTCTTTCCAGGCGGTCCAGATCGTTAGGGATGCCGTAGAGATTGGAGGAGACTACCGCCAAAACCCGGGAGAAATCCATCTGTTCGAGTTTGTCGTAGTCATAGTCCAGTGTCTTTTCGTCGATGTCACAGACGTTTATCTGCAACCCCGCCTTGATGATCGACGATGGAACCGAATAGCAGGTATAGGAGGGGATGACGACAACGCTTTTTGTCGTTGGTGCCATCTCGGTTAAGGACTCGAGTAAAACAACCATGGCAGCGCGGCCGGTAGAGAAAAAAAAGCATTGATCAATTTCGAATGATTGACTTATCTCCGCGGCCAGGCGATTAAGCGTGGTTTGCCGACTGAAGAGACTTCGTGCCCAGAGAAACAGATCACGCTGCGATATAGGAGTTCCGGAGGGAGCTAGTTTTCTCATGGTATATTTTTGGCAATTGGTGGTCCCAGAATTTTAGTTAATAGCAATGGAAGCTTTCGCCATAGTTGAATGGCCAGCTGAAACTTGGGGTTATGCACATTCAACTCCGGTATATTCTTGGAGGTACCGAGATAGTACTGCCAGTAGAGCTGCTTGGTCTCGGCGTTCCACTTTTTCTTAAAGAATTCGCCGCCGGATTCACTGCTTGACCGGCCCAGATGGAACAATCGATATCCGTTCTTACAACCGTGCTTTATCATTTCCCAGTAGAGCATGTAATTGGGCTGGAGGGATTGGAAACGGTAATCTATTCCCAGCCACATTCCTTCGACAACGTCCCGAAAATAGCCGTTAAAGGCGGCGGCGACGGGTTGGCCATCATGGTAGAGAACGAAAATCCTGGTATCGTCTGGAAATGTCGAGATAATCTCTGCAAAAAAATCCCGTCGATAGATCGGTGTTCCCAAAGCGCGCCAGCTTTGTGAAAGAATGAGGTAGAAGTCGTCCAGTAACTCCATGCCCCCGTCCTTTACCGACAGGCCGTTTTTATAGGCCCGTCTGATGGAGTTGCGCTGCTTGGACTTGAAGCCGTTCCAGATGACGTCGGGATCGTCGTTCAGGGAGAGCGTCATGCTAACCTTTTTCTCTGAGGTGGGCAGCGGCTCATTGGATTTTACCATATTGCGTAGCTCAAGATAGGCCATTCGTTCGCGGTCCACCAGGTGTTTGGCTTCATCCAGCAAAGCCTTTTCGGTGGCTGGATTGGCTGCACAGATGCCCCCAAAATTCAAAAAAGGCATGGAACAGAGAATCTTGCCGAAGAGCAGGCTGTCGATGTAGACCAGGGGCAAAACGCCTTGAAAACGACCGTCTTCGACTGCGGCAAAATAATAAATTTTGTGGCCCAGGCAGGATTCGATAATGTTTTTCCAGCCGAACAGATGATAGAAGGAGGACGTGGGTCGACTGTAGAGAAACGAATCCCACTCCGCTCCGTTTGCGCGGTTACACTGGATGATCTTCAAACTCTCTCCTCTTTATCTACACTGCCTCAATTTGGCGATAGTAGATGCGATTGAACGGCGCATGCTCGTGAACGCCCAGGTGCAGTGAGGTCATGGCAATGTCGAGAAAACCGTGGTCCTGCACGGCGTCTCTGACCCATTGTTCCACACTTTCTCCGCGAAAAGCGACTTCATCTATTATATGCTGCAGCAATACAGAATCAAATGCAACCGGATCTGTTCCCAAAAAAAGCGAGTTGGGTGTTCCGCCCGCAAAAGTTTTCCAGGGACGGGGGCACCAGACATTGTTGTGCCAGTTACCGAATATAGCTTCACAGATATTGAGGCGGACTTTGTTTTTGATGCTGGGAGTGTTGCAGACATCGGCAATGTAGCTCTTGCTTCCCAGGCCGTCATGAAGATATTTGGCAAAGGGAGGCGGGAAGGCGCCAAAATGATTTTTCATGGCCCCTGTAATGCCGCAGCCATGATTCTTCAGTAAACATACATTGATAATGTGGTCAGTCTCAGTATAAACCCGGGCAACATGAAAGGCTGTTCTTTGCGGAAAATGAGGCTTGTCGGCAGGGCGGATCGGCTGGTGTTTTGAAAATCGTATTATCTCTCCGGGGTCCCACAAATTATTGGATCTGCTGTCTACCCAGTGAATACCGGGGAAGGGGCATTTGTCTTTGAAAATCCTGGGATGTATCCACCTGCTCGGGTCTGCGACAGTTATGTTGCCTGGCAATATCTTAAGAGAGGATGTCAGACTATCAAGCAAGGCGTTGACCATCTGTACCGACTGATCCAGACGGTTTGTGGTTACGTCTTCATTGTAACTGGCATTGTTGAGGTTAATCTTGATCGTCACTGTGTCCCCTTTCCGGTAATTCCGCAGGAGCGCCAGCCAGGCTTGCCTCTGACTTGAGGTTCGGGTTAGATGTCGGATGCCCTGGTCGAGCATGGTAGTGACGGTCTTTTGGTTGATATGGTCATAATAGCGGTCATTTCTGAATTGACCTCTATTCATCTTCGCTTTATTTCCGGGCTCAACGGTATGGTCCCATGGGGCGCTGGCCTGGTAATCCCATGGCAGGCTTGCCTCTGCAGAATGAATTCTGACGATACGGGGACGTGTCAGCTTTTCTGCTTTGGCTTTTGTTGGCAGGGGGATGTGGGCAAGCGCCATGAGAAAAGCTGCTTTTTGCAGGAAACTTCGGCGATTGAACATTTTAGTTGCCTCCTGGACGGTGTGGGGTTGCAAGTTCAATCAGAAAAAGCAAAAGCCTTTCTGCGATAAATCTGCTGCCATAGATGTTCAGATGTCTGCCATCACTGCTGTATTCTGGTGAAAGTGTATGGAAGGTTCGACCGTTCTTTTTGAAAACCGCCTGGCTGCCGTCTGCCTGGGTAGCTTCGAGCAAAGCGAGGTCGAAAAGCGGCTCTCTCCCGCCGTAGGTGTTTCGCAATAGATCATTAAATCTGTTTCTCTGGATATTATCACCATAGCCGCCGACTTTTCTGCCGATCGCTCTTTTTATCCAGGCCCGGGGCCCCCTCTGGACAACAGTTAAAGGAACAGTGACATGAATTAATAGAAGAGAAGGATAGCGAGTCTTCAATGAAGTCATGGTCTTAGCGTAGGAAGAAAAGAGAGAAGAAACATCAGTTGTCTCAGTAATATCGATATAACAGTACTTGAAGAAAGCGATGGCCGCTTTGTCTCCAAGCCCGCTGTTCAGTATGGATGCGAAATCTTCATTTTTTGATAAAGGGTGCTGATTCTTTCCGATTTTAAAGTGGCCGAAGACGCCGTGGGCAAGTTCCGCCGGAGACTTGGTTTCTATAATCCGAAGGTTGATCCGGGAGTTATTCCGTACAATGTCCTCTATTCCTTGACAAATGTTGCCGCCAACTGATTGATGTCCGAAAAAGATGTTCTTTTGGGTAAGGTGATGCAAAGTTGCAACGGGGATTTCCTCAATGGTTTTGTAAATATTATTGTCTTGGGACATATTGTTCACCTTCTGCGAAAAAGCTGAAAAGGCGGAATTTCCGGTGGGGCCTTTCTGCTTTCGCACAGCGTATTCGCCGCCGCTGGTGAAACATCATTGGATGTTTTCGCTTTCGAAGTGTTTTCCAAGCCATTCCTCTGGCTATCTATAGGGATAAATGAAAAATCGTGCAGAAGCTGCTGCAGTCTGTCATAGGTACGATGGAGATTGAGGTAGTGCCTGAAACGGGAACGCGGTGTCACATTTGCCATTCTCGGCTGTTCCGGGTCTACCTCCCATGGGTGAAGATAAAATATAAAAGGCTTTTTTTCCTTATTGTTGATCTGCTGCAGAGCCCGTCTGGTAAACCAGTAGGGAAATAATCTGAAATATCCGCCACCGGAAACAGGCAAATTTTTTTTGAATACCAGTGATGTGGATATAGGTATCTCAAGAAGCAGCGATGAGGTTTTGTTCACTGTACCGGATAGCGCTTCGGTGGCGAAATAATCCAATATTTCTCTGACGGTCTCTCCCTTAATATCAACTATTTGAGGGGTGGTGCTGTCAAGGTTCCACAGAAACGGGTAACGGGGGGCATCCGGCATGCCGTAACGGTCATGATAGACTGGAAAGACACTGGAAGAGTAGTTAAAACCGAGTTCCCGAAGAATATGGAGCGCCCAGAGTGAATTTTTGGTGATTGAATAGCTTGGTGCCCGATAACCCAGAACCGGCCTACCGGTGATCTGCTCCAAAACATCTTTGGCCTTTCTCGTGTCCTGGCGAAATTCCTCCGGTGTAAGGTTGTACACTAATCGATGATAATAGCTGTGGCAGGCGATTTCATGTCCTTTGCTGCTGATTTTTTTTACGAGTTGAGGAAATTTTTCCGCTGTCCAGCCTAAAATGAAAAATGTGCCTTTGACCTGATGCTTCTCTAAGAGGGAAAGGATCCGCTCCGTGTTGTTTTCTACACGTGAGGGATAGCTTTCCCATCCTTTGTGAGTGACGCATTCTTCAAAGGCGGATACCTGGAAGTAATCCTCCACATCGATAGTGAGGTAATTATTTATCATCATAGGAAAAATCGTCGAAGCTTACCGGGAGCCTTTTTGAAACAGCATTGTCTTGACAGTTTGGAATATCACCCAAAAATCAATCTGCATTGACATGTATTTTATGTAATATAGATCATATTCGAGTTTACGCAGGGCATCTTTTTCGGACGCGCCATAGGGATAGCAAATCTGGGCCCAGCCGGAGATGCCTGGCTTAACATTGTGCCTGAGAGAATAATATGGTATCGACCGGGCCAGTTTCTCGACAAATACAGGCCGTTCCGGGCGTGGTCCGATAAAGCTCATATCACCCTTGAGGACATTAAACATTTGGGGAAGTTCATCAATGCGGGTCTTGCGGATAAACTGACCAAATCTGGTCACACGTGTATCATTTTCCATAGCCCATACCGGACCATTTTTTTCAGCATCATTACGCATGGACCGCAGCTTGATCAGTTTGAAAATTCTGCCATGAAGACCCACTCTTTCCTGAGAGTAAAAGACCGGACCGGGTGATTCCAGTTTAATGATAATAGCACTGAACAGGAGAATTGGAGAGGCGACCAGCAAGCCTGCAAAAGCAAGAATAATCTCAAAGATCAGCTTGCTTGTTAAAGTAAATCTGCTTTTTTTGAAATCGTTGGAAAAGATAATCCAATCGGGATTGACTTTCTCCACCAGTATTTTACCGGTAAGTTTCTCGTAGAAGTTTATCCCGTACTCGACGGGGAATCCCATAAATTTGCAGTCCATGAGCTGCTGAATCGGTGTGGTGCCGCGCCTGTCGTCCATGGCTACCACCACTCGTTCAATACCATATTTTTGGCACAGCGAGGGGAGCTGGTCGGCTTCGGCTGTAACTGGAATTCCCGGGGGCAGAGGAAAGGATGGATTGACAGAGCCGATAAAATGGCTGATTTTGAAGCCGGAATCCCTTCTTTTTTCCAGCTCATAAGCTATATCTTGAGCCAGCTTTCCAGTGCCGATAACTATCACCGTTTGGGCAAACATCTTCTTGTTTAAAATATGGTTGTAGAGATAGCGCCAGAGGCATACGCTTATGAAGACTGCTGCTAAGCTGGGCCAGAAAATGAAGGAAGGTATGACAACACGAGGAAAAAAGTAGTAGAGAAAGGCAAGTATAATACAGCCGATACCAAAGGCCTGTATGAAACGTGAGGATACATCCGGAAAAGAAAGGATTTCTCCCAGGTCATAAAGATCAAAGAAATAGAAAGAGAGAATAAAGACGGCGGTTAATACCATTGCGCGGTATCCATATAGATATATAGAGCCGGGCAAAGGTTCATAATAAGAAAAAAAAAGATGAACGAAATTGACAGATAAGAAAATAAGGACTCCTTCGCCGAAAAAAAAGAAGAGTTTCCGGGGGGAGTAATAATTTTTAAGAATGTAGGGCATCGCTTAATAATATTCGGAATAATAGTTGCCGTATCCGACACCCTGGATTTTTCGATCGAGAACGTTCGCTTCAAACGCATTAAAAACAGTGCCGATAATTTTTTCCCGGCCTATGGTGTCCACCATTTTCTTGATGTTTTCTCTACCGGATTTTCCCCATCTGACTACCACCACAATTTTGTCAACCAGCTTTGATAAAAGCAGGGTTTCAGCAGCACTGTGAAAGGGTGGGGTATCCAGGATAACAAGGCCATCATGGTATCTGCAGGAGAGTTCATCAACTATTTCAGGCATTTTTGTCGATGAAAGAAGTTCCGCGGGGTTTTCTTGAGGTGATCCTGCCGGAATGATTGAGAGCCTGGAAAGTCCCGTAGAAACTTCAAGATCCGAGAAACCGGAAATATTTATTTTTCCATCAAGATAGTCCGCCAAGCCCTTTTCACGGTTAATCCCAAACATGGTGTGAAGTGAAGGACGTCGCAAGTCGCAGTCAACGAGGAGGACCTGATGTTCACGGCTCCTGGCGAAGCTGATACCGAGATTGGCGCAGACAAAGGTTTTACCTTCCTGAGGATCACTGCTGAGGATCAAAATGCTCTTTATTTTTCTACCCGAGTCAGTATGCAATATCCTGCTTCTCAGCTTTCTGATACCCTCAGCAACTCCGGTTACATAACGTGTCGAACTGATAAGTCGTTCATCCCAGTTTTTTATCTTATCCTCTGCTGTTCGAGAAAGACCAGGGGCGTTAGGGTTGAGAGTATTTACTTTGTTCTCCCTGATCACATGTGGAATCTTTTGATCATTATACCTGTCCTGGTCTGGGTGATCGACAGGAGGTGCCTCCGGTGAAAACTGGGGCTGTGACTTGTTGAGTGCTTTAGAGACCTTACCCACTTTATGCTCCTATAAAATAATCATTCCCTGTTGCCAGAAATAAAAAATGCCGCTCAATATTGTAACTCCGAAAAAGGTAAGGAGTAGCGTTCTCACCCCACTGGCAGCTTTTCTTCTCCTGAGTTCCTTTTTCGTCAACACGTTTGGTAAGGCACAGACCACAGGCAGGTCGAGGAATTTTTCCAGGTCGACCGGGTTTTTGAAGGATGTGCCTAAAAATTCGAGACTATATGATAATCCGCCGCCGATACCGAGGCCCAAAGCCACAGATACCATCAAAATTAACATGAACTTTGGTTCTATTGGTTTTTCAGGAAAATGTGCGGAATCAATAATCCTGAATTGAGATCCCTGGAGCTGATTCTCAAGACTAACTGCTGAATCAGCCTGCAGGCTTTGAGTTACAAGCCTTTGGTAATATTCATTAAGTTGTTCATAATCCCTGGTGAGAGCAGCCCATTCCGCTTCCCGGGTAGGAGCCGCCGCAATCCATTCTTCATATTGAAGAATTTTTTCTCTCATATTCTCTCGCTCATCCCTCAACCTGCTGATGCTGAAATCAATATTCTCAAGTTGTTGTTTGAGTTGGCTCAGCTGCGAATCCTCAAGGTTGCCCCCACTCGATTCAGTTGCAGCTGGTTCGCCTGATGCCGCTTCGCGATTCCGGAGAAGTTTTTTCAGTCGTCTAATTTCGGGATGATTGTCTGTGTATCGTGGTTGGAGGTTCTGCAACCGAAGGCGAATCTGATCTGCGCTGGTCAAGTTTCCTGATCCCTGGCCCGAATCTGAAGAGGCAGCTGAATCAAGGGTTTGTTGATACAGCTGGGCAATTCTTTCCGCCATTCGATCCTGCACCTGCAGTCTGGTCTGTTCAAGTGTAAGGCGATTGTTCAGGAGGGCCTGGTATTGCTCCTGTAAGGCATTGAGGCGGCTTGTGTTATTGAGCAGCTGGTCGGCCATTTCGTTGTGATATCGTTTTTTATAATCCCGCATTGTTTTCTGCTTCTCATTGAGGGATTTCTTTACTATCTCCAACTCATCCATGATATAGGCGGATGTCTGAGATGCTCGATGCTGCCGGGAGGCTTTATTTTCATCAATAAATCTCTGTGCCAAGGCATTGGCGACATCCCTGACTTTTTGCTGATCCTTCCCCTTGAAAGAGACTTCGAAGACATCCCCGCCTTCCAGCAACTGAATTGTGATGTTATTTTTCCGCATGGAGTCAACCAAGTTTTCCATGGGCATTGTCGTCTGCATATCCGGATAAAGATCAAACTGACCGATAATCTCCTCCAGGCTGCTTCTTCTAGTCACCTGTAGACCGACAGTATCGACAACGTCCCGAGTTAACGTTCTGCTGTCATCTGGTGTCAGCGCTGTCGGATTGACATTCTGGCGTTGATACTGGAGCAGAGCTGTGCTTTGATATATTTTAGGCTGTTGCAGGTAAAAGAAGACTCCTCCTGCTACTCCAAGCAGGAGAAACAGGATAAGTGTTTTTTTTCGACGCAGGAGGATATCCAGATTTTTTTTTATAAGAAGACGCTGTTCTAGATCCATAGTGTTTTGTTTGATTAAGTATTGATTGAAATGTTGATCGGCAAAAGCTTCCGTCCTTTCAAGTGAGTCAGTTAATCGCAGTGTTCGGAAATTTTGATGGATTACAGATCAGGCCCGGAGAGCTGGTGATTCCGGATTCAACGATCTACTCAGTACAAATCCATTCCTTCGTCAATCACAACTTGATTGAATAGATGCGAGGCTGATTACTTTATTTTGGAACGCTTTCTCTCCTGAGAGAGTTTCGGTTCTCTCTGGAGATAATGCTCCCTAATAAGTATGATCCTTTTGGCAATCACTTTAGGCCTGTCATCATTGTATGAAAAAAGAACTGAGTTGTGAAATAAAAAGTTGGAAAAAGAATAATAAGTATCTTTTGCGGCTTTCCTTGAGTCCTGGGATTGTTATCGGGATTCGATTACTTTGTTTATCCGGCGCAATTGTACTTGGATTCCCCGTTTCGCCGGAATTGGTTGTCCTGGTACTAATTTTTATTATTGAGTTTTCTTCTGGAGAATATGGCAACCCCTATTAACCCGGCACCAAATAGAAAAATGGAAACCGGCTCAAAGGTTCTTCTCGAAAAATTCCTGCCCCTGGAAAATTCAGTAATCCAGGAATAAACATTTGGCGAAATGCTGGAATCAAATTCCGAAGAATTATCTGTTGAAAGAAACGAAGCTGATATACCATCGACTATATTATCATCTTTGATTTTCTCAGAAGCCGAAGCGACAGACTGCTTAACTGCAGAATGTTGTAGGTTAACAGCACCATACTGATCATATACCGCAAGTGAAAGTACTGCGCTCAAAACTATAAAAAGTAATGCTGTGCATAATATGATTATGCTTCTCATATTTCCTCCCCCGAACTTACATCTTTCCAAGATTCCCGGCGGAAATTTCTGACCGGCTGATCGACTGTCAAACCTCTTTGTCAAGTCAGGTCAATTTCCGCGCGGGTGTATATTTTGTTTTTCGTTATTTAACTTGAGGTTGCAATTTTTGGACCTGAAAATACAGCGGTATAAGAAATTGTACTTGTTCTGAATATTACAGAGAAAAAATGGACACGGTGTTATCGCCCAGGAACTGGCAGTTCCGGAAGAAGTGGACAGAATATTTTGGAGGTATCGCAAATGCCGCTAAAGTTCAGTTACCTATCTGAAAACATCAATATAAAAAAAAGTTCGTACATCCGGAAAATAAATGAGCTAACAGGGAATAGCGTCCATGCTGGTGTTGTGGCTTATTGTGTTGTAAATTCGCAGTTTATTTGGTTGTGTCAGGGGGATTCTCCGGAAAGGCGGAAAAGTAATTCGGTTTTCAGGGTAATCCTAATATTACCATCAAGGGCTTGATCCGGCAGGCTGGCGAAATTCGACCTCTACCCTGTGGTTTGCGTCCCTTCCCGAAGCCGTGGTGTTAGGGGCTATGGGAGATTCGGAGCCACGCGCTCGAGTTTCAACTTTTGACTCTTCCAATCCCCGGCTTATTAAATATATCTTTACGGCATTCGCTTTTGCCAACGAAAGTTCCTGATTGAGTTTTTCATCCTCAAGATTGTCGGTATAGCCTGTAATAACGACCTCGTAGGTTTGGTCGGATAGGATCGATTCAACAAGCATATTAAGGTTGGCCAGAGATGTAGGCGGAGGAAGGGTCGCCGTACTCGGGAAAGGCATGATAAGCTTTCCTAAAACAGTTGGGGGTGATGCTTCCACTGTTTCATTGGTCTCTGGCGTCGATTGCGAGGAGGCTGCAGCAACAACTTCGCTTTTGTCCTGGGATGGTGGATTCTCCTGCATGGTCTTTCCTGCAAAATCGGAATTGTCTGCTCCGGCAATTTGGCTGCCTCTTTCGCTAATTCCGGCATCATCCAATATAGATGACACGATCTCCACGGCATTCTTCATGGTAGAGCTGGTCTTGATGCTGTTGGTGATGCGGGTTATAGGGATGGAATTCTCGAAAAAGCTGAGAGAGAAAAGGATAATCACTATGGAAAAAGCTGCTCCCAGAACCAGTCTTTTTGTCGATTTACCTCTCTTGCTTTCAGAACCATTTTTTTGAGGCGGCGCCTTCTTCACCTTTTGATGGGAGGCACCATCCGTCTTTGAATTTCCATCAGGGATAGCCAGCTCTGTGATTGGCTGTGCTATGGCAGCGTTGGTTTGATCTGTTTGTTCTAAAACAGCCTGCCGATTTTTTTCCCGGGAGCGGGTCGACGAGATTTTTTGAGTTGAATTTGAATCGTTTTTTCGTGTTTTTATAGGGCCAAAATATGGAATTTCCAGTTCTTTTGCACACTCTTTGACATGCCGCGGCAAGACAATCTTCGATTCTTCGACATAGCATGTAAGGAGGCAGCGGTCACAAATTATATTTATCAATCGTGGATACCCGTTTGAGAACAGGTGGATTTCTCTGATAGCCCCATCCGTGAACAATGCGTTTTCAATAGCAGGAGGAGAGGTTTTTTGCCTTGCTTGAGCGGTTTCCGGGCCAGACTTTCTGGCTGAGTCGCGAGATTCTGAGGAGGTGCCCTTGCTGGCAACAGACAGACGGTGTTTTATATAGTGTTTGGTCTCCTCTGCCGAAAGCGCCTCAATATTGTAGTTAATCGTTATTCTTTGCCTGATAGGCCGATTTACGGGACGCAGCAGTATGTCATTGAATTCTATCTGACCGACGAAAAAAATATTAAGCAGTTTACTTTCATTTTTTTCAATATTGGAGAGAAGCCGGATTTCTTCCAGCAGCCTTTGATTGATCCTCTGTGCTTCATCTATTATCAGCAAAACCTTCTTTTTTCGTTCATGAGCTTGGTTGAGAAATTTTTCGAAATGAATGAGAAAGGAACCTTTGCTGGTAATCTCTTTCTGGAGTCCAAAAACGTGGGCAGTATACTGAAAGAAGTCTAAAGGTTTTAGGTCAGGATCACGTATGGTAGCAACGAGGACATCGCCTTTCAATGTTTTTAAAAGTGCATTGATAAGGGTCGTTTTTCCTGTCCCGACATCGCCTGTGAGCAGCAGGAATCCCTTGTTGTCCAGCACTCCATAGCGCAGGGTCGATAGTGCTTCCATGTGCTTTTCGCCGAGCCAGAGAAAACCGGGGTCGGTGCTTATCTGGAATGGTTTATGTTTTAGGTTGTAATAGCTAAGGTACATAATTTTCCTGTTTTTATCAGAGCAGCGTCGCCTGTTAAAAGCACACCACCACGGGATGTTTTCCGGCAAAATTTTCTAAATAATTTATGCCTGAAAGGACAGTAGGAAATCAGCTGGATGAAACTATATGACATAATGTTTAAAGTGCTAACCCCAAGAATCGGGATTATTTATGATGCTTCTCTGGCTGGACTGAGAGCTGTCCAGGGATTCTTTCTATTTTCTTGGGGTTGACGGTCCCGTCGAATTCTTCGTTAAGCTTATGATCGGTCAGCTGGCGAGATTTGCCGAACCCGTTCTGCTGAACCCGAAGGGTTTCCGATCTGCTGAAACTCCGAGCCTAACTACGCATATTCGATTGGATTCAGGTCCTGGTTTTCGCCTTCAGTCTCCGGATGATTCTTCCGTCTTGAATCTGACTGTAATTCCAAGATCTGCTATGCCGTAGCGATTGAGAGTGAGCTGGACGGAGTGGTTGTCGGCAATATGGGCAGGATAGTTCAGCAGAAGTGGAATTTCACCCTGGAGAGTTCCGCTGCCAAAACATCGCCGGCATTCGTAAAAGCCCATGCTGCCGCTGCCGCCACACTCGGGGCAGCGCACTTGCGAGGGAATATGAAGGCGGAGCTGTCCACCTCGCCTTACCTGCTCTTTTGAAAGTGTGACCAAAAATTCCCTGTGTCCTTTCGCGTTTCTTCCATAACACCGCCTCTCTGAAGCGGTATGGAAGAATCGATCAAAGAGAGAATCAGGTACGGACCGCGGAGACCGGAACGCAGCGTTCGGGGATCTCCGCAGTGGTTCATTTTTGTTTCCTTCCGGAATAAGTGGTTCAACCTCGCTGTCGTAGGTTCGAGAAGGTTTGTAGAACTTGTTCTGAACCCGGTTTGTATTAAGAGAATTATCGTATTTTCTGCGCTGTTCCGGATCACTTAATACCGAATACGCCTCCTGGATAGCAGAAAATGGGGACTCGGATTTACCGAAATAGTCTGGATGATATTCCTTGGCGAGTCTTCTGAAAGCGGATTTAATATCACTCAGGGATGAATCGGATGGTATTCCCAAGATAACATAGTAGTTCTTAGACATGACAGAACCTCCTTCAAAACTATGCGATCACGATTACCACCCGCTTTTGGTGGATCTGAGCTTTGTTTTCACGGTTAACATCATCACCAGTCCTCCATAACCATTCCTTTCTTTATCATTATTTCTATCTCTGAAAGATTTTTTCTGGCGATGGCTATCTGTTCCTTTATCATTCCGTGAAGCTTGTCGTCCTTGCCGAGCAGCTGTGCCGATTTTAGTAGAAGGTTATTCCCCTGCATAAGATACTCCGCCATTTCTTTCTGTAATTCTTTACGGTTGTTATGCTTGTCAAGCTCGGTTTTAGCAACCGGTAGGAGGCGTTGTATTGATATCTCGACAAGCAGGTTTCGGGAAACATGTTCCTGCCTGGAAATGGAGTTAAGCAAATCCAGGGAATTCCTGCTTATCACAAATGTCTTTTGGCGCCACCCGGCCCTGTCGGGTCGATAGTTTTTCGCCTCTTGAGCAATCTTACGCAAAATGGAGGTGTTTTCTATGAGCTGGTCAAAAAGCGTTTTTTTGTTAATGCCCAATTGGCCAGACATCACGCCAAGGAGGTCAATGACCTCTTGAGGCAGTTTAAAAGTAGCCCTGACAGACTGTTTGCCTATCAGGTCATCCACTGTAAGATCCAGCGTTTTATTGAGGGATGGCGGTTTTTTGTGCACCATAGCGTTCTCCTTTATTCTTTGTGAAAATAGCACTAATTCATTACTTTGTCAATTATTTGAGCAATAGTAATGTCAATAAAAAATAATAAAAAGGAATTTGCAGTATATTGACATGAGGAATTTTGTAGTTACCATCTTGATCAAAAGATATGACGCATTCGTGGAGCGGAATCTTCATCTGGTATTTTGTTGAGTGCCTCTCGGCGAATCCGCCAAACCGTAAATACATTGTGTTGAAGGAGGAACAGTTATGTGGACGAGTATCAATGATTTTGACAGAATGTTTGGCAACATGGATCTGCTTCGCTCGCGGATGAACAGATTGTTCTCTGATTTCGACAGATCCTATGGAGATGATTACGGCTGGGGAACAGTAGCAGCGGGAACACCCCGGACCAACTTGTACGACAATGGCGATAAGTTTATCGTCATGGCGGAAGTCCCTGGGATGACCAAAGACGATATCGATATCAAGATTCAGGGAAATTATCTGGAAGTAAGCGGCAGTCGCAAGGCTGATGGACCCGAGGGGTATAAGATCCATAGGAGTGAACGTCCGCTGACGACATTTACACGCAGTTTTACCATTCCATCTGACGTCGATGCTGAAAAAGTTGAAGCCTCACTGAAAAACGGTCTGCTGACTCTCTCGCTGCCGAAAGCGGAAGCTGCCAAACCGAAGCAAATCAATATTCGGTAAACAGAATGTCCTTTAATAGTAGGCCCAAAAACGCAGACGCAATGGAGGTAACGATATGAGTGAAAAAGAAATTACCAAAAGAGAAGAGTCCATGCCCGAGAGACGAAGCGATTTGCCGACAGTGGCTCCGGCCGTCGATATCTTTGAAAACGAAGAAGAAATACTTTTGTATGCCGATATGCCCGGTATAGAAAGAGACGACATCAGCATAAATGTTGACAACGGCAGGCTGGCCATAGTTGGAAGCCGCAAGCTTGAAAAATCCGGCGCGGTCGGTTGGGAGGAATTTGGGGAACTCGAGTATCGCAGAATATTTTCAGTACCGCAGACTATTGACGTGGAACGGGTTAATGCAGAATTGAAGGAGGGAGTCCTGGAACTGCATCTTCCCAAATCAGAAAAGGCAAAGCCCCGGAAGATAGAAATAAAAACTGCTTAACAAGTTATCCCAGAGGCACATTGTAGTTTAATTATCTTAGGCTGCCGGGTGAGTATTGTAAAAGGGGGAACCATGATATGGTTCTCCCTTTGTTGTTGTTAGCAGGATTGTTTCTGAATAATCGTGACTTTTAAAATTTTATTCATCCAGTCCGTTGCCTTGAACGATTGGGGGCGGATAGCAGTGATGGTACTTAAACTATCTGAGTAGGACTCTTTGCAGTACCCTTTAGGGATGTAAGTGCTTTGGCTGTAGAGGCGGATTCACGAATTTGAATGTTTATTTGTTTTTCTGCTCTTAGCGGCTGTTTTTCAGGAGTGAAGCGCTTATTTTCTTGGTTACAGATGAGATTCATGGTGTTAAAAGTGGTAGATAGTGTTTCTGAAAAGCTCTCTTCAGCAAGCTATCTAATCAATAATATATTTTGGTCCAATGAAACCTCTTGTTACAGAAAAAGAAGAAAAGGCGCTCAAGAAACTGCTGTCGCTTTCACCAGTGCCTGAAGTGGCGCTGGGTTATCATGAACTGCGCGGTTTTCTCTATGGTATAGCCATTACCCCCGATGCTATTGAACCAGGAGAGTGGCTGCCGTTGATCTTTAACGAAGAAATGCCTGAGTACGAAAGCGAAGATCAGGCGCGGGAGTTGACTGGTGTTATTTTTACCGTGCTCAACAAGCATATCGCTGCCTTTCACAAAGGTGAGCTGATCATGCCCTTCGACATGGAGAATCTTCAAGAAAGCGATTTCGCACATATCTTCGACTGGGCTTCCGGTTTTGAAGAGGCATTAACCCTGCGGCCGGAGTGCTGGGAGGAGCATCAGGGACTCGGCGAAGAAGAGCACGATCATCTGCTGAACAGCCTGGTTATCCTTGAAGGTATCGTCTATCCGGAAGATGCGGTCGATATGTTTGATTACCTTCCCGATGAAGAGCTCAGTAAAATAGGAGTCAATCTCTCCGGCAGCGATCTTGAGAAAGTTGCCCGGATTCAGTTGCTCATGCTGCAGGCGCTGGGACTCTCCGTTGAAACGATTCAAAAACATGCCGGTAATTTGGAAAAAAGGCGCATTGAAAAAATTCGTTCATCGTCATCGCCTTTCAAGCTGCCTTCCAGCCGGGTTGGCAAAAACGTGCAGTGCCCCTGCGGCAGCGGCAAGAAGTTCAGCGATTGCTGCGGTCTTCCACCTCGAGGCGGCAAAAAAGGAGAAGCCAGAGCTGCTAAAAAGGGTAAGCTGATCAAGGTCGACTTTCCGAGGCACGGCAAAAAAAGGGAACAGCCTGTAAACGGGCAAAAGAGAGCGGGGGGAAGTTATCAACTCGAAATAATTTTGTCCTATGCCAAACCGCAAATCTGGCGGCGCCTTCAGGTTCCCTGTTCTATGTCACTTGCCGGACTGCACGAGCTCATACAACTGACCATGGGGTGGCAGGACTATCATATGCATCAGTTTCAGGCTGGTTTCAAGTTTTATGGTCCGCTGCAGACCAATGATTATTTCGATACGCCCCTTCTTGATGAATCCCGGTCTTTACTGAGCGATCTGGAGAAAGAGCTCCTTCAGGGAGTTGTCTACGTCTATGATTTTGGTGATAATTGGGAGCATGTCGTCATGCTGGAAAAGGTCATCCCGGAAAGTGAGGCCAAACCCTATCCGGTCGTGGTCGAAGGTGCCAGGGCCTGTCCTCCAGAAGATATCGGAGGGGTACCTATGTACCAGGAACTCCTGCAATATCTGGCCGGTTCAAATGAAGGTCTGAAAGAAATTTTTGACGTTCCTTCACTGCAGGGATATGATCCGGATTTCTTTGATCCCGAAGGACTCAATCAGTTTCTTCAGGCTGTTTATGAGCAAAGATAGAGCTGCTAAGATGCCGGGCGAATCCGCTGAGGAGCAGGCATCTGAAAACCTGGAGCACGCGGATCTGCTGGAATTGGCGCGCTGCCGCATGCCGTTTGGTAAATATAAAGGACTTCTCCTGATCGATCTCCCGGAACCCTATGTTGTATGGTTTAGCCGTAAGGGTTTTCCGGAGGGTAGGCTCGGAAAACTGTTGCAGATCATCTACGAGATAAAGGTCAACGGTCTGGAGTACCTCTTTAAGCCATTAAGGTAATGTTTTGAAACCTTGACCTGATATTTCCGGGGATTAATTAATGCCTGGTCAGATAAAGACTGTCGATGATCCCGTGACATTTGCATGCGGTACCGATAAGCAGTGGAGTATCAGGCAGTGATTTCACCTTTTCCAGGAGCTTCCACAGATCACTTGGATAAAATCCCCCAACACCCGCGGCAAACTGTCGGCTCCTGAGGCTCAGTGCAGTATAAGGTGCGCAGTCCAAGACATCGACGAGATGGTAGAGCGAGGGGGGACGCGGGCAGCCGGTGGAAGAGCAGAATCCTTCAGGTTCCGGGCAGTTTGGCGGACAGAGGAAATCGGCATGTGATATTACCGCCTGATTGGGGCTGCAGCGGAGCGGGTGCGGGAGGCGTTGCAGCAGTTCATCCGGCAGGGTCGGTGAAGTCACCGCAAAGCCGTCCAGTAAAAGCCTTTTTTTCAGCCACTCGGCGGCGAGATGCAGGGGCAGGGCGGGGATAATCTTGCCGATATCGGCCGTCGGGGTAAAGTGCTCCACAAACCATTCAATTCCATCGGCATAGATACTTTCCACACCTTCGGGGAGGTCGCCAATAGGCTGTTTATCCACGAGGATGATATCGGCACCAGATACCTTCCGCCGCAGCGATTCCATAGCATGTGTGCCGAACTTGCCGCCGCCAATAACCCAGATGCGCTCAGCTGTTTGTAATAAATTTTGTCTGGAAACCATTAGCGCCTTATTCTTAAAGTATTCCTTGCGCCTGCCTTGTATTTGTAATTTGTATTTTGCAGAAAGACTTTTAATTAGGAGGTCCCACATTTTTAAAAGCTGGAACCCGGCTGTTTGAGGAATGCAATTTCCTCCGGAGTCGATGGCCTGCCCAGGATCGCGTTTCTATGAGGATAGCGGCCAAATCGTTCGATAATGTTTTTGTGCTTTATTTCCCAGTGCAGATTATCTTCCAGTCCCTGAGTTCTATAGAGCTTCTCGGCAACCTTATGGATTTCCAGGGATTCGCTATGCATAAAGGGAAGATAGAGGAAACCTTTTCTGACCGGTGATAAATTATGGTCCACTCCTCGCGAGATGGCTTCCTGCGCCAGGGCCAGCGCCAGCGTATCATTGGCAAAGGCCTGTGGTTTTCCCCTGAACATGTTTCTGGAAAACTGATCCAGCACCAGAATTTCCGCAAGTCTTCCCGCACCATTTTCTCTCCACCTGAAAAGTTCACAGCGGACAGCTTTGCCATGAACATCGGAAAAACGATGGCGGATCAAGCTGTCAAAAGCCTCGTCCTTGGCCCACCATTGGGAGTGTTCTGTCTCTTCAAACCAGAAATGTAAGACAACCTTATATGCAGGCATGACGTGCATTTTTTAAATCCTTAAGCCAGGGAGGTCGAGCGAATCGATAGTGCCCGCCTTGCGCTTTCTCTTCCCTGATGAGAGGCGGGTTAGGCCTGTGTGGCGGGTTCTTCCTGACCAGCCATATACTCCGACAGTGCTTTCTGCAGTACGGTTTCTGCAAGCTGGGCGCAGTGAAGATGTGATTCGGGTACCTGCCCGATATCGTCAATGATGTGGGTCATGTTGATATTTCTTAATTCCTTCAGAGACTTGCCGCTGGCAAGTCTGGCTGCAGATTCAATACAGGTTCTGCTCATGGTGCATCCGTCGGTCCAGTAATGCGTCTTCATAACCTTACCATCTGACATCTGCAGGGCGATTTCCATGGTATCGCCGCAGTTTCCGGTCAGCCGGGCAATAGCGTCAGGGTTTTCCATCCTCGGTGAGAGAATGTAGCTCAAGCCGAACCAGGCAACAATGAAGCAGAAGAGAACGAAGAGCAGAGTAATTACCGAAGCCAGGGTCATAGAGTACCTGTAAATGGAAAATATAACAGAACATATGTCCAGTATTAGACGCTCCCAAAATACATCTCCTGAAAGACGGTGTCAACTCTCGGCATCTAGCCACCGTATCAAAAAATATTCAGGGTCTTTTGCCCAATCGTTAACTTTACTTTTACTCTTGAAAAACTGCCACTAGATACACGGGGTAGATACTGTGGCTGGCGGCTATCGCTTCAGCGAATCGATTACATATGGTTTATCATCGGTAATTTCCTCTTTGTCGGGACAAACTGAAGCCCACTCATCGACACGAATACAGCCTTTGCGGCGTTCGATTCGCGACCGTCTTTCTCTGCCGCTTCGACGATCGGGATTATTCTTTAAAAAATAATCAACCGAATAGACCTGCCTGCGGTCCTCTCCCGAGCGCCGGTCAAGATAAGGATCTCTTTTCCGTTGTAATTTTTGCTCTCGGTCATCGGGTTTTCTGCTAGCCATCACTGGACCTCCTTAATGAGGTTGTTTCCAAGGAAGTATCTCCTTTTCCTCATGAGACAACCTTAATTACTCTTATAAGGAGTTCCAGTGATGATGGTTGAAACGGAGATACAGGCAAATTCGGTGAAACTCAGAAAACATAAGCATATATGATATTTGGCTGATACCTGTTACATACATCAGCCGCTTATTTTTTATTTTTCGGAAGTATCGGCAAAGAAAGAAATTGCAGCTACAGCCGGGCGAGACCAAGAAATAAAGTATGCAGGAAGACGATGACGACAATAAAACCCGAACGGGCCACTTCGCTACTTAAGCCGGGGAACGTATAGTGCAGGTGGTCATGGGGACAGCCGGAAATGCAATCTCCGCATAAAGAACAGTTGAGCCCGGCGCTGCCCCTGTTGATGTCTGCAGTGGTAAGAGCTCCGTAGCGGCAGAAGCGCGAGCATTTGTTGCACCTGCAGCACTGACGATCAATACGGATGCGCCATGGATTTATTTTGCCGAAGACATTGGCGACCAGTCCCATGGGGCAATAGGTTAGGCAGTGGGTCATATGGCCTTGTTTTCTCGACCGTGTAAGCATTACAGCTATGCCGCCAAGACCAAAGACGGTGGCAAGTAAAAGAGCGTAGGAAACCGGCAGCCCGCTCCTGCCCAGCATTATCGCCGTGATACAGACAATCAGGAGGATCAGCCATCTGACGGTTTTTGTCCATTCGGGAAATTTTGCCGGTCGATGTTTGCTAATGGAGGCCTTATTATCCCAGGCGCCGAAATAACACAAATGACTGCACCAGGCCGGACCGACCAGCACCAGTGTCACCGCAAAAAGAATAATCATAAAGAAGCCGTCGCCGCGGTATAATGGCCCGGCGGCTATCAGGGCAGGAATGGGGAGATGCAGACTACCGGTCATCAAGAACCGCTCGAAACCGAGAAGCCCCAGAAAAAGCTGGAGGAAAAATATAACTGAGAAGGCTGTCCAGATGATACGCCTCCATTTTGCCGAGTTGCCGGGCTGCAGCAACTTCGCCGCAATCCAGGCGGCGTAACAGCCCAACAGGAAGATGGCAACCCAGCCACCTCCAGGGAAAAAACGGTCCGCCAGGATGATATCGAATGATGTCTTTTGCCTGGCAAGAGCCAGACCCGCCACTGTGAGCAGAAAGGCCAGTGCCTGAGCAGTGCCGGTCGAACCGGTATTGCGCAGAGCCATGCGGCAGTTGGTAAGCAGGGCGACAAAGCAGAGCAGGGCGACCGTTCCAAGTATTGCCGCCAGACGCAGCCATGGCAAATCAAGGGCCAGGCGCTGGGCGATCAGGGTAGAGGTGATGTCTCCCCACTGCCAGACGCCGAATCCAAGAAGGCCGGCCAATGCCCAGCTTTTCCAGGGAAGTGGAGCCAGAGACAGCCCGGCTGTCATCAACCAGAAAAGGCTCCCGCCGATGCTGCCGATACGAAGGGCGTGAGCGGCAAGAAGGAGCAGGGATGGGAGTGTCAGGGTTGTAGCCATCATAATCTATCGAAATGCCTGCCTCTTGGAAAAATGCTGGGAAACTGTCGACCCGGATTGTTCTAATCATATAGTGTAATCTCGACTCAATCCTTGACCTGAGTCAAAAAATACCTGTGATTCCCTCCCACCAAGGCAAAATATGGAGGCCGGAGTGGAATCGCCAGTGAAGAACATTTTTTCACTGGATCGACTGCGGCAACTTCTCCGGAAGTAGGTGAAAGCTGGTAATAGGATTACAGGGATTCATAGTGCCTGATCATCCGTTCTCGGATCGCCTTATCCGGCAGATGGCCGAAACCGGCTTCCATGTTATCTTTCATATGGTGAACTTTCGAGGTGGCGGGAATGACACAGGTGACCGCTGGATGACCAATGATGAATTTCAGGAAAAATTGCCCCCAGGTGCGGCAGCCGATTTCGCTGCTCCACTCCGGAAGCGTTGCACCCTGTGCTTTACGAAACAGGTGACCTCCCTGAAAGGGCCTGTTGATCAGAGTAGCGATGCCGTTGTCGGCTGCCAGCGGAAACAGCCTTTCTTCAGCCCGGCGATCTTCCATATTGTAGGTAAACTGGACGAAATCCAGGTCTTCCGTGGCCAAAATTCGTTCAAGTTCTTCATGGTAGCGGCCATGTGAAGTCGTTATACCAATATGGTGCAGCCGGCCCTCCTTTTTCCACTCCTGCAACACCGGCAGGTGGGTCTTCCAGTCACGCAGATTGTGGATTTGCATCAGATCGACATCGACCCCGAGACGATGTTTTGACTGCTGCATCTGCACGATGCCATTCTGCCTGCCGTCGGTCCAGACCTTGGTGGCGGCGAACACCTTTTTTTGATTCCCGGTGGTCTTGAGCAAATCTCCAACCACGGATTCGGAACGGCCGTACATTGGTGAAGAATCGATAACCCTGCCGCCGTTGTCGAAAAACTCCTGTATTACTTCGGACAGTTGCTCTCTGGCGGCCGGATTTTCACCAACATCGAAAGTTCTCCATGTTCCCATGCCCATGACCGGCAGAAGCTCCCCTGACGATGGGATGGGACGTTGAATCGGCTGGCGATCGGCACTAAGCAGGTTCCGGGGGCTCAAGGTGACAGCGGCCATGAATACTCCGGTTCCCAGAAGGAATGTCCGTCGGCTTATCGTTGGAAAATAGCTGTTCATGAATAGTACCTCCTTATTTTCTTTGCGTGCCACCGGTGGCTATCTGTTCCTGACGCCTTCCCAGCTGGTATGAGATCCAGGCCCATACGCCTGTCAGTGGCACGGCCGCCAGGGCGATGCCCGCCCCGGAAAGACCTATTGCCAGCAGTCCCGTATACAGCCAGGCGCTGGCGGCGTCGCCGCCCCGGTAAATCACGGTATCGATGAAGTTTTTGGCCTTGTATTTCTCTTCCTTGTCAAGCACCACGTAAAGCATTTCTCGGCCTGGACGCATGATGGCGTAGTTGCCGGCACGACGTAGGACCTGCACGGTGACAATGACCCATAAAGCAGGGAGTATGCCCAGCAGCAGAAAGCCGGCAACAAGCAGTAGGGGAATCAAAGCCAGGGTCCAACCCAGGCCGAACTTTTCAACGATTCGGGCGGTCAGAAAAATCTGGATGACCAGGGTAAGGGCATTGACCGCAAAATCCATGGCGGCAAACAGCGCGGTGCGCCGTGCCGGATCATCAATGTTCTGGATAATATGCGCCTGCTGAAAATAGAGAAAAGTTGCCAGTGTGGTAAACAGCAGCATCAACATACAGATACCGATCAGGTATGGTGAATGCCAGACCAGACGCACCCCTGCCAGTATACTGCCTCCCAGGGGGCGGGACGTTTCGGTTATCCGGTCGGGATCATCTGCGCCGCTGGTAGATGATCGCCAGATAGTCAGCCGTTGAATACAGACGATCGCCCAGATCAGGAAAACCACGGAAATCAACAGCAGGTTATTCGGTCCCAACGGCCCCACCAGCGTAACAGTCAATGCCGGTCCGGCCAAGGCGCCGGCGGTACCGCCCGCCGCTATCACTCCGAACAGCCGTTTGGCCTGGGCATTGGAATAGGTGTCCGCCATGAAACTCCAAAAGACGGAAACGATGAAAAGATTAAAAACGCTTGCCCAGATAAAAAAAGCCCGCGCAACATAGATGTGAGCGAGTGCGGATTGAAAGAGAATGAAAAAGAGAAGCAGGTTACCGATAAAAAACCAATAAACATAGGGCAGAAAACGGCGCGGTGCAAAATTTCGGGTCAGCCACCCGAACAATGGCACCGCCGCCAGCATCACCACAAAGGTGCCACTGAACATCCACTGCAGATTTTCCACACCGCCGGCGATTCCCATTTCATCACGCATCGGCCGGATGATGTAATAGCTGCAGAGCAGGGCAAAGAAATAGCTGAAGGACCACAGCAGTGGCCGCCACTCTCCGGGTTTGACAGCCATCAGTTGATGCCACCACGGACCATCTGCATGTTTTGCTCCGGACCCCGTTGATCCGGCAGCTGAAGGATACGACTTAGGCATGCCTTGGTCTCCGTTATTGTCCAAATCAATCGCGCAGCCCGGCTGCACAGCAATAAGGAAACCTGATTACCCCTAATCCTCAGCTCAAGGTCGGGACTGCTCTTTTCACGGGTC
>JADQBJ010000045.1:0-37410 GCA_016278675.1 Desulfobulbaceae bacterium | reverse complement strand
CGTCCCGATGAAAAGAGCAGTCCGGGCCTGGGCCAGGAGATGCTGAGTTTCAGGGATAATCAGAAAATTCTATATATCCAGCCTCACCCATCGGGAACAATATCTATTAGCGGCCTCAAGCAGCTTTTTGGCAGGCAGTCCTTCATGGACACAGGCGCAGAAGCTACCCGAATTATCACGATATACAACCATTGCTTCACTGTGTTTCTCCTGGTGATCTCCGAATTCGATCCGAATTATACCTTTAACGATATCAATGGGCAGTTCATCGTCCTGGAATTGATAGTATGCGGTCTGAGCCAGCGCATGAAACTCATGTTTGGAAGATGCGTCATTCTTTCGTGTCAGCGTCTGAATGTATCCTGCCTCGTCAATGGCCTTTTCCGGAATAACAATGACGGCAGAACAATTTTCGATTCTGGTGTCTTCAAAGTATATATTGAGCATAATGGGACAGCGTGTTGAATTATTAATAGAAGAAGGTGCCTCAGTACCCCCAACCCCTGGAACCTTCGATGACTTTATGGCAGGATTATCAGTTCTTTTTTCTCACCATTACGGTAGTTTTCTGAAATATCCAATTAAATCAGTTTAATCATAATCAGTCTATCTCACCACAATTCTTAAGTGAAAATTACAACATAACAATTTACTGTGTCTTGACATTATACCCCAAAAAGGAACGAAGCTAAGATATCGGAGTTCCATCAAGAAACCACTTCTTAACTCTTTTTCGGCCTCACCACATGCCACATCACCCTGTTTATCCGCTATAATTAAAAATCAACAGGGTTCCATCGCGATCATCAGACAGTTTCCACGCAACGACTACATATTATTTTATACTTGAGTTTTATTTATCGTTTTGTTAAATTTTAGTGATCTTAATAATTAAGTGATACAGGGTGATTCGAAGATGCGACGCTCGAAGCATTGAAAAGATGTCCCCTGCATCATCTCCAGTTCTCTTACAAGACCGATCCACAATCATCATGGAGGAGTTTGCATGGAAAGCACTACTGGCGTCACTCCCCAAAAGCCAAACTATCTCATTGCAGAGATTGACCCGCCTAAAGGGGTAAATCTGGAAAGATTTCTCAACACCGCCCTGAGCATTCGCGGAAGAATAGATGGTGTACGGGTGACGGATGGAGAACATGCTATCATGCGCATGTCCCCATTGGCCCCCTGTCTGGCCTTAAAAGAAAAAAAATTCAACCCCACCATGATCATCAACGGACGGGACCGCAACAGAATCTCCTTTCAGGCGGACCTCCTCACTGCCGCAGCCCTGGGCATCGACAGCATCGTGATCAAGGAGGGACACGACCCCACGGAAGGCGACCAGCCGGTGGCAAAAACCAGCGGCGACCTCGATCTTTTTTCCATGCTCACCTGTGCCCGCAACCTCAACAATGGAACTGATCTTGCGGGTGAGAAACTGGACGGTGCTACCCATTTTACCATCGGTGTATCGCTTGATCTCTCCGATGATGTCAACTCCAACAGAGAGAACGCCGAACTGTTTCTGAAACTTGAAGAGTTCGGAGTGGACTCCGTCACTCTCGGCCCCACCTACGACCTCAACCTGATTGAACAGTTCCTGCCCTTTGCCGAGCAGACCGGTATCAAACTCTACACATCCCTCATGTATCTCAAATCGGTAACCATGGTGAGATACCTCAACAACCTCCCGGGAGTACCTTCTATTCCTCAGGAGTTCCTCAAGAAGATGATGCAGGCCCCGGTTAAAAGTGAAGCCGGAATGCAGGTCGCTGCTGAATTTCTGCAGGAACTGGTCCCCATGGGAGACGGTGTCGTTCTGCTTGCTATCGGTTGGAGAGAGAGACTGCCGGAATTCCTCGACCTGATAGAGAGATAGCGAACTGGTGAACGGATCTGTGAACGATACGCCTTTCAATAAAAACCTGGCAACGATAACCAAAGAGCTTGGTTCCAACCTCTATCTTTACCAGATTCTGGAGGGGACACCAAATGGAGTCCTGGTAGTCAATCTGCAGCATCAGGTAATTTATGCCAATCCCTCTGCATCTTTGTTTTTGGGTGCTGTTCAGAGAAAACTTAGCGGCAGCGACCTCAAGGCGGCCCTGGGTGAGAAAAACAGTGAATTCTATACGCTGATTGAAAGGTTTTTCCAAGATCCTCAGAAACGAGAAGAATTAAGGATGCGTCATGAGATTCAGATTGAAATGCCGGAAAATGAAACACAACTCCTTGATGCCGTGCTGGTTTATCCGCCATCTTCGCCAACATATTATTTAATATATCTTATTGACATTACGACACGGAAAAAACTTGAAGGGAGACTGCGCAGAAGAAATGCTTTTTTTCATAACCTGATAGAATCTTCCGTCGACGGCATAATCGCCTCCGACATGAACGGCAATCTTATCATTTTCAATCAGAGCGCTCAGGGCCTGCTGGGCTACAACGATGAGGAGAAATTCAAACTGCACGTATCAGGATTGTACCAGCAAGGTGTTGCCAAGACCATATTGAGAAGGATGCGTAGTGAAGACTATGGAGGAAAAGGCAAGTTGAGACACCAGGAACTGATCGTCAAACACAAAACAGGCTACGATATTCCGGTCAATTTTTCAGGCGGCATTATCTATGACAATGATAAGGAAATCGCCACGTTTGGAATCTTCACCGATCTGCGGGCAATGCTGCAGATAGAAGAAGACCTGGAACAAACCCACAATATGTTGATGCAGTCTGAAAAAATGGCCGGTCTCGGCCGACTTGCCGCCGGCGTCGCCCATGAGATAAACAATCCCATGTCGGGCATAATGCTTTATTCCAATCTGATCAAGGAGGAACTGGGCGACGATCACCCGGCCAACAGTGATCTGCAGACAATAGTCAATGAGGCGGAGCGCTGCAAAGTCATCGTCGCCGATCTGCTGGAATTCTCACACCAGACCAGCTACGAGATGGCCCTCACCAAAATCAATGAAGTCATTCGCAAGACCTTGACGGTGGTCCGCAATCAGCCCCTGTTTCAGAATATAACCATTAACCTGAATCTGGAGGATGATCTGCCTCCGATCTACGGCAACTCCATCCGCCTCAATCAGGTTATCCTCAATATTGTCGTTAATGCCGCCCAGGCCATGGAAGGTCGCGGTCAGCTCGAGATCACCAGCCGTGCCCGGGCCAATCACGATATAATCGAAGTTATCATCAGCGACGATGGACCGGGCATCCCCAATGAGTATATCGATCAGGTATTCGAACCGTTTTTCACCACCAAGATTACCGGGGAAGGCACCGGCCTGGGTCTCTCTGTCTCCTATGCCATCGTCAAAGAACACAAAGGGAGCGTCCGGGTCCTGTCACCTCCGGATGAGGGCGCCACCTTTACCCTGAGATTCCCCGCAGTACTGGACAACTTAATTGGAGAAAACCATGAACAATGATTTTCTGACCGCTGAAAGCGGAAATACCAAATTCTTAAGCAAACTTGAGACCATGGGAATCCACGTCAATAGTTGCTTCCAGTGCGGCCGTTGTTCTTCGGGCTGCCCGGTCTCCGATTTTTTCGATTTGAACGTCATGGAGGTGGTCCGTCTTGCCTCCTACGGCATGGAGGACAGACTGCTGAACAGCAAAACCATCTGGCTTTGCGCCGCCTGTGAAACCTGCGCCAGCAGATGCCCCAACGATATCGAAATTGCAGGACTGATGGATACCTTGCGAGAACTTGCACTACGCAAGGGCATACGACCGGCAGAGGAGCGCGTTCCTGTTTTCCACCAGTGTTTTCTCGACTCCATAAAACATTGGGGCAGGGCCTACGAAATTGGCATGATCGGGGCCTACAAAGTTCGCTCGAAAGATTTTATGGGTGATATGAAACTGGGCTTGAACATGTTCATGAAAGGCAAGTTGTCGATACTGCCGCACTCCATTCAAGGAAAAACCGAGATCCGCCGGATATTCTCGGGCAAGGGCAAGGAGTACGACCGATGAAATTATCCTACTACCCCGGATGTTCGCTGCAGGGAACCGCTCTGGACTATGACCGCTCCGTCAGAGAAGTATGCGCCGCACTTGATGTTGAACTCGTCGACATTCCCGACTGGAACTGCTGCGGCGCTTCATCGGCGCATATGACCAGTCATGAAATCGGCATGCGCCTGCCGATGCGCAACCTTCTTCTTAATCAGCAAGGCTTGGATATCCTGGTGCCTTGTGCAGCCTGCTACCAGAGACTCAGAGCCGCAGATATCGCCCTGCGAAAAAACCCCGAATACTGGGACGTGGAGGATTATGATCCGGATTTCGGCATACTCCACATAAGTTCCTTTCTGGCATCGGAAGAGATAAACGGACGGATCAGGGAAAAGGTCCAAAAAGATCTCGCCGGGCTTCCCGTTGCCTGCTATTACGGCTGTCTTTCCCTGCGTCACCCCAAAATAACAGGAGTCGAAGCCTATGAAATGCCGGAGACCCTGGAGACCATTGTCGGCAACCTTGGTGCTCATCCAGTCAGATGGTCGCACCGCACCGAATGCTGCTCCGGAAGCCTCACCATGGCCCGGCCGGATATCGCGCGAAAGCTCGTCGGCGATATAAACCAGGCGGCAAAAAGAGGCGGCGCCGGCGCTTTTGTAACGGATTGTCCCATGTGCCAGGCCAACCTCGAAAGCCGTCAGCTCGATAATGATCCGACGGATAGCCTGCCAGTCTTTTTTGCAACGGAATTGATTGCTGCTGCCCTGAGCGGCACCTACCCGCAGAAGCAGCGCAAAGTGCATCTGGTTGCTCCCCATATTTTAGCCGATATATTCACAGCCCCGGAGACCGTCAGGGAGGAGACATCATGAATCAGAACGTTCAACCTGTTAAAGACACTCCTGCGGTACCGATAGGTGCCGTGCTGGTTATCGGCGGCGGCATCAGCGGTATGCAGTCGGCTCTCGATCTGGCAAATTCCGGACTCAAGGTCTATCTGGTGGAAAGCTCCCCGGCCATCGGCGGCAAAATGGCACAGCTCGACAAAACCTTTCCCACCAATGACTGCTCGATGTGCATTGTCTCACCAAAACTTGTCGAAGTCGGCCGGCACCGCAATATCGAACTGCTGACACACAGTGAACTCAAAGAGCTTCATGGTGATGCCGGCAATTTCCGGGCCACGATCACCCAGCACGCCCGCTATGTCGATGTCGCCAAATGTACCGGCTGCGGACTCTGCGAGCTGGTCTGTCCGGTCACTCACATTTCCACCTTTCCTTTCCTTAAAGAGGATGATGACAAAAAAAAGAAGCTGCGCGCCAAAGAGAAAAAAATACTGCCCACTCAAAAGGCAGTTATACCTACGGCGCTGCACTCCTGGAACTTTACCGTGGATGAAGAAAAATGCTCGCAGTGCGGCAGCTGCCACAGAGTTTGTCTGCAAAACGCTATCGCCTGGCAGAAAAAGGAATACGCCAGGATCGATCAGGAGAAATGCAGCGGCTGCGGCGCCTGCCTGGCAGCCTGTCCTGACAAATATCGCGCCATCACCGTCAGCGGGGCTCCCGAGATGGAGAAATGCATCGGAGCGGCCATTCATGAGCGATCCTCCAAGCTGAAGCAGGCATTTGCAAACCGGGAAACCAACGATTGCATACGCTGTGGCTTATGCGTCCTTACCTGTAAAAAGGTAATGAATATCGGGGCATTGAAAATGGTCGAGAACGGTATCCAGGCAGGTGTCGATATCTGCCAGGTCTGTGGCGCCTGTGTCTCCAACTGTCCTGTTGATTTTCTGCAGATTGAGCAGGTAACCAATAAAACACCCCATCCTCTTTACGACAGCTTCAACGAGAACCTGTCACTGCGCAAGCCCATCAACATCCACTATCCCCAGGCAGTGCCGCGTGTGCCGGTTATAGATGAAAAGAGTTGCGTCCATATTAATAGCGGCGCCTGCGGTACCTGCGCCACCATTTGCGGTGTTGGTGCTATTGAATATACGCACCGCGAGACAGACAGGGAAATCGAAGCGGGTTCGGTTATTTTTTCACCAGGCATAGAAGTGTTTGATGCCCGAAAGCGTGGTGAATATGGTTACGGCACCTATAAAAACGTGGTGACCTCCATTGAATTCGAGCGTCTTCTCTCGGCCTCCGGCCCGACCTCTGGTACGGTTGCCAGGCCCGGCGACGGCGCCCACCCCAGAAAGATCGCCTGGATACAATGTGTCGGTTCCCGCGACCACAGCTGCAACAGGGATTATTGTTCCTCGGTGTGCTGCATGTACGCCACCAAGGAAGCTTTCATCGCCAGGGAACATGACTCCTCCATCGAACCGACGATTTTCTATATCGACATGCGCTCATTCGGTAAAAACTTCGACGACTATGTCAGTCGGGCCAAGGACCACAACGTCCGCTTCATCAGGGCGATGGTCAGCCGCGTCTTCGAAGACCCGCAGACCGGCAACCTCGAACTCCGCTATATCGATGAAGCCGGCAAAAAAAATGCGGAAGAGTTCGACATGGTCGTGCTTTCCGTGGGAGTACAGGTGCCGGAAAAAACCAAAGAACTGGCAGAAAAGATCAATATCGATCTTGACCGCTTCGGCTTTGCAGTTACAGGAACATTCAGTCCTCTGGCAACTTCGCGCCCCGGTGTCTTTGTCAGCGGTGCGGTCAACGGCCCCAAAGACATTCCCGAGACAGTGAGTGAGGCCTCCGGTGCCGCTCAGGCCGCCGCCGCAAATCTCTCCAGTGTCCGGGGTTCACTGATTACCAGAGAAATTCTTCCGGAAGAACGGATTATCTCCCCGGAGGACGAATTGCACATCGGGGTTTTTATCTGCCATTGCGGTGCCAATATCGCTTCTGTGGTCGATGTAGAGGAAGTAACCGAATATGCCAAAACGCTTCCCGGAGTCGTCTATGCCGAACATCCGTTGTATACCTGTTCACAGGATACCCAGGAGCGTGTCCGCGACATCATCAAGGACCACGATCTCAACCGGGTGGTAATCTGTGCCTGTTCGCCGACCACGCATGAGCCACTGTTTATGTCTACACTGCGGCAGGCCGGCCTTAACAAATATTTCTTTGACATGGCCAATATCAGGGATCAGTGCTCATGGGTCCATCCCGCAGAGCCGAAGCTGGCCACGGAAAAATCAAAGAGACTGACTCGCATGGCCGTTGCCAATGCCGCCATGGGAGAAGCTCTTGAAGAACTTGAGTTCGATGTTGACTCCAGCCTGCTCGTTATCGGCGGCGGACTTGCCGGTATGACAGCCGCTGAAGAGGCCGCAAAGCAGGGTTTTACCGTCTATCTGGTGGAGCAGCAGGCCCGGTTGGGAGGTCAGCTTCTCAAACTGCAGCGCTCCTGGGACGGCAGTTCCTTCGCCCGCTACATGGAGCAGCTGCGCGACAGACTTCTGGAGAACGATAAAATCAAAATCTTCACCAGCTCCATGGTGGTGGAACAGTCCGGTTTCGTCGGTTCCTTCGAAACTGATATCATGACGCCTTCCGGGGCTACCCGCACGGTAAAGCACGGTGCAATCCTGGTGGCAACCGGCGGCGAAGAAAACCGGCCCCGGCTTCACCAACTCGGCCAAAACGATACCGTTATGACGCAGACCGATTTTGAAGCGTTGCTGGAACAGGCGGACAGCGAAGCGCTGCCCTCCGGCAGTATGGTCATGCTGCAATGCGCCGGCTCCCGGGACGAGGAACATCTGCCCTACTGCTCCAGGGTCTGCTGCAATCAGGCCGTAAAAAATGCACTGGCGCTCAAAGAAAGATCTCCCCAAACCAGAATTGATATTCTTTATCGGGACATGCGCTGCTACGGCCTTGGAGAGCTCAATTATCGCCGGGCCCGCCTGGCCGGGGTAAACTTCATACGCTATGATCCCCAAAATAACAATCCGCAGATCGAGGTCTCCGAAAACGGTATTACCATATCCCTGACCGATCCGTCCATACATCTTCCAGTGAAGCTTTTTCCGGATATGCTGGTGCTTTCAACCGGGATCAAGCCGCGGGATACCGAGGATCTTGCCTCCATGCTCAGGGTACCCAGAAACAGTTCCGGTTTTTTCATCGAGGCTCATGCCAAGCTGCGGCCTGTCGATCTTCCCAGTGAAGGTCTGTTTATGGCCGGCACGGCTCATGCTCCAAAGGATGCCGGAGAAACCATCTCCCAGGCCCAGGCGGCAGTGGCCAGAGCTACCACCATCCTGGCAAAGAAGAAACTGCAGATGTCCGGAGTGGTATCCACTGTAGATCCGACCAACTGCGCGGTCTGTCTCACCTGTGTCAGGGCATGTCCCTATGGAGTTCCCTTTATCAATGATCAACATTCTGCCGAGATTAATGCGGCATTGTGCCAGGGGTGCGGCATCTGCGTAGCCGAGTGCCCGGCCAAAACCATATCCATCGGGCGTTATCAGGATCGAAATATTTTCGCAAAACTAGGGGCCTACACCAATATGGAAACAGCCGAAGCCAAAGGAGTAGAATGATGAATGACTTTAATCCAAGTGTCATCGTTTTTGCCTGTCGCCACTGAGCATACACCGCCGCGGACCTGGCAGGTTCGGAACGACGCTCCTATCCACCATCGATAAGCATTGTGATGCTGCCGTGTACCGGCAGAATCGATGAATCACTTCTGCTCAAGGCCTTTGAAAACGGCGCCGACGGAGCCATGGTCATCGGCTGTCTCGAAGGTGACTGCCATTACGTCTCCGGCAATATCCGGGCCAAAGCGCGCGTCAAGCGTGTCTATTCCATCCTGGAGAAAATACATATAGGGGCCGAGCGCATACGAATGTACAACCTCAGTGCCGGTGAAGGAGCCAGGTTTGCCGCCTTCGCCAATGAATTTGTCGACAAGATCAAAGAACTTGGTCCGAGTCCGATCAATCAAATACGCGACAAGGAAACCAGGAAGGCTCCACAGGAGGAGACGATATGATCACAGGTACCCCAAAACCCATCGAGGAAATTCTGGAGATGGTTGAACCATATGACAACATCATCGTAGCCGGGTGTCATGGTTGTGTTACCGTCTGCCGCGTCGGTGGCCACAAGGAAGTCGAGGTGCTTTCTTCCACCCTGCGCCTGGCCAGGGAGGCGGCTGGAAAGAAGCTCAACATCCGGGAAATTAGTCTTGAACGGCAATGCGACCCGGAATATGTCGAAACCATGCGTCCCTATGTCGCGGATTACCAGGCCGTTCTTTCCATCGCCTGCGGAGCGGGCATTCAGTTTCTTGCCGAGAAATTCAGCAAGACCCCTCTTCTTCCCGGGATCAATACCGGCTTTCTGGGAGTGACCGAGAGACAGGGAGAATGGTCGGAGAGATGCCAGGGCTGCGGCGACTGCGTCCTTCATCTGACCGGAGGAATCTGTCCTGTCACCCGCTGTGCCAAACAGCTGTTTCACGGCCCCTGCGGCGGCTCGACCGCCGGAGTATGCGAGATCGACAAGGATGTACCCTGCGGCTGGCAGCTCATCATCGACCGCCTCAAATCTCTGGACCAGATGGACAACTACACCAAGCTGAAGCCCTACAAAGGATGGAATTCTTCAAGAGACGGCGGCCCTCGCCGAATTATCAGGGAGGACATGATCTAATGAAATCAGGAAGCAATCTTGAAAAAGTTCTGGCCGCCGGTCATTTCTCCGTTACCGCCGAATGCGGGCCTCCCCGCGGAGCGGACGGTGATCATGTCAGAAAAAAAGCCGCCTTCGTCAAGGGCAATGTCGACGCCTGCAACGTCACCGACAACCAGACCTCGGTGGTGCGCATGAGTTCGCTGGCCGGCTGTCTGCTGGTGAAGGAGTGCGGGGTAGAGCCGCTGATCCAGATGGTTGTCCGGGATCGCAACAGAATTGCCCTGCAGTCCGACCTGCTGGGGGCATCAGCCATGGGTATACGCAATCTTCTGTGTCTCTCGGGCGATCATCAGAAATTCGGAGACGATCCTCAGGCCAAAAATGTCTTCGACATCGACTCCATGCAGCTGATTCACCTTGCCAAAACCATGCGCGACGACGGTGTTTTTCCGTCAGGAGATAAACTGCAGGGGGCGCCAAAATTTTTTATAGGATGTGCGGTCAACCCCTTCGCCGACCCTTATGAAATAAGGGTTCCAAGACTGCGGCTCAAGATGGAGGCCGGTGCCGATTTTGTGCAGACTCAATGCATATATAACATGGAGACCTTCAATAGATATATGGAAGAGGCCAAAAAAGAAGGGCTGCATGAGAAAATTAAAATCCTTGCCGGTGTTACCCCGTTGAAATCCGCGGGCATGGCCAAATTCATGAATAAATTTGTCGCCGGTATCGATATCCCCGAGGCAGTGATCAAGCGCATTGCCGACGAACCCAAGGAAAAGCAGGCCGCCAAGGGAATCGAGATGTGCATTGAACAGATTCAGGAACTCAAGGAAATGGAAGGAATAGCCGGAGTGCATGTCATGGCAATTGAATGGGAGGAAAAACTCAATGAAATTATCGGGGGAGCGGACCTGCTGCCTCGTCCTGTTGTCGATTGAAAGGCTGTTTAACCATAGAGCACTACTAACCCAGCTGAGCTGGACTCTTTACAGTACCCCCTTGAGGGGTATAAGAACCTTTAGACAGATTATTTTCCAGCAAAAAAACAAGAAAACAATCTGTAAGGTACTAATGGAGGATGTATATGTCAGAGAAGAAAAAGATTCTGTTGGTCGATGATGATCCGGATTTTGTAGAAGCTGTCAAAGTCATTGTAGAAAAAGGCGGATACGACGTGCGTGTCGCCTATGACGGCCAGGAAGGCCTGGAAGCCGTCGCCGAAGAAAAACCGGATCTCATAGTTCTCGATGTCATGATGCCGGTGATGAACGGCCATGAGGCCTGCGCCAAACTCAAGAGCGACAAGGAAACAGCCGATATTCCGATTATTCTGTTGACAGCCGTCGCTGACAGAGTCACCACCAGTACCTACACCCATAGGGATATGCTTGAGAGTGAGGCGGATGACTATATTCCCAAACCCGTTGAGCCCAAGGATCTTCTGGAACTCATCAGGAACTGGGCGAAGTAGGTTGGTAACTGGAAAATTCACTGGCAGTCCGCAGATCCTGCATTACCTGAGCTTGACGGCAGGCACTGTTGTTCCGTGCGCCCGGCCTGCTGTGCTTTTAAGACTCTAAAAACACTCCCCCACCCTTTCCCGCTCCTGGAGAGGGTGCCGGAGGCTTGGTTTGCTTCTCCTTCATTAGCTGGAAAGAGATATGGATGCTATCAAGATTTTAATTATTGACGACGAAAAGGTAATCCGCGAAGGCGTGGAGAGAGCTCTGTCAGGCAGAGGGTCTACAGTCTCAAAAGCTGAAAACGGTGAACGCGGCATTGAAATGATGAGCGAAGAAACATTTCACATCGTTCTCCTCGACCTGATGATGCCCGGCATTGACGGCTTTGGCGTACTCAAATGGATAAAGGAGAACGAACCTCACATCCAGGTCATTGTCATCACCGGATTCGCCACGGTTTCCAAGGCTGTCACGGCAATGAAGCAGGGAGCCTTTGATTTTGTCGGCAAACCCTTCACCCCCGACTACATTCGCATTGTGGTTGACAGGGCAGTAGAGAAGATATCTCTTCGGGCTGAAACCAGAAAATTACGCGCCGAGAGAACACTCAGCCTGGAAGCGATACAAAACGAGCAGAGCCGGTTAAAGACCGTGTTCAGCTGTATGGTCGAAGCGGTCATCATAACCGATATGAATGGCATTATTGTCCACCACAACCCCGCTGCCATCAAACTTCTTGAAATCCAGACCGATCCGGTGATTGGCAAACCTCTGTCCGATTCCATTCAGGATGCAAACGCCGTAAAAATGGTTGAGGAAGCAATAGCCAAATCTGTCGTGGTCACCCGGGAATTCACTCCGGGAACCATCTCCAGGAAATATTTAAGGGCCAACTGTTCACCGGTTAAAGACAGAAGCGGCAATGTCCTTGGCTCCGTCACTGCCTTCGAGGACATCTCCACCCACAAAGAAATAGATCGGATGAAGTCCGATTTCGTGGCCATGGTGGCTCATGAACTGAAATCACCGCTGGCCTCGATAGAACAGATGATATACGCCCTGCAGACCGACTGCGAGTACGAGTCATTGAACTCCTGCCGTTCCCTGCATACGCGAATGACAGTGCGCACCAAGGATCTGCTCCGCCTTATTGACAATCTCCTCAATCTCTCCAAGCTGGAAAGCGGTACCGTCGTTTTCAATCTCGAGCCGATCAAAGGAAACGACATTATAAAAGATATAGTTGAGATAGCCACCCCACAGGCAGAAGGAAAAAATATAACAATTAAATATACTCCCTGCGCTCAGGACTGGTGGTTCAACGTGGATTACGACCATATCCGCACGGCCTTCATGAACATTGTCTCCAATGCGGTCAAATATACTCCTGACGGCGGCACCCTCGAGATTACCACCTTCCTCAACGGGGGGCTTGCCAATCTCTCCGTCAAAGATTCAGGCATAGGCATCGACGCTAAAGATCTGCAGCATATCTTCGACAGATTTTTCCGGGTCAAGGGAAAAGCCACGCGGCATATCACCGGATCCGGCCTTGGTTTATCCCTGGTCAAGGAGGTTGTTGAGGCCCACCAGGGCTATATTGAAGTGAATTCAACACCAAATGTGGGAACAACCTTCATCCTCAGCTTTCCGCTGACGAATCCGGCCGAAACACAGGAAGAGCTACAGCAGTAGATTATATCATCACTGCCGGGGAAAGACGCCCGAACCTGTCGAACCTATAGCAGGCGGACATACTCGCGGTGCAGATGGGCTAATCCCGGAGCGGATGCACCACCAAATGTCGTTGCGGTTCACAGCCGATACTCGTTGACTCCAAACCGCGGTCGGTGATCAACCGGTGCTGAATCTTACGCAATGCCGATCTTCTTGGCGGCAGAGCGACCTCGACGCCTTCTTCCATCACCTGCTCGATGACCAATGTGGTTTCCTGCAGTGTTTTCTGGATTTCATTATCTTCAACACCCGATACGATATTAAAGACGCGTTGCAGCATACGACGAATCTCGGAAGTGGTGTTTTTTTTAATCCGGTGAACGGGGGCATCGCTGATTCTTGCGATCTGTTCCAAACCCTGGTTTTTGCCGCGGGAGCGCAGGGCAATGATGAGATCGGCCTTTTGCGGTTTGACGACAGTACGGAGAGACAGCCCCAGTTCCCGGGCCGCACGTTCGATCAGATCTTTTTTCACGCCGTGAAGATAGAGACGGGCAGGACCCTGAGAAGGCGGCAGCGCCGAAGAAAGCGAAAGTTCAGGCGATGCAGCCGTCTTCTCCCTTTGCATATTCCGTCTCGGCTGGTGATCCTTGACCTCGATTTGACCGTCCGCTGCCAGTATTCGCCTTTCACAGTGTGGCAGAAGACCACGCAGGATGGAATCGACTGCTTTGGCTGTATCCTTGTGGATGCTGACTTCGTCGCGACTCTCCATTTCAATCAATATTTCAAATGTGGGTGGCGCTTTCCGTTCGCTAACGGTTTTGGTGGTACCGCGTCTGCGTGCTTCCTCATCTCCCAGAGTGACAGTCTGCACCCCGCCGACAAGATCGGACAGGGTCGGATTCATGATCAGATTTTCCAAAGAATTACCGTGGGCCGTACCAATGAGCTGCACGCCCCGCTCGGCGATGGTTCGAGCGGCAGCCGCCTCCGCTTCCGTCCCGATCTCATCGACGATTATCACCTCCGGCATGTGATTTTCCACGGCCTCTATCATGACAGCATGCTGCCTGTCGGGCCGCGGCACCTGCATGCGCCGCGCCGAGCCGATCCCGGGATGCGGAATATCACCATCTCCTGCTATCTCGTTGGATGTGTCTACGACAATGACGCGTTTATGCATCTCATCGGCAAGCACCCGCGCCACTTCCCTAAGCTTGGTGGTCTTGCCTACTCCGGGACGCCCGACAAAGAGAAGGTTATCTCCGGTTTCAATCAGATCCCGTAATATCTCTATGGTCCCATAAATAGCCCGGCCTACCCGAATGGTCATACCGATGATCTTTCCCTTGCGGTTTCTGATGGCCGAGATACGATGCAGGGTTCTCTCGATACCAGCCCTGTTGTCCGCGGTAAAGTCCCCCACCAGCGCCAGGGTATGGGCGATATCATCATGATTGACCGGATGCGTGCTGAGAGGAACGACACTCCCAGGGAAACGCGCTTCAGCCGGACGTCCGAGATCCATCACCACTTCCACAAGTTCCTCCAGCTCCATACCATTCAGAGCGGTCTGGAGTGTGACCGGCAATGTGGCGACCAGCAGGTTGGCATCATCCATGGCCATTGATGTTGTTTTCTCATTGTCAGTCATCATTATCTCTATTTTAAATTTCAGAACCTGGGCTGACGAACACCATGGTTGATGGTGCAATGTTCATGTTGTTAAAACTATAATACATTTGCTCTAATGTTCTTTACCGAATAGATCAATATTTGCGCCCTGAATTCTCCAGAGCAACCCTTCCGCCCGACCCTTTCTTCCTGGCTCGATCATAAAATATTCAAGAAGGAAAAGTATGCCGATAACTGTAATTGACATCAGCTTTTGTGGTAATATTGAATTGATCGTAAGTGCCGACAAAGAAATTCTCTCCGATCCGGAGTTTTGCCCAGTCTGTTTGCCTGCAATTCCGCAAAAAACAAAGTCTCTACTATTTACGAAGACGACAATATTTATGAATAGAATTCTACAGGAAACCAAATCCTCTATTCTGGTGTTGATTTCCGGCTTATTGCTCATGTATATCAGTGGCTGTGCCACTTTTCCCAAGGTCCCAATGCTGGTAGACAGTTATCGGACCGACGGGCATTCCCCTCGAATCACTGGTCCGGATGGACCACTTTCAGAGGCAGAAGCCAAGGCCCTGCTCAACCGGCTGAAACCAGACAATGAACGAGCAGACATCTTGGAGCACCACATTGCATTGATGGAAGCTGTCACGGGCAAACCACTTATTGCAGGCAATAAGGTCACTCTGCTCTGCAATGGTCCGCAGACGTTCTCTGCCATGAAAAATGCTATACGAAGCGCCACAGAGAACATCAACCTTGAAACCTTCATTTGGCGGGCTGACCAGGTAGGACGTTCTTTTGCCGATTTGCTGTTGAAAAAGCAGCAGGAGGGCGTTGATGTTCATGTAATTTACGATGGTTTCGGTGTGTTTAACACTGCATCTGGTTTCTTTGAACAGATGCGGGAAGGTGGAATCCGGACTCTTGAATTCAATCCGGTGGGACTTTTCTCCGTCCTGGGAGAATGGGACATCAACAACAGGAACCATCGTAAGATTCTGATTGTCGACGGAAAGATAGCCTTTACGGGGGGCACAAATATCCACTACCCCTCCATTGAAAACACATCCGCTGTGATCTCAGATAAAGCGGAGCAGCAGACGGAATACTACTGGAGGGACACTCATGTACAAATTGAAGGGCCGGCCGTGGCCGAATTCCAAAGGCTTTTTATCTCTATGTGGAATAAACACAGCCGCCTGCCGCTCTCATCCGGACGATATTTTCCGTCCCTTCAGGAAAGGGGAAATTCGCTGGTGCGGGTTCTTACCAATACCCCCTATCAGCCTGTCCCGCATATCTATACAGCCTATATTTCAGCCATCAAGAATGCGCGGAAATCCATCCACCTGACCCATGCTTATTTCATACCCGACAGGAATCTGCTGAATGCGCTTATTCAGGCCGCACAGGCAGATGTCGATGTCAAAATTATCCTACCCGGTGTCAGTGATTTCCGGCTGCCATTTTATGCGGGTCAGTCTAATTATACAGCACTGCTTGAAGCGGGAGTAAAAGTGTATGAGCGAAGCGATGTACTGCTGCACTCGAAAACAGCCGTGGTTGATGGAGTGTGGGCCACAATCGGTTCAAGCAATATGGACCACCGCAGCTTTCTTCATGATGCCGAAGTGAATGCGGTCATTTTGGATCGGGATTTCGGCAAGCAGATGGAGGACATGTTCGCACAAGATCTCGCCCTCGCCAAAGAGGTTCATCTGGAGCAATGGCGAGAACGTCCTTTTACGGATCGCCTTAAAGAATGGACGGCGCGTCTGTTCAAATACTGGCTGTAATGCATCTCCGTGACTCGTTTCCGGAAAGAAGAGGGTCGCCATTTTAAGGCTTCAGCAGCACCTTGACCACTCCGTCCTGTTTCTTCTGAAATATTTCATAGCCTTGCGGTCCTTCTTCCAGCGGCATCACATGAGTGGCAAGGTCCCTCACACCCAGCGGATCATTTTCATCCGTAACGAGAGGCATGATATACTCAATCCAGCGCTTGACATTGGCTTGACCCATGCGCAGCTGAATCTGCTTGTCGAAAAGCTTCAGCATGGGCAGAGGATCGGCCATGCCTCCGTAGACTCCGATGACGGATACTGTTCCGCCGCGGCGTACGGTATCAATACTGGCAACCAGCGCACTCAGCCTGTCAACGCCCACTTTTTTCATCATTGTCGCCGAGAGAGTATCCGGCAGCAAGGAAGATATCTGATGCGCCAGTTTTCCCATTGGTGCCCCATGTGCTTCCATGCCGACGGCGTCAATTACTGCATCGGTACCGCGGCCTGCTGTCATATCTCTGATGGATTCGGCTATATCGTCATGATCACTTAGATCCAGGGCCTCGACACCATACCGTCGAGCCATCTCCAATCTTTCAGGGATCAGATCCACACCGATCACCCGAAGACCACGATGTCGGGCGACACGTGCGCTCATCTGTCCGATCGGCCCCAATCCGAATACTGCCAGGGTGCCGCCATCCGGAGCTTCGGCATATTCGACTGCCTGCCAGGCAGTCGGCAGCACGTCCGCGAGGTAGATAAAGTTTTCATCCGGCAATCCCTCTGGCACCTTGATCGGCCCAAAATGGGCCTGTGGAACGCGCAGATATTCGGCCTGCCCTCCGGCAACCTGTCCATAAAGTCTGGAATATCCGAAGATTGCAGCACCTGAATCCTGCGACCGTACCTGAGTGGTTTCACATTGAGAGAATAAACCCTCCAGGCACATAAAACAGCCTCCACAGCTAATATTGAAGGGAATGACCACCCGGTCTCCCGGTTGTATATGGGTGACGCCGCTGCCCACTTCTTCGACAATTCCCATCGGTTCGTGACCCAGTATATCACCAGGCTCCATAAATGCCCCCAGAACCTCGTACAAATGCAGATCCGAGCCGCAGATTGCCGTGGTGGTAACCCGAATGATAGCATCTGTATTATCGAGAATAGTGGGATCAGCTACGGTGTCATAACGAACATCTCTTTTGCCGTGCCATACCAGAGCATGCATACCAGCCTCCTCTATTAATTTTTTATCACTAGTTCAATGACAAAAATCTAAGACTGGTCACAGCCCACGGCAAGTCTGAACTTCATTTGTCACCGACGGAAAGAGAAGCGACTCCGGTCAGGTATGATCTACGGGGGAAACGCTCGATTTGCGGCGATCTTCTCCAACGAATGCGGCGGACGCAGATGGTACCGCCGCATTCGTCAATTCACCAGTTCACGTATCGTATATTGCAATACGGAATCATGAAGGTAATCATTGCACAGAATCAGTAGCTCTTCAGATAGTCCTCAAAAACAGGAAGGGCCGGTTCACCATCTGCAGTTGTGACTCCTTTCAGCCAGCCGCGATAGACTTCCGGATTCTCCTTGAGGTATGCCATACCAGCCTCACCGTGTTTGAGATCCTTGTTGGTCTGCAGCATCAGCGAGATCTCATTTATCATCGAGATCGGAAAGATCAGATTTTTGAGGAAATGAGCGACGTTTGGCTGCTCCTTATCGAAGCCTTTACGGATATTTG
This sequence comes from Desulfobulbaceae bacterium, assembly GCA_016278675.1. GTDB lineage: Bacteria > Desulfobacterota > Desulfobulbia > Desulfobulbales > Desulfocapsaceae > Desulfopila_A. The sequence goes on along the minus strand of JADQBJ010000045.1, from coordinate 19,475 downwards.
TATATATAGTCGCGGTTCCGTCGTTTTCTCCGAAGGTTTCTGCTGTGCTGCCGGTGAGATACTTCATGTCGATAATCTGGTTCATATAGTGCGGAGACCATCCCAGAAAGACCACCCATTCACCCTCTTTGCTCTTTGCCTTAACCTCGGAAAGCATAATCGGTTCGCTGGTGGTAACGATTTCAAAATCACCGAGACCGAACATATTCTGTTCAATCATGGAGCGGATAACGAGGTTGCCGTCATTGCCGGGCTCAAGACCATAGATCTTATAATCAAGTTTATCGGCGTACTCGGCGATATCGGAGAAATCCTGGAGCCCCGCTTCATATGTGAAGGTTGGCACGGCTAAGGTATATTTCGCGCCGGTCATATTGGCTACATACTGAACAATAGTACCTTTTTCAAAAAATTTATTGGCTATGGTGGCCATGGTGGGCATCCAGTTGCCGAGAAAGACATCAACATCACCCATGTCCAGAGCCTTATAGACAATCGGTACGGATAGAACCTTATTATCGGCTTCATAGCCAATGCTGTTGAGGATATTCTGAGCCAGTTCCGTCTTCACTGTAACACCTGTCCAGCTCACACTGGCGAAGCGTATCTCCTTTGAACCATAGGCAGGTCCGGTAAAGAGCAGCGCCGCCGCTAACAAGATCAAGGCGATATTACGTTTTCTTTGCGTGTGCATACATTCTCCTTTTGTATTATTTAGGACTTCAAAAAAACTATTCTGCATATTGCTTGAATTTTCGTTTCGTGAAGGTCCTTATCCCCCTTGATTAAAGTGAAACGACTGCGAAGGGGGCCCAAAAAAAATCTTTTTATTTGTAAATTCCTGACATCGATCGGGCCACTCCCGGGCAGTTCCCAAGAGTGGCAGACTTTCTATCAGACACCAAACCAGGCAAGAGGCTCAGGCTTATGATTCTGGAAAATATGTTTGACCTCTGTATATTCTTCCAGACCAAGCCGACCCAGTTCTCTTCCCAGCCCGGACTGTTTATAGCCGCCCCAGGGGGCCTGGGTAAAATAGACATTGAAATCGTTGACCCAGACGGTGCCGAAGCGCAGCTGCCTTGCTACTCTGTGAATGCGCTTGGCATTGCTGGTCCAGAAACCGGCCGCCAGACCGTAAATCGTCCCGTTTGCCAGCCGCACAGCTTCTTCTTCACTACTAAACCTTTCAACCGTTATCACCGGTCCGAAGACCTCTTCCTGAACTATGCGCATATCTCCATGACATTCGCTAAAAAGTGTCGGCAGCAGAAAAAATCCGTTCTGCAGCTCGGCGGCCGGCGGACGCGTACCGCCCAACTCGAGCCGGGCTCCTTCGGCCTTGGCAACCTTGATATACTCTTCTACCTTGCTCAGATGTTCCTGCGAAATTAACGGGCCCATCTGGGTTCCCTGCCGCAGGCCGTCACCAAGACGAATTTGAGCCATCCTGGCCTTGAGCTGTTCGACAAAACCGTCATGGATGGAGTCTTCAAGCATCAGGCGGGCGCCGGCTGAACAAATTTGGCCGGCGTGAAAAAAAACACCGTTTAAGGCATAATCCACCGCAGTATCAATATCGGCATCGGCAAAAACGATATTGGGATTTTTGCCGCCCAGCTCCAGGGCAATCTTTTTGACATTGCCGCTGGCAGCCCGCATAATCGTCTTGCCGGTGTCAATGCCGCCGGTGAAGGAAATAAGATCCACCAGATGGCTTTCGGCAAGCTCCGCACCTACATCCGCCCCAGGACCCAGCACGGTGTTGATGACACCAGGAGGAAAATCAAGTTTTGCTGCCAGCTCGGTGATCATCAGAGTCGTCAGCGGTGTAATTTCACTGGGCTTGACAACCACGGTACACCCTGCCGCCAATGCGGGCGCCAGTTTCCAGGCCGCCTGCAGTAACGGATAATTCCACGGCGATATCTGACCGCAGACGCCTACAGGTTCACGCACCACCCTGCTGTCACTATTGGGAATAGGAGACTCGATAACTTCTCCGCCATCTTTATCGGCAAGACCTGCATAAAAGCGGAAGATACCGGCAATGTCTGCCATATCCCAGCGACTTTCCTCAAGCGTCTTTCCCGTATCAAGGCTCTCCAGTTCGGCCAGGGCTTCGCTTTCTTCAGCGATGCGACCAGCCAACTGATAGAGAAGCTCGCCCCGCTCGGCAGCAGGAAGATTCGACCATACCCCACTGTCGAATGCCTCCCGTGCGGCCGCGATCGCGCGTTGTGCATCTTCGCGTCCCCCTTCGGCTACCTCGGCTATCACCTTCTGGTTGAAAGGGTTGATAATCTGCCGGCTCCTCCCGGAGACGGCGGCTTCCCAGCACCCATTGATAAACATTTTTTTAACGGTCATTTATTATCAGCCTCCCGGTCGTATCTGTAATAACCGGCTGCGGAGGGAGCCTCGGGCGTATTACCGAGGATGAGATCCGCTGCCTTTTCGGCAACCATCATAACCGGGGCATAAATGTTGCCATTGGTTATGGAGGGAAAGACGGAAGCATCGACCACCCGCAGATTCTCAACCCCGTGAACCTTGAGTTCAGCGTCAACTACAGCCATATTATCATAGCCCATTTTACAGGTACAGGAGGGATGATAGGCGCTCTCCCCTTCCCTGGCCACAAAATCGAGGATCTCTTCATCGGTTTGCACATTAGCACCGGGAGCCAGTTCCTCGCCGCGTAAGTCGTCAAAAGCGGCCTGACCGATAATTTCACGCGAGCACTTGATAGCCTCCAGCCATTCCCGGCGCTCCTGTTCGGTGGAGAGATAATTGAAAAATATTTCAGGATACCTGGCCGAGTCGGCCGAGGTAATTTTTACATGACCGCGCACATCGGTGTTCATCGGCCCCACATGCAGTTGAAACCCATGCCCCTGAGCGGGAGCCGAACCATCATAGCGAATGGCAATGGGCAGAAAATGGAACTGCAGATTAGGATAATCGACCCTGTCGTTTCCGCGGATAAACCCCCCTGCCTCGAAATGATTCGTGGCTGCGGCACCTTTACGGCGGAAGAGCCAGTCAAAACCGATTTTGGGTTGATTCTGCCACTGCAGCGCAGGATACATACTGACCGGCTGCTTGCAGGAATACTGAACATACAACTCCAGATGATCCTGCAGATTTTCGCCGACGCCCGGCAGGTTGTGGACCACATCTATCCCTAAGTTCCTCAACTCACCGGCATTGCCTATACCTGAAAGCTGGAGAAGAGAGGGTGAATTTATCGCTCCTCCGCAGGATATAATCTCTCCGGCATAAACCTTCTGTTTTTCATTGCCCCTGGTAAATTCGACCCCAACCGCCTTTTTCCCTTCAAAAAGGATACGGTTGACCATAGCCTTGCATATTACCGTGAGATTCGCTCGATTTTTTACCGGGTGGACGTAGGCTCTGGCAGCATTATGCCTCCGCGCTCTATAGATATTCTGGTCAAATTTGCCGAATCCTTCCTGCTGATAACCGTTGACATCGCTGGTAAGCGGATGACCGGCCTGCTCGGCCGCTTTGAAGAACGCACGGAACAGCGGATTATCGCATTTCGCCGTGTCCAGATAAAGCGGACCATTTGAACCATGGTATTCATCTGCACCATGGAGGCGGGTTTCAGCTTTTTTAAAATAGGGAAGACAGTGGGCATAATCCCAATTTTCCAGTCCCTGGTTAGCTGCCCATTTTTCATAATCCAGGGCATTGCCACGAATATAAATCATACCGTTAATACTGCTGGAACCGCCGAGCACCTTGCCACGTGGCTGCGCTATACGTCGATTGTGCATCTGCGGTTCCGGCTCTGACTCGTACAGCCAATTGTAGGTATTGTCGGTGAGCAGATAGGTCAGTGCCGCCGGCATATGAATGCGAAAATCCCATCTGTAATCCGGCTTGCCTGCTTCCAGGACCAGGACATTGTGCTCCGGATTGGCGCTCAAACGATTGGCCAGTACACTTCCTGCGGAACCGCCGCCTATAATGATATAATCGTAAGCCTTGTCTTTCATATTTTTTTACTCCGTATTTCTATTTTTGAATAAGCCGGCGATTACCCCAAAACAGCAGGAGAACGCCGAATCCCGTTTTATAAACATTCCACAGTAGGCCTGTTAACCCTGCCCTGTGACTGCGGTAACCCGGCATTCTTTATCGGCAATACAGCGTTGCAGCAGGGCATAATGAGCAGCTATTGAAGACAGCGCCTTCAGCGGATCATTGTCGGCTATACGCTGTGCAGTTTCATGCCAGTTTTCCGCTGTTTTCCGGCGATAATAGGGCTCTTCGTACAGGGCGTAATCGTGTGAACTGAAACCTTGCTGGATGGCCTCCATAACCCACTCGAAGACCGGATTTTTACTCATTTTTGCCAGACGAATATTGAGAACCCTGTCCTGCTTCGCCAGGCATTCCTTATCCGGTGTCGGCTGTTCCAGCAGTTCCAGCAACTTCCCTGCTTCGACTACCAGTTCCTCTTTTTCGGAAGCATCGGCACGCGCAATCGCCAGAATAGTGATCACCCGATCGATACTCTCCCGAAACTCAGCTATATATCCGGGACCGATATGCTGCTGCTTCAGGAAGAGGGCCAATGATTCACTGACACTGGCAACCTCGATGTTTTTAACATACGTTCCGCCTTTGGCCCCTTTACGAATCTCCACCAGACCTTTTTGCTTAAGGGCACGAACGGCCTCTCTGATGACACCTCGGCCACTTTTAAACTGGGCCTGCAACTCCCTTTCACTGGGAAGGCGTTCACCGGGCAATATCTTTTCCTCTAGAATGGCCGCTTCGATTTGTAAGGCGATGTCTTCACCGGCCCGACCGATCTGCACTGGAATAAAGAGTGATTTTTTGTTCATGTGCTGTTCTATTATCCGATAATGGTACTACCAAATAGAGTTTGGATTATTGAATCAATACAGGTCACCAAAACGCTATTAAGCAATTTAATTGCCTTTTCACAACAGACTAGCTACAATTTAAAAAATAAAGAAACCGTAATCTTTTCTTTAATGGTAGGACCAAACTAACCTGTACGATTATTTTGTCAAGCGCTGCTTTGATATTTTTTCGCATAAACACCGGCATGTGCGACGGGGGTGGTGGAGGGATGTGAAAGTGGAACAGATTACTGGAAATATATCCTTCCCGTGCAAGCACGGGAACAACGAAAGTGGATATCAACGACCAACTATTGGTGAATAATGAAAATATTTGTGATAATAAGGAACCTGATGATCTTTATCTTCGGGGTTTGGTTTTTTGAATTCTACCTTGATTACAAGCTTCCGGAAGAGAACAACCTACTACTCTTTTTTGTTGCTATCCCTGTTATATGGGCAACCATAAGCCAACTGTGGACATCCTACAGCTACAAGGAAATTGACAATCCGGTAATTCTTTTCTGCACCCATATCCTGAGCATGATGATGCTGCTGGGTACAGTATTTCTGGTCAGTGCAGTCTTAAATACCATATCCGACATCCTTGATCCTGTGGGTGTTTTTATGTTCCATGCGGTCGGCTGGACGGTAATAGCAGCATTGATAATGTATGATATCGTTGATTTTGGGAGGTAGAGACAGGCAATCTCCTTGTTGCTCTCCGCAATCCGTTCCTGCCTTTAAGATCTTTCTCAATCCTCTTCTGCATCTTTGCCGGGATTGGACAACAGATTCTTGAGATCGGCAAACGGAGTGTGTGTTGCTGACTTTCCCTTCTCGGCATCCGGGTTTTCAGTGGACAGCCATTCCGCATCGAGCAAGCGGGAGTGCTCGTTGTCATGGCAATAAATACACAGAAGTTCCCAATTGCTGCCGTCGGGGGGATTGTTTTTATAATTATGGTCCTTGTGATGTACTGTCAACTCCCGCAATTTCTTACCGGTAAAATCACGACCGCAACTCGCACAGACCCAAGGAAGGATCTTCAACGCCTGTTCCCGATATTCTATCTTTTTCATTCTCTTCTTCTCTGCAGTGGTAAATACCTTAAAAGCTCAGCTGCCACGAGCATGATCTGTTAGCATGATAGTCATAGTATCACATTTTAAGATAGCATGAAAATACTTCTGATTAAGGCTTGAACAGGCGGAATCAGTTGTACAGAGCCACAACCCGGGAAATCAGAAAAAATTGCAGGCTCCAAACCTGTGTGGCGTCCGGTAATCCCTGCAGGTCGGCTTCAAGAGAGCAGAAGCTTTTTTCCAAAACAATATCTCCTGTGATATAATCAATTTGAGCAGATGAGAATATCAAAGATGAAGATCTCTTAAAAAGTTAACGAAGTCGAAGAGATGGACTCTGCAATAAGCACCCATTCAGGCATAAACTCCGACTTCGAGAAAGGTCGACATACCAGGTGGAGTACCAGAGACGGCGATTTGGCAATACTTGGCAATACATCAGTACGGCAAACGCCACTGCAGATCTAGAACGGCTTAGATCGAGCTTAATGAATCCATCAAGAACGTGCTTTTTACAGATAACTATTGAAAATAGCTATCGTTACAAGTATTTTTTACTGTTTTTACATCGTCCAAAAACGCAGCACCGTCAGAAATTCTTGCTCAAGCGCGTGATTACGTTCGACAGGGCAGAGGTTGGGAACGTCTCTGCAGCATCTATGCTTTTTGTATGCCATTCATGTTATCACACATACCAATAAGGAAAATGCCATGAACAGACAGGATTACCGCCGGACCTTAAAGGTCAACGGAAAGGAATACAGCTATTTCGATATTACACTCCTGCAGAAGAATAAGATCGCGGATATTGACCGACTGCCTTTTTCCATTCGTATACTGGTAGAAAATCTCTTGAGAAAACTAGATGATAATATTGTGAAACACGATGATATCCTGGAGATAGCCAACTGGAAAAAAAGCTATGCTTCCCCTGCGGAAATTCCATATCACCCTGCCCGGGTACTCATGCAGGATTTTACCGGAGTACCGGCCGTGGTTGACCTTGCAGCAATGCGTGACGCCGTGAGGGACCTGGGTGGAGATCCGTCCAGGGTAAATCCCCTGGTCCCTGTCGAACTGGTGGTAGATCATTCTGTTCAGGTAGATTACTACGGCACCACGAAAAGCCTCACCCAAAATGTCGCTAAAGAGTATGAGCGCAACCATGAGCGCTATACCCTGCTGAAATGGGCGCAAATCAGTTTTGACAACTTCAATGTGGTTCCCCCTAACTCCGGAATATGTCACCAGGTTAATCTTGAATACCTGGGTCGAGTTGTCATAGCCGACGACAAAGATATCGCCTATCCCGATACCGTTGTAGGCCTTGATTCTCATACTCCCATGATCAACGGCATCGGCGTTATGGCCTGGGGAGTCGGCGGCATAGAAGCCGAGGCGGTAATGCTTGGTCAACCGTACTATATGTCTATCCCTCAGGTAGTCGGAGTAAGGCTTATCGGCAGCCTCAAGGAAGGAACAACGGCCACCGATCTGGTCCTCACCGTTACAGAACTTTTGCGTAAAAATAACGTGGTTGAAAAATTCGTCGAGTTTTTTGGAACGGGTGTTGCCAATCTTTCCATTCCGGATCGTGCAACCATATCCAACATGACCCCGGAATATGGGGCAACCATGGGATTTTTTCCTATCGATGCCAAGACAATAGATTATCTTCGTCAAACAGGCAGAACCGATAAAGCTGAGTTGACGGAGGCATACGCCCGAGCTAACAAGCTTTTTCTGACAGAAGACGAGCAAAGGGAATACAGTCAGATAATCGAGCTCGATCTTTCAACCGTCACCCCCTCGCTTGCCGGGCCGGCCCGTCCCCAGGACCGCATTCCTCTGCCCAGGATAAAGGATAAATTTGAGGAGATTCTCGGCTGTGAGTACGATAGGGACACCGGTCTGAAAAACATTTCCGAATTTCACCAGGAATCAGGGAATCAAACGGTGCGGCCACGCAAGTGCGCTCCTGCTCAAAAAAGAATGTTTACCCTTGATCTTGACGGCAAGAAGGTGGACATGGGTGATGGCAGCGTGGTGATTGCCGCAATTACTTCATGCACCAACACCTCGAATCCTCATGTTCTGATGGGAGCGGGCCTAATGGCTAAAAAGGCCGTAACCCTCGGATTACATGTGCCATCCTATGTTAAGACATCTCTGGCGCCCGGTTCAAAGGTGGTCCGTAATTATTTGCAGGAGGCCGGGCTGACGCCCTATTTTGAGGCATTCGGCTTTCATCTTGCCGCCTTCGGCTGCACCACCTGTATCGGCAACAGCGGCCCCCTGTCAAAGAAAATTGATGATTTGATTGAAGAACATGACCTCAACGTTGCCGCGGTCCTTTCCGGCAACCGGAATTTCGAAGCCCGCATTCACCAGCGTATCAAGTCTAATTTTCTGATGTCTCCCATGTTGGTTATCGCCTTCGCTCTTGCCGGAAGGATCGATATCGACCTCACAGATTCACCACTGGGACATACGCCTAATGGTGAACCTGTCTACCTTAAAGACCTCTGGCCGGCCAACGCTGAGATTGAAGCCCTGATAGCGGAACATGTCAGCCGGGAAGGTTACGAGAAGGTGTATTCCACCATTTTTGAGGGTGATGATTTCTGGAAAGGACTCGAGGTAACGGAAAGCACGACCTTTGCCTGGGATCCCAATTCCACCTATATCAAAAAACCGCCATATTTTGATAACTTCACAATTCAAACCACAAAACCGGTGGATATCGAAGGCGCCCGTCCGCTTGCCCTCCTCGGCGATTCGGTAACCACGGATCATATTTCTCCCGCGGGTTCCATTCCCGTTGATTATCCGGCGGGAAAATATTTAATCTCCCAGAATGTCAAACCGGTAAATTTCAATTCCTATGGCTCGCGGCGCGGCAACCACGAGATAATGATGCGCGGGACTTTCGGGAATATCAGGATTAAGAACAAGATGGTTTCGCCCAGGGAGGGAAGCTTCACCCTGAAGAAACCTGAAGAGAAGGAGATGTTCATATACGATGCCGCCATGGAATATGCAGGAAAAAATATTCCGCTTGTTGTTCTTGGCGGCAAGGAATACGGTACCGGATCTTCACGGGACTGGGCGGCAAAAGGCACCAATCTGCTGGGCATCAAGGCGGTTCTGGCCCAATCCTATGAGCGCATTCATCGCAACAATCTTGTAGGAATGGGTATATTGCCTCTGGTTTTCAAGGTTGGTGACAGCCTTGAAAAATTTAAAATCAAAGGAAATGAGCTCTTCCGTATCGAGGGCTTGCAGAATATGCGGCCACAGCAGGAATTAACCGTCCATGTTACTCGGGATGACGGCTTGGAATTTGATTTTAAGGTAAATTCGCGACTCGACACCGACATAGATATTACCTATTACCGGCACGGCGGGATTCTTCCTTATGTGTTGAGAAAGATAATGGCACAAGAGTAAGGCTCCGGCATCACAATCTCTGTGGTTACTTATCTATCCCCCTTTGTGGGATGTTAGATATTGGCCATAATGCTTATCCCTGCATTCCGGACAGATGCTATGGCTCAAATCCGCCCCGGAGTATCTGTGGATATAGATTTCAAGCTGATTCCAACAGCCGTTGTCGTCTCGAATCTTCTTGCAGTGAGAACAGATGGGCAGTATGCCTTTGAGGGTTTTAATTTCACTGGCGGCCCTTTGTAAATCCGCAATCAGTGACTCTTTTTCGCTCAGGGTTTTACGCAGTTCGGTAATATTGAAAGCAACCCAGACCACCATGCGCGGCTGATCCGCAATTGCGGCAACCGGTGATATATGGGCTTCAAACCACTGCTTCCCCTCGGGGCCGGCAAGATCCTCGGACCCCCGTATATCGCCGGCAGACAGCTGGTAGACGTATGTGCGTACCTCATTTCCTTTAATGGCTTTTTGTATTTCGGCCACAAAGGCATCCGCCAGATGCTTCTCAATTACCTCGTGAATGCTTTTGCCTATCAAATGTGAGCCCTGGTGATACTTCCTGCGATCAGCTCCACCTATGACCTGAACATAGCATCCATGTTCATCAAAAATAAAAAACGGTTCAGGAATAGCTGCAATAATTGCCGAACCTATATCAGATTCAATCTTTCCATAACATTGCACAACGGAGCCTCATACTCTCTATCGTTCCTTTTCAGGAAAGTTTCATTGTTACCCGGATGTCCGGAGTCACATACCTCAACATAAACAAACCGTATAGAAAGAAATAATCAATGAGAATATTGGCAGGAAGAAAAAAACAGAGACCGTGGACAATGGAATATTCAGTGCCATCCTCCGCCAATGTCCTACGGAACAGATTTTCAGCCTAAAGCAACATCAAGTATCATCATGACCGTGAAACCTCCCATGGTGGACATTGTCACAACATCTATATTGTCATAACGCTTTTGAGACTCCGGAATCAGTTCCTCAACAACCACAAAGATCATGGCGCCGGCGGCGAAGCACAGTGCATACGGCAGAATATTCTGCATCTTTAAAACAAATAGAGCACCGAGAACACCGGCGAAAGGCTCCACCATGCCTGAGAATTGCCCAATGAAAAAACTTTTGCCCTTCGACATTCCTTCCCGTCTCAAGGGCATAGATACGGCGGTGCCCTCGGGAAAATTCTGGATACCAATACCGATGGCCAGTGCTATTGCTCCCCCAATTGTTGCCGAGGGAAGATCTGCCGCCACTGCACCAAAGGCGACTCCCACCGCCAGCCCTTCGGGTATATTATGAATGGTTATGGCCAGGACAAGAAGGGTACTGCGCTGCCATGAAGTTTTCACACCTTCTTTTTTATCCATGCTCAGTCCCGGATGAAGATGAGGCAGAAATTTATCCGTTACCCGCATGAAAATACCACCGCCCAGAAAGCCGACGGCTGCCGTCAGCCAGGGGATATGACCAAGATTCTCGGCCATAATAATACCGGGGGAGAGAAGAGACCAGAAACTGGCGGCGATCATTACTCCGGCAGCAAAACCGAGCATTGAATCCATGAGCTTTTGCTTAATGTCTCTGGTGAAAAAAACCAGAGAGGCTCCGGCAGCAGTCACGCCCCAGGTAAACAGAGTAGCCATGAAGGCTTGTGTTACCGGACTGAACTGCAGTAAAAAATCAGCCATATTTCCTCCTGACTCCATTGTTCTTTTTGCAAAACCGGGCGACAGATTTATTTTCACCGAACTGAAAAGAAATCAGTCCCCTCAGTAACTCCAAGAAAAATTTGGATATGCAGATCCGATCTGCCTCCCGAAAAACATGGATGCTGAGCTTTAGGGGCAATCAGATTTGCACATTCTTTTCCTGTTGTATTCACAGAAGAAATACCCTCTTAAGAATATACCTTATAGTTAGGTGGAAATGGAATTAGATTTTGTAGGAAATTAAACATGACATGATACGGCATGCTGACTTAAACAAAGGTCTTCGCACTATCCGTGATCCCGGTATATTAACTTCTACAAGGATCCAGGACGTTCTCCTACCTCGTCAGCAAACGGTAAATTTCCGTTAGCCGGGAAGGCAGTTGTTCGATATTGTTCACATAGGTATAGTTTCCCCTGCCAAAGAGATGTTCGAGATAATCATGTGATTCCTGGTCGATGGTTATACAGTACGGGTGGATACCCTGCCCTCTGGCTTCGGCCAGAGCTTTACGTGTATCCTCAATGGCGTATTGGCCCTTGTAATCGTCATAATCCTCTGGCTTACCATCGGAAATGATCAGGAGCAGTCTGCTTTTTCCTTCAATATCGGCAAAATGTTTTATCATATGGCGGATAGGCGGTCCCATTCTGGTATATTCTTTTGGTCCTATTGCGGCAATTCTTTCCTTGACTATTCGGCTGTAAGGCTCGGCGATATCCTTTATTTTATATACTTCCGAGCGCATCCGACGCATCCCGGAAAAACCGAAGATTCCATATCTGTCGCCAACAGTCTCCATAGCTTCACAGAGCAAGACCAGCGCCTCTTTTATGGCAATACCTATCCACCCTTCCGTTGAGTTGGACATGTCCACCAGGAAGTTGGTCGAGATGCTCCTCTGATTGCGGATCAGCCTGATGAAGACCTTTTCAGAGGGCGGCAGGCCGGCACTTTGATCACCCATTGATTCAACCAGGGCGTCGAGATCCAGATCATCGCCGTATCTTCTTCTCCTGGCGAAACGCTCCTGAGTCCGCATCATTTCAAATTGACGGCGAATCTTCAGAAGAACCTTTTTGTGCTTGACGAGGGTGCGCTCAACGAAATCCGATTTCACGCCGGTGAGAGTCCTTTGCCGCAGGCTGCACCAGTTTTTTCTATAGCCATGTCTGCGGTAATCCCACTCATCATATGGAATAAACCGTTCAACGGATTCTTCTACGATCTCTTCCATCTCCCCCTCACCTGCCGGCCTGCCCTGTCCGGCAATACCGAAAGCGGCAGAGACATAGCCATCGGGCATTTTCCCGAGATCTGCCTGGATGCGACTGATAAGTTCCTGGATCTCTTCGGGCAATTCGATGCTCTTGTTGTCGATGGTTATACTGGCACCGGACCCGATGTCATCACTTCCGCCTTCAGCTAATTGAAGACGAGCGCTGTCTCCCTGCTCCACGGCAGTATCAACCTCTAATCGGTCCAGTGAGATCTGCTCACTTTTTATCAGAAAATCTGCAAGCAGAGTTTCAAACTCTTTTTTGTTTTTCTCGATTCGTTTCTCGGTTACCTTTCTTACCTCGGAGAAGTTGAATGTATCCATAAATGGATAGAAGTTGAATGGTGCCCGGTTTTTCTCCCTCTCCGTAACATACTCATACATCCTCTTCAGTATTTCAGGGCCTTGCCTCGGGCTGTGCAGGAGTGACAGCAGTGTTGATTCGGGTGAAATGCAATTGTCGTCCGGCAAAACTATGGCCCGCAATAGATCTTCCAGAATGGTTTTCCTGCTCCATTGATTCACCTTACGAAGATGCAACAGCTGCCGTCTGATATGGGCGGTTTCCCGAATAAGGCCCGGGAACTCCCGGTTCAGCAATTGGAAGGAGCGATACAACTCCATCAACTGATAGAGTTCAGCGGCACATTGCCGATCGTCGAATTTTTCAAAAGAAAAAATGGCCCCCGGGCTTCCATTAATCTTTTCTTCCGGTCTCTGCGGCGCAGATCTCCACAACTGAAACAATTGACTATGGCCTAGGCTGCCTTGAACGATACAGCTTGTCTGCTGGCTTATAATGAGTTTATAGTAGAGCAGATTTTTGTTGCTGTTGATGAAAAAATCTACTTCTTCGGGAAGATAGATCGTTTCAGTGTCGGTATAAATAAGCCCCGAGCTCTGAAGTTTGATATCAAGTCCGGATATTCCCCGGGCATAGGCGGTCAGACGGCCGATATTTTCCGAAAGTCGAACAACGGCAGGCTCCACCTCTTCAAGGAGCAGGTCAGGGTGAGACTCTGCCATATATGCCCTGGCCTTCTTCAGTCCACCTTCCTCGTAATTGAAGAGAATTCTCCTTAGCCATTCTGCAAGGGTCTCGCTGTCAAGCTCCCCGGCGTGGCGAGTTCCCTCCTTGAGAAAGGAAAAAGAGAGACTATGGCTGATCGGCCAAACCGTTGAAACGGCCTGCAGAAGAAGGCGCTGCTGCTCTTCATTCAGATCTTCCAGATCATAGAGCGCATCCTCAATATCCCATTCATTGGGCTGCGCCGGGTACACCTGCTCATGAAAAATTTTTCGTAACTCTGCGTAATCCATTTTTTTTTTAGCTGAGGAAAAGATCCAGCCTGGTTATTTCACAAGTCTGCCAGGTTAATGGACGAGGTGTCACGAGCGAAGCTGTAGCAATCACCGCAAGCTCGCGATAACGCGGTACATGGGCCTGCCAGGCCCGTCCAAGGGTGAAAAAGCTGATTTTTGCTTATGGTTCCACTTTGTGCCACATAATGATTCATTATAATTTAGATTGTTTCATGAAGTGTTCGGGCTAGAAAACCGCTCGTGTCATATCCTCTAATGAGTCAATAAGTTCGCTGTCATCGGTCAGACTTTCAATGATACCGGCCTTACAGGCGCGGCGGGTGCTGATGCCTGCTTTAATAAGAAAAGCCGTCTGGATAAGCAAACGCGTGGAAGCTCCTTCCGGCAATCCCGAATCCTTGAGGTTGCGTGTCATATGACCGATCTTCACCAGTTTTTCCGCCAGATCATTCTCAATGCCGGCCTCTCTGGCAACTATTTCTCTCTCAATCTCCCTTGTTGGGTACTCAAAAGAGATGGAGACAAAACGCTGTCTCGTTGAAATTTTGAGATCCTTTACCACACTCTGGTAGCCGGGATTATAGGAAACAGCCAGCATAAACTCCGGTGGCGCGGTGAGGATTTCACCGCGCTTCTCGATGGGAAGCTGCCGCCTGTCGTCTCCCAATGGGTGTATCACCACGGTGGTATCCTTACGTGCTTCAACAATTTCATCCAGGTAACAGATGGCGCCATTTCTCACCGCTAAAGTCAGTGGCCCATCCATCCACACCGCTTCACTGCCTTTGACTAAATACCTGCCAACAAGATCTGAGGTCGACAAATCATCGTGACAGGATACCGTTATGATCGGAAGATTCAGCCGCCAGGCCAAAAAATGCATAAATCTGGTTTTACCGCAGCCTGTCGGTCCTTTCAACAGCAGCGGAAACTGATTTTCATAGGCGGCAAGGGCAATTTCTATTTCATTGCTCTGAGGTATATAAAAAGGTTCCTCGGCAATGACATGTTCTTCAATGCGCTCGCTTAATACTTTCTTCATAGTTCAATCCATTTTCCCGCTAATTTCTTAAGGACATCCACTGATGCCCCCCCAAAAAAGTCATCGAAGTTGCCGGGATCGACAAGCCCATCCTTTGTTGCTCTGAGAAAACTATATGACAATAGTTACCAATATCAAGACAATATATGAGATGGTGATTTTCCTGCAGTATACTTCTATAATCCTTAATGTTGATATATGGTGATTCAGGAGAGGTAATTATAAAAACACAGGAACTGCTGTCGCGCTTCGGAAAACTCAATAGCTTGATTGCAAGAAGGAGTGGGAAAGAGATTCAAAGAAAACTATCGATGGTCACAGGGCAGACCAGCCTATCACCACGAATCAGTATACTGCCGAAACAGCATAATTATACGTTGTGTGACTCTTCCGGGTCTTTGAGAAAATATAGTGTTATCTATCTGAACAACCGGCACGACTTCCTTGTTCGACGAAGTCAGGAAAGCCTCGGTAAATTTTGCCAGATCCTTTCTTTTGATGATGCCTCGTTCTACAAAAAACTCCTTTCCGGCAAGCTGCAGCACGATTTTTCTGGTAACACCCGGCAATATTTCTTTCTCGGGGGTGACTAAGTGGTTATCTTTCACAAGAAACAGGTTCGAAGTCGTCCCTTCCAGCAGATCGTCATTTTCATTAACGTAAAGTGACTCGATGGCTCCGCACTCCCGGGCCCTCTTGAGTGCCAGTATGGCCTGGATATAGTTGGTGCTTTTCGATCCCGGAACATGCCGCGTCACATCGGCGGTACTGGCTTTGACGCCTTCCATGTACCACTCCTGAGGGAATTTTTTCAGCTTCGTTGCCATAATGACCAAGCGCGGCCGATCCATGGGGGTAATGGAATCATCACTTTCGCCGCCTGTTATCAGAAAGCGGATATTCGCCTCACTGAAATTGTTGCGATGGAGCAGCGTACCGACAATTTCCTTCAGATATTCATGAGACCAGGGACAGGCAATATTAAGAAGCGCCGCGGAATTGCGCAGTCGCAGCAGGTGATCCTCCAGATGAAAAGGTCTGCCGCCATAGGTCCGCAGATAATCAAACACTGCATAACCGCGCAGGATTGCCATATCGTTCAGAGGAAGGACTGCTTCGGCTGCCTCGACATATTTACCATCGACATAGAATATAGACATTGCTCCAGAGCCTCATTCAGCTGAAATGATATGTATGGCGAATCGCCGTTTCAGATATAATGACGTAGATCGAGCTTCTAACAAGTGCATCAAGCTTTACTACCAGAAATGAGGGTAATCAGGCAATAATTAACTTTTCATTGCTGTTCCCGGATTGCTGTTCCCGGTAGTCTTCACCGAAGCAACCCGCATCTGTTCTTCATCGGCAGATTCTTCCGACTAATGCATAAGCAGTAGTAATAACGTGAACTATTCTTGACAACTTACCTGAAAGCGAGTATTGTGCATTAGCAACATTCCCTTGAGGAAGAGGACATACGCTTCCATATTAAATCACTTAGCAATTCATATCAGAAGCATTCTTATTATCGAATTTTTTTTATGAGATTTCTTATCTTATTTCTGATTAATCTACAGAAAATGACAAATAACTTTAAAAGGAGCATTAAATGGGATCACTTAAAGGAACACAGACAGAACAGAATCTTCTGAAGGCCTTCGCCGGCGAATCACAGGCACGCAGCCGCTACACATATGCCGCCTCCGTGGCCAAAAAGGAAGGCTATGAGCAGATTTCCGCGCTTTTTCTTGAAACAGCGGAAAATGAGAAAGAGCACGCCAAGCGTTTTTTTAAATTTCTCGAGGGAGGAGATGTTGAGATTACGGCAAGTTACCCCGCAGGAACCATTGAAACAACTCTTGAAAATTTGAAGATGGCCGCTGCCGGTGAAAATGAGGAACACAGCATGCTCTATCCTGAATTTGCGCGTGTTGCCGAAGTGGAAGGATTTCCTGAAATCACCGCCGCCTTCACCATGATTTCCAAGGTTGAAGTAGAACACGAGGCCCGATATAACAAGCTCATTGCCAATTTAGAGAATGGCGAAGTATTCAAAAAAGATAAATCAATCCGCTGGAAATGCAGGAATTGCGGGTATGTCCATGAAGGCGCTGAAGCTCCCAGTCTCTGTCCTGCCTGCGTGCATGAGCAAAAATATTTTGAGATCAAGGAAGAAACGTATTGACGGCTTCGCAACACCGATACGGTCGTTCTATCACATTGATAAGATGCAGTAGGATATAAAGACAAAAAGGAGGGACTTTATGTGGATCCCTCCTTTAATTTAAAAGCTAGACCAATCCCTCCCTGAGCTCGTTGAACTTGCAGGTCAACACCAGAGCATCATCCTCTATGGTCGTTTTGACCTTATACGGCAAGGTCTTGAAAAGCCCGATCATTGCTTTGTTTTCCGGTACGGTATAAGCCATGAGTCCGGATATACCATTGCTCCTGGCAGCTTCCGAAAGTTTTTTCATAAATATTTTACCCAGCCCCATACCCTGATATTTCCTGTCGATAGAGAAGGCCACTTCGGCCATATTCTGCTCAACGATAAGCAAATATTCCGCTACACCGATCACCTCTTCGAAACCTATTTCCCCGACAGTGGCGATCAGCGTGAGATCCTTGATGTAATCGATATGAGACTTATTCTCCAGATCGGAACGGTTGAAGCTCTTTTTATCGTGGAAAAATCTGGAGAAGACATCCTTCTTTTCAAGTTTATAATAATGTTCCTGAATCCTTCTCTCGTCTACAGGCTTTGCCGGTCGGAGAGTAATGCGCGTATCACCCCTGACGATGCTGTCTTCAAGTCCGACAGGGTAAACGGCCCGTACCGCTTCGCCAAGAGTCCTCTCCTTGCCGATCATGCCCATGTCCTTGGCCACATCGAGAAGCTCATCACGGAAGTCGGGGTGAGCGATGGTGATCATGGCCATTACCCGTTCCTGCATACTTTTTCCAAAAAGATTGGCAATTCCATATTCGGTGGCCACCCAGTGCACATCACCTCGCGGAAGAACAATCGGCACCCCTTCGGTGATGGGTATGATGGTACTCTTTTTGCCGTCCTCAGTGGTCGAAGGCAGGAATATGATCGATTTCCCCCCCTTTGATCTCTTGGCCCCCCTGACAAAATCAGGAATACCGCTGACCCCGGCATAGAGGGTCTGGGCAGCGGCCTCCGCAGTTACCTGTCCCATCAGATCGATCGATCGTGCAACATTCATGGAAACCATGCGGTTGTGCTGGGCAATGATGAATGGATCATTGACATAGTCTGATGGATAAAACTCTATACCGGGATTGTCATGAAGAAATTCATAGAGATTCTGGGTTCCGACGGCGGCAGAGGCCACCAGCTTTCCATCATTGAACCCTTTTTTGCGATTGGTTATGACACCCTTGGCATAAAGATGCATGACATCGACGGTAAGATACTGTGAGTGCAGACCAAGATCATTTTTATTAATGAGTGCCTGGACCGTCGCCTGGGAGGCGGCATCGAGTCCGACCTGCAGGGTGGAGCCATCCTCGATAAGACGTGAAATATTTTTGCCTATCTGAACGGCGACATCGGACTGTTGCGGAGGTTCAATGGCAAGCAATTCCTCATCGTGCTCCACGATGACATCGACATCATTGACATGAATAAAACTGTGTCCCATGACCCTGGGCATTCGTGTATTGACCTGGGCAATCACATAATCCGCCGAGCTTGCGGCTGCGGAGGTAACATCAACGGAAACCCCGAGGCTCATCCAGCCGAAATCATCGGGCGGCGATACCTGAATAAGGGCGACGTTGATCGGCATTTTCCTGCTCTTGAACAGCAACGGAACATCAGACATATTCATCGGAGTAATAAATCTTTTGTTTCTGGCGAGAGTGTCGATGCTTGCAGAACCCAGATAAATATTGCGGATGTTCATCGAAGCATCATGAGTTTTGTTGGCTATCTCCGAGAGTGGTACCGACTCCATACTCATCATTCGTACTATTTCCAGACCCGAAAAGCGTATAGCATTGTCAGCAAGGCTGCGAACCAGCTGCTGTGGCTCACCACAGGCGGACCCGATAAAAACGCGCTGCCCCTGACGTATCTTTCTTATGGCTTCATCTGCACTGCAACGTTTCTCTACATATGAATCCGCCCAATAAATGTTCCTTGCCATCCATTTTCTCCTTAAATGATCCAAGTGGGTATTGCCTAAACAGAATATCCAGGCACGACCCTATAAAGCATTTCAATAATGTTTCTCTACCCCAATGCAGCCCTGTTTATTTGTTCTCCAGTTTCAAACACTGTATTGTCAATACGTCAGTTGGCAATATTACACACATATCAATGAAGATGGTCTCGAAAACGTTGTTTCAGAGGGCGAGATAAAAAGTCATTGAGATTTCCGAGACCCTTTTCTTTGTGGATCTTTACACCCTATTGCCTCTCTTTATTTGTATCAGTTTACTCCTCTTGAATCAATTGTTTTCGTGAACTTTGGAACAGCCCCCTTTTATCTGATATCTTTGAATTTTTCCATTTGTTGCAGAGTATCTAAGAAGGTTAGCGTCTTAGAGGCCTTTACGTCATCATTTCTTTGTGAAAACAATCGACTGCCTTGTTGAACGAAGCCGCTAATGCGGCGGAAAAAGCAAAAAACAGGGTATAA
>JADQBJ010000072.1:0-38759 GCA_016278675.1 Desulfobulbaceae bacterium | reverse complement strand
ACCATGGATAAGATCGTGGTTCGCTGCGCTCTCACGATCTATCCTTATTCGTTGGACATATGTTCTATTCAGGTTTCAATGTTGGACTTCCGTCAGGATTAAACATTATTCTCCCATCTGGATTAACTGATATTTTTTCTGCGGGAAGAGCTGAAGCCTTTAATTCATTTTCAGTATTTTTGTCTACTTCAATTGGTGAGTATTTTATAAAAACCTTTATTGCCCATGACCTAATTCCTTGAGTCTCAATTGATGGCTTTTCTTTCAAAATACCCACTGCTGTCTCTATGTATTTTTGTTTTAGTTCATTTTTCTGTAATTGACAGCTTGAAATTTGAATCACAATTGGAATTAAGACAATACCAATAGCTTGTAATATTTTTAGGCAATTATTTTTTTTCATATTTCAAGGTCCAACGGTGCCATCACCGGCGGGAGTGGAGCGCAGCGGAATTCCCGTCCGTGTGCATGGCGTGGTTAGGAATACATTTTTTCAATTTTTTCCACTATCTCATCTGCAAGTGCAAAAGTGTCTTCCATTAAAGATACAAGTTCCTTCTTGCTGGCTATCAAAGATTCGGTACTCGCATTAGCCCAAGTGCCATCACGATAACTCTGCAAATCTTCGAGTACAGAATTAGCTTGGACGTAAAATCTGGCTATCATTTCAGGCAAAGGGTTTTTCAACGCTCCGATTTTGCTGACATTACTATTAAATACATTAAAGTATTCTCTACGGACATGGATTTGCACAAATAGAGGCTGATTCGTTTCCTCCATTGATTTTATAATTGCTTTTATATGATCAACGTAACCCCTTTTTTTTGCTATTAGAGACAGTGCGGATAACTCGCCTTTAAAGGCAAGAGCCAATTTTTTCGACTCAGCAACACTACGTCGCCATTCAACAAATAGGTTGCTTGCAAATCCCCCGACTATAGCCAACACGCCACCAACAACCACCCCAATCAGGGGCATAAAGTCTTTCAATGTAATAGCCGTGTCTGTTGTAGTACTCATTTGTATTCCTAACAAGTTATTCTCTGGTTTCCTTAAAGCTCCGGACCAGAGAAAATTATTGACAACGTAAAATTAGCAAGTTACCTATTTTCTGCCTTATATCACACAATATTTACTGGATATCAAGTTGACAGGATAACATTCATGCTGCAAATCTCTGCTCAGCTTTCCTCTCAATTCACCACCTATATCAGTCATCAAGGAGTTCCTGTCGGGCAACACCGGTATTACTTGAAGTGGTTGAGATATTTTCTTGATTTTTGTCATAAATATCAATTCCAACAAGAAACGGATGAGAGCTTGTCTGCTTTTTTAAAAAAGCTCGACCAAAAGAGACAGTCATTGCAACAGCAAAAGCAGGCGAAGCAAGCGATTCAGTACTATTTTGCATGTACTCAATCTTCGCAGCTGAAAAAAGATAACAGTCATAAAAATATTACGATACACGGCGTCAATGTTTCACCTAACACAATCAGTGAGAATCGTCAAGAATACAAAATGTTAGAAATTGTTTCCCCCAAATCCAGGGGAACTGCAAATAAAGAAATACCTATCGAAAAAAAGGGTTCTGACTGGACAGGAGTACTCACAAAGCTACAAAATAGTATTCGTGTTCGCCACTATTCACAGACAACTTTGAAAACCTATAGTGGTTTGGTGGGAAAGTTCAGGAATTTACCAAGAGTAAGGATCCCAGGTTACTGGGAACTGAAGATGTAAAGGATTTTTTAACATCACTGGCTGTGGAAAAAAGGGTTGCGGCTTCCACCCAAAACCAGGCTTTTAACGCATTATTATTTTTCTACCGCACGTCCTTGGTAAAGAGTTCGGTAAGGTGGAAGGCGTCGTGAGGGCAAAGTGCTCAGCAGAGAAGAAATTGACCAAATCTTGGCAAAGTTAAATATGTCTTATCATTTGATCATCAGCTGATGTACGGGTGTGGTTTACGTATCTCTGAGTGTCTTATGACGAAGAAGGAAGCAAGGAGCCCACTTGATTTTTGATATATTCACAGGCAATATTATCTTAAAATAGTTGCGCTATGCAAAGCCTCCTACTGTATCTAAAAAAATGTGTTTTCCCAATCCGCAGTCACCTTAGTGGTGACATTTTTTTAAAGACGGCTTAAAGAGAATAGGTTGTCGGATATTTATATTGATGGATAAAAGAAAGAAACTCCCAGTAAAATCAGGACAGGCTTACAAAGCGATCACCTTAATTTCTTTTCTTTTTTTTCCCCGCTTTGCGGATATTCTTTTTTTTCTTTTTCATGTCTGATATTTTCGACTGACGCCGCTCCGCCAGACCTATAAGCACATCGTGTATAGTCTGTTCTTTATCGCTGGAGGGTTGTCGCTGGGTATAGTGGCCATCCGCATCCATCTCCCAGCTGCTTCTGGTGTTTTCAAGCTGGGCGTTGAGCATCTCGCGCAGCTGGGCCTGCAGATCGGGATCCTCGATGGGGGTGACAACCTCCACTCTCGCCTCCAGATTGCGTTTCATTAGATCCGCGGAACCTATATAATATTCTTCCTTGCCGCCGTTTCTGAAGTAATACACTCTGGCATGCTCCAGAAACCGCCCCACTATCGAGATTACCGAGATATTTTCCGATAAACCGGCAATCCCCGGCCGCAGCCTGCACGAATCACGCAAAATCAGCTGGATGCGCACCCCTGCCTGTGAGGCGCGGTAAAGGGCGCTGGTGATCTCCTTGTCCTCCAGGGCATTGCACTTAAACTGGATGAGTCCGCCGCCGGAGGTTTGATGTAATTCTATCTCCCTGGTGATTTTTTGCAGGAGAGCGCGCTTCAGCATATTGGGACAGGGCAGGATTTTTTTATATTTCCGTACCGGTGCATATCCCGTGGTCAGGTAGTTGAACAATTCGGTGAGATCCTTGCCGAGCACGGGATCGCAGCTAAGCAGCCCGATATCGCTGTATTGCCTGGCGGTTCCGGCATGATAATTCCCTGTACCGATGTGCATATACCTTTTCAAGCCGTTATAATCCCTGCGGACCACAAAGATTACCTTGCTGTGGGTTTTCAGACCGACCACGCCGAAGGTTACATGAATCCCGGCCTCTTCAAGCTCCTCCGCCCAACTGATATTGGCGGACTCGTCAAATCGTGCCATGAGTTCGACAACGACAGCCACCTGCTTGCCGTTATAGGCGGCATCGACAAGATACTGAATGATTCTCGATTGTGAACTGGTCCTGTAGAGCGTCATCTTGATCGCCAGGACCTTGGGATCCCGGCTCGCCTCTCTTAAAAACCGCTCGATGGAGGTTTCAAAGGACTCGTATGGATGCTGCAAAAGTATATTCTGTTTTTCCCTGATAATATGAAATATGCTCGATATCTCCATCTGCAGTGCGGGATGGTCGCAGGGCTGATGCGGAGGGAAATGCAGGTCGGTTTTATTGATATTCCATATTTCGATGAGATCCTTTTTGGCAAGGAGGCCATTCACCTCGTAAACGTCATTCTCCTCGTCGATATCCAGCTCCGCGGCAAGCCTGCCCCGCAGGCGCCGGTCCATGGATTCCTCGACCTCCAGCCGTACTATCTGGGCGAACTTTCTGTCCCGCAGCGCAGTTTCAATCACAACCAGGAGATCATTGGCCTGTTCAGCATGGCGTTCAGTTATAGCGTTTCTGGTTACCCGGAAAAGCCATGAGCCCTTGATGAGCATGCCGGGAAAAAGAAGAGGCAGGTTATTCGCCACCAGATCTTCAAAAGTAATATAGATATGCTGATGTTCCCTGCCGCACTGAATGAAGCGGGGTACCCCTATTTCCGGCGGCACCTTGATACGATTCAGATATTCATGATCATCTTCATCTTCGCTGGTGACCACAAGAAGGTTGAGCGAGAGATTCGAGATAAAGGGAAAGGGATGGGCCGGATCAATTCCCTGGGGGGTTAAAAGCGGGAAAATATTCTCGGAAAAATAGCTATCCATCCTCGCTCTTTCGGATTCTTCGAGATCCCGATATTTTTTAAATTCGATACCTTCATTATATAGAAGAGCAAATAACTCCATCTCAAGCATCTGCCGTTGCTTGAGAATGTGGCGAACACTGACGACGCAGGCTTCAATCTGCTCATCGGGGAGCATGCCGTCGACACTGGTTTTTTTGACACCGGCGCCAACCTGCTGTTTCAGGCCGCCGATGCGCTTCATGAAAAATTCATCGAGATTGGAGCTGACCACGGAGAGGAAAAAGACACGCTCCAGCAAGGGATTGCGCTCATCCATCGCCTCATGCAATACGCGTTTGTTGAATTCCAGCCAGGTCAATTCCCGGTTGAGATACCAGCGGGGATCATCGAGATCAAATTCCTGGCCTGCAGAAACGGCTGCTTTGCCTGCTTCATCTTCTTTCATTGACTTCCCTGATAGACTCAAAAAATTTTAATTCATCTCTCGATGATCTCGTAAAAGATCATGGAAGTTGGCGAGATTGCCACTCATCCATTACACTACCAATAGTATACCCCATGAAACGATGACTGTAAAAAATAGGTCTCAAACAGGTCAAAGCGGAAAGTCCGGCTACCGACCTGTGCCGCCTTTTCAGTTGCCGGCTCCATGAATTTCATGGTAAGGAGTTTGCCGCAACCTCTTTTTCGTGAGACTCTTTTATCATGCATTTTGTTACCATTCTGGGAATAGCGGTGGCCCTTGCCATGGATGCTTTCGCCGTGGCCGTGGCCACCGGTGTCAGCCTGAGAAATGTCAGCTTCAGGCAGACCTTCAGACTGTCCTGGCACTTCGGGCTTTTCCAGGCTTTAATGCCGCTGCTCGGCTGGTACTGCGGCACTTCTGTTCAGGAGTATGTCAGGGCCTACGATCACTGGATCGCCTTCATCCTGCTCTTTGTGGTTGGGGGCAATATGCTCAGAGAAGCTTTCGGGCAGGAAAAAGAGGAACAGCCGTGCAGAAAGGATGCCACAAAGGGTTTAACCCTGGTGGTTCTCTCCGTGGCGACTTCGATAGACGCCCTGGCCGTGGGCTTGAGCATGTCTTTACTGCAGGTATCCATAGTATATCCCGCCATCATCATCGGCATCGTCGCCGGCCTCTTTACCATAGCAGGGCTTCATCTGGGGAAGAAGGCCGCAAATCTCCAGAAATTAAGTCCTGTTGCCGAAGTTCTTGGCGGAGCCGTGCTCTGGCTCATTGGCCTTAATATTTTAAGGGAACACGGAGTCTTCAACTTCCTGAACTAGTGCCTGTCCATAAACCTGGACAGAGACGAACTGATATCTGAGAAATGGGCAGCTAATCGACACTAAGGTTACGCTACAACGACTTCGGCTGCCCGGCCATTTGCTGCTCGAATGCATAAAATGTGGTCATGATCCCGAAATCGGGATCATCGAGCAAAATATATTTCAATTCTGAAAAATACTCCTGTAACGACTGCCGCAGAAAAGGACGGTTTTCCTTCTCCGTTGCCTTGTGGTCCCAGACATCCCAGACAAGAACACCAAACCCGGCAATGGCTCCGAAGAATTTTCCCCCTATCTTGGCGGCGACCTTGCTTCCTGTTTTGGCTGCCATGGCCGAAGCCATCTTGCCCGACGAGGTGGTGGCCATTTTTGCGCCGATGCCGGAAACCATGGTTTTGATATGGCCGGCAAGCAAGGCCGTACCCCCAACCCCAGAAACCGTCAGGGCCTTGAGGCTCAGTGGAGTCTGCCTGCTGCCGTCCGAGGATGTGGCAGTCAGGGCTATATCCTCGAGATATTCCTGCCAGGCAAACCTGCCGATGTTGTAGGTTGCAGGAATCTTGTCGAGATCCCTGCGCAGGATCTCAATATAACGAGCCACTGTTTCGTTAATGATTCTTTCCATGATTTTCTGGGCGATTTGTGGACGCAGGACCCGCTGGGAAAACTCTGCCTGAACTTCCTCGGTCAGTTTTTCTGAAGCATCGGGCTGGTTTTCCAGGACATAATTAACGCCGTATTGATAAAGCCCTTTTAAACCGAGCACCTGTTGGGTCCAGTAGCTGAAATACCACTCCAGAAAAGAATCGTCGACCCTCTCCATCATCGCTGCAATCCAGACATCCAACTCATCCTCCGCATACATCCGTACCTCCTGCCGTGCCTTCTGCAGGGTTGCGGCAACGGCGGCATCGACCTCGTGCCAGGCGATGACGGGGGGAGCGGACTTAATCACTCGGGCGGGGACATCATCCTTTTCCAGCCTGCTTCCTGACATCTGCGCTTGCATCAAAAACCATCCCAGGGCGGCGAGTATGATAAGGATGATGGCTATCCAGATGGTGTTGACCAGAATTCGTCTGGTAAATTCCAGATTTTCAGCGGTCCTTCGCAGCCTTTCTTTTACCATCCTCTTTCCTTCATCAGAACGCCTCGATCTGTCTGGTAATTCTGAAGTGGTTGCTGAAGGCAGACTGCAAAACAGCCACATAATTATATTGTGCCCTGGAAAGATTGGCAACGGCATCCAACAGATCGGACTCTCGCTGCAGCCCTTCATTATACTTCAATCGTGTAATTCTGAGGTTTTCTTCCGCCTGTTCTATACTGCTCAGCGCCACCTCGATATTTCTCATGCTGACGGCGAAATCTATATGCAGATTGCGTAATTCGGTGGTCAGTGAATGCCTAAGCTCCTGTAGGTCATACTGTAGCCCCAAAGTCTCAAGACGGGCTCTGGCCAGGGATGCAGATTTAGCTCCGCCCCGATACAGGTTTAAGGATAAATTCAGCTGGGCCCGGAATTCATCATCGCCGATATCGCCTCTCTGGTTGATGATATCGTTATCATAATTGCGATAACTGCCAACCAGATCCACTTTTGGATAGTACTCACTCCGCTCCACTTTCTCCTGCTTTTGCGAAGCGGCGGCAAGTTTTTCAAGAGCAAGCAGCTCGCTTTTCTCAGCCAGCATGACGGCCATATTGTGCTCCAGCTCCTTTCGGGGAGGTTTCTCTGCAAATTCAGAAAAAGTGAACTGATCAAGCGCGACCGGCCTTCCTATGATGCGGCTCAGCAGGTGAATGCTTTTTTCCACTCCAGCCCTCGCCTCTTCAACCAGAATATCCGAATTATCAAGATCCACTTTGAATTTAAGCAGCTCATTCCTGTCGATCAGACCGACATCAAGGCGATTTTGAGCATCCTGATAAATTTTTTCGAGAGTATCGTAATTTTTCACGGCAACCTCAAGATTTGCCTGTCTTTCATAGACATTGAGATAGCCGAGCGCAACATCGAGTTGGATATCCTGCTTCAGCCCCTGGAGCTGTAGTTCTTCAAAATCGGATAACAGCTCCGCCGACTCAATCTGGTACTTATCCCTGAATCCATTGAATAAATTCCAGGATATCGCGCCATAGGCAGTCGAATTTTCTCTGCTTTCCGTAAGCGATTCTTCATCAAGCATATTTACCTGATAGGAAAGATCCGCCGAAGGCAGATAGCCTGACCGGGCAATGCGCACATCTTTTTGACTTTGCTCTTTATTGACCATATATCGTTTTACGATCTCCCTGTTGGAGAGGGCGATTTCCTGCATTTCATTCAAATCCAGTGCGAAGGCAGGTACCGCTGCTAACAGCGAACAAAGCACCAAGCTAAACATTCTCATGCGTTCTACTCCTTTCAAATCTGATTACAAAGGCAAGTAATGCCGGGATAACAAAAAGTGTGAAAAGTGTCGAAAGCGCGATTCCACCAAGAAGGATGGATCCCAATCCTCTATACAGCTCACTGCCGGAGCCGGTGGAGACAACCAGCGGGGTCATGGCGAGGAGACTGGTTGTCGCGCTCATAAAAATCGGTCGAATTCGGGTTTTGACGGATTCGGAAATGGCTTCGACTCCGGCGAGCCCATTATAACGTACATTATTTAGGGACTGATGAACAATAAGAATAGCATTATTTACGACGGTACCGATGAGAATGATAAAACCGAGCATGGCGAGCACGTCAAAACCCTGCGGCGCAATGATCCGATTCACCAGTTCAAGACCGACAAAACCACCTGCAGCTGCCAGTGGCACAGTGAACAAAATAATAAAAGGATAGAGGAAATTCTCAAACAAGGCCGCCAGCAGCAGATAGGTAATCAGCAGGGCAAGCAGAAGATTCCACTGCAGGGCTTCGCCCGTAGCCTCCAGTTTATCGGCATTGCCGCCGATGGTGACCTCCAGTCCATCGAGCTCGCCGGCGGCATGGAGGGGGCCGACAATTTCATTTTCGATAATTTCCATGGCCTGCTGCAACGGCAAGTCCGCTGATGGAGTAATCTGCAGGGTGATATTACGCCTGCGCTCCAGATGACGTATCTGCGGCATGCTTTCACTATAAACCAGATCAGCCACATCGCCGACCTTGATAAGATCTCCGTGGCTGTTTACGATTGTGGCCTTGAGAATATTCTCGGGAGTATCGAAACTCTCGGCGTCGCCCATGAGGACAAGATCGACCTGTTTCGTGCCTTCAGGCCGGAATTCGTCAATCTTTCTGCCGTCCATAAGGATATCGACATAGACGCCGAGTTCCCGTTCAGTCAGGCCGTTCGATGCAAGTTTTTCCTTGTTGGGGATGACCTGAATCTCCGGATAGCTCGTCTCCAGCGATGGGATCGGTCTGATCTGGGCATCCGGTATTTTTCCGCCAATGGCACCATACAGCATTCGCGCACCTGCTATGATCGTCTCGATTTTATCTCCCGAAACATTCACCTCGACCGTCCGTCCTTCACCTATTCCGCTCTCAAAAATACCGGCCTGGATGCTGACTCCGTAAAAGCCCGGTATTGAATTCATTATCCTGGTGAACAGAGGCATCATCTCGGCGGCGCGGGTTTCATGAGCACTTATACCACCGAAGATAGTGATGCGATCCGCTCCGACAAAGAACATCTGTTCAATCTTCGGTATACCGTCCTTGCCGTCTTCCTTAAAGTAGGGTTCGCTCTCATCGTAGATGTATTTTCCTATTTCCTCCATCTTCTCGACGGAATATCCCGGAGGTGGAATGAGAATATTAAGGATCAGGTTTCTATTGCCTTGAGGCAGATATTCGGCACTGGGTCTGAGCCAGAGAACAAGACCAGCAGAGATTGAGGTGAATAGAACAATAGTTATGATTCTGGTGTATGTATTTTTCAGGCAAAGGCCGGAAATCAACATAATGCTCTGGGCCAGGATAGGCCCGACATAGCTTCTCTGCAGGAAATTTTTCTTTTTCCTGGTGGATTTCCGATAGAGAATATGAATAAGAGTCGGAATCACCGAAACGGAAACCAGGAGGCTGAGGATAATGGCAAAAGTAATGGCAATGGCGATATCTCTGAAAAGCTGCCCCGCCTCTTCCTCAATGAAAATAACAGGCAGGAACACCGCGACGGTGGTGGCGGTCGAGGCGAAAACCGCCCCCCATACCTCTTTTGCACCGTCGAGGGCTGCCTGATAGGCACTTTTACCGAGCTTGAGATGGCGGTCGATATTCTCCAGGACGACAATAGAGTTGTCGACCAGCATTCCTACGGCAAAGGAGATGCCGGCAAGACTGACCACATTCAGACTTCTTCCTGATATCCACAGAAAAATGAAGGTTCCAATGACCGATATTGGTATGGCGATGGCCGTCGTCAGGGTCGAGCGTACGCTGCGCAAAAAGGTGAGCAAGACGCCGACCGCCAGAAGGCCGCCCAGCAGAACATTGGTTTTCACCAGACCGATGGCCGTGTTGATGTAGGGGCGCTGGTCATAAACCATATCGATATAGAGATTTTCCTCGGCCAGAATACCGCGGTTCAGCTCCGCGACCGCGTCCTCCACCCGATCGGTCATGTCCAGGACATTGGTGCCGGGCTCTTTGCGGACGGCCACCACGATTACCTCGGAACCATTATTCAGGACGGAGACATCCTTCTTGTCGAAGCCATTCTCAACCGTGACCACATCCTGGAGATAGACCCTTTTGATGCCGTCATCATAGACTACTACATCAAGAGCATCTGCAGGCTGCTGAAACTGGCCGATTGTGCGGATGCGGTAATTTTTCCGGCCCATTCCCAAAACACCCGCAGAGGTGGTTATGTTGGCGCTCCTGATGGCTTCGATTATCTGATTGATGGTGATTTTATTCTTGGCCATCCGGGCGGTATCAAGAGTTATATGCAGTTCATTCTCTGTCCCCCCGAAGACGAAAAGTGAACCTACTCCCGGCACCCTCTCCAGATGCTGCCTGATGTTGTCTTCAAAATAGGTTCTGAATTGGCTGATATGGTGCTGGTTTTGCTCATTGGTTTTGAGCATCATCCAGATAACTGGAGAAGAGTTGGCCCCTGCTGATTCAATAACGGGTCTATCGGCATTTTCCGGATAGTCGGATACCTCGTTGAGCTTATTGGAAACCCTGAGCAGGGCATCGTCCAGATCCGTCTCCAACTGAAACGATAAGGTAATTTCGCTGAAGCTGTTATAGGCCGAGCTCTCCATTTTGGTGAGACCGCGTAATCCCTTAAGAGCCTCTTCCTGGCGCTCTATTATTTCCTTTTCTATCTCGAAGGGGGTTGCCCCGCCCCAGGTGGTCTGCACGGTTATCTGCGGAGTCTCCACATCCGGAGTCAGCTGGACGGGCAGACTGTTTAAACCGATCAGGCCGAAGGTGACCACCAGGATGACGGCAACCGCAACGGTAACCGGTTTATCGAGAGAATATCGTACGATATCCATGCTATTCTCCAGCTACGGTAACCGGCTGGTCCGGCCGCAAACGCTCATTGCCTTCAATAACCACTTCCATTCCCGCTACTATATAATCGTTGTCAACCCCGACTTCTTCCCCAAGATAGGCAACAACATTTACCGGCAGAATCGAAGCCTTGCCTTCCTTGACGATATAGACAAAATCTTTGCCCTGATTCTTGACCAGGGCCGCCCGGCTCAGAATACTCAATTTTTGTTGAGGACCGGAAGAGACATGGACGGTTGCCGACATATTCTCGGCCACCAGAGGCTGGTGCGGAATATTAATTTTGAGAAAAACGTTCTTGGTTTTGACATCGGCTACGGGGTCGATATTGACAAGCGTCCCCTGCACCTCTCTCTCAAAGGCGTTGATAACTATAGGGACGGCGCCGCCGATGCGCACGAACTGCAGCAGATTTTCTGCAACGGGAGCCCTGACGTAAAGATCGGCACTGGAACCGATAGTGAGAAGCTGACTGCCCTGCGATACCCAGCCGCCGGTATCGGTATCCTTGGTCAGAACAACGCCGTCAAAGGGTGCTCGAATCACGGAGCGCTCTTTCTGAATGAGCAGCTTCTCAAGCGTATCTTCCCTGGCCTGCTTCTCCTTTATCGCATCCCTGTAAGTATATAAAGCATCATCATAGATTTTTTCACTTACACCTGCCTCTTCGAATATTTTTTCCAGCCGCCGGTAATCCTTTTCGGCATTTTCTATGCGAAGTTCGCTCTGCTCGATACGGGTGCGGGTCAACGATATCTCCCTCTCCAGGATTTCAGTATTGAGACGAACCAGAACATCTCCCTTTTTAACCCTTTCACCCTCTACAATATTAACCGATTCGACCAGCCCTCCGACCTCCGTGGAAATTTCGGATTTACGTTCATAATACAGCACTCCTATAACGGACTGGGTACTGGACACTTCCCTGACCGTTACCTTGTCGACAACCACCTTTGCCGGCGGTGGGCCTTGGGCAAAAACGGTTGAATAACCAACTGCTATGAAAAATATAAGTAGAGACAGGTTTCGCACAAAACACCTCATTTATTCTTTTTCCCGATCAATCTCGTTCACCATTTTTATTGCATTTTCATCTATTTTCTCAAGCACTCTTCTGAAGATGCCTTCCTCTTCATTATTGATCCCTTCCATAAGACAATAGGAGTAAGATTCGAATTTGCTTGAGACCTCATCTGTGACCCTCTTTCCTTCATCCGTCAGAACTACCAGAGAGGAGCGCCTGTCGGAAGGGTTCGGCTCTCTTGCAATCCATTTCTTTTTTTCCAGCCGGTCCAGGATCCTGGAAATATTTGCTGGATTTTTGCCCAATTGGAGGCACAACTGATTTTGGCTGAGTCCTGTCGCCGAGGAAGCACTCTTTAACAGATGCAGCTGCTCGACTGTCAGATCATAGGGACTCAGCATTTTCTCCGCGAAATTACGCAGGCTAAGCGAAGTTTTATAGATCAGCCGGCCCATTGATTCATTGGCACATGACGTCATTACTTGTCTCCTCAATATTTGACTAGGCAAATATCATACATAATCTACACCCTGTCAAGTATCTATGACGCTGAACTGGTAAAAAGTCAGCAGTTGCCGAGATCAATTCTGCGATAAGCGCAGACTTCGAGAAAGCCTGATATACCAGGCGTAGTCTCTGGAGTTTTGACGATTTTTTTCAGATCCATCAAATATTATTGCCTCAAAGGAATCAGCTGAGATTCTCCGGCGTAGTTCCTTGCGGCCCGTCATACTTTCATGATAGGTTGTGAAAACTATAGCTGAGATAGATGGATCACCTGAAGAAATTTTCTGTGAATTACTGCAGAATATATTATTCGTGAAGATGGCTGATACTCTTCACAGATAACGCAGAATAATAAAAAGGAGCAGGTAATGCACCGATTCACCCTTCTGATGATACTTTTGCCTCTTTTTCTCGGGGGATGCGGCTACAATACTCTGCAGATTAAGGAAGAACAGGTCTTTCAGGCCTGGCACGCCACCGAGGAAGCCCTGCAGCGGCGCACCAGTCTCATTCCCAGTCTGGTCGAGACAGTCAGAGTCCATACCTCTCAGGAAAGGGAGACATTGCAAAACATAATAGAGAGGCGTTCCAGAGCGGCATCCATTGAAATCGCTCCCGGAGATTTGAGCGATGCCAAGGCAATGAACAGGATGCAGACAGCGCAGGACGATCTTGCTTCAGCTCTTTCTCGACTGCTGCTGGTTGTCGAACGCTATCCCGGCCTCAAGGAAAATAAGAACTTTGCGGATCTGCGAAATCAGCTTAAAGGTGCTGAAACCAGGATCAGCATCACCAGGCGGAGATATAACCAGGCGGTGAAAGAGTTTAACGCAGCCATCCGAAAATTCCCCAACAATATGACCAACGCCATTCTTCTCAATCTAGAGAGAAAAGAATATCTTAAAGCGACGGCAGAGGTTAGAGAAGCACCTCAAATGTGAAGTGTAGAGCAAGAGGCCATCAAAAGCTTTTTGAAACTCTATGCCACCCCGCAGGTCAATGGGAAAAAAAGTGTGATCTTTATCCGGTGCCTGTCCCAGGCCAGGCACTGCGCAGGCACTACCTATGTGCGGTAAAAAAAGCTGCATACGATTCCGGGCCGGTATTAATGGCAACCGAGGGACCGAATCGGGATATGTAGATTTTTTTGCAGTCAAATGTGGTTTCAAAAACATCTCGGAGATTCTGTACCAGATTGCTGTTGCCTGAGTAAATGATTGACAGGGTGATCGATCTGCCGCCGACATCTTCCTTGATTTTATCCATCATGGCCAGGATCATGTTCTTCTGGTCGCCGAACAGCTTCGATTTAATCACCATCTTGCCCTGGCTCATCTCAAGAACCGGCTTTACCCCCATGGCGGATCCGAAAAGAGCTTTCATTCCACCTATTTTCTTATTCTTTTTAAGATACTTCAAGGTCGGAATGGCCATATAAGAGCGCATCTGCGCGCGTGTCTTGTTGGCAATGGCGATTATGCGGCCGAAGCTCATATCCTGCGCCATTGCCTCGGCCGCGGCGAGAACGATCATTCCCAGCCCCATACTGCATTGCCCGGAATCAATGACCTCGACTCTGCAGGAGCCGTCACCTTTAAAATCCTGCATCACCTTTATTGCGGTGTCATAGGTTGCAGAAAGATGCCTGCTGCAGTGAATAATGATGATCTCGTCGTATTCCTGCACCATCTGCAGGAACTCCAGACCATAATCTTCGTACCTGACAGCCTCGGATCTCATCTCTTTATATTGGTCAAAAGAATTATAGAAGCTTTCCCGGCTGATATCCTTGCCGTCACTGTATGATTTACCCTCAAGTATAAGATTTACCGGCAACACCTTTATTCCATATTGTGAGACGAGATCTTCAGGAATATCAGCAGTACTATCGGTTACGATTAATCTTTTCATTTCCTTCCCCCTGAAAATAAATACTCAACCTCGCTTCTCCAACTCCGGTACCATACTTGTTCAATAGAAATACAGAACATTAACGTAAAAATCAATTTTAATTTCATCGTATACAATCTATCATTTTTTTTTATCCTTGCCGCCGGTAGCCGGCTTGAGTCTCAAGAAGCACCTCAACGACTGGGAAAGAGTCGGCAGGAGAACTTTTTTCCAGGCATTTGAGCATCACACCTGCTCGAATCCAACCTTTTCTTTTCTCAGCTGAGAATTGTTCCCCAAAAGACTTTCTTTGGAAAAAAAAGTTTGATTCCAATAGCTTTTGCACATATAATTACTCTGTCTTGTAAGTGTATGATAATAAGGCTCTAGCTGGTATCTGTCGGAGGAGTTCCATTAGGTCCTAATTGGCGTAAGTCTTATGGTGATATGGTGTCCCGATAAGCACCCGTACGGGCATAAACTCCGACTTCGAGAAAGCCCGTCTCCCATTGTTTATCAAGATTTTTATTCAGGCCACAGAGGGCCTCGGGGCACTTTACGAGATTGTTGCCGGCAGAAACAGGAAAACTGAATAACAAGGAGATTTTCATCCGGAAAAATTGCACGCGATTCCGAGGCGCAGGCTGCGGGGTCCGGCTATCCCGGCAAGAGCCCACGGAAATGAGAGGTTCTTTGCCCTTCTATTTTCCAGCCATCGATTTTTTATAGGAAAAAGACCTGATAATCATATATCCTAAAGGATTTTTTCAGCTAACATGAAACGAATTGTGCTTACCAAAGGACTCGACGTCCCGATATCAGGGGAACCTCAGCAAATCATCGAAGCATCCGGTCCGGTGACCAATGTTGCATTGACCGGTGATGACTATATCGACATGAAGCCGACGATGGAAGTAGCGGAAGGAGACCGGGTCAGGACCGGACAGCTGCTTTTCATGGACAAGAAGAACGAAGGCGTGAAATATACTTCTCCCGCTACCGGCAAGGTCATCGGGGTTAATCGCGGAGCCAAAAGAAAATTTGAAACAGTGGTTATCGAGAGAGAGGAAGATGACTATGTCAGCTTTCTCGATCCCCTGGAAAAATCAGCAGAAAATTACAATAATCGGGAGATACGTTCAATTTTGCAGGAATCGGGGATGTGGTGTGCATTCCGGACCCGGCCTTTCGGCAAAGTTCCACGGATAGACACCTCTCCCGCCTCTCTGTTCATTACGGCGATGGATACCAGACCGCTTGCCGCCGACCCGGTAGTTGTCATCGGCGCCGACCGGGAAAATTTTGCCCTTGGACTGAAAATTGTTGCGGGAATGCTGGATGTTCCCACATACCTCTGCTTGAAGGACAGCAGTGCCATCGATGTGTCACCGCCGGAAACCGTCGAGACGGTCGAATTTTCAGGTCCCCATCCCGCGGGTCTGCCCTCCACCCATATACATATGCTCGACCATGCCATGGAGTCCCGAATTATCTGGCATATCGATTACCAGGATATCATCGGCATCGGTCATCTTTTCAGCACCGGCTTTATACCCACGGAAAAGATCGTGTCTCTTGCCGGGCCGGCGGTAAAAAAACCGCGGCTTATCAGAATTCCCATCGGCGCCGATATGCACGAAGTCTGCGCCGGAGAACTTGTCTCCACGCCGACCAGAATCATTTCCGGGTCGGTTCTCGATGGTCGCGAGATCAATGAGTTTCATCATTTTGTCGGCCGCTACCATAATCAGACCTCCGCCCTTCACGAGGGAAGCGCCAGGAGCTTCTTCGGTTGGGCACGTTTGGGCTCTGATCGGTATTCCACCAAACCCGCCTTCATTTCAGCTATGGACAGAACCAGGAAGTTTGCCATGAAAACTGCACTTTGGGGCGGTAAAAGGGCAATTTTCCCCCAGGGCAACTACGACAAGGTGATGCCGCTGGATATCATCCCTATCGCTCTGCTCAAGGCCTTAGCAGTAGGCGACACCGAAAAATCTCGAAACCTCGGAGCCCTCGAGCTTATTGAAGATGATCTGGCACTCTGCTCCTTTGTCTGTCCCGGAAAAAATGATTTTGAGCCGATGCTGCGCCGGGTTCTCAGCGAAATAGAGTTGGAAGGCTGATTTCATACGATTTCAAAAACTGCAAAACAATAAGATGGCGGACGCATGAAAAACCTTGATGAATTTTTCCAGAAACTGGAGCCTCATTTTCTCGAAGGCGGAAAATTCGAGAAACTGTATCCACTTTACGAGGCCACAGATACCATTCTCTTTGGCTCCAGCAGCACGACCACAACTGCTCCACATGTTCGTGACGCCATTGATTATAAACGCATAATGACCATGGTCATTGTCGCTTTGATCCCCTGCACCCTGATGGCCATGTGGAATACCGGATATCAGGCAAACCTGGTTATTCAATCCATGGGCATCGAGGTGCCGCCGGGCTGGCGTGGAGAGATAATGTCCATTATCGGTTTTTCGCCGGACAGCTTTTTCTCCAATTTTCTCCACGGGGCTCTCTATTTCCTGCCCGTCTATCTGGTCACAGTGGTTGTTGGTGGATTCTGGGAAGTGGTTTTCAACATTATCCGCCGCCATGAAATATCCGAGGCATTCCTGGTAACAAGCCTGCTCTTTCCTCTGACTCTTCCAGCCACAATCCCACTGTGGCAGGTGGCTATCGGGATCAGTTTCGGTGTGATCCTGGCAAAGGAGGCCTTTGGCGGCGTGGGCAGAAACTTCATGAATCCGGCTCTGGCCTCCCGGGCATTTCTCTATTTTGCCTACCCGGCCCAGTCGACCGGCAATGACATCTGGGTTCCGGTGGATGGAGTCAGTGTTGCCACGCCGATGGCCCAGGCTACCGATGCCACAGCCGTTGGAAGTCAGGTCATGCAGAACCTCGATATAACCTGGAGCCAGGCCTTTCTGGGAACCATCCCCGGCTCCATGGGAGAAACCTCTGCGCTGGCCTGCCTCCTGGGTGCTGCTTTACTGCTGATTACCGGCATTGCTTCCTGGCGCATCATGCTTTCAACGCTGATCGGCGGAGTTGTCGCCAGTCTGTATTTCTATCTCGCGGCCAATCCGGCCTATCCGATGGCGGCCGTTCCACCTCACTGGCATATTGTCCTGGGCGGTTTCGCCTTCGGCCTGGTGTTCATGGCCACCGACCCGGTCTCGGCGGCCCATACTCCGGCGGGACAATGGATGTTCGGCATATTGGTGGGAGCCCTCAGCATACTCATCAGAGTGGCCAATCCGGCATATACCGAAGGTGTTATGCTCGCCATCTTGCTCGGCAATGTTTTTGCACCGCTGTTTGACTACTACGTCATCCAGGCAAACGTCAAAAGAAGGATGTTACGCCATGGCTGAAGAATCTCCCTATAAACCTTTTTATTCCGTCCTGGTTCTCGCCTTTTTCTGCTCCTTGCTTGTCGCAGGCGCAGCCGTGGGCCTGCGCCCGCTGCAACTGGAAAATCAGTTGGAAGACCGCAGAAAGAATATTCTTCTTGCAGCAGGTCTCTATGACAGCAGCAAATCGATCGATGAGATGTTCGCCGATATTGAAATCCGGATTATAGAGCTCAGTACCGGAGAATTTGTTCCCCCCGAAGTCATATCCCCTGAAGATTACGACCAGCGTAAGGCTCCGATGACTGCCGACATGGGGGAATCCATCCCCGACCCCGACGATGATGCCGGTCTGGGTATGCTGGAAAAATATTCACTGGTGTACCTTGTTCAAGAAGAAGGTGAGATCAGCCAGATCGTTCTGCCGATCAGGGGCAAGGGGCTCTGGTCCACTCTTTATGGATATATTGCCATCGGGAATGATCTCACTACCATTAATGGTATTTCTTTTTATGAACACGGTGAAACTCCCGGCCTGGGCGGCGAAATAGAAAATCCGCGATGGCAGGCTGATTGGCAAGGGAAAAAAATCTATGATCAGGAATATCAAGAGGCTCTCACCATCGGAAAAGCTCCGGGTGGCAAGGAAGAGATTCATCAAATCGACGGCCTCTCCGGGGCAACCCTTACCACAAACGGGGTAGATGATATCATCAACTTCTGGTTCGGCGGCGATTATGGTTTCAAACCATTTCTTACACAAATGAAAGAAGAGGGAGGAGAATTAAATGGCTGAAACCAACTTGGAACTAGTCAAAAGAGCGATATTTCAACGCAATCCTATCACCCTGCTGGTTTTGGGAATTTGCTCGGCCCTGGCGGTTACCGGACAGATGGCAACGGCATTTGTGATGTGCGTCTGCGTTACCCTGGTGACCGGCTTTTCCAATCTCACCATCAGCATCGTCCGCTTTCAGATACCAAACACCGTGCGCATCGGCATCCAGATTACCGTTATCGCTACCCTGGTAATCCTGGTCGATCAGATCCTCAAGGCTTTTTTCTTCGAGCTTTCCAAGCAGCTCTCCATCTTTGTCGGGCTGATAATCACCAACTGCATAGTCATGGGCCGGGCTGAAGGTTTTGCCATGAGCAATCCCCCTCTGGCCAGCTTCCTGGATGGTATCGGCAACGGCTTGGGCTACAGTTTTATTTTAATGACTGTAGCTTTTGTGCGCGAACTTTTCGGATCGGGATCGCTTTTCGGCTATGAAATATTTCCGCTTGTCACCAACGGCGGCTGGTATCTGCGCAACGGCATGCTGGTCCTGCCTGCCAGCGCCTTCTTTCTCATCGCCGGCATCATCTGGATACTGAGAACATTAGATCCTGAACAACAGGAGAAAGATTGATGTCCCACTATATCGATATAATTCTCCGATCTATCTTTCTGGAAAACCTGCCCCTCAGTTTTTTTCTGGGGATGTGTACGTTTCTGGCCATCTCCAAGCAGGTTAAAACAGCAATCGGCTTGGGAAGCGCGGTACTTTTCCTGCAGATTATTACCGTTCCTCTCAATAATCTTGTGCTTAACCACGTTCTTAAACCCGGTGCCCTGACCTGGGCCGGTTATCCGGATGTCGATCTGACCTTCCTGGGGCTGCTCACCTATATCGCCATTATTGCGGCAACCGTACAGATCCTGGAGATGGTTCTCGACCGCTATATTCCCGCGCTCTACAATACCCTGGGCATCTTTCTACCTCTGCTCACGGTCAACTGCGCCATTCTGGGCGCCTCTTTATTCATGGTGGAGCGTGATTATACGTTTACAGAGAGTGTGGCTTATGGGTTCGGGGCCGGAGCGGGTTTTTTTCTGGCCGTGGTCGCCCTTGGAGGCATCAGGGAAAGACTGGAATACGCCAATCCTCCCGCCGGATTACGAGGACTGGGCCTCACCTTCATAACCGCCGGCCTCATGGCCATGGCCTTTATGGGACTTGCAGGGATGTAAGATGACTTTACATGCTTTACCTTGATGGAGATGCAGGATGATTGAAATAATAATTGCCGTAGTAAGCTTTCTGGTCATACAGTTTATCCTGGTAACGCTTATTACTATTGCCAAAAAGACCATGCTGCCCGGTGGGGAAGTCTCCATTACCATTAATGAAGATAAAAAACTTACCACCTCGATCGGCGGTAAGCTCTTGACCACACTTGCCGACAATAGCATTTACCTGCCCTCCGCCTGCGGAGGTGGCGGCAGTTGTGCGCAATGCATTGTCATGGTTAAGTCAGGCGGCGGTTCGATTCTGCCCACGGAGAAATCGAAGATCAGCAACCGTGCGGCCCGAAGCGGCATACGCCTGGCCTGCCAAGTGCCGGTCAAGCGTGATCTCGACATTATGGTAGAACCGGAAGTTCTGGAAACCAGGAAATGGAAATGCAAAGTCATCTCCAATAAAAACGTGGCTACCTTTATCAAGGAACTGGTTCTGGAGGTGCCGGAAGGCGATCCGGTGAATTTTAAATCGGGAGGATATATACAAATTGAAGTGCCGCCCCACGAAGTCCACTACGCCAGCTTTGACATCGATGAGCGCTACCTCAGTGACTGGACGAAGTTCAAGATGTTCCAGTATAAATCTCACGTCTACACCCCGGTGACACGAGCCTACTCCATGGCCAATTATCCGGGTGAAGAAGGAATCATCAAGCTCAATGTCCGCATCGCTTCTCCGCCTCCGGGCACAGACCCCAAGGATCAGATTCCGCCGGGCCAGGTCTCTTCCTGGATTTTCAACCTTAAGGAAGGTGATGAGGTCACCATCTCGGGACCCTACGGCGAATTCTATCTCGAAGAGAGTGATGCGGAGATGGTCTTCATTGGAGGAGGTGCTGGCATGGCGCCGCTGCGCAGTCATATTTTCGAGCTTTTCAAAGGCCGGAAAACGCAACGCAAGGTGTCCTTCTGGTATGGCGGCAGAAGCAAGAAAGAACTCTTTTATACCGAAGAATTTAAAAAGCTGGATAAGGAAAATGAAAATTTTTCCTTTCATGTTGCCCTTTCCGACCCACTGCCCGAAGACAACTGGAGCGGCGACACCGGCTTTATTCACCAGGTATTGTACGACAATTATCTGCAATACCATCCAGCACCTGAAGATATTCAATATTATCTGTGCGGACCGCCGATGATGACCCTATCGATCACGGAAATGCTCGATAATCTCGGTGTTGAAAAGGAAAACATTCGTTTCGACGATTTTGGAGGCTGATATTTTCAGCATATATTATGGCTACTTTTATAACCACCACACTCTTGAGCTTTATGATAGTAACGGGAGCGGCACTGTGTATTAATTTCTGTAAATCAAGACAACGTTCGGAGAGGCATCAGCTGACCGGCATGTGTCACTGCAGTGGCGGACCTGCCGCCTGTGGATCCAGGCAGAAGAAAAAAGAGTAGAGCGTATTTCGCTCGTTAACCCGGCCAAGAGGAGAGGTGCTTTCTCGAATCGCGCTCTGACAAAGAAGATATTAGTACCTTACAGATTGTTTTTGTATTCTTGTTTTTTTTTTTGCAAGAAAATGATCTCTAAAGGTTCTTATACTCCTCAAGGGGGTACTCTGTAAAGAGTTGGCATCTGTAACGGTATTGTTTTCTTTGGGTACCGGAAAAGGTGAAAGAGAGATTTTTGGCAAAGCAGCAAGCACATCATCCATCAAGGCCTTTACCAGGAGGAACGCCAGATGATCATTGGAATACTGAAGGAAATCAAGGTTGCCGAACACCGTGTTTGCATGACTCCGGCCGGGGTCGAGGTGATACTGCAAAACGGTCACCAGGTTCTTGTGGAGGACAATGCCGGTAAGGGCAGCGGCTTCTCCAATGAAGAGTATATTCGTGCCGGTGCCGAAATAATCGCAAGCCCTGCAGAAGTTTATGAAAAGGCAGACATGGTGATGCATGTCAAGGAGCCGCAGCCCTCGGAATATTCACTCATCCGGCAGGATCAGATAGTTTTCACCTACCTTCACCTGGCAGCAGAACTGGAACTGACCAAAGCGCTGGTTAAGGCAGGCTCCGTCAATATCGCTTATGAAACCATCCAGAAAGCCGATGGCTCCCTGCCCCTGTTGACCCCAATGAGCGAAGTTGCCGGCAGAATGGCTGCCCAGGAAGGAGCAAAATACCTTGAGCTGCATCAGGGCGGCAGCGGCGTTTTGCTCGGCGGAGTTCCCGGAGTGCCACCCGGCAATGTCGTCGTCATCGGCGGCGGTATCGTCGGCATAAATGCGGCGAGAATGGCTTGCGGACTGGGAGCAAAGGTTTATCTCCTGGATACCAATCTCGACAGACTCCGCTACCTCAGCGAAGTTATGCCCAGCAACTGCTTTCCGCTCATGAGCAGCCCGCCCCTCATTCGTGACCTGCTCACCAGAGCTGATCTGGTTATCGGCGCCGTCCTCATTCCCGGAGCAAAGGCACCTAAACTTGTCACCCGCGAAATGCTCTCCGGTATGAAGCCCGGCTCGGTCCTGGTGGATGTGGCAATTGACCAGGGTGGCTGTTTTGAAACATCAAAGGCCACCACCCATACCGAACCCACCTATGTCGTTGATGGTATAGTGCATTACTGCGTTGCCAATATGCCTGGAGCAGTAGCCAAAACATCGACCATGGCGCTCACCAATGCGACATTGCCCTATGCCCTGCAAATTGCCAACAAGGGATGGCAGAAAGCCTGCCGGGACAACAAAGAAATTAAACCCGGCATCAATGTTGTCATGGGCAAGGTTACCTACCGGGCCGTGGCCGAAGCCTTCGATATGGAATATGTAGATATCGATACCATTTTGTAAAACTCGCCTTATACTTTTAAGCACTACAAGTAAGCCCATTCGTCATTTGTGCGGATGGGCTTGCTTGCTCTTGTAATATTATACCTAAGAATCCAGACCGGAAAGATCTTCAACTGTATATTAACATGAAAGACAATAGCAAAATACCGTCAGAAAATTATCAAGGTTTTGAACAGGGCCCCATTCGTCCCCCAAGCGAAGCGGCGAGCCTTCTTATTCGGGTGACCCGCAACTGCCCTTGGAATCGCTGCACTTTTTGTCCGGTTTACAAGAGTGAGAAATTTTCCCTTCGCCCGGTGGAGCATGTGATTCGGGATATCGATACGGTTCATCGTTTCGTTACCCTTCTGCAGGATTCCTTCGGCAGCGGTTTTACCACGGCAGACCTCTCTCCATTAGCGAAAGATCTCGACATGGGCGAGAGAATGGCTTTGAGCAGCGCCGTCAACTGGATACGCGGAGGGAAAAGATCGATTTTCCTACAGGATGCCAACAGCCTTATCATCAAACCGGATAACCTGATCCGTATTCTCAGTTATCTACAGAAACTTTTCCCCCAGGTGGAGCGGATAACCTCCTATGCCAGATCTCATACCATCCGCAGGATAGAGGATGAGAAACTTGCCGAAATGCGTGCGGCCGGTCTTAACCGCATCCATATAGGTATGGAATCAGGCTCCGACAAGGTTCTAAAACTGGTAAAAAAAGGCTCTACTAAGGAGGATCACATCACAGCCGGTCTTAAGGTAAAAAAGGCAGGCATGGAACTCTCCGAATATGTAATGCCGGGGTTGGGCGGCAGAGAACTTTCACGGGATCATGCCCTGGAAACTGCGGATGCACTCAATGCAATCAATGCCGATTTCATCCGGCTGCGCAGTCTGGCAATCCCCGACCATGTTGAGCTCTTTCAACTTTACAGTGCCGGAAAATTCAGCAAACAAACAGACAAAGAAATTGCCGCAGAAATTCTGCTTTTTCTGCGGCAACTTGAGGGGGTTACCTCCACCCTCAAAAGTGACCACATTCTCAATCTGTTTGAGGAAGTCCAGGGTGTTCTTCCAGAAGACAAGGACCGCATGACCACTATTGTGGAAACCTTTCTACAGCTGCCACCCCATGAGCAGATGCTTTTTCAGGTTGGCCGCAGAACCGGTGTCTTCTCTCGCCTCGCCGATCTGAAAGATCCGGCAAAAAGAGCAATGGCGGAAGCTGGCTGCGCCCGTTTTCAGATAACCCCTGAAAATGTTGACTCGGCGGTGGATGAATTGATGAAACGCTTTATCTGATCTTTTTTTTACGATTGGCGGTTTAATGTAGAAAATATCAAAACAGATTGAATTTTTTATCCTCTTGGCTGTAATGTATCATCCCACAGAAGATGATCTGGTAAAAAGTTCGAAGTTGCCGAGCTCGATTCTGCGATAAATGCAGATTTCGAGAAAGTTCGGTTTATCAGAGGCAGTATCGGCCTTTAACGAGACCATCATAGATAGAAAACCAGAAACCTTTCTCCAGTCAGACAAAAATTAACGATGCGACATGATCTATCCATCGGGACAGGATATTGTATGAAATCAGCTTCATCAAAAACCACCATTCTCGCCCTGGCTTTTCTAATCTCTTCCCTGCTCTTCTCCTTCGCTCCCCCGGCCGCTTCCCAATCGGGTTGCTTTCAGGAGGCTACTGACTGGATCGACACACTGAACAGCACCAGAGGGAAAATACTCAGAGATCATGCTCAGTCAAAATGCGATTTTGCGGCAAACTGGGTGAAAGAGATCGGCGATGTAACAGAAAAAACTCAAAGGAAAAGGACCTGCAACGATCTTGTCCTGATCTGGACGCATAAAGAATGCATCTATTTCAGGGATTATGTTGAAACTTCCGCCTATGCTCCCTGTAAAAGCTGGACACGCATGATGTACCGGAACTGTATGTCCAACGACCTTAAATGGTTTTCAGGCGAGTGACGGCACCTCTCTCTCCTCTCCTCGCTCCGATGTTGATAATTCTGTTAATATCCTGTTGATAACAGACTCCCTCTATCACTTCTGCTTTAAGGAAGATGACCTGTTGATAACTCTGTTCATAACTTTGTTGATAAATAGCCTTGCTTATGTCATTTCACAACGACGACTGAGTATCCTTGAGCCTGATAACCGACAACCGAAATGAATCCGTTCCCCACACGATCGATTTCGGGCAGAATCGATTGCGGATCTATGCCAAACACCTTTACAGCATACATGCATACTTCCAATGTAACTCCATCCTGTTTCATCTGGCGGATCATTGCGGCAAACTCATCCAGAGCTTTCTTCTCTTTATCGCTGTACCCATCACTGTCAGTAGAAATCAGTTTGACTGCGGGTCCATGGAAGACAACGGCAACTTCAGTTTCTTCCGGAAGTTCCTGGATACTTTTATCTTCATATACGTTTCGGACCGCCCAGAAGACAACAGGTGCGGCAGATGGTTCACCCAAGCTTACGTCAAAAACAGCCTTTATTTTTTGTACGCCGTCTAAGGCTTTATACTCTTCCGAAACAGCCGGAACGGTTGTCAATGCTATCAGCAGAACTGTAAAAAATGTTGCTGATACGTGGAAGTAAGCTAACTTTTTTATCAGATTCATCATGAACCCCCCTGGAAAAGGAAATGAAAACGGAAGAAAAATTGCAGGTCGTCTGGTGTTTGCATGACACCAGAACAGAATTAAAAGATATTGAGTAGTAACAAGAAGTCATTGGGATAAGCACCCTTAATAATTTTTATATAAGGACCAGCAAAGGCAACAGCATCCTGAGCAATCCGATTGCCATATGATCTTCACTTCCTTTCGGTTTCAGAACCAACCGCGCATTGTGCAGGCGAGTCCAGTTTTCCGGGACCTTCGCTGCTTTCGACCAGCGCCGTGCAGATAGCCTGCTGCATTGTTAATAAGGTGATGGGGATCATTTCGCGGATGCGATGGTCATGGCAGATAGCTTCATTTTTCAGTCCCTC
This sequence comes from Desulfobulbaceae bacterium, assembly GCA_016278675.1. GTDB lineage: Bacteria > Desulfobacterota > Desulfobulbia > Desulfobulbales > Desulfocapsaceae > Desulfopila_A. The sequence continues at coordinate 13,319 of JADQBJ010000072.1, read as the reverse complement.
GATCAGGGATCGCACGACCCCTGACGATACCGGCGTGATCAGGTCAACCCAGTATGAGGAAAGACGTGGGGTCAGTATCGGGACAGGAATAATGACGGGGTGGAGATTCCTTACATTACCGTACATGCGGATAAGTTCGAGATAGGTGATTATGTCCGGGCCGCCAATATCGAAGGTATCTCCTGCGGTATCTGCGCAGGTGAGGCATCCGGCCAGGTACTCGACGGCATTCTGGAGGGCTATGGGTTGTGATTTGGTGATTACCCATCGCGGACAGACCATTATCGGCAATCGTTCAACCAGATAACGTATCATTTCGAAGGGTGCTCCGCCCGCCCCGATAATGGTCGCCGCCCGCAGGATAGTCAGGCGAACTTTACTGGAGCCGAGAATCTCGGCTACCTCTCTGCGGCTGGCGAGGTGTTGCGAAAGTCTCTCTCCTTTCTCTCCTAATCCTCCCATGTAGATTATCCGTTCAACTCCGGCCCTCTCCGCAGCCTCGACAAAATTCTGCGCAGCGCGGCGGTCCCTGTCGGCGAAGCCTTTCTTGCCCCCACTCATGGAGTGGACAAGATAATATGCTGCATCCACACCTTCGAAAGCGGGCGGCAGTGTCTCTGATTCGAGCAGGTCGGCTTCGAAAATATGAATATCGCCCTCAGGCAGTTTTCCTTCCAGTTTTGCAACAGAACGGCTCAAGCAATTTACCTGCAGTTCTTGACGGACAAGCTCCTTCAGCAGAGTGCTGCCGATAAAGCCGGTTGCGCCGGTCAGCAGGATTTTCTGTGGTGAGTTCATTTGTCTATGCCCCCACGAATGTTGACCTGCCGCCACAGTTCAGACGGCGCAAAAGACCATGGAAGGCCGCTTCAGTAATTTCAGGATAATCACTGTTGCTCCCTGAAGAAATGGGTCAGGATAATCATTTTCGAAAAATCCCTCGGCCTGGATGGTGGGGTTCACCGTGCAGCTGAGTGCGGACGATGAAATTAGAAAAAGTAAGGGGCCCGGCTATCGTAGTTGTGAATGATAATATTTTATTTCGACTGGCTCGAGACGGATTTGTTGAGTGGAGAAAAAATTCCACAAAGAAACAAAACGCAACTGATGCCGGCATTACTTCTGATAGGACCGTAGAGAGAACGAGATAGAAGGCAGCAAACGCTTGACGAACAGACGTTCATAACCATCGTATTCCTATCCACCACCGTGGATGCCCCCGGGAAGAAAATAGAAAAGGAGCTTTTGGTTATGCGCGAGGAAATGTGGACGACGACTTCGGCCGGTTTGCGAATGCCCCGCATTCTCTACGGCACGGCCTGGAAAAAAGAACAAACCGCCGATCTGGTTGAACAGGCGGTTGTTACAGGATTCCGCGGCATCGATACCGCCGCGCAGCCGAAACACTACGATGAGCCTCGAGTGGGTCAGGCCTTGCGACGCCTTCAGGAGCAGGGAATACAACGGGAAGAACTCTTTCTGCAGACCAAGTTCACCCCTCTCCAGGGACAGGATCCGGCGCAAGTGCCGTATGACAGGAATGCGCCTGTGGAGGATCAGGTCCTGCAGTCATTCGCAGCCTCGCAGGACAATCTGCAGACGGATCACATCGATTCCTTTATCCTGCATTCTCCGCTGGCCCCGCATTCCCTGCTGATGAATGTGTGGCGATCCATGGAGAGAATTCACAAGGATGGCGGCGTCTCGCAGCTGGGTATCAGCAATTGCTATACGCCGGACCTGCTGGCAGCGCTATATGATGATGCCGAAATCAAGCCCGCCGTCGTACAGAACCGCTTCTATCAGCAGACGGACTATGACCGCAGGCTGCGCGCCTGGTGTGCGGAAAAAGGCATCATCTACCAAGGATTCTGGACCCTGACGGCCAATCCCCACATCCTGGCCAGCGACGGCGTGCGACAGATCGCCAGACGGCTTGAGAAAACGGAGGCACAGGTTTTTTTCCGCTACCTCAGCCTCTCGGGTATCATCCCCTTGACCGGCACCACGTCGCAAGAGCACATGCGCCAGGACATCGACATCTTCGATTTCGCTCTCAGCGACACTGATATACACGCCATCGACCTGCTGCTGTCGTAAGCATCTGGAACAACATTCCGGCTGCGGCTCAACGCTGACAACGCTGACCCTCAATGGAAGGCGAACCACAATAATAACCTTTCTGATTACCCTTGAAACTCAGCATCTCCTGGCCCAGGCCGGGACTGCTCTTTTCATCGGGACGCCATAAACCCGTCCATGGGGGCTTCGCTGCAGCCGTCCGGGCTGCAGAGACCTGAAAAGAGCAGTCCCGACCTTGAGCTGAGGATTAGGGATAATCAGGATAACCTTTATTCCAGATGTCATCGCTCATTTATTCGAACGACTTACTCGCCTGCCGGCATGAAAAGCCACCGTGAAGCTTTCCAGGTTTGAATTGTGCATTATAGTTTTCCCTAATCCTACTGCTATAAACTGCCCAAGGTGCAGCAGGTAATTGGGCTTCTTTGCATATTTCCTTTGCTTGCCAGTGGCTCTTAATATGAAAAAAAACAACCATCGAATGTTATGTATCGCTGGATTAATGCTCGGAGAATTGATCCTTCTCGCGGTTTTTGCCACTAGCGCGTATCCTCGTGATGTCACATTTACCTGGGTTGAAAATCCGGAAGATATTGACGGCTACAGGTTGTATTATAAATCAGGAAGCAGCGGCCCACCCTATGACGGGAGAGGAGCAAATGAGGGACCTTCTCCGGTGGATACCGGCAATGTCACCTCCTTCACCCTGAGCGGCCTTTCAAATATCGAGACATACTATTTCGCGCTTACGGCATACAAGGATATTTTGGAGAGTGACTATACCAGCGAAATTGTTCTTCCCCCTCAGGAAAACACAGCACCGACGGCATTCGATAGCGCCATAATTGTTATCGAAAACACCCAATACAGCGGCAGTCTGAGTGCAACAGATGCAGATAATGACCCATTAACCTATAGGCTGGTTTCAAATCCAGAAAAGGGTACTGTTGCCATTATCGACAGTGAAGATGGATCTTTTACCTACACACCTCTCCCCGATACCTCCGGCAGCGATCTCTTCACATTCAAGGTCAGTGACGGCTCGGCAGATTCAGCAGTGGCAACTGTGGATGTTTCCATCCTCGTGATAAATGAACCACCGACTGCGAATCCAGAGTCGATTACTGTGACTGAAGATTAGCCATTTTTGCTGCCGCTCAAAACGGATAATTGTTGGGGGCCGTATTATCGTTGCAGGAGAATCCCCGCATCGGCTTCCTCAATATTCTCCCTCAGGGAATATTCGAACTGCCCGCGTTTTTTCTGGCGTGTGGTATCGGTCTGCGGCGAGGCTTTTGGATATTCAGGAAAAACAAAGAGGAGTCCTATGGAGAGAGGGCCAAAAAGGGTTATTTCATCTTTTTTCGCCTGGTCCTGCCCCTTTTGGTGATCGCCGCCGTCATCGAAGGAGTGCGTATCGGCCTGGCATGAGGATAAGGCATCTCCTGGTAATGCCCTTGCTCTTGGCGGACCAAGTCAACTCATTGAATCTAAAAAATACTCAAACACAAGAAAAAGAATTATTGGTTGTGGCAATTTAGGATTATCGCAGGTTGATCGGCTAATAGCTGTCTGATGCGATCGGAAATTTCCGGCGGAATCGGACCGGACCAAAGCCAGGCAGGATCACTGGGCAGGAAAAGCCATTGTGCTGCTGCTTCAAGAGCAATTATTCGCCTTCGTCGCGCTGCAACAGCAGCAGGCGAATACCCTCTATGGGATGCGAGTCCCCCTGCTGGTCGTTGTCCATTATGACCACCGTGATGTCGTCTACCTCGACACCATCATAGGCGCGGTCGCTGCTTGTCACCCTGATGCTAATGGTTCCCATGTGTTGTCCCTCCGCCCAGGAGTCATCGACGGCGGTCACCTGTACCCTTTGCGGGATGTTCCAGGTGGCCGGCGTAAAATTCAGCGACAGCGCCCCGCCCGCGCCGTTCGGGATATCCGTTTGTATATCCGGATCGAGGTCGATGATAACCTCGCCTGAAGGCTGGGAGCGCAGGACAAACTGGTAGTCAGCCCCTTCTCCTCCCTCCGTCACCGTCGTCTGGCCACCGCTTGCATGTATATCGACTCCAGCGGGTGTCCATCCTGCCAGAGCCGCCCAAAGATACCAGGCGGCGTAGGCCTTGCGGTTGGCGTTGAGCGGCTGGCTGTGAGCGGATTCGCAGTTATACCAGTCATCTCCTTCAACATGGCTATCCTGCCATTCGATGGCCCAGTTGCCTATCCGCGAAAACCAGGGGTTGGCGTGGTAATCGCAGCTGTCATCGGGAAACTCATAATATGTGCCGTCTGGGTCGTAGCTTTCTATGTCATTGAAGTCGTATAGTATTTTTTCATTGGCTCGACAGTAGTTCCTTATGATCTCGTTGCCGGCCTTGGTGTCGGCGTCTTCATCGATATGGGCGTGACCGGTCATGTAGACGAATTTGACCTGCGGATAATCCTGCTCCAGCCGGGTCATGGGCAGGAGGTACTCGCTTTCCAGGGTGCCGGCCCTGTATTTGTCGCTCACCTGACCGCACCAGGACCAGATGACGACGTTGACATCGCTGTTTTCAGGGTTGTCAAGATATTCTCGGGTTCTATCCACCCACTGCGGATAGCCACCGGCGTCTCCGATCATGAATGAGTCATGCAGATCCAGGGCTCCGTCTGTTCCGCCGTTGTTCCAGGCGAAAATATTTGCCGGCAGGGACAGACCGAGCCCCCCGCCGTTGGCGAACTCAACCAGACCAGCCATTCCCGTAGTCAGCTGGCTGCCGTGAGATGTGTGCCCATAGGCAATGTGGAGTCTTTCCTTGGCCTGTTCGATGGCCTCCCTGGTCAGGACGGTAATGTCGGTGTGTCTGTGATCAATTATCAGCGGCGCAGCCGAAACGGAAAAGGCGAGAAAAATCGAATAAACTACGGAAATCAACAGCAAACCAGAAGATATCTCCGCACTTTTCATACCCTTCATCCTCCATATTGGTATGGTGCATTCCTCCACGACGATGGCTTTGGAGAAGAAATGAGCCCGCGAAACCCAACACTCATCGCCCGCATGTTCGATTCTTCAGTTCTTTGCAAGAAATGGACCACACTTTTTCGTCATGCACCCTGGTCGCGGAACAACCGATTTTCCAATGTCAGGTTCGGCTGAATATGTAGAGTAACTTCTTGAAAAGCCAAAATTGCTTGATATTGATGGCTAAAGGAAAGGAATCAGCAGAAAAGTTTAGGAGGGGCTTACTAATCGTTGATTTATCGCTATCACCTGATTGGTATGCTGAAATCAGCAATTTCTATTCAAGAAATTCCTGCAAAGCTGATTCTCTTCGTGTTGACCGGTCTTGCCTGCTGATAATAGAAGCCTCAACAACTCTTTCGCTGCAGTCGGTCAGTGGGCAGCGCTCACAGGTTTCTCCCACATCTTCCTCTACAATTGTTGGATCATCCAAAAATTTGATGTGTTTTCGGGATGTTTTGTCAATTTTAAAGCCAATAACAATTGCCGAGCCTCGCTCTCTGGCAAGCGAGAGCGGTCGTGCCAGACTGAGAAGGAGGAATTTGGTGCCGCTGTTTACAAAGTGGATCTTTTGTACGCCTGTTGTGATGGAAAGACCGTCTTGGCGCACTTTTTTGAGGAGCCTTAGCGGCAGCCAGCGCCGACAGTAGTGTTCGCTGATGCCCAAACCATATGGAACCAGAGTATCCGTCATATTGAGTTCCTTGGTCAGTTTTACCGAAAACCGGTCTTTGGAATCTGTAAAGCGCAGGTAAAAAATAGAATCCAGGCCAAAGACTCCTGGCAGCAGTTGACTCATACGGTAGAGGAGCATTTCCGGAGTGGCCTTGTGGCAATCAAGTAAAGCCATTATGGTCTTATCATCCCATGTACTTTTGCTCAGTAAATTTTTTACATCTCTTGTGAAACTTTCCTTTTCAATAAGCAATGCTCCGGCAAAATAGGATGCCTTGAAGTTATTAACCAGCTGATCGAAACTCTTCACCTCAATCCATGACGAGGTCAGCGGTCGATCGGTTATACCAAGTTCAAGGAAGCCGAGTTCCCGGGCAAGAATAAAGGCCTTTTGTGCGGGAAGCAGTCTACTGTTGATGGAGAGATGCCTTTCGCGTCTGAGGATCGAGCGAAATCCTTTGAGCGCTGGATGATCCGAAAAACCATTTTCCTCAATATGATACCTATGTTTCTCTTCGAGGATCGTTTTGATTTGAGCGAAACTTGACATGTTGCTGCTTAATTCATTTTGCTTTGAAAAATCATCGGCCAGCTTTTCCAGGTCCGGGAAATAATTATTATGCAGTCGTTGAAAGGTCCGCAGAGCGGCAAATAGAAACGTTTCAACCGACATGTCATAGGCTCTGCTGATTTGCAGAAAGGTCTGGAGAAAGGAATGGGCGTTCTCCGGATCATTTTTAAAAAGGCCAAGGATGTCCCGGGCGGAAATGCCAAAGAGATGAAAAGGGAACTGTTTTATCAGTTCGGAATCGATAAGTGCCGTAAAGGGATCAAGGGATTTGTCGACTTTGAGTGATACCAGCTCATCGTAGTCCACACCCAAGGCCTGTGCCAGGTCTATAAGCTTTTCCGGTTTCGGATACTTCTTGCCGGATTCAATTTCGCTGAGATAGGAGAGTGCGATACCTGATTTCCCGGAGAGCGTCTGCAAAGATAATCCCTGTTCAGTTCGAAAGGTTTTTACCTTTATTCCAAAAATAATTTTCAGGTTTTCTGAGCTTGTTGTTTTTGCCATGATGTCAACGTACTTCATGTGTTCGGCAATTTCAAGATAAAATGAAATATCTTAGTTAGCGAAATTTCGCTTGACAACCTCTTCCGTCAATTCCTATTGTACTCTTTACTAACACAAAAAGGAGTTGCCATGAATGACTCAGCCACTACACGACTGCAGTACCCGAAAGAGCTTTTGCAGAAGTATCCCGATGTTCTTGAGCCTTATGCCTTGAAAACTCTTGAGAAATTAGCGTCGCTTAACGGTGAGCGCATCGCCTTGATGGAGAGGCGCAATGAGAGAAGAAGGCGGAGATTTGCAGAAAAAGAGCGAATAACCTTTCTGGATGCCGATTCGACTATTGCCGGCACCAGCATAGCGGTTGCCGATGCGAGGGCGGGTAGATTTGAAGGTCCGACGATCCCAGCTGATTTGCAGAGGCAGTGGATCCAGGGCACCGGACCGGCGGCAAAGCCGGGGGCACCGCTTGAAAGCAGCATCCGAAATGTGGCATATGCCCTGCTTTCCGGGGCTGACGGTTGGATGTTCGATGGAGAGGATGCTCTTGGTCAGATTCAAACCATGTCTCTTGATAATTTGAGGAACCTCAAGCTGGCTTTTCGCAACGATCCTGTATTCTTAACTGCCGCCGAAAAAGTTGCTGCAGAAATGAATAGCTGGGCTGAATCCTTTTTAGGCAAAACGATCATCGATGACTGGCAGAAACAGCTGCAATTCACCACCAGAATATTCAGACCGCGCGGGCTGCACCTTGATGACCGGCATTTCCGGGATGAACTGGGACGCGGGCTGTCCGCTTCAATAGTGGATACTGCCCTCTACATCTGCAATAATTATAAAGAACTGCAGAACAACGGTTCTTCTCTGGTGTTGTATATTCCTAAAATACAGACTGCGGAAGAAGCCGCATTTTGGGGAAAACTTCTTGATGCTCTGGAGTCCCATCTGGATCTTCAGCAAGGTATTATTCTGGCCTATGTCCTTTTGGAACAGGTGGAGGCAACCTTTCAGATCATGGAAATCCGTGCCGCACTGGGGAGACATTTTATTGGTTTTAATACCGGTCGTTGGGATTACATAAACAGCGTCGCCGATGCCATGGCCTGGGACAACCGTTTCATTAATCCCAATATTGAAGCTATTACCATGACCTATGGCTATATGCGTCACTATGAGGACAGAGTTCGCCGCTGTGTCAACACCCCTGATATGAACGGTAATTTTGCCTTGTTCCAGGGGGGAATGGAGCCGAACATTCCCGTGGGTTCCGCAAAAGGGGTAGAAACCAGTATGAAAAACGCGCTTGCCGGAGCGGAACGCGAGCAACAGGCCGGGGCAAGCGGCAAATGGGTCGCTCACTGGAAAATGGTGCACATTATCCGTCCCGCCTGGCAGAAAATTGGTGAGAAGAACCAGTTGGGCAAGGACTTCCCGCCTCTTGGTTATGAGCAGCGTGATGCTGATGATCTTTTTCTTTTAGAAGATGCTCCGAGAACCATTCGCGGCGCAAGAAATCTACTCAGTGTTGCCCTGCAGTACGGTAACGCTTTTTCCCAGGGATTTCAGGCTGCCGCTTTGAAACCTGCCGATTTTTTCGGCAACGATGACATTCTTTATCTCATGGAAGATATGGCGACCGGTGAAATCCGCTTAAGCATTCTCTGGGAGTGGGTTCACAAAGGAGCTGTGATTACTGAAGATGATCCGGAAACCGGAGTTGAAAAGGGGCAGGTCTTTGACAAGGATCTCTTTGAACGATTGTTGCACGAAGAATATGAAAAGCTTCTTAAGGCAGATAACCGGGATGTCCATGAAGAATCAAAGTCGACAACTCTGCCGATTGTCCATGAAATGGTGAAGTACTATATCGCCGAGAAAGTGAAAATGCCATGGTATATCGATCTGTTGAATATCAATCTCAATAATGAAGATTTGACTGAAGGAAAAAGGCGTATCGAGGCGTATATCAAAAAATTCAGGGAAACCGGTCAGAGAATCACGGAGAATCTGGATTATACCACATAATCTGAAGGAGAAAATTATGCTAAAAGAACAGATCGATGAACTGAAGAAATATTTCTCCAGCCCTCGTTTTGAAGGCATTCGAAGGCTTTATTCTGAACGTCAGGTCGCAGAGCAGCAAGGGACAATTGCAAACGACTATACCGTGGCCAGGGAAGCGGCGGAGGGATTTTATGCGCTGCTTCGGGAAAATTATGCAAATAAGACTGCCATAACCACCTTCGGCCCATACTCGCCCGGACAGGCGGTCGCCATAAAAAGAACAGGTATACCGGCAATGTACCTGGGCGGCTGGGCAACATCTGCCAAGGGCTCAAAAAATGAAGATCCGGGGGCAGATCTGGCATCCTATCCGCTCAGTCAGGTTCCGGATGAGGCGGCACCAATTGTTCGGGCACTACTGACCGCTGATAAAAATCAGAAATTCTTTCGCTCCCGCATGACGGAAGAGGAGAGAAAAAAAAATCCGGAATTTGATTTTCGTCCGTTCATCATCGCTGATGCCGATACCGGACACGGCGGCGATGCCCATGTTCGCAATCTGATCCGACGCTTCGTCGAGGTCGGTGTTCCCGGCTACCATATCGAGGACCAGCGACCGGGTACAAAGAAATGCGGGCATCAGGGCGGCAAGGTCCTGGTTTCCGTGGATGAGCAAATAAAGAGATTAAATACGGCCCGTTTTCAGCTGGACATCATGCGGGTTCCTGGAATTATCGTAGCCAGAACAGATGCGGAAGCAGCAACCCTGCTCGACAGCAATAACGACAGCAGGGACCAGGCGTATATCCTTGGAGCAACCAACCTTGATGTGCCGCTGTACAAGTTCTGCACCTTGGCACTGCATCGACTGTTCTACGAATCCGGGCATACAAACGTACGGGGACATCTCTTGTTTGACCTGGATGAGGATGAATATCAGCTCGCTATCAAGTGGTTTCAGTCAGCCGGCATTTATGAAGAACTTAAGAGGATCATTGCCAAAAAGGTTTCAGAAGATGAGTTTGAGCTTGGCGGTATAATTGACGAAGCCACAAACCTGATGGTCTCGGCCTGGGAGACGGAAGCAGGAGTCAGCACCTTTCCCGAGGCTGTAGCCGATCGCCTGCAGCTCCTCATCGATGAAGGTCGCGAGATAAAAATGACTGTTCAGCAGTGGCTGGAGTATGCCAAAGGAGTCTCCCACTGGAAGGCGAGGCAGAAGGCCAAAGAGATTGGTGCCAATGTCAGTTGGGACTGGAACCGGCCGAGGACCACCGAAGGTTTTTTTCAGATACGGGGAGGAATTGAATTTGCCATAGCCAAATCCCTGGCCGTTGCCCCTTATGCGGATATAATCTGGATGGAAACCAAAACCGCCGACCTGGAGGATGCGGCTGTGTTCGCCAAGGCCATTCACGCAGTCTACCCGGAAAAGATGCTCGCCTATAATCTTTCTCCTTCATTTAACTGGGATACCACGGGAATGAGCGATGAGGAGATGAGGCAGTTTCCCGCTGAAATAGGCAAGCTGGGATATGTCTTTAATTTCATCACCTATGGCGGTCATCAGGCGGATGGTGTTGCCGGAGAGGAGCTGGCCAGCGCTCTCCAGCAGGATGGCATGCTCGCACTTGCCCGCCTGCAGCGTAAACTGCGGCTGTTGGAATCTCCCTATACCACCCCGCAATCGCTGGTCGGAGGTCCCCGGCTCGATAGTGCACTTGCTGCCTCTACCGGGAGAACAGCAACCACCAAGGCCATGGGTAAGGGGTCCACCCAATTTCAGCATCTTATTCAGATCGAACCGCCGATTTCCATTCTTCAGGAGTGGTTGGCCAAGTGGTCGAAAAAGCACAATCTTAATGCAGAGCTTAAGGTCGTGCTGAGACCGCAGAGTTCAGGCGCAGATATTTTGGAGCTCGATGTTCTCGACGCAACGGAAACCAAAATAGCTGAGGTGATTTTTACCGTGCTGCGTGATCGTGAAGATAAGGTGTTTCTGTTTATCCGTAATCAGGAGGTCCATGATACCAGTCTCCGCAGAAAAAGGTTCATGACCCTGCTTCAACTCTATTTAATTTACCGCTATAAAGCTGACATCATGCAGTTTATGACCCCAAGTGATGACAATCGCCATCAAACCAACGGCATGAAAAGGTTTGGTATATTCAAAGACGCTAAGGAAGAAATCGGTGATATTATCGTGGCCTATGTGGACAAAGATGTTGTTGGCCAACTGGTGAATCCCAAAAAACAGGGAATCGACCGGCTTCTTGCCAAAGAAGAGGCAGTTGTATAAGACCAGCATTTTACATACGAGCTGTACAGGTTGTTCAATTCTGCCTGTGCAGCTTATTTCTTTCTTTACCCCACATCCCCGATCAAACTCAACCTTGGAAAGAGCGCCGGCATCTCTCGAAGCGCTGCAAGGCAAAAGTGTGGGTGAATCATTCCACCGACCTCACCATCCGTCCGACACGACAGGATAATCCGACTTTACGGGAGTAGAATAGAAGTCGCTATTTCAAGTGCTACATTTAATCCACCCAGTGGATGACGCAATCTCCACAGGTTCAATCAGCGATGCTTTCGACAGGCATTACTTTGATACTTCGACGAAAAGATTCTGAGTATATCGCGGGAACGGATAAAAGGGCCGTTTTCCGAGGAGAACACACTAGGAATGCATCTTGCAGCTAGAAAATATCAGAAGGGTCTTTCCGGAGTAAAAGGAGGAATGACAGAGCTTGACTGCAATTTTCAAATTTTCGGAAGTGAACCTAAAAAACAGGAGAACATGAATGAAACTAACACGCCCAGGCAGTCGAGGAAATCTTGAAAAAGCCCTCATGGGCGGTGCTGTGATACTCAGCGCCTATATCATGAAAATGGGAATCGATGCAGCCTATGAGAAAGTCATCGGCAGCACGGCCCCGCGAAATCCGAAAGAAGAGAATGTCACCTGGCGCAGAGCGCTGCTTTGGTCAGCCGCCACCGGAGCACTCCTCGGGGCAGCGAAAGTTGCCCTCCGCCCAAAAATCGACAGTGGAGTAAAAAAACTGCTTTCCGACTGACTTCATACCCGACATATTGCTGCAAGGCTATTTATAGTGGTTCAGAATCATGAGGTAAAACATGTCGACATCGCCCCAGGAACAAGCACAGGAAAAATTGGTATGGATGGCGCGCCTCGGCTACTGCACCCGAGGTGTCGTTTATATTGTCGTTGGGGCACTCGCGCTTCTAGCCGCACTTGGAAAAGGAGGAAAAACCTCCGGCACCAAGGGTGCTCTGCATTCCGTCATGTCCACTCCCTTCGGAGATATATTGATCGGAATCATAGCCTTCGGGCTCTTCAGTTATGCCCTTTGGCGCTTTGTCCAGGCCATCAAGGATGTCGATGATCATGGAACGGACCCAAAAGGACTTGCCATCCGCGGTGGTTTGTTGATCAGTGCCGTTACCCACATTCTGCTGGGTGTATACGCACTAAACATGCTGTTTGGTTCCGGTGGCGGCAACGGTGGCGACGGTTCCAAAGGGATGGCGGCAATGCTCATGCAGCAGCCATGGGGGCGATGGCTGGTGGGGATAGTGGCGTTATGTATTCTCGGTGCGGGCGTCGCTCATGCGCTGAAGGCGTTAAAAGAGAAATACAAGAAATATTTCGCCATGGATAGCAGCCTCATGGAAAAGGTAAGCCCCATAATAAAATTCGGCCTGATCGCCCGAGCCGTTGTGTTTACCATCATAGCCTTTTTCCTTGCCTATGCAGCCTGGACCTACGACCCGCAAAAGGCCAGAGGACTCGATGCCGCACTTGAATTCATCCAGCAACAAGCCTATGGGAGCATATTACTTGGTGTGGTCGCTCTTGGCCTCTTCGCCTTCGGGGCCTACAGCTTTCTGGAAGGAATCTATAGACGAATACATCCGTGATATGGAGTATGTGAATTTTTTGGCAAGGTATTGAAAAATCAATGGCCTTGTACCTGTTCCCGTAAAGTCCTAGGTTTTTGATATTTAGAAAAAGATTTTTGTCTAATCAACTGTGGTTTTAATCCTGAGGCAGCCTTTTTTTAGTATCCGTAAACTCTCGAACATCTCATTGCGGATCCACTCCATAGCCCTACTGTCTCCTTCGCTGAAAGAATCCATATGCATGCGAATTGCAAAAAACTCAACCCACTCTCTCTCGATGCATCTGGCGGAAAACGATTCTTGCCCCGTATGTAAAAAAGGTCCGATAAGGTCTTGCCGATTAACAATACCGTCTGGGACGGTGTCTGGAGGTTATAAAAAAAAACGCGTGAGATCAAGCCGAACGGTCCCTATTCCAACTCCCATTATTTATTTTTCTGATTACTGAAACTCAGCATTTTCTGGCCCAGGCCGGGACGGCTCTTTTCATCGGACGCCATAAACCCGTCCATGGGGGCTTCGCTGCAGCCGTCCGGGCTGCAGAGA
>JADQBJ010000032.1:0-4331 GCA_016278675.1 Desulfobulbaceae bacterium | reverse complement strand
AAATAAACAGAGAAGAAAAGGCGCAACATAACTGATCTCGCAACATAATTCCTGATTATCTTTATTTGGGTCTATGATAGACCCGGTGAGAAAGAAGATAGTGCTTTTCCCGATTTTTTCCCGAAACGCTCGCAAAGCCAGTATCCATAGGTAGTCTGCGGGTTCGACTCCCGCCGCCTCCACCAGACGAAAAGCCGAAATTGAACAACTTGCTGTTGTTTGATTTCGGTTTTTTTTAATTTCCACTGCGGTGAAATTATCCACTGCTAACCCTGACACAGCGCGTCATCACTGGAGACCTACTGTTGCAACAAGAGCAGATAGGTGGTATTCCTGATTGGCAAAGTTAGGTTTAATAGAAGTTTAGGATTTTTAACGATTAGTTTTAGTCGCTTGTAAGGCAGGTGAGCATGTGCAGCAGGCTAAATCATTATTTACAGCTTTTTTCAACTATAAGGGCCGATAAAAATTGTAAGCGCTGGGGTAGAGAAACTTGCCACCAGGCTCCGCATAAGCCATTCCTTCTTCTTTCCATTTTCGACCTGATCGCCACTAGACAGATCAACAGGAATTTTGTTGATATTTCCTTTGATTTGGCTGAACTTTTTGCCAATTACTGGTCAAAAGTAATGCCTGTTGGAACCTCTGGGGCCATGTCTTATCCCTTTTATTATTTATCCAGCGCAGAATTCTGGCATCTGGTGGAGCAGCCTGGTGTCCCCCATGAAAGTGGCAGGACTGTCAGCTCGGTAAAACGTTTGCGGGAGTTGTATCTTGGAGCGCGGTTCGATGATGATCTATATTCTTTGCTCGTCATGGAGAATTCGCGTGAAAAACTTCGTCATGTCCTGGTGAAGACATTTTTCGCCGAGGAAGTGCAGCCTGTGATATTGCAGCAATCGCTCATCCACCAGGGCGCCTCTTTCTATTGTGATAAATTACTTCGTATTGCGGAAGAGAAAGGCCTCTATCAGGAGGCTTTGGTCGCTGCCGATGAGGACACCAGAGGCAGGATTCGCGATCAGGGTTTTCGCAAGGCTATCGTTAAACTATATCAGCACCGTTGCGCGTTGTGCGGCATTCGGATGCTGACACCTGAAGGCCATACCATCGTTGAAGCGGCCCATATCGTGCCGTGGAGCAAAAGTCAGGATGACAAGCCGCAGAATGGTCTGGCGTTGTGCCGCCTCTGCCATTGGTCCTTCGACGAAGGGTTGATGAGCGTGGGGCGGGACTATGAAGTATTGATATCTCCGGCTATCAGACAGGACAACAATTTCCCCGGCCACATGGAAACGCTTTCTGCCCGCGGTATTTTCAGGCCACAGGTCAGCGGATACTGGCCGGCCCAGGAAAATCTTGATTATCATCGAACGAAAATTTACCGGAAGTAGGGGGGAGCTTACGCTAAAGGGGTGAGGAGACCTTCAGAGTATGAGTAGGAAGATATTAGTTGGCGTATTGATCGCTTTTTGCCTTTCTTTCCTGGTGTTGTCATCCTCTGTACAAGCCCGGCTGAGAGATAATGTTACTGGGTCGATAGCCAGATATGGTTCTCCGGTCGATGAATCCGGCATGATCATGATCCCTCTGCTAAAGGGAACCAAAGAGATGCGGTTTCATCACCACGGCTGGAGAATCAGAGCTGCTTTTTTGGGTAATCGGACGGTTGTAATTTCCTACATGAAGATACATTCTCCAGGTTCTGATACTCTTCTTCAAAAAGATGAAATCGAGGCCATTCTGCGGGTTGAGTCGCAGGGCTACAAATGGGTTCGGTTGGAAAAAGGAGATATTATCACTGCTTCTCGTAAATACCAGGAAATCGCCAACAGTTCAGACACAGTATGGAAAAACGGAAAAGGTGCAATTGCCTGGGTGGGTGCCAATAGAGCACTGACGATTATTTCTGAAGGAATGCAACTTGATGTTGATTTGCAGATGGAACGAGAGAAAAAGCGCAGAACCAGTCTGCAGCATTTCTAGACCTCGACCAGATGTGGTTGTGATGTGTTGCGTTTGGGTATGGATGCATTTGCTGCCAGTGAGGCCATTGAGGACTTGGACGTCAGCTCCGAGGAGGACCTGTTGACTTTGACTGCTCATGAGCTGCTCATGCGGCACGCCTGCAGCGCATCTAAAGCGGATATCCTGCCTGTTCGACCCGTTCTGGTCGTGCCGCCCAAGTCTCGGATACACTGAAAGCGGAACTTGGCACAATGACCAGCGACTTGAATCTGAGGGTGAATGGCTTCGAGGGGTTCGTGCTCATCTGGAGGAAATATGCGAAGATCCGACCGAGTAAGATGACTTTTGGGACCTTGAAAACGCTGAAGCTGTTTCAGCAACCAAGATCGGCGGGTATTGCAGCGGAACTTGGTGATCCAGTTGATAGCATTCTGTTCTATTCAATGAACATACGAGGTTCACGGTCATGGTTGTTGTAAAAAAAACTGAACACATCAAAGCAATTTTCAGCCGTTATATCGGCATCGACTACTCTGGTGCTAAGACACCGGATTCAAGCCTGAAAGGGCTCCGGGTGTACGAAGCCAACTGCGAGACCTTGCCGGGTGAGGTGGAGCCGCCGCTCGGCCCTCGCAAGTACTGGACCCGGCGCGGCCTGGCGGAATGGCTGGCAGACCGGTTGTCAGAAGATGTGCCGACTCTGGCCGGTATCGATCATGGTTTTTCCTTCCCGCTGCGTTACTTCGAAGTCCATCACCTTGAACCGGATTGGCCGACCTTCCTCGATGATTTCCAGAAGCACTGGCCGACCGATGCCGAACACACCTACGTTGATTTCATTCGGCACGTTTTAAGGGGGCGAAGGCGAAACCCGTTCCGGCAACGCCCGCTGGCGGCGTATCACTGAGGGACGGGCTGCAGCTAAGTCGGTCTTTCACTTCGACGTGCCCGGTTCGGTGGCCAAATCGACCCATGCCGGACTGCCCTGGCGAGGTATCTGCGCAATCAGCTTGGGGACCGGGTCCACTTCTGGCCCTTCGACGGCTGGGAAATACCAGCGGGGAAATCGGCGCTGGTAGAGGTATACCCATTGCTGTGGAATAAAAGCTATCCACGGGAGGACCGTACACGCGACCAGCATGACGCCTATGCCGCTTCTGCCTGGTTGCGGCAGGTGGATGCGGAAGGCAGCCTCGGGAGTTTCCTCAAGCCTTCCATGCTACCGGGCGAGTACCCTGTTGCTCAGGTCGAAGGGTGGATTCTCGGTGTGATCTGACGCCATAGATTATTTAGATTGATAGAATTGCCGCGAGAACTACAACTCGATAGTAATCCAAATCAGATAGATTATTCAG
The DNA here is from genome assembly GCA_016278675.1 of Desulfobulbaceae bacterium. GTDB lineage: Bacteria > Desulfobacterota > Desulfobulbia > Desulfobulbales > Desulfocapsaceae > Desulfopila_A. The sequence continues at coordinate 1,008 of JADQBJ010000032.1, read as the reverse complement.
CGCTTTCTTCTTTCTTGACGTTTCCAGGCAGCGGTGGTACACATTAAGTAACAGAAATAGTAACTTTATGTGGACTGTGGCGATGCAACCGATCAAGGAATTAACCCGACTTCTCGAGAGACTGGCAGGCGAAGAGCATTATCTCTTTTCCCTCGATGATATGCGTAGCGCCATGCCGGAGGCAAGTTCGGGCGCTTTCAAGGTCCTTATAAGTCGGGCCGAGAAGTCAGGACTCTTGAAACGGGTCTGTCGGGGAATCTATCTCTATCCTCGGGTGACTTACAAGGCAGGACTGGTCTTGTTTCATACGGCTGCAAAGCTGCGGGCGGACGGCTTCAATTACCTGAGCCTCGAAACGGTACTGAGTGATGCCGGGGTCATATCTCAAATTCCAATAAACTGGATTACGCTGATGTCTTCGGGGCGTAGCCATATCGTGAACTGCGGCGATTTCGGTCATATCGAATATATCCACACCAAGCGACGGCCGGCCAAGGTTGCAGACCAATTGAGCTACGACCAGGACTGTCGTCTCTGGCGGGCTTCGGTTACCCTTGCCCTACAGGATATGAAGTTGACCCGGCGCAGCACGGACTTAGTCGATTGGGAGGTGGCCAGTGAGTATCTTTGAACAGCTTGTCGATCAGGCGATGCGCAGCCAGCCGCAACTTGCACCGCTTCGCGTAGTCGTAGAGAAAGAGCTTCTTCATCATGACATATTGCGCGAAATGAGCCAGGCAGGATTATTGAAAGAGTTGACCTTTATCGACGGCACATGTCTGCGGGTGTGTTATGGTTCCCAACGTTTGAGTGAAGATCTGGATTTTACCGGGGGAGCCGGTTTTACGCGTGAGGGGTTGGCTGATCTTGGTCGTGTTCTGGTTGAACGTCTTGAAGTTAAATATGGTCTGCCGGTTGAGGTGAGTGAACCGCAACGTGAAACGGGCAATGTCGATACATGGAAGCTGCGGGTTTTTACCAGACCTGCGCGAAAACATTTACCGGTTC
>JADQBJ010000056.1:0-40494 GCA_016278675.1 Desulfobulbaceae bacterium | reverse complement strand
TTGGGCACAACTTGGGCACAAAATTAAAAATTAGGTTTTTGCGACCTTGTCAATAATGATGAATTAAACTTTATTAGGCAAGTTTAAAAGGACTCTTCGACACGGTCTTTCACCGCTCCGATTATACGGGTTTTTCCTGGGCCATTCAATTCTTCAAATTCGCCCCGGAACATTGACGAATCACCTCTACATAACATATTCTGATTATCCCTGAAACTGAGCATTTTCTGGCCCAGGCCGGCACTGCTCTTTTCATCGGAGACACCATAAAAGGGCTTCGCTGTAGCCGTCCGAACTGTAGAGACCAGTGAAAGAACAATCCTGACTTGAGCTGAGAGTTAGGGTAATCAGGTAAAATATTATTAAGCAGCAGATGCCTCTTCCCCGAAAACAGCTTCCGGACGGGTCCATCTTCTTAAGTGGTCTCCATAGGCTGCAACCTCCTCACAGCAACGAGGACCATCTTCTTCTCATTTTACCTTCAGCGAGCATTGGTTTTTTAAACAACGCCGAGATGGGAGAAAAGTGCTTTCTCCGAAAGGCTCCTAGATATGACATCATAAGATTAATTTCAGATCCATCAACTATGGGGATCTCGTTAAAGTCACCTGAAGCTCTCGTATGGCTTTAAACTTCTTAACAGAGGGAGCTTCCGGTGCCTATTGGAGCGGGTGCCACCAACATCTACCGGAATATCCTCCGACACTGCAGCCTTGCAGGCAGGAGGCTGTTTTTTCCCTGCAAAAATCATAGCTAAGGTGACTGAGGGCCATTTGATCCGGCTTGTTTTTTCCTGATATCATGATATAATTTAGAGAACTCGACACAATGAACAAGTGCCGACAAAATAGGGAGATGCATGCGCATTAGCATTATCCTGGTACATTCAGATGTTCCGTCGGCACTCCTCGCTTCATCGTTTCGGGATTAACTATTGATCTCATCGGAATTGGCGACCAGGGCTATTTGAACTGGTGGTCACGAATTATCTTCATCAACGATGAGCAAATCAGCCTAAACAAACGCTGACGGCCGAAAAGATACCGATAGAGCGGAATCGACATCCCTTTAGTCGGGCTTGGGCCATCCGCCGGCGGGTTGGAAGCGCTTGAGGCCTTTTTTGCGGAAACTCCCGAGAACGCCGGCGTTGCCTGCTTCGTCTTGGTGTACAGGAGTCCGGATCAATCGAGGGCAGCCACGGCTTCTTCATTCATGGTCGGATAATCAGAGAAGAGGAAGGCTTCCCCTACCGTATCCTCCTCCATTTCAGAGAATCACCGGCGAAGGAGCAAATATGCCTCACAAGTTCAATCAAGATGATAAATTCGGCCAGCTGCGGCGGCAGGCAGAGATCTTGATCCGGCAGCAGCCGGAGAAGAACGCTCCGGCTCCCACCGATATTCTCAGTCTGATCCATGAACTGAGAATCCATCAGGCAGAGCTGGAAATCCAGAATGAGGAACTCCAGTCGGCGCAACGGGAAATCAGTGAATTGCAGTCAAAATTCGAGAACTTGTATGAGCATGCACCCTGCGGCTATCTGTCCCTCGATGCCCAAGGTTTTATCAGCGAGATAAACAGCACCGCAGCCCGGCTTTTTAACACCACAAAGGCCATCCTGATGCATTCAACCCTCAGCCGGTTCATTGAGAAGGGCTGGGAACATACCTTCCTGGCCGCCCGGCAAAGGGCCGTTGAGAGCGGGGAAAAACAAAGCATAGAGCTGCCTCTGGCTCGCAAGGAAGAGATTCCCCTGTGGGTTCAGGCGGAAATTGAGGCGCATCAGGAGCTCAACGGCGGGAAACTGCAGTGGCGGATGATCCTGGTAGATATCAGCGCCAGAAAAGGGGCGGAGATTTCCCTGGAAGAGAAGGAGGTAATGCTCAAGGAGATCCACCACCGGGTCAAGAACAATATGCAGGTCATCTCCAGCCTTATTTCCCTGCAGTCCGATGAACTGCCGGAAGGTGCGGCACGTGACGTCTTTCAAAACATACACCACAGGGTGCGCTCCATGGCACTGGTGCATGAGAAACTCTACCAATCTGTCGACCTGGCCCGTATCCTGTTTGACGACTATATCCGCAGCCTGGTGGGCTATCTGCTTCAGGCGCATCAGCCAACAACAGCTATCAGGCTCGAACTCGATCTTGAACCGGTGCAGCTTCCGGTAAATACGGCATTGCCCTGCGGCCTGATCCTCAATGAACTGGTTTGTAATGCACTCAAGCACGCTTTTGATGGCGGAGAAGGGTTGCTGAGAATCTCACTGCACTCCGACAGCCTTGAGCGTGCCTGCCTGTCTGTCAGCGACAATGGTAAGGGAATGCCCCAGGACCTGAACTGGGAAGAGACGGATACCCTTGGCCTCCGCCTGGTGCGCATGCTGGCGGGGCAGATACATGCCGAGGTTCAGATTTGCAGTGAAAACGGAACCACCTTCACATTAAAATTTTGAAGGACTCGTAAAAAACTCGATCTACGCCGTTGTAGACCGAGCTTACTCGAGTTTGCGCTTATCGCAGTGCCCGTCCCGGCAACTTCAATGAATTTTTATGAGTATCATTTTACAAAAGAACACGGCCTCCAGATCCGGGTGCATCCAGGAGTAAGGCACTAAATCGCCCTGTTGGTATGCATATGGAGAATTAAATCCAGCATTCGGTTGGAATATCCCCATTCATTGTCATACCAGCTCATCACTTTGACATTGTTGCCGATAACTTTGGTTGAGGGGCCATCGACAATCGATGACCTGCCGTCACCCTGAAAATCGATGGAAACCAAGGGGAGATCGGAATATCCCAGATATCTGTTGGCAGCCTCTTTCAACACCTGATTCACCTCTTCAACCGTGGTGGTTTTTTCCACTTGCATCACCGCATCGACCAGAGAGACATTGGGCGTGGGCACGCGAACGGCGAGACCGTCAAACTTGCCCTTCAGTTCAGGGATCACCAGAGAAACCGCGGCAGCCGCACCCGTCTTTGTCGGGATCATGGATAAGGCGGCAGCCCTTGCTCTGCGCAGGTCTGAGTGGGGAAAATCAAGAAGGCGCTGGTCGCCGGTATAGGCATGCACAGTTGTCATCAATCCATTTTTGATTCCAAAATTATCAAGAATAACCTTGGCAAAAGGAGCCAGGCAGTTGGTCGTACAGGAAGCATTGGAAACAACATGGTGTTTTGCGGCATCATATTCGTCTTCATTGACGCCCATTACAAAGGTTTTGACATCACCCTTGGCCGGGGCTGAAATGATGACCTTCTCCGCACCGGCGTCGATATGCGCCTTTGCCGACTCGCCATCTCTGAATATCCCCGTACATTCCGCCACATATTTGACCTTGGCATCCGCCCAGGGGATATCAGCCGGGTTCTTGTGGCTCGTCACCTTGATTAGCCTGCCGTCGACGGTGATGCCTTCATCGCTGCTCTCGATTTCCGCGGGATAGATACCCATGATGGAATCATACTTGAGCAGATGAGCCAAGGTTTGGGTATCGGTTAAATCATTGATTGCGGTTATTTCTATATCCTTAAAGACTGGATCCTGACTCACAGCACGAAAGACGCTCCTGCCAATGCGGCCAAAGCCGTTGATACCAATTCTTACAGTCATCGGTGTTCCTCCTGTTAAGCTTATATGAAGCTACTCTGTTATTTTATCCGTTATTATTTTATCGTAGAGCTGCAGGTACTGGTTTTTGACTTTTTCCCAGGCAAATTTTTCTTGGATGACCCGCACTGCCTCCTTTTGCATGGAGCGCACCAGCTTCTTATTTTCGTAGATCTGCATCGCTCGTCCCATGGCTTCTGCAAGAAAAGCGGGATCGTTTTTGATATAGGTAAATCCAGTCCTGTTATCGAGAACCTTCACCAGCCCCCCGACATAATGAACAATAGGTATGTTGCCAAAAAGCTGAGCAATGAAGTCCGTCAGTCCACAGGGTTCATAGCGTGATGGTACCAGAAAAAAATCACCGGCGCTGTACACCTTGTTGGCGAGCAGTGGATTATAACCGGCCAGAAAACATACTCTGCCTGCACTCTTTTCCGCCCCTGCCAGAGAGATCATCCCTTTCTCCAGCCGTGGTGTGCCGCCGCCCAGGATGACGATCTGAAAATCGACATCATCTGCCGGCATTTCCAGCATTCTCAAAACGGCGCCATGCAAAATGTCGATACCCTTTTGCTCGCTCAGACGTCCGATGAAAGTAAACAGCGGGCCGTGATGTTCCGGCTCCAGAAAGCCATACTGGGCAATACCTTCGACCGGTTCTTCTGCAATCAAAGAACGGACCAGCGCCTCCCTGCAGCGTAACTTGCCCTCCATTAACCGATCATCCGCTATATCAAAAGATGCGGCCAGACCTATCTCTTCGCCCCGTCGCGGATCGTAGGAATGCATATCCACGCCGTTGGTGATGCCTTCAAGTATCACTCCCATATCAAGCAGACGATGACCGAGCATACCGGTCTGTTCATCTTCCATCCCGTCCTGAAGCTCCCGGGCATAATTTTCACTGACCGTATTGACCGCGGCATAATGTCCGGCTGCGACAAAAGGGTCAAACGCGCTCCGCAAAATGCTTTTATCAATTACATTCCCGGGCAGTCCCGTCATTGCCCGGGCATAAGGAAGGTCGAAGACTTCCTGATGATAGCCTATACCGGCATTGTGCATTGTCACCAGGCAGCCGGTGCTGCGAAAATAGCTCTTCAACCATAACGTCTCCGCGATGATTGCCGGCAGGACAGCGGTATGGCCGTCGTGACAATGAATAACATCAGGAAATTCCCGCAGGAGAAGGATGAGTTGGATGGTTCCTTTCTGCAGGAGGAGATTCATGGCAAAATAATCTATATGGCTTTCCCCCTGCCTCTTAGTTACATCCTCGGCCTCCTCGACCGCAGTATAGGTATAGACGTCTTTTTTTTCACGGAACCGGGTGGAATCAAGAAGATAAATATTAACCTCCGCCACCGTGGCATGCCACACCCGCAGTTTTTCGCGGCGTTCCTCGTCGGCATAATTCATATCGACTTCATATTCCAGGAGCGACTCTTCGGTATGGGGATCATGCAGCAGAGAAAAGCCTCTGGCCTTCGGATCGATAAAGCCATAGAGCGGCAGCACCACGCTCACCTTGCGTTCGCCTCCCTGGGCCAAGGCCCTGGAAAGCTGATCCGCAACATCCTTGACCCCCCCCGCACCGGCAAGGTCGCCATACTCCCGGGTCAGCATCCAGATGTTTACGGCTGATCCATAATCCTTCATAAATTCCATTCCTTCATTGAACGTCTGCCTCCTTTTCCGCACCGGACAATGCCGGGTATGCAGAAGAATTCTTTACCTGCTGTTTTGAGAAAGCAGTTGTCTGATCTGCTTAACCGCCTGCGCTATCCCATTTTTGCCGGTGTCAATCTGATAATGGGCCGTTTGCCGATAGAGCGGAATCCGCTCCCGCAGCACCTCGGCAATCTCTTCAGCCGCGGCACGTTCGGTCAAGGGCGGACGCTGCCCACTCCCGGCCATATCTTTCTCCAGCCTTTGCTGCAACACCATCTCGTCGGCGCTAAGCCAGAATATAAGCCCCGCATCCTTCAACTCCCGCCATTGGGTTTGATGCAATATGGCCCCGCCTCCCGTGGCTACCACTGTTTTTTCGCGCTCTTTCAGCGACTGCAGCACCTCTTTCTCGTATTGTCTGAAGGCCTGCCAGCCTTCCCTGGCCACTATTTCCACTATCGAGGCTTTATGCAGTCGCACCACTTCGTCATCGGTATCACAGAAATCATAGCCAATGGAGTCCGCCAGCTCTCTGCCTATCGTGGTTTTCCCTACTCCCCTGTAGCCCACGAGAATAATGAGATTACACATACCCCTTCTCCAGGTTTGATCAGATGAATTCCGCGATAAGCGCAGACTTCGCATAAGCTTGATATATCAGGCGTAGCATCTAAAACGGCGATTTGGCAGTAAGTAAGACAAATCGCCGGTTCGGATCTACAACGACGTAGATCGGGCTTATTACGGCTCCATCAAGGTTTAAATGTATGACTCTTATACTATGTGTCAATTTGAAAAACAGGTGGAATCACAAAGCGGACCATACTGCCTGTCCAGCTTCCCGTTCCTTTAATCTCCCGGCAAAATTTGCCTTGATCAATTCGTTCATTCGGCCTTATCATCTTTGAAACAATTGACTGTCACCGGAAAAGAACATATAGTGCTGTAAATACTTTACGACTGTTTAAAAGTAACTGGCCCAGACAAAATCAGACGGGCTTTCCAACTGCTGCAGCACACGACTACGACGAGAGGAAATCATGGTATCCGGCAGATTATCGATATCCACCAGAAAGCACATGGAGCTTGTAGACATCACCCATCAGATCAATGAGAAAGTGGAAGACTCAGGAATCATATCCGGAACCTGTCTGCTCTTCAATCCCCATACAACTGCCGGTCTCACCATCAACGAAGGTGCCGATCCCGCAGTACAAGACGATATCATAGCCGGATTGCAGAAAATTGTGCCGTTGACATATCCCTTCAAGCATATGGAAGGGAATTCCCCCGCCCATATCATGGCGTCCCTTATGGGATGCACCCTGACGGTGTTGATTGAAGAGAACCAGCTTGCTCTCGGCACCTGGCAGAAAATCTTTTTTTGTGAATTCGACGGACCGCGCTCGAGAACGCTAAAATGGCGCATTTCCAATTTAGATTAACATTTTTGCTTAATAATATCAATGACTATTGAACCAGATCAAATGTGTTTTGGCTTGACTGAAGACCTCGACAGAAAATCCTTTGCCTGCTTTCTGCAGCTTGCCGGTGAGAAAAAGTTTGCCGAAGTTCTGGCGGAGAGGATCAGCAGCGAGGAGTTACTTCATTTTGTCGACAGCTTTACGCATCTCCTGCGCGAGCATCTTAACGAAAACGAGTACCACTCTCTCTTTCTCAAGGACGCGTCTCATGGCCACCACGACCACCACAGCGGGAGTGATAAGTAATGAGCAGCAATTCCCTGAACGACCTGCAGAGTTATGTCGAGCTGCTGCAGCGCGAAAACGATCTTCTCGTCATAGAAGAGGAGGTCGATCCCTATCTGGAGATCGCCGAAATCCATCGACGGGTTATTGGAAAGCAGGGACCTGCCTTGTTGTTTACCAGGGTGAAAAACTCCTCCTTTCCGGTGGTAACCAACCTGTTCGGCACCAACAGACGGCTTGAGCTGGCCTTCGGCAGAAAACCGCAGCAGTTTGTCAAGGACATTGTCCATCTGGCCGAAACCATCATGCCTCCGACCCTGGGAAAGCTCTGGGAGAACCGCAATATTTTCAAGGATGCCATAAAGATCGGCTTGAAAAAAAGTTCAGCCGCTCCGATTCTCGATACCTGCATCAAGCCGGCCAGGCTGAGCGAACTCCCCATGCTGACCTCCTGGCACAGCGACGGCGGACCTTTCGTTACTCTTCCCCTGGTATACACAGAGCATCCGGATGGGCGGGGCCACAATCTGGGGATGTACCGGATCCAGCGGCATGACGACACAACTACCGGAATCCACTGGCAGATCCATAAGGGTGGAGGATATCACTATTTCGAGGCTGAAAAGAAGAACCAGGCCCTGCCGCTGACCCTTTATATCGGCGGTCCTCCTGCCCTGATGCTTGCCGCCATCGCCCCTCTGCCCGAAGATATACCGGAGCTTATTCTCACTTCGCTGCTGATGGGAGAGAAGCTCAAGATGATCTCTGACCCCCTGGGCGGGCACGATTTGGTCGCTCATGCCGAGTTTGCCGTTAAAGGCATGGTGCCGCCGCACCTGCGTCATCCCGAGGGGCCATTTGGCGATCATTACGGCTACAATTCGCTGGAGCACGATTATCCGGTGTTCCAGGTCAGTCATCTGTACCACCGCAAGAATGCGATATATCCGGCCACCGTGGTGGGCAGGCCGAAACAGGAGGATTATTTTATCGGCGATTTTCTCCAGGAATTGCTCTCCCCCCTCTTCCCTCTGGTCATGAAGGGCGTTAAGGAGCTGAAAACCTTCGGTGAAACCGGTTTTCACTGCCTGGCCGCCGCACGGGTCGCCGACCGCTATCCCCGTGAAGCATTCGCCTGCGGCCTGCGTATTCTGGGCGAGGGGCAGCTCTCTCTCACCAAATTTCTGATCATCACCGATGGCGACATTGATATCACCGATTTCGGCAAACTCTGGAGCCACGTCCTCGAGCGGGTACGGTGGGACAGGGATCTTTTTGTTTTCGCCAACGTCTCCCAGGACACCCTTGACTATACCGGTCCCTCGGTAAATAAAGGCTCAAAGGCTATGATCATGGGGCTGGGCCGGGAAAAATTACGCTCGTTGCCCACGTCCTTCAGCGGCGATCTGCCGCAGGGCAGCTCCCATCCAGTGGCCTTTCTTCCAGGAACCCTGGTACTGCAGGGCCTTAGCTACGGGGAGGAGCCGGATCTGCCCGGACGAATCGCTCAAGCAGAAGGACTGAGCAGCTGGCAGGTTGTCATTCTGGTCGACAACAGCACAGAGGCGACACTTTCCATGCAGGAATTTCTCTGGACGATTTTTACCCGTTTCGAACCGGCCGCGGATCTTCATGGAGCATCACAGCAGGTCAAAAGGTTTCACGTTGGCCTTGAACCTCCCATTGTTATAGACTGCCGGATGAAGCCCTGGTATACGGAGGTGCTGAAAGTGGATACCGCTACCCGTAAAAAGGTGGATGAGAAATATCACAGGATCATTCCTGCCCAATGGCGATGAGTGAACATATCCGGCTGCAGAAGTATCTGGCACAATGCGGAATCGCTTCACGCAGAAAGGCCGAAACCTTGATAGCAGCAGGTCGCATCAGAGTCGACGGCAAAGTTGTGGTCGATATGGGTTCCAAGATCGATCCTCTTCGGCAAAGGGTCTCTTTTGACGGTAAACCCGTTAAAAAAGAGGAGGAAAAGGTGTATATCCTGCTCAACAAGCCAAAAGGATATGTGACCACCTTAAGTGATCCGCAGGGGAGACCCATTGTGACCACTTTGATTAAAGATATTTCAGCCAGACTTTTTCCGGTGGGCAGGCTGGACATTGATACGGAAGGCGCTCTGATTCTTACCAACGACGGTGATTTTGCCCAGAGAATACAGCACCCCAGCTTTGAAGTGACCAAAACCTACGAGGCGCTGGTTTCGGGTTTTCCGAGCAAAACCGATCTCCAGGCGCTGGAACGAGGAATACTGCTGGAAGGAAAAATGACGGCACCGGCATCGCTGAAACTGCTGAAGTCAACTTCCCGGTCATCCCTTGTCAACATCATTATTCATGAAGGCCGCAAACGTCAGGTGAAAAAGATGTTTCAAGCCATAGGCCATCCTGTCATAGATCTAAAGCGACTTGCTTACGGCAGGCTGCAGCTGGGAAAATTGCCGAGAGGGGGGTACCGTAGTCTAACCCCAAAGGATTTAAATAAAATATTTAAAAATATTCCTTTACAAAAGGAAAAATAGCTGATTAAATCTAGTCAGTTACATATTAAGCAGATTTGATGAATAAGTGTGACTCCAGCTTTGCCCTTCAGCAAGGAAGGGCGACGGAGTCGCTAACCAGATATGTAGCTGTTTTTATTGTTTTTACGCACGTAGATGTGCTCGTACTTCACCTCATAAAAATGGATCGCATGAAACCCTGGGGCAGGTAGCTGCACGGAATTTCTTCTAAAACAAGAAGAAATTTCCAGGGTAAAACTTCCGTCCCAGTGAACGACACATTAGGACCAACCCAGCTGAGCTGGACAAGGACCTTTAGACAGATTATTTTCTTGGAAAAGACCGGAGAACAGTCTGTAAGGTACTAAAAAACTTACGGGAACAGGAGCAAAGCATGAATAAATCGGAACTCATTGAATCTTTGGCACAGGAAATAAATGTACCTCACCGCGAAGCTGCTGCAATCACCAACACCGTTATTGAAACTATGACAGAAGCACTGGCCAAAGGAGAGAGCATCGAAATCCGTGGGTTTGGCAGCTTTGTTATCAAGAACTACGAAAGTTATGAAGGTCGAAATCCCAAGACCGGCAAGAAAATCAAGGTCAAGCCCAAAAAGCTGCCTTTTTTCAAAGTAGGCAAGGATCTCAGGGAACAGGTCAATTCCAACAAAAGGTAAACCAGCGAGAATGGTCAGGTCGAATCCCTCCCCTCACCTGACCGTTGCGCTCCGCAGCACACTCTCGCTCTGCCTTCGAAATCAGACAATCGCTCCAACAAGGTCATAGATCTGTGATTCACAGATCTTTACCTGAACAATCTCACCCGGAGCGGCATGACCATCATTAATATACACGCAGCCATCAATGTCAGCTGCCTGAAAACGGGTGCGCCCTTCCAGCAACAGGTCGGTCTCCTTACTGAGGCCCTCCACCAATACCGATTCAACCCGTCCCAGATATTTTTGCTGTATTTTTCTTGAGATTTCCGACTGCACCGAGAGGATATGATCGACTCTTTCCAGCTTCTCCCTCTCTGAGACCTGTTGCTCAAAGAATTCGGAAGGACAGCCCTCTTCATTGGCATAGGGGAAAACTCCGACATGATCGATTTTACAGGCCAGAAGAAATTCTTCCAGTTGCTTGACATCAGCATCTGTTTCCCCCGGGAAACCCAGGAGAAAGGTGGTTCGCAGAGCAACTTCAGGAAGGTATCTTCTGGCTTTATCTATCAGTTCGTATATTTTATCCGTCGTATATCTTCTGTTCATTCTGCGCAGAAGATCATTGCCGACATGCTGAAAAGGTATATCGAGATAAGGCACGATCCGGCTGTTTGCCGCCATAAGCTCAAGGAGATCATCATTGATGCCCGAAGGGTAGAGATACATGAGCCTGATCCAGGGGATTTGGGTATTGCGCAGCAAAGCCTCAAGGAGCGGTACCAGCGATGACCTGCCCTCCCTTTCCGTACCAAAGGCGGTCAAATCCTGAGCTATCAGACTGAGCTCTTTGACTCCTTTACGTTCAAGCACACCTGCCTCACACACCAGATCTTCAATCGACCTGCTGCGCAGTTCGCCGCGGATAGAGGGTATCATGCAGTAGGAACAGCGATTGTTGCACCCTTCAGTGATTTTCAGCCATGCTCTGAAAAAAGGCGTGGCTATCGTTCGCGGCGTCGCACTGTTCATAAGAAAGGGACCGGGAATGTGCGGGGGAACAACCCCGCTGCCACTGCAGATCTGCCGCAGTAGACGAACAATGTCGCCGACGCCTTCGGTTCCGACCAGCAGGTCAATCTCCGGCAGTTCTTCCAAAAGTTTTTGCCGATACCGCTGGACCAGACATCCTGTGACTACCAGTTTTCTGGCAGTTCCTTTTCTGGTGGTATCTTTTTTATGGGCTGCCAGAGTAAGAATTTCCTCAACGCTCTCTTCGACTGCCGGTTGTATAAAACCGCAGGTATTGACAAGAAGAACCTCAGCCTCTTCCGGCGTGGAGACGACCTGCCAGCCATCCTGGTCAAGCAGGCCGATCATCACTTCGGAATCGACAAAATTCTTGGGACAGCCAAGACTGGTTATATGTATGGTTTTCATAATCTCTTATAACGCATCATTAAGCAAACAATCGAGCAGCCGCGTGCAGCGCTCTTGAAATGTCGTATTCTTAAAACCCGGGTTCCATTTACTGCTCCAGAGCTCATCGGAGACAATCAGCACCGCGTTGAATTCAATATTACGAAAAGAAGCGACACTACAGAGTGCGGAAAACTCCATATCGACACCGACAACATGCTCTTCCCTGCAAAGTTGCTGCAAAAAAGCCCTGCTTTCTCTATAGGGTGCATCGGTTGACCAGATATCGCCGTCTTTCCAGGGTAACTGTGCGGCTGCAAGCATCCTGGTTAAGGAGTTGCGACCTTCTCTTGAGGATTGCGGCCGTTTCATATCACCATAATACTTCGAGGTGCCTTCACCGCTGACAGCCCCCTTCGGCACGACAATATCCCCAATGGAAAAATCGGGATCTATCGCTCCGCACCAGCCCATCATTACAATGCGACGGGCCCCAAGTGCGATGAGTTTCTCCATAACCAGGACGGCTGCCGGTGCACCAATGGCTGGACCGGCGACAAATCTAGAGCTGTCGCTGCTGACCGAAAGGCGGGAATTGTGAAGAAAAAGCTCTTCCCCTCCGCTTTTTACAGTCGCTGCCAGAGCTCGGTGCGCTTCCCCCGGATTGACGAAAAACATGCCTGACGGGGGAATTTCTTTGTCTATTTTGGTCTTTAAAGGATGGATGATGATATCATCAATAGTGCTGTGCATCTCCGTTGAATGCTCTTTTCTCTGTTTCATGGAAAGGCATAATATATCTTTTCTCTTGAATTGCACAGAGTATCGGAAAAAATTTTTCGAGCGGTTGCAAATGGTGCAGCTTTCTTTGGCTCCGCCAAACGCAAAAAGGCCGCAGATTTCTCTGCGGCCTTTTTCGATCAGCTTCTGATCTCTTCTCGTATATCAGCTATAGCAATGGATTAGCGTAGAGCAGAATCAGAGAGATTACCAGTCCATAAATAGCGATGGACTCTGCAAGTGCCATACCGAGGATCATGAAAACCATCAGCTTCGGCTGTACTTCGGGATTACGTGCCAGTCCCATCGTAGCGCCCTGACCAACTGAACCGATACCAATACCTGCTCCAAGACCGGCCAGACCGATAGAGAGAGCCGCACCCACACAAATTAATGCCAGTTGAATATTACCTTCCATTATTTTACTCCTTTAAATGTTTTTTCTTTGGCCTTCTTCCGTACTAAAACTTCTAAAATGAAACTTCAAAAAATCGTGAACGATCGTCTCAGAAGATCATTCCTATTATCTATTATCAGTGGGCGTGTTCCTGAGCCTGGGCAATATAAACAACGGTAAGAAGCACAAATACCATTGCCTGGACCAGCGACACCAGAACACCGAGAACCATGATCGGCAGAGGTGCGAAGAATGCACCGGCCAGCATGAACAGGATTCCCAGCAGGGTCTCTTTTGCCATTATATTTCCGAAGAGACGAATGGAGAGCGAAAGCAGTCGGGCAAAGTTACTGATGAGCTCGATGGGCAGCATCAGCGGAATGAGCCACCACATCGGCCCGATGAAATGTTTATAATAGTTCAGACCATGGGCGCGAAAGCCGATGACATGATGGGTGATCCAGACGATGATGGTCAGCGCCAATGTAGTGTTGATACTAGAAGTGGGCGACATGAAACCGGGGATAAGGCCAATCAGGTTGGCCACCGCAATATACAAAGCGAATGTCGCAATCATCGGGAATAGCTTGTCGGTCATCTCCCTGCCCATATTATCGGCAAAGAAATCATCCATGCCGCCAATGACGATTTCCCAGAAATTCTGGCCGCCGCCGGGGATCATTTCCAGGTTCCCTACGGTGAGTTTGGAAACCACGAATAGAAATACCATGACCAGCCACGTATAGGTCATATACGGGGCGGTGAGCTGCTCCAGAAAAGAATGGCCGACAAAGCCATGCGTGACCGGCAGACCGAGTTTTTCCAGAATAATTGAAATGAATAGAATCGGATGTTCCATAACCCTTCTTTTACCTCCTCCCACTGAAAAAATAGCGTTTAGCCACACCTAACGCTGAAAAAGTGATCGTAAACACCACCGTTGACAAACCCAGAATCAGTCCAAATACATTTGCCCTGCCGCTCTTGATAAGGAGAAACAAAACAATGCCGATGATACCGATCCGGAACCAAAATTTAATCAGAAAACCAGTCTTGCTCTTCTTAACCTGTTTTGTATCCTCTTCCGTTACCTCCGCCTCGATCGGCGTCAGTGTCTCGAAGAATCCGACAACATCCCGGTGAGATACGGTAAAACTCAGGATCGAGATAACTCCGCCTGCAAAAACCGCCCAGGCAAAGGACCATGAAACAATCAACCATGATCCGGCTGTGATAATCACAAGATATATCCAGCCGGAAACCTGCATCTTCTGCAGGGAAATAATGTCATCCGTCACGCTATCCTCAATCTTCTTTCTTTCCACCCTTATCTTTATTTTGCCAGAGGATACCGAACAGCGTCTTAAAACCGGCTGCTATACCAAAAGCCAGGCCGATGAAGGTAAACCAGGGGGCGGTTCTACCTTCAAAGACTTTCTGGTCCAGCAATATTCCACCGCCCAGACCGATAAAGATACAGGCGACGAAGGTAAATCCAATATGACCATAATTGGCCAGCAGGTGGATCATCTCTTTTTTCACACCGGACATGACATCCTCCTTAAATGACCTTCACCGCCAACTGTCATACTATCTCGGTTTGGTAGCATGCCCATCGTCCAAAGTCAACGGATTTTTTAACTTTCCAGCAATTTTTTGAATGACCATTCAGTCATTTTTACCAGATTTTTCAACTCTTCTGTGGTGTGAGCGGCTGAAATAAAAGCAACTTCAAACTGCGAAGGAGCAAGGTATATTCCCCGCGACAGCATCTGACGAAAATGGGCGCCATACCGATTGGTGTCCGACAGCATGGCCCCGTCAAAATCAGCCACCTCAGTTTTTGTAAAGAATGCCGTCATCAGCGAACCGATGCTGTTCAACTGCACATCTATGCCGACGCGGCGCACGACATCCCGCAGCTGGTCAGCCGTTTCCGCGCTCTTTTCATTGAGCTCGTCATAAAAACCGGGGCGTTGCAGGATTTTCAGGGCAGCTATGCCCGCTGACATCGCCAGAGGGTTGCCTGACAGGGTCCCAGCCTGGTAGACCGGACCATCTGGTGCGATATGGTTCATTATTTCCGCCTTGCCGCCGTAGGCGCCAACGGGAAGACCACCGCCGATGATCTTCCCCAGACAAGTGAGATCCGGGGTGACATCAAAGTATTCCTGGGCGCCGCCATAGGATAATCTGAAACCGGTAATCACCTCATCGAAGATAAGAATAATGCCCAGTTCCCGGGTAAGCCTTCTCAGGGTCTGCAGAAATTCAGGCTGAGGCGGTATGCAGCCCATGTTGCCGGCGACCGGTTCGATAATGACACAGGCAATATCCAATTTCTCATCCCGCAGTGTCCTCTCCAGAATCTCCACATTATTATAGGGTATCGAAGCGGTATTTTTGACAATATCATCCGGTACTCCCGGACTGCCGGGGATTCCCAGAGTGATTACACCTGAACCGGCTTTTATCAGGAAAGAATCGGCATGGCCATGATAACATCCATCGAACTTGATCACGGTATTCTTACCGGTGTACCCTCTGGCGAGCCGAACGGCGCTCATGGTCGCCTCCGTTCCGGAATTGACAAAACGAACCTTTTCCACGGAAGGTACCGCCTCGACTACCATCCGGGCCAGATCGACCTCGGAAGGCGTGGGTGCGCCAAAACTGGTGCCCGCTGTTGCACTCTTCTGTACCGCCTCGACAATATCAGGATGGGCGTGTCCCATTATCATCGGTCCCCAGGAACAGACAAAATCGGTATATTTGTTGCCATCCACATCGTGAACAGCTGAGCCCTCAGCCCTTTCGATAAACACCGGTTCACAGCCCACGGATCGGCAGGCTCTGACAGGACTGTTCACCCCGCCGGGAATATATTTCTGTGCCTCTTTAAACATTTGGCCGGATCTGACTGTATCCATGAAATCTCCTTGTCTGTATTCTATCTGAGAAATTGGTCTCGAATTCTGTACATCCGCACTCTTCGTTTATTCGGGTGCCCTAAGTTTTTCGGCACCGACATCTCCACCGGCAACTTCGATGACTTTTTCGAGATCATCAGGTGAAACATAAGAGTATAGCATGGGGAAAGAAACAGTGTCAAACAGCTTCCAGCTCCCTGCTGTTAAATAGTGTTTACTGTTGACTATCTATCTTTCAAGTTTAAATTATCAAATTCAATTTCCGTGACAATTTTACTTGTCACGGAAAAAGGCAACAGGTAAACTGAAGGCGGGATCGTAATCATTTGAAGCCGGTTTACTATTACTTTCCAATTATCATTATTATCACGTACTTTTTAAGGAGAAGAAAATATGGCAAGCGATAAAGTCCAACAGATAAGTGATGCAGATTTTGATTCGATTATTGGCTCTGACACACCTACTCTGGTAGATTTCTGGGCCCCATGGTGTGGACCCTGCAAAGCAATCGGCCCAGTCGTTGAAGATCTCGCTGAGGAGTTTGACGGAAAGATCAATATCGCCAAAATGAATGTCGACGATAATCCTGCAACCCCGGGGAAATTCGGGATACGAGCCATACCGACACTGATTATGTTCAAGGGCGGTGAGGTTGTTGATCAGATCACCGGAGCCGTCGGTAAATCTCAGCTCGTCGATCTCATCAATAAAGCCATTTAACATGTATTGCTTTGCTCTCCGGCACCGTATCTCAGCCAGGATACGCCAGCGGAGATCTTCGTTCATTTTAGCCGGAATCTGTTTTCTTTCGGCAAAAACTGGTGTTTCTTAATTTCGTCTCTTTATTTCCTTATGAACTCACTATTTGGTATTTCACCTCGTCATCCCCTGCACCTCGTTTTTATTATTGCTCTTTTAGCTCTTCTGGCGGGCTGTTCGGCATCAGGAAAATTTTTCGAGGATACCGCCCCGAAAGACATGGACCTCAGTATGGCTCCGCAGATCCTTGCCCAGAAAGGCATGGAGGAATATAACCGAGGGAAATATTTCGTAGCTCTGGAATATTTC
Organism: Desulfobulbaceae bacterium; assembly: GCA_016278675.1. Classification (GTDB taxonomy): domain Bacteria; phylum Desulfobacterota; class Desulfobulbia; order Desulfobulbales; family Desulfocapsaceae; genus Desulfopila_A. Next base: position 23,723 of record JADQBJ010000056.1, on the reverse strand, counting down.
AACACAATCCTCGATAACCACCGCTTTACACCGGAGGCGCTGCTGGCCGAACTGAAAGTGGCGGACTGCCACTATTATATGGAAAAATACACGGAAGCATATGTGTATTACGAAAAATTTGAGGAAATGCACCCTACCAATGAGGCCATTCCCTATGTGATGTACCAGAAGGCAATGTGTTACTACAAACGTATTGATACCATTGACCGGGATATATCAAACGCAAAGAAGGCCATCGAACGATTCCAGCTCCTGGTGAAGGCCTACCCTGAATCTCCTTACATCACAGATGCCGAAGCCAAACTCAAGGCCTCCAGGGAATTTTTGGCAAATCATGAGTTCAGTGTAGCGAAATTCTACATCAGGACCAAGGAACCGGATCAAGCCGTTGTTCGGCTTAATTATCTGCTCGCCATGTATCCCCAGACTGAGATTGTCTCCCAGGCAAGAGATCTGCTCAGTGAGGTTGAGGCAAAAAGATAAATCCTAAAACTATCGCCCCGCCGTTCAGATGAACGGCGGGGCGATAATTATCTAGTGCCCTTCCGGCAATTTGGTTTTTGGCGGAAGGAACGAAACCTTTCAACTACAGCAGGAATCTTCCCTGAGCATCTGTTTTCGGACCGAGAAGTCTGAGGTTCGGGAATACCTTGAAAGCAATATAAAAAGACAGAACAATGGCCAATACCAGCAAAATGAGCTTAAGCAGGCCGAAAAGGGTTACGAATTTTGCCAGAAGGAACCATTCCAGCAGATCGAAGAGGCACCAAAAACCCAGCAGCCGGTAAATACCCCCATGAAACTGGTAGACGAAATAACTGAACACCAGCGGAAGGCCGATCCGGAGGAAAATAAAGATGGTGGACTGCTGGAAATCGATGGGTAACTCCTGGAGAAATCCCATTATCGACACACCGACCAAAACCAGGAACAGAACGCTATTCAGGCGGAGATATCTGGTACGCATCTCTTGTTTCGGTATGGAAGCTATGGCAAAAGCGACTTTGGAAGCATCCTGCGGATGAGCACTGACCCGTCTGTTGAAAGCGTCCTCACGCGCCATTCCGCTATCCAGGTCTGCCATAATTTCATTTCTGAGATCAAGAAGTCCCATAACACCTCACTCCACACTTTATTCATTTTCATTAATAAAAATAAGAAGAGCAATCATGATAGTTTCGTAAAAAGTCATTGAAGGTGCCGGGATGGACTCTGCGATAAGCACCCGTACGGGCATAAACTCCTGCTTCGGAAAGCCTGATAGTAGGCCAGTATCTGAAACGGCGAGTCAGATCTACAATGCAGATCGGGCCTTTTTACGAGTCCATCAATCATGATTTTACAGGATATTGTTCTTCTCCCAGGCAGACATCCATGGCACGGACCGGACAAATAGTGACACAAAGACTGCAGCCGGTGCACTTTTCCGGATCAAAAATAACCGCCATATCCGATCTTCTCATAAATAGTGCACCGGAAGGGCATATTCCCGTACAGGCGCCGCATTGAAAACATTTTTGATCATCTCTGCTGATTCCGGCGGCAAGTCGCTCGACTCTAACCTCGAAGCTCTTTAGATATTGAATCGCCTCCTTGACATTATTCCTGACCCCCCTGAGCTCGAGTACCATCATTCCTTCCCTATGTGGGAATATGTCGGCCTTGAGTATATTTGATTCTACATCGAATTTTTTTACCAGATTATAAATAAAGGGCTTATCACTGGTATCTTTAGGAAACCGGAGAATATAAATCCGTGCATACATGATTGTCTTCCTTGATTAATATAGAACAGAGAAGTGCTTTTTTCAAAAACCAGGGCCTATATATACACTATTTTATTGAGGCAGGCCACCTCCCATTGCCTTCCTCCACTGATTCTGTGGCCTGCTCCCCCTGCACCCTGGTACCCTGGGGATCCGGTGACTAAAAATAAACAGAAATTCACTGCAGTTTTTCTTGTCCTCCCCTGATGATTGACACTGGCTATCGATTGAGTATCATGCTACATTGGCGATGATACGAGATTGTCATTTGCCGAGGAGATTGAGGATATGAAAACGCTACTGGAAATACTCACCAGCGTAAAAAACGGACAGTGCGGCATCACTGAAGCCCTGCAGAAAATTCAGGCACAGCCTGCCGAAACCATCGAAGATGCCTGTCTCGACCATCAGCGGGCCATGAGAACCGGAATACCGGAGGTGGTTTTCGGTGAGTCAAAAAGTGCCGAGCAGATTACTGCCATCGCCACCTCCTTGCTGAAAAAGAAGGACCTTGTCATGGTAACGCGGGTTGAGGAAGAAAAGGCCGTTGCGGTTCAAAAGCACCTGCCGCAGCTCCGCTATCATCGCAAGGCCGGCATTCTCTGCGGTAATCCTCGGCCGGCCATAGAGGGAAAATGCCACGGCACGGTTGTCATAGTCTGTGCCGGAACATCCGATATTCCCGTGGCGGAAGAGGCCAGAGTAACCGCGGAAAGCCTGGGCCATCCCGTCGAGAAACTCTATGATGTTGGGGTTGCAGGTCTTCACCGTCTGCTTGTCAATCAACCGCTGCTTTCCACCGCCTCCGTTATTATTGTCGTGGCCGGTATGGAAGGAGCACTTCCCAGCGTTGTCAGTGGTCTGGTCAGTGCTCCGGTAATCGGCGTGCCCACCTCCATCGGCTATGGCGCAAATCTTGGAGGATTCACCGCACTTTTGGGTATGCTCAACAGCTGTGCACCGGGGCTTGCCGTTGTCAATATAGACAACGGTTTTGGTGCCGCCTGCATGGCGGTAGCCATCAACACGGCACACAACACCTTGCCGTAAACCTTTTTTATCGCTTTTTTGACCATAATCTTTGGCAAACCTTGCAAGATTCAGGCATTGCGTTATAATCGCCATGCTATTTTGATGGCGGATCGTGTTGTCACCAAATATCTTTTTCAAAGTTAACTTGCGCGGCACCTGCAAATTCAAACGCAACCAGAGGCATAAATGAATACATCGCTGAAATTAAAACTTGGCCTGCTCATACTTTTGATCATAGGCTCCATTACCACTGTTGTCCCTTCGTTTTACAAAGGCGCACCGGACTGGTGGAAAACATATATGGCTCCTGAAGGCCTTCGCCTTGGCCTGGATCTCCAGGGCGGCATGCATCTGGTCCTCAAGGTTAATCTGAAAAAGGCCGTGGAAAACACCCTTGAGCTGGCCGCAGACGACCTCAAGAACCGCCTTGCCGATCAATCCATTACCGCGGTTCGGACTCAATCAACCACCCCGAATATCATCATCTTTACGTTGCCCAACACCAGTGCTGTGGCAACGGTCGAGAAAATAGTCGCCGAAGATGAAGACATTGCCGCTACCGTGGAGAGCAAAGAGGGAAGTTTCCCCCGCATTAAGATACGCCTGACCAAAGAGAAACTGAAATTTATAGAAAATAATGCAGTTGACCAATCTCTTGAAATCATCCGCAACCGCATAGATCAATTTGGTGTGGCAGAACCTGTTATCATCCGCCAGGGTGAGGATGAAATCGTTATTCAGCTACCGGGCATCAAAGATCCGGAACGCGCCATAAACCTGATCGGCGACACCGCTCAACTTGAGTTCAGGGCTGTTGCAGATGCCACAGGTACCAATCTGAGCGAAATTATTGGCAAAGCCGTTGACGCCGGCCAGTGGCAGGAGGGTGATTCCATTCGCCTGCTTAACCGCGCAGTTGGGAGCCTGCTGCCGGCCGAGACATCCGTCTATTTTGAGAAAGAAGTGGACAAACAGACGGGCAGGGAATATCTCCGCCCGATTCTGCTGGAAGACAAGGTTCTGATGACCGGTGACATGATCAAAGACGCCCAGGTCAGAATAGGCGGAACCTTCAATGAACCCTATGTCAGCCTCGACATGACCAGCAGAGGCGGCCGGATATTCGCCAATGTAACCGAAGAGTATACCGGGGAAAGGATGGCTATTGTTCTCGATGATATTGTGCGCTCAGCTCCGGTAATCCGCGAAAAAATTCTTGGAGGATCGGCGCAGATCACCGGCAGTTTCAGTCACGAAGAGGCCTCCGATCTGGCAATCGTCCTGCGCGTCGGCGCCCTGCCGGCACCGGTTGACATCATCCAGAACATGACGGTGGGAGCAAGCCTGGGGCAGGATTCCATCGACAAGGGTCTGACTGCCGGTATCTTCGGCGCCATCATGGTTCTTGCCTTCATGGTCATCTATTATCGCCTGTCGGGAGTGATCGCCAACGGTGCGCTTATACTCAATATCCTCTTCCTCTTTACCGGACTGGCGGTTCTCAGTGCAACCCTGACTCTGCCGGGTATTGCCGGTATCGTTCTCTCCATCGGTATGGCTGTTGACGCCAATATCCTCATCTTTGAGAGAATACGCGAGGAATATACACTGGGAAAATCTGTCAAATCGAGCATTGACAGTGGGTTCAGCAAAGCCTTCTCGACCATCATCGATTCCCAGGTGACCACGCTGATAACGGCCATGGCTCTGTTCCTTTTCGGTACCGGACCGATCAAAGGTTTTGCAGTTACCCTTTCTCTTGGTATTATTTTTAACCTCTTTACCGTGTTATTCTGCTCGCGTCTCTTCTTTGACAGCCTCACCGCGAAGAAGAAGATCGGCCGTCTTAAATTCATGCAGATTGTCAAAAACTCGAATCTCGACTTCATGCGCCTCAAAAACATCACCTTCGCTCTCTCCGGCATTCTGGTGGCAATCGGCTTAATTTCTTTTGTTCAAATTACCCGCGGCAGTGCCAATCTGGGCGTTGATTTCACCGGTGGTTCTTTGCTGCAGTACAAGGCGCAACAGGAATTTTCCATGAACGAAGTGCGCAACGTTTTTGACAATAACGAGATGCAGGGCGTAGATCTGCAGAAGGTTGAAAACGAAAACCGTCTCATCGTCAAGATCAAAAAATCAGAAGAAGTCGTGGCTAATCTCGGCGAAACCGTTTCGCGGATTCTAGATCGGGATCTGCCGCAAAACAAATTCACTCTCGAAAGTCAATCGGAAATAGGCTCTTCAGTCAGCGAGGTGCTGCGCAACAAGGCCCTGCTCGCTATCTTCATCTCCCTGGTCGGTGTCATTATGTATCTGGGCCTGAGGTTTGATCTACGATTCGGTCTGGCCGCGGCCATTGCCACTTTCCATGACGTTCTTGTGGTTCTCGGCATATGCTGGTTACTGAATGTGGAGATTACCCTGTTAATCATAACCGCACTGCTCACCCTCGCGGGATATTCGCTTAATGATTCCGTCGTCGTCTTTGATCGAATCCGCGAAAATATGCACAAGGACGAGAAAAAGAACCTGTCGGGTTTAATCAATGTCAGCATCAATCAGGTGATCAGCAGAACCGTTGTTACCTCATTGACATCTGCCATGGTCCTGCTTGCTCTCTTTCTTTTTGGAGGATCCGTTATTCATGATTTCTCCTTCACCCTGCTGTGCGGCGTCATTGTCGGAACATACTCATCCATATTCATAGCAAGCCCGGTTCTGACGTTATGGAAACCCAGCAAAAGTTGAAAGAGCAAGAGATGAAACTTCCGATATTACCAAAAAATATCAGGCGCATTGCTGATGACGAGAAATTTGCTTTTGCCTGCCATACCGGGGTGGACTGCTTCACTCACTGCTGCCGGCAGCTGGAGCTGTCCCTGACGCCATACGACACGCTGCGCCTAAAAAATGCGCTCGGACTTGATTCAAGTGAATTCCTGGAAAAATACGTCATCATCGAACAGGACGATACAGATATCTTTCCACGCTTCTACCTGACCATGGTCGATGACGGCAATGCCAGCTGCGTTTTTGTGACGCCGAAAGGCTGCACCGTCTACACTGATCGCCCCGGAGCCTGTCGCGCCTATCCGCTCGGCAGGGCCGCCACGCGTAAAGAAGACAACAGCATTGAAAGTTTTTTCGTCCTGCTCAACGAGGACCACTGCAAAGGGTTTGAGGAATCTTGCCGCCAGACCGCCAGGCAATACAGCGAAGAACAGGGTCTGGATACCTATAACCGCATGAATGATCTCCTCGGAACTCTTCTCCAGCATGAAAGAATCCGTGGCGGAATGCGCCTGTCGGACGAGCAGGTCACACTCTTTACCCATGCTCTCTATGATCTGGATACTTTCAGGAAGAGGTTGTTTTCAGGTCAAGCCGGAACTGATGTGCCCCCTCCGCATACACATGAGAAACTTGCAGATGATGAGAAACTGCTCCTCTACGCCATCGAGTGGCTTAAAGAGCGCTTCTTTGTTAAAGAGGATAGAGTATGAACGTGCTGAAACTGATCGTCTTCGACTGCGACGGCGTCCTTTTTGACTCGCGCGGGGCCAACCGGGAATATTACAATCATTTGCTCAAGCATTTCCACCATCCACCTATGGATGAAAGCGAGCTGGAATATGCCCACATGCATAGTGCCTCCGATTCCGTTCGTCACATTTTCCGGAATTATCCCGAAAATTCATTTGAGGAAATTGAAGCTTTTCGCCGCGAACTTGGCTATGAACGCTTTCTTCCCCACATGAAGATGGAAGAAGACCTCATGGATTTTCTGCACATAGTAAAAGATAAATTCCATCTGGCTATTTCCACCAACCGCGGCAACACCATGGAGCCCCTGCTGCGGATTTTCGGCCTGCAGGAGTTTTTCGCCAAGGTGGTCACCTCGCAAACAGCGGTCAGATCGAAACCTGCGCCCGATGGTCTCATAGAAATTCTCAATCATTTTCAGTGCACCGCTGCAGAAACGATCTTTATCGGGGATTCCATTATTGACAGCGAACATGCATCATCCTGCGATGTTCCGCTTATAGCTTTCAAAAACAAAGACCTGCCAGCAAAGTTCCATGTTTCCTCCTTTATGGAAATCCTGACACTGCCGCCGTTGCGGAGCTAGCCCGAACAATTCATGAAATAGTCATTTCTTAGATATTGACATGAGTTCTTTTCAAAGTACAAAGTGTCACCATAAGCAAGTAACATCTATTTCAGCCTACGGGCAAGGCTCATGAAACATCCAGGCCAAAGGGAACTCTTTATCCTTCGTCACCTCTTTTTACTCCTTCCATAAGGAGCATCATAAAATCGCCGATAGCGGATTGCTGCATTTCACGATCCGGTAGACCGGAAGTAAAATTATAGACCCCCTCCCGCTCGACCAGAATGGCAAAGACGGCATCCTGGCCGCTTTTACCGGCATAGTTGGCCACAACGATTGAGCCCTCCAGAAAAGAAACCTTGGCGTTGCCTTTGGGCAACTCGAGGCTCAGGACTCCTGTTTTCTGGTGCATGTGGAAAACCTGCAATAATTCGGCAGGGGCCATTTCATTTAATTTTCCCTGCATACTGGAGCCGAAATCACTGGCCCGCCTGGAATTGGCCCTTGATAATCGTTCAGCCAATAGGCGGGCCATATGCATTTGCACGGCATCTGATTTTTTGATGAGTTTACCGAAATCCTTGCCGCTGATGGCAAGGACCCTGGTTTCCTTAAGAGCACGCACGGAGGTGCTGGCAATACTGTCACCGAAGTAGCTCATCTCTCCGCATAATTCGCCCTCGCCCAGTCGACTGATGGGTACTTCACCATCTTCTACCATGACCTCACCCGAGAGCAGAATGTAGAGATGTTCATTCAATTGACCCTTGGTGATCAACAGACTCTTCTCTCTTACAATTTTCCCCTTGAAGCAACTTATGGATTTCTTCAGATGCTTGGCGGGTATGGCCTTCAGTAGTGCATAATTCCGAATTTTATCAAAAAGTTTCTGCTCTTTTTCAGAGAGCAAAGATTCCTCGCTACCTCGCAGAGTTTTCTCTTCGCCTTGGACCTGCTGAAACTTAATGAGCCCGGTACACCCGCTGCAGGTATATTTTTTCACAAAATCAGGCTCACCGTTCTCCTCGAGGAGCTGAAACAGGAGTTGAGTCAGCTCTCTCACCAAAATCAGGCAACTCTCTTTTCCCTCGGGAAAGGAGAGCGATTTCTGTGTCAAAGTAAATATGTCCTCCGACTCATAGAGAGGGCAATTATTATTATCAATGATTTGGAAAACGGCGCGAAAGGGTTTCATTCAAGTCTGATAATCACCTAAAAATTTGCCACATAGCTTGTCAGATAGCTGGATAAGAACCTCCGATATGCAAGACGCAGTATTTTTTGGGCAAGCCAAAACCTGCAACGAGGGAGATCGCGTTTTTTACAACGCCCTCAGTTAAATACCATGATTCCATAAATACGGCAAAAGGTAATGGCTCATCACCTGCAGCTGATATGGTTATCCTTAAGCAGAAGCTCCGATTTTATCAACTTTTACCGCTTAAATGAAAGTTAAAAAACATTTATCTACATTTTAGACCGCTTCTCTGTTATTCTGGTGCAGTCTAATCAAGCAAAGCAAGGGAGCATAATTTTTTGCTTAATTACTAACTCAGCACTTTTTCGTTCCGAAATCCTTTAGGCGTATGGCTACCCCAAACGAACAGCTACGAAATATTCTTCAGGAAGTAAAAGCCGCATTCAAAGCAAATCCATATATTCAGACTATCCCTGCTGATGGCGATCCTCCTGAGAAATATGAAATACGATACAACATCCTTGGGCTGGCGCGGGATGAAGATGGAAATATAATAGAAACCAGGAGTCATATCGTCTTTATTAGTATTCCTTTCGGGTTCCCACATTTCCCTCCCAGCTGTTCTCCGAGATCGGGTACGTTTCATCCCGATTTTGATCAGGCCGCCATATGTATCGGCGAATTCTGGAACAAAGACAAGACGCTAACGGAGTTGATTGTCCATATCGGCAAAATGATCAGTGGTGAAGTCTATTCCAGAGAGAATGTCTTCAATGATGCCGCCCTGGCCTGGTATAAGAAAATCGCCGGAAAATTACCCTTCGAAACTATCAATCTCTCGCTGCCGCCATTAGAAAACACTGTTTCTCCCGCCCTCTCCGAAGAGGTGATTCAACCGCCGGGAATGGATATTCTCAACAACGATGATTTTACCGACAGTACGGATTATCTTGAAGATGAATGGGAGTCCGACCTTGAAAAGCAAGAGGAGAGATTAACTCCCTCCTCCCCTCGGAACTCAGGCAAAAGCTCCGTTAATCGCATACAACTGCTCATCCGGCAAAAACGCTATTACGAGCTTTCTATTTTTCTCAATGAGCTCTCAGAAACGGAACGGCCTGAAGATCTGGACGATATTGAGACAAATGTAGAAAATGTTCTCAAAAATGCCCATAAACTGCAACTTGAAGCTGATGAGTTTGAACACCGTGGGGATCCTCAGAAGGCACTCGAGCTTTTCGAAAAAGTGGCGTATCTTGTTCCCGATTTCCCCAACCTTGAGGAAAATATAAAGCGAACCAGAAACTCGGTTGAACTCTCAGGTGATGATTGGGCAACTGATGACTGGGCCGCAGATGACGGCACGTCTGACCAGCCTGGGCCTCCAGATGAACCACCTCCGGGAAAGCCGAAAAAGCGTGTTGCCTTCTTTGAGGAAACCACTAAAGTCACTATTAAATACCTGCCTCTGCTTGGCGGCATTATTGTTCTCGCTCTGGTAATGGTTTTTGTCACACCTCTTATCACCGCGAAATCGCATCTGGAGAAAAGCCTCCACCTCTACAATGATTGTGCCCAACTTATTGATCAGGGTCAGTTTAAAAAAGCCCAAATCGAGTGTGATGAGGCCCTTTCCACCCTCAAAAAAATCAGTATTTATAAAAATGACGAACGCGACGCTCTGCAAAAACAGATAAAGCTGACACTTGCCTCTGAGAATATGATTCAGGGCCTCTCCGGACGCGTCCTCTTTGAGGGAAAATATGTCAGGAAAGCAGATATGGACAGAGTGTCTGACTTCAATGCCCTCAGGGAAGAAGGGGACGCCCTGTATGATAAGTCTTTATGGCTCAATGCAGTGGATAAGTACAGGTCGGCATTAAAGAATGTCAAACCGATACGAGAAAACATCGAGGAGAGTTACCTTCGTGACATTTCCGAAAAAATACGCATAGCTGAAATCCATATCTCAGCGAACAAAGGCTCTGCCCTGATGTCCAGAGGCGAACTTGAGAAAAGTTATGAAATGTATGTCTCGGCACTCAGTGAAGCCGAGGCTCTTCCGGAGGAACTTGGGCGAGCCCTGGTTACAATGATAGAGCCCAAAATCCACGAAATAGAATACTTACAACATCTTGATCTTGGTGAGAAATTTTTTAACACTGACGATTGGGAGAGCGCCGTAAAACAATATGAAAAGGCACTGCAGCTGCGGGTTAACTCTTCTATATCCGACAACCGCCATGACGTCGATTCACTTTATGCCAATATGGCGGAAGCGGAACTCTTCTCCCATATCAGTGGTGCCAAAAACGCCTTTTCCCAGGCGAAGCTTGACCAGGCCATTGGCAAATACCAGGAGGCAATCAGGCTGCTCAACTCTAAAAAGGACCTGCTTCAGCGTATAAACCCCGACGAGATCAAACAACAACTCGAACGCATCATACTACGGACCCGTATTGTGCAATACAAGCAGATAGCCGATGTACATCTGCAAAATGAGCGACACAGCGAGGCGATATCCACACTTGAAAAGGTAATCAGCGCTGTGAATCTCAATAACCTGCAGGACGATATGGAGTTCAAGACGATCATTGAGGGAACCCGGCAGACCATCACCGAAACACGCGATAAAGCAACAACCGCTCGACGTATCGCTTATCTGAAAGACAACTACAAAGAAATTTTCGAGACCAATTACAGTGCCGCTATTCCGGAGTACCTGAGTGATCCGAAAGTCACCTTTCTCCGTTATATCGAGGGCAAGGAACTCTATGAACTCCAGTGTCTGGAGAGTAACCGGGGCAGAAAACTGCGTCTTCTCATGCTCTATCTTTATGATCCTATCCTGAAGACCTGGCAGTTCTATAGCGAGTCCAACTAGGAGTGTGTCGGTGAATTGTAATTTCTTCTCAGATTAAATCAGGAAATCAAGCACAGCCATATACTTAATATCGGAATCTGGCCTTACCTGCGAGCATTGGTTTTCTGAAAACAACGCCGGGATGGGCGGTAAGCGAAGACTCGATAAAGTGCTTTCTCCGACAGGTTCCCAACTAGACAAAAATCTCGTTTGCCAAACAGCCGGAGGGATATTTCCCCAGCCTCTGACCTACTAAACGACTCCGGATAATTCAATTCAGGTGCAGATTCAAAGCCCTTCAGTCGTGATGATGATGAGTGTGAGGATGAGAATGACCGGACGAGGAAGAAGGTCCGCCGGCTTCAAGCAGGGCTTTTTCCAGCAATCTGTCGGCCTCTTTCATAGCGGTGACCGCATCTTCGATATATTCGGCAACCTTGTCCCAGCCCTCACTCCTGGCAAGCTCCGCCCACCTTATGCATTCGGTCTCATGTCCATTGTTATGCTCTATCCAATGGGGAAGAAGCACTCGCAGTTTTTCAAATTCTTTCATTGTATCAGCCTATAATGAGTTTAATGTTTTTCAAGTATCACCCTTCCACCGGAAAAGTCAATATATTTCAGAACCATGTCAGTATAATCAGCAGGTCCTTCGAATAGGGTGGTTATGCGGAGCCCCTTCTCCAACACCTCCATTGTGGTGACATTTTCTTTGAGAAGCTCTTCCTGTTCGCCCTTTTTAACATAAGCGCTTACCTGACACATATTCCATCCTCCATCGTAGTTAAACCAAAAACCGGAATTCTCCCTTACCGAGCAGATCGTGCAGGTGCAGCATTCCGACAAGTTTCCGTTGATTATCAATGATAGGCAAAATTGTAATCTCATGGCGCTGCATAATGCTCAAGGCATCAGCGGCAAGCATCTCCCCGTCGATGCACACAGGCTCCGCAGTCATTACCTCACCCACCGACCGGCCGCTGAAACTCCGTTGCTCTGCGATATATCGGCGAACATCGCCATCGGTCAAAATCCCCACAATTTTATTGCCATCATTGACAATGAGAACCGCCCCGAGATTTTTTTCGTTGAGTATCCGTACACCGCTGACAGCGGATTGATTTTCAAGAATCATCGGAACTCTGCTGCCGGAGACCATCACCTCTCGAACCTTGACCTTGAGACGCTCGCCCAGGCTGCCGCCCGGATGATTATAGCGGAAATCGGAGGCCTGAAACTTTTTCCTGTTGAGAAGAACAACAGACAAGGCATCTCCCATGGCCAGTGTTGCAGTGGTCGAGGCGGTTGGGGCCAGGCCTAGAGGGCATGCTTCTTTAGGAACACCTATATCGAGGACGATATCAGAGGCCCCTGCAAGTGGAGAGTCGAGTCCTCCAGTCATGGCAATAACGGAAATACCTCTTTTTTTCAAGCTCATCAAGAGGATATTAAGCTCTGCGGTTCGGCCCGAATAGGAAATGGCAATGACAATGTCGGTTGCAGCGACCATGCCCAGATCCCCGTGCATTGCCTCCACGGGATGGAGAAAAAAGGCCGGTGTACCCGTGCTGTTCAAAGTCGCGGCTATTTTCTGCCCGATAATCCCTGATTTGCCAATACCGGTAATCACCACACGGGTCGGGCATTCCAGGATAGCCTCAATTGCCTTCTCAAACTCAACACCAATTTTCCGGCGTACAGCGGAAAGGCCCTGCTCTTCAATGAGCAGGACATTCCGCGCTTCTTCTATCGACATGGAATTCCTTTCAAATTTTATACCCTGCAACTGATATTTCCTGTGGTTTTTTGCAAGGAAATAATAAGCCTGAAGGTTCTTATACCCCTCAAGGGGGTACTGCAAAGAGTCCAGCTGAGCTGGGTTAGATAATTGATACTTTCCTTTCCCTTTTTCAAGGGAGACATTCTGAAAAATCTTGCCGCGGGAACATGACGGCCTCTGTATCTTAATCACTCAGACATCATGATCAAGAAAATTCCATTTGTTTTTACTACCATTTTCGTTGAAAAAAAGTTTTATTCCATTTTTACTTCTTTTCTCAATGGCACCAATGTTCAGAATGCTTTATTATAGAACGTTATTTCCAAACCTGCGAAGCCGACTCCTAGCATTATTCTCTGAGTCTATCGCTTACCTGAGAATTACACCTCACGAGCAATATCGGGAAACGTACTTCCACAGGTGCAAATAGCTTCCACTTACTCTACTTTAAATGATTTTCCTTGAATGGAGCCGATTACATGCCTAATTATCTTTTTACTTCTGAGTCTGTTTCCGAAGGTCATCCCGATAAGGTCGCCGATCAAATCTCAGATGCTGTACTTGATGCAATATTGACTCAGGATATACATTCACGTGTTGCCTGTGAAACCCTGGTCACCACCGGCATGGTCCTAATTGCCGGTGAAATTACCACCAGCGCCTGGGTTGACATGCCTGATGTGGTCCGTAAAACTGTTCGTGAAATAGGTTATAATTCATCAGATATGGGTTTTGACTGGCAGTCCTGTGCCGTCATGACTACCATAGACAAGCAATCCTCCGATATTGCTCAGGGTGTAAACGAAGGAACAGGTCTCGATCTTGATCAGGGTGCCGGAGATCAGGGATTGATGTTCGGCTACGCTTCCAGCGAAACCGAAGTTCTGATGCCCCTTCCCATTACTCTAGCCCACCGTTTAACCCAAAAGCAGGCCTTTGTCCGCAAGCAGGGGACACTATCCTGGCTGAGGCCTGATGCGAAAAGCCAGGTCACTGTAGAGTATGAAGGAGGGTCACCCAAGCGTATTGAAGCAATTGTCCTTTCTACCCAGCATGATGAGACTATCAGTTATGAAGATCTTCAGGAAGCTGTGATGGAAGAAATCATCAAACCTATCCTGCCTACCTCCATGGTTGACAAGAACACCAAATATTACATCAATCCCACCGGGCGTTTTGTCATTGGCGGACCCGTTGGCGACTGCGGTGTTACCGGACGTAAAATCATAGTCGATACTTATGGCGGTAAAGGTTCACATGGCGGCGGAGCCTTCTCCGGCAAGGATCCATCCAAGGTAGATCGTTCATCATCCTATATGGGAAGGTATGTCGCAAAGAACCTGATTGCCGCCGGTATTGCTACCGAGGTGGAGGTGCAAATTGCCTACGCCATCGGCATATCCAAGCCTGTTTCAATTAACGTTAACTCCTTTGGCACCGGATCTATTTCCGACGATAAGATCAAGAAGGTCATTATGGAATGTTTCGATCTCAGACCAAAGGCCATCATCCAGCATCTCGATCTTCTCAGACCGATTTATCAGAGCACTGCTTCCTATGGCCATTTTGGCAGGGAGCTTCCGGAATTCACCTGGGAGAGAACCGACAAAGCCGAGCAATTGAAGGATGTTGCCAAACATATCAAATAAGCTCACCCCGCCGAAAGAATTGCGGTCCGCCTTTAAACAGCGGCCGGCTTTTGATGATTAATGAAATTCGAGGAATACACAATGACTACAACAACAAACGATTACAAAATCGCTGATATTTCCCTGGCAGACTGGGGAAGAAAAGAAATTGAAATTGCTGAAACCGAAATGCCTGGGCTTATGGCCATACGGGAGCAATACAGTAAGGAACAACCGCTCAAGGGCGCTCGAATCGCCGGTTGTATCCATATGACCATTCAGACCGCCGTACTGATGGAATCCCTGGTGGCCCTTGGTGCCGAAGTGCGCTGGTCTTCCTGCAATATTTTCTCCACCCAGGATCATGCCGCTGCCGCCATGGCCGCAGCGGGGATCCCGACCTTTGCCTGGAAGGGAGAGACTGAAGAGGAATTCTGGTGGTGCATCGACCAAACCATTTTTGGTCCCGATAACTGGCGCCCCAATATGATCCTGGATGACGGCGGCGATCTTACTTTAGTGATGCATGAGAAATATAAGGATGATATGGTCAATATCCGCGGCATCAGTGAAGAAACAACGACAGGGGTACACCGACTTAATGAGATGGCGGCGGCAGGGACATTGATGTGCCCGGCCATCAACGTCAATGATTCCGTGACCAAATCCAAATTCGACAATCTCTACGGCTGTCGAGAGTCGCTGATCGACGGGATCAAAAGGGGAACTGATGTCATGATCGCCGGCAAAAATGCCGTAGTTGTCGGCTATGGCGATGTTGGCAAAGGATGCGCCCAGGCACTTCGGGGAATGGGGGCAAATATATATGTGACGGAAATTGATCCTATCTGCGCCCTGCAGGCAGCCATGGAAGGATATCGCGTCGTCACCATGGAGGAAATTGCTCCTCTGGGCAATATTTTCGTTACCTGCACAGGCAATCTCAAGGTAATTACCCGCGCCCATATGGAGGCAATGCCGAATGAGGCTATAGTATGCAATATCGGCCACTTTGATTCAGAAATCGATATCGCCGGAATCAGAGAACTCCAATGGGAAAATATCAAGCCTCAGGTGGACCATGTCATCTTTCCTGACGGCAAAAAAATTATCATACTGGCAGAGGGGCGCCTGGTCAATCTGGGCTGTGCCACCGGCCATCCCAGTTTCGTGATGAGCAACTCCTTTTCTAATCAGGTGCTGGCCCAGATAGAGTTGTGGCGCAATGGCCATAACTATGAAAACAAGGTGTATTTTTTGCCGAAAGCGCTTGATGAAATGGTGGCCAAATTGCATCTGATGAAAATCGGGGCCAATCTCACCACCTTGAACGAAGAACAGGCTAAGTATATCGGAGTCAAGGTCGAAGGACCATATAAACCTGAATATTATCGTTACTAATCCGACGATCTTTTCTTTTCTGCAAAATCAGCCCTCTCGGTAGAGCCAGCAGCTCTTGCCCGAGAGGGCTGATATGGTCTGCGCCCTACCACTCGCACCTTTCTTAGCAGCTTCGCCAGAAGAGCCCTTTACGCCTTTCCTATTCCACTTCTGCAATCAGCTACCTTCGCTACTGGCAGGGATCCTGAAAACTTCATAGTCGCTGCTCGCCTGCAGAGACAGTTATGGATCTCTTAACTTTATGTGATGTTTGATTTTTAAGAGAAGTGAAAGGGAGGCTCGAGGTGGAGAGCAAAAAAAAAAGTGTAGAACCAAAACAGGCCCTACACTTGAAAGACGACACAATCAGCTCTATGTAATTTCTATGAGCTATCGCTACTTCTCTTCATTCTGGATACGAGAAGGGACGGCATACATTGTGGTGGATCCGGAAGACCAGAACATCAATGTTCCTTCACGAACCATCTCATTGGCAAGATTTTTTATGACGCGAGGCTTTGACTCAGGATCACATTTGTAAAAATCTTTGATGTATAATTGCGGTTTTGGAGATTTTGTTGCTTTCTCCAGTATTGCTGCTTTGAGCTCATCTTTACTTAAGGCCATGATAAATCTCCTTTAAAGAATTATAGAAGAAAGCATCTCAGTGTCGGGCTGCTCCGCCAACCGGTGCAGCCCGAATATCACGCTTAATTACTTGATGTGGCTTGTATACTTGAACTGCGTAGTAGTACGCCAGGTGTCGTACGCAAGGCGATAGTCATCGATGCTCTTTTCAGTAAATGGGATATCACATTTCTCAAAGAATTTCTCCCAGCCAATTCGCTCAGCCCATTCCCCGACACGCTCATATTTTCTGGCATCTGCGGAATATGCTTCCAGAATCTTCTTAACCGCCGAAACAACCTCAGGCCAGCGCGGGGTATTGTTCGGCAGGAATGGAATAACCAGCTTTGAAAACTTAGGTGCCGATTTACGGTTAGAAACCTTTCCGCCTACCAAAATGGCAATACCGTCACCGTCCGGATCAGCCATTGGCATCGCTGGACACATGGTATAACAGTTGCCACAGAACATACAGCGCTCAACAGTAACCTTCACTGTTTTAATTTCTTTACCATCAACTTCCACCTTCGCAGGCTTTACCGCCCCCAGAGGACAGGAGGAGATGGCCAGAGGAAGCTCACAGACACCGGTGATACGCTTGTGGTCGATCATCGGCGGCTTGCGATGTACACCAAGAATGGCGATATCGGAAGCGTGAACAGCGCCGCACATGTTGAGACAGCAGGCCAGGGCAATACGTACCTGCGCCGGCAGCTTATGAGATCCGAAATAATCAAAGAGCTCATCCATAACCGCTTTTACCACGCCGGAGGCGTCGGTGGCAGGAGTATGGCAATGTACCCAGCCCTGGGTGTGAACGATGTTGGTTACACCGGCTCCGGTACCGCCTACAGGATACTTCGTTCCATAGGTTGCCAGAGTATCGAGCAGAGGCTGAACCTTGTCTTTAGAATCAACCATGAACTCAATGTTGTTTCTGGTGGTGAAACGAAGATATCCGTCACAATGCTTATCGGCTATATCGCATACTTCGCGAATATACTCGATTGATACCAGCCGGGCACAACCCACACGAACGGAATATACTTCAGCACCGGTCTCTGATTTATGCATCAGAACGCCCGGCTTGACAATTTCGTGATAGAGCCATTTTCCCTTGTTTTCTTTTATGACAGCAGGCTGAAACTGTGCATAATGTGGTGGACCAAGATCAGATATTCTTCCTTCCATCGGTTTTTCTGGATTATAACCCATGATAGAAATCTCCTTATATTTTATTCAAAAAAATTAGTTCAAATACTCTATTACGCCTGGTGCTTGGCCCGGAATTCATCGATATCCCGAGCAAATCCACCTTCTACCTCTTCTTCATTCCAGAAAACATATGGGTTGGAACGAGGTTCCTTGATCATCTGCGGAATCGGTTCTAGCTCCATAACCTTGACAAAGGTCGGAAGACCGACACGCTGCATGGTTTCACCGACACGCTCACGGTTCTTTCCTTCTTCCATCCAATAATCCCATACCTTCTCGATAAAATCAATGAGCTCTTCGAATTCATTTTCTTTTTCGATTTTCATGAAGGGAACCATCAGAGTTGCAAACTGTGCTCCATCGAGAATCGGTGCCTTGGCGCCGACAAGTATGGTTGCGCCCTTGTCAAGACCGGGACGCAGCGCACGGGGCATGACGTTGATGCAGTGCATGCAGCGGGTGCATTCTTTGTCGTCAATCTTCAGCTCATCGCCTTCTATCCACATACACTCGGTGGGACACAGGTCGACAACTTCTTTCTGCAGATCAAAGGCACCCCAGTCTCTATCACTGTGAGCACCACCGTTTGCCGGGTAATTTCCTGCAACATACTCTTTTACGGCGGCCTGATCGACGCGGATCTCATCTCTCCAGGTACCGATTACGGAGATGTCGGAACGGGCGATAGCGGCAACACAGTCGTTTGGACAACCGGAGAATTTGAATTTGAATTTGTATGGAAAGGCCGGACGGTGAATCTCGTCCTGATAGTGCATGGTCAGATGATGACAGACCTCTTCCGTATCATAGCAGGACCATTCACAGCGTGACTCTCCCAGACAGTTTGCGGGAGTACGCAGGTTTGATCCGGAACCGCCAAGATCCTGTCCCATTTCATGGGTCAGATCCCAGAAGAAGGGCTCAAGATTTTCCGTACGGGTACCGAGAAGGATGATATCACCGGTAGAGCCATGGAAGTTTGTCATGCCGGAGCCGTGCTTCTCCCACAAATTCATCAATCCGCGCAGATTCTCAGTGGAGTAGTATTTGGATGCAGGCTGTGCAACACGAACGGTATGAAAATGCTCAACTCCTGGGAACTGCTCAGGAACATCTGCATAACGACCGACAATACCACCGCCGTAACCGAAAACGCCGACGATGCCGCCATGTTTCCAGTGGGTGATTCTTTCTTTGTAAGATAATTCTAAAATACCCAGAATATCCCAACACTCAGGCTTGGTTTCAGCCTGCTTCTTAATGTCGGTCACGAAGCTCGGCCATGGGCCTGTCTCCAACTGATCCAACAAGGGCGTCTCATGTTTTGCCATGATTTCCTCCTTTGAATTACTGTTTATACTGCAACCTTACCAAATTAAATATTTATTGACGGATTTCGTTTCGTAACCGACGGGTGAGAGGGGAGAGCTGCCATCAAATAAAACAGCAGTCACCTGCCTGTCCTAACAGCGTTTCGCCGACAACCTCCGCAGCCTCAAAACACTCCGAAACACTCAACCAGTGAATAATCATTCAGCAGGTGAGAATATCTCTGTATAAAGATTTTGTCAACAAAAAACAGTACTCAGCCGATCCATAAAATGAACAGCTATTCACTCTCTCTCGCCCCAAAAACTATACTATTCCCGCGGTCTTCAGAAAGCTCTTCTCGAAGTCTTCCTCTTCGCCTTCAGGGCCAATCATGGCCTCCAGGAACCTGTCGGCAAGGACCTTACCCAGTTGCACGCCCTCCTGATCAAATGAGTTGATGTTCCAGGCGAAACCCTGGAAGACGATTTTGGCCTCATAGAGTGCCAGGAGAGCACCCATTGTCTCCGGGGTCAGCCTTTCTGCGAGGAGAACACTATTCGGCCTGTTTCCGGGAAAATACTTATTGGGGTTATCACTCTTCCGTCCACAGGCAAGAGCCACCGACTGCGCCAGCAGATTTGCCACCAGCTTCTGCTGTGACAGTGTCTCCTGTACAACGGCATCGTAACCATACTGCGATTTGCGAAAACCGATGAATTCGCAGGGAACTATCTCGGTGCCCTGATGCAGAAGCTGATAAAAGGCATGCTGCCCGTTGGTTCCTGGCTCACCCCATACCACGGGTCCGGTTGAATACTTTACCCATTCGCCATCCCTGCCGAGAGATTTCCCATTGCTTTCCATGTCGCACTGCTGCAAATGTGCAGGAAAACGGTGTAGTGCCTGGCTATAGGGGAGGACTGCCAGGGTTGCCATATTCAGGTAGCTGTGATTCCAGAGTCCGAGCAAGGCCTGCAACAAAGCCGGGTTGTTGCGGATATTACTCTCTTCGGCTTCATAATCGACTATCGAAGCCCCCCGAAGAAATTCAATAATTTGCCCGTAGCCCAAATAAAAACCAAGCATTACCAGGCCAACCATTGAGGTAGAACTGTATCGCCCTCCGATATAATCGAACATATAAAAGGTGCGCAGATATATTGCTGGATTGTCCATGGGGCTCCCCTGACCTGTGACTGCCAGAAAATGCTGGGCTGGATCGAGGCCCGCGGCCATAAACGCCTGCCTTACCAACTCTTCATTAGTCAAAGTTTCCAGAGTCGTCCCGCTTTTTGAGACAATATTGACAAGACTCCGGCGCAGATCGACTTTTTTTAAAATCGCCGCAGTATCATCCGGATCGACGTTGGATATAAAAAAAACCTGACGATCACCATTGCCGAAAGGCTTTAATGCCTCATACACTGAGCGGGGACCCAGGTCTGATCCACCGATGCCGACATGAATCAGGGTATGGAAACTTTCACCGTTCTCATTGCGAATGATTCCGGCGTCAAGCTCCTCGAGAAAAGTTCTGAGCTTGTCAAGCTCGGCTGCGGCCTGATCTGTTGCCTCCTGACAGTAGGGCCGCTTCGCAAATATATCCCTGCAGGCTGTATGAAGTGCCGGCCTTGCCTCGCTTTCCACGCCTTCTACGGCATTCATTACAGCACCTGCTTTCATCTCTTTGTATTGACCGATAAGATCACATTGATCAGACAGTTCCTGAAGGGCGTCCAAAATTTCTTCATCAACGCGCTGCGGCCAGTAATACAGGGAGAAGTGCTGTGATTTAGCGATATAGCGATGCAGGCGTGACAGGCGCTCTACGCGATTCATCTCAGACAGATCAAAAGGAGATAATTTTAATTTCTCGAGTTTTCGATGGACGTCGCTTTCTCGATAGGCAATACGTTTTTTCATGTCCGCCTCCATTATTAGTGCCTTACTCCTGAAAACTGCCGCCACTTCCGTGCCCTCTTGAGGGGTGCAAAAAAAATAAGAAAACGAATATATATTTAATCCGTGAATTGGGCTCGATAAACTAAGATATTTTCATATATCATGAAAAATCATCAGATAAAACAGACATCTTTCCCTGAGTTAGATTGGTAAATCAATTCAGATGGTGTCTTAAGAATTCATTGAAGTCGCCGAGCCGGGCACTGCGGTAGCAATTTACATGATATACGTTGATCTTGACAGGTTACCACATTTTTCAAAGTACCATAAATCAATAAAGCATACTCACTGAAACATGGCGATGCTGCGATTGAAGGAGTGGTGTTCTCGGGCACGTGCAACCTGAGGCAACCGGGAGGGAATGAACTGTCCGGCTGCATTAGTTAGTTGCGGACAATGATATCAGGAAACGCTTCGCTTTCGCCTGGCTTTGCCATCGGTTGCTAAACTTCTGAGATCAGCAATTATGTCGGTATAATCGTCACTGCCATAAACAGTCGATCCGGCCACAAATATGTTTGCACCGGCCTCAGCAATCATACTTATGTTTTCCCGGGCTACTCCGCCGTCAATCTCAATACCAACGTCAAGATCAAGGGTTTCGATACGGGTTCGTAACTGCCAGGTCTTCTCCAGCGCTGAGGGAATAAAGGACTGGCCGCCGTATCCGGGATTGACGCTCATCAGCATTACCAGATCGACTTCCTCCAGGATATAATCTATTGCACTCAGAGGAGTTGCCGGGTTGAGGACGACACCGGCCTTTTTACCCAGTTCCTTTATCCTGGTGACGGTCCTGTGCAGATGTGGACACGCCTCTACGTGGACAGTTATCCAGTCAGCACCGGCTTCAGCAAAAAGATCTATGTAGCGGTCGGCATCGGCAATCATCAGATGAACATCAAGGGGCTTGTCGGTCACTCTGCGCACTGCTTCAACCACCAGAGGTCCTATGGTGATATTGGGTACAAAATGGCCGTCCATAACGTCGATGTGAATGACGTCGGCTCCGGCTTTGTCGACAGCACGGACTTCACTGCCCAGGTTGGCGAAATCGGCAGACAATATTGAGGGAGCTATGGTAATATCTTGCATGTTATTTTCCTTTTCTAGTTGTTTCCTACCTCGTAGTCAGTCAGAGCAACGATTTCATAGGATCTCAAGAATACTTTAAAAACGCCGTTTTTCTGCAGTCGATTTCATTTCAGGGAATTCGGCGTATTTCATTTCCTGGCAGAACTTCGATAAGCCCTTCAAGCTCCAACACCAGCAGATATTCACTGATCTCGGAAATCTCCAGTCCGGATTTCTGCACAAGATCGTCCCTGGGCAGGGGGTAACTGTCGAGACAGCGAAGAAGCACCTTCGCCTTTTTCTCGAGAGAAGAAGGTATTGCTTCACCGTAAGGTTCGTTGTCGCTCTGCAGGGCGATGCCGGCAAGGCCAAGGTCTTCGAGGATATCATTTTCCGATTGAACAAGTGTGGCGCCCTGCTGCAAAAGCCAGTGCGTTCCCTCACTCTTATAGGAATCAACCTGTCCTGGAACGGCATAGACCTCGCGGCCCTCATCGATGGCAAGCTGAGCGGTTATGAGAGAACCTGATTTTTTGGCGGCCTCAACCACAACCACCCCCCTGCTTATTCCCGCTATTATACGATTTCGTGCAGGAAAACGAAAGCCTTCGGGGGTAGTACCTTGAGGATATTCACTGATTATCAGCCCTTTTTCCGCGATTTCTTCAAAAAGTTTGGCATTCTGCCTTGGATAGATCACATCAAGACCGCAGCCAAGCACAGCTACGGTTTTGCCCTCGGCGGCGA
Organism: Desulfobulbaceae bacterium; assembly: GCA_016278675.1. Lineage (GTDB taxonomy): Bacteria > Desulfobacterota > Desulfobulbia > Desulfobulbales > Desulfocapsaceae > Desulfopila_A. Next base: position 1,026 of record JADQBJ010000056.1, on the reverse strand, counting down.
GTGTTCCGCGATGTGCCTCTGCATCGATCCCCAGAGCCAGTCCGGAAACAACTGATACTCCGCGGGCCGCCAATTTTCTCGCAAGGTTGAAGGCGGTTCGGCTACCGTAGCTGGTCGAAGCCCGTGAACCGACAATGGCGACACAGCAGCTTTGCAGCACATTATGATCTCCCAGAATATAGAGTACTGGCGGCGGGTCGCTGATCTGTCTGAGATTATCGGGGTACCTGGGATCTGCAAAGGAGAGACACTTTCCACCGAGTTTTTCGAGATCCGCGGCCTGTTTGAGACACCGGTCACGGATGATGTCTTTCTCACTAAAGCTCTGAAAACGGTTTTTCCTTATCTTCACTCCAGCCTGCAACTGCGACGGGGAACGCTGCAGCACCTCGGAGGGACTGCCAAAATGCTCAACAAGAGACCAGAAACTACCTAAACCTATCCCGGGAATCTGGCTCAGTACCATCCAGTCAACGGTTTCTTCCATTTTCGGTGGATTTCGTTTAAGGATTCAAACCCGGTGGAAATTGAATACCTGCAATTTCCGTCGGAGTCTATCGTCACGCCCGTCTAAATGCATAAGTACCTTCGGAAAAAAACTTATGCACAGCAAACATGGACAATTAAAGAAGATACCAGGGCAGGCCCGCCAGGAACTAGTGATCGACCATAAAAACCCGCAGTTCTTCGATTCGCGAGGGATGCTTCAATTTCTGGATTGCCTGCGCTTCAATCTGCCGTATTCGTTCCCGGGTTACGGCAAAGCATTTACCAACCTCCTCCAGTGTATGATCGCAATCCACGTCTATCCCGTAGCGCATTCGTAAAACCTTTGCCTCTCTCGGAGAAAGAGACGACATGACATATTTCAGACATTCACGCAGGCTGGTCACCATCGTAGCTTCATGCGGACTCAGCTTGCCGCTGTCCTCAATGAAATCACCGAGGAAGGTTTCTCCGTCATCTCCAACCGGTGTATCCAGGGAAATGGCGTCCTTGGCGATCTTTAAGGCGGATTTAACCTTG
>JADQBJ010000042.1:0-197166 GCA_016278675.1 Desulfobulbaceae bacterium | reverse complement strand
AGTTGATATCGACCACATCCCCGGACTCGGCATAATCCCAAACCAGCTGGCTCACCCCGTCGCAGCAGTTGCGGGCACTGACATCCTGTTCGTAAGTAATCACTCCGCAAGGGGGCGGATCGGGGCCGACTATGACGATCTGCGCGCCGGGATAGGCTCGGAGGATCTCTTTTTTCCGCTCCGGATCAAGGCCCTTGCCGGACCAGGTGCGAGTCCGTTTTCTGCAGCGCGGCATGGGGTCGGAGAACGGCCAGGGCGTGCAGCATTTATCAAAATAATAGTCCGGATCGTGAACCTCATCTTCTTCTGCCGGGCAGCTGATGTAACTAACGACATCCTGCCGGCTGACGATATTGCCCGGCGCCACCCCCTCCGGACATGGCACATCGGCATGCACGCGCTTGCTGTCGGCGGTCTTGCCGGAGCAATCGCAGAGCCAGCGATAGAGGGTCTCGGCCAGGCAGGAGCCGGTCTCGTCAGGATTAAGGGGGTTGAGCTGGTTTTTGATCTGCTCGCAGAGATCCTCTGCCGCATCGTCCACATGGGGCGGCTCCAGGGTGATTTGATCGACGGAGAGATAATAGAGGGCGGTGAGCGCGGCGTCCTCGCTGTCGGTCTCGATGGTGAGCAGCTCATAGGGCAGGCTGTAGCTGAGCGCAATGACGCCGTCGACAGCGGCATCCCAATAGACCCGCCCGCGATTGGAGGTGATCTCGGGGGTGGTCTCCAGCCGTCCGGCACTGGTATAGCAGGGACCGGACCAGGAGGCGGATATCGGCTGATCGGCGGGCAGATCGAGGGAGAGCGCCGTGGCGTTTTTCACAGGCACGCTGCGGCGGATTGGCTCGACGTTGCCGGTGATGGTCTGGGTGATCGTGCAGCCCTGGGGCAGCAGGGTGTAGGGCTTGGCCTGGTGAGAGCGGAAGAGCTTGACCTGGACGGTAAAGCAACCGTCGGCGCTGGGGCAGAGACTCCCCTGCAGGCCGATCAAAAGTTTCTCGTAGCGCTCCAGGGCCGCCTCTATCTTCTCTTCCCAGCTCGGCTCGTCTTCGGGCTGGAGCTCGTCTTTTTCCTCTGCAGACACGCAGGGGTCCATATCAAAAACCGTATCTATCACCTCGGCCGCCTCTTCATAGGTGGCCTCTTCCGGCTCGACGATCTGCTGCAGGGCGATCCAGTATTTTTCCGGCGGCACGGCACGTGGCGTGAGATTGAGTGAGAGCGTTTGCGGCATCATCTCTCCTTGCACCATGATTCGGGATCGTCCAGGCGCACGTCCAGAGTTGAGCCGTCGCAGCCGGAGACATAGACAATGGTCTGCGGCACCTGGTCATCGACGCAAAACGAGCCGATATCCCCGCTGCATAACTTCAGGGCATGGCGCACGCACTCCGGCACCACAAGCTCGAGCTGTCTGGTGCCCCCGGCCCAGGCTGCCGTGATTATCGGCTCCAGATTGGTGATGCTGGCAGAGCCTTTTTCCAGGCTGATATTCAGCCGGTATTTTCTGGCATAGCCAACGGCGGTCAACCTGGCCACGCCGAAAAGTTTTTCCGGCAGGACAATGCGCGGGCTGTTCAGCTGCAGGGGCGGGCGCGGGATGGTGGCACCATCTTCTATATAGCAGGCGGAATCCCACTCCAGGCCACCGCTCAGGGGCAGAAAATCAAGATCGTAATAGTCGACCATCTCAAAAACAATGTCGCGCTCCCTGGGTAACTCCACGATCTCCGGGGTGCCGATTTCGCCAATATTGGTGGAGAGCTCGTAGTCCAGATCCTCGGCGGAGGGCAGGGCGTAGAAATCGAGCCAGATGTCCGCATACATAACGGTTTCGGTCTCGCCGGTTTCGGTATTCTTTTTCTCCCGGCGCTGAAAGCTGACCGGGCAACCGGAGGCTTTATAGTGCCCGGCGGCGATATCGGAGAGGGCTCGAAACCACATCCTGTAGATATCCGGAATGGTGACCTGCCGCTGCCAGCGGGGAGCGCCGATCTGCTCCAGGTTGACAAATGGAGCCAGGCCCGTGGAAGCAGCTCCGGAGGCGGGTGTCAGATTGAGGGAGAGATTACTTACTGGTGTCAAGGGTAATCTCCTGGCTGCAGTAATCACGGACTACCCGTGCATCGCGGTGCGGTGCGGTGGGCGGCGGCTTCTCGTCTTCCGGTGGTATGACATTGAGATTGACGCCACCGCCGCCGAAGCACTGCTGCCCGGTTTCCTCAAGGCCCGGCGGTGCGGTGATCCGCTCCCAGGTGGGTCCGCCTTTATGAATGGCGTAGGCCACCGAGGAATATTTATTCTCCTGGGCCTCAACCCGCTCCGACAGCGCCAGGGAATAGCGGTCCCGGTGGATACGATAGCTGACTGCGGCGCTGCCGTAGATCTTGCCGGTGGCACGGACGGCGGTTGCCGAGGCGGTCAGATTCGGCGGAGCAATCTGCTGCGCCGTATGGTCCCAGGCCCTGTTACCAAAAAACTCGACAGCGACTAGGCCGAAGCAGGGATATTGCAGCGGCTTCTCTTGCTCAAAGGCAAACTTGATTTTCTCGGTAAAGATCAAATCATCCTGCACTATCCTCTCTCCCAGCTCGCCGCGCGAGGCAAAGAGCTGGTACTGCAGGGCCAAATCATACCTGTACACGTTGATAAAGGTTTTGCCGCCAAGAAAACAATCAGGCTCCTCGGGCTGCTCATCGCGCAGCAGGGCCCAGAGGATGCGGTGCATCCCGGCACGGGAGAGATAGCCGTCAGTGCGGCCATACTCTTCCTGCTCGATGATGAGACCGGGAGCGGATCCGCCTGCCGGTCTGCTGAGATTGAGGGAGAGAGAGGGCTGCATCAGCTCACCGATTCGCCCACAGTGACAGCTGTCACCCGGTTATTGGCCAAACTCGGGCAGGCCGGTGGCACGTAGACCGTCAACCAGTCGTAGAAAGCTGCAGGCGCGATATCGAATTCAAAGGTGTCGTTGGCCTGCGGGGTGCCGCTATGTCCGGCTGCCTCCAGGGTGAAATACGGCTTGGCCTTGGCGGCGTTCATCGGCACGAAATCGAGAGCCTTGTCGCCGTTGCCGTAGTTGATGCCGGTGATGGTGCCCACGGCGGAAAAGGTGGTCGCGGTCAACCAGGTGCCGACAATATGATCATAGACGGTGCCGTTGTTGTCCGGAATCACCGGATAGGTTACATGGTCATAGGCATAATCACCGGCGGCAACTACGCTGAAATTCGAAACCAGGCATTTAACATCGCCGATATCCCGATAGGAGACCACAAATCCCCGGTTGCCGTTATCGTTGGCAAGATAAGCGTTGGCGAAGGTCGTTCCTGCAGGCAGCGTCAGGGTAATGTCCAAGCCGTTGACGGCGACGGTGTCGGCTACCAAAAACTCCTCATTGCCGGCTCCGGAGGGAGTCTGCATGGTGGAAGGCCTGATATTATCCCCAGCCTGGAAGATCGCCTTGGCGCCGGTGGCCAGCATGGCATCCTTGACCGTGACAATACAGGAGGCATCACCGATGTTGATATCGTTTTTCAGAAAGGCATAGCCGTAGCATCTCTCTGTGCCGTCGATATCCCCCTGGGTGTCGATATGGTCTCCGGCATGTAGGGTGCACCAGTCGCCCGAATCCAGCACCCGCTCGATCCAGCGTATAGCATTAAGCAGCGTCTCGTTTCCGGCATCGGCCGCCAGCGTGCAGATCTTGCGGCGCAGGGGATTGGCAATATTGCCCGCCGCCCTGGTCGCCCGATCGATATGCGGAATTACATTGTTGACCACCCCGGAAATGATCTGGTTGTTGCTCATGCGCCCGCCATTGGTATCGGCATTGGACACCTCAAGGGCATGAAAGCTTTTGATATCGGAATCTAACATTTTATACCTCGCTCATGATGATTGTTGCTACACACCAGTCGTCGTCGGCAACGTCGACCAGGTCGTCGACATTGACGAATCCCTCGATCCTGCGCACCAGCACGGAGAACGTGCCGCGCGGATGTATCAGTGTGGTCGGCTGTCCGGCCTGGATGATGGACTTGATGGCATTGATCTGGCTCACGAGAAAAGCCCCGTTCAGGTCCTCGCCGTCCAGAGACGCCACCAGGGAGAGGGGCCGACTCGTCCCCCTGGGCATGGTCAAAAAATCCGAGGTGCCGTCGAAGCTGGTCATTTCGCTCACCTGGATATCCTCCGCCTCCTCGAGACCGTAGAGCCGGAGATCGTCATCGAGTATGATGTTGCCCAGTTGTATTGTCATTTTCCACCCAGCCTTTTTCGCCTCTCGGCAATTCGGACCATCTCCTCAAAACTCTGATTATCAAATGTCCCCCGGATCGGCCGCTTCTGGTCCGGCAGACCACTAAAATCCATGGTGTAATGTCCACCGCCGGATCCGCCTGCAGCCACAACCCCGCCCTCAGACATATACTGCGGAGACAGGCTCGGCATGGGCGGCAGGCTCATGGAGATGGGCCCACCGACTGAGCGTTTGAGAACGCCCGTATCAAAACGCTGCAGCAGCTCGCGCATAACAATGTCGAAGCGCCCGGCGTTCCAGGCCAAAGCGGCCCGCAGGCCGGAAGCCCTTACCATTTCCTTACGGATCATCACCTCGCCGTCCTCGGCCATGACCAGATTTTTAGGCCGGTCGCCGCCGCCGTAGCCGCGGAAATGATAGCCGGCCAGGGCGGAGCGATACATGCCGCCGGTCGCCATGGCGGTGACGCGGGTGGGCCCGACCAGGCCTCCTGAATTTTTCTTCTCGATATATTTGACATAGACGTCGATGGTCTTGCCAGAGAGGGCATCGATGTCGCCGGCGATGGTCTTGAGCACCCTGGTGCCGTCCTTCTCCACCGTCTCCCACTGGGTCTCCCAGTGCTTGGTGGTCTTTTGGACCTCCTTGCCGTAGTTGACCGTGTAGTCCTTCATCTTCTCAAGATGCTCGGTGCCGAGCTTGCCGCCGGCCTTCTGGTTGAGCTCGTCGGCCGCATCTCTGGCGGCGTCCTCTTGTTTCTTGAGAATATCTATGGCCAGCTCGCCGGCCTTTTTGACTCCTCCGGAGGCCGTCTCCAATGCTTTCTGCTGGCTGATCAGCACCGCGTCTCCGGACTTTACTTCCTTGTTCAGATCGGCATAGGCGGCCTTGGCCTTGTCGGCCAGGTCAACAGCCTGGTCGAAGTCACCGGCACGGGCAGCTCTTCCGGCGGCCTGGTAATATTCATCCGCCTCTTTCTTGCGATCGCGCCAGGCCCCGAGATCCGACATGGCAGAGCGCGACATGGAGCGGAGCTGCGCCGCGAGATCCTGCTCGCGTCCGGCAATCTGATCCTGCAGCCGGCCGATCTCTTCGACATACTCCTGGTACTGCTGCTTCATGGCTTCAAGAGCCTCACCGAAAACGCCGCGCTGTTTGTCGGCGGAGTCTTTGGCGGAACCTGCAGCCCTATCGAAACTGTCCTCGGCGGCATCGCCGACGCCGTCAATGGAATCGGCCATCTCGCCGGCACCTTTTTTCCATTCGCCGGTGGCCTGGTCAAAATGAATGAGGCCGTCTTTTTCGGCCTGGTTAAGTTCCTTAAACGACTTGATGGTGACACCGGTAGCCTCGGAGATTCGGCGGAACTTCTCAGGAACTTCGGCAAGAGCATCCTTGTTGGCGCCGACTACCGAGTTGAAATACTCCCACTCGTCAATTTTCCCACCGATTGAATAGCCCCCCAGAAAAGCGAGTGCACCACCAGCGGCGGCACCTAGTCCACTTGCAGCACCGAGAGCGGCGATATTAACGGCCTTCAACGAGGTAATCAGCGAGCCGAGCCAGGGAATCAACTTAGACCCAACAGAGGCCAGATCCATTGCTCCACGCAAAGTGGTAAAACCGACATTGGCGGCCAGCAGGGCTATAGATAATTTTCCAAGATCTGTAATAACCTCTCTGTTCTCAACAACAAACTGGATCAGCTTGCCGACGCCCTCTCCCACCTCAACGGCGAAATCCTTTATCTCGTCTTTGTTTTCCTTAAAATACTCAGCCAATTGCTGCAGAGAAGGGATCAGGGCAAGCACTATTTCACGGCGGACAATACCGATATTTTCCCGAAAGTCTTTCAGTGCTTCGTGGAGCTCCATGAGCTCGGCGTGATCAATATCAGACAAGGCTATCCCTGATTCCTTGGCATACTGCGCCAGCTCTTTAAAGGCCTTGCCCTCATTCTCCAGCAGAGGAATGAGCAGGGATGCGTCGTTGGCGATAGCTTCGAGGTAAGTGACTTGGTTGTCTGCTGCGACACCAACATCATCCATCGCCTTTTTCACGGCAATAAGGGCATCCGGGCCGGATAATTTAATCAGCTCTTCGGCGGCAATGCCTGCCTGTGTGCCGATATTCTCCATGAAGTCTTTAAACTCCCCGCCTCCGGTCTCGACAAAATCGCCAATCTTGTCCTTGACATCTTTGGAGATATCCGCCAATTTATCCTGCTCGATGCCGAGATCCTTGACGGCATAGGCGGCTGCCGAGAAATCGTTGACGCTCATACCAGCTACCCGGGAAAAAACCTCCAGCTGCCGAGCATTTTCGGTGACATCGGTAACCATGCGGCTGATGCCATAGCCGGCGCCGAGTAAGCCAGCCAGGCCGACAAAACCGGTGACAAAGGCGGTCAGATTGGAGGTCATCCTGCCCAAGGGACCTTCCATGTTACGGAAGTTGGTGACCGAGCGGCGATGAACAGCCTCGCTCTTGCCCATTTCGGCATTGAGTTTTTGCACCTTGACCCGCAGCTTATCCTTGGCCGCGGCCAGCTCGGCCATGGAGTGTTCGCCACTGGCCTCCATATCTTTATAGGCACGCTTGAGCCCGTCTATCTCCGTTTCGATGGCGCGCCAGGAGCGGACGCCGAGCTGCTGCCGGGCGGCGATGGCGCGGGCCTGACGTTCGGCAGCGGCCTGCATATCGGCATACTGCCCGGTGATCTTGGACACCTCGACGCCCTGCTGTTTCAAGGAGGTCCTGGTGTCATCCATTTTTTGTTTTTGCTTCTGCAGGGAGGACTGCAGTTTTTTAACTTCCTGGGTAGCCTTTTTATAGCTGGCAGCAAAAGCCTCGCCGCCCGGTTCGCGCATGGCTTTGGCCAGATTGCGGACCTTGGCCTTGGCATCGACAAAATCCTTAGTGGTTTTTTTAAAGGACTCTTCCACCCCCTGGAGCACCTCGACCTGGTTGAGCTTCTTCAGATCGTCGGAGAGCTGCTTGATATTGCCCTTGCCTTCGTATTCGGCGCGTATGGTGTAGGTTAGTTTCTTAGCGCTTTGGGCCATTTTTTTTCGCCTTGGTATTTAGCTCGTTAATGGTGCGCTCGTAGAGCGGATAGTCGTAATCCCAGATAGTGGTAAAACCTATTTGGATGAGGTTGATACAATTTCTTTCAAGCTGCTCAGCTGCGCCTGCAGATTTGCGAAACTTGCCTCTTTCGCCGACATCCTTTTCTCCATGCCGGCGTAGGAAGGGTTTACCTTGGCTACCGCCTCCATCAGCTCTTTGACATCTTCCGGAGTCAGCTCCTCGATATCGGTCTCCTCGATACCCAACGCGGCATAAAAGGCGGGCTCCGGCAAACCATCCTCAAAGAGCATGTCTATCAGGCCGGCTTTGTAGTCCTTGGCTTCCACCTGCTGCAGCACCTCGCGCACCTGTTTGACGGTGAGCACGGTGGCCGTGAATTTTTTTTCGCCGATTGTTACTGTTTCCGACTGCGCCATGTTGTCTTTCCTCCAAAAATGCCCCGGCGAAAAACGGCGGGGCAGTCTTAATTTTCAGCTGTTACCACCAGCTGGGCTTTAGTTTTTTTTATCCGCCTGTTTCGCCCAGGATCGTTTGAGCATCTCGGCCGTCTTTGAGGTGACTTTGATTTTAGTGCCCCTGGGGCAGGGTTCGCCGGCATGGATGTGGGTGTCGGACTGGACTTCGATTTCCACCAGTTCCAGGGTTGGTTTTTTTTCTGCCATGTGGTTCTCCTGTGTTTTGTTTACTCGCTGCGCTTGTAATTCGAGTGGATGCCGGATCTAGTCCGGCATGACGTTTTAATTAGGTTCCGGGTTTTCTGGATTATCCAGCGTAGTATTGCAGCGGGATGCCGTTGATGACGCCCGGCGTGGTTTTGCCGTCCAGGGTTTCGAAGACCATGCTGAACTGCTGGGTGTCGAAGTCGGTATCCGGATCGGAAACCAGGTTGATTTCGGTACCGCTGGAGAGCACCACGGAATCGAACTCGGCGGTGATCTCGTCGCCGTTCTCGAGGTTTTTGCCATCGAGCAGGATGGCGACGCGGATCTGCGCCTTGGTGCCGATCTTCACCTGGTAGCCCGACTCGGCCGCATGATCGTAATCGGCGGTATTGGCGCCGGCGGTGACCACATCGGTCTTGATCAGCCGCACCAGGCCCAGGGGACCATTGACGTTGAAGTCGGTATCGAGCACGCCGAGGCCGATAACCACCGAGGCGGTATCCACACCTTTGTTAGCCAGCCGCACCCATTCACCCTCGATCAGGGTGACGGCCTCGCCGGTAACGGTGCCGCCGGCGCCGGTCAATTCCACTTCCTCCCCGGCAAGTGCCCAGGCGAAAACTGCGGCAAACATCTCGTGGAAGGTTGCCGAACCGCCGATGGATTCGATCTTGGTGATGGTGTGCTTGGATTGCCCGGCGGTGTCTTTCATACCGGATTTTTTAAACTTCTGGGCGGTGGTCACCTGCAGGGAAAAGGGATAAACCTCACCCGCCTTGCGAAAGCCACTGACCAGGGTTTTGTTGATGTCCAGCAGGCCGAAATAGATATCGCCCGCAAACGACAATGCAGATACGTTACTCATAATGGTTACCCTCCGTGGCCTCTGGCCACTACGAATTCAAGATTGAGCCGCGTGAAATAATAGGGGTGCGGCTGTATTCCGAGGCTGTTCTTCTCCGGGCTTCCCAGTTGGAAGGGTACCCGGTTGCTCAGTTTGTAGGGCTGAAACCAGGGCTTGTCGGTAATCTTGCCCAGGGCCATGGTCAAAGCTGCTATATCGGCGGTACCGGCGGCAATATCGCCATCGGTATAGATGCCGCCATCGAGGATCACCGCAAAGGAGGCCGAGGCCTTGAAGGTGAATACTCCCTGGTGGGCGGCCCAGCGCACCAATGGAAACTCGTCACCCTCCTGGTAGCTGCGATCCTTCTCCGACAGCATGGTGCCGACAACCTGTGGTGCTTTGAGGATCCCGCTCGGCTTATGGAAAAAGCGCAGATCCTGGGTTATTTCGATCAGCCTGGCTGTCAGCAGATCGGCAAAAGCTTTATTCATGAGCGCGCCCCCTTGACGTTCACCTGATAGTTGAGCTCCTGGAAAAAGAGCGTTTCAAATTCCCGGGCGAATTCTTCGCCATCGGTGGCCAGCACTTTGGCAATGGTGTCATCGATGGGCACCGCCGCCCGCAGCACGGGGAAACGACCTCCGCCAGCCAGGCCGCGATCGCCCGGCCGATGTTTTGTCGGGTAGAGCTCCGGGCTGTAGTGCTTGGAGTGCAGGCGGATCCACACATTGTCTTTGCCGCTGTAGATCCTGCCCAGGAAGGCGCCGAGATATCTACGCCGACCAACCTTGACCCCGCCGCTTTTGCCCGGCACTCCATAGGCCTGCGGAGAGCCGATGGAAAACGGCGAGACATCCCAGGTGCCGATCCACAGCTTCAGCTCCTCGTCCCCCGGCTCGACGCTGGAGGAGAAGAAGCGATCGCCGATAGCCTTGATAGGCAGACGCAGCTCTTTGGCTGCAGCCCGTTTGACCCTGGTTTCGAAACGCTTGCGGAACTTGCGCAGGGCCGAAGTCCGGGCGGCGTTCACCTGGTATTCGGTGGCCGCGGCCAGGTCGATACGCTGGTCAAGAAGATCCTGGTTTATAGCAACTTTCAGCATCAGCCCTGATAGCGGATAAAGGTGACAACGGCGGTGGAGGAGATGATCGATACATTTTCGACCTCCCAGTCCACACCGTTGATATCAACCCGCACGCCCTCGAGGATGGGCAGATCGGAGACGGGGCCCACCACTTTCATGCTGGTGACTATGGCTCCGTCGAAGCGGTCGAGCGGTTCCCGGCGTTCCGGTCCGCAGGTGGCTTCTATCTGCTGGCCATCGATGGTGATGGTCTGGCCCTCGAAGATGAGCGGTTCTTCAAACATGGATTATTTTTTCCCTGCCGGTTTGGCGGCTGGTTTGGTTTCCGGTTTGGTTGCCGGTTCGGTTGCCTCTTCGGCCGCTTGTTCCAGGGCGGCGACTTCCTGCTCGAGCTCGGTTACTTTGTCCTGCAGGGTGGTTATGGATTTGTTTTCTTCCTCGAGTTCGAGGATTCTTTTATTGGCCGCGGAGAGGGCCTGCTCCATAACCTGCTTTTCTGCTCTGGCCGCTTCGTGGGCCTGTCTCCTCTCCTCTTCGGCCTCGGCCCTGGCTTCCTCTTCCTCCTTGATCCTGGCCTCTTCTGCGGCCTTGGCATCGGCTACATCTTCGGCCGGGAGAAAACGGCGGATATAGGGCACGGCCAGTTCGTACATTTCCCGGCGTTCATAGACACCACCGCCTTTATTGACAATCTTCAGGGCCTCTCCCCGGTCGGAACCGAGGTAGAGAATTATCCCTTTTTCGTTTTTTGATTTGCCGGCAAAGCCGAGCACAACAAAATGTCTCATGGTTTTTTCTCGGTAGTTGTGTAACTAGTTGTGGCCACCATCTAATGGAAACGAGGTGGCCGGAAGGCTTATATGGTAGTTATCCGGTGCCCGGCGTAATCGGTAAGTGCGCCTGCAAGTCCTCCCTGCGAGCCGGCTACCGCGCCATACATTACCGCCACGGTGCAATAGACATCGAAGGTCCCCTGTTCAACCCACTTGATGCCGAGCAGAGTGAGACCGGTATCCTCATCGGTCATCGTCTCGAAGCTCGCCACCTGGGGAATGCCCGCGGCCTTGGCGATCTCGTTGGCATCGGAGGGCACCCTGGTGGCCAGCAGGATTGACTCGCGCGTACCGAAAAAGGCGGTCTGTGATTGGGCATTGTCCGGCATGTCCGGATATTCCCAGATATTGGAGAAGCCCTGGATCGCCTGGAGATGGCCGAGGGCCTCCTCTCCAATGCGCTGACCGTGGTAATCGCCGCTGGCTATCCGGCTGTCGGAGGTCAGGGTCGACATGACGCCGGAGTTGACGATACCGAAGCGGCCCAAAGTGCTGGCGCCCTTGCCGTTCATATCCTCGCGCACATTGATGAGCATATCGAGATCGCTGTTGGGGACGGTGAAAACACTCGACTCGCTGAAGTTGGCGGCGACAACCAGAGAGAGGCAATAGTCCGCCATGGACTTGGCCAGCACATAGCCGCAGTTCATCGTGGCCTCTTCCAGCAGATTGATTTGCTTCACCGTGCTGGCCATGTCGAGGAAATCCAACTTGATCGGCACATGCTTATGGCGATCGATGGTTACCGGCACATCGGTGAGCAGCGATTTGGAGTCGGCCGCGTTGGCTTTGTAGCCGGTGGCGGCATCATAATCCTGGACGGTGGGCAGACCGGCGATGCGGGCCTGGACGGTCTGGTTGAGTTTTGCCCGCTCGTTGCTGAAATCGGTGGCGAAGGCATTTACAAGAAATGGCAGGCGGACCTTGAAGGCATCCATTACCAGTTCAAGAATTTGGGTGGTAGACAGTGTTAAAGCCATGGTCTTTCCTCTTTATTTTGTGATGGTTGGTTAAACGCTTACGCTTGAGAGCGTGGGCTTATGCCGTCCCGAAGCGGGCCTGGCGTTTCTTTTTTATCTTCTCGACAGCTTCGTTTCCTTCCGCGGCACTCTGGAGATCGTGCTCGGTTTCCTGAGTGGAAGGGTTTTTGATCGACAGCGTTTCCCGCCATTTTCCAGGCGACTGGCTGAGGATGTGCTCCCGGAACTCCTCGAGGGATTTACCGTCTGCCGCAAACTTTTCCGCATCTTTGGCAAAGCCGAACTTGGCGCCGAGCTCGCGGATATCCGCCTGCCGTTTGCGGTCCACCTTGAGCGCGGCGGCGACTTGTTCCTCAACGCTCAGCTCTTCCGTTTCCTGCTCTGCAGCGGGGCCTTTTTCCTGAGAAACAACCTCTGGCTTCTTCCCCTGGATCTCTTCTTTCTTCTTTTCCGTCTTCTCTTCTTTTGGTGGCATGGTGGTCTCCATTTTGTGGTTTTGGTATCGCTCTAAAAACTCGTCAAATTTTTCGCCATGTAAAACAATGGCTTCCATAATTTCAGGGCTCTTGGTCAGTGCCTCAAAAACCTGGGGGTTAAGATCAAGAAACTCAGTGATCTGGCCGGCGACCGTCTCGCCGGAAAAAGCGGAGAACAAACCGTCGTTGGCGGCAGGCTCATCGACGCAGTCACAGGCCATCAGCTTTTCGCATTCGATATAATCCGGACCGGGTGTCTCTCTAAACTCCGAGTTGCGGTCTCCATCAACATTGTAGGGGTAAACCTTTTCACCTGCGGTGTTTTTCCGGTAGGTTGGACCCTGGATGAAAACTATTGAAGTGCCGAACATGTCCTCCTCGTTCTCGGCCATGCCCATCACGTATTTGTGCAGATCGCCATTCGGGGTGTCTTTGGCCGTTTCACTCAAGTGCAGATCGGCAAAACAACAGGTGGCCTCGGTACCGTCTTCCCGGCTGGTCTTGCCGGTGGTAAAGTTTTTGAACCGGCCGATATAGGTGCCCAGGGATTCGCTGCACATGTTCGGATGGCCAAAGCGCGCCTTGAGCCCACGCCGGAAACCGTTGCCGAGTGCGGCGACGTTTTCGATGAATTCGGGATCAAGGGAAAATCCATGGCCCTTGGCCTCACCCTCGGAGCAAACCTTGACTCCTGTTATCACACCCGCGGCCTGGTCTACTTTTTTGGGGTTCGACTTTAAATAGCCGGTATCACGCCAGCGTTTTTTGCTCATTGCTCATTTCCTTTTGTCTTGCCCGGCTCAGTTGTTTTATTTTCACTGAGCAGGCCGCGCTCCTCGAGCGCCTTTTTCTCTTCCGCCAGCCCGTCGGCGGTTTCGATAAAATCCGCCCCGGATGTTTCGGCAATAATCGCCTGGCGGGTGCGAATATTCCCTTCAATTGCTCTGAGCTGAGCGCTGACCTCTTTCACCGGATCAACCCAGGTCCAGCCGCGCGGCCGCCAGATAACCTCCGGATCCTGATCCTGCTTGTTGTCCGGTATACTGATCAGGCGGGTAGCGCTTACGCTCCAGTCATACCACTCATCGAATATCGGCTGGTAATGACCATCGATCATTTCCGCCTGCACGCATCGCCAGCCCTCGCGATCCTCAAGGAGCGCCTGACGCAGGCTGGAGTAATTGACATCGGAATAATTGTTGGAAAGCGAGGGCGAGCTGACATTGAGCCCGTTGGACAGTTGCTGCATAAAAACTTTATGGCCGCTTTCATAGGTGCTGGTCGGGTATTCCGGGTCGAAAGTGCTCAGCTGCATGCCGCCGGGGATCACGTCAAAGCTCCCTGGGGTGGCCTCTATCTGGCTGGCGTCAAACTTTTCGGTGTCTTCTTCTTCGTCTATGAAATGCCCTGGATCCTTGGCGGAGAAAAATCCCATCTTCGAGGCCGCCACCCGCCAGCCGACCACGATAGCCTCGTGCACGCCGTTGAGCATTTTCGCTTTGTGCATGATCGCGGTAAAATCAGGGATCCCTCTGAGCTGGCCGACAAACTCATGACGGAAAATATGGATAATCTGGTCGGCGGGGATTCTCTGCCGCTTGGCGTTTCTGCCGACAAATTTACGGTTGGGGTGATTCTGGCTGAAGTGGTAGGCTATCGCCCGATCAAACTCGTCAAGCTCGATTCCCATTTCGACCCTATTGCCGTTGGGCAGCTCCGTGCAGTAACTGCTGTCCAGCAGATCGGGGTTGAGGAATCTCAGGGCAAATTTATGGCGGTTATGGGGATAGCCGGGCAGAGTCTGGATGAAGCACTCGCCGTCGATGGCCCTGGTCTGCAGACTCAACCAGCCGATCTCCCGCATGGACAACTGACCGCAGGCGCTCGGGGAGACAAAGCGGCCGCCCCGGCGACGCTTGGCGCAGAACAACGACCATTCCCTCTCTGTCTCTTCGTTCAACTGGACGTCGGGCTGTCCGTCGCTCAGCTTGTTGTTTGCCTGCAGCTTTATTCCCAGATGACCGAGGACGTTTTGCTTGAGCAGAGCGAGAAAGCGTTTTGCCGTATCATCGTTTCTGGCAAGATCGCGGGAGCGGGCCCGCAGCTTCGCCAGGTCATTGCGCAAAATTGTATTGATCTCAAGAGGCAACAAGGCCCAGTCGGCAAGATTTCCGTCATTGGCTCCCTTGAATCCGGACATCAATGCCCGATGCCGGCTCCGGAGCTTACTGATCATTTTGGAGGAAACAGGATTTCCCTTGCTGTCGTAGATGACTATTGGTGCGCTCAATTGACAAACCTCGAGGTTATGGTTTTTTTCCATCTGCCCTTTTTGACCACCCGCATCCGTTTAAATTCCTGCAGCGCCTCGATCTGTTCGGCGAGCGTCATGTCCTGGATACGCACGCCGTCAAACTCCCGGACCAGCTGCTTGTTGCTGGCCCGCCCGGCAAGGGAAGCTTCCAGGGCATCGATGGCGGTATCGAGCCAGTCGCGGCCGTCATGGCTGGTGAGGGTGGAGAGATCGGCCAGCACCTCGATGCTGCCGCGATCCAGGGTGGACCGGTAGCCGTCGCCGGTGGCGATCAGCTGATAGTCGTAGCGGCCGGCGGTGAGAGTGGCGCTTTCCAAGGCGGAGATGGTGAAGGTGTGGGTGGTCTCGCTGCCGATGGCGTCAAAGGTCTGCTTCGACTCGGCCCCGGCACTGATGAGGACGATACTCAGGGCGGAGGTGACTGCAGGATAATCCGGTAGAACCTCACTCCAGGTGACGGTATCTCCGGCGGTCAATTTTCGTGGTATTTGGCTCGTGGTTTCCATGGCGAATTAGTACCATGGGTTTTTGGTCAAAATTTAAAAAGGACGTAAAAGGGGCCTAAAAGGATCTAAAAGGACGTAAAAAGCTCTTGACACGTTTTTTAGAAGACAGAATCAAGAAGTTAGAAACCAGAAAAAAAGATATAAATAAAAAGCCCGCATCTTTTAGAGGGGGATGCGGGCTAGTTGCTAGTATCAGATTTTCATTTCTTTGTTTTTTTCATTTAACCATAGGCAGGCTCCTCCTGGTTAAGGTTTGCTGTTATGCCGGTTGATCCGGCTTCCATAATCTGAATTGCTGTTATAGTTGCTCAAACCGAAGGGGCATCAATAATCTCATGGAGCATGTGCTCAACCCTTTCCGCATCGTGTATAATTTCCAATGTTTCGTTTTTTGCCATAACTAGATGATCGCCTGCAAAAGTACCGGATAACATCAAACAGTTTTTGGCCAAGCAAATTCTTTTCTCCATCACGGACATTATTTGGATGACATCTTCTTTATCTTTTATCTTTTCTTCTTCAGTCTTTGGCATTGTCATATCAACCTCATAAAATAAAATTATAACCACTTAGAAGAGCATCACGCCATTGGCCGACCGCGACCACATTCTTTGCATCCTGCGTCCATAGGAATTCCGTGTTTACAGATCGGAGGATTTGGTGGCCGATTAAGATAAACTGGATAAGCCTTATTGCCTTTGATAAGAAGGTCCAGTGTATCTCCGTTGTGGTCAATTGGGTGTACGATAATCCTTACACCACTACTGCTTTCATCCTGAACGGAAACTCTAAAATCAGGAGTTACAGGAACAACAACACCGTCCCACATTTCATGGTCAACTTTCAATCTCAGCAAATCTTCAAGCGTTTTCATATATCACCTCTTTGGTTGATGTTACCTTCCGGACGGTCGATTTACTTACAGGCACTGCAAAGATCATCCTCGATCCAGTAGCAAGGCTCGCCGGTCCGCTCAACACACCCAGAGCAATCATCGTCGGTGCAGCCACAAACCCGGCAACTCCTCTTCGAACCGACATCCCACTCACTTTCCATAATGATATAGCCGCACTCAGTGCAGGTATGCACATAAGACCACCAGGGCCGGGTATGTTCTACCTCGGCACTCTGCATGCTCTGGCACCCCGGACAAACGATGTTTTCAAGGTGTGAGGCTATTTTGTTTTCTTCATCCATCTAAAATCACCTTTCTGTAAAGAGCGGCCCGCGGATCCGCGAGCCGCCCAGGTGGGTAATTACTTCTGCACTTCCTCTAAAATCTCGGCAAAATATGGAGCGCAGCTTTCGCCGTAAGTCTCGGGCGATTCGGCAAGCTTCTCGCTTTCTGTCTCGAAAGCAGCGGGATCTTCGCGGAAACGGCGTTCCCATTCTGTGAAGGCGGAGGCTACGGCGGAGAGGGGAGCGCAGATCATTTGTTGGTTGTCCGCCTCCGGAGGGGGAGGGTTGCTTTGTTTTTTCATTATTTACTCCTGGTTTATTTTTTTTTGAGCAGATTAAATGATTGAAACACCATCAATCTTTGTTCGATATACGGACATCGCCTTCATATCAGCCGGCCATTCTGTCATGGGATATAGCCGCAGATCCTCACCAAGGGTCTTAATTTCGACCTTCGGCCGAGGGGTGCCAAACTCTTCAAAAGCCGACCTGGCCTCGGCGCCATACTTTCCAATCCAGTGCATACGTTCTGATTTTGTTATATCAGGCCATCCCACCCAAAGGGAATTAATGTCGCCGTCAAAGTCACATACCAGCTCCCAATCTGGATTTTGGCGTTGCCACTTGCGAAATTTTTCGAGAGAATTTTCCATCACCTCGAAGCCCGGGAGCTCACCACAACTATGCCCTTTCTCCACCAGGTATCCTTCCTGGCAAGACTCACAAAATTTTAAATTACTCATCACGATCCTTTTCAGTTTTACGATCAGCCTTCAGCGCCACCAGGCAATCAAACATCTGCTGATAGGCCTCGCCGTCGACGGCATACTCATCAGAGTCGATGGGCGCGGCGCACTCGACCACCTGGTCGACCGCATCGGCCAGGGCTTGGTATTGCTTGATCAGTTCATTCTCTTTTTTCTTTGGCCGATAAAAAGCACACTCTTCTGCTCTATCGTTTTGCAAGCGGCAAAGACTACCCCCAAACAAATTGCACTCGATGTCATCACATTTCATTTCCTTCTCCGTTATCAGTTTATGCCGGGGATTTTTTCTGGCGATTGATATTGTCGTGGTATCGTGCATCCACGGTTAATAAATTTTCATATAATTATTTTCGCCATTGGCGCATTTTTTGTTTGACATATTTACGCCATTGGCGTATATTGTAATTAAAGGATGAGGAAAAACAAACCCAACCCAAGGAGAACAAAATGAAAATAGCTAGAGCCAAAGACGTAACGAGATGCGAATCCGGGATTCTTGCAGACTCCAAAGGCGAATTTAAGCACTACACGATCTGGGGATTTGACGAAAAATCCCGAATTAACTTCGACGACGGATACGCAAGTGTCTATAAAGTTTATGTCGATCATAGCGATGTCCTCGGAGCCTCTTTCATAATAGAGGGACTGGACTCGCAGATCGCAGCACACAAAGAGGCAGTTTTGAGGGCTGTTAAAGCGATATGAAAATACGACTGAGTAATGAGATTGACTGGGCGGCAGAGTTTGTCGCCCACGATCCGCACAGCCTTGAATCTGGTAGCCGTCTTGCTTGGAGAAAATTCTTGAACGATCGAGGTATAGCTCCCGGTCAGAAATTGTTCCTGCACTACTGGAACGGAAAAGAGTGGTGCAGTTCGGGTCAGGTCGGACTTGACGGAAAAATAAAATTGCCGCCCACCCCACACACTATTGACAGAGTCGCCAAAAAGAACAGATGGGCTGATCTGTTCGAGGCATTGTGCACCAGTTGCAACTATGCGGTGCAAATGAATGGTTTGGTTGATTTTGTTAGTCTCGATGAGGATGACATCAAGCAGTGTAGAGAGGTGCGCAAAAAACATTTTAGGGTGATAAAGTGATTTCAATATCTTCCGGACCTGCCCCCGTTTTCCTCGACGGTGGGCAGGAAGTGCCGACACCAAAGGGATTAAAGAGCACTCGCAAGGAACTGGCCTGGTCCGTCGAGCAGATGGGCCAGGCGCTCGGCGTATCCCATCGAACAATCCAAAATTGGGAGTGCGGCCGGCGAGAAATCCCAACAACCGCCATCCTGTTATTACGTTGCCTGTTGTCAACTTAGCCTCCATATTCGTGCAGGCTCACCCTGCACGATAATACTTTCAACTCGGTCAAATATTTTCGACAACTACCACAGCGCCAGGCATCGGCTGAGCATCACCATTACATTCACAAGGCATACCCGGACTACACTGACAGCCGCCCTCTATTCGCTCATCCCATGCCTGCAGAGGATGCTCCTCGCAAACCCAGCCCAGGCCCTTGCAAATCTCACACACGGCGAACCTCCTTAACAATCCAATATTGATTACCGCCGCAACCTCCGCCGATCCCGCTGCAATCATCAAGGGAATAGAGGGCGCAGCGGTGGCAGTCCTCCAGCCCGCCGACACCCGGAACCAGTTTATATTCTATCTGCGAGGGCCAGATCCGGCCGCCGTTCTTTCTCTCGGAGGGCACCGGGCCACCGGTGTAGAATCGTTTACACATCACGTCTCCTTTTTATTCCTGCAGCAAGTTCCGCTTATGATAGGTCTGCACGTTCTCATGATACTGCTGGATGGCGGGCCGCACATACCACCGGTCGAGCACAATGATGACGGCGATGAAAATAAGGATCAGTAGGAGGGTAGATTTTTTCATGGTTTTCCTTTCAGTTTTTTCCTTCTTTTTCTAAACACAACTCTGCATACCTGATGAGGACGGCATCCGACTCATCCCGCCAGTTCGATACTTCCGCCCTTGCCGCGTTCAATAGATTTTCTCCGGTTTCCCTGGTTGAGTCATAACCTGAGTCTGCCGGGTAGAGCTGTTCGATGATGTCGATAGCATGCTGCCTGTCCATGAAAGCCACCTTTTGGTTTGATAAACTTTTAACTTCCGCATACTCAATACTGCTCATGCCGTCCTTGCTGACCTCGAGGACTTTCCCTAGGATGATGGCGAAATCGTTTTCCTTTGCCGTCTCACCATGCTCTCCTTCCCATCCTTCTTTTGGGATGATTCCAAGATCTTTCCACTCAACCCTGGCAAAAGGCACGGTGCCGTAGCCGTTTTTAAAGAGGACCTCGTCAAATTCGATGGCGAAACCATCCTCATTCAGCATCCGCTTGCGCCAATATTCCTTCCCTTCCCGAAACTCGGTTTTCTTCTTGCCGGCGGCGATCAGGTCGAACCACTTCTTTTTGACGGTCAGGTGTAAAACTTTTTTGGGCATGGTTTCCTCCATTATTCGTCTGCTGATTGTTTGCTGTCGAAGTAGTATCTTTTGCGCTGCTCAATCCAGTTCATCAGGTCGGCGTGGGTGGCCAGCCAGGTCTTTGAATCTTCCTCGATTTTAAAAGCCGGGAGGCCGAGGTTTTTGACATAATGACCGATCCGCTTGTGATCGATGCCGGCGGCGGAGCCAATCTCTTTGGCCCCGCGATAGACCAATGGTTTCGGCTCAGTAGTTATTGACAAAGCCACCTCCACCCTGACGCTTGATTTTTTTCTTGCCGGTACCCGGCTTCTTCTTGTTGCGTATGCCCAGGATCTCGGCCAGGGCGATGCCGTAGACCGCGATATCCCAGTGGTGATTCGGCTTGCCGCTGGGGCACTGCCAGTATCCCCGATCGTCCCGGTATTCGGCGCACATCTGTTTGGCGTAGTCTTTGCCGATGCCGGCATGCAGGGTAAGACCGCCGCGATCGCCCGGCTCTATCTGCAGCTTGCGGTCGAGCTCGTCTTTGTACAGGGTGACATTGAGGGTATAGAGCTTGAGCCCGCCGGGGATAGGCACCTTCTTACCGACCGAGGAGGGATAGAAGTCCAGCCGCTTGACCGTCCAACCTGATTCCAGCGAGCGCTTTCCTTTTAGGGGGCGGAACAGGGGATTGCGCCTGCAGAATTCATAGACCTCGACGGTGCGGCTATGCTTAGGCTTATCCGGATTGGTGCCGCCGCCGGAATCCATAAACCCCACCTGGCAGTGGTAGATATTGCCTTCTGCGTCCTGGTATTCCTGCCGCGCTTTTTCCTTGAGGATCTCGAATGTCTCGATGAAACCATGATCGATCACACCGATGGCGAGATCCCGGCCGTAGTGATAGGCCCAGACCTGATAGAAAAAACCGACGCGCTGGGTGTCGACCAGCAGCACCAACATGCAGCAGTTTTTCGGCACAATCTCTTTCGGAGCGGTCTCGTCGACCAGGCGCAGGACAAAGTCTTCATCCCGATCTTTTTGTTCGTGGACATAATCGACGGCCTCATAGCCGTTGGCCCAGGCTATCTTGTCGGTGGTGGAGCCGTTTTCGGCCTTGAGCCAGGCGGCAGCGATCTCGGTGAGCTCGACATCGAGGCAGTCGAAAGAGCGGTGATGAAAGCCGACGGTGGTCGGCCGGATAATGTTCTCACCCTTGATGCAGACCCATCTGCCCGCGCGGATCGCGGCGGTGCGTTCGAGCTCGTTCCAGACCACGCCGCAGTCGTTGCAGATATAGCCTATCTGAGTTTCCGTGGTGCTGTCTTCCGGATCCAGGCCCTCCGGGATGTCCAGGTGCTCGCCATCCATCTTGATGAGATTATCGCAATGGGGGCAGCGTTCGCGGTATTCCCAGACCTGGGCGCAGGACATCGTGCCCTTGTAGATAAAGAGCTGGGCAGGGGTCGAGCAGAAAAACCGTTTATAGCGGCCCTTATACAAGCGGTTTCGTTTACGGATCAGGGTGATCGGATCGGCTTCGCGCCCGGCCCGCTCCGGATATTTGTCGACCTCGTCGCCGAAACAGTGCTTGGCGGCAAAGGTGGCCATGGATGAGGGGGAGTTGGCATGCGCCGGCCGGATGGTGACTCCATGGCTGAGACGGATCCGCGACAGGCTGGTATCCGCTTCTTTCTTGGAGATATATTTTTTCAGCCTTTTTGAGGCTTTGAGCATGGGAATGATCTTGCCGCCGGTGACCTTGTTGGAGGTATCCTCGGTGGGCATCAGGTAATAGATATCGCCCTGGTCGATGTCGGCCGCCCAGTGCAGGCAGTTGAGCGCGGTATTGGTTTTGCCGCTCTGGTCGACCCCGCAAAACCAGACCTCGCGCACATAGGGCTGGCTGTAAGTGTCCATGATCTTGACGGTGTGGGGGGCGAGCTCGTGCCGCCAGGGGCCGTCGTGCGGAGCCTCGGTGACCACCCTGTAGTCGGCGGCATGTTTGGAGACGCAGATCTTATCCGGCGTTTTCATCCGCCGTTTGACCACATGGGGTAGAGAAAACTCGAACGAACGCCCGGCAATGCCAGCGGCGATATTGGCCGGGACATACTCGGGGATCGGTATTTCTCTTGCCACCAGCTCCATTATTATTTCTGTTCCTCAAAGGTACCGGTTGCCAACCATTCCTGTAAACGAACCACAAGGCCCTGCACCTGTTCTCTGTTTAAATGCATTCTTCCGGGCAGATGCACCTCTTCTGGAAGCGGATAATCTACCCAACCGGTTATCTTTTCAGTTTTAACTCCGACAGAAGCCGCCTGACTCGCGAGTACTTGAGGTTTCGGATCGTCAATACCTAGCCAAACAGCCGAAGTACCAGGGTGATCAAACGAATTTTCACCATTCAAAATGATACTGCTGCACTGCAACGAGCAGTCCTCTCCGTAGAAATCTTTAAATTCAACCAAAGGAAAACCCCTGTGGCTGGTTGTCTTCTTGCCAAGCTTTTTAGTTTTCATAGTCATCATCCTTTAAGAATTTGATGGAGATTTTCCGGCCCGCCACTTCATTGAAGGCTTTGTTGACAATACCCTCGAGGTGCTCGAATACCTCTGGAGCCCTGGCCGCATCGCCGCCGGCAGCTAGGGTGATCTCGATCTGGCCGGAGTGGAGATGCCGCCTGATGGTATCGCGCAGGGTGCCGACCATGCCGGCAACCACGGCCCAGGCGTCCTCGGCGTGCAGCCAGTTTTGATCTTCTTCGCGCCGCATCCGCTCCGCCTTCATCTCGGCAATCTCGGCATCGGACTTGTCTTTGCGGTAAATGAATTCCGAGCGATCAAGCGCCGACGGATCGGAGGCCTGTTTGTCCTCGAGACTGCGGCCGTAGACCGACACTTGATATTTACTGACCGTGCCGTCGGTGTTGAGGACCGGGAAACCCTTCTTTTCGATATCCCCGTAGAATTTGCCGATGGAGATTTTGAAGCCTTCGGCGATCAGCCAGTTGTGGGCTTCCTTGCGGTTCTTGAAATATTCTGCAATCGGTTCGGTCTTCATTATGCCGGGGAACCGAAGAGGATTTTCCGAGCTACTTCGATGACCATGAGCTTGTCGCCGATCTCCTCGAGGCGTTCCACCCTGGCTACGAGATCAGGAGGAAAGATGCGGCCGGGACGGAGTTTTTCAAAAGATCCGGGAGGCATGGTCTCTTCATGAATTTGGTTTTCTTTCTTGAACTCCGAAACCGAAACAAAACCTTTTTGAGGATCCGGAGAGCTTGTCTCGCACAACTCAGACTGCAGTGGCATGGTGCCGAGTTTTTCCAGCGCGGCCAGTAAGGCCTGCGGATTGTTTTTGGCATAGCTTAAAACGATACCGCAGCTGGAACATGCACGAAAGCCGTACTGAAGCTTGAGCTTGCGGGGTTTAAAACAGAGTACGCAGGGTTCATGATTTTCCACGGTTTTCTCCTTGGTTGCCTTTTTACCTGGCGATTTTTCCATGTTTGTTTCCTCTGCTGGTTCTTGATCGAGCCAGTTTTTATGGACTTTCTTGAGAAGAAAGAGCCTGTTGTGTTTCTCTATATCACTGTCAGAGCTGGTGATAATGTCGCCAAATGGATTTTCAGCAGCTGTTTCCATGCCTGATATACCCTCCGAAAGCCTGCTTTACTTCGATCGCCTGCCGTGCTGCAGCGATTCTCTCTTCTGCCGTCATCCCTGCCGTTGCCGTCTTCAAGCGCTCCAGCTCATTCTGCGAAAAAACGGGCTTGCCCTGGTCGGTGAGCTCTTGCCACTTGGCGGTGTCGTTGGTTACGTAGATGACCAGGCCATCGGAGAGCTCGATCTCGATAGCCTCCGGAGGCGATTTTTCGGCGGGCTTCTCTTCCGGCATCGCGGGAGGTTTGGGTTTTGTCGAAACGACCGGCGGCTTATTAAAGGCCAGTTTGATCTGTAAACCCTTGGGCAAACCGTCAACTATCCAGGACTTGAGATCGATCCCGGCCTGGTAGGCGTCTCCAGGATCCTTTACACCATCGGCAAAGGCGGGCAGGCGGCGGTAGTGCTTATAGGTT
The DNA here is from genome assembly GCA_016278675.1 of Desulfobulbaceae bacterium. Lineage (GTDB taxonomy): Bacteria > Desulfobacterota > Desulfobulbia > Desulfobulbales > Desulfocapsaceae > Desulfopila_A. The sequence goes on along the minus strand of JADQBJ010000042.1, from coordinate 173,640 downwards.
TTGGTCCACCAGGGCTGCTCGCGATCGCCGCCCTTGTCATAATCGAGACCGCCGAGGATGAAACTTGCCCGCTGCAGAACGGAGTCGGCATACACGTCCGGCCTGGCCGAGCTGTTCCATGTAGTCATTGCGCCGATCTTGCCGTGCATGGTGCCGGCCAGCAAGAAGGCATCGAAGCCGGATTCGACAATCACGAAAACCTCCGCCGCGGGATGCAGCACCATGGCGGCCATGGAGGAACCATCGAGAGGGAGGTAGCGTATGTGGCTGCAGAATGCGGCGACATCCTCATCGCGCCGGCGGATCCGCAACTGGATGAGAGCGCCGTCTTTATCAAAACAGGGGATCACCCAGCCGCGCGGGATCCATAGTTTCTTTTCCTTACCGCCCTGTTTCTTGGGAGCCAGCCCCCAGGCCGAGCGCGGTCGGTAGCGATCTCCGCCGCGGCTGCTCATGTTGTAGCCCAGCCCGTAGGTGTCGATCATCTGTCGCGTAATGCCGCGCTCTTCCAGCCAGGCTATGGCCTCCGGTTCGGCGGCGAGTCTTTTGCGGCAGTCGGCCAGAAGGTTGCCGGCCTTTTCCTGCCAGATGGGCCCAGGTGTTGGATATGTGCGTGGCTGCCACTCGGGATGATCAGTGGGGCAGGCCGGAGGCGGCTGATACCTTCTGGGCTGGTAGGTGGTATTTCCCGGCAGAGCTATATCCAGCTCGCTGCAGGCCTGCTGGAAAGACAGCCCGGAAACTTTCTGCAGAAAGGCAATGGTGTCGCCGGCCTCTCCGCACTGCCGGCACCAGAATCGCCCTGGGGCCAGCCCGCCGGTTTGTTTGGCCGGCCAGATATGGAAACGATCACTCTCCCCGCCTTTCCCACCATCGCCACATACCGGGCAAGCTGAAGAGTATTCACCGCCGTCGACGGAAGAACAGCGCCGGGGAGTATAACCCTGGCTGCTCATGAGACTGAGAAGATCTGCCATTTTTTTACCTCCACCCCAAGCTGTGTAGGATAGGCTGTATCTTGGGTGTATGTAGTTTGCGACAAGGTTCATTTGAAAAAATCATTTATTTCTATATAGTTAGTTTCTTATTTCTTTTTTTATGTACCTAATGAATAAGAAATAAGAGAAATAGAGTTTAGATAAGAAAAGAAAATAGAGAGTTTTTTTCCGGTGAAACCCTGCACTCCCTTCACCGCTGCAAAGCAAGAAAGATACATTCCAAAACCTCTTCTTCTTTTTATTTTGTGTAGGAAGTGAATAATCTTTAGGTAAAGTATTTTTTAGTTTCCCCCCAACGCTGAAAAATACTCTTGCGTGAAAAGGTTCACTTCCTACACTGACAATTATCCCTTTAGGGGAAAACGCCTAGTCGCGCGGCATAGCGGCGTCGAGCATACGCTTTTCCCATTCAGGATTAAGCCCAATCCCTCTGTAATAGACGCCATCCCCGCGGCGGACTTGTTCGAATTCTCCGCGGGCCTTTAGTTTGACCCCAAAGGCTCGCTGGGTCGGCGTCTGGTTTTTCTTCGCGTTAACATTTTCTTGGTACCAGAGAGTGAAAGCGACATAGAGGGAAGTCGAGCCAGTGTCCCTCTCCGGATCTGTCTTGATACAACAGGCATCAATAAACTGACCAATCCAGTCGGCGTCGGCCTGATAATCCTGCGTTGTATTGAGCACCGATAGCGGCGGCGTGAGTTTCTTGCCATTGGCCTGCCAGAGCAAACAGCCCTCGATCATCATGACAAGAAACTGTTCATCCATGCCCTGGAGTTTTTCTTCTATATCCGCATCCGCCAACATTTCATTTTTGGACTCATCCGGGTTGTCCTTGACAAAGCGCACCGGATGATCAATGAGAAAGGTCCTGTCCCAGAAAGCGGGATCCCCGGTGGGTGGTACCGGCTCATGGTTGCCGATCATCAGCGCCAGATGAGTCGGCTCGAAGTTGCGCAGCTCTTTGTCATACGGATTGCGGCCTTCCAAGGTATCGCCGCCGGTGATCCGCTTGACCTGCGAGCTGGAGAAACGAGAACCCTCCTCCACCTCGCTGGACACGGCAAGGCGCAATCCTTCAAGCTTCATGATCCCAGGGTCCGTCTGGTTCGCCGATCTGGGCTGATTGGATTTGAGGAAGAGCTCGCAGGGGATCATCGCCGCATAGTCGCCCATGACCCGCATGATAGTGGCGATAAAAAGCGATTTGCCGTTACGGCCGCGGCCGAGGAAAAAGGGAAAGACATGCTCGGTGGTAAGCCCGGTGAGGCCGTAGCCCAGCAGCATTAGCACGAAGAGAATCTTTTCCTGGTCGCCGTTGTAGATGGTTTCGAGAAACTTTCTGGCTTCATCGGTATTGGTATCGAGGCCCGTAAAGTTACAAGAGCATTGTTTGCTCACCAGCTGCGATGGTTCCCCTGGGTAGAGCTCTCCAGATCGGAGGTCGACCACGCCGTTTTTGACGCCGAGCAGCCACGGATCCTTATCGAACTCGTTACCCTCTATGGAAAATGGGTTGCCGAAATGAGTGTAGGAAAACTTTACACAGGCGTTGCGCCCCTTTTCCTGCCGGAGTGCTTTGATCTTTTGCTGCAGAATTCCTATCTTCCGGTTCCAGGCCTTCTCGAATGTTTTGTGATCTTCCGGATCGTTCTCTTTTTTGGACTTCTCGATCTTCTCCTCAAGGACGATTATCTCCTGTCCGTATCTCTCCGTCACGTATCTGACCAGGGCCAGGACCAGATCAACCTTATCCCGGCGCCAGACATTTCCGCACCAGACATACCAGGAGGCATTGGCCGCAGCATAAAGCAATTTGTTTTCAAGGAGCGCCGCCAGCAGCATGCCGTCGCCCTCACTATCGGTGGTCAGACACTCCATCACATATTTGCCGTCCACCTCGTTCGGCGCCGGCGGATCCGCACGCTGCTCTTTCTTGCTGATCAGTTCAACCAACTTCATGCAGCAACCTCCGCCACCACGCCGACAAATTCCATCATATCACCGAAAAATTTCATTATTTCACCTAAACCATTTTCCCAAATGGAGCCAAACGTCGCGCGCTCAACGACCCGCTAGCGCCGCTGGTGGGAAGGACCCGTAGTTGTTTGGCTTGTTTATGAACCTTGCTCGAGATCTTCTTGAGAAGAAGAGAGAGGGTGGGCGGAACGGCCGCTGCGGCGTTCTCCTGACGGAGAAGGGCCAGGGCAGGGAAGGTACAGCAGCGTCGGGGTAGGCGGCTTGCGCTGTTATTGCCTAGCATGGCGCACCTCTGTGTAGTAGGGGGTAGGCGGCTCGGTGGGTTGGCCCTGGTCGGCAGTGTGGTACTTCAAGTGGTATCTAACTGAGGGAGGCTGGCAGGCCAGCTTAACCAACTGGAACATGCAGAGGTTGGTTATGCCGATCACAACCAGGATGACAAACATTACTGGCATGAACTCTGCCGCGGTCATCCTGGTCCACTTGATCGCCTTCAGCCATCGCTCGTAGAACAATCGTTTAATTCCCATGCCTTATCTCCTTTGCCGTTCAGGTGCAATAATATCCTGTCGCTGGGCTTCCTTGGTTACCAGCTATCCACTTATCCTTTAGCGCCAGGCGCGTTAGGGGCTGTCAGTACGCCAGAGAAATATCAGGGCAAACAGGGGTGGGGGATCGTTCGACAGGAATACGGCAACACCTTTCTCTCTCTTTCTCGTTCTCATAAAGCTGTAACCTCTTTCGTCTTGCGGCCACGCCGACGACGCGTGACAGGTTGCTTGGTGGTGACCAGGGCTGCCCTGGGGATAAGACAGCGGCCCTTGGCTTTGCCGGAGGGCCGGGTATAAGCGATCGATCTATTGTGGATCCAGCGAAGGATGGTCTTTTGGCTCACCTTGGCCAGGGCTGCAGCCTCGGCAACCGTCAGCATCTCCTCCGGTGCGACATGGTTGGCCAGCAACACCTTGACCATGCCGGTCAGGTGGTCCACCTGGTCCCGGAGTTCGGCGAGCTGCTTGCTGGTTGTGTCCTTGTTCATCAGCCGTTGTACCTGCGCCAGAGTTTTTCGGCTTCATCTCTGCCCATGTCCCACTGTATTTGGGCCGAGCGGTCCGCAGCTGCCCCCATCCGGCTTTGTAGGTAAGGGTTGGGGTTGGTGGGGCATTCGGCGCTGCCGGTGATCTCCAGCTTCTCCAGGGTATCTAGGAGACCACGCCAGTATGAGACCTCGAGGGCGGTGGAGGTTAATGTCCGGTCTTTGAAGGTGGTGATAAAAATACTCTGGGCGCTGATCTTGTGGGCTTTGCTCATGGTGTCACCTCCGCTCTTGTTTTCTTCTTCTTGCGGTTCGTGCTGCAGGGGGATCTGCCGTGGCTGTAGAGCCTGGCGCCATCGTCGTAGATATAGACACAGCCCTTGCTCAGCCTTTTGACGGCCACCAGGCCCGCATCGTCTCTGGTTTCTAGCATCATGGCTACCTGGCCTCGCGCTCGAGATAGTGTTTGACCTGGCATAATGCAGCAATGGCCTCGTCAACCTCGCGCATACAGGCGGCACGCTCAGCCAGGGTGGAGCGATCCTTTTCCAACTCTGTATTCCGGACTACTTCCACCGCCTCGCTGGTCTCTTTGAGCACTGCGCAGATGCGCTGCAGCAGATCGGAGTCGTTGGAGCAGGCGGGCGGAGGTTGGGGGACAAAGCAGCCGCCCAGGAGGCGGGCTACATATTCCCCGATGGGGTAGGCGCGATCCGGCTCGGCATCGTCTTCCTTAATCATGGTGATAATGGTGCGCAGCCGATCGAGTGGGCCAAACTTGCCGGTGTTTGCGAATTCTTCGGTGGTTTCAGGCGGGCGGCACCAGGCCCGTACCAGTTGCGGTGCGCAGGAAAGCAGGCGGGCCAGCTCGACGGCATCGCCATACTGCAGAACAGAATCCATAACTTCATAAGCCCTGGGCGGTTTGTTTTCGCGATTAATCACTACTTCCCTCCTTGCTCACTTCAGTGCATTTATGAGGCCCGTGACGCCACCTCACCGTTTTTTATTGCAAAAAACGCCCGCCCCCTGTTAGGTTATGCAGTGCCACCTACAATGCCCGAATTGCGTCCAGGGGACGGGACTTTTCTATTTTCCTTCCTTGGCCTGATCGGGCCAGATTTCTGAAACTTTTTTGCCGATGGTTCGAGCAATGGCTTGGCGAACTCGCTCGTTCTTGCTGGTGCCGTTTATCACCCTGTAAACGACTGCGTGAGGCAATCCTTCGTCTTTTGAGAATTGCTCAATGCGCCTACCGGTCATGTGCATGATGGCGCCCGTTATTTGTATGTTAGTCATAATGAAACCCCAAAATATTATGATAATCAATTATCTTGATAACACATTATCCAAATAAATTAGGATCAGCAACAAGTATTTTGTGTTCGTGTGGGCCTATATAATCTATGTATATGAAATGACTAGTGATAAAATTTTACACAGGCTGCAAGCAATAATCCCAAAGGGCGAAAGAAAGGGAATGGCTCAAAAAATTGGTGTTTCAGCCAACACGATGACCAATTATTTAAAAGGGAATACCCAAATTCCCTATGATGCCATACTTAAAATTGCAGAGTTTAAAAATGTGAACCTGCAGTGGCTTTTGGGCGAAACTGACGATGAAAAGCAAGGCGAGCAACCCAAACTTTCTGAAGGTTCCTCAACTTATCATGCGCAAGAAAAAAACATGGAGGGGGAGGTGATCATCGGCAAGATGGACACCATTATTACTTTCCTAAAAGAAACATATTCTGATCTGCCTTCCATGCTTGATGATTGTATTTATCAAATGAAAGCCGATCTCAGAAAAAACAATCCGGATTTTCGACAGTGGGAATATGAGCAACAGGATAAGTTAATGAGCAGAAGAAAAAACAAAAAACGAGAAAGTGATCTGTCTCCAAACATACCTAATGAGAAAGAAGCTAACGGAAGTCAATAATTTTATAGAGTAATCAATCATTCGGAGAAAATATTAGAGAGCCAAGGGGGGAAAAACAGATGGGCCAAACGCGCAGGAATATTCTTCAGGAAATTGCGGAAGCCAGAAAAGGATATAAACCATGCCTCGATAGCCACGGGCAGCCACTCAACCGACTCTATAGCGAGAAGAGGCTCAATGATCGATTTGTCGACGAACTTATAGGCATTAGTCGCGGCGTTTTGGCAGACGAAATCGTAAACCACGATGAAGCCAATTTCATACTGCGGTGGATGGACACTAACGCTGTTTATTGCAGGGATCCCATAATTAACAAAATATATAGGCGAATAGGTCGCATGCTTTCCGACGATGTATTTGACGAAGAAGAGCAGCAAGAGTTAATGGAAATTCTTGCAATGTTTACCGGAGAGAAGCTTTCCACTACGGAGACCAAGGCTAATATTTCTTCCTCTCTTCCTCTCGACTATCCACTCCCTCAAATCGAGTTCGAGGATTTCACCTTCTGTTTAACCGGAAAATTCTTTTTCGGCCCCAGAAGAGCATGTCATGATGCTATTGTTGATCGAGGCGGAAAAATCAAAACATCTGTAAGTCCTTTAATAGACTTTCTTGTGATAGGGGGAATAGGCAGCAGCGACTGGATACACACGCCTTACGGGAGGAAAATCGAAAAAGCCGCAGAACTAAGAGACCAGGGAAAAAAAATAGCAATTGTCTCTGAAGATCACTGGGCCCACACTGCATTCAGCGATGAAGTATAGGTATTAATTTTAACAACAAAGAGGGCTGGAATGGGAATAGATGGAACTCAAATAGAGAAAAAAAGACCGGGTAGAGCGGCTGCAGCCATAGCAAAACCTCAAAAGGAAATTGAAGAGCGTAGCCTGGCCCTTGCCATCGGACTCAACTTCGTTCTCCCCGGGGCGGGATATATGTATATGGGCAAATGGTTTCTCGGTTTGCTTGCTGGGATTATTTTCTTTGGCTCTTATTTCGCAATAGGTTGGTTTTTTATGGCACAGGCATGGTTGGGGCTATGCCTGTTAATGACCATTGACATGATGATCCTTTTCAATAAGCGCAAAAAACAGATCATTGAGTCGACAACAATCAAGTGTCCCCAGTGCGCCGAACTGATCAAAAGCGAGGCTCTGGTTTGCCGATTCTGTGGAAATAAAATCAGGTGAATGTGCTCAAAACTGTGCGCATGCTTTTCAGTATTTTTAGATCGCAAGTGATAACAGTAAGATATAAATATCAAAACCGGACTTCAAATCCGGTGTGAGGGGTTAATAGCCTCTCAGGTGGGTTCGATTCCCATGCACTTCCGCCATTTTCTTTTCTGTGATCTCGGATCTTATCTGCAGATCTTCAGGTTTTTCCTCCAAGCAAGCCAGTCTCTAATTTTACCTCTTGACTCGAAAGCCCTAAGCTGAGTCGTAGCGCAGACCCGGAGGGGATCATCGGATTCAGGTTTTCAGAATCATCCTGCAAATATCTTTATGGTTGCAACAGCGGAATGTTGAGCGGCTGCTCGACCTCACGCCTGGCGCTTGTTTGGGTCAGTTCGTGTACGATTACCTCCATCACTCTCCAAACCTTGACTCCAGCCCGAATGCATCCGGTGGTGGTCATATCCCAGCGGCCGCAGGCCATATGCATATGCAGCACGGGGGTGTCTTTCTCGTCGCAGAATAGAGTGCCGACCCCTGCCACCTCATGGGCTCGGGTCAGTTCCCGAATCATCGGGGTGAGCGGCAGGACGCGGTCTTCCTCCGGTCCGACGACCAGTCTGCTGGAATCATCGGCTCCACCAAGGATAATCAGTGAGGCAGCGCTGACCTCTTTTTCTCTGGCGAATTCTTCGATAACCTCATGAACGATTTCGCCGTCTTCGAGGCGAAGGATGAAAACTCTGCCCTGCCGGGCTTCGGAATATCTCATGGCTATAATTTCCTTGTTGTTATGGGCGGTATTTTGCTGGTATCTTTCTACGGCAGTTTACCATGCAATAGGATATGAAAAAAGACTTGTGGTGGAAGAGATGATTTTATACCGAGTGTTTCAAAGTGGAGATACGTGATGGAGGACGTGAGACTCTCCCTTCGCGAGGGAGAGTCATGGGGTATTTGTTATTCCATCAGGGCCACAGATTTCACCTGTATCCAAATTTTCTGCTCAGGCTCCAGATTGAGAGTCGCCACCGCGCGTTTGGTCAATCGCGCAACCAGCTTGGAATCTCCAACCCGTATCCGCACAATAGCCAATCCGGGGTGTTCATCCGTGCCGATGGCATCGACCTTGCCGGCTATAACGTTCTGAATGCTGCTTTGCTCAGGCCGGTGCCTCGCCAAACTGACATCCCGGGCGAGGACGCGAACCCTTACCTTGCGACCGACGGGCAGGCCGGGATCGCGAAACCATAGGCAGCCTCCGGAAAATTCAACTTGTGCAAGGTGCCAGTTGTCATCCACGGTCTTGATTGTCGCCTCCAAAATCGCGCAAGCATCCTCCCCTATTCGAATCGGCAGGTCGACCCTCGTCAAGGTCTCCGCCAATGGTCCCTGTGCCGATACCAGACCGTCTTCCATGGCAACAATGTGATCGGCAAGCCGTGCCACTTCATCCGGGGAATGGCTGACGTATATAATCGGTATTTCCAGTTCGTCGTGAAGACGCTCCAGGTAAGGGAGAATTTCCCGCTTGCGTTTCAGATCGAGGGCTGCCAGGGGTTCGTCCATGAGAAGCAGGCGTGGACTTACTGCCAGGGCACGGGCGATAGCCACCCGCTGACGTTCACCACCAGAGAGCCGATCGGGTTTTCGATCAAGCAAATGGCCGATCCCCAAAAGCTCAATGGCTTGCTCCAGGCTCACCAGTTGCCGGTCGGTAGACCGCTTCAGACCGTAACGCAGATTCCCTGTTACCGAGAGATGGGTGAAGAGGCTGGCTTCCTGAAAAACATAACCGAGTGGGCGTTTATACGTCGGAAGCCAATGGTGATCATCCTGCCAGACATCGCCGTTAATGCTCAAATGGCCCTCCGGGGCACGTTCTAACCCGGCTATGCAACGCAACAGTGTAGTTTTTCCTGAGCCTGAGTGGCCGAATAACGCGGTCACGCCACTGAGGGGTAACTTTAGATCGACATCGAGGGTGAAACCCGGCCAATCGAGGCGGAATCGTGCATTAATACAGGTCATATCAAGTTCCTTTCTTCCTGTTGGGATGCCAGACGTAGAGGGCAAGCAGCACGAGAAAAGAAAAAATCAGCATCACCGCCGAGAGGTGATGTGCCTGGCTGAATTCCATTGCTTCCACATGATCGTAAATCTGCACCGAAGCGACACGGGTCACCCCCGGTATGTTGCCGCCGATCATCAACACTACACCGAACTCACCCACCGTATGAGCAAAAGTAAGAATTGAGGCGGTCAGAAAACCTGGAAGCGCCAGGGGCACTACCACGGTGAAAAAGGTGTCCAGCCTGGAGGCACGTAAGGTGGCAGCCACCTCGAGCGGCCTATCTCCAACTGCTTCAAAGGCATTTTGTAAGGGCTGCACCATGAAGGGTAGAGAATAAAAGACGGAAGCGATCACCAATCCCTCAAAAGTGAAAGGCAGGAGCCCGATGCCCAGCGCCTGGGTGAGTTGCCCGACCGGACCATTCGGTCCCATAACCAGCAGGAGATAAAAGCCGAGTACCGAAGGCGGTAAAACCAGTGGCAAAGCAACTACGGCCCCAATCGGCCCCTTCAACCTGCTCCTGGTTCGCGATAGCCACCATGCGATCGGCGTTCCCAGTGCGAGAAGAATCAGGGTAACGATACTCGCCAGGCGAATGGTCAGCCGGATGGCCTGGAAATCATTTTCGCTCAGATGTATAAGATTCTCCACATCAATCCTCCCGGAAGGCCTGCCGCCTACTTGCCAGATGCTTCGCCGGGGAGAACAAAACCGTATTTGGTCATCACCGCACGGGCCGGCAGGCTCCCCATGTAGTCGGCAAAGTTTTGAGCTAATTTGTTGTCGGCAGCACGCCTGGTAATAATGTATCCCTGCTCAAGCGGTTCATGTAAATTGTCCGGGATCAGCCAATAGCCGCCCTTGCTCGTCAATTCCGGATTGACGGCCAGTGACAGAGCGATAATGCCGACCTGGGCGTTACCGGTCTGGACAAACTGGGCAGTATGAGCGATATTTTCGCCGTAAATCAGCTTTTTTTCCACCTTGTCCCACAGGTTCGTGGAAAGCAATGCCTCTTGCGCACGTTTTCCATATGGTGCGTGTTTTGGATTGGCAATGGCAATACGGGTAATTTGGGGATCGGTGAGACTTTCCAGTGTCATCATCGACGCATCCTGAGTCGCGCTCCATAGAACAATGCGTCCTAAGGCGTATGGAATGGCCTCGGAGGCAGCTAAACCGCTTTTTGCCAGGTCACGGGGGAAAGCGATATCTGCTGAGAAGTATAAATCATATGGTGCGCCTTGCCGGATTTGTGTGCTGAATTTGCCGGAAGAACCGTATATTGCCTCGATTTCATCGTCCGAATTGGCCTTCTTGAACTCAGCGGCGATCTCATCCATGGCGAATTTAAGATCGGCAGCAGCCGCTATGGTAATTTTTTCCGCATGGGCGGTGGAAGTGATGAACAGAAGAGAACACATCAATATCAGGGGGGTAATTTTGTTCATGGTCTTTTCCTTTAGAGTATATATTACAGGGTGTAGCCTGACCGGCTGCATATAGGCCGATTTTTGTCGATTAGAGAGAGCGAAGCCCTGTCGCTTGCTCGAATGTCGGTGCCATCTTCTTCATGGGGCAGGTTAAATTCGAAGCTGTAGCCATCTGAACTTCAGCACCGAGCGCCGTAGCACTGACCATGGCTGAAACAAAGAAAAGCTAACTATCATAGGATGTCTCCTGTTAAAAAGGTAGAATGTGGATATGCCGTGTCTGGTTATAGTGTGTAATGTTGTAGACGTCTTGGTGTATTGCTTAAACAAAATGAATGCCAAAATGTTCCAACCAGGGCAGCTTTCTTTTTACCTTTGATTTAATTAGAAAATGTGAATAGAAGTGAAATAAAACTAATGCGATAAAATATCTATCGTATATGTTTATACACGTCATCAAGTGTGTTGGAAACTACTTTTTGGTTTCTTGTGGTACAAAATTGGAGGAATCTCTCACTTCAGGAATATTGAGATGGGTGCTGGAATGGACTCTGCAAAAAAAATTGTTGTCTCAAATGTAAAAGCGATTCGTATCGCAAAAGGGTTCACTCAGAAAGAGCTGGCCGAACGGGTAGGGGTCGGGCGGCAGGCAATATATGATATGGAGTCGGGGCGCTATGTACCAAACACCATGGTTGCTCTTCGTATGGCCGGGGAACTTGAGTGCAGGGTTGAAGATCTTTTTCAAATGAAAGGCAGTCCCGTAGAATATCCGGTCACGCTTGCCGAAAATATAGACAGGCCCGGTTCCAGGCTGTCAATTGTCCGGATCAATAATCGTCTCGTGGCCTATCCCCAGGATGGCAGGTGGTTGTTAAGCGAGGGGTTTCATTCCGCCGATGGGGTACTGGAAAAGGTTGGTCGTAATGTATGCAAGCTCCAGAATGAAGAACGGCTGGAGAAAAAAATCCTGCTTCTTGGCTGCGACCCGGCTTTTTCCATTTTAAACGCCCATATCACTCGAACCGGAAAAGGAGCAGAACTCTTGTGCAGGTTTGCTTCAAGCCGGCGGGCACTGGAAGGATTACAGGCGGGAAACGCCCATCTGGCGGCAGCTCATTTGCACAACACTGGGACCGGAGAATCCAATGTGACTTTTGCCAAAACCTTCCTGAAGAACTCAAAAGCGCTTGTCATTGGATTTTCTCTTTTCGAGGAGGGGCTGATGCTGACGCCGGGTAATCCCTACGGCATAACGACCGTTGCCGATCTGACCAGGGAAGGTGTGCGATTCGTCAACCGGGACAATGGCGCGGCCATTCGTGTTCTCCTTGATGACCAGTTGAATCGTTTTGGCATTCAGACAAACGAAGTAAACGGATATGACAGAGTAGCCTTAAGTCATACGGAGGGCGCGCAAATGGTCGCTTTTGGCCTGGCCGATGCAGCCCTCGGGCTTCGAGCTGTAGCAGCCACCTATCAACTGGATTTCGTCCCCATACAGTTTGTTCGTTGCGATCTCATCATTCACCATGATTTCCTTGAGCATCCGGCGATAAAAATACTTCTCGATGTGCTGCAAACCAAAGCATTGCGTAAAGACCTTTCATCCCTGCCGGGATATGAATCCTCAATGATGGGAAATATTATTGGAACTTTAGGGGGAAAACCATAGTATCCAAAGGCGCAGAGCCGTAATAAGCCTTTCCTTCTCCCGCAACGCCGCTCTTGAATTGAACGTCGATATATTCGGAGACGGCTGGTCGTTGTCTGCTGTGGCGGCTGGAGAGCATTCATGCTCAATCCTGATATCATATCGATTTTCCCGGTCACCCTTCGAACATATTATTTTTCCGGTCCAAGACTTCCAGGATATTTTTCGCGCGCTGCTCATTTTCCCGCAGAAATAGTGGTCGAGTAGATCGTGTCTTTTGCTGGCCCACGGTCATCGGAGGACCGGAGGGTGGGTTGATGATATTGCAGTTCTGATCTGAGTTGCAGCGGAAAAGCAGGGCATCCAGAGTGGACATGGTGGGTTCTAAGGGAAGGACAGTTATTGTTTTTTCTTGCAGAACCAGGCAATAACCCAGGATCCGGGGGGTGTTTAAAAAAGATAAAAAAAATCTGGAAAAAATAATTAAAAAATATAGGTTGATGAGGGAGCTGGTATCTCCCGCCGGAGTGGGGGATGATAATCTTAAACTGGAAGAAGAAAAATTCGTAAGAACGGTTATTCATGAAGTTGCAAATATGCAAAAAGCAAGTACAGGACATTAACAGAGCACCGGTCCCGCAGCAAACATCGTTTTGGTCCAAGTTGAAAAAGAAACAGGGCGTTCGGTCAAAATCCTTTGATATAATGATCAGGGCTGATGACGTTTTCCCTTCGTCGGCTAAAGGCAATAATGTAAAAGATGATTTTCTGATTCTCTTTCAGGAGATAGGCCATGGCTGCAAAATCGGCTATGTGCCCTACGGGCCGACTTTGGAACCCAGCGAAGAGAATCAGGGCCTTTTTCTGGAAGAGCTTTCCGAATCATTGCGTCCTTATCTCGATACCAATTGTATACTGGTGCGTTACGACCTTTCGTGGGAATCGCTTTGGGCAAAAGATGATTCAAGGTTCGGGGAAGGTGGCTGGGTTGGTCCACCGGAGAAGAAAAACCAGGAAATACGGTTGAATTTCAACACACAATACTGGAATCTGAAAAAGGCAAACTCGGATATGTTGCCCAAAGATACCGTCTTCATACATCTTGTAGACAGCAAAGAAAAAATTCTGGGCAGGATGAAAGCGAAAACGAGGTACAACATACGATTGGCTCAGCGGAAAGGAGTGAGGGTCAGGAAAGCCGATTTGAGTGATTTGGATATATGGTATACCCTCTATCGGGAAACCTGTTCGAGGAATAATATTTTTCTTCATGACTTAAACTATTTCAGAACAGTCCTTTGCACCAGGGCGAAAGAGACGCGTTCACCGGCGGAGGTCGAACTATTGATTGCCGAATGTAACGAAACACCGCTGGCGGCCATGTTTTTGATCTATTCGGCCAGGAGGGCGACGTATCTCTATGGGGCGTCCTCTTCATCTGATCGAAATTTGATGGCTCCCTATCTGCTGCAATGGGAGGCGATTCAAAGAGCAAAACGCAGAGGATGTACCGATTACGATATGTTCGGCGTTGCTCCCAATCGGGATCCTTCACACCCCATGCACGGTCTGTACCGTTTCAAAACAGGATTTGGAGGAGAGCCATTTCATAGGATGGGGTGTTGGGACTATCCTCTGGAGAAGAAAAAATATGAGGCATTTCTCCTGATGGAAATGCAGAGCCAGGGATACTATCTCAGCTGATATTTCAAAACCGAACAGGAAAAGATATAAAGCATTGGAGAGTTCGGGGGGCACGTATGAACAGAGATTGCCTAAAAATTCTCATCCAGCTCAGACGGGTCAGATGTCTTTGTGCTCCTGCAGGCTTTGGCAAGACCTCCGGCTGACGTCTCCCTGTACAGTGACGGCAGGGCATGTCCGGTTTCTTTCATTACAGCAGTTACCTTATCAAAGCTGATCTGGTGTTCTCCGTCGGAAAGCAGAGCCAGATGACAGCAGCTCAAGGCGCGCATGGCCGCATGGGCATTTCGTTCGATGCAGGGAATCTGAACGAGCCCTGCCACGGGATCGCAGGTCAGTCCCAAATGGTGCTCTATAGACATTTCGGCGGCATATTCAATTTGCCTTATTGATCCCTCCATCAACTCTGTCGCAGCGGCTGCAGCCATGGCGCAGGCAGTACCGATCTCACCCTGGCAACCGACTTCTGCGCCTGAAATGCCGGCGTTTGTTTTTACCAGATTTCCGACAATACCCGCGGTGGCAAGTGCTCTGATGATGGCTGCATCAGGCAGTTCCAGGGTTTTCTGCAGATGATAGAGTACAGCCGGCAGGACCCCGCAGGCACCGCAGGTGGGTGCGGTAACAATTATGCCCTTGTCGGCATTCTCTTCTGAGACGGCATAGGCATAGGCGGCGAGAGCCCCCTGCGTTCTCAGCTCATGTCTCAGCATTTTGGAACGCGAATATATGGACAGCGCCTTTCTGGGCAGGTCGAGACCGCCGGGAAGCAGCCCTTCGGCCGCCAAACCCCTTTGTATCGATTCTCTCATGGTGTGCCATACCGTATCGAGGAAATTCCATATCTCAGGTCCTTCGCACTGCTCCGCATATTCCCGGAAGGATCCGCCTGATTCCTGGAGATGTTTAAGCAGGTCCTCCATCCTGGATAAAGGATAAACCTGATTGATAGTTTTGCGTGTTTCCCGGTCCATCAAGGCGCCGCCGCCGACACTGTAGACCTCCCAGCTGCCGAGAACACCGCCGTTCAGATCCATTGCTTCAAACAGCATTCCGTTGGGATGGAGCGGTAATTCCTCGTGTTCTTTCCAGATAATCTCCAGAGAGCGGGGCAATATTGCCTCTTCAATCGCTTTATCGGTCAAATGTCCTTTACCGGTGGCGGCAAGACTGGCGTAAAGCTTTACCCGATAACGGTCAGCGTCCGGATAACGTTTCAGAAATTCATGGGCAGCTTGACTCGGCGCCATGGTATGACTGCTGGAAGGCCCGGTCCCGATGCGATAGAGGTTTTTTAAAGATTCCATAATTCAACACTCTTCATATTGTTACCCGATCTTGGCCAAAGACACTGCTGTCAGATCTTCGTTCCAGATTTTCAACGGAGTAGATCGAGTTTTTTATAGTCCGTCATAATTGACAGCCCAACGCTCGAGAAGCTCGGTACTATGATAATCATCGTAAGGTATTCAGAGAACAGCCAGCTTGACAGGGTATGAAATAGTAAGTAAATATTATTTACCATTATGGTTATGTCGGGAAGGAAATTTCTCTTATGTTGTATTAATATTTATTAAATTAGTAACTTGAGTTTAGATAAAAAGGTAAATATAACTTACATGTCCTATGGAAAGACAAAGTGCAGACAGTCCTCCGGGAAAGCTGAAAATCATAAACGCGATGAGATCCCTGTTGGAAGAGCGAACCTTTGAATCTCTGACCATCTCGGAAATCGCAGTCACTGCAGGGGTAACCGAAGGGCTGATTTATAAGTACTTCAAGGACAAACGTGATTTGCTGCACCATGTGCTTAAAGAGCATTATGAATTGTTTCTGGTTCAGATCGACAGGGATCTGCAGGGGATGGACGGACCCCTGAATAAACTGAAAAAAATCATCTGGTCCTCTATCGAGAGGTATGCAAATCACCGGGTGTTTGCGCGGATTATCCTGCTGGAAGTCCGGAATTCAGAAGAATATTTTCAGAGCGAGGCCTATGGCCTGGTCCGGCAGTTCAACCGTATCATCATAGATATCATCAACGAGGGTATTGCCTGCGGTGAAATCCGTGAGGACCTGCCGGCATCCTATATCCGCAATGCTATTTTCGGCACCATTGAGCATTCATGCCTGAACCGGGTGATCTTTAATGAAAAAGTATCCACCAATGAGGCGGCGAGGTTGATAACCGATCTGATTTTCAACGGGATCAAACGCTAAGAACTTCATTGACCTTTTACGAGTTATCTTTTGATTATCACCATAATTTGAGAGGATTACTATGAAAGATGTTGTCATCGTTTCCGCATGCAGGACAGCCATCGGCACCTTCGGCGGTACCCTCCGGGATTTAAACGGCGCCGTGCTGGCAAGTATAACCATGAAAGAGGCCATTCGGAGAGCTGGAATCGATCCGGCCATGATCGACGATATCCGCTATGGCTGCTGCATGGAATCCGCGGACACCCTGAACGTCGCCAGGGTTGGTTCGCTGCTGGCCGGAATTCCGGAAACCGTGACCTCGGTCACCATAAATAGAGTCTGCATCTCGGGTATGGAGGCCGTGGTCTCGGGTATGGCTATGATCCAGGCCGGTATGGCGGACATCATTCTTGCCGGCGGCACCGAACATATGTCCAGCGTGCCCTATTCCGTTCCGGGAGCCCGTTGGGGTTGCCGTCTTCAGGACCAGACCTTCGTGGATAACCTGATCCATGCCCTGCATTGCGGCTCCCATATCATCCCTCATCCCGAAGACGGGCCGGTGGATGCCACGAAGCCCCCTCTCAGCATGTTTGTCGGCAAACCCTACATTATGGGGCAGACTGCGGAATTTATCGCCCAGCATCTAAATATCACCAGGGAAGAGATGGACGAAGTCGCCCTGCGCAGCCATAATGAGGTGGAGCGCGCTACACTGGATGGCTCCTTTGCCGACGAGATTGTTCCCGTAGAGGTCCCCCAAAGGAAGAAGCCTCCCATTATCTTTGATAAAGACGAACATTTCAGACCCGGCATGACCATGGATAAACTGAGGAATTTACCACTGGCCTTTGTCCCGGAGATCGGTACTGTGACCGCCGGTAATTCCAGCGGCATCAATGACGGTTCCACGGGAATGATCATAATGTCGGCGGAAAAGGCGAAAGAGCTCGGACTCAACCCCATTGCCAGAATTAGAGCAGTGGCCAGAGGAGCCTGTCATCCCTCGGTTATGGGGCTGTCGCCGGTTCCTGCGGTGCGTAATCTCCTCGATTCTTCAGGGTTGGCTCTTCAGGATTTTGAGCTTATCGAGGTCAACGAGGCCTTTGCCGCCCAGTATCTGGGATGCGAGAAAGAGCTGGGTCTCAATCGGGAGATCACCAACGTCAACGGCTCCGGTATCGGTTTAGGGCACCCGGTGGGTTCGACCGGCGCCCGCATCATGGTAACCTTGATGTATGCCATGAAAAAACGTCATAAATCTCTGGGCTTGGCAACACTTTGCGGTGGTGGAGGAGTATCCATGGCGTGTGCCATTGAAATGGTTTAAGTCGAACTTTCAATAATCATTTATTAGAAAAAAATAGCTATTTCACCCTACGGGCGAGCCAGGCAGGCTCGTAAAATATCCCGGCTAGGAGCTTGTCGGAGTAGGCATTTTTGTTCAGATTGAGGCATTTTCAGGAAATCAAGCACAGCCATATAACTGATATTGCGAGCATTGATTTTCTGAAAATAACGAAGATATGGGCCGGTAGCGAAGACTCCGAGAAGGGCATACTCCGACAGGCTCCTAGGGTACAAAAGTGAATCTCTAGAATATTTGAAAGGTAAAGTTATGGTTCGAAAACTGTTTAACGGCGGCGATTTCCTGATAAAGGAAGTCGATTGCCGGGATATTTTCACTCCCGAGGATTTCACCGATGAACATAAACAGATTGCTGCGACCACCGAGCAGTTTGTTGCCAATGAAATCAGACCCATAAATGAGGATATCGAGGGAAAAAATTTCGATTTGGTCGTTGAAAAGCTCAAAGAATGTGCAGCGCTGGGCCTGATGATGATCGATGCACCGGTGGACTACGGCGGCCTGGAACTTGACAAGGTTGCCAGTATGCTGGTGATGGAGAAAATGGCCTTTGCCCTGAATTTCGGCCTGACCTATATGTGTCATACGGGTATCGGCATGTTGCCGTTAGTGTATTATGGCACAGCCGATCAGAAAGAGCGATATCTGGAAAAACTGATCGGTGCGGAAATGATAGGGGCTTACTGCCTGACCGAGCCGGGGTCGGGCTCCGATGCCCTGGGGGCAAAAACCACCGCCACTCTCTCGGAGGACGGCAATTACTATATCCTCAATGGCACCAAGCAATTCAGCACCAATGCCGGATTTGCCGATTTGTACACGGTTTTTGCCAAGGTCGACAAACTCCATTTTACCGCATTTCTGGTAGAGCGCACTTTCTCGGGCCTGGAGCTGGGACCGGAAGAAAAGAAAATGGGTTTGCACGGCTCTTCTACCCGTCAGGTCATATTGGATAATGTCAAAGTGCCGGTGGGGAATGTGCTGGGGGAAGTCGGCAAGGGTCATAAAATTGCCTTCAATGTTTTAAATGTTGGTCGTTTCAAGCTGGGGGCGCTCTGTGTGGGGCAGAAGAAATATGCCCTTTCCGAAGGCGCGCGGTATGCTGCCGAGCGCAAGCAGTTTAAGGAGCCGATCAGCAGTTTTGGTGCCATCAGGGAAAAGCTGGCAGACGTGTCGGCGATGATTTTCGCCTCCGAGGCAGTCGTCTATCGTCTGGCGGGCATGATCGATGATCGTCTTGCAATTCTCAACAGGGAAACCGCTGATTATTACGTCCAATACCAGAAAGGCATTGAGGAGTATGCCGCGGAATGTGCCCTAGCCAAGGTCTTCTGCACCGAGTCGGCAGCTCTGGCTATTGATGAAATGCTGCAGGTCCACGGGGGGTATGGCTATATTGCGGAATACCCCGTGGAGCAGCTTTACCGTGACGAGCGGGTGCAGAGAATTTATGAAGGAACCAATGAAATCAATCGCCTGTTGATTGCCGGGATGTGTCTACGCAAGCAAGTCAGTGCAAAGGGTCCGGACTCGGCCTCTGAGGCTGCAGCTGACGGACTCTTTGCTGCAGAAAAGAACCTTCTCAAAGGGATGAAGCGCATATACCCCGAACTTACAGATCACATTCACCATAAATTCGGAGCCGAGGCTGCAGGCGAGCAGGAAATTATGCTCACTCTGGCCGATGCGGTAATCCAGATATTCGCACTGGAAAGCGCTTTGCTGCGTGCCGAAAAAGCCAGTGCTGCAGCAACTGAGAGGCAGCAGGAATTTTATCGCGCAGTGGTCGGAATTTGCGCCTTCCGGTCAAAACAGCAATTTGTCAATGCTGCCATAAAATATGCGGCGTTCCTTGATGACGATATCCTGCTTAATTTAATCGAAACTGAAATTACCTACCCTGCAAAGGGTTTGCTGGAGGCTAAACGATTGATTGCCGAGGCAACCAGCCAGGCAGGAAAGTATATTTTCTAAGCGCACTTTTGCAACATGATTTATTCCTGATACCGTGCATGAGAGGGTATACATCTGTTAGATGCCATGCTATAATGCGTTGCAGAGAGTATGAAAAACAGGTTTACAAAGAAAATCTAAAAGAGGAGAAGACAAATGGATAAATGGGTATGTACGGTTTGCGGGTATGTTTATGATCCGGCTGCTGGAGATCCGGATGGCGGTGTAGAACCGGGCACAGCCTGGGAAGATGTTCCTAGCGACTGGCTCTGCCCGATTTGCGGAGCCTCCAAGGATGATTTCGATAAAGAAGGATAATACTTCTCTGAAGCTGCGGTTATACTAAGCGCCGTTATGCAACACGGAAGCGTATTCCATGTTCTCTAACCCCGTTGTTACCGTAGCCCAGCTTGTTCCAGGTAGCCTGCATCGGCTGTTTCCTCCCAGTGCAGGCGGTGGCGCGGGATAACACTGAATATTCCCCAGACTGTGAAATATTGCAGATATGTTGCCATTGCCGCCAGGAGTAAGGTTCATGCGGACCGATGAAGGTTGCAGGCTGCCAGTTATTGCCATCGTCTGTTGAAATTTCCACTTTCTCTATATCTGTTTCACCTGCATAAGCAGCGCCCAGAATTGTGATCCTGCCCGCGGGGAGAACGGCTCCTGTTTCCGGCTGAGTAATTATCGATTTCAGGCTGATCGCGGTTACCGTTGTTCCTGTCTTTGGATCCTGTCCCTTATCGTAGATCCGGTACACATTATCCATGAAAAAACCTTCAAACGGTTTTTGCAGCAGGGTGATCTTTTTGAGCCATTTTACGCAGTTCGCTCCGGTCCAGCCCAGGGCCAGCGCACGAAGAGGAAAGCCGTGTTTCAGCGGAAGCGGTTCCCCGTTCATTTCATAGGCAAGTATGGTGGATGACATGGCTTTTTCCAGAGGAATGCTGCGGATAAACTTGATCTGGGCTTTGCCCAGTGGCGCATCGAATCCTTCGAAGGAGACATGACCGGCATTAACTGTTGGCCCCGCCTTCTCAAGAAGAGTTTTGAGCAGAACCCCACCCCACACAGCGTTTCCAACACCGCCTATTGTCCAGGGATTGCCGGCAGCTTTCTGATCAAGCAGAGATCGACTGTTGCCCGAACACTCCATGGTGTTGGCGGCAATCACTTTGGGCATGCGCAGCAGATTTTCAAAGTCGACTCGCAGAGGGGTTTGTACTTCTCCGCCGATTTCAAGAATCCATTCAGAGAGGTCAATTGGTGTTTCCGGTATTTCTCCCTGGTTTCTTTTAAAAAACACCGTGTTTGCGGTTATCCAGGATTTTAAAAATTCCTTTGGAGTCTCGGCATTGAGAGGTTTTTCGGTCATTACTCGCATTGATTCTTTCATTCTGAATCTCCACCAGCTTTTTTTTAGGAACTGTTTGTTATCTTCCGGATTTATTCTCCAGAATAGAACTTTATGGATCTTTCAAGGCTATAACCTTTTAGTTGATTAATCAAGTTAATGGCAAAGCATTATCGGGGAATTTTTCCCTTCGTAAAACATGTCCTGAGCGAAAAAGCCGTATGCCTTGTCATTACCAAAAGGATAAGATAGAATTCATTTACATCCGATTGCCGCCAAGTTTCCGGATGGTCTGCAACTCCAACTAACCTTATGTCCCTGTCGAAGGTGTTTGTCCATCTTCGGAAAAAAGATCTCGTTCACCCGTACCTGCATTGGGAAAGGCCTCGAATGTACACTTCATTCTACAAATTGTCGGAACTGCCATTCAATATCAGCACTGATACACGGTTTCTCTGGCGTGGGGAAAAGCACGAGGAGGCCCTGGCCAATCTTAAGTACGGTCTGCTGGAAGCCAATGGCTATGTGGTACTGACAGGGGATGTCGGAACAGGAAAAACAACCCTGGTCAATGCTCTTATCGAGAATCTCGATGACAATGTGATCGTTGCAAATATCAATCATCCTACACTTGAGACAGTCGAGTTCTTTCATCTGGTGGCCAAGACCTATGATCCTTCGGCAGAAATAAAAAGCAAGACCGAGTTTCTCTTTTTCTTTAAATCATTCCTGCAAAAATCTCATGCTGCAGGCAAGGTCGTTCTCCTTGTCATCGATGAGGCTCACTGCCTGTCCAAAGAACTACTCGAGGAGATCCGCCTGCTCTCCAATATGGAGCATGCAGGCATGAAGTTAATCAATATTTTCTTTGTCGGACAGAATGAATTCAAGGAATCGATGCTGTGCAAGCAGTTCAGGGCGCTGCGCCAGAGAATCACACTCTTTTATGATATAGAACCCTTTTCAGAAAGTGAGACTTTGAAATATGTGTCGCACCGGCTGAAGGTTGCCGGTGCGAAGAAACAGTTGTTTACCCGGGAGGCGATACGCGAGATTCAGAATTTTACTTGCGGATATCCGCGATTGATCAATATTCTGTGCGGCCGCTGCCTGCTGACAGGCTATGTCAAGGACAGTAGAGTCATAGATAAGGCTATTGTGATGGAGTGTGTTAATGAGATCCGTTTCCTGGATCCGAATGCCTCAGCGGTTCCGGAAAAAAATATCGATATGCATTCCGACCGATATCCTACCCTTACGGTAAACGAGTTGCCGGAACCGATGGTGAGCTTGAAAAATGAACATCCTCATCGGGAAGAAACTCGTGAAGATGTCGCAATAAAGCCCGAAGTCCTTCAGGGGAATTTCGGAAAAACACATCGTAAAAAGAACCGACTTCCTGTGATGCCTATAGTGTTGCTGGGATTTTTGGGTCTAGGTCTTTATGGGGCCGCCCTCACCATGAATATAGATTTAAAAAGTGAGGCCGCGGCAATTTTGGATAGATTGGATAAATTTGACTGGATGAATGATGTTCAGGAATCGAGGAAAACAGCGAGACCTGATATATCCTTAATTGCCGAGCAGCAGCGAGGTGAGGTTCATCAGTTAGCCATCGGGCAGTTACCTGAAGTTCCCGAAAAGTTGCTTACACCAGAACCAGATCAGTCGAAAGAGATAGAAGAAGAAGTGGCTGCGCCAAAAAACCTAACGGTTACAGCAGAGGAGCCCGTGCGGGAAGAGACTGGCCCGGCCAAATTCTCGCCCCCGGAGGAACAATCACCGGCTGCATCTCAATCAGCTGAAATTAAGGCGGTAGAACCCTCGCAACTGCCTCAGTCAACGACCCTGGAACTGGCCTCCGCAGCACTGCAGAGGAATAATTTTCAGACAGCAATTGATTTATTGGAAGCTGACAAAAACAGTGCCGGTGCAGCTGATTCGAAGAAGACATATGCCAAAGCTCTGGTTGGCCGTGCCGAACAGCTTATGGCGGCCTCTCCGGTTGAAGCCGAGATTTTGTTTCACAAAGCCGTCGAAGTAGATCCTGAAAATATAAAAGCACACTTTAATCTAGGAAAAATCTATACCCGCTCCAAGGAGTATGCGCTGGCTATTGATGCATACCGGAATGCCGGGACATTGGATCCTGGTATGTCGGATGCCTTTTTCAATCTCGGTTTCATTTATGCGACAACGGGAATGTATGAAGATGCCGAAAAACTGTTTTTGCGGGTTGTTGGTCTGGAACCCGATTATCTTGATAAAGCGCTTTTTAATCTTGCAGTAATTCAGGAAAAGCTTGGTAAGGACAAGGAATGCCTTGATAATTTGCAAATGGCGGTGAGGATTAATCCGGAAAATCAAAAAGTCCGGGATTATTTAAAGCGTTTTTCCGGGCCTGCTGAGGAGATTGTACGATGAAGATAATCAAAATAGCTGTTACCTGGCTGATATTTACATTCAGTGTATTCTGGTTTTCCGGCTGCAGTGTGGTCGAGCCCGTCAGTTTGGGAGATAAGCCGTCTCAGGCGGCATCCGAAGAGTATTTGACCCATATAATTACACGTCAGGGAGAAAATCTTACTACCATCTCCATGTGGTATACGGGATCAGGGAAAAACTGGCTGCGCATTGCAGAAGTAAATTCATTGATTGATCCTCGACGTATCAGGATCGGTGATGAAATTCTCATACCGGAAAATCTGTTGATAACGCGCGAAACGATGCCGATCGATTATCTTGAACCCATTGCTGAAAATGAAGTGGTGGTGTCTCAATCTCCCGCACCAACTGCCCCAACTCCTCCCCCGGCCGAGGTCGAACTTTTCGGCCCCATTGATACAGTGACGCCGGCCGGCAGTTCGGGGGAAGGCGATTCAGCCCTTCCTCTGGAAACCATAGAATAATTCCATCAGAAATTTTATTTTGGATGTTCCCGTGTCCTGATTTCCGGCAGCAGGCCAGTGGAGTATTTGCTCACCCAATTGATACCTCTCTTGAGCTGTAACAATTTAGAAAAGTTAGTAGCTTTTCCAATTGCGTAAAGTATTATGAGCTCGTAAAAATCTCGATCTGCGTCGTTTCATATACCGCGCATGGTATATCGAATTTTTTTACAACGTAATCAAGGTACCTTTCAGAGGGTATTATAATGGGTCCGGCTCAGAGCCGGATTAGGTAATATATTGTCTCTTCAGGAGAAGAGGAACGAGTTTTAAGTTATGCGATCATTTATCATTTACATCTGCTGCCTGATGCTTTTTTCCGGTTGCGGCAGGTCAGCTAGAGAAAGAAGTCCGGAGGAACAGGCAATGAAATCCACTTCCCCGCCTGTTGAAGCACCACAACCTGAGGCACTGGTTGTGACAAGGGTAAAACCTGAGGCTTCGCTTGCTCCAGCGCCGAAAGCAGCCGGGCAGGTTGTAGAGTCGACTACTAACGCTAAACCACCAGTTGCTGAAAAAACAGTCGGACCGGTTGGCATTGAAGTTATCGGTGCCGAGAGACAAAAAAAGGTCTTCGAATTTGTGGTAATCGATGGAGAAAGCTATCCTGTACCGGATCCCTGGAAGGGCAGGAAGATCGGTGAGAAACCGAATATGTCTGCGTTGAGGCAGATTCCGGTGGCTTATACCCTGGACCAGTCAAAACTCTACATTCATGAAAAGGCCTTGGAAGCGTTTGTCGAAATGGCGCAAAGCGCCAAAGAGGATGATGTCCATCTACAGGTTCATTCCGGTTTTCGCAGCAAGAATTATCAGCAAAAGATCTTCAGTAAACTTATGGCCGGGGGAAGAACCTGGAAGGATCTTGTACGCTATGTGGCGCCGCCGGGATATTCAGAACATATGCTTGGCTTTTCCGTGGATCTCTACCCAAGCAATTGGCAGTTTGCCTCGACTAAAGCCTATGAATGGCTGAAAGAGCATGGCGAATCTTTTGGCTTCAGCGAAACGTACCCGCAATTCGGCCAGGAAGGTTATCCCTGGGAAGCCTGGCACTGGCGCTTTTCGCCTTCGTCTAAAGCGGTAGTCAAAACAGCCCGGCAAAAAACGAAATTATAGAAAATGATATAGAGTCAGGTAGTAAGCAGTAGATCGGGCTTTCTTGAAGTCGGAGTTTTCCCGTACGAGTGCTTATCGCGATGCCATCACTTCCAGATTGACCCAAACAGAGGTGTGGTGTCTCTGCTTGTCCTGTATCACCTCTTTTTGATATCCGAGCTTCTGAGGATGTAGACAAGCATGATGAAGAGGAGGAAGTCTATTATGGATGCCGTCATGTAGATGAAGAAGTCCAGTACTACAAAAAACGAAGGACTGTTTTCCTTAATGCCGCCCAGGGTGAAATGGGAGAGAAGAAGGAGCATCTCCGAGGCCAGAGCCATTAGCAGAACAGGCGCAGAGCCGGCTATATTACGAAAGAAGAAGCTCACCCCGTAGATGAGTGAATCAATGATTTTTCCGGAAACAAAATAAGCCGGTACCACATAGATAAAGAGCATGCTGAAAAACAGGATGGTCAGCATGACATAAGCAGTATTTTCGCCTGCTCCCGCGGAAGACATCAGCACCGCCGTGGCTGTGATGATAGGAATATACATGCAGAACAGCAGAAGGAGGTATCCGCCGACATAGGTTCTGAAGACAGTGGCGATCGAACTGTACTTTTCTTCAATAATTTCGTAGTATATTCCGTAGATTACCGGGCTGATGAAGATCGCCGACAGGATGGTGAGACTGCTGACAAGATCTGCAAAACCGCTCTTGGGGAAATAGACGATC
Organism: Desulfobulbaceae bacterium; assembly: GCA_016278675.1. Lineage (GTDB taxonomy): Bacteria > Desulfobacterota > Desulfobulbia > Desulfobulbales > Desulfocapsaceae > Desulfopila_A. The sequence goes on along the minus strand of JADQBJ010000042.1, from coordinate 147,982 downwards.
AGGCCGTTGAGCAGTCCCACTGCAGCAAGAAAGAGCAATATACGCGGATAGGTACGCACTATATAGATGGCGTAGAGCAGATAGGTCTTCAGGTTCAATGAATTCATTTTCCAATATTCTTTTTCAATTGCAGCTGTTTAAAAATATCTGTTTCTGCATGAGCGCCACTTATTCCGGGCAACATGCAGAGTTTCTTTCAGCAGCCCAAGAATACTTCATTTGCAATGGTTTGCAATCTCTACGTGCCGCTTGGTCAATGTCTGTCGGTAAATCGCGCTTGATGAGTTAACGCTTCCTGCACCTACTCTCAATGAGACTGCCCGCTACTTGACTTTCTGAACAGGATATTCCAGGAAAGGTGTTGTTCGGCCCGGAATAGTTGATGGAAACTCTCCCTTGTACCTGCATCCCATTTTGGTATAGAAGCCGCTCGCATTGGGATCGGCAAGAATACGCAGAGTGTCGTATCCCATCGAAGTACAGATGGTGAGGCAATGATGGAAAAGTTCCCGGCCGATTCCTCTGCCGATATACCGCGGCAGCAGAAACATATGCTCGAGCCACAATCCGGCCGCAAGGAAGCCCTCACCGACATTCACCCCGGTATGAATCTCGGCCAGTGAATAAAATCCTATAATGTCTTCCTCCATCTCGAAAACAAAGGTAGAGTGGTTTTCAATATATCCAGGGGTGATGGTTAACTCATCATGCCAAATAATAAAGTAATGGTCCGGATAATCCCAATACCTCTTTGCGGAGAAGGATATACGGGTAAGTATCCGGTGCTCATTTCTGTCAGCGCGTCGTATCATGGTGCCGCCGTTTTCAAGGGTAGATGCCCACGGCTCTGATCGGGGATCCGTCGGCCTTTGCTATCTTCAGGGGCAGGCAGGAAAAAAACAATTGAGGTTCAGGGAGCAGCCCAAGGTTGCTGAGGTTTTCGACAATGATCATCTTGTCGAGCAGAATTCGATGTATCGGCAGTTCCCCGGAGTTTTCTCTATCTGCTGAAAGTGTATCAAAGCCTACTCCCTTAAGGCCGCAACCGCATAACAGTTTTGCCGCATTTTCACTGAGTATCGGATAGCCTCTCAAGTAACTGTCCTCTCCCCAGAATTTGCTCCAGCCGGTGTTCAATAGAAGAAAGTCGATATTTTGCAGATCCCTGATCATGGGTTGAAGAAATGAACAGTCAATAACAGGGGTGGATACGGCAAGGCAGAAAGCCCTGCCGCAGAAATGATCGATGCTCAGGTCATCCAGATGCTCCCGGTTCTCGAAGATATGTGCCGGGGCATCGATGTGAGTTCCGTTGTGGCTGTGCAGGATGATTTTTTTCTCGGCAAAGCCGTCCTGCTGCACAGTGCTGGTATCAAGGATCTGTGGAGCTTCCGTTCCGGGATAAACAGTCATGCCGGGGGCTATGGTATGAGAGAGATCAAATACTTTCATGGCAGGTCCCAGTTGCTGGAGCAGTGTTTCCAGTAATGTTGTTTGAATAGTTGCCGTTCGATATTTCCCGACATCTTACCAGGAATATAATGAAAAGAGGGTAAATTCAATATAAGAAATTTTTTGCAAAGTGATCGGTTTGACAGGACTGACCGGCAATGTCTGCCAATTGAGACGGTAAGCTCTGAAATTGTATGAAATTTCAGTGAGTTGGTTATGCCAGGCCAGAAATTAGAATAATAGGATGCAAACAGGTCCTGACAGCAACCTCTAAGAGGTGTGATTTGAGGAAAAAACAATGTTATCTTCTCTGGTTGGAAATTCTTTGAAGAAAAAAACATTGTATTTGTTGAGCGTATCTTGAATAATGCGGAGATCTTTCATGATGTATCTTTGCAGAGGCTGCGGTGCCGGATCTTCCTTACCCTTGTTTTTCCTGGATGGCATGTTTCCTTTGAGAAAGGTAAGGAATACTGTTCCGGTGGAAGGTACAATTACCATAAGTTCTCTGCCTGGTGGAGAATTGTGAATATCAGGAAGCAGGCGAGTTGACGGTTTATCAGTCCGGAGGTTTGAAATGAAGATGATTTGTCCCCAGTGCGGGGTAAAGGGTTCTGCGGATAGTTCACTCCTGAATAAAAAGGTCAAGTGTCCAAAATGTTTGAAAATATTTGAGGTTGCTCCTGAGGTGTTCCAGCCTATCCCCGTTGGCGAGATAGAGCTTGAGCAGCTGTATGATTATGTTGATAATGATCCTGGAATAACAAGCGAAGAGGAGGTAGACGATGTCCTCAGCAAGCTTTTGTCGAATGATAAGGATGTTCATACTGCTTCCCGAAATAAGGGTATTTTTGATGATGAATATGAACAGTCGGAGGACGACGGGTTTGTTGCCGCACCTGCAGATGTTGAGGATGAAATTATCGCCATTGATAACGTTCCCGAGAGTGAGGATGACACCCTTATCATCATAGAGGATTTCCAGGAAGACGCCGTGTTGGGTGATGGTTATGATCTGCACAGAGCCGCAGAAGATAAGCAGATAACCCTTGAGGAAGACGACGAGCCTGGGCCGACTGAAGAGGAATTGGTTCTCGATGAAGAAGTTTCCGGGTCGATAACGGACGAATTTGACTGGGATACCCTGGAACAGCGTTCTCCGGCAGATCGAAGCGAGGAACAGTATGTCGCTGATGATATCGAGGAGTCGGAGCACCGCGGTTTTTCGGAGATTGATGAGATAAAATCCGAAGAAGAGATCTCCGGAGAGACAGAAGAGCATGAAGGTGAGGAATTCTTCCGTGATGAAACAGATAAAGAACCGGCCGATGATGACGATCTGTTTTTTGTTGACGAGGAAGAGGTTGATGAGGGAGATCAGGAAGAAGATGAATCCACTATTCGCAAGTGCTCAGCCTGTGATGAATATGTTGATCCCGATTCCAAATATGACTATGCCGGCAATGTTTACTGTTCGAAGTGTGTCCCGGCTGAGTTGAAAAAAGAGAGGGAAGCAGCCATCGCTGCCGCTGCGGCAGACGCGCAGCTGGATGCAAAACCCGGACGATTCACCGTCGGCACACTTATTAAAGATGCCTGGCACTATTCCAAGGGCGTCAAAGGGGCTGTCTGGGCAGGTCTGCTGGTGATGTACCTGCTGATCATCGGTGCGGGAATCGGCGCTGTTGTGGTGCTGCCGGAGGTTATTCTCCAGGATGATTCACTTCAGGCTCTGCTGATTGAAAGCGGGTTGCAGGTGGCGCTCGGTTTTCTCTCTTTTGTGTTTACGGCGGGTATTATTATAATGGTCGTGCATAAGATCGGCCGCAAGCCCGTCTCCTGGAAGATGATCTTCAGCGGATTTTCGCGTTTTGGTTCACTTCTGCTTCTCTTTATTGTGCAATCGATCATGCTGACCATAGGATTCCTGCTGTTTATCCTGCCGGGAATCTACTTGAGCGTCGGCTATATTCTGGCCATTCCCCTGCTTTTTGAAAAAAAACTCTCTCCGTGGCAGGCTTTGGAGGTATCGCGACAGGCGGTCCACAAGCGCTGGTGGACGGTCTTCTTTTCCCTTATTGCGATGAGCATCCTCATCACCATTTCGACCATTCCGCTGGGACTCGGGCTGATCTGGACCATACCGATGTTTATAGTACTTATTGGCGTCCTTTATTACCATTTCTTCGGTGCTGAGGAGGAGTAGGGGACGCTCTCGATTCCCGGATTCCATAAAACCGGGATAAAGGTCTAACCAGCCGAGCTGGACAGAACCTTTTAGGCAGACTGTTTTCCTGCAAAGAACAGGAAAATAGTCTGTAAAGTGCTAACAGGTACTTTCCCGATTGAGATGGACTCTTTACAGTACTCCTGTTTACAGGGTGTAAGAATCTTATGAGTTTTGGCAAAAATCTCAGAGGCACTGAAAGAGGTGAGGTATGGTTTTAACAACCGCAGGATTGCTGTGGCTGGTAATGGGGGGAATGTGTATCGTGCTGGGAATGTTGGTGCCTGGATTTATGGTCTTCTTTTTTGGTCTCGGTGCCTTGATAACCGCCGTAATCTCTCTGATGACCTCCGTATCGATCCTTACCCAGCTGGTAATTTTTCTCGGTACTTCACTGGCCATGTTGTATCTCCTGAAAAATCGGCTGGAAGAGATCTTTCCAGGAGATGATCTGTCCGAGGATGAATAGAGCGGGCGAGAATATTTTAGATTTTTTTTAACCAGCAAGAGTTGAATTGTGAGAAAAGCAGATCAGGAAGGGGGTGATGAAGAGAAGCGGACAAATCATTCATCGCTGCATATCCACATGCTCATGGTGCTTTGTGCATTCCTGGTCTCCACTTCGTTTACGGTCGGTAAGGCCATAACCGAGGGGCTCGATCCCGCGGTTCTGACGCTGGTACGCTTCGTTTTCGCGACCATATTATTGTTCCCCTATGTCAAGATCTTTCATGGGCTGCGCTTCAGCTGGTCCCTTCTGGTGCGCTGCAGCATCATCAGCCTTTGCCTGGTTATCTTCTTCTGGTGTATGTTTGTCTCTCTGCGCTATACAACTGCGCTTAATACCAGCATTATTTTTACACTGGTACCGTCAATTGCAGGTCTCTATGCCCTTATTCTGTTGAAGGAGAGGTTAACCGAGGCTAAGCTTGTCGCCCTTGCCTGCGGTATGGCGGGCGCTGTATGGGTAATATTCCGCGGGGATATAGGACAGTTGCTGGCTATGCAGTGGAACAAGGGTGATTTAGTCTTCCTGGCCGGCTGCCTGGCCATGGGACTGTACACTCCGCTGGTCCGCCTGCTGCACAGGAATGAGCCCATGGTTGTCATGACCTTCTGGATTCTGGTTTCCGGCAGTATCTGGCTTCTCCCCGTTTCCGGCCGTCAAATGCTGACGATGGACTGGGGGGCAATTCCGCCCACTATCTGGCTGGGAGTAGCTTACCTGGCCCTGTTTACCACGGTAATAACCTTCTTCCTCACCCAATATTCCACGACCTTCATCGGGCCGACCAGAGTAATGGCTTATTCCTATCTCTATCCGGCTCTGGTTTTGCTTCTCGATATGTTTCTCGGCAAGGGTCTTCCCGAGTTCAAAGTTATTCCAGGGGTTCTGGTGGTGCTGGTGGCCATGTTTGTGATCCAGCGTTCCGCCTCAAAATCAACCGGGTAGCAGGAGATATCTCTCCTCAAGTGTATGTATGGCGCCTTTTGGGGACAGCCTGCTCGAATAAAGCTCAAAACAATTCACTTCAAACTCATCGAACTGCAGGAAAGCATTCCCTGCTAGAAATTGAGTTACCCGTTTGAGTGGAGAATTATTGAGACGGGCAATAGACACATGGGGTGAAAATTTTCTGCTGTCCGGTGCTATGCCGCATTGCACCAGACAAGCATCGATTTTTCTCTTCAGTCGGATAAGCTCCTCGACTGGTTCCAATCCGGCCCAGATGACCCGCGGTTTACCCCGTGGAGGAAAATGTCCTACTCCCCGGATACCGATGCTGAAGGGACTGAGACGGACGTTGGAGAGATTTTCTCTGATATCTTTATAGACGCTGCCTTCCACTTCACCGATGAAGCGCAGGGTAATATGAATCTGTTCGACGGGTACCGGCCTTCCCCCAGGCAGAGAACGTCCCATTTCATGGAGCAGGGGGCCTATATACTCCGGAATGGGGACGGCGATAAACAGGCGCATCATAATAAACTCATAGTGCAGAAGTGGTTAATTGTCATAGCTTCCCCCTGGTAAGTGAAGCGGATCACGGGAAGGTCCCAGGATGTTATCGAGGAAACAGACGGCCCGGTCTTCCATCCAGTAATTTGCTGCCTTCCTCTTGCCGATAAATCCGACGTGGCCGCCATATCTGGGTATTTCCAGGAATAGATTATCGTTGTCCTGCGCTTCCTCAACAGGATAGCAGCTCAGCGGCAGAAAGGGGTCGTCCTGCGCCTGAACAAGCAACGTCGGCACTTCAATCGCCGGCAGGAATTGTTTTGCCGAACATTTGGAGTAATAATCGGCAGCATTTCGAAAGCCATGGATGGGTCCGGTATATTTGTCATCGAAAGCGGCGAAGGTTTTCATTCCCGCCAGTCCTGCGGTATCGTATAGCTTCGGAAACATCGCTGCCTTAAGGCGAACTTTCTTCTTCAGGCCGCTCATAAAATATTTCATATAGATGCGGTTGTTCCAGCGGCCCATCAGAGCAGCGGAGTCGGCAAGCTGAATGGGCACCGAGAAAACCACGGCGGCTTTAACGGCTTGAGGAACTTGATCTGCCGACTCGCCCAGATATTTCAAAGTTTGATTACCGCCCATGCTGAAGCCGAGAAGAGCGGCTTGGTCGTAATTACCGGTGGCAAGCCCATGGCTGAGAACTCTGTGAAGATCATCGGTGACGCCTGAATGATAAAGGCGGGGCAGCCGGTTCATTTCAGCGGAGCAGCCGCGAAAATTGAGACAGATCACATCCCATCCCTGTTCAACCAGACAGGCCGCCATGCCGAGCATGTTCCTGCGCCTGGAATTTCCTTCGAGACCGTGACTGATCACGGTCAGCCGATGGGAATATGATCCTTTGTTCTGCAAATGCCAGTCAATGTCAATAAAATCGCCGTCGTCGGTTTCCAATCGTTCAGGCAGCGGATCAAGGGTAGGTTTTCTGCGGAAAAGAGTGGGGTAGAGCGTTTGCAGATGACCGCTGGTGAAAGGGAAAGCTGGGATATAGGGAGGAACTGGAAGAACCGGCATGATCTATTATTTCTCTGAGCTCAGCTGCAGAATGGCCTGGTTGGCGATATAGAGGCCGAATATTCCCGTTAATGTAGGCAGGCTGCCCAGGACGTTGCGAGATCTCCCTCTGTCTGCGTGCAGCGGTGCATTTACCTCAGGTTCGGCAATCTGATAGTCGAAATCGACTTTTTCCGTTGAGTAGACACAGGATATACCCCGTCCGATATCTCTGCGGCGCAGTCGCTTGCGTACCATCCGGGCAAGCGGGCAGTTGCTGGTGTCGAAGATATCTCCATAGCGTATCTTTGTCGGATCGGTTCGTAAGGCCGCACCCATGGATGAAATAATGGGAATTGCAGCAGAGTGTGCGGCGGCCAGAACCTGGATTTTGGGATTGAGCGAATCGATAGCATCAATAAGAAGATCCGGCGCGGGGGCGAGTACCTGCTCCATGGTCTCTTCAGCGGCGAAAATTTCCAGTGCTTCAACGGTGCAGTCCGGGTTGATGGTGAGGATCCGTTCCCTGGCGGCCTCCACCTTGGGCTTACCCAGAGTGGTGGTCAGCGCGAGAATCTGCCTGTTGATGTTGGTGAGCTGGATGTTGTCGAAATCGATCAGTCGAAAATGTCCAATACCGGCACGTGCCAGGGCTTCCATGGCGTGGCCGCCGACTGCACCAAGACCGACGATGGTAACGCTGCTCTGCTGCAGCAGTTCAAACTTCTCTTTTCCTATCAGTTTGATTATTCGAGTGAATTTTTCCATTACACATTTTTTATCGGCTTCTGATTTGACACCATCATCTTTGTGATTCCTGCTCAACCAATATATCTAATCATAAAACGGACATTCCGCTATTCATTCCAGGAGAACATCTTCGCCCCCACTGCCAGTGCTGCGGCGGTGAAGACAACAAGGAAAAGACATTCCGACTGCACATCGACGAATGTCGCCCCCTCATTCATGACCTTGCGAACACCCTGGAGCATGTGGGTCAGCGGGAAGGCCTGGGATAGCATTTTCAACCACTGCGGTGAACCTTCCAAAGAAAACCAGACCTCTGAGAGGAACATCATCGGCCAGGTGATAAAGTTTAATACGCCACTGGTAAACTCTTCGCTGGTCCCTCTTGCCGCAAGGATCAATCCGAGGGCACAGAGACTCAGTCCCCCGAGGAAAAAAAGGAAGAAAACCAAGAGAATGGAGCCCTGGATCTGAAAATTAAAAATGAGATCAGAGCCAATCCAGACGATTGTCAAAGTGAACATCAGCAGAAATATCCTCGATAAGGTCTGCGCACTCAGATATTCCAGGGGGGTGAGAGGGGTCGCCTTCAGCCTTTTCAGAGTGCCGTTTTTGCGGTAGCGCACCACCACATAGCCGACACCCCAAAGAGCTGAAAACATCATGTTCATGCCGAGCAGACCGGGAAAAAACCAGTCGATATATCTGATCTCCCTTCCCTTGATGACCCGCTTTTGCGCAATCTTCAGATCTTCTGGAAGATAAGAGGCGAGGAGGATTTTTTCAGCGAGATATCCCTGCGGAGAAGAGTCGTTTATCCAGTAGGCCGGCTCATCTGATTGCCTGTCGAGGAGCAGGTCGATCTTGTGATGCCTCAACAACTCTTCTCCCTCTTGGCGATCAGGCAACTGGAGGAAGGTAATCCGCTCCTCTTTCAGAAAAGATTCAGGGAGAGTATTCGGTCGGGAAGACTCCTGCGCCTCTGCAGGGAAAATGCCTACCTTGAATTTCTGGTAATTCTGGTCATCGAAGATGAAGCCGAATCCGATGATAATTAGAAAGGGAAAGGCGAAATTCCAGCCGAAGGCAGCCTTGTCCCTGAAAAATTCCAGATTTCTCGCCAGAAAAAGAGACCATACGCGTTTAAGATTCATAGTGAAAATGAGGAGATATCCAAGGTTGTAATTTTTAGTCCCGCAGCTGTTTTCCGGTAAGTTGCAGAAAAACATCCTCTAGATTGGCAGATGATATCGACAGTCCCGATAGTGCGACATTCATCCTGCTGAGATGCCCGATAGCCTCATGAATGTCTTCGCATTCAATTCGTACCCCTCGTTTTTCCTGGTGCCAGGGATAGGGAAAGGCAGGAGGGACATCAGTGGGAGCCACTGCGGGAAGAAATATGGAATTGGTGCCGCAGTGCTCCCTGATCAAGCCGTCTGGGCTCCCTTCCGCGATTATTCTTCCCTGGTCCATAATGGCAATGCGTTCACAGAGATACTCGGCCTCCTCCATGGAATGCGTGGTCAGGATGATGGTTTTGCCTTCATCCTTGATCTGCTCGACAATAGACCAGAGATTTCTGCGAGACTGTGGATCGAGGCCAGTCGACGGTTCGTCGAGAAAAACCAGTCTGGGTCTGTTGATAAGGGCCAGGGCGAGCATCAGGCGCTGCTGCTGCCCTCCTGAAAGTTTATTGTTTCTTCTTTCCAACAGAGGGCCCAGTTCACATCTGGACACCAGGGTATCAAAATCTTCAGGATCGGTGAAAAGTTTAGCGAAGGTTTGCAGTGTCTCTTTGACGGAAAGAAAATTCAGTAATGAGGTATGTTGAAACTGTATGCCCACTTCCTCTTTGAAAGAGCTTTTCCGCTGTTCACCCCGGTAGAGAATCTGCCCCGAAGTCGGCTCTATTATATCTTCGATAATTTCGATGGTGGTTGTTTTTCCAGCCCCGTTAGGGCCCAGCAGACCGAGACAGTCACCCGGATAAATCTTCAGGGAAACATCATCGACCGCAACGGTATTTTTATATACTTTGCGAAGATTTGCTATCTCAAGCAGTGGTTTTTGTTCCGGCATGTATTGAATATCACGTGGTATAGTTTTTTATAGAATGTACTGCCTAACGCATGAACCTGTCACGTCTTGAAGATCTTGCGGAAATGCTTTTTTCAACCTGCATTTCCGCTCCGCTCATCCCACCCTTCCCAAAGCTGAAATAAGGCAGTTCAAGTGTACATTACAATAACGATAGAGAGTATAAGTCATAATTATAAATCTGAAAGGCATTTTAGCAGATTACAACAGGAAGAAATGATGCGGCCTTGACATGCTAACAGTAATCACTTACTTTTAATAGTAATTCCTAAGTGAGGAAACTATGCAGCTACGTATGACAAACCAGCGGGAAATGATTCTTGAAGAGCTTCAAAAGAGCAAGAAGCATTTCACAGCTGATGAGCTCTATACCAGAGTGAAAAAGAAAATGCCCCGGATTAGTCTGGCTACTGTTTATCGGAATCTGGAAATTTTATCTGAAATCGGTTTAATTAGGAAACTTGAGGTCAGTGGCAGGCAGAAACGCTTCGACTGGGATACTGAGGAGCACGACCATATCTATTGTGTTCAATGCCACAGGGTCGATAATCTGGAGTTGGACAGGAAAAATCTGGGAATAGAAGCTCCCACTTCGGTAGACGGCTATACCATCACCGGATATAGGTTGGAATTTGCCGGATTGTGTGAGAGGTGTAGAAAACAACAAGAAGAAAGGGAGGATTAGCGGATGGCTGGATGTGCATGCGGGAGAAGCAAGGGATTATCAGAAGATGAGAAAAAAATTCTTCTGGCATTCAGGGACTGTGGCAAGCCTGCAGGGGCAAAGGAAATTGCCGAGGCAACCGGTCTCGATAAAAAGTTGGTCAGCGATACTGTTGCCAGGCTGAAAAAGAATAATCTGCTGGACAGTCCGGTGCGCTGCAAATACGGCATCACCGGTGACGGTATCAATGCCCTGGTGTGATACTGTCAGGAATGAAACGTTAGAATCCCCTGAAGCTTTTATTGCTCCAGGGGATTTTTTTTAGATAACAATTTACTCGAGATGAACTCTGCGACAAGCACATAAACTCCATCTTCGAGGAAGCTCAATTATTCATCCTTCTTCATCTTTTTTTCAGGATCGTTTGGCAAGTCGAGCTTAAAAACGGTGCCGTTTTGAGCTGAAGCGGAAAATTCTACCCTGCCGCCTAATATTTCCTCCCCCAACAGTTTCATGGAAAAGGTGCCGAGGCCTCTTCCCGTTTGTTCTTTAGTACTGAAATTACGATGTAATATCCTGTCCCGTACTTTTTCCGGGATAGGGGTACGGTTCCAGTCGCAAAAAGATAAACTTCTTTTATTCCTTTAATACCATACCTTCACCTCTCCATTTAAGTTATCGTTTGCTGCAGATAATTTAAGAAGCTCTCTTGCTGAAAATAGAGTAATTGTGATTGTCTTTCAGTGCGGCTGAAAAAAAGGTGCCGTGCGAAGCAGCGGAAAGATGAATAATCGAAATCAGTGATTCCTGTTGTTGGATTTGGCTCACCGCAATGACCAACCATGAGAGAGGCCGGTATGCCTTGGACGTTCTGGAAAAAAGAGAGGAAGGGGGCGGTCTGTTCTCAGTTGGCGGAACAGTTCCCCCCTGTCGCAGGACATGCCGACTGCGGAGCTCGACCACCTTTACCACAGCCAATTGCTCAGTCGCCGGGCTGCATTGAAGTAACTCTAGTCCGGGGCATCTGTGAGAGGTGCGGAGCCTGTTGTGCATTTTTCCCCGTTTCCTTTCCCGAGGATGAGGCAGAGGAAGGCACGGGCAATAACCTTCTGAGCACGATGTCCCTCCCTGCGGGGCATTTAAGAAGAGTTATGAAGGGAACTGAAATAAGACCGCATCGCTGTATAGCATTGCAGGGTGAGATAGGATTGAAGGTCAGTTGCTTCATCTATAACAATCGTCCGTCAACCTGCAGGATGTTCAGGAGGTCATGGGAGGAGAATATCGGCAACCTTCTCTGCGACAAGGCTCGTGCGGTCCTGGGCCTACAACCTTTTTCGCAGTACTGAATACCTCTAAATAATCGGTGTGACCCGCTCCACCGTAACCTTGTTGTCCCATAATTGATCAAGCAGTTTTTCGTTATCGTTTCCGCTTGTCTGGATTGTGACCAACTGATGATTTTTGCTGAACCCATGGTGCTGGTAGATCGCCAGGATTTCCCTGTTCTGCTTCTGGAAAATCTTCATCAACTTGTAAAATGCCCCCGGATGATGATCGATTTTCAAATCAAAACGGGTACCAGGTTTATCCGTGCTCATCACTTCGATAAAGGCATCAAGGACATCGGAGATGCTTATGACGCCCACCAACCTGTTGCCGTCTACCACTGGCAGGCCGTCCACTTTGTTTATCCGCATTTTACGAACTGCCTCCACCAGCGGATCATCTGCCGAGACAGTCAAGGGGGAGGAGGTCATGACGGTTCTGATTTCGGTATTCTCGGCAATATATTCCTCCTCATTGCCTCCTTCTGAATCCAGAATGGAAGGCATCGCTTTTTCAAGATCTCCCGGGCTTATCACCCCGACTAGAATGTCATCCTCAACTACCGGCAGACGGCGTATCCGGTGTTTTGCAAAGAGTTCTTCTGCCTGGCGAAGGTTTTGTGCGGGATCGACCGTAACCGGGTCGGTTACCATCCATAAATTTACAAACATCGAGACATCCTCCTGCATTTCTGCAGATTAGCCAACAGTATCTTGTGTGATGGCGTCATAAAAGCCTGACTTTTGCATTGCATGATGTTGAGGCCTGCGACGTGTTTGCCTGTATGGTCGGAGATCTGCCAACAACAATACTGTGTCTTGTAAATCGAATTTAAGAGTCCATGTTATGTAGCTGTGGCATGAAACTCTATCTTGTCTGTATCACTGTTAAGGGCAAAATAACCTTTCCCGTAGTTATTTTGCAAGGTTGTTTCAGCATTACCGATACGGATGAGAGCACCAGCCTGAATCCAGCCGCCTATCGAAATTTTCTGCTTGCATGCATAGCGCAGCCCTCCGGTTTTATCGTGTTCAGATGAAACCGGGACAAGATTGAACGGCAATAGTTCGGAGCGGGCATCGGATAGCTCTTGTTCGAGCTCCTCCAAGCCCTCATTGCGTGCACCGGGACCAAAATGGCGATGCCATTTTTCAATCCTGGCTTGAGCTAGATGAAGGTTTTTCAGAAGTTGGAGGTATCGCTCATATCTTGGAGGGTCGGTGGCTGCAGCAAGCAGGGAATTGGGACTTGAATCCGTATCTACCTGAAAAACAGAGATACTGCCACCCGCATATAAGTCAGAAGCCACCACCCTGGCTTCCTTTGGGCAGATGATGTCTCCCAGGCTCTGGATTGTGCTGAAATAAACCTCGCGCCTGATGATAGTCGACCCCCTGCTGAAAACGGAGCCGCCTTCACTGAAATTAAGATCAACATCGCCGGCAGCCTGGACAAGAGCCTTCTCGCCCAGGATCCCTCCGCGCAGAACCACGTTGGCACGGCTGTCGACGCTGGCCGCCTCCACATTCCCGCCGATAACTACGTCTCCGCCTGTGGTCACTTTGAAGCCTGGCTTTACCGTGCCGCTGATATCAACCGCATCTCTTGAATCGATGTTACCGGTGTGGAAATCGATATCACCGGATATAACGTGTTTTGCACTGACCTTTACATTGTTTTCATTGATAACGGAAAGCACACCGGCAAAGGCGGCGCGAATTTCGCCTGTATCCAGGTCGCAAAGGATATCCGGACCGGGTTTAAAAAAAATGTCTTTACCTGGTACTTGAGAGACTTCACGGCCGAAAATATCAACACCGGGAATCCCTGGTGTTGCCTTGACCTTCGTAGCCAGCAGCTGTCCCTGATCAACGCCTATAAAAAGGCGGCGTTCCCGATAATCTATGCGGCCGTCACCCTGCACCTTACCGGATTGCGGTGCTGTCGAAAAGGCAAGGCGCAACCGAGCGTTCTCGCCATTGACCGGCAGTCGACCACGGGCGACGATATGGTTTTTTTGGGGCAGATTATTAGCTTCCATTGTGGCCAGAGCTGTAGCAATATTTTTTTCCCGGATTCCCCAGCAGACACCTTCACTCTTGAGCATTTCCAGTATTGTCGAACATTCCGGCAAGGTATCTGGGGCGGCAGATGGATAGAGTGACATCTTTGCTGTCCAGGCATCCTCGCTTATTAAGAAGAGAGGCTCCAGACTAATCGTGATCCGCAGTGTCATTTCATCATCTTCACGGACAAGAGTTGGGTATCCGGGTTGGATGGATAGCAGAGAAAGACCGTCTGTGCAGAGCTTTACGAGGGGACCGGCGATAAGCTTAATATTCTTCTGGTCTCCATCTGAGGAGGGCATTGAGCCGTTGTCTGCGATTGCTGCGAGCAGTGCCCCCGAAGGCATCAACTGGCCTACTTCAAGGAGCTGCTGTGCTTCCTCCTTGCCGCAGGCAATTGTAGCTGTCTTAAAAAATATTTTAACCTTCAATGACACACGTCTGTTCGTATTACCTTGATGTGATGCTGTGGATTAATCCAAAATTGCCTATGCTGTATCATTTTGATCTTTTATCGAATAGTGTATATAAAATACCGTCCTCCATCTTACAGCCTCTGGCCAGCTCCATATGTCGCAGTGTCGCAAAATTTGAGCGGAAATCACCTTCGGAGATACCCAGATGGGTGCAGATCTGCTCCATAGTCAGGGGGCCTCTGCTTTTAATGAGATCAAAGATTCTTTGCTGCTCGTCGGTCAGGTTCGGCTCCTGAGACATAGTGTTCCTGGCACTGTAAACAGCCCAGGGATCGCAAGTCCGGGGAGTCGCCACAGCATCCATATAACAGTCTTCGCAGAAATTCTTCCCTGAATGTTGATAGCTGTCATCCGGGGAGATTGGGGCTGTACATTTTTCACACTTCATTTCCTACCTCCGTTAGCGAAGGTTTTTACGCTAGTCAATTTTTACGAGAATTACTCCAGGAATATATGACCATCCTCTGATTTCCTACAGATAATAAAGCAAAGCTATGTCCTTTGCAGGACAGGGTGTTTGTTGCCATCATCATCGACCGCCACATAAGTGAATGCTGCCTGGGTGACCTTGTATCGTCTTTCCTTATGTGGTCCCTGCATCGGTTTTACCCAGATCTCTAAAGAGATGGTTATGGAGGTGGTTCCGATGTTAATGACCTTGCCATAACAGCAGACGACGTCACCGACTTTAACCGGCCTTAAAAATTTGATGGAGTCGACAGCGACGGTGACCACCCTGGATTCGGAGATCTCCTTGGCCTTTATGCCGCCGGCGATATCCATCTGGGACATAATCCAACCGCCGAAGATGTCGCCGTGAGGGTTGGTATCGGCGGGCATTGCCAGAGTTCTCAGAATTGGCTCACCCTGTGGTTCTTCGTTTTCCTTCATAAGGCTTATTGTTTAGCTGTTCAAGACCTGATATGTTCCGCGGCCACCATGGTATCGATAAAGTCGATGACGAAGCGGCGCTGCGCCGGGGTTGCATGGGCAATGCAGTCGCAGTGGAGATTGGCGGCGCTGCGTACCAGCAGTTCGAAGCGGACGGATTCATTCTCCATTTCCACCCCGAGATAGAAGGGTGCACATTCTTTATGACTCTGCTGGGCCTCGGAGAGAAGGTCAGGGCTCAGTTCAATCCAGTAGAGTCCGATCATCGGTCCCTGTTTGAGTGATCGTTTGAGGTAGGAGTCGATATTATCCCTTTCCATGGGAGAGAGTTCGTCTATGACAATCTGGCGCATAATTTAAGATGTAATAAGGTTAGGATTATTAAACTCCGCGGTGATGACGGGCGCTTATTTGATTTTCTCCGAAAAAGCTGATAACCGATCATTCATATGTCAAGCCAGGTGGTATCGGTGTTCAGATTTTCACAGCCATCTTCTCTGACAACCACCATGTCCTCCAGACGGATGCCTCCCCAGCCGGGAATATAGATACCGGGTTCTATGGTTATTACCATGCCGGCTTTGAGCTTCTTTCTGCTTTTCGCGGAAATCCTGGGCTCTTCATGTACGGCCAGGCCCACGCCATGGCCCACTGCGTGACCGAAATGCTTGCCGTAGCCCGCGTCCGCGATAACCTTTCGTGCGGCCCTGTCCACCGATCCTGCCGAAACACCCGAGCGAACTGCGGAGATGGCGGCCAGCTGGGCTCGGCGTACGATGCGGTGAATTTCAATATATCTGGTGTCGGCTGTGCCGTAACAGAAGGATCTGGTCATATCTGAGCAATAGCCATTGAGCATCAGACCCATGTCTATCACTACGGGAGCATTTTCAGCAAGGACATTCCTGCCGGGAACAGCATGAGGCAGCGAACTTGCATTACCCGAAGCTACGATGGTATCGAAACCTTCCCTTTCGGCTCCCCGGCGCCGCATTTCCGCGCCTAATTCCAAAGCCAGCTCAATCTCGGTTTCTCTGCCGCTGAGCTGTTTAAACGTTTTCTGAAAAACCTGCTCATTAAGATGCACTGCCTGACGGATACATTCAATCTCGTCCCTGCTCTTCACCAGGCGCATTTTTTCGACGAGGCCGTTTAGTGGTATCATTTTAACGGCCAGGTCTCGCCCCAGTCCAAAAAGCTTGTCAGCGGTTGAGTACAGGGTGTAATCGGACTCAAAGCCCAGAGACGAAATTCCCAGATCGGGCAGGAGGCTTTTAAGTTGATGGAAGAGTCCCTTGGTGTTGAGAAGGATTTTAAAACCACGAGCCTCCCGCTCAGCCTGTTCACGGTATCTGAAATCGGTGAGCAGGAAAGGGGGGCCTTTGCGGGTGACCAGGAGAAGTCCGGATGTTTCTGAGATGCCATGATCTGTAGCGGTATAACCGCTAAGATAGCGCCTGTTTTCAGGGCGGCTGACTAAAATTGCATCAAGTTTTTTTACCGCCAGACTTTTCCGCAATAGAGCAAGACGAGCTGAGTAATCCATTGATCAGCCGTTATTTGCCCGGCAAAAGCTGCCGGCGGATCATTTCTTTTCTCTGGTCCAGTGCTTCGTTGTACTGATTGTTGAGATTGGTCAGCATCTTCTCGAGCTCTTCCCTGTATTGCGGATGCATGGCCGGATTAATGTTCATGTCTTCGGTAAGCTGCGTTCCCTGTTGTGCCAGTTTCTGTTCGAGCTGTGCCCTGATGGCGTCGTCAAGCTGCTGCTGCATCTGCTCTTTGTGCTGACTGTACTGGTTCAGGATTTGCTGCAGTTCCTGACATGTTGAGGTGGTATCGCCCGGAGCGAGTTCGGCCACGGCGGCCAACGCCCTGGTGCTGCTTTCAAGAAGGAATTCATCGCGGGGAAGAACAATGTTGCGGAGCAGGGTATCGGTCATGCCCCTGAGAATGGCTGGTTGCTCCTCCTTGACCCGTTTTTGCAGCAGAGCATGCAGATCGCCCTCTCCGCTTTGCAGGTATTCCGCGGCAAGGCGCATGCCTTCCCTGACGGCATCGCCGCCCCTTGTCTCTCCCTTGGATTCAGCTGCCATTTTTGCCGCTCGTTCCATAACCATATCAATGGTGCTTCGTATTTCCGCCATAACATATATCCTATCGGTTGTATTTGACTCACCAAGCTGAGCCGAATAAGAAACTTTAGCCAGATTCTTTTATTGCACAGAAAAACAAGAAAACAATCTGTAAGATACTCAAATGAGTAGAGACCCGAACTTAATACAGGTTCTGCTGATGTGTCACCAAAAAACTCCAGTAACTAATCATCTGCACCCCATCTGCATATGATCAGCCGAAAAACATAGGCACACTATAGTTTTCCGGGCTACTCGGAGTCGAAGTTTATGCCCGTCAGGGTGCTTACCTGGAGCGCTGCTGAACTGTAACAGTTCAGGGCAGACTGCCGGTTTTTTAACTCCTTGCTGAATAGTTACAAGCTCCAATTATATTTTAGAAAATTCAACCCGTTGCCTGTCCGGACTCAGGAGGAAATTCATCCTTTTTCGAAAACGGCGTTTAGCCGGGCTAAAAGCAATCAGACATAAACTAATCATCAGTGATATTACGGACAAGCCGAGCGGCAAAAAAGCCGTCGATGTTTTGCGAAGGAAGTGGTTGAAAACATCGATCCCTGATGAGAGGGGAGGCCTCTTCAGGTAGCCAGGGGGTACAGTCGGACAGGGAAAAATCCTTTCTTTCCTCAAGAAATGCAGAGACATTGTCCATGTTTTCTTCATGTTCCAGGGAGCAGGTAGCATACACAAGTACGCCGCCGGGCAGCAGGGCCGAGCCGCCCAGGTTGAGAAGTTCTTTCTGTATAGCACTGTATCTGGTTATATCCTCTGGTCGTCTCCTCCAGCGAATATCAGGCTGTCGGCCGATAACACCGGTGCCGGAGCAGGGCGCATCAATGAGAATGCCGTTAAAGGACTGTGTCTCACTCTTCACGAATTCCTGCAGGTTGCCTGCGAACAGGGAGAAGGTTTCCGGTGAAGCAAGAGGTTTAACGCCGTTTAGCAGTTTATTGCGGCGCTGCTCCTCCGGTTCGACGGCGATAAGCCGTGCCTGGTGAGGCGCAAGGAGCTGCAGAAGATGGGCGGTTTTGCCGCCGAGTCCGGCACAGCCGTCGAGGTAGCTGCCTTCGTGCTGGAATGGCCGAAGAAGCAACGCGGTAAGCTGGGCGGCCTCGCCCTGCACCTGGAAATATCCTTCCCGAAACCCTGGAAGGGCGGTTACCGCACCACTGTATTCCTGCAGGAGAACGGCGCCGGGTGCATATCTGCCTGAGGCAGCGGTTATGTTTTGTTGGGCCAGAAGAGAAAGGTATTCCGCGGGCTCAATTCTCTGGCGATTAATGCGCAGGGTCAGCGGCTGCCGGAGGTTGTTGCTTTTGCAGATAGCCTGCATACCTTTTTTGCCGAAACGGCTGGTCCAGCGTGTGGTCAGCCAGTCGGGATGGTTGAGAACCGGTTCACCGTCTTCTCCAGGATCGCCTGGCTGCGGCAACGAATCGCGTTGGCGGATGCTCTGCCGCAGCACACCGTTGACGAAGCCATGCAGTCTTTTAGGCGCTTTGGCGGCCTTTATGCCGTTGACGGTTTCGTTGACCGCGGCGGACGGCGGTATGCGGCTGAGGAAAAGAATCTGGTAGAGACCCACGGCAAGACCTTGGAACACCAGAGGGTGGAGCTTCTTCAAGGGGGCTTTGCACAGCCTGGTCATCACAATTTCAAGGTACTGATAATTACGCAGAACACCATAGATGAGGTTCATTGCCAGTGCCCGGTCGGCTCCCTCAAGCGCGTAATTCTCGCAGATCCGCTGGAACAGCAGCGGCAGAGGCGTATGTGTGCTGCGCAGTTGATGGAGGGTTTCAATGGCGATGAATCTGGAATTTGTTCTGATCATTTGTATATATTCGGAAAAATTGTTGTCGGAGGTAAGCTCTGATCTGCTATCATCACACATTTCGTCTGCTCCGGCAATCAACTTCTGCAATGTCAAATGTTCATACAAGTCATTACCTGAAAAGAAAAAATCTCTCGGCATTGCCCAAGGAAAATGGTATGTCTCCCGCAAGGATCGGCAAAAGTTGTATATAAGTCGCTTCTGGTAGACAATATAGCGTAATGTTGGTAAGTTTCATTTTTCCCGTCAGCGGAAATGAAGCCAACCTCTACAATTCAGATATATTCATAATGAAGAGATTTCTTCCTATTACCGTTTTTGTCCTGCTCTTCTTTTTCGGGGCCTCATACTCTTTCGCCTTTGTCCGGGATGAGGTGGTCGAACGGGGCCATCTGCTTTGCGGCGTTTCCACGGGCATACCGGGATTTTCCAATGTCAACGGCAGCGGCAACTGGAGTGGAATCGATGTCGATATCTGCCGGGCAGTAGCTGCAGCGGTCCTCAACGATGCCTCAAAGGTTGAATATGTTCCGCTACTTCCCAAAGAGCGGGCCACGGCGCTGCTGGCGGGGAAGATTGACATTCTCTCCAGAAACTATGCCTGGAATCTTACCCGTGACAGCTCGTTGAACTTGAACTTTGCCGCAATCACCTTTTTTGATCTACAGGGTTTTCTTGTCGCCGAAAGAATCAAGGCGGAAAGCATTCTCGAACTGAAGGACTTTTCCGTCTGCCTGCAGTACGGCACGACTTACGAAGAGAATCTGGCTGAATACCTCCAGGAGAGCGAGCTAAAGTACAAAGCCATCGTTTCAGATACACCTGATCAGATCATCAAGGATTTCGAAGCCGGAAGGTGTGAGGTTATCACCGGCGGCAGGGCTCAGCTGCAGGGGATCAGAAGCAAGATGAAGAGGCCGGGCGGGACCTACTTTCTACCTGAAGTCATTGCCGCTATTCCTCTGGGACCTGCCGTCCGTCAGGGCGACGATTTCTGGTTTGATATCGTCAAATGGACGGTTTTTGCCATGATAAATGCCGAAGAACTGCAGATTACCTCGTCTAATGTCGATTCCATGGTTGCTGCCAGGTCCAGCAAGGCTGTCCAGCGTTTTCTCGGTCAAACCGGTATCGGCGGCAAGGGTCTTGGATTGGCCGACGGCTGGGCATATCAGATTATCAGGCAGGTCGGCAATTATGGCGAGTCGTTTGAGAGAAATCTGGGTGAATCCTCTCCGCTGAAGTTAAAGCGTGGCCTCAATAATCTCTGGAATAAGGGCGGGATTCTCTATGCTCCCCCTTTGCAATAACAATTATCTGTAGTTGTGTATAATAACGTCATCGAATTAGCGCTGCATGGATGTCCTCATGTCTTTTCGGCGGTGGCCAGAAAAACGGTGAAATTTCTCTGCGTCCCATCTTCTGTTTCTTTACTGATAGTGTGAACTGTCCGAAATCCAATATCTGCAAAACCCCTCTCCTGAAGTTTCGTACTCAGTAGATGCCGGTCAAAACCGTGGTGCTGCTCTTCTGATCCGGCTTTGTGGAAGGAGCCGTCCTCGGCGTCAAGATCGGCGACGGCAAGAAGGCCGCCTGGTTTAAGCAGCTCGGAAAATCTGGTCAGCACCGTGTCGATATCGGCTATATGATGCAGCGTCATGGAAGTAAAGATAAGATCAAAGTCCTGCGGTAGTTCTATTACGGCTATTTCGCCAAGGTACCCTTCGATGTTGGTTATGCCTTGCTCCTCTATTTTCTGTCGCAGCACTTCAATCATGCCCGGTGATGAATCAAGGGCAATGATTTTACCAAGCTTTGGGGCAAGAGGAAGACTGATAAGCCCGGTGCCGCAGCCGAAATCCATGGCAAGCATGCTGGAATGAAGCGGCAGTTCGGCAATGCTCAGGGCGACAGCGGCAGCCATTTCTCTGCGTGTCTGTTTCTTATCCCAGTCCCGGGATTTCCTGTCAAAATTACTTTCCATCATTACAGTTCGGTTAAAGTATCAAAAAGGTCTCTATCTGCTTCGATCTTGGAACGATTGCCGATAATGGACCTGTGGGAGTGCTGCATCATCTCTCTGAATGCAGGGGCATAGGAGCGCAGGTCATCAACAGTGGTCGAAGTGATCTCCTCGAGTCTTTGCTGTTTGTATTCCGCAGTTACGCCGCTGAAATACTCATTTCTGGCGACAGCCGCTTTAGTCGATGGACTCTGGTGCGGGTTAAAATTACCATAGGTTCCTATGATGATCTGCTGCAGAACTTTCTGCGGCAGGTCAAGTTTGGCGACGACATCAGGGATTTTGCTGTAGGCGTCATAGGTTTTCTTTACTTGTGGATCACGATAACTGACAAATGCAATATTGCCCGATATGCTGCTGAACTGGACAAAACAGCCATAGGCGCCCCCCATCTGGCGCACGCTGTTCCACAGATAATCCCGCGAGAGAAAGGTCTTCAGTACCTCGAATTGTCCGCTGTAGCCCTGGCCCTGGGGCAGCAATTGTCCACCCTGGACGGCAAATACGATTTCCGCAGAGGTGATGAAAGCCTCATGAGCAGGAAGCTGAGCAGTCTCCAGCGGAACCGGTGAAACCGGCGAATCCGGCAAGACATCTATCAATGATGAGGCCGCTCTTGAAAAAGTGGAGATTTCCTCTTCCTCACCGGCGATGCCGAGTATCAGATTATTGCGGTTGAAGAGCAACGTGGTAATTTCCTGCAATCCCTCAAGAAACCGTTCTTCCTCTGCATCGTAGCTGGTGGCCAGCTTCTTTAACATCTGGTAGGAGGTGATGCCGTTGATGAGTTCATTGTAGTAGCCCGCCTCGCTGAGATGGGCCAGCACCCTGATCGCCGGCAGATTGTATCCTTCACTCTGGGCCGAGTGCTCGCTCCAGGCGAATTCGCGGCTGACGATTTCCCGGATCCTCCTGCGGTCGGCAAGAGATGGGCTCGAGAGGACGCTGCTGATGAGATCAAGGGTCCTTTCCAGGTATGCCGGCAGACATTTGGTATGCAGCCAGAAGACAGGCCGCACCAGGCCGGGCTCCTCTTTTTTCATGTAGGTATTGACTGAGTGGAAGAAATTGCCGGTGCAGGTGGCGACCTCCTTGGCAAAATGCATATAATCCATCTTTTCCGTGCCGATTTCAGTGACGATTGTTCCAAAGAGATCAAGCCAGGGCAGCAGTCGGGTCGGCAGCGCTGAAAAATCAAAACCGACGTCGAGATAGCTGATGCGGTTGGTGATCAGCTCACTTACCAGAACCTCCCTGTCGAACATCCGGGTCGGCTCGACGGTGTGGAAGTCAACGGAAACAGGGAGATCTGAGATTTCAAGACGTGGCAGTTTCTTCAGGGTCTCCTCGTCATTGGGCTGGAGCTGCAGGTTCATCAGTTCATGGGTCCTGGCTATGAGCTGCTTCTCTTTCTCCTGATCCAGCGTTTTGCTGAATTCGGCCAGTCTGGACTCCTCTTCCTTAAAGGTTTTCTTGCCCTTTGCCGGATCTGGTTTCAGGGTAACAACCACGGTGGAGTCGTTGCCGAGCAGAAATTTGCTGATGAGCTCTTCGAAATAGTTCTCCTTCAGCGCCTTGTGCCGCACCGTGCGGATCAGCTCTTCGTTAACCAGATTTTCAAAGGGATCGGTGCCATACTTAAAGGCGGCCATGGCCTTGCTTATTAAATCCAGACCACGCTGAGCCTTGGATGACTCTTCACGGGCGGTGAATTCATATTTATTGAGTTCGGAGATGACGAGGTCGCGGTCGAGGCCGTCGGCTACCATCGAATTCAGGGTGGAATGGTAGAGTTCGAGAAAGGCGTCTCTCTTCTCCACCTCGCAACCGACAAGATAGGTGATCATAAAGGTGCGAAAACTGGATGAAGAAAGATAAAACCCTCCGAAATCCTTGCATATTCCGCTCGATATGATGGCCTGCTTCAAGGGTGAACCGTCGGAATTGTAGAGAATATTGGCAATAATCTGAAAGGCCGCATTACGCTGCCGGTTTTTCACCGTTGAAACGGTGGTGCCCACGGCAATAAATGTTTTCCCTTCGATATCTTCGGACTCGACACCGTAGCTGTCTTCGATGAAAACCGTTGCGGAGGCCAGTCCGCCTTCCTCGATCTCGCGGCGTTCTTCCTTGTCTTCATAGTGAAGCAAAAATCTTTTCTGCAGAAATTCCAGCTCACGGTCAAGATCGGCATCACCGTAAATGAAAAAGGTGCCGTTGGAAGGATGATAGTGATGTTTGTGGAATTCACAGAATTGTTCGTAAGTCAAATCGGGAATGTTTTTCGGGTCGCCGCCTGATTCATGGGCATAGGTGGAGCCGGGCATCAGGCCTCCGAATATATGATGAAATATCAACCTGATTGGATCTGAGAAGGCCCCCTTCATTTCGTTGTAGACCACCCCTTGAAACTGCAGTTCGCTTTCTTGGGATTCTTTATGGTAATGCCAGCCTTCCTGCTCGAAGGTAGTGCGTTGCAGAAGCGGATGGAAGACTACATCACAATAGACATCCATAATGTTGAAATATTCCTTGATGTTGCGGGTCGCAAAAGGGTAATAGGTGATGTCCGAACCGGTCATCGCATTGAGAAACGTCGTCAAGCCCCCTTTATTGATTTCCCCGAAAACATCCTTAATCGGATATCGCTTCGATCCCATCAGGACCGAATGTTCAAGAATGTGGGCAACCCCTGTGGAATCGGTGGGTACGGTGTTGAAGGAAACCGTGAAGGTTTTGTTGACGTCATCATTTTTTATAGCAAGGAGCGGGCAGTCGAGAACATCATGGATGAAGAGGTAGACATCGGCGTGGATTTCCTCGATATGCTGATATTCTTTTAAGGTAAAGCCATGGTAGCTTTGTCCGACTGTATATGTCATTGAGAGGCCTTATGCGTTGAGTTAAAATATTTTATCCGAGTCAAGCAGCAATGTTACCGGGCCGTCGTTGGTCAGCGTGACCTGCATCATTGCCCCGAATTTGCCGGTGGCAGTCTTGATATCAAGAGCCTGCACCTGTGTTATGAATTTATGATAGAGCGGTTCCGCTGTTTCCGGCGGCGCCGCAGCTGAATAACCGGGCCTTCGACCTTTGCGGCAATCCCCATAGAGGGTGAATTGTGAAACAATAAGCATCTCTCCTGCAATATCCAAAAGAGAAAGGTTCATCTTGCCGTCATTGTCGGCAAATACACGAAGATTTGCGATTTTCTCTGCCATCCAACCAATTTCGGCATCGCCGTCAGCGGCATGGATGCCCAGAAGCACCAGGAGACCGTCTGCTATTTCTCCGACTGTTACACCATCTGCCGTAACTGCTGCCCGGCTGACCCGCTGTATGACCGCCCGCATATCTTTTCCTCTTCCGTTGTCGTGAATATCCGCAACCGAATCAAAGGGTGTGATCCGGTTCTCACAATCTGCACTTTACCAGAACCTGGATCGGCAGCATGACCCGGCAGGATACACAATTTTTTTTGAAATGAAAACAGTTTGAGTATCCTGATCGGCAAAGCTCAGGTTCTGATACGGAAGTAGTTGGTAATGGAAACACCTGACAGCAGCATGATGCCACCCAGAATTACCACGCCTTTGATGGACTCACCCAAAAAAATCCAGGAGAGGAGAATGGAGAAGAGCGGCACAAGATTGATGAATACTCCGGAACGTGTGGCGCCGATATTCTTGATGGCTCTGTAATACAGGGAAAAACCCAATGCTGTTCCGAAAAAACCGAGATAGGTCAGGCCGAGCCAGTTCATAGCGCCAATATGGCCGAGATTTGAAAATAATCCGTAATAAACGGCAGGAAAAAACAGGAGGATGGAGCCGATAAGCGACGAGTAGAAGACAGAAGCCAGCGGCGACAGCGATACCAGGACAACGCGGCCAATCAGGCTGTAGGCTACCCAGCTTACAACACAGCCCAGTAAGGTGATTTCTCCAACTCCGAAACCTGTGGAAAAAATCTCCCCGGGATGCCCGTTGCTGATCACGAAAACAGCACCGGTAAGAGAGAGCAGAATGCCACCTAACTGTTTGACGGTAAGAGGTTCTTTGAGAAAGAGGGAGGCGAATATCGTGATTGCCAGAGGGTTCAGGGCGATTATCAGTGCGGCTCTTCCCGCGGTGATATATTGCAGACCCGTGAAGAAGAAGACATTATAACTGAACACCCCGGTCAGGCCGAGAAGAAGAAGAGGAAGCCACGTCTTTCGCGGAGGGATGGAAATTCTGCCGTCGGAGAGAAGTGTCAGGAAGAACAGGGCGACCGTGGCGATCGCGAATCGGATGAAAGCGGCGTTGGCCGGATTAACTTCGCCTGCCAGCGCTCTTCCGGCGATGAAGGTCCCTCCCCAGAAAAGCATGGTCAGGACGAGAGTTAAATAGGTGACAAATTGCATGGACGGCTCCCTGATATTTTTTCTAACAGTTATGGCATATACAACTGCCCGGTTTAGGTGTCAACCGCTTATGGAGAGTCGAATTTTTTTCCCGGTCCGGCGCATGCCCATCTTTGTTCGGAAAGCACCAATGTTGAGTATAAAATAGAATTCTGGTATCTTGTGCGGAAAGTTTCGCCATAGCGTGGAGTGACATTAAGAGATATGGTTGAGTGAGAGATGAATTCTTCAATCTGATGGACTCGTAAAAAGCTTGATCTACGTCGTTGTAGATCGAGGTTTCTCGAAGTCGGAGTTTAAGCCCGTACGGCCACCTACCGCAGAGCCCATCTCGGCGACTTCGATGACTTTTTACGAGATTATCAATTTTGATATTGCTCTGGAAAACTTCCGTTAATCGGTCTTCAGGGCTGTACAGCCTGATATTGCAGGGGGTACGGAAAATGTATTGGTTTCGCCATTTGCAACTGCGCTGGAAATTGCTGATAATGGTCATGCCTCTTGTGCTCGTCCCTCTGCTGCTCATCGCTTTTTTTGTCAGCAATGTCTCTATGGAGCTGGCATATGAAGGTATCACCCGCGCCACCAGGGACGATTTCCAGCATATGAGTGATTTCTCGTTGGATCTGATTGACGGCCACTATCGCCAGTACGAAGTCTATCAGCAGGAAAGGGAAGAGGCGGTTCGCAGAAAACTTCGTGATATAGTCGATCTGGCCTATAACCTGGTGGAGACGCAGTACGAACAGTCGATCCGTCGGGAGCTGCCCTCTCAAGGCGCCAAGATAGCCGCCAAAAACGGCCTCAAATTTGCCAGCATCGGTGAGGGCGGATATATAACCGTGATGGACAGCGGCGGCAAGCTGCTGGTCCATCCGGTTTCCGAGGGCAAGAATATCTTCGATTCAAAGGATGAGGCCGGGCGGTATTTCATCAAGGAAATGTGTGATTCAGCCGTCAAGGCTCCTCCCGGCGAGGTTTTATTTACTGCCTATTCCTGGAAGAATGCACTCCTTGGCGATACTCGTCCCCGTGAAAAAGTTGTGGCCTACCGTTTCTTTTCCGAATGGGGGTGGGTCATATCCGCCGGCAATTATCTTGATGAGATTTATGATGAACAGCCTTTTAAAAACCGTGCTTTTGATGATCTCAAAAAAAAGCTGAAGGAGAAAAAGGTTGGCAAATCAGGATTTATTTATGCGGCGGACTGCAGCGGCAGGCTGGCCATTCACCCCCACTATGAGGGTCAGAGTGTAAATTTCTGGTTGGATGGAGAAGGACAGGAAATGCTGCAGCGGCTTTGTGAAAAAAAGCAGACCTCCGGCTGGGTGCGGTCACTCCAGGAGCAGGAGCCGGATAAAAAACCTCGAGTCAGAATTGCTAAACTGGAATATTTTCCCCCCTGGGACTGGGTCGTCTTCGTCGAGGCCTACGAGGATGAACTTTTCGGCAGGGCGGCGGCAACCAAGAGGCATATCATGGCAAGTGTGATATTCTTCAGTCTGCTGGTCTCAGGTGTAGCCGGCCTGGTTACATTTTATGTTGCCAAGCGCTTCACTTTTCCCATTTTCATGATGACCGAGGAGATAGCCCGGGCCGGGGGGAGCCGTTTGGTAAGAAAAATAACCGTCCCGGAAGCCGAAGAGCTGAAAAAACTGGCTATCGCCATAAATACCATGTCCGACTTGATCCAGAGGGATAAGGTTCTTGAGGAAAAGCTCGCCAAAATGGAAAAAATGGCATCGATCGGAGTCCTCTCCTCCGGTGTCGCCCATGAGATCAATAACCCTATGGGGGTGATCCTGGGATATGCCTGTCATCTTGAAAAAAAGCTTGATGAAAATGATCCCAACTTCCACTTCATTCAGGAAATCAAACAGGAGAGCAAGAGATGTGTAAAAATTGTGCAGAATCTGCTCGATTTTGCCAGGGCGCCAAAACTATCCTTTGAGCAGGTTGATATTAACGATCTTCTTGATCAGATAGTTGACTTTGCCCGGAGCCATGCCGAAATGGAAAATATCTCTCTGGAGAAGAAATTCTCGGACGGCCTACCCGAGATCAGCATTGATGCCGACCAGCTCCGTCAGGTCATGATGAATCTTATCCTCAACGGCGCCGCAGCCATGAAAGAGGGAGGAACGCTGACAATTTCCACCTTTCTTGATAGCGAGATGCTGCAGATTGTTACGGAAGATACCGGTGAGGGAATTCCCCGGGAAAATCTTAACGAGGTGTATGAACCATTTTTTACCACTAAGGCAAAGGGGACCGGATTAGGCCTTGCCATAAGCAAGCAGATAGTGGAGGCACATCTGGGAACAATCGAAATAGAAAGCACCCTCGGAGTTGGGACAACGGTAATTATGCGTTTGCCGGTTAAATGAATGTGCAGAAAGTAGATGCAACAAAATGGAGGTAGCGGGTGACAGCGGGAGCTCATATTCTAGTCATAGATAATGAAAAGGGTCTTTGTAAGATGTTGGAAGCCGTACTGACCGACAGCGGTTATCGAGTTTCCGCCTTTACCGAGCCGCAGAAAGCGCTCGAAGTTTTTCACCCGGGTCACTTCCACATGGTGATAACCGATGTGAAGATGCCGGCAATGGATGGACTGGAGGTTTTAAAGTTTATCAAAAAGCAGGATGACGACGTTCCGGTGATTATGATTACCGGTTACGCCACTGTGGAAATGTCGATACATGCGCTGCGCAACGGTGCGTTTGATATTTTAACCAAGCCCTTCGAACCCGAAGAGCTGATGCAGCGGGTTCGCAATGGTTTGCGGCAGACTTCACTGGTGGTGGAAAACAAGCAACTGCGTCAGGAGTTGGCCAGCCACGACAGATTTGGTGAAGTGATAGGTAAATCTCCGGCCCTGACAACAGTGCTGGATACGGCGCGAAAGATTGCCCGCAGGGATATTTCAGTGACTATCAGCGGCGAATCCGGAACAGGAAAGGAACTTGTAGCCTGCGCTATCCATGAGCATTCGGCCAGGCGGGGCAAGCCTTTTGTTGCTATTAATTGCGGCGCCTTGCCGGAGTCGCTTCTGGAAAGTGAACTGTTCGGCCACGCCAAGGGCGCTTTTACCGGAGCCGATCAGGAAAAGAAGGGACTTTTTGAAATGGCCGACCATGGCACGCTTCTGCTTGATGAAGTCGGCAATCTTCCTATGAATGTACAAAAGGCACTGCTTCGTTTCCTCCAGGAAAAAGAGTTTTACCGGGTCGGGGAAACAACGCCGACCAGCGTTGATGTACGGGTGCTTGCCGCTACCAATGCCGATCTGCAAGAGGAGATGGCGGCGGGAAATTTTCGTGAGGATCTCTATTATCGGCTTGCTGTGGTCCGCCTGGAGATACCTCCATTGCGTAAACGGAGAACTGATATTCCCTTACTGGCGGCGCATTTTGTCGAGATCATGAATCGCCGCTTCGGCACTAAAGTGAAGGGGTTTACTCCAGAGGCGTGTGAGGTGATGATCGGCTATGACTGGCCCGGCAACATTCGCGAGTTGAAGAATGTCATCGAAGCAACCCTAGCCATTGAAAGTGAAAGTCTTGTTGGGATTGACGGGTTGTCGCGGTTGATGGATGTTGAAAAATTTAGAAAGAGAAATGCCCAATTGGCGGGTCTGCCAAAATACAGCGATGCCCTCAGCTCATTCGAACAGGATTATTTTGCCACTCTGCTTCAGCGAAATCGCAACAATGTCGAGCGGGCGGCTGAGAAGGCCGAGGTGAATGTGGCCACTCTTTATCGGAAGATTAAAAAATATAACCTCAGGTAATCTGTTTTTCTCAAAATTGCGTTTCTGTAGAGGTGTTACGGGTTTCGATAAGTGCCATAAAAACGGAGCTATATTTAAATTTACCTTTTCAATCTCACTTGGAACAGTGTATCGGTGCCGGATAATTCGCGCAAGTGCGAAAACTTGAAAAATTCCCTCAGGGAATTTATAAATAATTGGAAATGTATTATGTTTTGCAGAATTGCTGCCAAGTCACACCATTACATCCTCCTTCTATGGGTTGTTTATATTCGCATTGATGCGAAAATCTGAACCGCATTGTATAACAGCCAATACTGTTATATTGAAAAATTCTATAATTTCGAAGTAATATAAGATTGTCAATTGCTGGGATTGATTTTTGCATGTTTGGCGTTATACTGGGAATCCCGTGCCCGGTCTAGCTGTTCGAATTTGGCAGAAGTTTTTCTTCGACAGCAATAAGGTTGTGCCCGTAACGGATTACAGCTCCACATCGCTCTCCTCCAAGGACTGATGAAGTTTTTCTCTGTTTACCAGAGTTTTCTTGTGGGCTGTCGCTCTCAGACGTTTCCGGGCACGACCTTGTCCTTTCTGCACCCCTGCCCCAGCGATTTGTAAAGGTGCTCTCTCCTTATAATTCCTTATTTTATCAAGAAAAAATCTTGGAATGGTTCTCATGCGCTATTATTCTGTTAACATTGTTCACCTGGAATGGTAGTATTGCTTGAATATCAACAAACGATGGGCTTGTAAAAAGCTCGATCTACGCCGTGGTAGATCTGAAACGGCTATTCGCCGTACCACAAGTACTGCCAAAATCGCCGTTTATGATACTTCGCCTGGTATTTCGGACTTTATTGA
The DNA here is from genome assembly GCA_016278675.1 of Desulfobulbaceae bacterium. GTDB lineage: Bacteria > Desulfobacterota > Desulfobulbia > Desulfobulbales > Desulfocapsaceae > Desulfopila_A. The sequence goes on along the minus strand of JADQBJ010000042.1, from coordinate 117,981 downwards.
AGTCTGCACTTATCGCAGAGGTCCATCTCGGCAACTTCAATAACTTTTTGTGAGGTTACCGTAAATCATATTAGTTTTTCAGCCGAGCAGGGAAATTCATGATAAAAAAAATTCAGAGCCTTGTTGAGGAGATGTCGCTGGAGCTGCCGCATATTCTGGCTGTGGCGGTTGTGACTGTGGATGACGGCATGTCTATCGCAGAGGCGACTCGCCGGGAAGGCATCGAGACGGCGGCAGCTTCAGCGTATCTTGCCTCTATCGTTAAATCGAACAGTAAGGCAATCAGCCTTTTGGCCGATGACGATCTGATTGATGATATTCTGATAACTACGGATCAATATCACTTTATCATCAGGCATATGCCGGAGCAGCCCTTTTTTATTTTCCTGATGACGAGCAGACAGGAGTGGCTGGCCAAGGCCAGGATGCTCATTAAAAAATATGAACCAAGGTTCGTAGGTCTGCGTGAGGCACTGGAACACCTTACCTGAGTCTGGGGCTGGAATAATGATTTAGCAGGCGGCGGAGAGGCCCCGTTGACGGGGCCCCTCCACCAAGAGCGCGTTTTAGCATCTAAATCAGCTGAGCCGAATAAATATTTCAGACAGATTGTTTTCTTGCCGAGCAAGGGGAAACAATCTGTAAGGCACTAACCCAGCTGAGCTGGATAAGTGCCTTGGTTATAGAGGCAGATTCACGGAGTTAAATACATTTTTGTTTTCTCGTTTTTCAGGGCATTTTTCAGGAGTAAGGCACTAAAAAGCTACTTTTTCTATCTTTGCCGAATTTTTCTTGATTGCGATTCTAATCCAGCCGAGATTGGTATCTTTATCTGCAACAATAACCAGAAAGGCATCCTCGCCCACGGGTGCGAACATAACAGGGCCTTCAGCGTATTCAAGCATGGTCATGTTCAGTTCGCCTTGACCAAGCTGGGTTCCCATCGCTTCTGCCGACCCGAAACCGGAGGAGGCGATGGCGCCGATCATTTCCGCATCAATGCCGGTTCTGGCCAGACTGTCCAGCAGGAAACCATCTCGTCCAACCAGGCATGCTGTATGGACGCCATCAATGTTCGTAAACTCTGCTAAGATTTTCTGGATTTCTGTCATGTCGTTTTCCTCTGTGGTTTCCAATTCTCCTGAATTGGTAGTGGTATCGTCTAACTTTCCGGTGGCAGGCGCATTTATGTCTCCTGCCGGTGGCAGTTCAAATTCTTTTTCCGAGAAGGCCAGGGCTTTCATACCGGAAGCGGTTTTGCTTTTTTCCTCATCCTTCATCACCGCCGCTTCAAGCATTAATGACTCAACTGATTTTCCCATGCTGACCAGAGGCGGGTCCACTCCATTGACACTCTGAAGCTCTGCCCCTTCTGTTTCAATAATGTTGAAAAAAGCGGTTTCCGCGGTATCGTTGCCAAACATCGCGTGAATGACCTTCCCCTCTTTGAAAAAGATCATGCCCTCTTTGCCGCCGGCGGTGATCTTCAATGCCGAGGTGGACTTGGCGAGTCCGTTAAACTGAATAATATCGAGGAGGGCAATTCCTCCGTTGGTTTGGCCGCTACCGCCTTCTTCCAGAACATTTTCGACAATCTCCCGCATTTCGTTGATATCGAACGGTTTTTCAACAAACTGCACAGCACCGTCTTTTTTGGCTTTGTTGGCAAAGGCGTTGGACGGATACGCGGTCATGATGATAACTTTGGTATCTTTCCATTTGGTGCTGACTTCGGTAAGAAGCTCAAGTCCGCTCATTCCCGGCATATTGATATCGGTGATGACCAGGCTGACGGCGGTTTCGTTGAGGATGCTCAGCGCTTCATTTCCCGATTGTGCCGTAAACGTTTCGATATTGGGAATTCCATTATCGAGATTCCTTTGCAGCATCCACAGCATGTCTTCTTCATCGTCAACAATCAGGACTTTTTTCATTGCCACGTCATTCTCCTTTGACTGTCTGTAAAGCACCTTGTTCTTGGGATGCAGCGTAAAAATCCAATCACAAGAGATAATGGGTATTTGTACTCTTTTTTAGAGAATATAGCAAGGTTAGTGCCGGAAAGCCGGAATTAATGATTGCTGTAATAAATCATTAACTTAGAAAGATTTACCGTAGCTCGGGAAGAGTTGGAGTGGTTAATAAATAATCACCTGGTTATTTATTAACCGGAGTTGAGCTTGGTGCGAAGAGTGGTTCTGGTAATTCCAAGAATTTCGGCTGCCTTGGATTTATTGTTGTCGGTAGCCTTGAGAACATCACGGATATGCGCCACTTCCATGTCCCTCAGATTGAGGAAGACACTTTTTCTGTCGGTGATTGTTGTGTGATCTGAAAATGAGAGCCATTCGGATTTGCAGAAGATCATCTCTCTCTCCACAAGGTTGCGCAGTTCCCTGATATTGCCGGGCCAGTCATGTGACAGCAGAGAAGCGGCGGCGGAGTGGGTGAAGCCTTTGATGTTTTTCTTCAATTCCCGATTGAAGAAGTGAAGGTAGTACTCAGCGAGCTGCAGAATATCGTCTTCACGATTGCGGAGAGGAGGGAGCGTGATTGGGATGACATTGAGTCTGTAATAGAGATCCTGGCGAAAACCCCCTGTTTTGATGTGCTCGCTTATGTTGGTATTGGTTGCGGCAATGATACGAACAGAGACCTGGATGTCCTGGGTGCCGCCCACCCTGCGAAAAATCGATTCTGCAATAAGACGAAGAAGTTTGGGCTGCAGTGCAATTGGCAGATTTCCAATCTCATCTAAGAAAAGTGTGCCGCCGTCGGCAATCTCCACAAGACCCTTTTTGTTGTTCAAGGCATCGGTGAAGGCGCCTTTTTCGTGACCGAAGAGTTCGGATTCAATGAGATTGGCCGATAGGGTGCCGCAGTCCACTTTGACGAAAACCCCATTTTTGCCCTGCTGCAGATTATGTATCGCGCGAGCGGCCAGTTCCTTGCCGGTGCCTGTCTCGCCGGTTATCAGCACCGGGGCGCCCACCCCGGCGGCGGCGGCGATGGCCTCTTTTACCGGGAGCATGGCCCTGGACTCACAGATCATTTCCGGCTGCCCCTCTTCGTGGGAGGTGAGCATGACCCTCTTGCTGATCAGCCGGGACTGCATAATCCTGTTGAGTGCAGTAGTGAATTCAATGATATCGAATGGTTTGACAATATAATCAAGAGCCCCCGCCTTGAGTGATTCAACCGCGGTTTTAGCGTCATTTTTACCGGTCAGCATAATGATGTCGCTATCACCCGATATTTCACGAAGCGCCGGGATAAGATCGATGCCGTTGGTGTCCGGCAGACCGATGTCCAGAAAAATCAAATCGATGATATTGGCTTTGAGCAGGGCAAGGGCTTCTCTGCCGGTAACGGCTGTGAGCAGAGAATATCCTGCATGCCTGACAATATTGCCGAGGGCAAAGATGAGGTCTTCAGCATCATCGACTATAAGGACGGTTGCCATTACTCCCCCGTCGAAAAATAGAGGGTGAAGGTGGTGCCCTTTTTTGGGGTGCTCTCAACCGTTATAGCGGCGCTGTTTTCCCGCAGAGTCCGATAGACGATGGAGAGACCCAGTCCAGTACCCGTCGATTTGGTGGTAAAAAATGGTTCAAATACCTTTTCGGTAGTCTCCGGAGTCATGCCTACTCCGTTATCGGCAACCGAAAGGGTGACATATGAGGAGAGCGGCAGCAGCCCGGGGTTCTTCTTGCGATGGTTCGACAAGACGGCGCCTTGGAGGTGCGCTGTTTTCAGATCAATGACGCCACCCTGCTGGATAGCATCCATGGCATTGAGAAAGAGATTGAGAAGAACCTGCTGCACCTGGTTTGGATCGGCTACGATAGGCGGGACGTTCTGGTAGTCTTCCCTGAAGATGATGTGATTTTTCACCATCTTATTTATGATCAGATGCTGTGTTTCGGTGATGATGTCCAGCAGGGAAGTAGAACGGATCTGCGGTTCTGCCGGTCTGGCATAGGAAAAAAATTCGGTCAGCAGGGAATTGAGCCTGTCCACCTGCCGGATGATCCTGGTCAAACACTCGTTCTGTTCTTCCTTGGTAACCGATTGTCCCTGAATGGATTGGGCCATGATTTTGATGCCGGCCAAGGGATTGCGCACTTCGTGGGCAACGGCGGAGGCTATCTCCGCAACGGTGGCCAGCCGATTCATTTTCTCCATCTCCTTGCGCACATATTTCAACTCCGATATGTCATCGATGGAGATGATGCGGCCCACCTGATTGCCGTGTGCATCCTCTCGGGGAACAACGGAATAGCCGATAATTTTCCGGCCGTCATGCCCTGAGGTAATCGTCAATTCCTGATCAAGGTGTTTGCTGTTGCCGTGATTAATGTCAAGCAGCCTTGCCGCCGCATCCGGGCCCACCACGTCGATGAGATTTTTGCCGCCCAGGGTAGCGGTGAAGGTGCTCATGATCGACTCCGCAAGTTCATTATAGGTATGTATATTGCCATCGAGGTCGGTAACGATGAGGCCATGGGTCAAACCCTGAATAACCGATTCGGAAAACTTCTTCTCTTCCTTGATTTCGTGGATGGAATGACGCAGGTCGTGGACAAGGGTGATGAGCTGGAGGTCCATCTCCCGACTTTCAATCATGCCCGCGATGATGTTGCATATGGATTCAACGAGCTGCTTGAAGGCAGGCTGGGAATTATGCCCTTTGCGCGTATAGAGACATACTACGCCAACCACCTTTTTCCCTTTTTTGACGGGTGAGCAGAAATGACCGTGGGGTTTGGCCAGACGACAGTTGGCGGCGTTTTTTGATTTCGCGCAGGAGACAACATCTACCGCGTCATATTGAGCGGATTGCCCATAGGAACATAATCTCTGCGGTAGTTCCGAACAAGGCATTTCACTGTGTTCGGCAAATCCTCTTCGGGTCTTTATAGTAAAGATGTCACTATCCGGTTCCGCCAGAAAAACGGCGCCTCTCGGCAGTAGATACAACTGCGGAATCGAAAAAAGATGATCAAGAATTTTACCGAGTTGCCGATCGAGTGGAAGCGGTTGGACCGATATTTTGAGAACCTGGTCAAGGATGGTCTGCTGATGATAAGAGGTATTGATTTTTTCAAGAAAACGCTGCTGCCTGCCTAGATCTCTGACCAGCACAATAATGGTATCCGATTCAATAACATTAAAAATGAGGAAATGGGCATCGAAGGCTGAACCGTTTTTATGTTGGGCTCTCCGGGAGAGCGTGAATTGTTCGGATTGATTTTCCTCCCCGGTGGAAATAATGTCAGTCAGCGTCAGTTTGGGCATTGATTCAGGGGTGGGAGGCAACAGAAGGTAGAATATATTCTGTTCGAGAGCTTCCTGTTTCGACCATCCGAAGGTTTGCTCGGCACGGCGATCCCATCCGGTAATTATCTCTTCTCGATTACAGGTAATGATTGCGTGGTCTGTAGCGGAAAGCCTGTGGTCGTTTATTCTATCGTCAATCGCATCCATGATAATCCCGTATAAATGCTCAGCGCCAAGTTCCAGGATGGTCTGCGATCTCCATCCATATTTTGCTTATATCCATTACCATTCGGATTTGCCCTGTACTGGAGTATTAAATACTACCTATTTCAGCGGATCTGCATAAATGATTCTGTTTACCCCTGAAAAGCAGCATTCTGGCCCAGTCCGAGACTGCTCTTTTCATCGGGACGCCATAAACCCGTCCATGGGGGCTTCGCTGCAGCCTTTTCCGCTGAAGGTTAAGGGTAATCAGGTAAATGATTATAGTGCCATATCAAAAACATATTTTCAGATATTTTTACAGGTAAATGGTCGAAAAGTAGAAATAAACTTGAATAAGGTCCGACGCTATTGTAGCTTGATGGGAATTCGTGAGAAGGATTCTCACAAAAAATAGCAGTAAAGGTTGGGAAATTTCCGGAATTGAAATATTGCCGCAAGGAGGAGCTTTAAGGTGGATGAAATCTTAAAAAAGAGACGCACTTTGCAGGAGACGATGAACTTTATGGCAGCGCTTTCTGCAGGGATCGAGCCCATCCTGGGTCGCGGCGCCAACAGTATGACAATGTCGGCAGGTCGCAGTCTGGGAAGAAAGTTTTCCGAAGGGGCCAAACAGACCGATGATCTAATGGAGGCGATAGCCGAAGTGCGCAGAATCCTGATGCAGAATCATTGCCTGTGGGGATTCGAACCCTTTAAGCCCGCCTCCCAGAGTGCAATGATAATGAAGAATGAACAGGGACAGTCCCAGATACAATTGGTTTTTCGTGACTGCATGATTCGTCAGGCGCTTTTTCGCTTCGGTCATCCCCAGCAAGGCTCCCTGTGCAATATGATGTATGGCTTTTTCGCCGGTGCACTGGAAAGCATTATGGGAAAGAAGGCAACACTGGAAATAAAGCATGCCGGTGAAAATGCCTGTTTGAAGGTCCTGACCGTTGATGGATAAGCTGTAAATATCTCGTTAGAGGAGTGTACTATGAGTGGTGAAAAAGTTCGCCTGAATACTGAGTGGCTCTGTGACTGCGGCGGATGTCATGTTGCCATTGTCGATCTGCATGAAAAGATTCTTCAAGTGCTGGACGATGTCAAGATCCAAAAATGCCCGGTGCTCACCGATGTAAAAGACTATCCTGAGGCCGATGTCGGTATTCTGACCGGCTCCATACGGACTGAACACGATCGTCATGCGGCCATCGAGATGCGCAAGAGCTGCAAAACCATTATCGCCTTCGGCACCTGTGCCGTCTATGGCGGGTTGCATGGCGCCGGACTGGCGCACAGCAGCGAAGAGATAATGGATTGTGTCTACAAGACAAATAAGACGACGAAAACTGATTTTGTGCCGGCCACCAATGTTACCGGGCTCGAGCACAGAGTAATTCCGGTGGATGAGGTGATCGATGTGGATCTCTATCTGCCGGGTTGTCCGCCTCATGCCCATTACATATTTGAAAGCCTCTCCGCGCTTGTGCAGGGCCGACAGCCTAAGGCGGGGCAGGAGACGGTGTGCGCCGGGTGCAACAGGGTCATGAAAAAGACTGAGGTAGACGCGATAAAGAACAGTCTTGAAGGCGTAGCGGAAGATGACGTCTGTTTTCTCAGTCAGGGATATATCTGTCTCGGCTCGGTCACCCTGGATCGTTGTCTGGCTCCATGCCCCAACCATGGCATCATGTGCACCGGATGTGCCGGGCCGACCATGCAGATCCTGGCGGAACCCAACCACGATATCAGGACAGAAATCAGCGAGAGAATGTCGCGTCTCACCGCTATAGAGAACGAAACGATCGTCAGCCATATGGAAAAATCGGCAAAAACCCATTATGCCTATGCCATGGCAACCAAGATGATCGGCAATAAACCGACTTTTTTAATCCATAAGTGGATTGCAGATGTGGAGGCAGGAAAATGAGTAAAACCATAAAAATAGATCCGGTTACCCGCATCGAGGGGCACGCCCGCATCGTTCTTGAGTGCGACGACTCCGGAGCGGTGACCGAAGCCTCCTTCTGCGTCAACGAGTTGCGCGGTTTTGAACGCATTCTGGTGGGCATGGAAGCATCGACTATGCCGCAGGTTACCGCACGCATCTGCGGTGTCTGTCCGACGGCGCATCATCTGGTGGCGGCCAAAGCTCTTGACAATGCCGCCGGAGTAGAGATACCTGCCGCGGCAAAACTGCTGCGCGAGTTCATGTACATGGGGCACTATATTCATTCCCACAGTCTTTCTCTCTTTGTACTGGCCGGTCCCGATCTGGTATTTGGGCTTGACGGTGATCCCGCCACGCGCAATATCGTCGGCATGGTTGAGGCCAATCCGGATTTGAGCCGGAAAGGGCTGCGGTTGAGAAGCCTTGGCCAGAAGATCAACGAGACCATCGGCGGCAGGGGGATTCATCCGGTAACCGCGGTGGCCGGCGGCATCTCCTTCAGCCTCAGTGACGGTCAATTCAAGAGACTGCAGGAACTGACGGCCGAGTCGGTCCAACTGGTTCATGAGCTGGCCGGCCAGGTAAAAAAATTGCTCTTCAACCTGCTCGACAAGAATCCCGTTCTTCTGGAAAAGCTGAATTCCGAAAGTTGGTATCTGGGAACCGTTCAGGGCGGCAGACTTAACTTTTATGACGGTATGTTGCGCGCCATGGACACCCAAGGCGGGCTCAAGGAGGAATTCAGCTCCCTCTCCTATAAAGAGATGATGAGTGAAAGGGCGGTGCAGAATTCCTATGCCAAGAAAGTGTATCTCAATATGGATGGGGCGGAACAAATGTACCGTGTTGGTCCGCTGGCCCGGTTGAATGTGGCCGACTCCATGGAAACTCCGCTGGCGCAAAAAGAATTCGAGGTGTTCAGGGAAAAGTTCGGTAAACCCTGTCACAATGCGGTGCTGCAGATGTATGCCAAACTTATCGAACTGGTATATGCCTGTGAGAAATCGCATGAGATAATCAACAATCCAGCACTTCGCGGCGAGACGCGGGTACCCGCCGATTTCAGAGGCGGCACCGGTATTGCCCATATAGAGGCGCCCCGGGGAACGCTCATCCATGAATATGATATTGACGATCGCGGCATAGTACGCAGCGCCAACATGATTATTGCTACCCAGCAGAATACCGCGGCCATCAATGCATCCCTTAAAGAAGGGGCCAACAGCATGCTGCTGGAATCCGACGACGAGGCCATGCTGAACGGTCTTGAATTCGTGGTTCGCTGTTATGATCCATGTCTGGCCTGTTCCACTCACGCCATAGGTAAGATGGCCCTTGATGTCGAGGTAGTTCAGAATGACAGGATCGTTCGCAAACTGAGGAGGAAAGACAATGCTTGAAATGAAGATAAAAGAGAAGGCCTGTCGCGGCTGCCGGCTCTGCCTCGATGTCTGTCCGACGGAATGCTTTTCCTTCAATGAAGAGACCGGAAAGGCCGAGGTCGAGGTCCTGGAGAACTGTATAGCCTGCCTGAGCTGCGGCTATATTTGTCCCTCCGGCGCCATTACCCACAGCAATTATCCTGTCGTCTCCAATTTCTACCGCAATATTCATTTCAGTCAGCGTATGGAGAAGTTCCTATGATAGAAACATCAGAATTACAGCTTACCGCTGAAGATCATGACAAGGCATTTGTGGAAGTCTGCTTCCTGCTTGATATGTTTGTCAGCACCATAGAGAAATTCGTCGGCAAGTCGACTCCGGCTCTTGCCGTTGCCGCCGGCCGGAAGATGGCTCTGAATATGCCCATACATCTGGCTGATCCCACTCCCGATAATGCACTCAGCGAGCTGGTCCGGGTGTTCACTCTACAGCAGATGGAAATTTCCGGGGAAATGCAGGGCAATGACGCGATGATCACCATTGACCACTGCCCGATCGGCTCTGTCTGCAGGGAACGCAAGATGGAGCTAAACGGTGCCGCCTGTCAGATGTTCCACTATTATATCGGCGGCATACTTGCCGAATTTACCGGCAGACCGGCCAGGCCCACCACCATAACCGCGGCGGATATCAGCTGCACCTTCAAGGTTACCCTTGGCGGTGCTCCCAGAAAGGTATGACCACTGCCGCACTGATAATCTGCATCGGCAATGATCTTGTGGCCGATGACGGTATCGGCCCTGCCGTCTATCAGGAACTATCGGGACGGACGCTGTCTGAGGGCATCCGTCTCAGGCTTTTGGGGCTCGGCGGCATGTCGCTGCTCGGCGAATTTGCCGGCGAAGATCTCCTGATAGTCGTTGATGCCGTTCAATTCGGGGCAGCGCCCGGCACCATTCATATCCTCGACTGGACCGAGCTGCCTCAGGGCGGAGCCCATGTTTCCTGTCATGGCATCGGCGTGCGTGAAGCTGTCGAAATTTCCAGAAGCCTCTATCCCGAAAAAACACCGGCACGGGTCTATCTGGTCGGTATCGAAGGAAAGTGCTTTGACCGGCTGGGGGTAGGGCTTAGTGCCGAAGTGGCCGCCAATATTGAGAGCGCGGCCGACAGGATTATCGAAATTATCGGTGAAAACGGATAATATCATAAAAAATCATGGCCTGCGTTTTATTCCCTCCCCGTTTTTCTTCTGTCATTCCATCTTCGAACCCTCCGTCCCGAATATGATCACGGCCTGTGACGTTTTTCCATCGATTTTCAACACTGCCGGTGTTTCCAGTTCGACATATCTCAGGTACTCGGTCTCGATCTCAGCCGGCCGGTTGTCCAACCATTCCAGGTTGATGCGGCACTCGCCCTTGGGTGGAATCCCCAGGTAGTTTATGCCCAGCGAAGTTATGTTGTGAAAAAAATGGCTCCCCTGCGAAGGATCGGCATGAAGCCTTTCCGAGGTCGTTTCGATTATGGTATGGACTTCGGTTATGCCGCTCCATTTTATGGGGATTCCCAGCCACCTGTCGGCGGTTCCCCATCTGCCCGGACCGATAAGCAGATATCTTTTTCGCCGGGTCTTTAAGATGCCATTCATTTTTTCGATTTCTTTAGCGATCTCCAGAGTCTTCCTGGTATCAAAACGCTCCGGTCTGACATAGAGAATAGAGGTGATTTGCGATTCCTGGCTTGGCCCCATGGCCATGTCGGAAAAACACCAGGCTCTACTGCGCTCCTGGTCAGTTATTCTGACCTTGACTCTGCTCTGGGCTACGGCCATGGGGCGTATCTGGAGGAGATAGAATTGAGGTATTTCTCCTTCTGCCAGATTGACGGCAAACTCTATCTCGACCGGACAGCCCATGCCTTTTTCGCCGATCTCGAGGATCTTGAGTAACACTGCACCCAAGGGGAATTCCTGGTATTTCAAAATGGGGGCAAAGGTTATCACCGGATAGCCGTCGCCGCTGAAGAAATCACGTATTTTTTCATCCTGCGGGCTATAGGTTGAGGCAAGTTTGCGAACAGGATAATGACCGGCGGCCTGATCGACTTCTATTCTCTCAAGCATATCCTTGAGCGGTTCTTCCTCTTTCACCTGCATCTTCAGGGCATAGAAAAAATGCTGAGAGTTACGGAGAATGTCATCGATATTGGAAAACTGGGGCAGGATTTGGGGGTAGACTGGAGAGAAGCGTAAGGCAGCACCCCCATCAACCACGATCTTGCCGAGACCCAGGGCGATATGGGCCACCCCTTCCGATGGTTTCATGCAGGAAACCGGATAAAAATTGTAGGAATGGGCCACCCCGGAAATTGCCGGGTAGAAGTAGCCGTTGTACTGATGGCCGACAAGCTGCTGAATTATCACCGCCATTTTGTCCTCCTCCTGCCGGTAAGCCGAGGTTTTGGCGAGAATCCTGGGGGTTTCCTGGAAAATGGACGAATAAATAAGCTTGATGGACCTGACAAGATGATCCAGCCTGACATTGATGTCGGGATCGTTGTTTGGCAGCATATAGGTGTTGTAAGCCCCGGCGCTGGCCCGGTAATGGGCATCCTCTAAAATCGCCGATGATCTTACCGCCAGCGGGAAGGTGGTATGCTTGAGGAAAACCAGAATATCCTCCCGCAATTCTTCGGGGAAGGCAGTTTTGAGAAAACCCTTCTCTATTTCTTCATCATCTTCAATACCGGTGAAAAATGTATAAATATTATTGAGTTTAGCGAAAATATCAAAGCCTTCGGTGGTTATCACCATGGTTTTCGGCAGCGAAATGGTGATCGAGTCGAACGGAGAGACAATATCGATTTCCTCGCGCAGCAGACTGGAAATGAAGGCCAACCCCCTGGCCTTGCCTCCGAGGGAGCCTTTTCCAATTTTGATAAACTCGTGATCAGGATCAAACTCCTGCTGGACGAAGTCGGATACCAGACCGCGCTGCCGTTGCTTCAGTTTGTTGCGAATGATGGAAATCAGATACTGCCGTACTTCCTCGAGTCCATTGAAATCATCGAGTTTGGAGGATCGTATCCGCTGGGCTATCTCCATTTCGAACCTGGCCATCAACCACCTGGAGAAATCATTGCGGCGGCCATGATAGCGAATGGATTCAAGCGGCAGTTTTTTGAGAACGTTGGCCATGGAGCGCAGATTGCCGGCGCGTTCGATAATTTCGCCGTTATCCAGGCGAAAGAGAAAATCCCCGAAGCCCAGGGAATGTCGAAAGAAGTTATCGAGATCACTATGCAGACTGGGTGAGTGTTTATCGGAGAACAGTGCCGGAATCTGCTCGGCCTTTTCCTTGTTTTCCGGCTCGGAGCTGAGGACGAGAAGCGGCAGGTCCTTCTGTTCTAGCGAGATATTTTTGAGAAGGGTTATCCCGGCTTCCGGGTCCTCCTTGCCGTCCTTTTCGAATCTGACATCGGAGATCACGCAGAACAGGTATTTCTTATACCTCTGGTAGAGCTCCCAGGCCTCCTCATAATTCTCGGCCACCAGTATTTTAGGGCGGGTGCGCATGCGCAGCAGCCGGTCTTTTTCGTTGAGCGAATCATCCATAACCGCCTGGGTCTGCAGGACAAGCTCACGGTACAGCACTGGCAGCAGGGAGGAGAGGTAGAAAGGTGAATCTTCAACGAAAATGATAACGCGAATGTTAGCCAGCGCTGTATCGAGTTCGACATTCATTTTGTCTTCCTGGTTTTTGACAATGGCCAGGAGAAGATCGGTGTTGCCGGACCAGAGTAGGGTCCGGTCAATGACGGAGCGGTCGACGTACTTCTTTTCTTCGAGGATACGGCCGGCATCGTAGGCCAGATAGTAGATGGGTATTTCAGGCTGAATCTCTTTTATCCTGCGGCAGAGGTCATGGGCATCCATATCGCCGATATGCGGCATCACGATAACGAGATCGAAATCCCCGCTGCGAATTTTTTCCAGAGCCTCACTGCCTTTGGAAATCCAGGTCAGCCGGGGCGGTCTGCTGAGATTGAGCCCCCGGTATTCGTGGATAATTCTTTCGGCCAACGGTCCATCCTCCTGCATGATGAAGGCATCATAGGTACTTGAGACCAGCAGGATTTCTGCAATCCTTTTGGTCATCAGCTCATGAAAGGATTTAAAGCGGTGCTTTTCTATGCCGTTTTTGGCTTTGGTGGAGGTTTTCATATCGGGCACCGTAAGCTGGGATTAACTCTTTAGCGGATGTAACCGGCAGTACGATATTCGTTGTGATATTTATAATTCATAGGGTAGTATAAATGGTGTCGGAATTGAAGTAAATGTAAGCGTAACTATTCAGCAGCCCCCTGCACGCGATCAGTCCGAAAAACATAGGCACACCACACTATAGTTTTGCAGGCTGCTCGGAGTCGGAGCTTATGCCCGTCAGGGTGCTTAACCGGAGCGCGGTTGAACAGTTACAGTTCAGGCTGAATTACTGTCATCTGCATTACCCCTTTGCTGCTGAAATTCTGGTAAAATCATAATTACAAGGCAGAGTACGCTTCCCTATCAACGAAAAAGCTGAAAAGGAGGAATAATGACTACAAAAATACTTGTTCCTATCGCCGACGGCATAGAAATGATCGAGGCTCTCAGTATTGTTGATGTTTTCAGGCGTGCCGGAGCCGAGGTCGATCTGGCCTCGGTAAATGACCTTGTCATTACCTCATCCCACAACGTAAAAATTACCGCGGATAAGCTTATCGGTGAATGTGTGGAGGAGGAATATGACCTGGTCGCCCTGCCCGGCGGACTTCCCGGTGCTGAAAATCTGAAGAATTCGGAAATACTGATCGGGATTCTGAGGAAACAGAATGCGGCTGATAAACTCTACGGAGCGATATGCGCGTCTCCTGCGGTTGTTCTTGAACATCATGGTCTGCTGGAGGGCAAAAAGGCCACCGGTCATCCCTTATTTGCCGCTGATCTCAGCAACCCCGCCGATGCGACCTTAAAGGTGGTCATGGATAAAAACTGCGTCACCAGCAGAGGAGCGGGCACGGCCGTGGATTTTTCCCTGGAACTGCTCGGAATTGTAATGGGTGAGGAAAAAAAGAAAGAAGTTGCCAAGGGTATGGTAGTAGAGTTCAATTAACGGACTCGTAAGAAGCTCGATCTACGACGTTGCAGATCTGAAACGGCGTAATTGACAGCGCCGGAGAAAAGCCGGGTCTTTAAACCTCGGAGATATCTCTATCATCATTTCCGGACTCGATCCGGAATCTACTCAACTCAGGAATCCCGGCACTTGGGGGATACTGTTTACTCAATCCAGAAAAATTACAAAAATAAATCAATATGTCTGATTACCCATCGATATTCAATAACGTTATAGGCCCGATAATGCGCGGGCCGAGCAGTTCCCACACCGCAGCCTCTGTCAGAATAGGGTTGCTGGGCAGAATGCTGCTGCAGGATACCCCGAAACGAGCCATTATAACTTTCGATCCCGAGGGCTCTCTGGCTACGACCTACAGAGGACAGGGATCGGCCATGGGGCTCGCAGGAGGACTGCTGGAAATGCAAATTTCCGACCCGGATCTGATCAATGCCGAGCAAATCTGCCGGGAGCGCGGTATCGAGATACTCTTCCGCATAGAACCCCTGGCGGGAGATCATCCCAACACCTATCATATCGAGCTCACCGGCACACACGGCAAAAAGGTGCAATTCGTGGCGCTGTCCACCGGCGGCGGCATTATCCGGCTGGTCGAACTGGATGGCGGCATCATCGAGGATGACAGCTCTTATGTTCATTCTCTTTATCCGATCCAGCCACAGGGCAATAGGGATCTGCCCTTTGCAACCATAGCGGAAATGGAGCGGCTTCTTGAGGAGAAGGGGGGCCGCCTCTCCGACTATGCTCTGTCTTACGAGTCCGCCCTGGGCGGTGTGGAGGAGAAAATAGTAGCCGACCTCGCAGCGGAACACCTTAGAGTGATGCGGGAAGCGGTGAGCCGAGGACTTGAGGGCACTAGCTACCAGGATCGCATTCTGCCGGCACAGTCACATCTCATCGGTGAGGCTGAAAATCGGAAGGAGTTGATCCCCTCTGCTCTTATCAATGATGTCATCGCCTCCGTTTCCGCAGTCATGGAGATCAAAAGTTCCATGGGGGTCATTGTTGCGGCGCCGACCGCGGGATCCTGCGGCACTCTGGCCGGTGCTCTGTCCGCCGTTGCCGAAAGGGCAGGCAAGACTGAGGAGGAAATGATGAGGGCTGTTCTGGCTGCAGGTTTGATAGGTGTTTTTATTGCCAGGGAGGGCGGCTTTGCGGCGGAGGAAGGCGGCTGCCAATATGAGTGCGGTGCAGCCTCCGGCATGACGGCGGCTGCTCTGGTCGAACTCATGGGAGGAGATGGTGCTACAGCTCTTAAAGCTGCTTCCATGGCACTGCAGAACACGCTGGGGCTGATCTGTGATCCGGTGGCTGACCGGGTTGAAGTCCCCTGCCTCGGCAAAAACATCATGGCGGCCCTCAACGCAGTGGCTGCCGCCAACATGGCGCTAGCCGGATTTGCCCACGTTATCCCGCTGGAGCAGGTTATCTGTGCCATGAAGGAGGTGGGGGCGGCCATGTGCCACCGTTTCCGCTGTACCTGTAAGGGAGGTTTGTCCATCACTCCGGCTGCTCAGGACATTCATGCGGGGTTAGGCGGCACCGCATGATTTCCGGTATCGTTTTGATTCATCCTGCTTATAGTTTTTACCAACTCCTGCAAGGAAGGCAAAATGCACGCAACTCTGGCATTTTCAGAAAATGGTGCGTATGTCCGCCGGCAGTTAAACGTTACCGGAAAAGAAACTTTTAAAAAAGGGAGCGGGATAATGGAACTCAAGCCAAACCAGGCAGCATTGATATTGGAAGCCGACGATAATAATGAGATAACCGTTCATGTCTCCTCGCCGGATCAGGAGGGCTTATCGGCTGCTATTTGCCAGGCCATTGCCGTAAAGCTAATGGAAGACGAAAATTTTCAGAATGAATTGATGGAGATGATGGAAGAAGGAGACGAAGGGCACGAAGAACATTGATGAACTCGTAAAAAGCTCGATCTACGTCGTTGTAGATCTGAAACGGTGATTTGCCGTACCACATGTACTGCCAAATCACCGTTTCAGATATTACGCCTACCATCGAGCTTTCTCGAAGTCTGCGCTTATCGCAGAGCCCATCTCGGCGACTTCGATGACTTTTTACGAAATAATCAACATTAACAATCGCTATCCATATTTTTGTTTGCCATCCGGGGCAATCTTTTCCGGGTGGCATTTTTATATGCAGGAATCATTAACATAAATGTTCGCCTCCCGTATTTTTAGCCTCGAGATTTGCTTTTCTTCCTATATTTTTTTCTAAGGTATTGACTTGAATCTTATCCTTTGGTAAAAAAACTCTTCCGGTTTTTAAAAAATGAGCGGGAATAACTCAGTGGTAGAGTGCAACCTTGCCAAGGTTGAAGTCGCGAGTTCGAATCTCGTTTCCCGCTCCATTTTCACTTCCCCAAGGATATTTCAGCAATATATCTATCTACCTCGAATTTCCGTCGGCAACCGCGTTCATTCATATAGCGTATCTTGCCGAAAACCTCTCTTTCCGGCCAGGCCCTGTCGTGAACGCCGCCGATGGACCAGGCAATACCCGCATAGCCATTGGGATCGCACCCGTCAAGAGAATATTTGTCATTAAGATAAATGGTATTGTAAAGAGCCTCTTCGGGCCCTGTTGTCCATTCCAGGATTTTTTTGGCCCAGTACATCCGCAGATATCCATGCAGTTTATGACTCGTCAGCAGGTCCCGCTGGCATGAATTCCAGAGTTCTTCGTGAGTTTCCGCATTCTCCAGTTGGTTAAGATCATAGATGAATTCCCGTTTATCACCCCTGTGCAGGTTGAGGCTTTTCCGCGCCCAATCCGGAAAACCTTCAAAACTGTCGTACGATGCTTCGTAGAGGCAGAAATTGTCGGAAAGCTCCCTTCGTACGATAAGCTCCTCCAGAAAACACTCTTTACTGGCCTGCAGTGCCTCCGCTTTTTCAACCTCCCATGCCAGCCGCTGGGGAGCGAGATGGCCGAAGTGAAGGTAGGGGGAGAGGCCCGACTGGCCGTTGAGGTTGGGGTTGTTGCGCTCCTGCTCATAACGATCCAGACCACTCGCGAGAAATTCCCGCACTCCGGACAATGCCTGCCTCTCTCCTGCTGGAAACCCGCAGGTAAATACCTGCAGCATAGAATCCAGTTGATTGGTGATATCCGGAAAATCAGCAGTATCAAGACCAGGCTTGGAGGGATGACGGGCAACCTCAATAAAATCAGTTAAATAATCAGAAAGAAGGCGATTCACTTTGGGCCGCAGCGTATAGGCGGCATATTCTTTTTTGGTGGTGACAACCCAGGCAGGAATAATATTGTGGGCATCCACTTCAACAAAAGGAACAGTTATAACCTCCGTGAATTTCCGGCAGATCCGCCGCTTTTCCCGCAGCGGTGAAAAATCGGTAACCAGCAGGTGGCAGTCATATCTAACAAGAAAGCGGGGCAGGATATCTTCCGCCTCGCCATCAAGCACGGTAAATCCGATATTATATCGTTTGGCTTCTTCTCTCAGTTCAACCAGCCCCTCCAGCAGGAAAGGCTGTTGACAGGAGTGCTCTACCATATTTTTAGAATAGAGGAGGACAACATGCAGATCTTTCCCTCGAAGAAGAGCTTCCTGCTGGGCGTAGAGCAGGGCCCAGTTGTCGGCGATGCGGTGGTCCCGATCCATCCAGTAAATGACAGGGCCTTCACCCCTTTTCCCGTGGCAAATTTCCCTGCTGCGCTTAATAATATTTCTGTTTTTGCGTATCACCGGATTCTCCTCGGGACGTGCTTTAACTTTCAAATGTAATTAGGCTGTTCTAAAAGAGGATCCTGAAGTCAGATTGGTCAAAAGCACAGGCTCGATTCCGGTAAGTTTCATCGATTTGAGGTATTTTCTGTAACTACAATCTGCCGGAAATGCTCAGACCGATAATCGGAAGGGGATCGTAATCGTCCTGAGACAGCTCATGGCCATCCCGATCATCGATTGTGAGCTGACCATTGAGCGAAACACCAAGGTAAGCATCCATGCTAACTGCAGGGTGTGCGGCCCAGCCGACCCGCAGAAAAACAGGTATGCCTTCAAACTCGGCATAACCGGAAGGAGCGGCGCTGGAATCCTCGGCAAGGGCAAAACGGAGACTGCGGTAAACTCCGCCAATGGCGAAATCGAGCCGGTCATTGGGCCGGTAGCTCAATTCGAGGCCTGCTGGTCCGAATGGTCCCGGGCGGAAGGGATTGGTGAGGAGGAGCTGTTCGGTGATCTGCCAGCGGATCATCATAAACGGGAACAGGCTGTTGTCCTCAAGCCCTCCGGTATATCCGGCACCAAGACCGACACTTAATTCTTTTGAAAAACTGTATACATAGGAGGCAATAACACTGTAGAGATTACCGTCATCAAAATCCGCCTCCTGCTCGCTTGCCGAACCGATACTCCCGAAAAGACTGACTCGCCCTCTTTCTCCTGCTGGCATGGACAAAGGGATACTTAAGGTCAAAAAATCGGCTCGATCCCAGAGCGGCAGGGCGAGACCGTCAAAATCATAATCAACGGCGGTGTAATTCAGCCCCAGGCCGATGGAAAAATCACGGCCGATCATTTTTTCAGTGCTGCCACCCATGAAGAAGTGCTGACTGGAAAATTCACCACCGTTGTCAAAGTCGGTCTCGGTTGAAAGAAAGTATCCAGCGCTGGTCCGGTAGGACCATCCAGCCTCCGGTTGTGCCGAATATGATGTGCCGGCGGCGGTAACACCAAGCATACAGGCCGCTGTCAAGGCGGCGCGCCTGAAAAAGCGAATGTGCATGGAGTTTCTCCTTAAAGTCTGAAGATGATGGAACTGCAAACAGCAGGTGATGGTACTGCAAATTGCCCGGTAAGGGTAATGTCTAGGTTTCATCAGTATCACAGACCAGCAGCCAGGGAGGTCGAACGGCGTGGATCTGCGCCGCCATACATCTTCCCGTCCTTTATCATGATCGACTGGATTGCCCCCATCGAGGATCTCCGGACGATTTTATGCCCTTTTTCTTCCAGCAGGTCAATAGTATCCGGACTTATTCCTTCCTCGATATGTATCTCATCGGGCAGCCACTGGTGATGAACACGGGGGGCAGTAACCGCACTCTGGATATTGAGGCCGTGATCGATGACATTCATAATCACCTGAAGAGTGGTGGTGATGATGCGCGAGCCCCCGGGGCTTCCCGTCACCAGGAAGTTCCTGCCATCGTGTTTGACAATGGTTGGCGACATTGAACTGAGCATTCGCTTACCTGGTTCGATCTTATTGGCCTCACCACCGATCAGGCCGTAGGCATTGGGCACTCCCGGCTTGGCCGAGAAATCATCCATCTCGTTGTTGAGGAGAAAACCGGCACCCTCAACCACTATGCCGGAGCCATAACTAAAGTTGATTGTATAGGTATTGGAGACTGCATTTCCAAACTGGTCGACGATGGAGAAATGGGTGGTCTCATTGCTTTCATACGAGAGCGGTTCACCTGGTGCTATATTTTTGCTGGGCGTGGCCTTGTCGTGGTCGATCTGCCTGGCAAGGTCGGCAGCATAGGCCTTCGAGGTCAGCTCCTTGAGGGGGACATCCACAAAATCTTCATCACCCAGGTAGTGTGAACGGTCGGCATAGGCGCGTTTCATTGCCTCCGCCATCAGATGAATCGAACCGGCGGAATTATGGCCATATTCAGATATCGGAAATGCTTCGAGTATATTGAGGATTTGAACTACGTGTACCCCACCGGAACTTGGAGGTGACATGGAATAGACATCATAGCCCCGGTAGGTACCGTGCACAGGAGTTCTCATCACCGGTTGATAATTTTTCATGTCCTCCATCGAGATCAGACCGCCATGTCTAACCATCTCGGACACCAGCAGTTTGGCAGTTTTCCCTTCGTAGAACTCTTTTGCCCCCAGAGCTGAAATTCGTTTCAGGGTTGCCGCGAGATCTTTTTGAATGAAGACATCGCCGGGCTGATAGTAGCTGCCATCCTCTTTATAAAAAATTTTCCTGCTCGAATCCCATTTCTTCAAGCGTTCTTCCGTTGCCTTCAACCCATCGCTCAAGCGTGGAGTTACCACAAATCCTTTTTCGGCCAGCTTAATAGCCGGTGCCATTGCCTGCTGCAGACTTATTGTTCCGTACTTTTCAAGAGCCAGTGCCAGGCCGGCAACCGTTCCGGGGACACCGGCGGCCAAGTGAGAATAGCGGGAGCGGTTACTGTCGGCATCGCCTTTATCGTCGAGAAACATTTCTGTCGTTGCTTTTGCAGGAGCCTTTTCCCGATAGTCGATCGCAGTGATTTCATTCTTTTGTTCGGAGGAAATGAGCATGAAACCGCCACCGCCGATATTGCCGGAACGAGGCTGGGTCACGGCCAGGGAAAACGCTGCGGTTACGGCAGCATCGATGGCATTGCCACCCTGCCGCAAAACCTGCAGAGCCGACTCGGTGGCGAGAAAATGGCTGGTCACCACCATTCCCCTGTTTGCCTGCACCGGGTGCATCCGCTCGCCTTCGATGATAGCGGAGCCCCAGGCCAGCTGTACCGACAAAAGAATCGCACCTCCAACCATTGCCACAACGCGTTTACAGTTCTGTTGAAATATTCTCATACACATACGATCTCCTTATAAGGTTTTAAAACATCTTTTGAGGCGAAAGATCGTCAAGCACGTGATACGGTACAGAAACTGCGGCACTAATTTAGAAGGACATCTCTGGCCGTGTTAATTTTGGTGGCTAAAAAGGCAGAGCCTCCGCTGTCGGGATGGACCTTTTTTATAAGCCGTCGCCAGGCCTGGTGAATCTCCTCAGGCGAAGCATCGGGATCAACGCCGAGAATTTGATATGCCTCTTGTTTAGTCATCTTATCAAGGCTGGGAGTCCGGTCCTGCCCGGTAAAAGAATCCGGGTCGATATGATCCCGCCAATCCGGATGGTAGCGATCAAGAAAAGATTCGAGTAAGGCGGCACTGTCCGTATCGGCATACATCTCCCGATAAAGGGATAACACCTCATCTTGATCCAGCGAAGACAGGCGGCTTCCTTTTTTGCTACCGGTCAACACCATGCCGTCCATTTCCCCGGTATCGTGGTCCAGTTCCATTTCAAGATTTGCCGAGCGGACTGTTGATTTTTTCCCACCGGAATAGGTGGCTGGGCGTACAGCATTATTTCGCCGCCACCATGAAATGCCGAGAAGCATCAAAGGAACACCTATCACCCCCCGCCGGATAAGAGTCAGTGCTCCCCCCAACACCATAAGAAAAATCGGTCCGGCTTTTACCAGATAAGCAGCACTTTTCTGGGGTGGCATCGAGAGAATCAGCAAGAAGAGACCAACCACTAAAAAAAACAGCAATATAATATATGGTATCATCTTATCTCATATAACCCAGCTGAACCGGCTAAGAACCTTTAGACAGATTATTTTCTCGAAAAAAAGCTTTAATTTCCCTGATAATACAAATGGTGATCATCATGTCCTGAGTTGTTCAAGGAGCAGAAGCGCTTCGCGCCTGCCACTGCCCGCGAGGGCTTTTAATCCCCCTCTCGCATAGATGGCAACCGCGCCGAGAAGCTCGGCAAGCTCCTTCGCGGATTCGGGGCCAAGATGGAAATAGGCGCCGCCTGTGAGCCTGGCCATTTCACGAAAGCCTCTTTCAGCCATGGGATCACGCCCCTCCTGAAAGAAAAAGCCGCGAACCCCTTTGAGGCCAAGTTCACCCGCTCTCTGACAGAGCATATCGATATTTTCCTCCATCGCATCACCGATGTACACCAGCGCCGAGACCTTCACCTTGGTTGTTTCGCGGAGACTGTGGTTGAGGACCTTGCCAATCTGGGTATTTCCACCCCGGCATTGGATGCCGAGCATCAGGTCGCGCAAGGCGGCTGCATTGATGACCCATTTAGAGGCGCGACATTCATCCAGGCCTCGAAAGTAGACGAGCTGCACGGACAAACCGCCGGTCTTGCCCACGACGTCGAACATCGAAGCCTGGATATTGACAGCCCTGTCCCAGGTCGGTTGACGACTCATGGTTGCATCCAATGCAAAAATCAATCTCCCGTTTTGGGTTGGGCTCGTTTCGCCGGCCGCCTTGAGGAAAGAAGCGATCTCGCCTGAAGACGATCTTTTGAGTACCTCTTTGCGCCTGTTATCTGTGGAAGTAATTTCTCTTTCCTTCATATCCTTTCCGTGTCAGTGAAGCAGCGATACATACAGGTAAAATCCATATCCGTTTAATAAGATATTGTCAAAAGTCCACTCTTTCAATGTGATTATGCCCAATGTGGAAATAAACCTCTTCCCTGGCGAACACTCCCTGTGCCGCTCTATCTTCCTGAGATCATGCCACCTGATAATTGTTGCCATGGCATTCTTTCAGCTTATCCGCTGGATATGATATAGTATCTATTATAAGGTCAGGAAGCAAGGCAAAGGCCGGAGGAGGGAGAATATGCCCACCTTTACCCCGGCAAGACATTCAGCAAGAGGAGGAGAACATGTTTGATATTAAGGACACCAGCCTGTTTCGCCACCAATGCTATATAGACGGTCAGTGGGTCGATGCAGCGGACGGCTCCACTCTGGAGGTAACGAATCCGGCAACCGGGAGTTCGCTGGGCACCGTTCCCGGTCTCGGAGCCGACGAGACACGCCGGGCCATCGAGGCTGCTAACCGGGCCTGGCCTGACTGGCGCGGCAAAATAGCAGCGGAGCGTTCAAGCATTCTACGTCGTTGGGCAGATCTAATAATAAACAATCAGGAGGATCTGGCCCGGCTGATGACGACTGAACAAGGCAAGCCGCTGGCGGAATCGCAGGGGGAAATCGCCTACGCTGCTTCGTTTATAGAGTGGTTCGCCGAAGAAGCCAGAAGGATTTATGGAGATATCATCCCCTCACACCAGAGAGACAAGCGCATTCTGGTGATTAAACAGCCTGTCGGTGTCTGTGCGGCAATTACACCCTGGAACTTTCCGGCAGCCATGATCACCCGTAAAGCCGGAGCTGCTCTTGCAGCCGGCTGTACCATGGTAATCAAACCAGCTTCCGCTACTCCTTTTTCGGCGCTGGCTTTGGCGGAGCTTGGCGAACGAGCGGGGATACCTGCCGGGGTCATAAATATGGTGACAGGTTCTTCGTCTGCCATTGGAGGAGAAATGACCTCAAATCCCCTGGTGCGTAAGCTGACCTTTACCGGCTCAACAAAAGTGGGTAAGACTTTAATGAAGCAATGTGCCGGAACCATGAAAAAGCTCTCTCTCGAGCTTGGCGGCAATGCCCCCTTTATTGTGTTCAATGATGCCGATCTCGATTCCGCTGTCGAGGGAGCGGTTATCTCCAAATATCGTAATACCGGTCAGACCTGCGTCTGCACCAACCGGTTTTTTATTCAGGATGAGATCCACGACGCCTTTACTGAAAAACTCGCTGCCCGGGTCAGGCAGATGAAAGTCGGCAACGGCCTGCATGACCAGGTGGATCAGGGACCGCTGATTGATCAAGCCGCGCTCAAAAAAGTTGAGGAGCATATAGGGGATGCCGTCGCCAAAGGCGGGCGCATCGTCTGCGGCGGCAAGCGGCATAGCCTCGGCGGCACCTTCTTTGAACCGACAGTCCTCGCGGATATCAATTCCGGCATGAAAATTACGACAGAGGAAACCTTCGGTCCTGTGGCGCCACTCTACAAGTTCAAGACCGAGGAAGAAGTAATTTCCCTGGCCAACGATACGGAGTTCGGACTGGCCTCCTATGTTTACACCAGGGATCTGTCCCGGAGCTGGCGGCTGGCGGAAGCCCTGGAATACGGCATGGTCGGGATCAATACCGGTCTCATCTCAACTGCGGTCGCACCATTTGGCGGAATGAAGGAATCGGGTATCGGCCGTGAAGGAAGCAAGTATGGCTGTGATGATTACCTGGAAATCAAATACTTGTGCATGGGAGGAATCTGAAGGAAAAACGCTTCTCACCTGTGCATGATAGCAGTTACTACTATGAAACCCCCCTGGAGGTCAGGAAAGGAACGTAATCTTTATCGCTGCCGTTAATGTGGTTTACCAGCCAATCGCTGAGAAAAGCAAGAACGGTTGATGAGAGATCCTGCTTACCTGCCTTGAATTCATCTTCGAACTGGAAAAGCATATCTTCGAAATAATCATGCTCCTGAAGGTGGTCATCCATATCCGGATATCCATGAACTTCAAAATAATGTTCTTCCCTGGCAAAGTGGGAAGATGCAAACGTGCCTATTTTGCCGAGTAATTTCAAGAGAACCTGACGATCTTTTCCGGATTCATGAGCGTCGCTCAACTCATTTATAAGGTCAACAAGTAAGCGGTGCTGCTGGTCAATTATCTCGATATTGGTGTTGAATTGCGGCATCCAGTAGATCAGGGCCATCTAAATTACCTCTATTTACGAAAGTCTATATGAGCTGAATAATAAATGTTAAAAATCGATTTATGGTAAGCTTTATCAGTGCGATTGCCAAATATACACAGATGATACCCGAAATGCAAAAACTTCCGGAAGGAGTTTTGTGCATAGTGCAGTTTTCGGATGGTAAAGACAGGTGTCTAACCCAGCTGAGCTGGATCAGTTCCCCGTGGTGCATTTGTGATGTTTGTTTTAAAATTATTTCCTGATTACCCCTAATCCTCAGCTCATAATCGGGTCCGTTCTTTTCACTGGTCTCTGCCGCCCGGATGACTGCAGCGAAGTCCCATGAAGGGGTTTATGGCGTCCCGATGAAAAGAGCAGTCCCGGCTTCGGCCAGAAAATGCTGAGTTTCAGGGGTAATCAGAAATAGCTGGGTAAAGCAGCTAACAGGCCTGGCCGGAGAAAAATAGAACCTGAAATTGAAGCAACGACCCCTCCGTAACAAGAAGTCGTTGTTATTGTATGATACCGAGAGTGTATCGAGAGATTTACCTGCCGTCGAGCATTCGGCCGAGGCCGCCGAGAACACTTCCCTCTCCCTGGGATTTTCCGCCCGAGGCGGGTGCGTGTTCTAATATCCTGTCGGCCATACGGGAGAAGGGAAGGCTTTGCAGCCATACCGAGCCGTGGCCCGTAAGGGTTGCAAAGAAGAGTCCTTCGCCGCCGAAGAACATGCTTTTCAGGCCTTTGACCATCTGAATGTCATAGTCGATATTTCCTGTAAAAGCGGCGAGGCAGCCGGTGTCTACCCGCAGTGTTTCTCCCCTCAACTCTTTTCTGACCACTGTACCTCCTGCATGTATGAAGGCCATGCCGTCTCCCTGGAGTCTCTCGAGAATAAATCCTTCACCACCGAAGAATCCCGTACCGAGTTTTCGCTGGAAGGCAATGCCGATATTGGTGCCCAGTGCCGCACAGAGAAAAGCATCTTTCTGGCAGAACAGCACTTCTCCGACTTCAGCCATATTTACAGGAACAATAGTGCCGGGAAACGGTGCGGCAAAGGCCACTCTTTTTTTACCCGAACCGTGGTTGGTGAAATGGGTCATAAAGAGAGATTCTCCGGAAATCGCGCGTTTTCCCGCGGAGAAGAGCTTTCCCATAAATCCCTGATCCGGCTCCGAGCCATCGCCCATCTTGGCCTGAAAATCGATCCCGTCCTCCATGTAGTTCATAGCTCCCGCTTCGGCAACTACAGTTTCGTTGGGATCGAGTTCAACTTCGACCATCTGCATATCATGGCCTATAATTTCATAATCAACTTCGTGACATCTCATAGCTTTTTTCTCCCTTGAATCATTGTAATCAGCAACCCGGTGCTGCGGATTGCAGAAGAATATACCTAACCCAGCTGAGCTGGACTCTTTACAGTACCCCCTTGAGGGGTATAAGAATCTTGAGGCAGAACGATTTTTATAATCATTGGGCATTCATATGTTCGGTCAGATAGCGGAGGTAGTTGTCATCCGTGCCACAGCAGCCGCCAAGAATTTTTACGCCGAATTCACTATTGAGCTGCAGCATGTTTTCTCCCCAGTGCTGTAGATCATCCTGGTGTAGAATAGCGGCTCCATCCAACTGGGAGTGATCTAGAGATGAACTGTTCGCCTGGATGCCTATGAGCCGTTGAAAAAGCTCCGGCTCCTGTTCCTGCACGCGAATGAAGGTGGGATAGACGCAGTTGACCATGTATCCCAACGGCGGATTTTTTACTTGAGAGTCAATATGGTTGATGGCTTCAAGGAGAGGGGTAGAGTCGAGTACCCGGCCTTTTGAGTTGATGACAAAGCTGATCAAAGCAGGGATGCCGCAGCTGGAAAGTGCCCGTGCCATGCCCAGGGCCTCGGAAACCGCTGGAATGGTCTGGGCGACAATGCAATCCACACCTGCTGCGGCCAGCCGGTCTATCTGCCAGCCGTGATATTTTTCGGCTGCATCTGCATTGAGAGATTCATCCGGTTTGTAACAATCATTCTTGGGGCCGATCAAGCCTCCTACATACACCGCTGATTGCGAATCAACCCGCTTCGCCTGAATCTCTCGCATAAAGCTGACTGCATCAGTAAGGAGTGATTCATCGAACCCGGCTTCTGCCAGTCGTGCCCTGTCGACCCTCCAGGTCGGGGCGCAGAGAAGTATGGGCAGGGAGGCCTGAGCGGCGATATCTCGGTATTGCAGATAAATTTCTGCGAGTTTTTTCCGTCCGTTGGGATCATAGATAAGCGGCGTATTGAAGAGTGTCGGATGAAGCTGAACACCTTCGTCTCGGCGCAGTCTTTCAGAAATGGCGCACTCCGTGAGCACCAGTGAGGAGGAGGTGAGGGTCGTCTGGAAATTCATCATCGATATTGGCAGCGGGAAGGATTATTAATACCTGGCGGCGAGATGAATGCCCGCGAGCATGCATCGGATCGAGCCGCCGGCAAGTTCGATAGTCGGCACGGCCAGAGGAACGAGCTTTGCCGATTTTTCAATGGTTGCTTTCTGCTCATCACTCAGAGATGCGGCAGCACGGGCGGAAATTGCCAGTATCCTGCCGTTGGAGGTGGAGAGTTCCATGGCATTTCCCGCAAATTCTTCTATCTGATAATGGCTGAGTTCGATAACATCGCGGCCTACTTCAGCTATGCGCCGTCGGATTTCTTCCCTGCGGGCATAATCTTTAATGATGTCGAAACCGACCAGGGCGAACTCGGTGGCGATACACAGCATTACATTGGTGTGATAAATCGAATTACCGTTTTTGTCAGCTGTGGCAAAGGCCATGGGCTCAAAATTGAAATGAGTGCAGAATCGTTCCAGAGCGATGGCGTCGGCACGGTTGGACTTTGCTGTATAGGCGATGCGGGCAATATGATCGAGAACCATAGCGCCCGTACCTTCGAGAAAAAGGTTGTCGTATTCCAGGCTGGAGTAATCGATGACATCCTGTACGCGGTATTCGGCTTTGAGCATTTCTATGATATCGCTGCGCCTCTCTCTCCGCCGGCTGGGCGAGTACATGGGAAATATGGCGACATGTCCTCCCTGATGCGTGGAAAACCAGTTGTTGGGAAAAACCGAGTCAGGGGTGTCTTTAATACCCCGGTCTTCGAAAATATGGACACGCACGCCTTCGGCCTCAAGCCTCGAGGCGGCGGCGGAGACTTCTTCAAAGGCCTGCCTGGCGATGGTGTCAGGCGAAGAGTCATCCTCGCTGCGCTGAAAGGCGTTATCGGTAGCAGTTTCCGGATTGGAATGAAATCTGTGCGGTCGGATCATGACGACGGCACCCGGGGCCTGGATATGTTGTAGCGTCATATGTTTCCTGGAAAAAGATCCGGTTAAGAAAGAGACAATACCTGAAAGAGGTCTAGAATCCTACTTTGATGATGAATTTACCCTATCCCGCGATCGGCTACAATACCTATGTTATAGGAACATTCTTCCAGTACCCGACACCGCCGCAGTTTTCAGATTTAACTTCTTTTGAAAACATCCATGTGTCCTTGCCTTTTTAAGGTTGGGATTATATGCTTTTTCTAAGGAATTGCATAACCGGAAATTTAAAGAGGCAGTTCAATTATAGGTTAACAGGTGAAGTTTTCCTGTAGTACCGAGGTATCGGAAAAACTACCAAAAGGAGCGGAGCGAATGGGTGAAATTCAAGAACCTCTGTGGGAGCGAACCTTACGAAGAATCCAGGATATCTGGCCTCTTGCCGATTCCGTTGTCCCCAGAAACAGATTTTCCACTGACCTGCCCCATGGTGATCTTCCTCGACTGCGCAAGAAAATCGACTCCTGCCTCGACGGCAAAGGGGGAGAAGTCTCGGCCCGGTCCCGTGCGGCGGAGTTGGGTAAAACCTATTCCAACCTCAACGAAACCGGGAGACGCAGGTTTCTGGAGCTGCTCGCCACCGAGTATGATGTCGATTATGACGGCGTCGAAGATGCCATCAACCGCCGCAGAGAGGCAGAGAGTATCGAGGAGCTGCAGCAGGCCGCCCTTGATCTGCGCTATCTGCTGGAGGCCCCGCGGGTGAAGCTTTTCAAACAGTTCAATGAATTGGAGGAAGGGGTTAAATTTCTGGTTGATCTGCGCGTTGAACTGATCCGCTGGGCCAGGGAGGACAGCCGCCTCAAGTCGCTTGATCTTGATGTCTATCAGCTGCTCTGCTCCTGGTTTGATGTCGGGTTTCTTGATCTCCAGCAGATTACCTGGAAAACTTCCGCGGCGCTTCTGGAGAAGCTCATCGATTATGAAGCCGTTCATGAGATCCGGTCCTGGGATGATCTTAAGCACCGGCTGGAGGAAGACAGATTGTGTTATGCCTTTTTCCATCCGCGTATGCCGGATGAGCCCCTTATATTTGTAGAAGTTGCTCTGGTCAACGGCATGAGCTGCAATATTCATGAGGTACTGGATGTTAAAGCACCTAATTGTGATCCGGCCAAGGCCGATACGGCAATATTTTATTCCATTTCGAACTGCCAGCGGGGATTGGCCGGGGTTAGCTTTGGTAATTTTCTCATTAAACGTGTAGTTGCCGATCTGGTTGGAAAAATGCCTAACCTGAAGAAATTCTGCACGCTTTCTCCCATACCGGGATTTCTTGCATGGCTGCGGCAGCAGGAGGGTTCGCAGGAGCTTTCCGAATATGATGAATCCGTGGTCGGCTTTCTTCTGCAGGCGGGAGATGATCCCGGGACACTGAAGAAGGTTCTCTGCAATAAAGCATCGATGACTGATCAGGCCGCCAATAAAGGATTGCGGTCGTCCATCATGGGGTTGTGCGCCCATTATCTGGTTAACGGCAGAAGAGGGGAGCAGGTCTATGACAAAGTCGCAAATTTCCACCTCACCAATGGAGCCCGAATAGAACGGATCAATTGGTCGGCAAACCTCTCCAGTCAAGGGCTGCAGCAGTCTGCTGGACTTATGGTGAATTATCTTTACGATCTTCGGGAAATTGAAAAAAACCATGAGCTGTATCGGACCCATGGCGAGGTTCCCATTTCAACTGCGGTCAAAAGACTGCTGAAATGACGAGAGGCGTTTTTCTTCTTTATGTTACCAAAAGGTAACGTGAGTGACAGGGTGAGATTAAATGGGTCTTTACCCGATGGCGCGACAATGTATGGGTGCTTATGTTGAAGGACATTCTGGTACCTTTAAGTAGATATAATCAAAGAACAATAATGGAATCCGTCTGGGGTTTCCAAGGGTATCCCAAAAACAGAACCATTTTGGCATACCGATTGCTTTCTATTGAAGCGGAAATGAAAAGAGGTTGTCAAAAAAATAATGATCCTGTAAAATTCATAAAAAATAACCTCCGAGCCAAACAGCCTAAGTCGAAAGATAAGGTCCGCGGCCGATAGGGTCCGGTTGGAAACAGCCCGGCCTCCCGACATTGGAAAGGAGAACTCATGTCAAAAAAACATCTGAATGAATCACGCCGTGTTATTGATACAGCGGCGCCCGCTAACCAACTTATTGATAATTTCAACAGAAGCATCACCTATCTCCGCCTCTCCGTGACTGATCGCTGTGATCTGCGCTGCCGCTATTGTTGTCCGGAGAAAGGAATCCAGCTGGTCCCCCATGATGAAATTCTCACCTTTGAAGAACTGCTAAGACTCGTCCGGATCTTCGCATCTCTTGGAGTAAGCAAATACCGCATCACCGGTGGTGAACCTTTTGCGAGAAAAGGGCTGCTTACCTTCCTCAAGGAATTGAAACAGATCGAGGGAGTGGGAACTCTCTATATCACTACAAATGGGGTGCAGGCCGGCCGGCATCTGGACGGACTGATGTCCGCCGGTGTTGACGGCATTAATCTCAGCCTCGACACCCTGGAAAAAAAACGATTCTGGAAAATAACCAGGCGTGACCGTCTTGAAGATGTTCTGCAAACACTTCATGGAGCATTGCAGAAAAAAATACCCATCAAAATAAACAGCGTCGTCCAGGACGATACCACTGATGAAGAGCTCAGGGCTCTGGTTGATCTCGGCAAAAACGATCCTGTGACTGTTCGATTTATTGAGACCATGCCTTTTTCCGGGTCCGGCGAGATACAGAATCACGACAGCGATCGTCTTTTTGACCGGTTAAGGAACATCTTTCCTGCCATGGAGGAAGCCGTGAATATTGAACCATCGACGGCAAGGCTTTTTGTCCTTCCCCGGCACAGTGGGAAAATCGGCCTGATCGAAGGCCACTCCAGGCATTTTTGTAAAACATGCAATAAGGTGCGGATAACTCCGACCGGAATGTTGAAGACCTGCCTTTATGACAACGGTGCACTGGATCTCAGAGCCCAGTTGCGCAACGGTTGCGACGACAATGAGATACGAGAAAAAATCATCCATTGCGCGCATAATAGTTGGGTTGATGGTCATGCGGCGGAGCGTGTATCCAATAGATCCTCGGAGCCGTCAATGGCCGGAATAGGAGGCTGAGACAAGATTATCAATGAAAGAAAACACTACCCACACCGCACAGAAGGCAAAAACCATATCAATCGCCGAAGCATTGGCGATCATCAAGGCAAATATTCCCGAAGCCGCACAGAAAAAATGTTCATTGGAGGAGGGCATTGGGAAATATCTGGCTGAGGACATCACTGCCCTGGAGCCGTCTCCACGATATACCAATTCGGCAATGGACGGTTTTGCAGTGCGCTGGCAGGATGTAGAAGAGGTACATCCCGATTCTCCGGTGTCTTTGAGAATTATCGGAGAGAGCCAGGCCGGTATGCAGTACACCGACACGGTCGGGCAAGGCGAGGCGGTGCGGATTTCCACCGGAGCCGTTGTCGCTCCAGGCTGTGACACCGTTATCCGGGTAGAGGATACCCGTGATCAGGGTGATTTTGTGGAAATCCACGCTGTCAAATGCCAGGGTCAGGATATTCGTTACCGGGGTGAGGAATTCCAGGAGGGTGAGCTGCTGCTGCGCAGGGGCACGAAAATTACCGCTGCCCGGGCTGCTCTGCTGGCATCCATCGGTGTCGGTGAAGTTACGGTTTTTCAACCGTGCAGGGTCGCCATTCTGGTTACCGGGTCGGAGCTCGTTTCCGTTGGCGAGAGCATAGCCGACGACCAGATCAGAGATTCGAATATGATCATGCTTTGGGCGGCTGTTCGCGAGGCCGGCGGAGAAGTGGTGAGCTGCATCCGTGTTTCCGACGATGAGGACGCCACCCGGCTGGCCATTGCAGAAACCTCTGCCGATATTGTACTCTGCAGCGGAGGAATTTCCGTTGGCCGCCATGATCATGTCAAGAACGCCGCTGCGGCAAACGGCTTTGACACCCTTTTCTGGGGCATCCGGCAAAAGCCTGGAAAACCCCTATATTTTGCCCGCAGAGGAAAAACTCTGTTGTTTGGATTACCGGGCAATCCCGTCTCCGCCTTCATGTGCTACACTCACTATGTCAGGCCGGTGATTGCCTCGCTGAACAGTCTGTCGTTCGGCTGGCCCATGGTTTCGGGAGAAGCGGTTGCCGATATCCATAACAACGGCAAACGTACCAATATGATTCGCGTTCAGCTGCAGTGGAGGCCTAATGGCGGCTACTCCATAACACATGCCGCCAAGCAGGGCTCTCATATGCTGACATCGCTTGCATATGCCGATGGCTATATAATCCTGGAGCCGGGCCAGAAGTTGGAGCGGGGAGAGCGCATTGATGTATATAAATATGATTATATTAGAGAACTTGTTTGAGGAGTGATTGATATGGGGTATGTGGAAGCGGTCTGTACCAGCGCAAAGAAAGGCATGATTAAAAAGGAACAGGAGAAGGTCGTCATGAAGGCGGAATGGGGCATAGAGACGGATGCTCATGCTGGAGACTGGCATCGGCAGGTCTCCCTGCTGGCCGGCGAAAGTATTGACGCGGTCAAAGATATCATGCCCACCCTGAAAAAGGGCGCCTTTGCCGAGAATATCATTACCCGGGGTGTGGATTTAAGTGCAGTCGCCATCGGAGACCGTCTGAAAATCGGCGATGATGTCACTCTGGAAATTACCCAGATCGGCAAGGAATGCCATAACAGCGGTTGCGCCATAAAGAAGCTGACCGGTGACTGCATAATGCCGAAAGAAGGGATCTTCGCCAGAGTCATAGCAGGCGGAGAAGTAAAAGCCAAAGATACCATTCTTCTGCTGCATTAGTAAGTTACTTCTGAAATCCTGCCAAAAAACAAAAATACGAATAATGTATTTGATAACTGTGAATGCCCACTATATCCAAGGCACTTATCCCCTTTTGGGGGGTAGAAAAGTTTGATCACTTCAGGGCTTCAGGGATATTGCCTTTTTTCTCTCTATCCCTGAAAGCCCGTTGTTGCGATGGTGCTATTCTGCATGCAGCACCACGGAAAAACAGTTGAACATTGCCCAGATCTCTTCTCCTTCCCGCAGGCTGATGCTCTGATTTTCAGCCGACGAAACTACAGCACAGACCTCCGTTGTCTCGGAAACAGTGACGATACATTCTGTATTGATCTCTCCCCTTGTGATCCTGGTTAACTTCCCTTTCAACTTGTTTTCCGCGCTGCAGGAAGATGCGGTGCCGCCGCCGTGCAGAAGAATAACCGAAGGCGCCTTGACCTCTGCGGTAATCAACTTGCCTTCGCTCAGGCCTAGTCTATCCAGGCTGTGGTTGGTAATGATGGTGGTGATGGTGAAACCATCAAAGGTCTTTAAAGTGATCCGCGTCTGAATGTCACCCCTGTCAATACTTTCAACCTTGCCAAAGAAGGAATTCCGTGCACTGGTTTTACGCATGGATTCCTTTTCCATGAATTTCCTGGCAACCTTGCGAATTTCATCCCTGGAAAAGGATACATAGGAAGAGGTCAGGTTCGGCGTTGAGTGGCCCAGCATCATCTGGACCGCCGGCAGGGGCATGTTGCTGCGCATCAACTCCACTGCCCGGGCTTTGCGGAGCATCTCCGGACCTCCCAGCCTTTTGGTAAAACCGCAGGTCTCGGCTCGTTCATACAGCTTGCGGCGCACAAAACCGGGATCGACATCCAGCACACTTCCCGACATTTTCTGAAATGCGGGATCGCTTAAGATATCTTTGACTTCGCGGCAAAGCATCTCGGGAATCTGGACCTCCCTCGGCTCGCTCTGCTCCTCATCGCCTATATCCCGAAAGAGAATGTAGTGATCAGACCAGTGGATGTCTTCATATGGATGTAATGCCAGTATTTCATTCAGCTTAGCCCCTGCGTAACGGATGAGCAGAAAGATAAGGAATATTCTGCGGCGGGACAGACGTATGTCAGCGCGGTTCGAGTCATCAATCCATTCCCGGAAAGACTGCTCGAGGATGGTCAACTGGCCGCTGTTCAAATAATGTTCCGCATTGACATCGGCGACAGCAACTATGCGTCCATGGGTGTTTTTGGGCATTTTTTATCTCCTCACGAAATAGGCCTCGCCAAGTTAGGTAATTTAACATAACCTTTCCTAAATGCGTACAATAACCTCTTGACTCCCTGAACGAATTCAGTATAGTCACGAATATGATGATAATCGTGTTTTGCGAACCACTCAAGACTGTATTCCCGCAAAAGTGAGGCTGTCATGTTTTTTCAAACCGCTGGAATTGAAGTGGCCGTATGGATTCCTCCGCTCGTTGCTTTTGTAATTTCATTTTTTACTTCCATGGGCGGCGTATCCGGCGCCTTTCTGCTTTTGCCGTTCCAGATGTCCGTTCTGGGCTACACCTCACCCTCGGTCAGCGCCACCAACCAGCTATTCAACATAGTAGCCATACCAAGCGGAGTTTATCGTTACTGGAAGGAAGGCAGGATGGTCTGGCCCCTGACCTGGGTTGTTGTTGCCGGTACTCTGCCCGGTGTCTTTGCCGGGGCTTTTATACGGATTGTCTATCTGCCTGATCCGCAGACCTTCAAGGTCTTTGCCGCCGCCGTCCTGTTCTATATCGGTTTTAGAATGGCTCGGGATCTGATTAGCGCAAAGAGGGGCAAAACCGATACTAAAGCCGCTGGCGAGAAACGTTTCCAGGAAATGGTACGCCGCCATCGCGCCAAGGCTGACGGCAGGCAGGATGCGCATGCCGATCGGTCCGTGGTCAGGGTCACCCATTTTAATTTGAAGCGGCTTGGCTACACCTTCTATGAAGAAAGCTTTGATGTCTCCTTTTGGAGCATCTTCCTCCTCAGCCTCATTGTCGGCGTTGTCGGTGGGATTTACGGCATCGGCGGCGGTTCCATCATCGCCCCGTTTTTCATCGCCTTTTTAGGCTTGCCGGTCTATACGGTTGCCGGGGCGGCTTTGATGGGCACGTTCGTCACTTCGGTTGCCGGCGTGATCTTCTATCAGGCCATAGCCCCGTTTTATCCGAATCTTGCCGTGGCCCCGGACTGGCTGCTGGGAACTCTCTTCGGCATAGGCGGCATGGCGGGAATGTATCTCGGTGCCCGCTGCCAGAAATTCGTTCCGGCAAAAACCATCAAGTGGATGCTTGCCGCCATTATCGTCTCGACTGCGGTTAAATACCTGGTGGATTTCTTCTATGGTTGAGAAGCTTTCCCGGAGTCGGAGTTTATGCCCGTACGGGTCCTGTCGCAGAGCCCAGCTCGGCGACTTCGATGACTTTTTACGAGACTATCAAAGTATAACAAAACGGGAGACGCGGCCATGTAACGGAAAAAGGCATAGATGATATTCTCGGGCAGCTTGCGGTCTGTAAAGAGAGGGTAGAAAAACAGAGCCTACTCAAAACGGCCGATTCCTGCGGCAAATGCCCCGAGATGAGGTTTTCCGCCGAGCAGGAAAGCGATTGCAGCTGTGTTCGGCAATTCCGGACCACACTGCAAAATTATTATTATTCGCTAGCACCGCGGGACTGAAGAGAACATATCAGCTATCCAATGAATCGGCAGGAGGCTGATAGGGACTGGACAGCGATAAGGCATTGTGCTTGCAGAAAGCGATGCAAAGCCCGCAACTGCTGCACTTCTCCGGCCTGAACAGCAATTTTTTCTGTTTTGCCGGTCCGCTAAGCTTGAGAGCACCTGTGGGGCAGATGCCGGAACAACGTGGACATGGCACACAGGCAGCATTCATGCTCAGATCAGGGCTGAAGGCTGCGGCAAGGGAGGTGGGAACATCGTCGGCAAGATTCTGCAGGCTTTTCTGCAGCAATTTTGTCTTCAAAGGAACTCTCCGGGTGTCCTTAGAATCATTGCTCTGCGGAGGGTGCGCCGGTAGTGACGATTTTGCAGCGGCGAAAGCACCTTTTTTGAGGACTCCAAGAAATGATCTTCTGTCCGCAGCCCGGCCACCGTTTTCATACCCATCCCGTATGATTAAGTCCGTGCAAAGAATCGAGCCGGCCTGCCGGTGCAGGCGTTCGAGCATTCTCCTGAAAACAAGGGAAGCCGCCATATTTGTGCAGGAGGAACAGGAAACGGCATTGAAATAGACGGCCCTCTTGTTTGAAGAACTTCCCAGGAACAGTAAGGCTTCATAGGAAAAAATACCGAGACAGGGAACAACCTTCTCCCCTGGGGAAAAATCCTTGTGGCGAGGGCATGAAAAGGTGACAACTTCATCTTTGCTCTGTTCGAAGGCAATAAGCTCTCCGCCAAAATCATATCCTGGGGTGAGTGCATCGTTCGGGCATGCGGACGTGCAAAGCATACACTCTGTGCATTTGCTTTGATCCAGCTGAATTCGCTTATCGCTATAACTCAAGGCGTTTGCCGGGCAATCATCTATACAGAGGCTGCATCTGCAGCTGTTCAGCCTGTTTCGCAGGCAGAGGCGGGAGTCCACTTCCACTTCAAAACTCGAGTCTCTAATAAAGCCTGTCAAAAAAGAGAAGGTAACCATTTCAAACTCTTTCAGCTGGTGTCCTGACAGACACGGTGTCAGGCGGCTTTATCAATACATTTCTGCTGAGATGTCAAAAAGCCGGTAAGACAATCCGCAAGGGATAAGTAAAATCCATTGGTTGTTCCGGCCCGAATCGCCCCGCAAAAATCATCGACCCAGGTTTGCAGACATGCTGTAAAAAAGTCGAGTCGCAAATTCCTGTACCTTTCAGCTTCGGCAGTCCGGCCTTCTGCGGCAGTTCGGATCTCCTCTCCACAAAGAAAGGACATAAACTCCAGTTCAATGGCTATATGATCCGCAGGCTCGTTTTCCTCTACCTCTAAACCCGCATCCCGATAAAATTTCATGACTTTGATGGTGGATTCACCCATTACCTCACGCCTCTTTTCCAGATAGATGGAACCGTAGGGGGCGGCATGAAGCTCAAATGGTCCGACAAAGAGGGCTGCATGATCCAGAACCAACTGATCCTGATCCTGACTGAGCAGGCTCTCGGACATCAGCCTGGCAGAGGTGGCTGCAGTCGGTGACCCTTCCAGGAGCATGGCCAGATTATCGCATACCTTCTGCTCCAGGAAGAGAGCTTTGTCCGGTTCATAGAAGCAGGCGGACAGGAGCCTGAAGCAATCGCCGGCGCTGGAAATCTGCTGAGTATCGTGCGTGGTGGTCATTGTTTTCTCGTTTATGTTTGAAAAGGGCAACAATCCCGTGAACGGGATGTTGCCCTGAGTTGATGAACATTAAACTTTTGCTGAATAGTCCCGAATGTAAAAGACGTTTGGTTTGGTACCTTCCTGCGGCTGCAGTACAAAATGCTGGTACTGTTTGAGCAGTTTGGCAGGTTCGCCGTTTTTATCGTTGAGATCGCCGAAGACTCTTGCCCCGGATGGGCATGCATCTACACAATAGGGCAGTTCGTTGTTTTTTACACGATGGTCACAGAAAATACACTTCTCCACGACATTGTCCCGACGCACACTTTCATAGTCCGGATGATTGTACCGGGTCTGGTGCGGGGGCACAGATCCGGTAATCGAGGAGATTTCCGCTCCCGAACCGGTGCTTCCTTGAAGAAGCTCGGTCTTATCCCTGTAGAAAGGATGGGTCGGCTGACCTTCTTCATTATAGCTGATGACGCTGTATTCCCCGTAAGCCCCGTCTTTGGTAACCTCATACATAC
This sequence comes from Desulfobulbaceae bacterium, assembly GCA_016278675.1. GTDB lineage: Bacteria > Desulfobacterota > Desulfobulbia > Desulfobulbales > Desulfocapsaceae > Desulfopila_A. Next base: position 80,489 of record JADQBJ010000042.1, on the reverse strand, counting down.
TGTAGGGACAGGCGTCCTGGCAGGCGCGGCAGCCGATGCAGCGTTCGTCATTGTGCATGGTAATGCCGTCCTCCGTTTTATACATGGCCTTGGGTTCCACCGGACAGGCCTCGACGCAGGGGGCGTCGCTGCAGTGATTGCAAAGAACCGGCAGTGTCCTGAAGGTGGTGTCGGGAAATTTTCCCTCCGTTTCATGAAGGAAATCGGCCCAGTTGTAGGTCTGGCCGTCTTTGCGGATTGCCGTGTTGTTTTCTGTTTTGCAGGCAAGAGCACAGGCGCCGCAACCAACACATTTGCGTAAATCAATTATCATTCCATATTGGGTCATTATTACATCCTCCTCTTACCTATATCTTCTCGATACGGACGGCTGCATGGCCGCCGTTTCGAGCATTTGATCCCGATAGCCTCTCGAGTTCCCAGGGAATGATGGTGTTGTTGTTCACTCCACGGGTGGCGCTTTTGGCGAAATCACCGGTTGCCGTCCTGCCATACGCCCAATGGCCCTGGCCATAGGATTTGCTGACAGTGCCGGGACGTACTCCTTCCCAGACCCGGGCAACACATTCTCCCGAGGCGGCAACAGAGGTTATCCTCACCTTGTCGCCGTCTTTGATGCCGAGCTTGTCGGCATCGATTGGATTGATGCGCAAGGAGTCCTGGTTACTGACATCGCCGGGATCGACATGCTTGAATTCATAGTACCAGGGGCTGTTCTGACTTCTGCCCTCACGGTTCAATCGTGATTTATAGTCGACAAATTCGAAAGGATACTCCTTCTTACTGCCATGGCGAAACGGAGCTTCATAATGGGGAACAAAAGCAAGTTCCCCACGGGCGGTGTAATTGACCTTTTCCATAACCGTGTCGACATCGACCCCATGTTTCTCGGCGTGGCCGGTGAGCGCCTCCTTCAGGGTCTCACTGTAAAACTCGAATTTCTTTGAAGCTGTTTTAAAATTTCCACCCCAATGTTTTTTGTATTCGTAGGGTTCGGAATTCCACATACCCCGCTCAAGCATATCATTCCAGCCGTTGATCTTGTCCCCTTTATTCTCCTTTTTGCCGTCCCACAGAGGCTGGGTGTAATATTTCAGGGCATAGATCGTGAAATCTTTGGAGTTTGTCGGTTTGGCTCCGGTTTCGGGATCGGAATACATCTCCACAAGACAGTCGTAGAGATTGGCAAACCCCCTGTCCTTCAGTTTCTCGGCGAGCAGGAAGGGGAATTCAGTTTCGTCCTGGATAACATCCCAGACAGGGTTGATAACCGGCCGCAGCAGCGTACAGGTGGCGTATCTGTTGGCTTTGGTCTTTAAAAAGCCATAGCGTTCATACATGTTGACGGTGCAGGGCAGCAGGATATCCGCGAACATGCTGAACTCCGAGGCATTGGTAGTCAGATGGACCGTAAACGGCACAGAGGAAAGAGCGTCTTCCCAACGGTCGGTGCCATTGCAGGAGAAGGCAAAATTGTTCATATAGCCCACCAGCACTTTGATTTCATTGGGATCCTTGTTGAGGATGCCGTTGGCCGCGTTATTGGTTGCTACGCCGCCGCCGGATTTGCCCTTGGACAGGGCGGGCAGCTCAAGCCGGCCACGCTGATCGATTTTCTCTTTTTTCGTGTGCTTCTGGGCAAGTTCATCCTGATGCTTTTTCAGAATGTCTTTGTTGACTTTATTCACCGGAATCCCGGAAGACTGCAGTGAGCCGCCGACGTTGTCGATGCCGCCGACCAGTCCGCCAAGGGCGTGTACGGCCATTCCTGAATAGCCCCCGCGAGCATGCATGGCGGCACCGGGCCCCATCCATACCGCGACATTAGGAGCAGCGGCAGCCATACCGCGGGCGACCCTGAAAATCTGCTGCTCGTCAACACCGCTCAGTTCCGCCGCCCGTGCAGGTGTCATGTCTTTTACCGCCAGATTCCACCATTTGACGACACCGTGGCTTTCCTTTTCCTGGAAATCAGCCTCGGCGACGTCTGCTCCTGCTGTAAATCTGTTGGTGCCGTCTGTGAAGTCGCCAACGAAATCCTTGTGCCACAGACCTTCAGTCAGAATTATGTGGGCAATCCCCAGGGCCAGTGCACCATCTGTTCCCGGAATCAGCGGCAGCCATTCCTGGGCCTTGGCGGCACTTGTGGTCAGCCGGGGATCGACTGCGGCGACTGTGGCACGATCAAGAGCATTGCCGAGTCGTTTGATCATTGCCGGAACCATACGGTTACTGGCAACGGGATCGCATCCCCAGATGAGGATGTACTTGGAATTATCGATGTCGTAATCACGATAGCCCCAATATCCTTCGGTATAGAAAGCGCCGAATTTTTCTGCTTCAGCGCAGGTTGCACTGTGCGAGATATTGTTGGGTGAGCCGAAAACTTTCGGTAGAACATCATATATTACATCGCGCAGGTAAGTGTATCTTCCCCGCATCAGGCAGAATTTTTCAGGTTCCTCGGCCTTGCGGAGTTCCATCATTTTATCGGCGATGGTATCCAGCGCTTCATCCCAGCTGATAGGCACGAATTTCGGATCCTCGCCGCGTCCCTTTTTGGGATTTGTTCTTTTCATGGGGACCTTGATGCGGTCCGGATCATAGACCTGCTGCAGCGAAAGATGGCCGCGCGGACATACCTTGCCGTCATTTTGTTTGGAATATCTGTTGCCCCTTACCTTGACCGCTCTGCCGTCCTGGACAAAAACTTCGACAGGGCACCAGGTAGTGCAGCCCTGGCAGCTGGTTGGGATCCATTCGCCCGGCAGCTCTCCTGTTTTCCCGCCATTTTTGGTCGCGGCAAGAGCATTCATGCCTGAATGTTTGCTGTTGTAGCCGGTCAAAGCCGCTGTTGCTCCTGCGACCGCCGTTAGTTTGAGAAAGTCTCTTCTCTTGATTTTCATAAAAACCTCCGCATAACATTGTTGAATAGGATAATGATACGCTGTTGCATTGCTGCACATACCCTCCAATAACTAGGGCAACATTTGCATTATCCATGCCATGCCCAAATGACGCGATGGTGTTACCTTGAGGTAACATGTGCTCTTGGTGATTTTGGTTTTATCATACAAGATCAATACCATAGTGAATGGTAGTGCGTGGGGTAGCGGCGTAACGAATAATGCAGAGTCCGTACTCCCTGCAAAGACTCGCTGCCATTGCAATATTGCCGATATGGTCCCTGGAGTGGTGTTACCTTGGTGTAACAGCGTGGTGGTAGCCGGGCTTCGCACGAACAGCGTTACAGGACCATGAGTACCTTCCTCCTAAGAAACTGCCGCAAAAAACTTATTCAGTTTCGCTGGGGTCAGAGATCTATTTTATGAAGGTTGATTTTCTCCCAGAGGTTCTTTCTGCTCACTCCAAGAATCTCAGCAGCCTGGGTACGATTTCCCTTGGTAAGTCGTAATATACTGATAATATGTTCTTTCTCGGCCTCGGAAGTGATGTCGTGAAGAGATGCCAGGATTGTTTTTGCTTTCTTGTCTTTGGTAATATGCGCCGGCAGGTCAACGGGACGTATAAGATTATCAGTGTTGAGAGCTACACAGCGCTCGATCACATTGAGAAGCTCTCTGACATTTCCAGGGAAGGAGTAGGACATCAGGGTCTCAACCGCTTCGGGGGTGAAAGATGCGGATGTTCCCATCTGATCATTGAACCGGCGGGTAAAGGAATGGACCAGAAGAGCAATATCTTCTTTGCGCCGGCGCAGTGGCGGGAGCAGAACGGGAATCACGTTCAGACGGTAATAAAGATCCTCGCGAAAGGTGCCTTTCTTCACTTCTTTTTCAAGATCCTTGTTGGTTGCCGCAATAATTCTGACATCCACGGTAACTGTGGTGGTCGCTCCCAGCCGCTCGAAAGAACGCTCTTCCAGAACGCGAAGGATTTTAGTTTGGGTGAGAAGGGGCAGATCTCCGATTTCGTCAAGAAAAATGGTGCCGCCGTCGGCCAGATCAAATCTTCCCGGTTTTCTGCCCGCAGCCCCGGTAAAGGCTCCTTTCTCATACCCGAAGAGTTCACTTTCTATGAGATTTTCCGGCAGGGCGGCACAGTTGACACGGATTATGGGCTTATCTTTCCTGGGGCTTTGGAAATGTATGGTGGAGGCCACCATCTCCTTGCCTGTGCCGGATTCGCCAAGGATGAGGACGGTGGAGTCCGTTCTGCTGACCTTTTCCAGCAAGGCAAAAACAGACTGCATAGCCTTGCTTTCTCCTATTATATTGGGAGCGCCGTAATACCGCCTGATCTCTTGCTTGAGTCTGATGTTTTCCTGGGTGATTGCCTCGATATCCAGGGCCTTTTTGGCGGTTTCCAGTATTTCATCAAGATCAAATGGCTTGGTGATGTAATCGAAGGCGCCATATCGCATTGCTTCAACGGCATCATTTATGCTGCCGTATGCCGTCATCATAATTACCGGAGTGGCCGGCTGCTCTTTCAGACTTTTTTTAAGGATATCCATACCGCTTGCACCCGGTAGCCTGATATCGGTCAAAACCAGAGAAAAATCACCATCTTCGAGAGCCTGCAGGGCTGCTTCTCCACTTTCAACCGCATAGACAGTGTAGCCTTCGGACTTGAGGGCATCTGCAAGGGAAATTCGAAGAATTTTTTCATCTTCCACTATTAAAATACTCTGATTCATCCGGCCTCCGGGATGATGAAGGAAATTGTGGTTCCACTTCCCTCCTCGCTTTCCAGGGAAAGATCCCCGTTGTATTTTTTGATAAGTTCATAGGTCATCCACATGCCGACCCCTGTTCCTTCACCCCTCCCTTTGGTGGAATAGAAGAGATCGAAAACTTTTTCTAAATCAGCTTTTGCAATACCAGCGCCGTTATCCTCCACGATAAGGTGCACTTTTTTATTGCCGCGCCTGGCGGCCACCCGCAAATAACCGCCTTCCGGCATGGCCTGAATGGAATTGATCATGGTATTGAGAAAGATCTCTTCCAGATCATGGGGAGCAAGTGGGGTTTCCAGACCAGGTTCGATATCTGCCAGGAAGGTTATATTCTGGTTTTTGATCTTATAATCGAGAAAGCGCATCACATTGGCAAGAACGTCATGTATATCACTTCGCTGCTCTTCTGCCTTGTCTCTCCCTACTGTTTTAAGGAGCTGGCTGACGGTTCTCTTGATGCTCACCAGTCCCTCCTCTATCAGATCGAGATATTCGCCTCGAAATTCTTTTTCATCTCCCTTTCTGCGCAGCATGGTAACGCAGTTGAACAGTCCGCCCAAGGGGTTGTTGATCCGGTGCGCTACGCTGGAAGAAAGCACTCCAAGCGTTGCCAGTTTTTCCGATTGAAGCAGCTTCTCATGGGCCACTTTCATTTCTTCATTGGCGTTGCGTATCCTCCTCACCATATCGTTAAAGTTTTCGGTCAGGCGTGAAAGTTCATCGCTGCCGAATACGGGTATCGCCTTTTCACTCATTTCAACTTCAACTTCGGCCATGGCATGGGACATATCTATGATGGGTTTGATAAATCTTCTGCTCAGGAAATAAATGAGGATGAAGAGAACGATCAGAGCGATTACGGATATCGAAACGATGAGTTGGATCAGTGCGCTGATCTCCTGTTCAACGGATTGCAGGGACATGGAAAAGTAGAGAATTCCCCATCGTTTTCCTTCGATGGAGAGCGGGGCGGCGACCTCTAGAGAATAAGTGGAATGGGGTATATCCATGGTTTTTCTGAGCGTTACTTCTTCCTGCTGCAGCGACTTCTCGATAAATGGTTCTTCGTATCGCTTTCCATATTCGCTGAAATCGCTATGGGATATGACTTTGCGAGTGTTGTCGAGGACGGCGATAAAGTTTAGATCAAGTTCAGGATGATTATGGAGATCCCTCATGTAATTGTCGATGAGACCGCCTTCCTCCACCAGTCCCAGCATTTCATAGATCAACTCGTTGATGATGACCGCACTGACCGTCTGGGCAAGCATTCTACCTTGCTTGTCGGAGGCCTTATAGAGCGCGTCCCGAGTCTTTACAGCAGCCATGTAACCGATTGAGGCGGTGAGAAGCAGGACGGAGGCAAAGCCGATGAGGATAAATTTTTTCTGTAGAGAAAGCCGCATCGTCAACCGTCTTAAAAGGAAACCTGTGGATGGCACCCTTTGCCGCAGGTTTTAGGGACATCGTTAATCATCTGTCGAATTTGAGAGTAATCGGCATCGGAAGCGGCTACGAATCCCCCTTGCAGATCAGGATCGAGTTTTTTGAGGATTGCTCTGCCTTCTTCACTTTCGGCAATGGCCAGCAGGGCTTTTTGAAATTTGCGCATGGTTGCATATGGCGTATGAGGAGATACCACGACGGGACCGGTGGGGATAGGATCGGAAACCGCAATAATTTTCAATCCGTAAGGAAGATAACGTTCGGCTGCCGACAGCCTTAAAGCTCCCGCATCGAATTCGCGGCTGATCACCTTTTTGGCGACGGTATCATGATAGTTGTAGTGCTGGTATTCAAGAAGGTCGTCCAGGTGAATGCCTGACCAGGCCAGCATATAACGCGGAATGAGATTTCCGGAGGTGGACCACAACGCGGAGAAGGCGAATTTCTTATTGACGAGCTGGGATATTTCTTCAAGGTTTCTTTCGGTATCGGTGACAATGACGCTCCTGAAAAAGCTCTCACCGCGGGAGGTTCTGCTTTTGGCAATGGGGGAGGCATCGAAACGCTTACGGGCATCGAGATAGGTGAGAGGACCCAAGAGGGCAAAATTGATCTTTCCTTTGCCCAGGCTGTTGACCACTTCCTTGTACGTTTTTTCCAGATGCAGTTCGGTCTGTATGCCGGTTGCCTCCGTCAGGTAATTGACCAGTGGCTGATATCGTTCATAGGCGATGATCGGGTTATCCTTGGGCAGCACCCCTATCCAGATCGTCTCCTTCTCTGTATCTGCATCATCGTTTTCAGGAATTGAGTTGTTGTTGCGGGTAATGGTGTTGTTTTTGATAAATGCCCTCATTGCTCTGATGGTATCGTAGTTTGTATCGGGCACCTGTACAAATTTGTCGATGCGCATGGAGCTCAATATTTTTTTCCCTTCATCGTCTTCGTGCATAGTTAAGAAAATCTGCCGGAGTGATTCCTTGAGAAAGGTCGGAGTGGTAGGCGGGACCACCACCGGAGGAATGCCGAAGGGCGGGGAACGATGAATTATTTTAGTCTGCTCGATGTAGGGAGACTTTGAAGCAACCATGAAATCGTACACAATCGAATCGACAGCTGCACCTTCAGCTCGATTTTTGGCAACGATTTCCACCGACTTGTTATGACTGTAACTGTAGATAAAATTATTGAAAAAGCTCTCCGGAGTCTGGTCCATCCGGGCCAGAAGATAGGTTGGGTAAAGCTTTCCCGTATTGCTTTTGGGATCGACAAAAGCAAATGAACTGCCCCGCAGGTCTTTGAAAGAGTCCACCTCGCTGTTTTTGTGAACAATGATGTAGGAGTGGTATTCCACCTTGTTCTCAACCTGGGGGGCAACCAGCAGTTCCACTCCGAATTTTTCATTGTTGAGGACATAGGGGGAGGAACAGATAAAGGCGAGGTCGACATCACCCTGTTCGAGCAGCACATCAATCTCGTCGTAGGTCGTCCGGTGCACCATTTCAGCGGAGCTGCCGATTTTTTCACCTATATAGTCAACAACCTGTTGATAGTATCTAACCGCACTGACCGGGGTTATCATGCTGGCAACGCCCGCCCTTATCTTCTTCTCTGATGCCTGGGTGACACCGGCGGAAAATAAAGCGGTCAGAAGGGCGCACAGCAAATAGCGTTGTAGAGACATGGAGTCCTCGTTGTCGTTAAAATTAAGAAGGTCTGAGGTCGGCAGAAATGACTGCAAGTTTGATTCCATCCCTTCTCCGGCCTGATTATAGGACATAATCCGTCAGTTGTCGAAGGAGAATGTTACCCATACGTAACAGCAGAGAAGGGTAATTCCGGTATTTCAGAATCTTATTCAAAGCTTGCCGTTGCCGCCATAAAAAACCTATGGCTACTATTCTTCTTCAGCTTTTCCTCTCCACTGCCTTATTCCCATTGGGAAAATACCTGTTTTGACAACGGCGATTATGATATGATTTACTATCATACCTGATGGACTCGTAAAAGCGGCACCGATTTATTGTGGATACGGATTTGCTGGTTGATGTAGCTGGCGAGCCCCCCACAAATGTAATCGAACATTTCTATCCAGAGGAAGCTGGAAAATTTGGAGAAAATTCATGCTTCATCGAGAACGGCTCAATCCCCCGCGATATATCTATCCGGGTGATGAATGGAAAATCATCGAAAAAAAATTCTATCCCGCATTTCTCGGCCAGATGGAGACGATATTCGCCTTGAGCAACGGCTATCTCGGCATGCGCGGTACTTTTGAAGAAGGAAGGCCTTTTTATAACCACGGCAACCTGATTAACGGGTTTTATGAAAGCTGGCCGATAGTGTATGGCGAAAAGGCATATGGATTTGCCAAAACGGGTCAGACCATCGTCAATCTTCACGACCTCAAAGTCATTCGATTATTTGTCGACGATGAGCCCTTTTTTCTGCCGACTGCAGACCTCAGACATTTTGAGCGTACACTGGACATGAAAGCAGGAACTCTGACCCGGGATATTCTCTGGGAAATGCCGTCCGGCAAGCTGGTATCCATCAAATCGACACGAATGGTCTCCTTTGAGCATAGACATCTTGCGGCTATTCAGTACGAGGTGAAAGTGCTGAACTCTCATGCTCCGCTGGTGATTTTATCTGAGATTACCCCCCACCGCACCATCCGGGGGACAGACGGGGATCCACGGGATACCCGGGTTTTCAGGGAAAAAGTTTTAAATCCGGAAACTAAAGTGGCAGAGGATCTTCAGATTATCCTGGGATTTATCACACGAAACAGCCAAATGACTCTGGGATGCGGCTTTGATCACAGTGTGGAAACAGAGAATCCGGTGAGTTGGGAGAATGAGGCTCTCGCTGATGAAGGCAAAATCATTTTTTCGGTGGAGGCGCAACCTGAAATTCCGATTCGGATTACCAAATGGATGAGTTTTCATACTTCCCGAAAAACGGCTCCGGAGGATTTGTGCAGGAGGGTCAAACTGACTCTGGTGCGTGCCAAGGAAGATGGATTCGATGCGCTTCTGAACTCCCAGAAGGAGTTTCTGGAGAACTACTGGCAGAAAAGTGATGTCCAGATGGCAGTGACGGAAAGGCGTAAAACAGGCGGCCGTTCCACTGAAGAATGGCAGCAGGCTATCCGCTGGAATCTGTTCCAGCTCTGTCAGGCCTCCAGCCGGGCCGAGGGCACGGGAATCCCGGCAAAGGGGCTGACTGGCGGCGGATATGAGGGCCATTATTTCTGGGACATCGAAATTTATGTGCTCCCTTTTCTGATATACACCAACCCGCGGATTGCCAAGAATCTACTCAAATTTCGGCACAGCATGCTCGATTCGGCCAGACAGCGAGCCCGGGACGTCAACCAGCACGGCGCACTGTTTCCCTGGCGGACCATCAATGGAGATGAAGCCTCCGCACATTATGCTGCCGGTACCGCTCAATACCACATCAACGCTGATATTATGTTCGGTTTGAAAAAATATGTGGAGGTGACCGGAGATTTGGAATTTCTTTACCGGGAAGGCGCGGAAATGTTGGTGGAGACTGCGAGATTATGGCGGAGTCTGGGGTTTTTTTCACAACGAAAAGACGGCAGGTTCTGCATCCATGGAGTGACCGGACCGGATGAATACAATACCGTAGTGAACAACAATGCCTATACCAACCTGATGGCCCGGGAAAATCTCTGGTTTGCCGCAGACACCATCGATGACCTGCGCCTCAACGATGTGGGGAATTATCAGAGCCTGCTGGACAAGACCGTTCTGGATTACGCTGAGGTCGAAGAGTGGCGGCGGGCTGCCGACCACATGTATATACCCTATGACGAGAGCTTGGGAATCCATCCTCAGGATGACAGTTTTCTGGAAAAAAAGGAGTGGGATTTTGCCGGAACGCCTCCGGAGAACTATCCTCTTTTGCTCCATTATCATCCGCTGGTGATCTACCGTCACCGGGTGATCAAGCAGACCGACCTGGTCCTGGCCCTGTTTCTCCTTGGGCAGGAATTTTCCGAGGAAGAAAAATTGCGGAACTTCAATTATTATGATCGTCTTACTACTGGAGATTCCTCTCTCTCCGTTGGGGTGCAGAGCATTATGGCCTCCGAGATAAAAAACTACCGCAAAGCAGGACAGTATGCCAGGTACGCGGTCCTGATGGACTTGGCGGATATCGGCGGCAATATCGGGCATGGCTGCCATATTGCTTCCATTGGTGCATCCTGGATGGTTCTGGCTTACGGTTTTGCCGGAATGCGGGACTACAACGGGAATATTTCCTTTAATCCCAGACTTCCCGCGCGCTGCACTCTCTTTCGTTTTTGTCTGACTATCCGAGGGATTTCCCTGGAGGTCGAACTCATCCCCGAAGCCGCCGTCTATCGCCTCAAGAATGGACCCGGCCTTACTTTTCATCACGCTGAAAAGAAGGTGGAGTTGACCCGGGAAAAACCTGAGGCGGTTTGTGCCTATGCCGAAGCCTCACTCTAACCCGAACATTGCCAGGCTCGCGAATATCCGGGCAAACAAACCGAACTGTACAGCAGAACCAGGATGAATTATCCTGCATGAAGGGTTCTGGCTTCTGCAATTTTTCCCGTTCGTTTGGCGCGGGGCGCTGCCAGCGTTCGTTCTATTTCAGCCAACTTTTTACAGAATCCGTTGCCAAGGAAATCATAGGTTCAGAAAAGGCTGCTCCCTTAATGATTTTCTTTATCCTGGGAGGTCCTCTATTTAAAAGAAAGAGTGGCAGTTTCAGTTTCGGATCAGATTGGTTATGCCGGTTAGACACTGGAGCATCTTTTAGTGGATTTTTTCCAACCATAAGGAGAATTATTAACGCAATGTCCACTTCAGCTTGCTTCTGGCGGTCAAGGTAAGGCGATGATAAAATTTGGTCAATCCTTTTTGTGAGAGGCTCCGAAGGCCGATGATAGGATTTTTTAAACGCATGGTCGAGCGGTTACGGATAACTTTCCCGTATGTCGTTGCCTGAGACTTGCGCTCGACTTTCTCGATGGTATCGGCGATTATGGCAAATAGATTCTGCTCCTCGAGAATCCGCCGCCTGGCTTCACGGATATACGGCAACCTGTCCTCATATTCGTTGTTGGCAATATGGCTTCTGATGATATCGAGGGTCCTTTGCCGATCATTGATATCGATGCGGACAAAGCTCTCTTCAGGAAAGTAATCCGCGGCATTGGGAGCGCCGTGATAAAACGGCAGGCAATATCCGAGAAAGGCATCCGGCAGCTTTTCCGTCAAATGGTGATCATACACATGATTTTCAACGATGATGTGGTAGCGGAAGGGATCTAGGGCTTCGGCCTTGTCCTTCATCGGCCTTACGCCGTGGCCGAAAATCTCCAGCTCGGGCAGTTGCTCCTTCAGCCAATTTGTGAACGCCACTCGTTTTGAATGCAGCGTGATTGTTCCCGTCCTCGAAGAACAGACGGTCGAGATGGTTTGGTCTTTCCGTCCAGGTTGGCGGCGCACCAATTCATCCCACGAGAGAAATTTGTTATCCGAGGTGATGCCATAGAACCAGGTGAGCCCAGGGTGGCGAAAAAATGCCTGTGGATGCCGTATCGCCCATGGTTCCTGAAAGGTCACAATACAACCGAACTGCCGCAGATAATCGGTACCATACACCGTGATGGTCGAGGGTTCGCCCGTCAGCAGCATGGTGCGCTCGCGGGGACAGGCCAGCCGCTCTTCGTTGATCAGACCGTTATTCCTGGGCAGGTCATGATACACGACCAGCCAATCATAGTCGCGACAGTCGGCGTCGAAGATGAACGAGCAGCGGCCCCAGAGAGGATTCATTCCCGGAAACTGACGGAGTAGCGTGTTGATTGGCCTGCTTTTTTTGAAGCCTCTATGCATAAATTTGACGATCATCTATTCAGGCTCTGCCGGAAGAATTGTGGAAGCCGAGAATCGGGAAGTAAGACATCTTTTTAATGCGTACTTCTTTCAGGATATTTTTTCAACACGAAATTTCCCCGCAAATTGCGGCAACTGCGTACATCACAGAGTGGCGCACTGCGAGTCGATGGCTAGCCGGAATAGAAGGTAAACGCTCGTTGATGTTCAGGAATCAGCTTGCACGACCTGGCTTTTGGAAGTATGAAATAAACTCAGCTTCACAAAAACCGCTGTTACAGAGGTAATGCTACACCGTATCGCGCAGAGGATAAGAGCTTTAGGGGTTTGAAATGCATAAGAAAGATCGAGATATTCTGGTATCGACATTAAAAATGGCTGCCGCCGTGCTGGTGCTGGTGGTGGTGATCGCGCTGCTGCCCGGCGATTTACCCTACAAAGCAGTTAGGGAATTTGGTCCGATCGAGACTATTTCGGTTGGCCTCTATTTTTTGTTCATTCTTTTTATCGTCTATTTCAATGCCACTGGAGACCTGCGCACCAGTCTCGTTCCCGGTGTTTTTATCCTGCTGCTGGCGCTGCGCGAAATGGATTTTCATGCCCGCTTCACTACCATGGGCATGTTTAAAATCAAATTCTACCTCAGCCCCGAGGTTCCCTTCGAGCAGAAGATCATCGTCGTCCTGTTCGATATCGCTGTAATAAGCTATGGCATTGTTTACCTGAGGAAGGTAACACCTGGATTTCTTAGGGCACTTTCCGTGAGGAAGGCCTACGCTTTCTCTATCATCTTCGGTCTGGCCTTTATGGTGGCCAGCAAACTCATCGATGGAAACTCGGAAGTTTTTGAGTCCCTGTTCGGAATGGAAGAGGGAGATTTGGGAATCTACAGCAGTATCATGGAGGAGTGTCTGGAGCTGTTCATCCCGATCTTTTTTATAAGGGCACTGATACAATACCGCGACGCCTTCCAGGCCAGGCTCCCCAAGAGTCTTTCTGGCAGAAACAAGTAAAATGAAGAATGGGCACCAAGAGGGGACAGATCAACCTCGGTTTGTGCTTTTGTTGGGGCTGCGACGGAAAAAGCATGGCATCGGCAACATCGGGTTGATACTTTCTTGTGTTTGTATTTACTTCAGGGTTTTTTGCCAGCCAGACTCTCGGAAGCTGCGTTTGTCGATGGGCTGGCGTCATATTTAGATGAGAACTGAAGAAAGCCACTGTGTCAGCGCCCAGAGAGCAACGACGATGATCGCCAGGCCCAGACCGACGAGCAAACGATGATTCTGCCAAAGGATTACCGTTTGCTTTCCTAAGACAAATACCAGCCAGGCCAATCCGAAGTAGCGTATGCCCCTGGCCAGGGTCGCCGCCAGTACGAATTTCCAGACAGGATATCCGGCAGCTCCGGCGGCGAGCATGGCTGTTTGAAAAGGTATTGGAACCATGCCCACCATGAGAATGGCAAAGAAGCCGTGTTGGTCGAAGAGGTTCTGGAATTTTTCATAACCCTGCTGCCATCCCATTGTATTGATCATCCATTCCCCGGCGGTTTCAAGGAGAAAGTATCCTATGCCGTAACCAAAAAGCGAGGCGGCCAGGCAACCGGCAGTGACATAGGCGGCAGTTTGCCACAACCTGTGACGGTTGGTGAGCATGAAGGGGATGAGAACAAGTTCTATCGGGATCGGCAGAATGATGGTTTCCAGAAACGAAAGGCTGAAGAGCAACCACATGACATGTTGGGACCTTTCCAGGCGCTCCAGCCAGTGGCCAATTCGTTTTTGGTGTCCTTTCCCGGAGGTGGATTTATCCAAAGATTTTATCTCCAACCAGATGGCATCTGAGATGATAAGTCATTTTTTCGTTTGTTGATTGGTGGAGAAGCTGTCACCGGGGAAAAGCGAGGGGCAGGGTCAGCGATCGGTAAAAATCCTGGGTCTGGCGGGCGATGCTCTTCCAGCTGAAAAGCGCCTCGACCCTTTGGTGGCCCTCTTCTCCCATTTGACTTCGTTTCCCGGCAGAGGCCATCAGGGCATTGACGGCAGCGGCGAGATCCCGGGAATAGCCATCCGGATCTTGAGGTTCGGAGCTGCCGCCTCCCCTGGGTTGAAAAGGGACCAGCAGTCCGGTTTGACCATGCACCACCACTTCGGGAATACCGCCGACCGCAGCAGCTACCACCGGGGTGCCGCAGGCCATGGCCTCCAGGTTGATGATGCCGAAGGGTTCATAGACCGAGGGGCAGACGAAGATGTCGGCATGGCTGTAGAGAGCTATTAAGTCAGGTACCGGAACCATCTGTTCGATCCAGATAATGTCGTTTGCTGTTTTGGTCCTGGCCATCCGTACCGCTTCATGCATTTCCCGGCCGATTCTTTCGGTATCGGGCATTCCGGCACAGAGTACGACCTGAAGTCCCTCCTTAAGCAGCGGCAGGGAGTTGACCAGGTGAAGGATACCTTTCTGGCTGGTAATTCTGCCGACGAAGAGAATATAGGGTTTGTCGGGGTCGATGCCGTAGTGCTTGAGGATCTGCGGCTCTCTTATTTTATGGAAAGTTCCGGCATCGATGCCGTTATGGATGACCTGCACCTGGTCCGCTGCAATCCCGAAGAGTTTTTCGGTATCCTCTTTCATTGCTTTGGAAACCGCGATGATGCCGTCCGCTGCGGCAAAGGCGGCTCTCTCCAGCCAGCAGACCCCATCGTAGCTGCCTCCCAGCTGTTCCTTTTTCCAGGGGCGGTGCGGTTCCAGGGAGTGGGTGGTGATCACCAGAGGAATTCCCAGGATCTGTTTGAGAAGACACCCGCCCAGATAGGAGTACCAGGTATGGCAGTGAATAATATCGGCTGATTCCGCCAGGCCGGTCATTATGATATTACGATAGAGGGCATCAAGAAACTTTGCACGTCCCCGATCGGCGGAAAAAGGCTTTGCCGCCGGGGCGATGCCCGAGATATTCATGGCCGGGAGCTGAATTTTCTGGTCTCCGAAACTCAGGATCTGAAGATGATTCCCTTCGATTTCGGCCAATTCCCGGCTCAGGTGTTCTATGTGGACTCCGGCGCCTCCGTATATATGGGGAGGATATTCATTGGTCAGCAGCAGAATGTTCATGGTCATACTCCTCATTTACCCACATCTGGCGCATAACAAGGTCAACTCTCCTTTCTGAAAAAGACGATGCCGAGTGGAGGCAGTACCAGGTTGATGGAAAAGTAATGGCCATGGCAGGGAATCGGGGCCGCTTCCAGAGAGCCCAGATTGCCTTGGTTGCTGCCTCCGTAATCGCGCGCGTCGCTGTTGAGGCACTCTTTCCAGATGCCTTCCTGGGAGACTCCTATGCGATAGTTATGCCGGGGCACGGGGGTGAAGTTGCAGACGATGATGATGTCATTCTCCGAGTAATGGCCGTGCCGGACCAGACTGAGTGTGGATTGATGGACGTCGTTGCAGTCGATCCATTCGAATCCTTCATGGGAGAAATCTTTTTCATGCATGGCAGGACTTTTACGGTAAAACTGATTGAGGTCTTCAAGCCAGCGCTGCAGTCCTTTGTGAAAGCTGTTCTCCAGCAGATGCCAGTCGAGGCTGTTGCTGTGGTTCCATTCATTCCACTGGCCGATTTCCGCCCCCATAAAGAGCAGCTTTTTGGCGGGTTGGGAATACATGTAGCCGAAAAGCAGACGAAGGTTGGCAAATTTTTGCCATTCATCTCCGGGCATTTTTCCCAGAAGCGAACCCTTGCCGTGAACCACCTCGTCATGAGAGAGGGGCAGGATGTAATTTTCGTGAAAGGCGTAGAGCATGCGAAAGGTCAGCTTGTTGTGGTGATAGCTGCGGTGGATGGGCTCCTGGGACATATAAGCGAGGGTGTCATGCATCCAGCCCATATCCCACTTCATGTCAAAGCCAAGACCACCTATATATGTGGGGCGGGAAACCTGAGGCCAATCCGTGGATTCCTCGGCGATAGTGAGCACATCGGGATAGTTGACATGCACCTCCTCGTTGAACCGTTTCAGAAAAGCGATGGCCTCGAGATTCTCCTTGCCGCCGAAACGGTTGGGGATCCATTCCCCCTCTTTTCGTGAATAATCGAGGTAGAGCATGGACGCGACTGCATCAACCCGAAAACCATCTATATGATATTTATCGAGCCAGAACAGGGCGCTGCTGATCAGAAAACTGATCACTTCATTGCGGCCGTAATTGAAGATATAGCTGCCCCAGTCCGGATGGTAGCCCAGACGCGGGTCTTCATGCTCAAAGAGATGAGTACCGTCGAAATAACTGAGTCCATGCTCGTCTGTAGGAAAATGTGAAGGCACCCAGTCGAGAATGACTCCGATACCACTCTGATGCAGCTGGTCAATCAGATACATCAGGTCCTGAGGAGTGCCGAAGCGGCTGGTCGGAGCAAAATATCCCAGGCTCTGATATCCCCAGCTGCCGAAGAAGGGATGCTCCATAATGGGTAGGAATTCGACATGGGTAAAACCCATCTTGTGAAGGTAGTCGATCAGTCGGGGGGCCAGTTCCCGGTAGCTCAGAGAGCGGTTGTTTTCTTCCGGCACATGCATCCACGATCCGAGATGAACTTCGTAGATGGAGATGGGGGCATTGAGGTTATTGGGGATATGGCGGTGTTCCATCCAGCCCTGATCCTGCCATTCGTAGTCCAGATTCCAGGCGACGGATGCGGTCTGGGGTGAGAGTTCGGTGAAAAAGGCAAAGGGGTCGGTTTTGTCGGCCCGGTAGCTCTTGTGGTGTGAGCGAATATAGTACTTGTAGGCGATACCCGAATTTATTCCCGGAATGAAGCCGTGCCAGATGCCAGAGCTTTCATAGGGCTGCAGGACATGACTGTCCTTGTTCCAGTCATTGAATGATGCCATGACCCCGACATGCTCGGCATTGGGTGCCCATACCGCAAAATAGATCCCTGATTCGCCGTTATGCTCGGCCGGGTGCGCTCCAAGTTTCTCATAGATACGGAAATGACTGCCTTCATTGAACAGGTAGATGTCGTCTTTACTCAGCAGACTGAAATCGTAGCGGACTTCGCCGGCTGTCCCGTTCGTTGTGTTGTGCGACATATTATCCTCCAGATCAAAAAAATCCCGTTGAAGTTACGGGACAGTTGGCATTATCGGCTATCAAGGAGCTGCTCGATTCCATGCAGCGGTATGTGTATCCATTCAGGCCGGTTATTCATCTCATAGCCGAGTTCGTAGATGGCTTTTTCCAGAAGATAAGCATCGAGAAGCACTTGTATTTCCCCGGACGTTTCGGGCAGAAATTTGGAATCGGCACTGTGGTTCAAATAGGTGTACAGGTATTCCGCACTAATCCACATGCGCCATTCTTCGGCCCATGCTTCCATCTTCTCTCTGTCGTCTTCATGAAAAGAGCCCCGTCCTTCCTCATCGCGCAGGGCGCTGTAGATCGCATAATGAAAGGAGCGCAGCATTCCGGCGACATCCCTTAGCGGCGAGCGCTTGATGCGGCGTTCACTGACCGGACGTGCCGGTTCTCCCTCGAAATCAATGATCACAAAATCATTACCGGTGTGGAGAACCTGGCCAAGATGAAAGTCACCATGGCAGCGCAATCGTTTGGCGCTGATTTTCCGGTCGGTCAATAACCGGAAACGGGCAATGATGTCTCCCTGGCGCTCCAAAAAACTCTCCCCCATTTTCCGGGCATCCTGAGGCATCCGCCGCAACTGCTTCTTGAACTGTGAAAGCACTTGATTGGCCTGGGAACTCATGGACTGGAAAAGAGAGCGTTGGTACAGTTTGGAAAACGATTCCGGGGAAAACAGCGGATCAATGTTTTCCGAGGCCAGGGCCTGATGCATCTCGGCAGTGCGCATAGCCAGCAGTCGGGTCGACTCCAGGTAAAACCCGATCCGTTTCCCACTTTCAGGAGGAATGGCAACATGAGCCAGCTCCAGCAGGGTTTCCTGCCGGGGCGGGGGTGGTTCTTCATCCTGAATTTCCAGGATTTGTTCGAAATAGCTGTAGAGGCTGTTCAGGGTATATTGCCAGGCGTCTCCCTGATTGGGTATGAAGGTTTGCAGAATGGCCACGGTGTTGGGTTCCTCGCCTTTGCCGCCATATTCAAGATAGCCGTTTACCGGCGGCAGATTGGGAAATCTCTTGCGGGTCAGGAAGCGGCCGATTTCAAGGTCGGGGTTGATACCATCCTGAAGACGTCTGAAAAGTTTGAGGATGAAACTATGGCCGTATATAATCGAGGTATTGCTCTGTTCCGCTTTGACAACCGTGGTTTCTAAAGGTGCTTCCAGTTTATTGTAGATGCTTTTCATACCATGAGTCGGAGTGGCGCTCAACCGCCCGTACTTGCCCTTGATTCCCTGACGGGTGGCAATCATGTTGAGCAGGGCGGTACAGAATTCGGGCTGTATAAGTCCATCGACAATAAAGCCCTCCTCGCCGCTGGAACGTATCTTGACCCTGGCCACCATCATCCGCGATAGTTCTTCGATAGTGTCCCCGGCTTTATCTGCAGCCTGATAGGTTAGCGGCAGAATATAGGATTCTCCGGTACCGTCCATGTACTGCAGGTCGATGAAAAGGATTATCCCCACCAGGATCCTGTCCCGCAGCGGCAGTATTTCCCTGACAGCCGAGGTTTTGATGCGCCGGCTTTTGGCTCCGAACCACCTTTGTTTCCTGATATACGCCGGGATGAGTTTTTCAAACCGTGCAGGCAGGCGGCCCTCGAAGATCTCATGCCAACTCTTCTCTACCTGAAACAGCCCAAGCCGCTCAGGAGAAGGTACCTTTTCATCTTGCCTGGCCTCTTCGGATTCCAGGTTGAACCAGTAAAAGGCATGAGGGCTGAGGGTAAGAAAATACTGTTCCTCGCTGATTTTGGGAAAATTGGTATTGCCGAAGATTTCCACGGGTATCATCCCCGCATATTGTGAGAGGTCGAGTTCGACGAACTGCACGAAGCGGGAAAGATTGATTACCACCAGAATACGCTGTTCTTGATATTGACGGATAAAGACCAGGATCTTGGTGTTGTCCGGCTCCAGGAATTTCAGGTTGCCGCGGCTGAAGGCCGGAATGCGGCTGCGCAGGGTGAGCAGTCTCCTAATCCACCAGAACAGTGAGTGGCGATTCTTCTTCTGCGACTCGACATTGACCACTTCATAATGGTATTCCGGGTCGAGGATGACCGGCAGGTAAAGCTGCTGGGGGTTGGTCCGGGAAAAACCGGCATTGCGGTCGGAGCTCCACTGCATCGGAGTGCGAACGCCGTTGCGGTCCCCCAGATAGATATTATCCCCCATGCCGATTTCATCGCCGTAATAGATGATTGGGGTGCCAGGGAGAGAAAAGAGCAGTCCGTTCATCAATTCGATGCGGCGGCGATGGTTGCCCACCAGCGGGGCGAGACGGCGGCGAATGCCGAGGTTTACCCGCATCCGCGGATCCTGGGCATAGGCGCGGTACATATAGTCGCGTTCTTCGTCGGTGACCATCTCCAGGGTCAATTCGTCATGATTGCGCAGGAAGATGGCCCATTGGCAGGTCTCCGGGATGTCCGGGGTCTGGCTCAGAATTTCAATTATGGGAAAACTGTTTTCCATATGCAGCGCCATGTAGAGTCTGGGCATCAGCGGAAAATGAAAGGACATGTGGCATTCATCGCCATCGCCGAAATATTCCACCGCATCCTCGGACCATTGGTTGGCTTCCGCCAGAAACATGCGGCCCTCATATTTTTCATCCATGCGGGCTCGCAGCTTCTTGAGAAAAGCGTGGGTTTCCGGCAGGTTTTCACAGTTGGTGCCTTCGCGCTGGTAGAGGTAGGGAATGGCATCCAGCCGCATGCCGTCCACCCCCATATCCATCCAGAAGTCAAGGGCCTGGAAAATTGCTTTATGAACCCTGGGATTGTCGTAATTGAGATCCGGCTGATGAGAATAAAAGCGATGCCAGAAGTAGGCCTGAGCCACTTCATCCCAGGTCCAGTTGCTGGATTCGAAATCCTGAAAGATGATGCGGGCATCGGTGTATTTTTTATAGGTATCGCTCCAGACGTAGAAGTCCCGGTAGATGCTGCCGGGTTTGGCCCGGCGGGCCCGCTGGAACCAGGGATGTTGATCGGAGGTGTGATTTATTACCAGTTCGGTAATGACCCGCATGTTGCGGCGGTGTGCCTCCCGCAGGAAGGCCCTAAAATCGGCGAGGGTGCCGTAGCTGGGATGAATTCCCTTGAAATCTGAAATATCGTAGCCGTCGTCCCGGAAAGGAGATGGATAAAAGGGCAGGAGCCAGAGGGTGTTGACCCCAAGCTCCTGAAGATATCCCAGTTTCTCCTTGAGTCCGCGGAAATCACCGATACCATCGCCGTTGCTGTCGTGAAAAGCCTTGATGTGCAGTTGATAGATGATCGCGTCTTTATACCAGAGCGGTTCTTTGTGCAGATCGGTGGTGTGTTGCATTGTCGCCTCTACATAAAATAATCGAAGTCGTTCTCGGAGCGTATCCGCCGGCGCAGGCGAAAAATCTGAACAGGAAGTGTCTGTGGATTGAGCTCCAGATAATTGGCGCCGGCATGCCACAGATAGCGGGAGTCGCTGACCAGTTCGTGCATTTGAAAGGTCTGATCCGTGCTCACTCCCATTTCCTCGAAGGGCAGGTAGAGCCAGGTGGAATGGGTATGATGGGGCTCGAGATTGGCCGCCACTAAAATGATGTTGGAATAGTCATCCGTCCATTTGCTGTAGCAGATGATCTCCTCGCGATCCACCGGGTGAAACATCAGGTTGCGGGTCTGCTGCAGTGCAGGATTGTCACGGCGGATCCGGTTAATTCGGGAGATCAAAGGTTTGAGGCTGTGGGGTTGGTCGATGTTCCAGTGGTGAATCTCATACTTCTCGGAGTCGTTGTATTCTTCACTGAAGGGTTCCCTGGCTTCATTGACCTGGAGTTCGAATGGTGGGCCGTAGATGCCGTAATTGGAAGATAGAGTAGCCGCCAGCATCAGCCTGACCGCAAAGGCTGGTCGTCCACCGATCTGTAAATATTCCGGGAGAATATCCGGGGTATTGGGCCAAAGGTTAGGCCAGAAAAATTCCGCGGCATCCGTTTGAGTCAGTTCCTGAAAGTATTGCTCAATCTCCCATTTCATGTTGCGCCAGGTAAAGTAGGTGTATGACTGGGTGAAGCCTCCCTTGGCCAGGCGGTACATGGTTTTCGGACGGGTGAAGGCTTCGGCCAGAAAAAGCACCTCCGGATGTTCCGTCTTGATTTCGGCGATCACCCACTCCCAGAAATGCAGGGGTTTGGTATGCGGATTGTCTACCCGAAAGATATGGACTCCCTGGTCGATCCAGTACTGAAAAATACCGAGGAGTTCATTCGCCAGCTCTTCTGCATATTTCGATTCAAACTCGAAAGGGTAGATATCCTGGTATTTTTTCGGAGGATTCTCGGCATACTGCACCGTGCCATCAGGCCGCCACTGAAACCACTCGGGGTGCTCCCTGACGTAAGGGTGGTCGGGACTGCATTGAAAGGCAATGTCGAGGGCGATGTCTATTCCATGATTCCGCGCTTCATGCAGCAGCCGGTGAAAATCCTCCAGGCTGCCGAGCTGGGGATGGATTGATTTATGCCCGCCTTCTTCGGCGCCGATGGCCCAGGGGCTGCCGGGAGCATTCTCCTCCGGGCTGATGGTGTTGTTTTTCCCTTTCCGGAAGGCATGACCGATGGGGTGGATTGGGGGCAGGTAGAGCACATCGAAGCCCATCTGGGCGATGTAGGGCAGCCGCTTGATGCAGTCGTTGAAGGTGCCGTGGGTGCCGGGTTCTTCTGAGCAGGAGCGGGGGAACATCTCATACCAGGTGCTGAACCGGGCCCTGGCCGGCTCAATACGAACTTCGAGGATGTTCCGGTACCGTGTCAGATAGGTACGGTTCGGGTTGAGCGTCATCAGATAAGACAGCTCCTGGTCCACAACCCGAACACGGTCGGCCGCAGAAATTCCCTCGTCCTGCAGGGTCGCCGCCTTCTGCCTGAGGCGCTCGGCGTCATCGTGGGCCGCCAGCCCGGCCGATTTGAGGATGATATCCGCACCCTCAAGCAATTCCACCGCAACGTCCTGGTCGTTGTCGTATTTTATCATCATCTGGCTGTGCCAGGTGCGGTATCTGTCGATCCAGGCCTGGACGGTGAATTCATAGATGCCCAGTTCGTCGGCTTTGAAGGAAGCCTGCCAGATATCGTTGACGACAAACTCCATGGGTAACGTCCGCCAGGTATCTTCTCCTGCTCTGCGATAGAGCAGAATCGCGGCCAGTTTGTCATGGCCGTCGGCGAAAATATCGGCTTCTATGCGGATGACTTCGTCCGCCGCCCTTCTGGCAGGAAAGCGTCCGCCGTCGATCTCCGGCCTCAGCTTGTCAATTATGACTCTTTGTCGTATATCTTTTTTCATATCGGCCAACCTATTGCTCCTTTCTGATATTGTTTATGTCTCAAAGATAATGGAAGAACGCTGGGCGAAAAAACGATGCTCGATTTCCTTTTGGTTTTGAAAATTATGATTGAGACTGGTTCAGTGTAGAGAAAAAGACCGAAAAATTGGTGACACTTCATCTTTATTCTAGGAATTACCGGAGATATGTCAATTTTAAATTCAGGAGAAGCCGGTGTTGACCAACATACCGCCACCGATGTGGTGTGAGAACAGGCCAAAGGCATTCAAAGTCTGTGTTTATCTGGTATAAATCCAGGCGCTTGATCAATTTACCACAGGCATATATCTTTGATAACAATTGCAGTCGGTGATTGCCTCTAATCCTGCTCAAGACCCCCTCTGTCGCCGGTTTCTATTCTGAGCAATTCGCCATTTCTGAAAGTAAGATAACGGATAAATCGGTTGGAACCTCTAAGATATGTCCAACGTTCCATGTAGATCGGTCCGTAGAAGAGCCTGGGGAGGTACTGCCCTTTACGGTTATAGTAAAACTGAGTGATGCTTCCTTTGCGGCCTTTTTCCCACTTTTCAACATGATAAGGCTCGCCACATGTACGTTCCACATCCTCCCTGAAATCACCAACTGAAATAATTTTGCCGTTGCAACGCAACGATCTGTCGGCAAAGCCGCCTTGCGGCCAGAACAGCAGGGTCAGCAGCGCCATAATCATTGCTAGAAGAAGCGGCAGGCCATTATAGTTTCCTTTCCGTTTTGTCAGGGTACTGTTTTCCATGCCTTTAATGTAAGCATGGAGCTGATCGGCGGCAAATCATTCTAAATATTTGACATAACTAATAGAAACCAGGGTATGTCAATGACAGGTTATAAAGTGAAAAACGAATAATTTCCGTAATCACCATATGCGTTCAGACCTTTGGCCAACTGCAACGATTCTTTGTTGTCTGCTGATCTGTCTCTTCTCCAACCTCTTCAAATTGATCTTTTTCTATCTTGGTCTTATATCTTTTTTCATATCGGCTAATGCGAATTGTGATTGAGACCGGCCCAGTGCCACGTGGCAGTCTGTAGAGAAAAAGTTCCGAAAAATTGATGACACTCATCTTATTCCGGGAAACACCGGAGATATGTCAATTTTAATTTCAGGAGAAGGCCGTGTTGCCCACTAAACATTTTCATCCTCTAAATTTCAGGTTTGCAGAACGCTATGAAAACCACATAATTCACATCGGCCAGCGGAATTTTCCGGTTGAAGTCGGTTCGACCGCGGAGCACATCCATCATATCGCTATCAGCTACCAGACCCGGCCGCTGAAGGATGTGCGCGCTGAAAGGCCTGCCCGGCTGCCGGATGCAGTTGGAGAAGGGAGTTCAAGCCTCGAGATAACCTCCGATGGGGGTATGAGGCTGCTTTCTCCTGCAGGAGATGTCCTGTTGGAAGGGTGCCGACGCAGCTGGTTCGGAGTATGCGGGCAAGCCTGGCTTTTTCAGTTCCGGCGTGAAGCCGACATGAGCTTTTACGGGCTTGGAGAGAAGCAGGTCCCTTTCGAGCGTTCCAACCGAACCTATCGCTTCTATAATGTTGATGTCTGGGCGGATCACCACATCGAGCAGGTCAGAAACGGCGATTACGATCCCGACTACATGTCCATCCCCTATCTTATCATCAAGCGCGGCAACACCTTTATCGGGTTGTTGTCGGACAACCCTTATCCTGGGGTGATTTCCATTTCAGGCGAAGCTCAGGTAGCTGAGCAACTGCAGATACGGCTCGATTATCCCGCCGCCGTGGTTATAGGTGCGGAAAACGGCCTTCCCTCGCTTTATTGTATTCTCGGACCCTCTCTGGCGGAACTCACCTGTAAGCTGCAGATGCTGGTCGGTACCACGCCGCTGCCGCCTCTGTGGTCTCTCGGCTATCATCAGAGCCGCTGGGGCTATAGTGGGGATGCAGATCTCTTTGATCTCGCGGAACATTTTGAAATTCATAAATTTCCGGTGGACGGTCTCTGGCTGGATATCGATTATATGGATGAATTCCGTGTTTTCACCTTCAACAGGAAACATCTGCCCAACCCGGCTGAGACGGTAAGGGCCCTGAAAGAGAGAGGATATAGAGTCGTGCCTATCCTTGATCCAGGAGTGAAGCGCGATGACGGTTATCCTGTTTTCACCGGCGGCAAAGAAGGCGGAATGTTCTGCCTCACCGAATCGGGCAAGATTTTCGTTGGCCTGGTCTGGCCGGGTTTTTCGGTCTTCCCGGATTTCAGCCTGGCGGAAGTCCGGCAGTGGTGGGCTGATCTGTGCCGGAAATTCTTCGAGTATGGTTTTGAAGGTGCCTGGATAGATATGAATGATCCATCCACCGGCCCCATAGATCCCTCATCCATGCGCTTTGAGTATGGCCATACTGAGCATGTGGCCTATCGCAATCAGTACGGCCTGCTGATGGCCAGGGCCACCCGGGACGGTCTGCTGGCCGCGCACCCTTCTCAGAGGCCTTTTCTTTTGTCCCGTTCCGGCAGTACCGGCTCTCAGAAATATGCCGCTCATTGGACCGGGGATAACTTTTCAAACTACCACCATCTGCAGCGCTCCATCGGCAAATCTCTCAATCTGGCCCTGTCCGGGATTCCTTTCAATGGGGCCGATGTCGGCGGCTTCGGGGATGATTGCGGAGAAGAGCTTCTTGTAGACTGGATAAAAGCAGCATTTCTCTTTCCCTTCTTCCGCAACCACACCATGCGGGGGAGCCGCCCCCAGGAGCCCTGGGTGTATTCATCTGCAGCCTTGTCAATCATCCGCCGCTATGTCCGTCTACGCTACAGCCTGATGCCATATCTCTACAATCTCTTCATGGATCAGGAGGAGAAGGGAGAAGCTGTCCTGCGCCCGCTGTTCTATGATTTTGCCGATACTGCATCACTGCCTCTTGGTCATATCGACGACCAGTTCATGGCGGGCCCCGCCATCATGCAGGCTCCCTTTATTGACGAAAACCGGCAGGAGCGGGAGCTGGTATTACCGCCGGGTCGCTGGCTTGATGGTGAAAGCGGGCAGTGGCTCAGGGGAAAGCGGCAGATCAGGGTGATAAAAAAACCCTGGAGCACTCCTCTGTTTTTCCGGGAAGGAGGCCTGATTCCCTTTCAACCAGGAAAAAGAGAGAACAACCATCATGATTTAAACAGCATAGGTATGTTTTGCTGCCTGTCCCCGGAGTTTGAGGGCACAAGCCGCTATCTCTATCGGAGCGACGACGGCATCAGTTTCGATTACCTCAAGGGCAGGCGCAGCACCGTGGAGGTGATGGCCTGGATCGAGGGGGATGACCTTCATCTGAAGCTCAATCCTCTGAGCCGCGGATACGGTGAAGTGATTATCACCCCTTTCACCATTCACCCTTTTGCCGCGGTGATAATGGAAAATGAATCGGGCAGGCAATCACTGCAGTTCGAGGAGCTAAGGGTGAGGTTGACTGGAAATAGCCTGACCTGGTATCGCTGGAATTGTCCGGGACTGGAATAGCCGACAGTGTGGACTTCTGGATTTTTTGTTCTAAAATCTTTCCGTTTTCCTGCTTTTTATGACAGACTTCTAGAAGTAAGGAATTCCACATCAATGAGCAAATGTGCGGATCTCTAAAATTAACCGGGTTGAGCTGGATAAGAACTTCAGACAGACAAAACCACGAAAACAATCTGTGAGTACTAACATCAGGAGAGAATAATCATGCAGCATTTTTACCTGCTCATGGCGGTTTTTTTGTTTCTCAACATCCTGGCCGGTCTGTTGCGTGTCGTTATTGGTCCTACCAGAGCCGACCGCATGCTTGCCGCTCAGCTCTTCAGCACCACCGGGTCAGCCATCTGTCTGCTCATGGCCGAAGCTCTGCAGATGGAAGGTGTCAGGGACACCGCCCTGGTTTTCGTTATTCTGTCGATTATGGCTGTTATCGCTTTTGTGCGGCGGCTTTCACCGAAAAAAACCAGCGAGGAATCATGACCATCTGGGATATATTTTCTCTGTTATCCTGTCTGGCAGGCGGATTCTTTTTTCTGGCCGGGACCGTGGGCATGCTCCGCTTTCCCGATGCCATGAGCCGTCTGCACGCCCTTACCAAAGCTGATAATCTGGGACTCGGCTTTATTGTCCTGGGGCTTTCCCTGAGATCGCTGGTGCTGCCGGTCATCATCAAACTGCTGCTTATCTGGTTTACGGTCATGCTGGCAAGTTCCACGGCCTGCTATCTGGTGGGCAATTCCATTCTCGAGGAAGAGCGGAAAACCGGTAGGGAAACATAAATCAGGCTGGAAATCTTCACCCTGAAAGGAGGACAATATGAGTGAGATAGGTCTCCTGCTCGATCTGGCACTGTGTGCGGCCCTGGTTTTCACGAGCTGGCGGGTTCTGCACTCCTCCGATCATTTTCAGGCAGTAGTCCTCTTCATCATCTTCGGTTTGATTCTGGCGTTGACCTGGGTCAGGCTGGATGCTCCCGATATTGCCATTGCAGAGGCGGCCGTTGGCGCCGGGCTCGCGGGTGTCATGCTTCTCGACACTTTGAGGATGATCAAATCCACAGCTGCAGAAAAAGCAGCAGAAGAAGACAGCTGGCAGGATGTGGCCGATCTCCCCTGGTACCACCAGGTCCTTTCCTACGGAGCGGTCCTGCTGTTGTTATCCCTGCTCATAAGTACGGTGCTGGAACTCCCGCGAACAGAAGGAGGACTGGCGGATCTGGTAAACGCCAAGCTGGAAGTCAGTGGCACCAAGCATCCGGTTACTGCCGTTCTCCTGAATTTCAGGGGATACGATACCTGGATGGAGCTCGGAATCCTTCTGGTAGCCATCCTGGGGGTCCTCTGCATCCGAAAGTGCCCGGATCTCCGCGCTGTCGCACCTCCCGCCGCCACCAACATCATCCTCGAAAACCTTGTCATGGGGATGATGCCTCTCCTGCTCCTGATCGCCGGATATCTGCTTTGGCGGGGAGGCTTTGCCCCAGGGGGAGCTTTTCAGGCCGGTGTCGTTCTGGGCGCAGCAGGTATTCTTTTATGGATGGTCGGGTATCGGTCTTTGACCCTGCTGCCGGTAGGGATATGGCGGATTCTGATCATCATGGGTTTTCTGGCGTTTATCGCTATGGGCACTTCCTCCCTTCTGCGTACAGGGATCTTTCTGGCTTACGATCGACAGTATGCCGGATTGCAGATTTTTCTTCTGGAAAGCGCGGCCACTTTGTCCATTGGCGCAATATTGGCCGGATTGGTACTTGCTCTCCAGCCTTTGAGGAGGGAAATTTCCTCGTCAGACAGGGATGGGGGCTGAATTTCAAGAGGGTCTGCCTCGCACCTCGTGGAGATATGAAATATGATCGATTCTTTTCTGCTGTATGGAACGACAGCCGCAGTCCTTTTTGTCATGGGTCTGCAAAGCCTGCTCAGCCGTCGTCATCTTCTGCGCAAGATAATGGGCTTGAATATTATGGCGACCGGAGCATTTCTTCTCTTTATATCAGTTGCATACCGTAACAGGAATGTTTTTGCCGATCCCGTTCCCCAGGCCATGGTCATCACAGGTATAGTCGTTTCCATCAGCGCCACGGGATTTGCCCTGGCTCTGGCCCGCAGGATCAAGGCGAAGACCGGGTTGATTTCCCTGGGCAACAAAGAAGTATCTCAGAAACCAGAGAAGCATACGCGGCAATGATGGTGTTTGTGGTGATCATACCCTTTGCAGGGGCATTGCTCTCCTTGTTTTCGCCGGGGAAAATGAAGGAGTATGTCGGCATGGCCGCCGCCGCGGCCACTTGTCTGATTGTCATGCTGCTTGCCTTTATACCCGGTGGTGCCGGGGAATTCCACCACTCCCTCGGAGGATGGGCCAGTCCGCTGGGAATACGACTGCACGTCGACGGGCTGAGTATCATCTTTCTTCTGCTGACAGCCGTGACCGGCCTTCTGGTCACGCTATATGCCGGCCCCTACTTTAACTCTCCCCAGGAGGAAAAGACCGACGACTGGCATTTCTGGCCTTTGTGGCTGCTCCTCCTGGGAGGGTTGAATTCTCTGTATATTTCGGCGGATATATTCAATATGTATATTCTGCTGGAATTAATCAGTCTGGCTGCCGTGGCCCTGACCACATTGACAGGCCGGGCCGAGGCGCTTATCGCCGCCCTGCGCTACCTGATGGCCGCTATGATGGGGTCCCTGGTTTTCCTGCTGGGAGTTGCCCTCCTCTATGCCGAATACGGCATCCTCGATATCGGCGGCCTGGGCTTGCTCCTTGAAACCAACCCTTCTACGATCACGGCCTTTGGCCTGATGGTCTTCGGCATGCTCATCAAGACGGCTCTGCTGCCTTTTCATTTCTGGCTGCCGGCCGCTCATGGCAACGCTCCCGCTCCGGTCAGCGCCATTCTCTCAGCCTTGGTGATCAAGGGTTCCTACTTCATGACGTTGCGCATCTGGTTTCAAATTTTTCCCTCTGTCACAACGTATTCAGCCGCCCAGTTCCTGGGGGGACTGGGAGCCCTTGCCATTCTCTGGGGCTCCTTTCAGGCGGTGCGGCAGAAACGGCTCAAGCTCCTGGTAGCCCACTCCACGGTAAGCCAGATAGGCTATCTCTTTCTGCTTTTTCCTCTGACCATTGCTCAGGTATCCGGAGAACAGGATGTTTCCTGGAATATGCAGGCCTGGACCGGGGGAATCTGTCAGGCCGTCTCTCATGCCGCCGCCAAAGCCGCTCTGTTTCTGGCCGTGGGGAATATCATCCATGCGCTTGGTACGGACAGGCTGATCAGCCTGCGCGATATCAAGGGGAGGCTGCCCCTGACCGTGTTCACCATAGGCATCGCCGGAGTCAGTCTCATGGGGTTGCCACCCAGCGGCGGGTTCGTGGCTAAATGGATGCTGCTCAACGCGGTAATCTCCAGTGGCCAATGGTGGTGGATTCCGGTCATTGTCCTGGGAAGTCTCTTCACCGCCGGATATGTCTTTCTCATGCTTGGCCATACCTTCGCCCCATCCCGTAGGAACGTAGCGCTTCAGTCAGTGCCGCGCACCCTGGAGATCTGTGCTTTCACCTTGGCCCTGGGCGCTGTCTTCATCGGCTTTACCACTTCAGGAATCATAGATCTGCTGCGTATGGAATTTCACGCTGTGCCTATACCGGATGCAGTGTCCTGGAGGATGCCATGGTGAACTGGCAAGATTTGCTGCCTCTGATCACATTGGCCAGCTCCCTGGGCACCGGAATAGTGATCTTCTTTCTCTCGGAGAAACATTCCACTCTGCGCTCCCTTTTGAACATGTTCGGGGCAAGTGTCAAGGTGATTGCCGTTGCGGTCATGTCCTGGGG
Source organism: Desulfobulbaceae bacterium (assembly GCA_016278675.1). Taxonomy (GTDB): domain Bacteria; phylum Desulfobacterota; class Desulfobulbia; order Desulfobulbales; family Desulfocapsaceae; genus Desulfopila_A. The sequence continues at coordinate 50,590 of JADQBJ010000042.1, read as the reverse complement.
ATTCCTGGTGCATGATGTGGACTACCAGATGCGGTTCACTCTGGCTCTTGGCTTTGATTTTCTTCTGCGGGTCGACTTCCTCTCTCTGGTTTTTCTCTCCCTGTCCGCCAATCTCTGGTTTTTGACCACCATCTATGCTATTGGATATCTGGAAGGATCACCGAACCGTAGTCGTTTTTTCGGATTTTTCAGCCTCTGCGTTACCGCCAGTACAGGCATAGCCCTGGCCGGCAACCTCATTACCTTTTTTATCTTTTATGAATTCCTGACTCTGGTTACCTATCCTCTGGTGGTACATCGAGGTACCGAAAAAGCGATCAGGGCGGGACGCATATATCTTTGGTATAACGTCAGTGGAGGTTCTGTCCTCTTTGTAGCAGTCGTCTATCTCTCCACCCTGGCAGGATCTTTTGATTTTGCAGCCGGAGGGGTACTGGCCGAGATAGCCACTGATGAAAAGAGAAGCCTTATGCAGTTTATCTTTTTCCTGCTGGTGCTCGGGCTGGGAGTCAAAACGGCCCTGGTGCCGCTTCACGGCTGGCTGCCGGTGGCCATGGTTGCCCCGGCCCCTGTCAGTGCCCTCCTTCATGCGGTAGCCGTGGTAAAAGCCGGAGCTTTCGGAATATTGCGCGTGATATTCTATGTATACGGCAAGGATTATGCTGCTGCTCTGGGAGTGCTCTTCCCCCTGTCATTGGCGGCAGCCGTGACCATCCTCTATGGATCGCTGCAGGCCCTGCATCACAAGGATTTGAAGAAACGACTGGCCTATTCCACGGTGAGCCAGGTCTCCTATATTATCCTGGGAGTGACTCTGCTGAGTCCGCTTGCAGTGGTTGGCGGACTGGTTCATCTCATTCATCAGGGCATTATGAAAATCACTCTTTTCTTTTGCGCCGGTAATGTGGCGGAAACCCTGGGTCTGCATAGAATCGATGAACTCAGCGGTGTCGGCCGGCGGATGCCGCTGACCATGGGTACCTTTACCATTGCCGCCTTCGGTATGATAGGAATTCCTCCGGTCGCCGGATTCATCAGCAAATGGTACCTGGCTCTGGGTGGCCTGCAGGACGGGCAATTATGGGTGGTTGCAGTCCTGGTAATCAGTACGCTGCTTAACGCCGCTTATTTCCTGCCCATTATCTATATCGTTTGGTTCAGGATGCCTGAAGATGGCGGGCGCTCTGAAAACATTCACGGTTTACTGGAAACCAGATGGACGCTTCTTCTGCCAACCGTTATCACGGCCTTTTTCAGCCTGGGCGCCGGTTTATGGGCCGGTTGGCAATGGAGTCCACTGGGAGTTGCCGAAAAAATCGCTCAGGGCATGGGGGTATGGCCATGATGTGCATTTTCACCATTCTCCTGCCCCTTGCCGCAGGTTTTCTGGTGCTCCTGCCTGCGTGCAGAAACATGGCGATGCGCCTGCTCCTTCCTCTGGCCGCTCTTCCTGCTCTTTTTACGGCCATTTTCGCCATATCAGGCGAAATTGAAGTCCCGTCATTGATTCTGGGCCTGCGTTTCGGCATGGGTATTTACGGACGGACATTTCTTGCTGCCGCCGCCCTGGTCTGGCTGGCTTCATCGCTGTTCACCCTTGGCTATATGGCAGGGAAGGAGAGAGTCACCTCCTTTGTTTTTTTCTTTTGTTTGACCATGAGCGGTAATTTTGGGCTCATTGTGGCTCGCGATATTCCCTCCTTTTACACCTTCTTCGCACTCATGACCTATGCGGCCTACGGTCTTGTGGTGCATGACCGCCGGCCCGAATCATTATTCGCCGGCAAAATATATCTGATCATGGCGCTCTGCGGAGAAGCCGCGATAATTACAGCCATATTCCTGGCAGTAAGCTCAGCTCCCGGAATCGGAGTCGAAGATATCTTACCGGCACTGCAGAGTTCTCCCTGGAAAAATATCATCCTCACTGCAGCCTTTATCGGTTTCGGGGTAAAAGCAGGTGCGTTTCTGCTGCATTTCTGGCTGCCCCTTGCTCATCCGGCGGCACCGAGTCCCGCCAGTGCGGTTTTGAGCGGAAGCATGATCAAGGCAGGACTGCTCGGGTGGCTCCATTTCTTTCCTGCAGGTTCCATGGACTTTCATTTCTGGGGAATTGTCTTCCTCTGCTTTGGGGTATCCGCTCTTTTTTACGGGGTGGTCGTCGGCCTGCTGCAATTCAACCCTAAAACCATCCTCGCCTACTCCAGCATCAGCCAGATGGGTTTGATGACATTTACCCTTGGGGTGGGATTGTATGATGCCGACCTCTGGCCGGTTGTGATGCCGGTTCTGTTAGTGCTGGTCCTCAACCATTCCCTGAGCAAGGGGCTTCTTTTTTTGATGACGGGCGCTACGGGATTGGTGGGCAAAAGCAGGATATCGGCAATACTCTTTTCGACCGCCTTATTTTTTCCCGTTCTGGCTCTGGCGGGTTTCCCCTGGACTGCCGGAGCAGCAGTAAAATACGGACTCAAGGGTGCCGCCTCGGCAAGCTCCGTTGCCTGGCCGGTCGAACCTTCTCTGCTTTTGACTTTAAGTGGCGTGGCCACCGCACTGCTTCTCGGTCATTTTCTCATCAGGTTGCAGGAAAAAATGAATTTTAAGGAGCAACGGCTGCATTTTTACATGTGGTTGCCACTGGCAGCCTTGCTGTCTGTGCTTGTCGTGGTGATGATCATCGCCCCGCATTTTATGGGAATGGAAACCGATATCGAAAAGATGACCCATTATGATTCGTGGTCCACCGCCTGGCCGGTGCTGGCCGGTCTGCTTCTGGCGCTGCCTTTTCGAGTTTTCTGCGCCAGATGTGCCCTGCCGGAATTTCAACCCGGGAAACGGGCCGGGCAAATGGCACGGCCGTTCTTCCGTCTCAACCTCTGGGGCGTGATCCGCTTGGCTCAGCGGAAAAGAAGGCTGACCCGGTTTTTCTGGACTCAATATGCTGCGCTTTTCGACAGGGGCAAGGATTCTTATCCTGTTTTCAAATGGATTGAAGATCGCTTCATGCACTGGAACACCGCAGGGCTGATGTTTGTCACCCTACTGGTGGTATTTATCCTTTTAACTCTTTTTCAGGGGCAATCATGAAGTTGAATAGTCTCTGGCTCAGGGCCTTATTGTTCCGCCTGATCCTGTTCTCCATTATCTGGTGGGGGCTGAGTGAGGGGAGGATCCCCTATCTCCTGCCTCCTGCTCTGTTTGTTATAATGGCGGCAGGCGTCAGCATGTTCAGCGTCCCACCGGGAAAATGGACTATCCGCCTGCAGGCTGTACCGGTGTTTATTGTCTTTTTTCTAGTGCAGACTTTTCTGGCGGGACTGGAGGTTGCCTTCAGGGCATTTCACCCAAGGCTGCCCCTTGAAACCGGTCTCATTTCCTATACGCCGGGGTTGTCCCGGCAATCAGCGAAAATATTCCTTGTCTGGATCATCAGCCTCCTGCCCGGCACCGCCAGTATCTCTTTCGAGGAAAATCGGGTGCTGATCCATGTGCTGGACACAGAACAGGTCCACCAGGAAAAACTCTTGGCCATTGAAAAGCGTGTGGCCTCGCTTTTCGGATGAACTATTGCCGCGCGAAAGATCCTTTTTTTCAACGAGCTGAAGTTGCGCAGATATATTATGATCAAAGCATACGGCCCTGGACGCCGTGAGACGTTGCTGCACCGGGCCGAAGATCTTCTCTCACTTAAGCACTTCTGGCCAACGCAGGTTTTCTGAGGAAAGACCGAGAAGTCTGGCGATCAAGAGCCTGAAGCAGAGTGCCGAACTGCCGCGAATTTATCGGACGGAGCGCATGAGAATACGTTTCAAATTGCTGTTGTACACCTTTACTCTCGTTCTGCTGACGACAGTCGCAACCATGGGAGGGGCGATGTATCTTGACTACATCGAGACCACCCGGGAGAATTATGCCCGCCTGAGCGGCGCCTCGATCAATTTTCAGAGAAGGATCAGCGACGTCATCCGCGAATCGCTGCAGCATTTCCGCTATTTTTCGCAAAACACCCAAATTCCCGCGCTGATCAGACGCGACGGCGATCCGTCCGGCAGCCCGGACGACCGTGTCCTGATCGATGGGCTCTACGGCTTTGCCTGGGGCGCCGGGGCAAATACCTTCGGCCTTTACTGTTTGCAGGAGGATGGCGGTGAGGGCCTCCGATATTTCTACAGCCAGCCCAAGGGTGGCCTGGTCAGGATCGAGGAAGATGACCGCGGCACACTCTTTCATCCGCACCGGCACGGCTACCGGGAAATAGCGATAAATGGCCATCCCGGCTATCCCGTACGTCTGGTCCCGGGCGAGCGCCTGCGGCTGGAAAAGGATGGTGCGCTGGGGGCGAGCCTGGTTCTCAGCCTGGAATATCGCTCGCCGTTACATGTAAGCGATGTGCCGCCAGGTGCCCATCTTGGCCATCTGGTCATGCAACAGAATCTGGCGGAGTTGAGCCGGGCCTTCACCGAGGAGATCGGTCTCGGTTTTGCATTGTTCGATAAGGGGGGACGTCCGGTCGGCGGCAGCATGGCGCTGTCAGAGCTGGCGGGACCAGTCTCGCCTGCCACGCAGCACGACATCGTGACCGACGGCAACGGCAAGGCATACGACACAGTGCTGCGGCCCCTGACCTTCGACGACGAGCTGCTCGGCTATGTTGCCGTGGGCATTCCGGTGAGCGATACGATGCAGGGGATAAAGGATACTGCCAGGCTGCTGGGCTTCATTGACGGCATCATCCTGCTCCTCTTCGTCGGCGTTTCCTCGTTGCTGATCGCCTATATCATCCGCCCGATCCAGGATCTCACTCTTTCGGCCAGACAGATCGCTGCGGGCGATCTCGATCATCCGGTGCGTACCGGATCACGGGACGAGATTGGCGAACTGGCCATTGCTTTCAATCAGATGCTGGACAATCTGCGCCACAAGACCACCTCGATCGAAAAGTTGCAGAGAGCTGAAGAAGCGCTGCTGCAGGAAAGCACCACCCGGCGTATTCTGGTGGAGCAGTCACGCGACGGTATCGTCATTCTCAACCAGCAGGGCGAGGTACATGAGGCCAATCAGCGCTTCGCCGAAATGCTCGGTTATTCCCTTGAGGAGGTGCGCGAATTGCATGTCTGGGACTGGGATATGTGCTGGGATCGAGAGCAACTTCTCGGCATGCTGCAGGAGGTCGATGATGCCGGAGACTTTTTCGAGACCCGTCATCGCCGCAGGGACGGCTCCTGCCTGGATGTCGAAATCAGCACCAACGGCGCCGTCTGCGGCGACCGCAAGCTGGTGTTCTGCGTGTGCCGCGACATTACCGGGCGCAAATGTGCTGAGCAGGACCTCAGAAGGGCCAAGGAGGAAGCAGAGACGGCCAACCTGGCCAAAAGCCGCTTCCTGGCCATCATGAGTCACGAAATCCGTACACCGATGAATGGGGTCATCGGCATGATCGGCCTGCTGCTCGACACCGAGCTGGACGACAAGCAGCGTTATTACGCTCAGACGGTGCAACTCAATGCAAAGGCCCTGCTGGCGATCATCAACGACATTCTCGACTTTTCCAAGATTGAGGCCGGCATGGTCGAACTCGAGGAGATAGGATTCAACCCGCGCAGCCTGCTTGACGATCTGGCGCATACCATCGGCGTGCCGGCGGAGCAGAAGGGGCTGGAATTCATCTGCGCCGTCGCGCCGGAAGTTCCCCTTCGGCTGGGCGGCGATCCCGGTCGCCTGCGTCAGGTTCTGGTCAATCTGGCCGCCAATGCCGTGAAATTCACCACGACCGGCCGGGTCGAGGTGGCTGTCGAGTTGCAGCGCCGGGAAGAGGATAGGGTCTTTCTTCAGTTCGTCATCGAGGATACCGGCATTGGCATCAGCATGGAAAAGCGGGAGAGCGTCTTCAGCAGCTTTACCCAGGCCGACGCCTCGACCTCGCGCAGATACGGCGGAACCGGCCTTGGGCTGTCGATCTCCAGGCAGCTGGTCAGACTGATGGGCGGCGATATTGATCTGGTCAGCGAAGTGGGCCGCGGATCGCGGTTTTCTTTTATCCTTTCTTTTGCGGAAATTCCGGAAAGCGAGCCGCCCTGGCGAGAGAAACTGATCGGCTGTACTGTTCTGGTGGCCGACGAAAGCACTGCCAACCGCCGGCTACTGGCACGACTATTGCGTTCCTGGCAAGTCAATGTCGTGGAAACCGCCGACGGCGAAAAGGTGTTGCCGCTACTCATGGAAGCGCAGGCACAGGGCCAGCCGTTTACCGCGGCCTTCATCAATCTCGGTATGTCGAGCGGCGAAACTGTGGTGCGCCGGCTTGCCGATTCCGAAATTCTGACCCGGCCGCAACTGCTGCTCATGGCCTCGCTGGAACAGCACCGCAACCTCTATAATACGGAGTTCGAGGACATCGGCAAGGTCCTGATCAAGCCGTTGCGCCATGCCGATCTGTGCCGGCATCTGGCGGAGGTTTTCATGACGCAGGATTCGGCGCAGAACGAAATCGCCATTGAAGGGCCGCTGCCTGCCGCCTTGCCCGAATATGGCGACACCACTATCCTGCTGGCGGAGGACAATGCCACCAACCGGCTGATCATGGTCGGCATTCTGCACAAGTATAGCTTCACCCATATCGATATGGCAGCCAGCGGCGCCGAGGCCTTGCGGGCCATGGAGGACAAGGTGTACGACCTGGTGTTCATGGATGTGCAGATGCCCGAGATGGACGGCCTGGAGGCCACGCGCATCGTGCGCGCCGGAAAGGGCCCCAATGCCGGGACGCCGATCATCGCTTTGACGGCCTATGCCATGATGGAAGACCGCCGGCTCTGTCTTGAGGCCGGCATGGATGATTATTTGACCAAACCGGTCGATCCGGAAAACATTCTGGCGGCCATCGAGCGTTGCTTCTTCAGAATTCGAGGTAGCGCCGCTCGCCGACGCCGACAGATGGCGGGTGACGTGGGTTCCGATTGAAAAAATGCTCCAAAGCAACAGAACTCCGGATAACCGAATATTGTTTTAAAAATAGCCTTGCGGAACCCTATAGGAAAGGATGAATACTGCAATTCTATTACCACTTGAGGAGCCTGCTGGGAAAAGATCTTTGCTCGGCCGGATGAGTAGCTTTCAGAGCTGGTTCATCCGGCTGTTTCCGGCTGAAGCAGTTATTGAGTTTGTATCTGATCTCCGGGTACTGCAGTTGGCGGCACCGGGGGACCCATTATTTCCGCTTCTTCCTGCCAGCCCGGTGCCACTCCATAATGCTCCTCCAATTCAAAGAGAAATATCTGAGTGGGTTTTTCTGCTTGTTTTGGAGCATTGTCAAGCTTGTTCTTATCAACCTTCAGTTCAGCACGTCCATTCTCCTTGTCAAACTGTAGCGCTTCCAGTGGTACGGCAACATTTTCTCGGTCCGCATCGCCTTGGGAAACGGTGACGAACTGGACGTTGCCCGATTGTTGGTCGGCATGGGCTTTTTTAATCTCACCTATTTTCTCACCCTCTTGCGAGACGACCTGCATTCCTTGCATTTCCTCGGCAGACATTGACTGAGCAGCACTGCTCTGCCGTTCTTTCTTTTCTTTCTGCTCACCTGCTGCATAGAGCGGGCTGGCCAGCGCAAATATTATCAAGGCTGAGAGCATTGTCATCGCAATCTTTTTCATTTTCTACCTCCTGATGGTTGAGATGTTTTGTGGTTGTTGGGCAACTATTATGGTTCCTACTCAGGATGCTGCAGGAGCCATTTTGCCACGCTATGAGGCTACATCAATAGGGAAGCAATTACCATGCCGGACCGACATTCTTATCCTTTGGATCATTTAGTCTGGATCAACGAATCAAAACCTCGATTTGTTCATTCGTCGGCAGGGTATCTACAATTACAATAGCCATACAGAACAGGTGCTTCACTTACACCTTTTGTTACCAAACGATTCAACTTTTGCTATGAGTGCAAGTCTTGTAAAAAAGCGCTATGAGGAGAAGGAGCTGGAAAAACTTATCAACGACGGCCTGCAGAAATTGATGGCAGATCCCTACTGGGAGGAGCTCAAGGCCAAACATATCAAAGATAAGAAGTAATCTTTGCAGCCGCTGGAGCTGTTTTTTCCCCCATGATGCGGGCAGCCCCAGTTTACTCTTTGCCAACCTGGAGGACCCGTGCTCTACCAAAAGGTGCTCGTCATACTGGATGCCTTGCCCTATATCCTGCAGGGTGCCGGAATAACGCTGGTCATCGTTATCGGCGCCATGTTCCTCGGCCTGGTCATGGGGTTGCCCCTGGCGCTCATCCTGGTATACGGCCACCCGGTGCTGAAGAGAATCATCGGCTTGTATGTCTGGTTTTTCTGGGGGGTTCCCATTCTCATTTTGATGTTTCTTTTTTATTTCGGCATATTCGAGCTTCTTCATCTTAATCTCTCCGCCTTTGCCACCACCGCTCTCGTGCTTGGCATGACCAGTGCTGCATACCAGTCACAGATCTTCCGCGGTTCGATTCAGTCCCTGCCCCAGGGGCAGCACAAAGCAGCTCTGGCGTTGGGTATGAACCGCAGACAGGCGATTGCCTCGATTATTCTGCCCCAGACCCTGCGCATCTCCATCCCGGCATGGTCGAATGAGTATTCGATCATCCTTAAGGATTCCGCGCTGGCATATGTGGTCGGGGCCATGGATATGTTCACTCGCACCCATTTCGTCGCCTCGAGGACATATGAGCACCTCACCCTGTTCGTCTTCGTCGGCTGCATCTATCTTGTCATCACCATCTTTGGACTGCGGCTCCTGGCCCGACTGGAAAAGAAGCTGCGCATCCCCGGATATACCTCCTGAAAGGCTGCATCATGACGACACCCGCATTATTTGCACGAAACATCTGCGTCACCCTCGGCGGCAAAAAGATCCTCAGCAACGTCTCCATCACCTGTTTCTGGTCACGGTAGCCACCTATCTCCTGAAAAAATTCGAAAAGCGACTGGCCATTCCCGGATTCGGGATGAAAAGCAGATAAAAATAAATTCCAAAAGAAGGCGTCGGCGGGAGATTTCAGATCATCGAGGAAGCGCCTGGAAAGCATGATGACCAATTCGACCGGCGCAGTTTGTCCCTCTTGTCTGGAAGTGCTGAAGTCTTATCTTTATGAAAAAGCCGAACCTGGATTATAATTGCATATCATATTTTTTAGGCCTTAAGCTGAGGGTTAAGGGTATTCAGGATGGCATAAGAGAGCGAATAGATACCCGGCTGGGGCGGAGCATGACACCTCCCGGGTCTTTATCACCGGGTGCTGTCTGATTTCTCGGAAAGATACCAGGAGTTCCGAGGGTCGTAATGGATTTTCCTAAGCTCGGGGAAACCGGAATTACCGTCGGATGTAACCACCATATCAGCAAGCTGCAGCCGCGGCAGGGCGCGACTTTTGATTATCCCATCTTTCTGTCTGATCATGATCTGCAGGGCCGGCTGGACGCTCTCGGCCAAACTGTTTGATTCGCAAATTATCGCGGCTTTCGCAGGAACAAGCCTGCGAAAAGCGGCATAGGCCGAGAGGATAGTGCTGTCGTCGCCACGGAGGTAAAAGACACGTGAAGCGCCAGCCCGCAGCATCCTGGATGTATCCTTGCCGGTCTCCCTCCGGGTTTCTTCAAACAGATGGTGCGCAGACTCTTTACCGTCATGATTTCCATGGTAGATTTCCTCGTCCGGAAAGATGGCGGAGACCTTCAGGGCATAGACAACCTCAGTCCGGGAGATTTTTTCGATCAGCCTGCAGACAAATTCGGTTTTGCCGACATTTCTGCCGGTGCCGCCGACTACAAGAAGATTAGGGTCATGAAGCATGGGTTACCGGATAATTAATTCTGATCCCGAAAAGCCGGTAAACCGGACGGGATAAGTACCTTGGCAGTAAGTGTAAGTTGTCGGCTTTAAAGACAGTTTCCGTTTTCATGTTTTTTATACCCTTCGAGGGGGTTCTGAACTGAGTGTCAGTTTTTAGGGGTAAGGTACTAAAAGAGTGCACAATTGCTCCTATGAGCATTATCTGTTTTTATCATGCAGGACAACCTATTTTAGAAGATTCACTCTTCCCTGTCACTTTCTTATATGTATCGACTTAAAAGGGTATAACAGACTATAGGAGATGCCATGAAAACGGCAATAATTTTCCTCGGCCTAGTCCTTTTCTTCCTGGGCCCGGCTAAAAGCGGCGCCGGAGCTGAACAGCAGGAAGAACTTGGAGGTTCAGACAGGGAATTTCGCGGCTGGCTGCTGATAACCTCCGATCGGGACTGGAAGGAAAAATGGGATACTCCCAGCGAAGTTATCCCGAGGTTCGTGGAGGCAAAGAGTGTCCGGCTGGGAGAAAATATCACTATACTGACCTTCTATATCAATCCCGGGGCAGATGAAGACAATCATATCAATATTACCTGCGATATCAAGATCATCACACCGGATGACAGGATTTCCTATGAACAGGAGGAACTCCTGTGCGGTGATGGGGAACTCGTTGGAGATCCGCAGAACACCCGGCTTGCCTATGCTGTGATCGATTTTTCGGCGGAACTGGGGGATCCCTACGGCATCTGGACGGTTGAGGTGCTGCTCAGGGACCACAATGGTTTAGCCGAGGTTTTTCTGCAGGATCACTTCGAGCTGGTCGATCAGTCAACCTTGACCCGCATGCAATTGAATCAAGTTCAGCTTGCTGATGTGCGCCTGAAATAGCCTTACAGTGAACTGCTATCCAGCGTGAATCCCGGAAATGAGGCTGTTGATGAAAATCCCAATTATTGCCAAAACGACTGGTGGAGTAATTTTTCTGCTACTGCTCATTTTTCCCGTCAAATATTCAGCGGCAGGGGCGATGAATGAGGCTGAATTGTGGAAGGCTTTGAAATCAGGTGGACATTTTGCTCTTATCCGTCACGCTGTCGCGCCTGGAACCGGAGATCCTCCACGGTTTTCTTTGAATGACTGCCGCACACAGCGCAATCTCTCGCAAAAGGGACGCAGACAGGCAGAGGAAATCGGCAACCGTTTCCGCTATTACGGCATCGATACCGCGCGGGTGTATTCCAGCCAATGGTGCCGCTGTCTGGAAACGGCCGTCCTGCTGGGGCTTGGACCGGTTAAGCAATTACCCTTACTGAATTCCTTTTTCAGGCAACATGAACAAAGAAATGAGCAGACGGACAAGCTTCGAAATTGGCTCAGACACCAGAAATTCAATGACAAACCAATTGTGCTGGTGACCCATCAGGTCAATATAACCGCTTTTGCAGGCGTCTTTCCACAGTCAGGCGAAATTGTGGTTGTCAGCGGAAGCAATGAGGGCGAGTTTACGATAGCGGGCACTATAATAACTGATTGAGCTGCCATATTAGTCTGCAGGGGGCTTCGACAGCTCGGCCGAATCCAATATCCTCTGCATTTTCTCCAGATGTGATCCGTGCCAATAGATCTTTGCGCAGCCCGGGCATTTTTTGAAGGTGAAATAGTATTTCCGGGTCAGGGATTGGAGCTGATCGAGGATCTCCTCCTTCTTCACATCCTGCAAAACACTGTTGCATTCCAGGCAGCGACTGAAGGGAGTCGGCCTCTCTGCAAAAGTATAGCGGCAGAATACCTCCCTGAGCTGGAGGACATGATCTCCTGATCTGACAAGTTGGCCAAAGACCACATCTTTACATTTAAGAAGATCGCGATTTCTGCTGACCAGAATTCGTTGCTTCCTTGTTGCCGAGATGGCGATTTCCGTCAGTTGCTTATGGGGAGCAGCGGCGGTATTCAGACCGGCCATGCGCATGTTGCGGCGCAGCTTGCGGGCGGTATCATCTGCCATAAAAGAGATGGAGGAGAAGGGTTGCGGGCGAAGAATGGTGGGCCGCAGAACCGGTGTATCGGAAGAAAAGGGATAGATGTGGAACATTTCCCCGGCAATACCAATATGGTGAAAAGTGGTCTGCTCTCCATCCTTTTCAATTTTCCCTACCTCGGTATGAGGGATACTCAGGGATTCGATAATGTCCTTTATAGCCGCTCGTCGATTCAGAGGATAAATAACCTCCTTATCCTTGAATTTCTTCGGCAGAAGTTCGGCGAGATTACCATGAAAAATACATCTGATGCCGAGACTGTTCATATCACCCTCTTGGTTTATCGCTTCTTACACTTATTGTTTCTTTAAGGGGCCACATAAGCCTATGACAGCGGTAATTCACTCTTTAAATTCTATTCACAACAGAAAATGATACAAGTTTATTCAGCAGAGCATCCCACTGAAGCCCATATGGTCAAAGGAATATTGGAGGCACAGGGAATTGCCTGCATAGTGCAGGGCGAAACCCTGTTCGGCAGTCGAGGGGAACTTCCCGTAACTCCTGAAACGGCTCCTTCCGTCTGGATAATTGAAGATGACAGGTATAAAGAGGCGCGCCTCATTGTCTGGCAGTATGAAAAGTCAATAAGAGAGCGATCTGCCACGAAGGAAACCTGGATCTGTTTATCCTGCGGGGAGGAGCTGGAAGAACAGTTTACCCATTGTTGGAAATGCGGGATGCCGCGCCATATCCCACCATTGCAAAAATAGTGTCTCCTCTTTGATTCCTTGATCGCCAGCCTTTCCTCCAGGTGTGGTTTTTGTACTGCCGGGCAGGATAGTCCGACAAGACAGGAAGAAATACACGGTACACCATGCTGGAAAAGGGATCTCATCTTAATTTCCGCGGCTATCGTGCGAGGGTTCGATGCGTTTCTGTTCCGGAACGGCATGATGATTGCACTTTGATTATAGGCAAAAGGTAAAATTGATCCCGTCGCCTGCCTCCTCCTGAAGACGAGCGTCCCCTCCAGCATCGATGGACCCGGAGCAGGTGTACCGGACAGGAGAATGAAACGGAGGACAAATGGAGAATAAAGAAACCGGCCATAAAGAGAACCCCGAAAAAGGCAATAAAAGTTCATCCAAACAGCATAAGCACTCTGAGCACGGCGATCATAAACAGCAAGAGGGCCGTCATGCCGGGCATAGTGTCGCCATGTTCCGCGATAAGTTCTGGATCTGCCTGGCGCTGACGATTCCCGCGCTGATCTGGGAGCCAATGCTGCAGGGGTGGTTTAATTATACGGCGCCCAGATTTCCCGGTTCGTCCTATATCCCCGCCATATTTTCCACCATCGTATTCTTCTATGGGGGGTGGGTATTCCTGCAGGGTGCCTATAGGGAGCTATCCGAGCGTCAGCCCGGAATGATGACCCTGATTTCACTAGCTATACTGGTTGCCTTCATTTACAGTGCCGTCGTCACCCTTGGGTATGAAGGGAAACAATTATGGTGGGAGCTTGCCACTCTGGTGACGATCATGCTGTTGGGACACTGGATTGAGATGCGCTCGATTTTTGAGGCTCAGGGAGCGCTCAAAGAGCTGGCCAAGCTGCTCCCCGATACGGCCTTGAGACTGAAAGATGGCGACCAGACAGAAGAGGTTCCTGTTGATGAACTCCGGCAGGGAGATCTGCTGCTTATCCGCCCGGGATCGAACATACCTGCCGACGGCATTATTAAGAGCGGCAATAGTTCCGTGAATGAGGCCATGATCACAGGCGAGTCGAAGCCTGTTGAGAAACATGAAGGGGACAAAGTCATTGCCGGTACAGTCAACGACCAGGGATCGCTAAGGGTCGAGGTTACCGAAACCGGTGACAAAACAGCCCTGGCAGGTATCATGCGTATGGTTGAAGAGGCACAGTCCTCTCGTTCGCAGTCGCAGGGGCTGGCTGATCGGGCTGCTTCCTATCTGGCGTATGTTGCTGTAGTTGCGGGTCTTCTCACATTGATCGGCTGGTCGATAGCAGGCGCGTCGCTGGATTTCTCCATCACCCGTATGGTGACGGTGCTGGTAATCGCCTGCCCACATGCTCTTGGCCTTGCGGTGCCGCTGGTCATAGCCATCTCGACCACACTCGGCGCGCGCAACGGTTTGCTGGTTCGTGATCGGAGAGGGTTGGAGGAAGCCCAATATGTGGATACTGTCGTATTTGATAAAACCGGTACCCTGACCCTTGGAGAACACCGGGTTGTCGAGACCGTGGTGCTTGAGGAGTCCGAAAACGGCACCTCGTTGCGGCTGGCGGCGGCGGTGGAGCACGACTCGGAACATCCCATTGCCCGCGCCCTGCAGCACAGTGCCGAGGAGCAGGACCTTGATGTTCCCGGTGCTACCGACTTTCAGGCAATTGCCGGACATGGCGTAGAGGCCACGGTGGAGGGGCGTCAATTACGTGTCGGTGGTCCGGCATTGTTGGACAAATTTGGAGTAGAGAGCGAATCCCGGCTCAGAGAAGCGGCGGAGCGCTTTAGCTCGAACGGACAGGCTGCAGTATATCTGGTAGAGGACAAACGGGCGCTGGCGGTATTCGCCATTGCCGATGCGGTCCGCCCCGAGTCCAAAGAGGCGGTTCAGAGCCTTCATGATGCCGATATCGAGGTAGCTATACTGACAGGTGATTCACAGGGTGTGGCGGATGCCGTGGCCAGGGAACTGAACATCGATACCGTCTTCGCTCAGGTGCTTCCGGAGGATAAAGCCAAGAAAATCGAGGAACTGCAAAATCAGGGCAAACGTGTTGCCATGGTTGGAGACGGGGTCAACGATGCCCCGGCACTGGTGAAGGCAGATATCGGCATAGCCATCGGAACAGGTACCGATGTTGCCGTGGAAGCCGGAGATGTGGTGCTGGTTCGCTCGGATCCACGCGATGTCCCCCGGATCATCAACCTCAGCAAGCTGAGCCACAGGAAGATGGTGCAGAATCTCTGGTGGGCGGCGGGTTATAATATCGTAGCCATTCCATTGGCAGCAGGAGTGCTGGCATGGGCGGGCATCCTGCTGGCTCCGGCCGCCGGTGCGATTCTGATGTCGGCCAGTACGGTAATTGTGGCAATTAATGCCAAACTATTGCAGAAAGCCCATCTGTAAGGAAGTCCAGGGGACCTGCTTGCAAACAGAAATGGTAACTTTTTAGGCAGAGCCCTTCCCGGCAACTTCGATGACTCTTTATGGGATCATCACTGAAAGAAAGCCGGAGCCAATATCCGTGCGAAATGAATTGCCGCAGAAAACTCTTGTAGACATCCCGCCTGTTATGCTAATTGATGAGCCTTGATGGCGTTGTGAAAAGACCGATCTTTCTTCCGGACGCCTGCGACATACTACTTGTATAGTCATAGTCCTGACAAAACCACTGCGCTTTGTGCATCGAACTTTTTATCTGCCATCGGAGAGCTTCGTCGCAACTTTTAAAGCGGTTATCAAACTTTTCTGGCAGCAATAATAAAAGCTTCGATAATCGAAACCTGCAGGCGGGGAATCGGATTTTTTTACGACACCGTCTTTTTTTTTTTTGCATTATGCTGGAGGGCTATGCTGAATATAACCAAAGAGGCTGTACAGCAGCTTAAGGAATTCCGGGAGAGGAGGGGACCTGACTCTCCTGTACGTCTTGGTATTCTTTCTGGAAACACGAGCGGAGCCTTACTCGGAGTAGTTGTCGATGAAAAGACCGACAGCGACAAGATTTTCTCCTTTGATGGCCTTGAGGTAATTATTGACAAAGCTCTGCTGGAGTATTGCGAAACTATCGAAGTTGAGTATGTCTTGCAGGAAGGAGGCGGCTGCGGCGGTGGAGGATTTAAAATTACACCGAGAAATCCGATTTAGTACCTTACGAATTATTTACTTGTCTTTTTTTCAAGAAAATAATTTGTCGAAAGGTTCTCATCCAGCTCCGCCGGGTTGGTGCCTTATCCTGAAAAACTACCACTCAGTTCAGTAACCCCTTTGAGGGCTACGGGAACCTGCCTCTCTAGCCAAGGCACTATCCAGCTCTGCTGGGTTAAGCCCCCTATCTTTTAAAAATGGTAAAAACTTAATTTTCTCCACTGTATGTGGTAAGAATGATGCCCATCGTCATCGCAAGTAGGCGTTGGTGCTTTTGCAGATTATGGAAATTCAAATAGTTTCTCTGTTAAATCTATTAGATAGGCATGTGTTACGTTTTTGTACTTGGAGGAAACAGTTTGATGTAGTACACTCTTTTAACTGTTCAGCATTTTTGAGTATTGGTGTCCCGGCTGCTGCCTGGCAGCTGACGCATGTGAAGAAAGGGGATGAAATCGGTGGAACATCGGTTTCATGCATGCAGGACGGAGCGGTATAATTACTACATATAGGGTCCGCTTGGTTCATGAGTGTAGGAAACCGAATGATTACCGGCCTGACCACGTCCACTGCACTGCGGCATATTGAGATTTTTTCAGCGAATCTGGCCTCCACAACCGATCTGAAAATATTGCACGACTATTGTCTTTCCTTTACCAAAAATATTTTCCGACTGGATTACTCAACACTCCTGCTCCTCGACAAAGACCGCGAAAACCTGACGATTGCTGCTACCAACGGATTTCCCGCACAAGTGATGAATTCCTTTGTTCTCGGAAAAGGGCAGGGGGTTACCGGGCTGGCGTTGAAAACCTGCCGGATTGAGTCGGTGACGGATTTTCATCTGGAGAATCGCTTTGAAACTCCTCCCCTAATAGAAGAATATAATATCCGCTCGGCCATAGCTGTTCCGATGATGCTTTCCAATCAGGTTTTCGGTGTTCTGGTCGGTCATATCCGGGAAAGGCGCATTTTCACAGAAGAAGAAAAGCTGGTGTATCAGGCGCTTGCCAACCAGGCGGCTGTGGCATTTAACAATGCCATGCTGATAACCTCTCTTTACAGCTCAGAGCAGAAAAGAGAGGCAAAGATCAGGGAACTTCTGCTCGAAAAGGAAAAAACCCGCAAACTCACCGACGAATTCGAGTCTATCTTCACCACAATCACAACTGGTGTAATGCTTCTGAAAAAGGGACGTCATCTGGTTAGGTGTAATGAGAAGCTCGCCGAAATCTTCGGATATGACTCTGCCCGGCATCTTGAAAACGTCAGTGCTCGGAAGCTTCACCTATCCGATGAGAAGTATCATGAATTCGGCCAGAGATGCTATGACAATCTGGTTGCCGGAAAGATTATACAGATAGAATATACCATGAGAAAGAAAGATGGCAGTCCTTTTCTGTGTAGGCTTTCAGGAAGGGCGGTCGATCAGTCGTCTCCCCCCGATGTGCGGAAAGGTTTTGTCTGGCAGATCGATGACATCACCAGAAGAAGGGAGATGGAGGAAGAAATCCTGCAGGCCAGAAAACTCGAATCAATAGGTATACTTGCCGGCGGTATAGGCCACGACTATAACAATATTCTTTCTGCCATTCTGGGAAATCTGGGGATCTCCCAGCGTATTCTCGACCCGCAGCATAAAGTGCAGGAATTCCTGAGTTCGGCAATGGAGGCAGCCAACAGGGCTAAAGATCTAACTGCCAAACTGTTGCTCTTCACCCGGCGGGATAGCCCTGCACTGGGAAGCGTCAGATTGCAGGACCTTTTTAAGGAATTCCGTTTTGAAAAAATGTTCAGAAATGAAGTTGACCTTATGGTCGATTTTCAGCACGGGCTTTTTCCCATAAAGGTGATGCCGGATCACCTCAAGGTAATTTTGCAGAACTTGCTTCTCAATGCCGAAAGTTGTACGCCTGAGGGAGGAAAAATCACTGTAACCGGCCATAATGTCGAGGTGCTTGATGAGGATATACCGGGCTTATCCCGAGGTAAATATGTTGAAATAGTTGTTGCCGATACCGGTGGCGGCATTGACGAGGATATACTCGAGAAGATTTTCGATCCATATTTTACCACGAAAAACAGAGACAGCAGCAAGGGTATCGGCTTGGGGCTGGCTATCGTACATTCCATTGTCAGAAAAAATCAAGGCAGCATAAATGTCAGATCGGAAAAAAGAAGCGGAACAGTTTTTACTGTTTTGCTTCCTGCCGTTATCAGCAATATTCAGCCGTTCAACGGGTAGCCATAATTCTTCCCGGGCTAATCTCTCTTTACCTTGAAAAACTTTCCTAAGAGTGACAAATGGTTGGGATCAGTGGGTGCTGTCTTCCCAGAAAGCCGGGATGATCATGTTGAGAAAGTAGAAGATGACAAACGGTGTCCCTAAGACCAGCAGACTGCCGGCGACACCCTCTTTGAAAGTTTCCATGTCGTGGGGGACAATCGGCAGGTGGTAGTTCATGAAGCCTGCGAAGGTGAGCGAGAAAGCCTGGCCGCCGATGACAACGTTCCAGCGCATCATAAAAACCCCGAACAGGACCAGCAGGCAGGCAACACAGGCGCGTCGGGTGGTCAGGCCCGGTATCAGCAGCATCAGGAAGGGAAGAAAATTACCGATGCCGTACTGCAGCACGAAGATTTTTACGTAATCATGCTCATAGATGACATCGCGCAGGATGTCCCACGATTTCACCGCCGTGTATCCGCGAAAAATAATATCGAGGAGTTCCAGGGTAATGGCCAGAGTCATGAAAATCAGCAGGTACTTGACGGTTATCCTGATTTCGTCGTCCTGGACGTTACGCAGGGGCATGACCCGGAGATCCGGGCTGCCCATCAGCCAATCCGGCAGCAGGAATTTTTTATTGCGGGCCGCAGCCCACTGACGGAGGTTCATAAAAAAAGCATAAGTTATGAGACAGAGGGCAATGCCCGAGACGATTGCCGAACAGATAAAGATAACCGGCATTAAAGGAGTCATCCACAAGGCATTGGCCTTGACCGAACCGAAAATAAACCCGGCATAGCCGTGCAGGAAACAGGCAACGGGGATACCGAGTCCCGCCAGGAATCTGACGGCCTGGTGATCAGTGTGCAGCGCCTTTTCGTCGAGATCACGGGCACCGAGGGAGAGAACCCGGTAAATCATCAACAGCAGGGCATCCTTGCCATCGCGGTCGCTCTTTCTCTCCAGACGCTGTATCGATTCAACGATGAATTTGCGGTAGACAAACCAGATTTCCGCCCCGACGATACAGGAATAAATGGTAAAGACGATACCGAAGGCTGAAATCGCCGAGGTAAAGTGGGGCGTCAGCATTACATAGATACCGCGTTGCGGTTGCTGCAGATGGAGCAGCAGCGGCAGCAGCGCCCCGGGCAGAAGAGCGAAGGAGAAGACCAGGGCAAAGCGGGCAATATCCTTAAGTTTCTCCACCCCGAAGACATGATACAGAGAGGAAAGAACAAAGGCTCCGGCGATCAGACCGGTCATGTATGGGTAAAGAACGATCTGAATCGACCAGTAGATGTATTCGTTGGGCAGGACAAAGAGGTCCTTTACCGTCCAGGCCTCTCCGTGAACGGACAATTCGGCCAGATGCTCAATCATGGCTAGCGCACCTCCTTGGAAAGATCGATGTAGAAGGCATGTGGCTTGGTGCCGTACTCGTCACGCAGCACGCCGACCCGACGGTTGAGAATGGACTGGGCCACAGGATCATGCGGATCCTTTAGATTGCCGATCAGCCGGGCCTGAAAGGGACAGGCCTGAACGCAGGCAGGCTCCAAATCTTTGGTGATGCGGTGATAGCAAAAGTTGCATTTTTCGGCGACCTTCAGCTTTGGATTGAAGAACCGGACACCGTAAGGGCAGGCCATGATGCAGTAACCGCAACCGATGCACCAGGTGCGGTCAACCAGCACGACGCCGTCGGCGGCCTGGTAGGTGGCGCCAACCGGGCAGACCTGGACGCAGGGTGGGTTTTCGCACTGGTTGCACAGCTTCGGGACGAAAAAAGCTTTGGCGATTTCCTCGTCGGGTACCTGCAGGATGCCTGATTTATTCTGATCGATCCCGTTAGTGGTAAAGCCGTGGAGGGCACCCTTGGGTGAGTCCATTACCACTTCTCCATTCTTTCTGATCACGTAGCGCTCAACCCAGGTGCGGGTGACGTTGGCATCGAGTGGGATATCGTTTTCGATCTTGCAGGCCTTGACGCAAAAGCCGCAGCCGACACATTTACGGGTGTCCACCAGGAAGGCCCAGCGCACAGCCGGACGTGAGGCAAGCAACTCATGCGGATCGAGCCATTCCAGGGCCGAGAGGGAAATTCCGGCTCCAGCGATGAAGACAAGGGAATCTTTCAGGAAATCACGTCTCTTCATGGTTACATCCCCTCCAGGTCCGGATTGTGTGGATTATGGCATTCGCTGCACTCCATCTCCGCGTTATGCGTGTCGGGGTCGATGCCGGGGATAGCGCTGCGTTCGCTGGAAGGGGTAAAGAGTAAGGCGTGACACCTGATACAGAGGTCGCGGCTGCGATCGATGACCAGTTTTTCAGGTTGTTCCGGGTGGCTGAGCGCGGCTCCATGACAATTTTCACAGGGAATGATCTTGTGCCTGGCACTTTCGATTGACGCGAACTGCTCGTCATGACAATCATTACAGGAATAGGCGGGCGATGGAAATTGATATTTGAGCGGAAAATTCTGCCATTCCTGTTCGTTGCCCAGCCGGTAATAACCGTACATATATCCACGTTGGTGGGTGCCGAAATCTTCCGGAACCAGGAACAGCCTCGTCACAAAAAAAACCGCAACGAGTCCGATAACAACAAAAAGCGGTCGCCAAACATGGCTTTTCATGCGCAACGCCCCCTGAAGAGTTTTGTGTCGATGCTTTATTTAAAGCAATATTTTCCGGCATTGTCAAACTGTCAACCGACTTCACCTCGCTGCTTGTTACCTTCGGTGTTTCAATCCACGCTCCCGTACTGGGAGCGACCTATCTCTGAGCGCTGGTATTTTCGAGATTCGAGTTTCAATCCACGCTCCCGTACTGGGAGCGACCCACTACCCGAGCAACGGAGATTATCGACGTAAGTTTCAATCCACGCTCCCGTACTGGGAGCGACGCATTTAATCAGCGTAGAGTTTTATCGTTCAAGAGTTTCAATCCACGCTCCCGTACTGGGAGCGACTGGATCATACGAGCCACCCCTCTACTTCGTCTAAGTTTCAATCCACGCTCCCGTACTGGGAGCGACTCAGGCAGCCTCGACCCTCAGCACGATCCAGATGGTTTCAATCCACGCTCCCGTACTGGGAGCGACAATCGACAAAGACGGTGACGGCGATCGAGCTGCTGTTTCAATCCACGCTCCCGTACTGGGAGCGACAAAATAACATTACGAAAACTGGCCGGATCACAGTTTCAATCCACGCTCCCGTACTGGGAGCGACCCCATCCCGTAAAAAAACATAGGCACTGACAGCGTTTCAATCCACGCTCCCGTACTGGGAGCGACTTTTTCCCGCCGTATGTCTTGGCGATTGAGGATTGTTTCAATCCACGCTCCCGTACTGGGAGCGACTTACTGTGAAACCGAACTGCCATCGTATTACGCTGTTTCAATCCACGCTCCCGTACTGGGAGCGACCTTCCATTTCCTCGCCGGTTTCTTCGGAAAACTGTTTCAATCCACGCTCCCGTACTGGGAGCGACGTCGCGGTCTTCGTTGCTAAGCCTGTCGGCGTGCAGTTTCAATCCACGCTCCCGTACTGGGAGCGACCCAGTGGTTCCGCTTACTCGTAAATAGATTTGAGTTTCAATCCACGCTCCCGTACTGGGAGCGACCCGGACTTACATCGTCTGAGAAGAGGGAAAACGTTTCAATCCACGCTCCCGTACTGGGAGCGACTTATTGCCGCCGTAAATTTCCGCTATGGAGGATTGTTTCAATCCACGCTCCCGTACTGGGAGCGACCCCTACCGATCCGCAATTTCGATTCATGATGAATGTTTCAATCCACGCTCCCGTACTGGGAGCGACTTCACCACCTCTGGAGGGTCAATTCTAGTACATGTTTCAATCCACGCTCCCGTACTGGGAGCGACCGTTGCGCTGCCAGTAGAGGTTATAATCTATATCGTTTCAATCCACGCTCCCGTACTGGGAGCGACTGTCAATCCATAAGGTAATGAAATGATTGACTCGAAATCAATGGTACTGCGAACAAGGTTAATTTTCAAGATACTCAATGCACACATTGAGTTTTAATAGATGGTAATTCGTTTATTAGCGTACTGTTGCGACCCCAGCGACAATTTCTGTTTGTCGGAGGTTCGCGCGACATATATTTCAAATAATAAGCGGTCCTTCCTGGTCCAATGATTCCTTTGCGCCAACATGTTCAATCCGATTTCGCCAGTTTGCTCCGAGAAAATAAAAGCGCAGACTATCGGCATTTTCGTCAATTTGCGCTATCAGCTTTGCTCTCAACATTGTCCATTGCGCCGGATCGACTATGCATTCAAAAACTGAATACTGGACACGTTGCCCATGATTCTTGCACACCTTTGCGACTCGTCTCAGTCTTCCCGTCCCTCCGGGATCGCTTGTTTTGACATCGTAACTGACCAGTACAAGCATAGTCTACCTCCAGATCATCGGCGGATATCCATCCAGGTCTCCGCGCAGGAAACGGGCCAAAAGAAGTGCCTGGGTATGGAAAAGTAAACCGACAGGCATCTGCTTTTCCAGGAATGGGTGAACAATCACATCCTGCTTTCTCTTCTGGTAGCTTATTAAAAGCGTTTTTCGGGCATTATCCTTCATCCGAATACTTCCGGCCTCGCTGATCACGAAATCATTTCCCTGTAGCTGGCCAAGATTGATAAGCGACAGGGCAAGCCTGTCCGCCAACGGACGAAACTCTTCCATCAGATCAAGCGCCAGCCCCGGTCTGCCCGGCCGGTCGCGATGCAGAAAACCGACGGCGGTATCAAGGCCGACACACTCTAAAGAAGAACGGACATCATGCATGATAAGAGTATACAGAAAGGACAACAGACAATTTATCCTGTCAAGCGGAGGACGCCTGCTGCGTTGATGAAAAAAGAACGCATCCTTGTTTCGTGTCACCAGATGATCAAAAGCACTGAAATAGATATGGGCCGCATCCCCTTCCACGCCGCGAACCATATCCAGATCGAGTTCATCCTGCAGCCTTGCGAGTGAAGTATTCAACCGTTTCGCTGCATCTTCGACCGCCTCGGTATCGATTTTCTTTCCATGGTCCCGCAGGGCCCGTTTCAGGACAAGCCGACTGTTTGCTATTTTGCCGGTGAGAAACGCTCTGCTCAACCGGGCGGAAAATTTTCGGTCATCAGCGCGTCTGTACTGCTCGCGCCGTAACAGGACATTGCCCGAGACAGGTCCTTGAACTCTCGCCAGAAAACGACCGTTCTCCGTCAAAAACGAAATGGCGACATCTTTTTCGGCGCAAAAACCCATCAGAAAAGGGCTACAGCCCACGTTGCCAAAGCAGACGATGCCATCGAGCGTGTGGACAGGGATGCGCAATTTTACTTCCCTTTCTATCCGGACAGCGACAGTCTCTCCGTCTTTTGCCAGATACGCTCCCTGGGTCGTTACAAACAGTGTGTTCAAGTGTTTTTTCATATTTTGAGTAGTTTCTCCATATAGCGTCCCACACTGCTTTCTCTGCCGGCTGTTTCCGGCAGGCAGGGTTCCAGAAATGAACAACTTTCACAGGCAGGGCTGTAGACCGGAGGCGGAGTGCGGCCACTGCCCAGCAGCGTATGGATTTTCTCAGCCGTATCGATGGTGATCCGGCGAAGGGCGGCATCGAAAACCACCTCTGTTCGTCGTTTCTTCTTTCCGTAGTAGAGTGCTCCGCCAGGAACCTGGACTTCCAGCATTTCCTCAAGACAGATTGCCTGAGCGCAGAGCTGGACCCTATCTGCATCGTTTTTCTTGGGTTTGCCTCGCTTATATTCAACAGGAAAGGGGAGCCGGCTTCCATCATCCTGCAGGTGGAATTCGACGATATCGGCCCGCCCGATAATACCCAGCTTCAGTGAACGTATGGGGACATCGAACTCCACCAGGACTTTCCGCCGCGACTCCCGGGCCGCAGTGTGCACCCGTTCATGCAGAACACGTCCCTCAGCGGTAAAAACGTTTTCCGTCCACTGCTGCTCAACATGGATCAATGCACACTGCCTCGGACAGAAGAGAAAATGCTGCAGGGCGGATATCATGAATAGATCGTCTTCACTGTACATTGCACATCTCAACCACTATTTTCGGAAAGAAGATTGACGATAAGCCGAACCAGCACATCCTTTTGCGAAGGGTCGCTCGCCGCCGTCAGCAGAGTCAGGGCCACCAAGGCTCTGTTGTCGAAGGGTGAAGCCGTTAGCATATCGTTCAGATGCAGAAACATGATGAAAACAAAAGAGCCGATCCGCTTGTTGCCGTCGGTAAAAGGATGGTCCTTGATAACGAAATAGAGCAGGTTGGCGGCCTTTTCCTCCCTGCTCGGGTACAAATCATGCCCGTCAAAGGTCTGATAGACGGAACCAATGATGCCGGCAAGCCCGTCACTCCGCTCATTGCCAAACAGAGCCGTCGCCTCTCCTTTATCCAGTAATTCCTTTTTGAGCGAAACTATTGCCTTGCGAACCCGGTCAACCTCAAGAACTTTACTCCGTGACTGCTTGTTTTCGGGCAAAGGCAGTCGGTCTTCATCATACTGCAGCAGCAGACGCCATGTCCGGGCGTAGCGGTTGACAATGGATAGCACCGACCTTCCCTCGTCATTGACCAGATCGTGACTTTCCAGCGTATCAGCCAGAAGAGCCAGCACCTGCTGCGCCTCCCGCACGCCTTTTTCGGCAAGGCGCTGTTGGTTGGCAGTAAATCCTTTGACGAGATGCTCCTTGAGTATTCTGGTTGCCCAGATGCGGAACTGGGTGGCGATGGAACTTTTAACCCGATAACCAACTGAAATGATAATATCCAGATTATAGTAATCTAGTTCACGACCCACATCCCGATTACCTTCCCGGCGAACTGTTAAGAATTTCTTAACAGTTGTCGCTGACGGCAATTCGCCTTCGTTAAAAATGTTGCGAATGTGCATGCTGATATTGGGAACAGTGGTTTTAAACAGCTCGGCAATAGAAGATTGTGTCAACCACACGGTCTCATCATTTAAATTAACATCAACCACAGTGTTTCCGGTGTCATCACTGTAAACGATTATTTCGCCCTGTTTGATAGTCATCTTATTGTTCCAACATTTCCGAAATTAATTGAAAAAAATCGTTTAGATTAGATTGTATTGGTCAAATTCCAGATAACTAAAGAACACTGACACCGTCAGGCACAGGAGCAGAAAGCTCTATTTCATTATAGTCTGTAAAGGCTCGGGCTGGTTTTGTGTTATCTTTTAATGTTGGGTTGCTCACCATATCGAAAAGTTGATGCGCCGGAGCATTGCCAAGAGCAGAATCGTGTTTAAATACAACCAATTTTCTAGTTCCCATCAAACCACGAGCAGCAGAATGATCATGGTCAAACATATTATAGAGGGATTGCCAGAATAACTTTAAATCATCCTCGCTAAATCCGGTTTGAGCGGCAAGATGGGGAGATATAAAACCGTGAGCGCGGTAGAGAGCATAGGGGACGGTATATTTTCGTCCCATGGTTCTATTGTCTCCATGTTGTTTTTCCGCTTCTTTTTCAGTTGCCACCGCCATTCGCGTTATCGAATGTTCCAAAGCCACAATCGGATCCACAGATCGGGCAAATGTCATCTGTATTGGCCCTCTGACCTGTCCACAATTAGGGGCCGATTTTAAAGAAAGAACTGCTCCGAATGTGCGAATATCATAATAATCTTCACACATTCTAACTCTTCCCCGTTCGACTTCCTTACCTGTTGGTTTCCTGGGATTTGCTCCTTTTATCGCCTTATTTACTGCCTCTTTGGCCGATTTTATAGGTTTCATGTCCTTAAGCCACTCTTGAATTTGCTTTTTATCAGCGTCAGCAGCTACACTTATAGTAAAAGCATTATCTTCTTCATCGGCTTCAACCGTAACTCCTGCCGGAGTGCCATTTTCATCAAACCAGTTATAGACTTCTTCCGTGGTTGTATCCATAAATGCCTCACCGAGTTGAATGCCCAACTCTTGAAAGGCTTTCACATGGGCACGGCCTAGCACTGCCTTTTCCTTTACATAGATATCAAATGGTGGTATCGCTCCCTCAACAAGCTGAACATAATTTCTTACTTTGCGTTTCAGGCAAACATCCGTGACTAAACCATAACCCGTCTCAGCATCCATGCGAGGCAAGTTACCGGCATCGGGATCGCCATTGGGATTGCCGTCCTGGACATCGAAAAACAAAATAAAATCATAGCGGTTTTTTATACTTTCAGACATTGATCTCTCCTTTATACCTTTTCTTTTTTGGTAAACAGATCTTGACGCTGGTGGTAATAGCCTACCGCAAATCTCGCTTGTGCCTCTAGGGGCAGATGGGATGGGATATTCGCTATACCAGCAAAAATATCGGCCAGGATGTTTTCATAATAAACAACGCTACCTCCTGCAAGTTTGGCAAGGTGGTGATTTTTCAACTTCAGCAACAATGGAAATACGGTAACCGGTGCGCAGGATGCAGCCCCATAAAATCGTTCCCTGATGGTGCCTTTGCCTTGCGCTCGTTCCTGGATGTTTTCCAGGACAGCGAAAAGTCTACCCAGACGGTAGGCCGGGTTCATGTTGTTTTTATCCAAACTCACGCTGATTTCCTCCTGTGTACTTTTGTGTGATTGACGATGTTTTCTATTAATAAAAGCTTTGAGAATAGCTGCCCTGATCCGGTTGACTTTCCTTTCCGCCCGTATACGCCGCATACATTGTTGGAGCAGGGTGGCTGGATACGGTGTACCGGCCAACACAGCATGCACAACTGCTCCTGCCAAGCTTTGAGGAACATTGCTGATTTTATATTCCAAGGCGGTATGGGAGAGTAATTTATGCAGAGAGAAAAACTCTTGATCACGGTCTGACTTGACGATTTCCAAATCATCAAAGTGAGTTTTAATCTTATTTGCGTACTGGAGTACATTGCCCGTCGACCAGAAGCGCACTGAAATTCGGGCCACATTGGGTGCAAGACCTAATACATAGAACGAATTATTGTTTTCTGCCTCTAAAGTGCCGATTTGAACTGACTGATAAAGCGCCCTTACTGCTTTAATACCTCGGTCCGGATTATCCTCTTTAGTCGGTTCACAAAAAAAGAGATTAAAATCCTGCTCTAACTGACTTGGCTTATCTGACCAGAAAACCACAGTTGCATCCGCAAGCCGCATACTGTTATCACTTGTTAGCAAGGTTGATAAAGCGGTGATGTACGCAGCATGACCATATTTGCCTACAGGGGCATTAAAGCCCTGTTCTTTGCCATAGCTGTCATAACCAGAGTTTTTCTGAAAACCAAAAAGCTTACCAGTGCTTTGTCCGCCTAAAATTGCTGTTGGTCCATGGAGACGTTGAATAACTTGTTTTTCTCCAGTAATAAGACAACAGGCTTGATAGACCTCTCCCTCCTCAGCTTGCAAAGCTATTGATTTCTGATAATTGACAATAGCTTTTCTTTCTGCAATTGCCTGTCCATCGCCATCCAATCGAAACGTTAAGTTGCAACCATTTATTGCTTTACAATCCGCCCAGGTAGGTAATGTTTCCACTTTCTTGTAATTGCCGGTCTGATAAAAGGCTATGACAGCTTGAATCCCATCATCCGCTTTGATTTCAGCAGGAAGATTCCTTAATTTTTCCTGAAATGAATTAAGCTGCTTTCCTGCCATCACGACTGCTTCAGCGTCGTCTGTTTTTGACTGACCAAGAACATAACCATAATGATCCCAGAGCAAAAAGGCTGTTTTCCAGGCATTTTTTCCTGATCTGCCTACAGCTTGGGGGAGCAAAAATTGTTTACCAATCAGTTTTTTCCTATATTTTATCCTGGTATCCTGAAGATCAACTAAATTACCGTCGCGGTCGATAACTATAATAAAAGCAATCTCTTTTCTGGTAAAACCTATGGGAGCAATGGTTGAATCGGGGTCGGCTGCTTTACGTTGGTAATATTGATAAAGGGCTTGGAGGATCATCTAAATACCTCCTTGCTCTGCCTGTCCGGCACCATAATCCGTCCTTGTTTCATCTCCGGGCGGTAGAAGGTGGGTTTTGGATCATTCGGGTTGCTGAAGTCGAGATCAAAGAGCATAAAGCCGAAGTCACAATCTTCTGCGATGGGCAGGACCTCTTCCTGGGCCGGATTGTCCACAAGTCTGAAATAGGCGGAAAACTCCCTGCAACCCAGATAGGGTTGAGTAAAGCACTGACCTTTTCGAGCCCGTCGCTCGAACATTGCCAAATATTTGCCAGGATTTTCATTTCTGCCGGTTTGATATGCCTCAAGTGAGACTTGATTATCTCCTTTTTCACTCTCGTCAATGAGGTAGTCAGGTGTCTGATTTGTCGAAAGCTTTCTCTCCTGTACAGAGATATATTCCAACCAGCCATGAAGCCGGTAATGAACATCCCGGAGAAAGAGCCCGGCCCTTTGCTGCCGCTTTTCCTCAATGAAAATCTCCTTCGTCCTCTCCGAAGTTATTGCTCCTGTCTCATTGCGGCGAACAGAAATCCAGCTAATAGGGCTGAGCACCTCAATCTGGCGAATATGCCAGCGAACAGCAGGTTTCCAGAATACCGCCTCAAAGATTGCTCGAGCGGCCGAAGGAGTTATGACATCGTAACTCACTCTCTCCACCTTCATTTCCGGTCGAGTGAAACAGGCATAGTCACCCCAGACCTCCAGACAGAATGTCTTTTCTCTTTTGACCATAGGCAGTTCCTCCAATGGGATTTTTTCCCCGTTTAAGCTAGAATAGCACCACAATGTTGTTGCTGGTCAAGACCGACAAAACCCAATATTTCATCATAAGCAAAATCGACCGCCTGACACCAAACACCATCAATTTCGTCAAAACACACTTCATGTTTTCGAAATTCCTTTTCAGGTATCGTAACTATGAAACGCTGCATCTTCCTGAGCAATGAGCGGCTCGGACCATATCTTTTAAGCAGTCCGATGAGATTTTGACCGCTGTTTTTCACACCCACATGCCAAACCACAACAGCAATCTGATTCTGGTCGTCAATAAGGCGGAACAGATTCGCTGCAGTACGAAACTGGAACTCACCGATGTAGGCATCTTTTACCAATAATGAATCAATATCTTTATGATCAAAGGTGTTGACACCGTTTTGGTAAAACAAATCAAAGTATTTTGTAAATATATGTGGCTGGAGGTGGCGGCAGCTTTCAAAATCCAGACGCAAGATTTCCGCTCCAGCGTCAGCTCCTTTACGTAAAAATCCGGGAGGAGCAGGTTTCGGTGGTGTAAAAACTATTACCCGCCCCTTGACCTTTTGACCATTTACCCTGAGTTCACCTTCCCTATTGCAACGACCTGCACTCTGGGCAATGGAGTCAAAACCGGACATGGCCCGGTAGACTACAGGAAAATCGATATCAACACCCGCCTCGATTAATTGGGTTGAGATCACTGTTATTTGTTTATCTTCGGCAAGAGCTTCCTTGATCTTGCTAATTATCCGGCTGCGGTGTTCACCGCACAAATTGGCAGAGAGTAATATGCTTTCTTTTGGCATCAAGGCATGGAGATCGCGGCAATCCTTTCTGGTATTGACCACACAAAGCACTTGATGCAAATTAGCTAGCTCATCAGCTAAATTCCCCCACTCTTCATAACGACCGCCATCTTCAACTTCTACACGTCGAAAATGACGGCTATACCCCAAGGGGTCATGGATAATTTCACGTACATCGGCTTTATCTAGTCCTTTAAATCCGGCTTTGCCGGAACCTATCTCACCACACAAAGACGGCTGAGTGGCGGTACACAGAACCATTGAAACACAAAAACACTCAACTAACCCTTGCATAACATTCAATATCGGTTTTAAGTACTCCGGCGGCAACATCTGTGCTTCGTCACAGATAACTACCGAGTTAACTATATTATGGAGTTTTCTGCATCTAGAGGAACGCGCTGCAAAAAGAGACTCAAAAAGCTGAACGTTGGTGGTTACAATGATCGGCGCGTCCCAATTTTCACTGGCCAACCTCGCTTTCAACGTTTCTTTCTCGGGATCAATACTTGAATGGTGTTCAAGAACGTTTTCATCACCAAATATCTTTTTATATTCAGCTGCCGTCTGTTCGATTATTGAGGTGTACGGGATTACCACAATAATTCTGTCTTTCTCATGATGGATCGCATGATCAAGAGCAAAGGCCATACCCGACAGAGTTTTGCCACCACCAGTAGGTACTGTTAGACTAAAGAATCCAGGTGCCATTCTGCTTCTCTCCCGACACTCTGCTAAGATACGCTGTCGAAGCTTATTAATCTTGGTGGGATATCCAGCCGTCCTAGATGCCAACTTGTCCATATAGAGATCAAATTTATCTTTTAGCTCACTGATTGATGAGTAATCTTTTCTAAATACATGTTTTTTTCCGTCCATAAACTGTTCCGTATCAAGGAAATCAGCATCGACAAGGCAGGAAAAAAGCATCCTCACCCAAAGATGAAAGGTATCCGGTGTTTTCAACCCTTTTCCAACCGGTGGTGTTGAGAGAGCATGAATTCCTTCCGTTACACCTCTCACCCACTGCGGGTCGAGCTTTGGCAGCTTTTCTGTTTCAGTTTGTGATAGGCGCCGGCTTAAGCTTCCACCACCGCCTACCTCCGAATGATAATCCGGCAGGCCGGCATGGTGGCCACAAATGAGATATGCCAAAATTTTTCCAGTCAGCCCCTTAACCTTTTCAGCCGCCCATACTGCTCCATGACTAGAATGGTTAGGGCCCTTTCCAGCGCATTCCTTCGTTATCCAGCTCCGCTCGTAACCAGTGACATCACGGATATACTCTTGGAATTCATCTGATCCCTTGCCAAGGTCATGCAGCTGACCGGCAACCTTGCCCCAATCATCGTTTTTAAACAATTCAGCAAATTTCTCTGCCAGATAACTAACTCCATTTATATGATCAACAAGCAAATGTGGGATGATCTTTTCTGATTGTTCATCAGATACAGCATGCGCAATTTTCATAATCTCTCCTCCTTGCGTATCTCCCACCCCTACAATTCCTTCTCCCAGCCCCGCATTAAACTAGATCTGCCGACTACCTGCCGGGTCTCCCGGCGGAAGGCGGAAAACCGGTTGAATTCGACACAGCAGTAGCTTTGGAGCAGCGCTTTTGCCTCATTGGGGCGGTCTGTGAGAATCAGACTTTCAGCCAGGGCGGCAAGGACCAGCGCGGCCCTGTCGTAGGCGCTACGGTATTTGTTGGCGAGTATGTCACGGATGCGCTTATCAGCCATATTCCGGCACCAGCTCCAGTAGCGGCTGCACTCCTCATCCGTAAGAATTATGCCTTCCAGGCCCGTAATGATCTCCCTGTAGGTCGCGGCGGAATCGCAGGTTTGTCCGGAGAACCCGGTGAAGTGGAGGCAGCATTCATCCGCATAGAAGTGGAGGCCCTCATCGATCAGGATGCAATCCGGACTTCCTTTGCAGAGCAGATAGAGAGTGCTGAAGTAGACCAGACCGGTATTGTTTATTGTCCAACCGACTGGCTCGGCGTTTTTCTCCCTGCTGAATGCCTCGGCAAACTTGCCGGACATAATGAGTATTCGGGTGATCAGGTCATTGCCGCATTCCGAGATGTTTTCCGTGCAGAAATCAAGTGCACCATTCAGTTCCTCAGTACGTTTTTGTTGCCGTTGCGCTTCGATGAGCAGCGGTATCAGGGTATCTCGTCCCGGTAACGAGTGAAATCCTTCACGGCAGCCATCCAGGAGGGTCTCCGTATCTTCAAGTTGTTCCGCTGCCCGGGCGAGATACTCCGAAGCCTTATGTCTATGTCGCCCTGCCGGTAGTATTTCAAGAACAAGGTGGGCACTTTCCTTCAGTTGGCTCCATTGTTTCTCGTTCTGCAACAGCTTGAGCCAAAAGATGCAGCCTTTCGGCTGTTCTTTTCCCCACTTTCTCACCAAGTGGCCGACCTCATCAAGGCCTTTTTCAAGATAGGCAGCCTCAAGTCGGAGATCGGCAATACGGTCATCACGAAAATTCAGTAGGGCGAGTATCCCGGACCAGATCGGCAGAAAGCTTTCCAGGCCCTCCGGCTCATCCGGCAGGGCATCTATTACATCCTGCAGGAACGGCAGATCATCCGGCATGATCCCTTCACAATCATCTTCCCTGGGAGTCGGATACATGGCAGCCAGCACAGCCTCTCCCTTCCTCTCCAGCGGCTCAAGATCGTATATGCATCTGATATAACGGGCTCTAGTTTCATAAAGATCGATTTCCATCTCCGGCATATAGCCGTAGCAGCTTGCCTCATCAATCAAGGAAAAAAGCGCTCCGTATACCATACGGGCACCCTGCTTATCAGCGGTGATGAATATATTGTTTGCCTTCCCGAGACAGTTATTCAATTCCTCAATCTGATCGCTGCTTAACGGTGGGGGAGAATCTTCATCATAGTAATCATCTTCCCAATCGCCCTCATCGGGATCATCCCAGTAGGAATAGTCTTCTATCGACTCGAGTCGGCATCGAACTTTTTCCTGCAACTCGGTAATATCTGCAAGCAAGGGAGAAAAATCATAGTCCGACACGCTACTTTGTTCTCTGCCGGCTTGAGGAAGTATCGAATGAAAGGTGTCGAGATATTTTTGACGATTTTGTGCATCAATCTGCCGTGCAAGCCCGAGAATAAGCTGTGTCATCTGTTTACGATCCAGCTGGTGACAATATCTCTCAATTTCTTGCAGGTAGGGGCGTAAGGAGAGATTTTTGTTTTGCATTGTTTTTGTCCCTTAGTAATAAGGTACTCTATATGTTGACAGTGCCGATTTGTGATGATCATACCATCATCGGGTTATCATAGAGTGAGTACCCTGCAAAAAAAAACTTGTTCGAATGCATTTTTATAAAAGGCAGACAGCAAACTAACATGTTGTTGCATTGATGCCCATTGAATTTATTACACTTAGGGCTCCAGCGTCTCCCGATTACGGGAAAGCACTAATTCTTCCAGGTCACGGGGGATATGATGAATGATATCTTTGGCTGTGAGTGGGAATAACGCCGTCCCTTCAGGACTTGGAGAATTGGGAGCTGTCCGGTGGTTAAAACCACCGGCTATACGGCCCAATCCCTTCGGGATTCCTGATAAACAAATTTTTTTCCGGATCCCATGCACCGCATAATAATCTCTCCTATGAGGTGTGTTTCATCCCGTTTTGTTTCAAGTCTTATGTTTCAGTATTACTGGACTGCGGCGCAACCAGGGAGGGGTGAAAAGGCAACACATGTGGACCAGTCCCAAAAAACCGTCAAAAGAATTGCTGATCACCCCAAAAACTCAGCTGGTTTCATACGGCCTGCCTTGGAGATGTTACAAAGATACATTTTTACCGTCATTCCGGATCAAGTCCGGAATGACGAAAATAACGCATTCAACAGTATTCTTAATGACTTGGACCATGAATAAAGTTTCTTTGGCTGAGTTTCATTGTTAATCAGAAAAGAATTTCATAAATTCGAGCAGGCTTTCTGAGCTTATGCTTCAGTCGCTGAACCTTTTTACAAGTCATCCTTGGTTAGGTTGACCCATGTCCTGGACGGAATTTAATATTGGAAACGAAATGCTGAGGAATGGATTTTAACAGAAAAATGTTAGGATAGGCAAAAAGTCAATGGTTTGCATCAAGATTGCCCAATGCAATCAACCGATCAGGGGGAGAGGAGATGCGGCGAGAAAAGCATCGAGAAGGGAGAATTCCCTCTCCCCCCGATCAGTCGAAGGTTGGAGACACGTATTTGTTCTATTTTGTCATGTTCTCTGCATGTTCTTTCTTGATTTTCGAGCTCTGCATAATGGCGGTTATGAGGCCGGCATCTATACCCGGATGATCGTCGATGCTCTGGATCTCAAGGGATTTCTCCCTGGCGTCGGCAAATGCCGCCCTGCCAAGAGGCGATCTGATTACAACCGCAGTCCAGCCATGATCCGCCCCGAGACCGCCAAAGCTGAGATCGGCGTATTCTGCTGAAAAATCATCACAGAAGCGACAGGCATCTCTTCTTGCAAAATCAAGATCCTCAAGAGGTATATTTATCTTGCGGCCGTCTTTCAGGTTGAGCATGAAGTCTTCCTTGATATTCATCTTTTCGACTTCGGCCATGGTGCAGCCGGCAATTTCTTCCAGAGTGTGTGTCTTGTCGCCGTCAAGCTCAAAATTCGACGTGCAGAAGAGGCCGAAATAGAATTTTATGGCATCGGAAGGCACCAGCTTCAAGGCCTGCATTTTTCGCGCTGACTTGATCTGGCATGGGGTACCGACAAAGGCAATCTTCCTCAGACCCTGGCTCATCAGAGAGCCGAGTGCCTGTGCCGATGGTGAATAGGTTGAATATTTCTCTCCCAGCTGGAGGACTCCCTGCATGGCGTCAAAGTGTGAACCGGCGGCGGCGATGATGTCGTCGCGGGTTGTGGCCAGCCAAGGCTGACGGCCTTCATGGGTCTGTTTGGAAACGATGGCACCGTCGATGCGCCCTGAGTCGAAAAGGTGGAGGAGCAGACTGGTAACCGCACCGCCATCGGTTGCCATGTCCCTGATGTTTTTATCAGTTGCTCTTGCTATGGAAACCTGCAGGATCCTCCCCATAGGGGCGCTCCAGTCGACATTGCGATTTACCTGCTCATCCATTTCACCAACAGCCGGGCAGATAAGATAGCAGAGGCCGCAATCGATGCATTTTTCCACACTTCGATATCGCGGAACATGATCCTCTTCCATCTTCAGGGCTCCGTAGTTAATTGCGGTGCAGAATGTTACACAGCCGCCGCATCCATGGCAAAGTCCCCTGGCAATGACTTCCTGCTTCAGATCAAAAAAAGTTTTCACAATGACCTCCCTCACTATTTTTGCCATGTCCGCATCCGGCATGGCCGATTATTGGTGCCTAACTTCTGAAAAACCGCCACTCACTCAGTCCAGTCCCCTTTGAGGGTGAAAAAAACAGCAAAACAGAAAGTGCTTTTTAATCCTGAGCCGGGGACTCAGGAATTATCCAAGGCGTTAACGTCTCAAGAAAATGCTGCCTGGAATTAGGCTCGCCCTGCTGGTGGCATCTTGGATCAGGTTATCGTAATATTTCGGAATAATATTCGGTTATCAAGTCCACTACTTCTGCAATTGCCGTGTTCACAGGGGCTGAGCATTCCCGGGTAAATTCGAAGTAATCTTCCGCCTCGATAAGTATGATCTGCAAACGACCCGGCATCTGCTCTGGAAAAAGTTCATATCCGACTTTCAGTGTTGAGCCAAGCGTGACGGCATGAGAAGAAACCAGTTTGTGGTCTGCAAAGATATCTTCCACGCTCACCTGGGTTATGGTGCCGGGAGGCTTGCCGATTTTGGCGGCATCTATGACAATGACATCGTCGTAGCCCATGACCTTATCGTTGACTTCGAAGCCGACCCCGTAGATAATTTCGGTATCGACATCAAGATCCGAGGCTTCAATACGTTCCGCCACTTCGATTCCGGCACGATCATCTTTCAACATCGGGTTGCCGATTCCACAGACAAGACATTTTTTTTTCATAGTCGCTATACTTTCCCCGGACCGGAATCGGGATATTCTGGTCCGGGGCAGGGTGCTAAAAGTTTTTGAGAGATCTGCTCAGCTCTTTATTGCTGTCATAGATCTTGATCTCGATTGGGGAAGAGCCGGGCTTTACCGCATGGGTGGCGCAGCCCAGACAGAGATCATAAGGGCGGTATGCCATTTCAACATGGTTGAGGATGCCCTCATCGACATTGCCGTCCTTGATGAAATGTTTTGCCGCCTTGCGCACCGCCAGATTTATCGGCCCCTTGTTGTGGGTGGTGGCCACTACGATATTGGCATCAGTGACGATTCCGTTTTCATCGGTATTGTAATGATGAATGAGCGTACCGCGCGGTGCCTCAATGATGCCGACGCCTTCACCGGTGACTTCTCCTAAAGGTGCGCGGGCATCGTCGCTGGTAATTTCCGGATCACGGGCAAGCTCCAGTATTCTCTCGGAGCAGTGCAGCATCTCAATTGCCCGCGCCCAGTGATATCCCATGATGTTATGGACCGGTTTGCCGCCGAAGGTGGTAAAGAATTTTTGGAATTCTTCGTTGGCCAGCGGTGTGCTCAGACCATCGGCTACATTGAATCTGGCCAAAGGGCCGACACTGTAGAGGCTGGTTCCTTGCCCTTCAACGATGCCCTTCCAGCCGATTTTCTTCTGGTAGGGCATTTTCAGATAGGTCCAGGGCAGGACCCGTTCCGAAATATGATCGATGTATTCCATTCCTCTGAAAGAATAGAGCTCTTTGCCGTTGACGTCGACAACCTTCTGAGTGCCGTCATAAAGAGCCATGTGGCCGTTTTCATCCACGGAGCCCATGTAGTTGACGGGTACCTTGTACATATCGCCGGTGACCAACTCCATATAACCCGGATTGCTGAGAACCACATCATTGAAGATCTGGAGGGTCAGCTTGGAAAGATCAACCAGCTCATGAGCCCACCCCTCGATCTGTTCTCTTTCAACTTCGTTGAGGGTCTTCGACCAGCCGCCGGGGATGGCCGATACCGGATGATTTGGTTTGCCGCCCAGCATCTCAAAGATTTTCACGGCATAGCCGCGCTTCTGCAGCACCTTGCGACCGAGTTCGGCGCCCACCGCGTTGATCAGACCTACTACATTTCTCTCTGCAGCCGGAGCACCGGGTCCGACAACGAAATCGGGGAAACCCAGGGCATATAAGACAACGGCATGATCTTCAACATAGTGGGCATTAAAAAAGAGCTCGCGCAATTTTCTGGCGACTGCTGTCGGCTGAACTCCGTAGACCTGGTCAGAGGCCTTCATGGCCGCGGTAAAATGGACACCACGGCAGACCCCGCAGATGGTGGAAACTGTGCGGGGCACTTCTTCGATCGGCAATCCTACAAGGAATTTTTCGAAGCCGCGGAACTCAACAACCTGAAAGAACG
The DNA here is from genome assembly GCA_016278675.1 of Desulfobulbaceae bacterium. Classification (GTDB taxonomy): domain Bacteria; phylum Desulfobacterota; class Desulfobulbia; order Desulfobulbales; family Desulfocapsaceae; genus Desulfopila_A. The sequence continues at coordinate 13,610 of JADQBJ010000042.1, read as the reverse complement.
CTTCATCGACATTTCCTGCGTCGTCGAGGAATATTGCTATTTTCCCATGACCTTCCAGACGAGTCATTGGATTGATTTCTATCTTTTTCACGGTATCACTCCTTAGTGTCTTGTATCACTCTACATTTTTCTCGGAAGAATTCCTGACGGAAGAGCATATCTATAGAAAAACTTGGCCAGGTTGGGATACTTCTCCATCAGCTGGCTGGTAGCATTCTCATCTTTGAGCAATGAGCCGATTGTGGAGAGCGCCTGGGCGCCATAGTCTTCCGCACCGGGAATGGGGCCGCCGCAGCCACGGCAGGGGACGTTGACGTTAAGACAGGAGCCGCCGCAATCTCCCTGGGTAATGGGGCCGAAACAGATGTAGCCCTGCTGCAGCAGGCAGATGTCTTTGTCGGGAACACCGTCCACGGTTCTCAAAACCTTGTCAATCATGATACGGGCACCGTTTTCCATACTCGAGGGATTGCGATCGCAGATATCGCAGACAGCTTTGCCGTTTGTTATCCAGGAGCCTTTGGGAGGCAGCTGGCCGGTGACAATGGCATTGATGGCTGCGCCGACATGAGAGGGATGTGGAGGGCAGCCGCCAATGTAGTAGTCTACCTCGACAATCTGGTTGAGGGTCCGAACCTTATCTTCATACACCGGTAATGTCAGATTGTACTTGCCGTCCACCAGGCATTCCGCCTGAGGATAAATCCCATCAGGATTGTCGGTTGTCGGCGTATTGTTGAAGGCCTTGGCAAAAAGTTCTTCCTTGGTGTGCAGGCTGCCCATGCCGGCAGTACCGCCAAGGGCTGCACAGACGCCGAAAGCAATCAGAGTCTTGGCCTTTTTTCTCATGATCTTCGCCATATGGATATGTTCATCAAGGCGAATCATGCCGTCGATAAAGGCTACATCAATGGCCCCGTCTTCCATCTTTGCCAGATCGTCATATTTGACATCGGCCACCGTCGGGGCCCAGAAAGCAATTTCTACATGCTCCAGAGCATCCACCAGCTTTTCGGAAAGATCGACTACGGCCATCTCGCAGCCGGCGCATCCTCCGAGAAGCAAAAATCCGGTTTTAATTTTATCAGCCATTGTTTTCCACCTCCAGGATCTTGTTGGGGCCGAGTTCCTTCAACTCTTCGGTGAACTCGGTTATGACATCGGCAAATTTCTTGCCTTCGGCGCCGGAAATCCATTCCCGCCTGAATCTTCGCGAATCGAAACCAAATTCTTCGATCATTTGTTTGAGCATGTCCATCCGGTTTTTGGTTTTATGATTACCGTCTTTGTAGTGACAGTCGCCGAAGTGGCAGCCACCGACAAGCACACCGTCGGCCCCCTGTGCAAAGGCCTGGAGCACATATTCTGGTTTGACTCTGCCCGAGCAGGGCACCTTGATCAGCTTGACTGTCGGTGGATATTTACAACGGAGATTGCCGGCCAGGTCTGCACCGGCGTAAGTGCACCACTGGCAGGCGAATCCGATTATATTAGGTACAAATTCCATTATCATTCTCCTAGTTTGTGACTTCTCATAAATGGCTCTTTCGCTCATCCAGCAGTCGCAGAATTAGAACGAGTCGATCATTTATGGGCAGACACTAGTTAATCAGGCGGGCCTCGCTCTGAATCTTTTGTATTATCCGGTCACGTGGAGTTTCGCTGATTGCCGCAACGTTTTTCGGCTCGAAACCCATACATAATGCGAGCAGCTGAGTGTAGTAGAACACCGGGATTTCAAAATCGATCTCACCTTTATCCCGCAGAATCTTCTGTGCTCCGTCAAACTGAAGGAAGCAGGACGAGCAGGTGGTGACCACCATGTCGGGATTGATCTCTTCCTTCATGTTGATCAGCTTGGTTTTGAGCAGGCCTATGGATTTGTCCTGATCCGTGGAACGCATGGCGCCCATACCGCAGCAGCTGTTGAGGGTGGTGTAATGGGGAACCTCGGCGTCGAGTATCTCGCATAATTCCTTGAGAATGGTGGGGAAAAATGAGTTTTTCTCCTTGATCAGCATGGCCTCGGTGGGCCAGAGAATGTGACAACCCGGCTGAACAGCGATTTTCAGCTCTTTGAGGGTGTATTTCAGGCTCGCTTTAATTTTTTCCAGGCCGATTTTGTTGTGCAATACATGGGAAACATGATAGACATCGGAAGTGCCCTTAAAGCGGCGATCTATCAACGCCAGGTTTTCATTGAGCTTTTTCCGTTTTGCTGCATCATGTTCAATCATGTGTTTGGCTTCGCTCATCACCCCGAAGCAGGAGTTGCAGCCGGTCATGATGTCGACTTGCTTCTCTTCGGCAATGTTGATATTGCGCCCTGAAACGGCGAGCCAGGTATTGAGATCGAAGGATGGGGCCGTACCCCAGGCGGGGCAGCATGTGGCTCCTTCCATATCGACGACTTCGACACCAAGCTTGGGAAAGACCTTGTAAAAAGATTGTTCTATATCCGGTGCCTTGAAAGGTATATTGCACCCTAAATACATACCGCATTTTTCCATTGTTATCTCCTTGCTAGAATATACCAAGCTCGCCCATGGGGCCGTTATCCAGAAGTGTCTGGATTTCCTTTTGAGCTTTCTCGTCTGAAATCGATGTTACCGGTAAGGCCGGCAGGCCTACCTGTTCCCTCAGCTCTTTTGATGATTCGGAATAAACGGCATGCCCGGTGGCGTGCAGGTTCATCAGAGGAGTAAAGGCGGAGGTGGAAATTGCCAGTTCATTTGCCTGCATTCTGCGGAAGGCAAAAACAATATCAAACGGTCTGGCGTCCCGGGGGCAGATTTCTGTGCAGCGATTGCAGGCCTGGCAGGCCCAGCTCGAAGGATCTTCTATTATTTCCTCGTAGTGGCCTGTCTGCAGTTTCCTGAAGAGAAGCCGCCCGTACAATGGAAATCCTGCTTTGGCAACCGGACATACGGATGCGCAGGCATTGCACTGGATACATTTGGTTATACCTGCGCCACCATTGTCGATGACCGCCTGGATAACTTCTTCCTGATTCATTTTGCTTAGATTTAAAGCTGCCATGGTTACCTCCTATGCTGTTAATGCCGCTATCTGCGCCATGATCTGATTTTCAGAATATCCATGGAGTACAATGGCAGTCGAAGGACAGGCGGTTGTACATACACCGCAACCTTTACACTGGGTCATCTCTATGCGCGCACGCGGGTGGCTGCCGTTGTCAGCTGCCATGCTAATGGCGCCGTAGGGGCAGAGCGGTTCGCAGATACCGCAGCCGCTGCACTTCACACGGTCAATTTCAGATATTGTCGGGTCGATCTTGACTCTGCCCTGGGCCAGCGGAACGGCGGCAGCCGCGGCAGCACCTTTGGCCTGAGCCACGGTATCCGGAATATCCTTTGGTCCCTGGCAGCAACCCGCGAGGAAAATACCCTCAACCGCGGTTTCCACCGGTTTCAGTTTGGGATGGAGCTCTTTGAAGAATCCCGAACCATCCAGGGTGAGGCTCATTTTCTGAGCCAGCGGTTTGATGTCGTCCTGCAGTTCTATGGCTGTCGCCATAACCACCATGTCGGCTTCTATTTCTATGTTTTGGGCGAGATCACCGTCATAGCCCATTACTTTGAGCTTGTCTCCGGGCAGCATGTCGATACCGCCGACCCTGCCGCGGATTATTCGGATGCCCATATCGACAGCGGAGGTGTAATATTCATCGAAATCCTTACCCGGTGTACGAACATCCATGAAGTGCATGTAGATGTTAAGATCCGGGTATTTTTCCTTGAGCAGTTTGGCCTGTTTGATCATATACATGCAGCATACTCTGGAGCAGTAGGTGTGATGGTTGTGATCACGCGAACCTATGCAGGAGAGGAAGGATATGGTTTTAGGCTTCTCGTGGTCGCTCGGCCTGAGAAACTTACCGCCGGTCGGGCCGGTTGCGGAAATCAGTCTTTCCAGCTGCAGAGCGGTGAGCACGTTGGGGGAGTCGGGAGCGAGGTTGTGGAAATTTTCCTTTTCCATAACCTTATAGCCGGTGGCCACTACAATGGCGCCTACTTTGACATCAAGGATTTCTCCGTTGGGATCGGCTGGCCTGCTTCTGTCTATAGCTCCAGCGGGACAGGCCCTCTCGCAGGGTGCGAGGATAGGCTTGCCGGTTTTTTTACTGATCCTGGTCTCGCTGCCGATCTTCCGGCCACCGCAGTTGATGCAGGCGTTCATGTCGACCACCGCCTTTTTTGGTACGGCCTGGGGAAAATGAATATATGCTGCACTTCTGTTGTCGAGACCGGCATTGTATTCATTTGGAGTACGGACCGGACAGGCATCGGCGCAGTCGCCGCAACCGGTGCATTTGGCCCAGTCGACATAGGCCTGCTTCTTTCTTATTTTGACATCGAAATTACCGATATATCCTTCTACGGAATCGATCTCGGAATAGGTAAGCAGCTCGATATTGGGATGAGTTCCGGCATCGACCATAACCGGAGTGAGGATACAGGCAGAGCAGTCGTTGGTTGGGAAGGTTTTGTCAAGTTGAGCCATGACGCCGCCGATTGATGGATCTTTTTCAACCAGATATACTTTGTTGCCCATGTTGGCCAGATCGAGGGCTGCAAATATTCCTGCAACGCCGCCGCCGATCACCAGTGCTGCCTTGGTGACATCGACGTATTTATCTTCCAGCGGCATGAGATTCCTGGCCTTGGCGATGGCGCTGTCCACAATTTTCTTGGCTTTTGCCGTGGCACCTTCCTTGTCATGGGCGTGCACCCAGCTGTCCTGATCCCGGATGTTGGCCATTTCAAAGAAGAACTTATTCAGCCCCTCTCCCTCCAGAACTTTACGAAAGATCGGCTCATGTGTGCGAGGTGTGCAGGCGGCAACAACTACCTTATCGACCAAACCGTCTCGAATATCCCGGCGTATAATTTCCTGACCCGGATCTGAGCACATAAACAGGTTTTCCCTGGATACGGTCACGTCGGGTAGAGTTTCCGCATGCTTGCGGACAGCTTCGACATCGATGACACCACCGATATTCGAGCCGCAATGACAGACATACACTCCAACTTTTGCCATGTTCTCCTCCGTTCTCTTACGGGAATTTCAAGCAATCCCCATTTTCAAAATAAATACATAGATACTCAATCAACATGCAATTGTTCAAACTATTCATGTTGGGCATCTATATTTAAAACAGGATCTTTGTCAAATAGGAAAATATGATGATACTTATCGGAGAAGGTTAATTCTTATATACACTATAAGAAGAGCTGTTTAGGGGTATAAGCTGAACTAATATGCATTAACTGTCGAATAAGATAAAATAAAAATAGAGAAATAGCCTAAAATACTTTGAGGGAATTCTTGTTTTTTGTATATGTTTATTTGCCACCTGGATACAGGAAAAATATTTTTCCAAATTGTGCGTCCAGGAACAAGCACAATACGCACAATACTACATAGTGGTGTTGTGCAGTATCGGGGTCAGGCTCGGTTGTGGATATCGGCAAAGACACCTGCCGCTATCGGAAAATACCACAGAACGGTTTCGTGGAATTGGAGCAATTTATCAAGTACTCGAAATCCGCAGGCATCTAAGGTAGAATAATAAATCGACTACGATCTCTTTCTGAAGAGGGGATCGGTGTGCATTCGCGCAATTCTATATGAACCAAAGGAGAAAAGAATGACAACAATGACAGCAAAGGTAATCGGCTTTATCGGTACAGGGGTGATGGGGAAAAGCATGGTGTCTCATTTGCTGAACAGCGGATATGCCGTTAATATCTATACCAGAACCAGGGAAAAAGCCGAAGATCTGCTGCAGCAGGGAGCCGTCTGGTGTGAATGTGCTCAGCTAGCCGTAAAATCAGATATCATTATAACCATGGTCGGCTATCCACAGGATGTGGAGGAGGTATATTTTGGGGAGAGCGGGCTAATAAAAAACTGTAAAAAAGGAAGCGTCCTCATCGATATGACGACCAGCAGCCCCAAACTTGCCGCCCGTATCTACGCCGAGGCAGCGGAGCTTGGGATCGATGCCCTGGATGCTCCGGTGTCCGGCGGCGATATCGGTGCCCGGCAGGCAACGCTTTCAATAATGGTCGGTGGTGAGAAAAAGATTTTTGACGATATGTTGCCTCTCTTTCAAGTTATGGGGAAGAACATAGTCTATCAGGGCAACGCCGGCAGCGGTCAGCACTGCAAAATGGCCAACCAGATCGCCATAGCCTCCACCATGATGGGTGTTTGTGAATCTATACGATATGCGGAAAAGGCCGGGCTTGATCCGCAGACGGTTCTGCAGTCCATAGAGGCGGGCGCCGCCGGCAGTTGGTCGCTCTCTAATCTGGCCCCCCGCATGATTGCGGGAGACTTTGAACCGGGTTTTTTTGTCAAACATTTTATCAAGGATATGGGGATAGCGCTGGAGTCTGCTGAGAATATAGGACTGACCGCCCACGGATTGGCTCTGGCCAGGTCTCTCTATGAGAAACTGGCCCAGGACGGCGGCGAAAATATGGGGACGCAGGCTCTCTATACCTTGTATAAATAAAAAAATGACTGTCGTGATGGTACATGGAAACACATGTGAGTTTTTCGTTTATAAACACTCTGTTTGAAAAAGCCGAAAGAGCCGGCAGAAGCTATCTTTTTGAATATGAAGTCTATGATCTCATTTCATACGCCGGCTCGGAAACCCCTCCGACCTATAGATTTTTGCCGAAAAACAAGAGGTTGAAGAAAGAGGATCTCGACTCGATCCCCGGGGAAAAGGCAGTCGTTAAAATAGTCTCCCCCTTGGTTCTGCATAAGAGCGATGTTGGCGGTGTGCAGATCGTCAACAAGACGTTGGAGGACATTCTCTCGGCTCTCCGACGTATGTACTCTGACCTACCTGGGGCTTTTGCGGAGATGGTGCGTCTGGGAAAACTCGAGCTTGCCGAAGGATTGCAGGAAAATACGGAGGAAGAGCTTAAACGGCACATCTCAGACTCTATCGAAGGAGTTGTTCTCTGTCAGTATATGGTTCCGGATTCGCGGGAGTTCGGCAACGAGCTGCTGGTCAGTCTGCGGCGTACCCGAGAGTTCGGCATGATTCTCAGTGCCGGTCTTGGAGGGACGGATACCGAGCTGTATGCCAAAAGATTCAGGAGAGGACAGGCGGTAGTTGCCGCCTCCACCGAAATGATGAGCGGAGAAGATTTCTTCAATATTTTTCGGAGTACAATTTCCTACAGGAAACTAGCCGGCTTGACCCGGGGCGGAAAACGTATTGTCACCGACGAACAGCTGCTGGAATGCTTCTCCGCGTTAATCGAGTTGGGCTGCTTCTTTTCCCCACTGAATCCGGGAGCGCCATATGTCATTGATGAGCTCGAAATCAATCCCTTTGCCTTTTCAAATTACCTGATGCTTCCACTCGATGGATTGTGTCGCTTCTCAAGGCCGCCCAAAGGCAAACATGCCGGGCGTCCCTCGGCCAATATTGATAAATTGCTTCATCCCGGCTCGATAGCCATTGTCGGGGCTTCCGCTAAAGGAATGAATATCGGCAGAATAATACTGGAAAATATACTGAAAATGGGGTTTTCCAGAGAATGTCTTTTCCTTGTTCACCCTTCATTCCAGAATTTGGACGGTGTAAGGACGGTAACGGAACTGTTATCAATTCCGAAGAAAGTCGACCTCCTGATTCTCGCCGTGAACAGTTCGGCAATTCCGGAACTGCTGGAACAGGTGGTGGAGCATGACCGTGCTCACAGCGTGGTGTTGGTTCCCGGAGGCTTCGGTGAAGATGATGCGGCCGCCAATGATAAAAGGGATGAGCTGCTGGCACGAATTGAGAAGATGCGCCGGGAAAAAAGTGGCGGTCCGGTAATTCTGGGAGGCAACAGCCTGGGAATCCTTTCTCATCCCGGCGGATATGACGGTATTTTTATTCCGGAGTCAAAGCTGCCGAAAAGCAGAGGAAAATACCTGCGAAAAAGCGCATTGGTCAGCCAGAGCGGTGCCTATATGATAACCCGCATGAGTAAGCTTTCCTTTCTTGATCCGGCCTATGCGGTTTCCATCGGCAATCAGATCGATTTGACGGCTGCTGACTTTCTCAGATTTTTCAATAAAAGAGAAGAACTTGAAACCATAGCCTTTTATGTAGAAGGTTTTGCTGATCTGGATGGCCTTGCCTTTTCTCAGGCGGTAAGGGAATCTATTGCAGCCGGCAAGGAAATCATTTTTTACAAGGCCGGGCGCACCGCCGAGGGGAAAACAGCGATGACCGGGCATACCGCCTCCATTGCCGGCGACTATATGGTCTGCGAGTCATGCATCAGCCAGGCTGGTGCCTTTGTTGCAGAAACCTTTTCCGATTTCGAGGGTTTGCTGCGACTGTCGCGGGCGCTGCATGGCAGGGTGATAAACGGAAACAGGCTTGCGGCGGTCAGCAATGCCGGTTATGAGGCGGTAGGTATTGCCGATAATATTCTCGGAGAAGATTACTCTCTGGAAATGGCGCAGTTCCGGGAGAATACCGTAATGGAAATGGAGATGCTGATTAATAATGCCGGACTGCAGCAGCTGGTCACCATTGCCAATCCGATGGATGTGACACCCATGGCCACCGAGGATGTCTATACAGGGATCATCAAGAGCCTGCTCGATGATGCCAGTATCGATCTTGTGGTAATCGCCATTGTTCCTCTCACACCCATTCTACATACTCTGCCCGATGAGCAAATTGCCGACGACGGGGCATCACACGGCAAAGGTCTTGTTGCCGGAATAGCCGCCCTCAACGCTCAAACCGTCAAGCCGCTGGTTATGGTTGTTGACAGTGGTCCTCTATATGATCATATCGCCAATGGTCTGGAAGAGAGCGGATTGGCGGTTTTCCGGTCGGCGGATCAGGCAGTTCGGGTTTTGGGAAAATATGTGCAGACAAGACTCTTCATACAACACAGAGCATAATTTCCGAGGAGCCGGGAAAGTGCCTAATGGTCAACGAAGAGTGGTGGCAGATTCATCATCGCTGATTCTGCTGCAGAAATCCCAGATTTTTCATACCTTCCTGAAGAGTTATTCCGTCATTATCGCCCGATCCGTCTATGATGAATTGAACGTACCGCAAAAAAAAGGAGCAGGAGAGTTGGTCGGCCTCCTCCGCGATGTGGTCAAAAACCCACTAGCCAACCACAGGTTGGCCGGAATGGGTGCCGGCGAGAGTTGTTCCATCCATCTCTACAACGAGGGTTATGGCGACTTCATGCTGCTCGATGATAGAAAGGCGGCAAACTATTGCAAGGCCAGAGATATTCCCTTTGTCAACAGTCTGCTTCTGCCGAGGATTCTATATGGTGCGGCGATTATTGATGAGAGGCGATACCGTCTGGTCACAAACAATCTGATCGAGGATGGGTATTATTCAGAAAGGATTATTGCCATGGCCGGTGATATATCTGCAGAAAGGCTGAGAGACTTTTTCCCATAATGGCATGTAATAGAGGCCTGCTCTACCAGCTACTTATGGTCCTTTGATTTAATAAAATCCCTAAATTTATTTATCAGCCCCTTTTCCACCTGTGGGCATGAATCTACAAATTTCATAAAATCAATCATTCTGTCGATCACCTGGGGTGGAGCAGAATGCTCTATCTTACAGGCGCCGTCTTCGGCTATATCCTGTTCGATTGTCAAAATTCTGGTAAAGAAATTTTTCAGGGTGTTGTGACGAAAGATCACATCTTCGGCAACCTCCTTGCCTAGTGGAGTCATGGTAATGACTTCATAGGGAGCGTAGTTGATCAACCCTTTGCTTGACAAGGCTCTCAGGGCCTCGGTTACGGAGGCGCGACTAACGGACAGTTGATCGGCAATGTTTTTTGCCCGAGCCACCTGTTTTTCTTCAACTATATGATAGATAGTCTCGATGTAATCTTCAAGACTCGCACTTAGTTCCATGATATTTTCTCCGTCGGGAAAAGCCGGCCGGGATTAATAATATACCGACATAACTACTGTTGCTGTCAGGATAGTACGAAGTTATTTGAGAAAGCGCAACACTTACGGGGAATATTTTTTGCCGTCATTTATGGTCTTTTATGGTAACTTTCAGTAAGTTTGTTGACACAACGACACCATAATATACATTGTCGGCTGGCGGAATGGAGGGAAAATGGATGCATTGCCGCAATATAAGTTCATCACCACCAGAGAGGTGGCTGATCTTCTGAAAGTTAATGAAAAGATGGTCTACGCCCTGGTCAGCGATAAGGGACTGCCGGCAACTAAGATTACCGGCAAGTGGCTTTTTCCCCGAAGACTTGTCGAGGAGTGGCTTGAGCTTAATATGATTAACGGGCCGGTGCAGGCGGCCGAGTTGTCTACCGATACAGGACGTCTGTTGCTGGCCGGCAGTGATGATCCGCTTTTTCAGCAGACCCTCACTCTGTTTCATAGAAAATTTTCCGAGACGATGGCGTTTTTCGCCAATGTCGGCAGTATGGGCGGCCTGAAGAGTTTACGACGAGGGCTCTGTCATATCGGGGTATGTCATCTTCTTCAGGACGATAATCAGGAGTATAACTTCGACTTCGCCGAGCAGGAACTGGAGAAAACACCGGTATTCATCAATTTCAGCAGGCGGGAGCAGGGCCTGCTGGTGCAGCGCGGCAATCCAAAAAACATTCAAAATGTCGCTGATCTTGCCCGGAATGACATAACTATGGTCAATCGCCCCCTGGGAACGGGCACCCGGCTTCTTCTCGATTATGAAATTGCCGGATCCGATATCAGCGCCGCACAGATCAGGGGATATACCAGGGAGGTTTCCCGTCACATCGATGCGGGCCTGGAAGTTCTCAGTGGTCGTTGCGATGCCGCCCCCGCTATTCGCGCCGTGGCCGGTATGCTTGATCTTGATTTTATCTCTTTGCGCTGGGAGCGTTTTGACCTGCTGGTCAGTCGCGAGCGCTTTTTTGAACGGGGAATCCAGAATTTCTTAGGGATTCTCCAGGAGAAGAGATTTATGGAATTGGCCGGTGGATATCTAGGATACGATATATCACAGAGCGGAAAGATGATCTTTCCCGACAATCTCAAAAGGAATGAACCATGAAAAAAATGATTTTGCTGTATATTGCCGTTTCGGTGCTGCTTATCGGTAGCGCTTCGGCAGAAGAGAAGGTGCTGACAATGTCGACCACAACAAGTACTCAATCTTCCGGATTGCTGGATATCCTGCTTCCAGCCTTTAAAAAAGACACTGGGATAGAGGTAAAGGTCATCGCCAAAGGAACCGGCGCGGCAATCCGGGATGGTATGGATGGCAATGTCGATGTTATCTTTGTCCATGCCAAAGCCCGGGAAGAGAAATTTGTCGAAGAGGGGTATGGTACCAGGAGGTATGCGGTGATGCACAATGATTTCGTAGTCATCGGACCGCCTGCCGATCCCGCCGCCTTAAAGGGAATGGAGAATATCTCCGAGGCCCTGGAAAAAATAGCAACGGCCAATGCCCTGTTCATATCGCGTGGTGATGACAGCGGGACCCATACAAAGGAACAAAGTCTCTGGAAGTTGACTGATTTGCAACTTATCGAGAAGACCCAGATTCTCGTCAAAAATGGTCAAAAGAAAGAAATTTCATTTACTGTTCCGGCCGAGGCTGATAAATGGTATATTTCCGTCGGTCAGGGAATGGGTAAAACCTTAACATTTGCCGACGAGAAACAGGCATATACTCTGACGGACAGAGGGACATTCATAAAGTATAAATATGGCAAAACTCCGCCGATTGATCTTGTGGTTATAGTTGAAGGGCAAGAGGCGCTGGAGAATCCGTATGGTGTTATTCCCATAAATCCCGAGAAACACCCTCATGTGAAATTTGATGAGGCCCAAAAGTTCGCGAACTGGCTAATATCGCCAAAGGGCCAAAAGCTTATCAATGAATATCGTCTTGTCGGTAAACAGTTGTTTTATCCTGATGCAATCAGTTCGGAAGAATTGCAGTAGTGCGATGCAATGCTGCAGAATGCCTGGTGCTTCTGCAGCAAAGCAACGATGTCAGCCATACCGGCTTATCATGGAGAGCATATGCTGTTAGACAGTCTGCATTCGGCTTTCCTGCTGATGATCTCGCTGGACAGTGAACTTCTGGAGATAGTGGGAGTCTCGCTTACCGTCAGTTTTTTTGCAACGCTGTTTTCCTCTCTTCTAGGTTTGCCCTGCGGTTTCCTGGTGGCTTTTAAGACGTTTCCGGGAAAGCGCCTGGTTATTACCATCCTCAACACCCTTCTCGCTCTTCCCACCGTGGTGATCGGACTTGTTGTCTATTCGATTATTTCCAGGCGGGGCATCCTGGGACCCCTGGAATTGCTCTACACCCAAAAAGCCATTATTATAGGTCAGGTGATTCTCATCACTCCGGTGATTGCGACACTGACCATTGCGGCAATCAGCCGAATCGACAGACGCTACAGGACCACGGCTCTGACCCTTGGAGCGAATGAATTGCAGATGGCCCGGGTAATTTTTAAAGAGGCGCGCTATGGCATCATCGCCGCTCTGATTGCCGCTTTCGGAAGAGTCATTGCCGAAGTCGGAATCTCGATGATGCTGGGCGGTAACGCCAAGGGATTTACCCGAACGATGACCACGGCGATGGCGCTTGAATACGACAAGGGAGAATTTGTTCTGGCCGTTGCCCTCGGTATTATCCTGATGACCTTTGCCTTTATCATAAATATGCTGTTCCATTTTTTCCAGGGCAGGACGGAAACCGATGCTTTATAAGATCCGCAGTCTCAGGAAGATTCACGGAAATTCCATCATTCTCGATATCGATGCCCTGGATATCGCGACCGGCAAGGTATATACACTTATTGGTCCAAACGGCGCCGGGAAAACCACTCTGCTGAATATCCTCGCCTTTTTGGAGAGCCCGACAGAGGGGAAAATCACCTTCAGAGATGCGGCAGTGCAGTTCAATGAGCGAAAACTGCACCAACTCCGGCAAAAGGTGTCTCTGATGGATCAATATCCCATTCTTTTCACCGGTACGGTCCGTAATAATATTGAGTTCGGTCTGAAAATCCGCAAGGTTCCAGCAAAAAAGCGGGCCGTTATGGTCAAGGAGGTCCTGGAAATGGTGGGGATGTCGGCCTTTATTGACGCCGATGCCCACAAACTCTCGGGTGGCGAAACCAAACGTGTCGCTTTGGCTCGTGCTCTGGCTATAGAGCCTGAGGTAATGCTCTGTGATGAACCAACTGCCAATGTCGACAGCGAAAATCAGGAGATAATCCTCAGCATCCTGGAGAGATGCAATCGGGAAAAGAAGGTCTCTCTCATCTTTGCCACCCATTATCTTTCCCAGGCGGGTCGTCTGGCCGACCATACGATCATTTTACAGAACGGCAGGCTGTCGACAATGAATCGGGAGAATGTATTTCGCGCTGAGTTTATCGAAAGGTCCGGGAAGGGGGGTATGTATTTGATCGGAGGTGTAAACAAACTCTATGCAGATGATGCAGTCGGCCTTCCGGAGAAGTCGTGTATGGTGAATATTGACAAGGTCGCAAAAAGTCTTTTCCTTTACTAATTGCTTGTTATAAAACATT